>JAXHKU010000029.1:0-136393 GCA_034523095.1 Cyclobacteriaceae bacterium | reverse complement strand
TGGAATATATTTAAACCATTCACGTCATTCCTCGACGTGAAAAGCAAAGTTTGAAGTGCTTTTTTATTTCATAAGTTGCGTTTTAGACATATGACTCCGGTAATATGTTTTTTAGTTGTATATTAAGTTTTTTTTTTAGTAATTGTCCCCGGCCTTTTGTGTTTAGTGAAACTGCCGAGTTGTTGCCGTTTGTCAGCTGTATTGTTCGAATATACATTAAACCATCTCCAGGTTGGCCATTGTTTATCAAGAAACGCTGTGAATGTGCGCAGGTTCGTACATCGGTATTTCAGGCAATGCGCACTCCCATCGTTGTTATTACCTACCTTAACTATGATCACATATTTTTTCATTTTTATACAGCGATCAACCAAACACCATTCATCTTAACTATTTTATCATGGACACAAAACAATCTTCTATTAACAGACTTCATAAAGGAGCTGCAAGATCACGTTCAATTTAATAATGGGGCCGCATTCTTGCGAAAACAAATTCTAGTAGCAGAATTTGTAGGAATGACGCAGCGGTCACCCAAGAATAAGTTTTGTTTCCAGTCATACAATATTAACTGACAGCCATTTCGTAAGGCTCGCGATGGATCAACAGCATATCCATCCGTCTAAGCATCTTCTTACATATGCGGATAATAGCCTTGTTGGCATTCATGCGCCGGCTAAGCTTATTATAGGCCAGCATCAGGGCCGGATCTTGCCTAACGGCCTTTTGAATACCCTTTATCAAGATTGTTTTGAGCCTTTTGTTGCCTCGTGTAGTCAGACCTCCGGTTATTTCTGTCTCACCTGAATTATGCATATGAGGAACTAAACCGACAGAAGAGGTGAGCGGTCTCCAGCGATTTAAACCTTTGTAATGACTCAGGTATTAAAGTTGGCGATTAGTTGGAGGTTTTGAAAGACATTGAGATTTCTTTTATTGAGTGTATCAATGACCGAGCGGATGATGGCGAAATTGTTGGCGCCATTCATTGATCGGAATTGACCTGAGATTTTCTGTTTGACTTTGATGTTTCTGATGGCCCTTTCGGAAGCATTATTATCGGGTGGCACATTCTGATGATACAAAAACGGGAACACGTGATCCTTGTACTTAACGATTCTTTTATAGAAACTGTGGAGTTCCTTGTATTTTTGATCAGGGCTCTGATCAAGGAGTTGCTGATAAGAGGCGATGATCTGGTTTCTTTCAGGATTTTCACCACCATACTCATCGGGTCCCATGTGTCTTTTTAGTATCAATGCCTGGTGCAATAGGCTTTGAAATTTTATGCTCCAGGAGTGTTTATACAACTCATTCAAATAGTTTGTCTCCCTAAGCAAATGTGCGCAGCATAATTGATGGTCACGACAATGAATAGAAAACTGCGCCCTCCAGGCGTCATGACAAACAATGGCCTTGGGCAAATGATACATCACACTTTCAGTAATGGCCTGTATCCCTCGCGATTGGCTAATGGCGATCAAGGTGTTATTTGTGTCTTGCCAGGTCCATGCCCAGTGTTTTTTGCCATTGATTTTCATCCCCGTCTCATCACTGCCAATGACTGGAGCTCGCATGATTTCAGTCTTGATCCTGTTATAGACGGCGGTGCTTTTCATAGCAAAGCGCTTTATGATGTTATCAATGCTCCCCTGGCTTATTTGTACTCCATAGCTGTCTTTTAGTAATTCCTGCATACGATCATAGGGCAGGTATCGCGTGGCACGCACAGAGTTAATTGAAGACATAATCCTAGGGCCGTATTGTAGCGGGGCGCTTACTGATTTGGGGAAGTTCGTTGTCGTTCTTAATGACCACAGCGCAATGTTCCGCGGATACTGCCGGTGTTCTGTCCAGATGGCCCGAATATCGGGTAAATCAACTACCTGGCGTTGAGATTCCAGCGGTGGGACTGTATCGCTGAAGAGAACCGCTACAGGCTGTGCAATATTGCGGAACATGATCCACAAAAGCATCTGGTATTATGGTCATTTTCAGCGTATCTCCTCACTGGTCCGTCTTGGCCCCTTGCCCTTTTACCGCTTGTCGATCGTAAACTTTTATTCCTTACCGGACGGTTCTCATCCTTCTACGGTGCGAACGAGACCGTCGGAATGGTCTTTGGCGTTTCGTATTTCGATAAACGCTGCCGGTAAAACTGGTACTTTTTGAATTAAGCTGATCAACCTGGTTCGTAAGTTGTTTTACCTTCTCAAGAAATTGGGCGAAGTTATTACGATTCGTTATTCCAGTTGTGCTGGTTTAAATTTATTTTGAAAATTGGAGAAACACAATAACATTAAACAACTGAAAAACTACGTTACTTACCAACATTCTTGACGTGCATAGCTCAGCCTAGAGACTGATTTTTGACTTTCCCAAAAAAAAGACAACGTAAAACCTCAAAAACGTACTTATTAATTGGAATATGACGTTGCGTATCATTCATAAATATTTTAACCGTGAGTAATTACAAACCTTTTAATTTCATCTATTTCAGAAACAATTACCATCCCGGATGAAATTCCTACACCAGGTATACTTTTCAGCAATGACAATGTTGGCTTAATGCTTTCCAATTCGGAAAGCTCCTTTACCTTTCCTTTACACTTTTTGAGTAAACTCTTGATCGATGAGAGGGCTTCCAATTTTAGTTCCAGGCAGAATGCATTAGCTTCTGTCTTAAACTCCACAGATGACAGCCATTGCATAAACCTTTTTCCCCATCGATTCTCTTTAAATTCATCAGGAATCTTTATATCATTGGCATAAAGAAAGTGCTTGATCTGATTCTTTATCGCTGTTTGTTTTTTAGTCAATTCAGCCTGCATCCGCACTACATTCCTGATGCCTATCGTTTTCCATGAGGGAACATAGATTGCTTTAATGTTTTGGATTGGAATCCATTAGCAATTTCATCGCTGCCCACGGCATCGGTCTTTTGCCGCTTCTCTTTATCCGTTGTAGGAACATCCGCAGGATTTACCACTACGCAATCTATCCCCTCCTCTTTAATACCAGAACAGAACCCAAACCCGCTGAAGCCAGCCTCATAGGCGCATTTAATCGAAGCATTTGGAAAATTCTTGTCCAGGTAATTAATTTACGTACCAGCTATCAGGCCCGGCTGGGAAACCTTTTGTAGAACTGCTCGTTTCCTTGAAAATTGTCACATTCCATTGTTTAAGATGAACATCAATCCCTACATAAATTGATTGATTGCTAAAATCAAGTTGACTAAATTGTCTTTGCATAAGTGATAGGATTTAAATTGTCTGTAATTGATTTCGTATTTCAATTTAGCATCTTATGGCTTATGCTTTTCAAACATACGATCTTGACAAGCGCAACAACGTGAAGCGCGATCAGGAATCTGCATGTAGAAAAAGGCTTTTATCGTTTTTAACAGATTTCCGCTTTTGCGGGAATTACGAAGGCACCTCCTTCACTGGTTCGTGGGGACACGAACCAGGGAGTCAATGTCGAATAACCGATCTGTTGCCTTACGTCTTTCATTTAGTCATAATGAAATCTGCACTTTGCAATAAGAATTTCATTATCCTTTACCTGATAAATTAACCGGTGTTCGCTATCTATCCTGCGAGACCAAAAGCCCTTATATTTAAACTTTAACGGCTCTGGCTTACCAATCCCTGAGAATGGATTACGGGAAATATCCTTGAGGAGGGCATTGATTTTGGCAGTCATTTTTTTATCCGTCTGCTGCCAATAGATATAATCCTCCCAGGATTCGTCAACGAAGATATATTTCACGGTTCAATCAGGTCTTTTTCAAAAGACGTCCCATTTTTCAGTTTTTCAATCGCTGAATCCAGCCGCATCTCATTTGCTTTGGATGCCAATTCATGACTTGTTGCGCTCAGCGAATTGTATTCATCCAGAGACATTATGACAACACCGTTATCCTTCCCCCGGTTAATAATGAGTGTTTCAAAGTTTTCGGTCACCCTGTCAAGATATCTTTTTATATCCTTTCGGAAATCAGAAATCGTCGTCGTTTGCATATCCAATTAATTTGATGTACACTTCAAGGTACAAATATATGTACAAATAATGAAATGTATCCGATGGAATTTGATTTATGCTGAGCCTCGGATTTGTGTCTCTTACAAACCGACAACCATTAAGCCGCTCATTCAATCAGGTCATTCTTGACAAGCGAAACAGTGAGAAGCGCGACCAGGAATCTGCACGTAGTCAAATGCGTTTGTCGTTTCAGGAAGATTCCCGCGGGAATGAAGAAGAGGCAGGAGGCCTGTATCTAAGCACAATATAGCACCCCGCCGTGAACACCGGACTGAGCACAAGGTTTTTCAGCATGGAAGCCATGGTGACCAAAAATGCCGATTGAACCAACAGTGCGTTCACGGCAAAAAATACCGCACTGAATCCGCTGATGACAAAATATAATCCAACCACAAAAATCAATCTGGGTCTGGTCCGGAATACCGCCATGGAAAACCATGTATTTCCCAGAAGAAATAATGCCCAATAAACCAATATAGACCGGACATTGGCATCGCCTCCCGGGGCTACTGCATCCCCAAGTCCTGCTGCCTGGCGTATTTTAATGAAGACTTGTTCACCGGAAAAATTCGGAAAGATGAAATACGTGTACCTGTAGTAGGAAAGAACCAAAATGACAAAAACCGGCAGGATAACGGCTATCCTTTTCATCACCTCACGATTTAACCCGATGCGCAAATTTGCTCACCCACAATACCCACAATCCGAATATGGCGCCATACACGATGATGACGAAGGTATATTTATGGTTAAAATCCAGGTGTTGCGGCCAATGATAGTAAATGACCGAGAGTATGATGATCCGAATGATATTCAGAACAAGAATAGCCAGAAGGCCGAGAGGAATAAACCACAGCTTATCTTTCAGCAGCCCGGGCATCAGCAGGATGAATCCCACGAAAAGCACAAACAATTCCAGTCCGCTGCATCCGGAGCCGATACAGATGGCTCCGGTTCCTGCAAATGCCAGCCTCGCCTCGCAACCATTCACCATATAGTCCTGATCCACGATATAGCCAAACCATCGCAATACCATGGCGCTGATGTCGGCCTGGGGGACAATGATATAATAATGCATTTTGTTGATCGCTGCCGGGAAGAAAGTGGTGGCAAGCACCCATACTATCAGCAACCCAAAGGCTGAAGCAAGGAATCGAATCAGGTCCCTGTTTTCAGCATAGAGGTGTTTAATAGTCCCTAACACGTAGTTGTCGTTAAAGACTAAGGTATGCTAAAGTTTTAATTTTATTTCGATAAATCCCCTTCACGTCGTACAAAAGTCCTTTGGTTCCGGTAAGGTTTATAAACCACGATTCATCCAGATTTGCATACGCTTCGTGATTTACCGCTAACAACACAGCGTCGTAAACAGGTCCTGGTGCTGAAGCAATCTGAATCCCATACTCGTGCATGAATTCATCACTGCTCGCCATCGGGTCAACGGCATCGACATTGATGCTGAATTCCTGCAATTCACGGATGAGTTCCGGCACTTTGGAATTCCGGATATCCGTCACGTTTTCCTTGAATGTCACACCCATCACCAAAACCTTTGCTTGCTTCAGCGGTTTGTCCTGCTCAATGAGGTATTTGACGATTTCTTTAGCTATCAAGGTATGAACGCTGTCGTTGATGTTTCTGCCCGCCGTGATCACTTTAGCAAAATAGCCAAGTTCCATGGCTTTATGAGTGAGATAATACGGATCAACACCGATACAATGGCCTCCGACTAAGCCGGGATAGAATTTAAGAAAATTCCATTTCGTCCCCGCTGCTTCCAGGACTTCATAGGTATTGATACCCATTCTCTTAAAGATGAGCGAGAGTTCATTCATCAGGGCGATATTCAGATCGCGCTGGGTATTTTCGATAATTTTACTGGCCTCCGCCACCTTAATAGAAGTCGCCTTATGCACACCGGCTGTGACGATGGCGCCATACAAAGCCGCGACGAGTTTCAAGGTTTGTTCATCACTGCCACTAACAACTTTGGTGATTTTGGTCAATGTATGGTTTCTGTCACCGGGATTAATCCTTTCAGGCGAATAGCCTGCTTTGAAGTCATTCATATATTTCAGGCCGGATGCATTTTCCAGTACCGGGATGCAATCTTCTTCTGTACAGCCCGGATAGACAGTAGATTCAAATACCACCACATCGCCCTTTTTCAAAGCTCCACCTACGATTTTGCAGGCGCTTAGCAATGGTTTCAGGTCTGGGTTTTTGTGCTCATTGACTGGTGTCGGCACGGCAACAATGTAGAATGTGCACGCTTTAATATCATTCGGATCTGCGGTAAACCGGATATTGCAGCCTTCAAATTCTTCTTTGGCCAGCTCATTGCTCGGATCAATGCCTTGCTTCATCATCTCAACACGTTGTGCATTGATGTCGAAACCGACGACTTTGAATTTTCGTGAAAACTCCAGCGCTACCGGTAATCCAACGTAGCCAAGTCCGACGACGCAGATGGTTTGTTCTCCGCTTAGGTATTTATCAATCATAAAAAAATTTATTGAGTGGCAAAAATAATTATTATGAAGGCTAAACCCAACATATCTCCTTTTCTTTTAAAACCATGGGCTATTTCTGTATTTTTGCAGCCCAAAATCATTAAAACGAATCAAAGTAAAAATGGCAGAATATAATCACCGGGCGATCGAAGAGAAGTGGCAGCATTACTGGGCTGAACATAAAGTTTTCAAAGCGGAAATTGACCCAAAAAGACCAAAATTTTACGTCCTCGACATGTTCCCCTATCCGTCTGGGGCAGGGCTGCACGTAGGTCATCCGCTGGGTTATATAGCTACCGACATTGTATCGAGGTTCAAAAGAAATAAAGGCTTCAACGTTCTTCACCCCATGGGTTTTGATGCGTTTGGACTCCCTGCAGAACAATACGCCATTCAGACCGGGCAGCACCCTGCTATTACTACCGCACAAAATATAGAGCGATACAAAGAGCAGCTCAAAGGCATTGGATTGTCGTATGACTGGGACAAAGAGGTGCAGACCTGCGCCCCCGAATACTACAAGTGGACACAATGGATTTTTTCGCAATTGTACCAGAGCTGGTACAATCATAAATCGGGCAAGGCCGAACCGATTGAAACCCTCATCAGCGAATTTGAAAAGTCCGGAAATTCTCAGATCCATGCTGCTTGTGACGAGGATATTCCAACCTTCAGTGCTATCGAATGGAATCGCTGGGATGAAAACGAAAAAGAAGGCATTTTACTAAAATACAGACTCACCTACCCGGCAGACGCCCTGGTGAACTGGTGCCCTGCCCTTGGTACCGTGCTGGCCAACGACGAGGTTAAGGATGGGTTTTCTGAACGTGGGGGCTATCCTGTGGAACGCAAAAAGATGCGCCAATGGATGATGCGCATCACCGCCTATGCAGACAGATTGGTGGGCAACCTCGCCAAACTAGATTGGTCAGAATCCATGAAGGAAATGCAGACCAACTGGATCGGGAAGTCGCATGGCTGTGAGCTGGATTTCAAAGTAGAGGGCAAGGACATTACGCTCACCTGCTTCACTACCAGACCAGATACGATCTTCGGAGTGACATATATGGTGCTGGCTCCGGAGCATGAACTTGTTACCAACGCTCACTATGGCAGACCGAAGGACTGAAGTGGAAGGTTATATTCAGAAAGCCGTAAATCGCTCCGAGCGCGAGCGTATGTCGGAAGTAAAAACCGTTTCAGGCGTATTCACAGGATCGTACGTCATCAACCCATTTACCAATGAAAAAGTACCGCTTTGGGTGGCCGATTATGTACTTGCGGGGTATGGAACCGGCGTAGTCATGGCCGTTCCGTCATCAGACGACCGCGATTTCAGGTTCGCTACGTATTTCGGCTTGCCGATAAAACGGGTGATCGGTGGCACCGAAAAACCTCAGCGATCCGACAGAGATTAAATATGGTAAAATGATCAATTCCGGCTTTATCACCGGTATGGAATCAAAGAGGCCGTTCGAGCGACCATTGATTTTGCCCAGAACAGCGGGTTCGGAAAAAGAAAAAATCAACTACAGGATACGCGATGCAGTTTTCAGCCGTCAGCGATATTGGGGTGAGCCGGTACCTGTTTATTTCAAGGAAAATGGCTTGCCACACCTTATTCCGGATAATGCATTGCCCCTTGAGTTGCCGCCGGTCGATGAGTACCTCCCAACAGAAACTGGTGAGCCACCACTCGGCCGCGCCAAAAACTGGCTTTATAAAGGAAAGTATCCATACGAACTCACGACAATGCCAGGCTGGGCCGGATCAAGCTGGTATTTTCTGCCGGTACATGGATGCCAACAATGACCAACATATGGTTCGTCCCGAGGCGGTGAAGTACTGGAATTCAGTTGACCTGTATGTCGGTGGAACAGAGCATGCCACCGGACATTTGCTCTATTCTCGCTTTTGGAATATGTTCTTGTTCGACGGAGGATACGTTTTTCATGAAGAGCCTTTTCAAAAACTGGTGAACCAGGGGATGATCCAGGGAAGGTCCAATACCATCTATAAACTTAAGGACGACAATAAATTCATTTCTGCCGGCCTGAAAGATACATACGACACCATCGAACTACACGTCGATGTGAATATGGTTGATAATGATAAGCTGGATATTGAGGCATTTAAAAAATGGAGACCCGACTATGCCAGCGCCACATTTGAGCTGGAAAACGGCGAATTCAAATGCGGATACCTCGTCGAGAAAATGTCGAAATCAAAGTACAACACGGTGACTCCCGACGCCATGATCGAAAAATACGGCGCCGACACGCTACGCATGTACGAGATGTTTCTCGGCCCGATAGAGCTGTCAAAACCATGGAATACCCATGGCATTGACGGCGTGGCCAAATTCCTTCGACGGCTTTGGGCGCTGTTTTATGACAATAGCGGTACTTTCCTGGTGACGGATGTAAAACCAACTGCCGAAGAGTACAAGGCTCTGTATAAAACCATTCAGAAAGTAGAGCAGGACATCAACAACCTGTCCTTCAACACGTAAGTGAGCGAGTTTATGATTTGCGTGAATGCCCTCACCCAACTGAAATGCCACAAAAAGGATGTTCTGGAAAAGCTGCTCATCGTGCTGTCGCCATTTGCCACCGCATATCGCCGAGGAGTTATGGGAAAACTCGGCCACCAGGAAAGCATCATCAAAGCATCCTATCCAGAATTTAATCCGGAGTATGTTAAGGAGGATTCTTTCGAATACCCGATTATGATCAATGGCAAGCTTCGCACGAAGATCACCTTTGAAATAGGAAAAAACCCCAAGGACATCGAAGCAGAAACCATTGCCAATGAGGTAGTGCAGAAATGGCTCGAAGGCAAGCCGCCTAAAAAAATCGTAGTTGTGCCCGGGAAGATTGTGAATGTGGTGATGTAGGGACTGGTGGCTGGGTTCTGGTGGCTGGGCAGGTTATGAATTGGGAAATATAAGTTAAATGCCATACTTCTAATTTCTCAATTCAAATGTTCATTTGTTCTTAAATCACCTTTCCTTGGGGTCACATCGTCCAGATTTGTATCTTAGCATAGATAAACCCAAAATAAACACTCAAAATCCATGAAGCTCCGTTTTTCTTTCATCGCCCAACGCGCTTTGGGCGTTTTGCTATTTTTTGCGACGATTTTTCCATCGAAAGCCCAGGCGGTGTACACCGGCGATAATGCTAAAAAATTCATTCAGGATGTTCCTGAAACCTTCAGGAATCAGATCATCGAGGGTATCCCCGCACAATCCCCTGCTACTCCCTTAAAGACGCGGAAGTTGTTGGTGGTTAATTACAATATCAGAGACAAAGAAGTGAGTAAAGGCCATCCATCCATACCCTACGCCAACTTCGCCATTCAGAAAATGGGTGAAAAAACCAGTGCCTTCGAAACGTGGTTCACCGACGACACACTCATCTTTTGCAGCGACAAGCTCTTCGATTTTGATGCCATTGTGCTGAATAATACCGTGGGAGTTTTGTTTGAAGGCAAAGAAGCCAGGCAACGATTACTGGATTATGTGTACAGCGGACGCGGCATCATGGGCATTCATGCTGGGGCCGGGGCTACCTTCGTTCAGTACCCGGTGTACGATCAGTTTCCTGAATTTGGTGAAATGATGGGCGGCTATGAAAATGGCGGGCATCCCTGGAAAACCAATGAATATATCAATATGATTTCTGATGAACCTGCGCATCCGCTGGCAGGCATGTATCGGCCTAAAGGATTTTGACATCAGCGATGAAATATACCAGTACTACCTCGCCTTACTCAAGAGAAAATGTGCGTGTGCTGCTTTCGGTGAATAAGGAAAAAACCGACATGGGACCGCAGCGCAGATTTTTGCCGGAGCGCAAACTTGACAGCGACTTCCCTGTGAGTTGGATACGGCAATACGGGCGCGGACGGGTGTTCAACACTTCGCTCGGTCACCACCCGCATATCAACTGGGACCCGCGCATTCTCGATCATAACTTCCGGGCTATACAATATATCCTAGGCGACTTACCGGCACCTTCCACCCCTTCAGCCAAACTAACCTCCGCCATCATTGCCCAGGAGAAAGCTGGGTTGGCGGCTTGGGCTTACGGCTTATTCATTCAAGGACAATACGCTTTTTCGAAACCATCGACAAAGCGGCGGAATTGGGCATCTGGTATCTCGACGGGTTGAATGTGCAAAAAGTAAGTGCGGACATTCCAAAGGATTTTGACTACAACCTCAGCCGCGAAGAATTGCTGTTAGTTAGGAAGAAACTGCTCGAAAAGGGCGTTTCGGTTGTCAATTATTATATCCATGATATTCCGAATGACGATGCGGTTTGCAGGCAGATTTTTGAATTTGGCAAAACCATGGGCATTGAGGCATTTATTGCGGAGCCAAAACCCGAAGCGCTGGATTTGATAGAAAAGTATTGCATTGCCTACAACATAAAGTTGGCCGTTCACAATCACGGCAAAGACATATCGCTGGTTTACTGGGATCCGAAGAACCTTTTAAAAGCCATCGAAAAGCGCAACTCGCTCATCGGCGCCTGTGCCGACATTGGTTACTGGCAGCGCAACGGCTTTGATCCCATCGCATCCATCGAGGTATTAAAAAACAGATTGATCACCATACAGGTTCACGACCTTCACGAAAAATCGTCAAAAGGCCATGACGTAGCCTGGGGTACCGGCATCAGCAACCTGGATGAAGTTTTTAACAAACTGAACCAGGCAGGAATAAAGCCAACCCTCATCGGGCTGGAGTATTCATACAATTGGGGAAAATCCATGAATGATATCATCGCGAGCAGGGATTATTTCGACAGAATGGTTATCCGGCTCGCCACACAAATACCTTAATTTCCAGCTATGAAACGACGAAGTTTTATTAAAAAAACCATGGGAGCCTCGCTGGTAGCAGCTTCAGCGCCAATGATTGTAGCGCCCCATGTACTCGGATTGAATGGCAAAATAAGCCCATCCAACAAAATCAATATGTCGTTTGTCGGAGTTGGAGGCATGGGCAGCGGGCATGTTCAACGATTCCTGGAATACGCCGATGTGAATGTCGGCCATATTTGTGACGTGCGCGAGGAGCACCGACTGAATGCTAAGCAGGTGGTTGACAAGAAGTATGGAAATAGGGACTGTAAAGTCTATGGCGACTTCCGCGAGATGCTGGCCAGACCCGAAATCGACGCTGTACTTATCGCCGTTCCCGATCACTGGCATGCGCTCATCGGCATTGAAGCTGCCCGCCAACACAAGGATATGTACTATGAAAAACCATTGACGCGGTATTTCAATGAAGCGAAAGCAGTTCGAGATGCGGTCAATAATTATGGCGTCGTTTTTCAACTTGGAACGCAGCAGCGATCAGACAGTCGGTATCGTCAAGCGGTGGAAATTGTGCGCAATCAACTCATTGGAAAGCTCGAGCGGGTGATCGTTGGTTCTGCGGGCTATAGCCAGGTGCCCAACCAGCCGGCTCAACCTGTTCCTGCCGGATTCGATTACGACATGTGGCTTGGTCCGGCCCCTGTAGCGCCATTTACCAAAGTGCGCTGTACCCGGCATTTCACACTCATCTATGATTACTCACTGGGTTGTATTTCAGGAGCTTACGGTATTCATGATATCGATATTGTGCAATGGGCTCTTGATGCTGATAACAGCGGGCCGATTGAAATTGAAGGAAAAGGCAGGATCGCTGAAGACGGGCTTTTTGATACTATCGGTGAATGGGAGACAATCCATACCTATGAAAATGGTGTGAAGCTAATCTATACCGACCATATTTCGGCTCGAAAAAACCATCCCGAATACAAACTTCAGTCTATGGGAATAGTCTTTATCGGCAGTGAAGGATGGGTTTCAGTATCGCGGCAAGCGATTGAGGCTTCATCAAAATCTATCCTCACCAGTGTGATTGGACCTGATCAGATAAGAATGCCTGTCAGCAATGATCACAGCAGGAATTTTCTGGATTGTGTGAAATCCAGACAAAAAACAATGTGCCCTGTGGAAGTCGCCTCCAGGTCGGATGCTGTCTGCCACCAGGCTGATATCGCCATCAGGCTGGGGCGCAAAGTACAGTGGGATCCCGTCGATGAGCAATTTGTCAACGATGACGCTGCCAACCGCATGCTCACCGGTACCATGCGCAGCCCATGGCATTTATAGTACTTTTTAACATTCACTCTATGAAAAAGTCAATAAAATCCATAAAAGCCATTCAGGTAATTCTATTGCTAAGCACTTCCTTCCTGTTTATTACCTGTTCCGAAAGTCCTTCATCACTTTTGAAAAAGCGCGCAGGGAAAGTGATACAGCAGATAGAAGACTACCGGTTTGGAAGCAGCAGAGCCTGGTTGCAGGAGTTTCAGGATGTCATGGCAGAGGTGAATAATATGCCCGAAATCCATGGGGAAGTAGAAAAGATGATGGTGAAATTATTGCAATCAGATGCATCTGCCGAAGGTAAACTCATTGTTTGTAAATTCATTGGCCAGGTTGGTAGCGGGTATTGCATTCCGACGCTTCAAAAAATGATGCTTGATCCAGCCACGCAACACATGGCCATTATGGCTTTGGCATCATTACCGGTTGATGAAATATCCCAAATCCTCATAGAAAGTCTGACGACAGTTGACGCTGCAGGAAAAGCAGAAATCGCCGGTGTACTGTCACTAAAACCAGATCAGGATGCGCTAATACCTCTGCAAGCTTTGCTCAGGGAGAATGATGCAGTAATGAAAGATGCCGCAGCTCATGCAATTTCAGCCATTGGAGGTAAAGAAGCCGCTGAAATATTGCGAAATGAATTCACTGCCGCCGAAGGCGAGTTGAAATGGAAGATGGCCGCCTATTGGCTTAAAGCCCTAACGAATGAATCAGCCGAAGCAAAATTGGACGCGTGCGAAGTTATATTGAGCGAAAAGCCGCCTTTATCATTGCTGCATATGGCCATAAAGATGAAATTAGGTTGTTTACCGGAAACTGAACAGGCATCCGATTTAATGAATGCCTTCCATCAGCAGGATCAGGACGTTCAACAAATGTTGGTGACGCTTGTCAGGGAGTTGCCAGAGAATGCAGATCTCAGCGTTTTCATTCAATCATTAAATCAATTTCCAACAGGAATTCAGCATCAGTTAATGATTGCCATTGCCGACAGGAACGATCCCGCGATCAGACCAATGCTGTTGGCCGAATTGAATAAAATTTCCGATGAAGGCAGGTTGATGGCATTGCGTGGATTGAAAAATGTGGCAAATTCCAGGGACTTGGATATTTTAGTCAGAGTGGCTGCAAGTGGATCACCGGACGAGCAGGAACTTGCCCGATCGTGCATTTACTGGATGAATGACCAAAATACCAATGGTGTAATTTTAGCGAGCGCTGCCTTAAAAAACAGTGGAGAAAAGGCTGAACTGCTTAAGGCTATTGGTTATCGGAAAATTGTGAGTGGAAAAGAATTGATCATGGCGAATCTGCAAAATCCTCATCCAGCCATCAGAAATGCGGCTATCGTATCGCTGGGGAATATAGGAGCCTTCACTGATCTGGAATCAACACTCGATTTACTAATCACTAAATCGAGCCCTGCTGATTATGAAGCAATACAAAATGCCATAATTTCCATGGCCGTGAGTTCAGGGACGGCAGAGGGTAGCGCTGATATTCTGACAGCCAAACTCGCAACAAATCCCGGCACAACTGCCTCGGTTATTCTCATCAGCGCTTTGGGCGAATTAGGCGGTGACGTGTCACTGCGAACGCTCCGAAGCTACATTGATGCGCAGGATGCGGATGTTCAATTTGCGGTGCTGAAAGCCCTATCCAACTGGAAAGACGACCAGCCAATGGCTGACCTCCAGCAGATATTGAACAAGTCCATTCCACCGGCAAACCGATCCCAGGCTATTGTCGGCATGGTTATACTCACTCAAAATTCCAAAACGCTTTCCGGTGATTTAAAAGTGGAAAAACTCCAGGAGGTTTATGGAGCGACCACCAGTACATTTGACAAAAAGACGCTCATCAATGGTATCTCAAGGATTTATTCTGTGAAAGCCCTTGATTTTGCGATTTCTCAGGTCAACGAATCCGACGTAAAACAGGATGCTCAGGAGGCCGTTATTCGGATAGCCGGTGACCTCAGAGATGGCTTCCATGATGAAGTGAAAACCAAAATGGAGGCCTTGCTGCAACAAACAGAAGACGCTGACTTTGGAGGAAGAATAAGCACGGTGCTAAAAAGCATGGAGCTTTGAATGATTTATGAGCAATTGAACATTTGAATTAAGAATTGAGAAAAAGATTGACGGATGCTAAATCAGTGTTTTCTGCCAACCTGTTTATGGAGGTAAATGGATACTTTACTCAGAATGCATTAACAAGCCCAATTTACACTGGTTTGCCGAATTACCTTTTCACGATTCACTTCCTGGATTTTTCACGATTTTCCTTCAACCTGAAAGCGACTATACGGCCTATCAGATCAAAAGGGATTGGCTTGTCTAATGGAAACTGTACCGATCCTTTTCCCTGCTTGTATTTCGACAGTTCGGCGGAGAATTCGCTATGCCCGCTAGGCGTGGCATAGAATCCGATATGGTTTTTGAACGCGGCAAAATAGACCAATGGCTTTCCGAGTGTTTTATATGCCGGCATGCCATAGGATATGCTTTCCACAGCCTCAGGGGCATGGGTGATGATCGTAGTTCGTACTTTTTCCAGTATTGCTTGAATGTCCTTGGGAAAAGTTTTCAGGTATTCATCTACGGAAGCGTAGTCTGTTTTCATATTTATAATGCTCGGGCTATTGGTCGTTTCACACACAATCTATCCACGCTTTTCGGAATTTGCAATTCCAGAAAGCATTCATGTTGAAATACAGATTGCAAATCCATTTATTATGATCCGACATTCGAAATGCCGAATAGTTGGCTCAATTGATCATACTCTCCGGTGCCTTGGGCATAGACACCAAATTAACGATCGGTTTTATCGTTTTCAAATAGGCAAAAACTGCTTTCAATTCGTTGTCGGTCATCTGACCTACCATTGGCCATGGCATTGGAGGCAATAGGGTCCTGGAGCCCTCAAGTCCTTTATACTTACCCTTCCTCAGACAAAGGATAAATTGTTCCTCGCTCCAGGTACCTATGCCTGTAGCGTCCGGTGTCAGGTTGGCACTATATGATACTCCCCAGGGACCTACCCACTCGGTGAGATCGGACGTTACGGCCAATCCCTTGCTTTCGATCTCTTTGCGGTTTATGTCGATGGGCGGCATGCTGGCCGGATGACCTGACAGCCATAGCGCTGAGTCCAATACAGGACCAAAGGCAGACATTTTTTTGGGCGTGTGGCAATCATGGCATCCACTGATAATGACCAAATGCTCCCCCCATTTTACCTGACTCTCGAATCCATTGAAGTCAGAATGCATCGCAGATCCAGCAGTAGCCTGCGAAATAATACTCTTTTTTTCCTGGCATTTGGAGAATAGAACTACAGTGATGAGACAGGCACTAAGGCCAATAATTTTGAAATTGGTTTTCATGGTTTGTGGGTTAAATAGTAGGTTAATAATGAAATTAGCCTAGAATATAGCTGTTCGATTACTATTTTTTAGTAAAAGAGTCAAATATTTTTGTTCTGGCCTCCGGCGGAATGCGCATAGAATACCTGACATACACAACGGTACCCCTTAGCAATAAGTCGTCCCGCTAAGTCTATCCATTCCGGGTGATTATATTGCTCCATGATGGCGATGAATATAAAATCCTTCGATAGCTCAAAAAATGCAATTACTAGCCAGCATTCATTGAGCGCTCAGGATGAATAGCGCAAGTCATAACCTACAAAAAGCGTATGGAGCGTCTTAAAAATTAATTACCTTGGTTATGCTCAAAAGCAGCAATTATTCCAAAATACTTATCATGATTGTGTTATGAAAACCGTACAACTATTCCTTATCATTCCTTTCCTTTTCGCTGGTTGTACAAATAAAAAGAATGAGCTGGTATGGAGTAAAGATTTTTATCAGATTGGCTCCACCTCATCATTTCGTGCAACAGATCTGAACAGCGACGGAATACTTGATTTGGTAATCGGTGCCGGAAAAAATGAATTTCAATTCGCTGAGCAAGGTATTCTGGCACTCAATGGAAAAAACGGTGAATTGCTTTGGCAGGAAGAGACCGATAACCAGATTTTCGGATCAGCGACCTTCCTTGATGTCACGGGTGATGGAATTGAGGATGTGTTTATCGGCGGTCGGTCAAACAACCTGAAAGCACTCGATGGCAAAACAGGGGAACTGCTGTGGAAGTATATGTATAAATACGAAACGCATCCGGTACTTAAATACGCCAGATTCGATTTTTACAATTGCCAGATTCTTCCCGATCAAAATGGGGATGGAATTAATGAGCTTTTAGCGGTTTGCGGGGGAAATGTACTTGCTCCGGCCAATTCAGAAAATGACCGCTATCCGGGAGTGCTTATGGTCCTGGATCCGAAATCGGGGGAAATACTCGCTGCCGATACGATGCCCGACCGCAAGGAGTCATACATGTCACCCATCGTTTTTCAGCAACCCGGTAGTCCTGATTTGAATATCGTCTTTGGATCGGGTGGTGAAAAATTTTCGGGCCATCTCTATCTGATCCCATTGACCGCCCTGATGCAAAACAACATCGCAGGCGCTCACATTCTCGCAGAGGAGGTTGGCCATGGATTTATATCACCTCCCTCAGCTGCTGATATAAATGAAGATGGGTATTATGACATTATCGCGATTTCGCATGGGAGTACAGCCTATGCAATAGACGGCAGAAATTTTTCGACTATCTGGAAACAAAAGATTGCCGATTCAGAATCGAGCAACAGCTTTGGGGTAGGACAGTTCACGGATGACAATGTGCCGGACTTTTTTACCTTCGTTAGCAAGGGAGAATGGCCTGATAACAAGGGCTCCATCCAGGTGATGTTTAATGGAAAAAATGGCAATATTGAATTTATGGATTCCATTGGCTGTACCGGCTTTTCCTCACCGGTGGTCTATGATCTGAACCACGATGGGTATGACGAGGTGATTATGAGTATCAATGAGTTTGACTGTTCTATTGGGCTTAATAGCCAGGATAAAAACCAGATCAGCAACAGATTACTGGCGCTTGACTTTAAAAGGAAAGAATACAAGCCGATTGATCAGGCTGATCAATTCAAGAATATTTTTACCACCCCATGGATCGGCGATCTGGACGGTGATGGATTTCTGGATATTGTTTATGCACAATATTACAGTGCATCCACCAACATCATGGGATTTTTGGGTATGCGAACACGAAGGATTTCGACCAATGTAAAAGCTAAAAAGCCAGTGTTTTGGGGTGAATATATGGGGCTTGACGGGAAAGGAATCTATCCGGTAACAATAAAAAACCCTTAGGCGTTGCCTAAGGGTTTTTATGGGTATTTAGTGAATAATAATCTTAATTATCCCACCATACTTTACCAAACGGATCGAATCAGGCTTAGTGGCCCCTGCCTCGTAATTTGCCAGATTCGTTGCAGCTTCCCTGACTTGGAATCCTCAAGTTTGGTTGGAATTACGCCGGCGCTTGCGCTTCCAGGATAGTTGACTGGTACCAAGGCTGGGAATCCTGTTCTTCTCCAGTCGCACCATGAATCCCACCAGTTCATGAACTTACTCACCCACATTTGATCACCAATCATTTCAATGCATCAGGCCACCAGCTGTATAAGGATGAGCTGCAAGATAAGCATCTATCGCCGCATCACTTACACTAAGGATGCATCATAAACGGTGTACATTTGCATGGCGTCCTTTACACCTTTTTCATAATGCTCTTTTGCACCTGTAACGCCGCCAATTCCTCTTTCAGCGGCTTCAGCTAACAGAAATTCAACTTCGGCAACATTCATCAGCATATAGGGCTCATCCAATTGCAAAAACTTATCGTTCATCTGTGAGAAGAATTTAGTCTGATCGGTATTTGGTATTCCAGTGTAGTCATCAAGCATTGGTCCATCCAAGTCCGTTCGGCATTCCTTCTTGATCAAGGGGATCAGTGTTTCCATCAAAACCGCTCCTGATGATCATAAGCCGTGGGTCGTCATCTGCAGCACTATCTCGTATCAGTGCCTTTCAGGAAATCAATGATAGTTTTGCTCAAGAGTCCGTGGATGACTGCCATCAACGAATTGCCTTACAAGTCCATTTTGATTTATCCCAAACTGGATGGCGCTGTAGCCAATGGCATAACAAAGTTATCAGCATTGGTGGTCATTACTCCACCTGCAACTGCCTGATGCACATATTCTTTGCCGCATTGGTTGCATCTACATTGGAAATCCTCATTGCTAAGCGCAAGCATTAATGAATTAGCCAGTTTTTTCCACTTAGCAATATCACCGTTATACACAAAATCAGCGTAGGCAAATCCTTCATCGTCATTACTCGTACTTAACTCCTGCTGTGGCTTCCGTCAACTTCTGGCAAACAGATCCATATAGATAGACTGCTGTGTATCATATTTCGGCGCAAAGAATACCTGTCCGTACCAAGAGCTGCTTCTGTGTAAGGAACATCCCCATAAAAGTCAGTGAGTCTGTGGAAGGTGAGTGCCCATAATACTTTTGTGGCAGCGACGGTATTTTTTCTCTTTGCCTTCTTCAAATCCACCGTCTGCGGATTCTTTGAATATGATCCGCATTTGTTTGACCATATCTCCATACCAGAATTCCCATGGGGCTTCCCATGCTTCATTGTTATCGAAATATTTGTCACCTGCCGTATTCAGGTTTAAGCCAGTGGTTGACATTTGTTGAACAAAGTAAGCAGTATAACCAAGATTGGTTCTGCCATTAAGATACCAGTTGTCGCCCGAAAATCCATTAGTAGCCGCGCTAAGCTCTACCGCACTAAATATGAAATTTAAATTCACGGTATTTAGTGCTTGTGGATTGATATTCAAATCTGTCAGTTCCTCAGTATCGCAAGCGGCCAAAGGGGCTATCACGGCCAGTATGCTCAGAACAATTTTATTAATGTATTTCATTTTCTTAATCATTTTTAGAATCCTATGCTTAAGTTAAAATCCGTAGCTGCGGGTTGCAGGAAGTGCAAAATACTCTAGTCCTTGCGCTCCGGCATTTGCTGAATCGGCAGATTCTGGATCTACGTTATGGAATATCCTTTCTTATGACCCACAGGTTCCGACCTACAAAGGCTATATTAATTTTCTGGATTGGATGTATTGGCAAGCATTTTCTTGTGGAAATGGTATCCAAAAACCAACTGGCGCAATTTCCAGAAATCCCCACTATACATCCATGCACTGGAAATGCCGTTCGGATTGATCACCAAGCTGACCCCAATAGCGCTGAGCTTCGAAAGGAGTGAGGTCGCGATCTACAGGAGTCCAAACTGGAGCCTCGGAGGTTCCTGTATTAACTACGCCTGTGATACGAAGCGGTTCTTCTCCTTCTCCTTCCCTGTAATGATCTTTCAGTTCTGCCATTTTGTGTCATGCGAAGGTTAGTACCTAAAATATCACCACCTGCCTTAAAGTCAATCAGGAATTCTAGATTGAAATTCTTGAAGGTAAAGGCATTATTTATACCACCTGACCACGGTGCAACACCATATCCTATTGGTACATATTCTGGTGCTGCAACTGCACGGCCCTCATTATCAAACACGAGGTTGCCATATGGGATCAGTGGCTTGTATGCGGCCGGTGATAGTTCCGAATGGCTCGCCAACAATATGCTTGATAAAGACATTTCGCGTTCGAGGTTCTTCACCAACCAAGTTCATCCAGTCCAGGAAGTAAGGATACGATTTCATTATCATTATAGGCAAAATTGACTGAAACATCCCAATTTAATGCCCCCTGAATTGGCGTGCCGCTTAATGCAACTTCGTAACCCTTATTGGTGATTTTACCAATATTGACTTCAGTGGAGCTGAAACCTGACGCACGTGAAATGGTTTGATTAACGATATCATCAGACGTTTCCTGACTATACCATGCTACATCGAATACCCAGCCGGTTCTGGAAAAAACGAACATCGAAACCGATTTCTAACTCGGTGGAAAGAGCTGGCTGCAAAAGTGGGTTGGCCAGGCTACCGCCAAATCCAAATGCGCCACTAATACCGCAGTAGGCCTGCTTAAGTGGGTGTTATTTCAGACCGTAGGTAAGATTAGTTGAATAAGGTCCAATATTTACGAGACCTACCTGCGCCCATGAAGCGCGTAGCTTTGCCGAAACTGATCGCTGAAGGCATGCTCTTGAAGGTGTCTGAAAATACCCATGAGAGCACCAACTGATGGATAAAAGATACTATTGAACTCAGGATTCAATACCGAAAACCAGTCGTTTCTTGCGGTGGCTGTTATGATACCAACCAGCCAGCGTAACTTACTTCGGCTGAACCGAAAGAGTGAATTAATACCTTGTTCACTATAACCATATCCAAAATCGCGTGTTTTAGCATTATTGATTGCTGGGAAGAAATCAACGTTGAATCCATTACCATTGGCAGCAATCCGCTCATAGTTTCGGTACATTTTATTTCCCCCAACAAAAGCATTCAGGCCAATTTTTCCGAATTCTTTATCAACTCCTAGCATCCACTCCATGTTAATTTCGCGAACATTATCAATACCTTCACTCCTGCTACCAGGTATGTTATAACCTGTGCCTTGTGGGGTAAGGTTAGTGTCTCTTTGTGGAAAACCAGTCCATACCCATTCTGCCTGAAACCCACAGCCAATCGAGAATATTATACTTTAGTTGTGCGGAACCGATTAAACGGTCACGCGTATCATCGTGAATTTCCGTCATGGTTGACCACCAGGGGTTCTGTCCCCAGTTGTTAGCGGCTGGTAACCATTCCATGCCCGGAGTCCTGGGAGCTCCTCCCTGACCATAAATTGTATAGAGTTGTGGATCAAGACCTTCAGGTATCGAACCTGGTTTTTCAGCAGGACCATAATAGTCCATCACATCTATATTATTTGGAATGTACCATATCGACTGAGTCGCATTACTCGGTGAGTCTGAAACATTGGGTCGGTTTTTCGCATATTCGTGTGAATACATCAAATTGGCGCTGAGTACCAGTTTTTTGAAATACGTAGCATTGGTTGATAGAGCAATGTTAGTTCTGTCAAATCCTGAGTTTGGAACAATGGATTGATTCCTAAGGTCAGTTACTAGAAACGATAAACCTGGTTATCTCCACCACCACTGAATGACACCGAGTTTGTCAGAGTAGAACCTGTTTCGTAGAATTTCTCAAAGTTATTTCCTGTGTAGGAGTATGGTCTGGAAACTCCATCCCATTGGATTACCGATGAACCATCCAAAGCCGGTCCCCAAGAAGACCTGCCATCACCAAAAGCTTGTTGAGCTGTTAGTGGTTTGGTTGCCAGACCGGTTCCTGAATCATAGTGACCCGATCCATATTTTGTTTGCAGTTCAGTCTGGTCATATAACTTATCAAAAGTGTAGTTAGAACTAAATTCAATGCCAACACCTTTACGTTTTGATCCACGCTTGGTCGTGATGTTAATTACACCATTTCCACCTCTGGAACCATAAAGCGCAGATGCGTTTGCACCTTTCAGTACAACTACAGATTCTATATCATCCGGGCTGATACTGCTAAGGCCATCGCCATTATCACGACCACCCCACATACCTGCCTGGCCACCGAGTGAGTTATCCACCGGGATACCATCCACAACAATCAAAGGTGTGTTCTGTCCGTTGAGGGATTTGTTCCCTCTGATTAGAATACGGGTAGATCCAGCAGGGCCTGTTGATGGTGATGCGATGTTTACACCAGCAACTCTACCTCGAAGAGCATTTCCAAGATTGATCTCCCGGGCCTCAGTAAGTCCTTTACCTTCAACACTGGTTACAGAGTAATTGAGTGCTTGTGTTGATCGCTCTACACCAAGCGCTGTAACGACCACTTCTGTAAGCTGCGTTACATCGGTCTGCATCACCACATCGATGACCGACTGAGAGCCAACAGCGACTGTGTAATCCACATAGCCGATATAGGAAAAATTAAGCGATGCGCCTTCGGGAACCTGAAGGCTGTAATTTCCATCAATGTCTGTGATGGATCCTTGTTGACTTCCGACAACAATCACGTTTACTCCAGGAAGGGATGATGCATCCTCAGCACTGGTCACTTTTCCGCTCACGGTACGCTGCGCCCATAATTGGGTACTGGCGGCCGTTAATAGGAAAAGGAAAAGTAACTTTCTTTTCATAGTTAACTAATCGTTTAAAGGTTAAATAATAATTGATTGAACTTTTAAATGTACTGGTTACACATTATTAATCCAAAAATTATGCAACAATTTTCGGCCATTTTCATCCATATTACCGCAATAACCAGAAGCATTATGCAGGTATTTGAGGTTTTGGTCATTTTGAATATATCTCCTCTATTTTTATTATCGAGTACATAATCAGGCAATAAATCAGAATTCCGCGTGATTAATCGACCTGCTTTACCGCTTCTTTAAACTCCTCCGTGCCGACCAGCCTCGTGTTGTATTTCTCCTGATAGGCCTTATGCGCTGGTGTGGTTGGATAATGCTCGTCAGGCCCATACGGATACCTGCTCATGCCGTGGAACGGTAATGGCTCGACCGTCTGGCCCAGCGCCGTGTT
This sequence comes from Cyclobacteriaceae bacterium, assembly GCA_034523095.1. GTDB lineage: Bacteria > Bacteroidota > Bacteroidia > Cytophagales > Cyclobacteriaceae > JAAUQL01. The sequence continues at coordinate 113,103 of JAXHKU010000029.1, read as the reverse complement.
CAGGTCGCCGTCCTTCACCCAGCCTACACTGTAGATCAGGAAGTCGCGCTTGTGGTTCTCATGGAGTTTTGGCGCTTTTTCTGCATCGAAACTGATCGTGGTCTCGTCTCCGGCATTGGCGATGATGTACATGTCATCCGCTCCCTGCAACAGCTCCGTCACGTCGCCATAGCGGGTGTAGGTGCCTGTCAGGTCGCGCCACTTCTGGCCTGTGCTTACCTGGCCGTAATCGAACCAGTGCGGACCGTATCTGCCCTCCTTCCGGTGCATGGCCGAATAGCCACGGTAGTGGTAGTCAGCTGTTTGGGGATTCAGCCTCGTCATCGTGATCGCGGCTTTTTCGTCCCTGGCCACGAACGCATAATCCCAGTATATCTCCATGTTCGTCCGTATCCGCATGTGGTGGTCGTTCGTGGGGAAAATGCCTTTCAAATCCACGATCACCGTCTTGTTCTTTCCGCTCGGGAAGCCGATGTTCGGGATCACTTCCTGCCACTGCCCATTTTTGCCGATCACTTCGAGCGATGGGGGCTTCATCTTTATTTCGCCGGATTGTGATATGGCCACGTTGATGCTGGCATCGGTGGGGAATATCCAGCCGTTCAGGAACAGGTGCAGGTCTTTGGTGTCGGTAATGCTTCCAAAGTCCAGTATCAAATCTTTCATCTCCGTGATGCCCTGGTATTTTTCTCTCTGGAAATTTGCTATGTACCGGTCGTCTTTCTTCTCTATTAAATCCAACAAATCGTTGCCCTTACCGTCGATGGCGGTTATGGGTTTCTGATGATTTTTTACCGTGTAAACCTTCAGGGGGGCATAGGGTGGCGCTGCGAATTTCTCATCGACATAAATCTCCACATCGCCGGGATGATCCACGGCAATGAGTTTAATTTCATCGCAATAAATGGTCTCCCACAATTCTTCGGTCATCTGGATGGTGTATTTCCCATCGTTAGCCTGGAGCGATTCCCCAGGATTTTCAGGTATTCTTCTGATGCATCGGCGAAGGCATAAGCGGCTTTTCCTCCCATGATGCCCAGCGGCATGCCCAGGGCGCTGCGCCACATCATGTCTTTCACAAAAACAAATTTCTCCCCATCCCAACTATACAAAAACGGGCAACTGCCTTTCAGCTCCTGCTCTTCGATGAGGTCCTGATCGGTGCCGGGAGAAAAGATATTTTGCGGGACGCCATTTGTCCAAAGTATTCGCACCACATCCACCTTTTCTCTTTGGCCGATACCAAATAGCAAACCTGGCTCAGTAATGAGTTTCTTTTGATAAAGTTCTCCGGCTCTAACTTCCACCTCAGCGCCAATTCCATAATAATTGTTTTTTCCGCTGCCGGACCTCAAACCGACAAGTTGCAGCTTAAGAAAATGATTCGTGTTTGCACCGTCGTTTCGAAGCAGCCGTATCAGACCATTCGTTTCAAGAATAAAAATATCCTGATCACCATCCTGGTTATAATCGGCTATTTTTACCTGCCTGCCTTCAATTTTTATATCAGGCAGCAAGTGGGAAACGTCTGAAAACGCATTGCCATCATTATGTGCTATAACCAGTCCTGAACCTGCCAGACTCAAGGGCTCGCCCGACAAAAATGATATCCGTAAAACCATCATTGTCAAAATCTACAACGGAGGCATCCAGACAGCGCACCTTTAAAACGAGTTTGTTTAATTCATCCGAATAATCTGAAAGTTCAAAAGATCCAGCGCCATTATTATGGAAAAGCGCAATGCCTTTCTCAGACACTGCAAGCACATCCATGTTTCCGTCATTATCGTAGTCAAATACTTCAACATCATTGCTGCCTGATGGAAAATTGATACCACTTTTTTCGGTAATATCCATAAATACGCCTTTCCTGGAGTTGGAAAAAACCTGCAATGGGCCATTGGTATTGGCAACTAAAAGATCAATGTCACCATCGTTATCCAAATCGCTAAAAGCCCAGGCATTCGATTCGAATGAATTAGCCGCCAGGCCAGAGGAGGCCGAAATATCAGTAAAGGTCTTGTCCCCGTTGTTTTGCCAGACAGCGTTTTTGCCATTTCTGGAAATGATAAAATCGAGATCACCCTCATGGTCAAGATCGACAAAAAGTACATTTTTTCCATTACCGGATAATTTGGCCTGCTTTGTCACATCTGAAAATTTCCCCTCACTGACATTCTGGTATAATACATTGGAAGACTCATTGGCGACAAAAACATCCAGAAAACCATCGTTATCATAATCAATGAAGGTGGCGGATTGATCGTTGCCCTGATGATTCATTCCGGACTTTGCTGTAATGTCTTTGAACCTCCCGAAATCACTTTGTAGGAGGTAATGAAAAGCCTGGCCCCTATCTGCCACATAACCACCATAATATATATCCTGATCTCCATCCCGATCCATATCTCCGAGAGCGATGGTGGCCACTATTTCTCCTGAGAGCTCCGAAATCCGGGCATTAATTATATCGAGTTCAGCGCCCTCGGTTGCATCCTTAAACCGGATAATATCCAGAATCGACTCGCCTTCCTGCAGTTCACTTTTTTGTTGATTCATTGTTATAACCGGCACACCAATCGCTGCTCCCTGAGTGCCTTTTAGCTCCCGGATGCCCGATTGGTATTCTGCGGTCAATTTTAAAAAATTATGAAATATAAGCAGGGAGGTCAGTGCGTCAGAAATTGAGTGTGCATGAAGTGACTCTATGGTTTTTCCAAGATATTCGTTTGCCTCAGCAGAAAAAGCTGGAAAAATTTTTTGCACTTCTTCCAGGTTCTTTAAAGCTTCGTCGTCCTTTTTGTTTTGAATCAGTGCCTCCGAGAGATAGAGTCTGGCAACGATGTTGGTTGGTGAAGATTCAACAATTTTTTTCATGTAGGTTTCCCACTGGGCGACTGACTGTGCATCACTGCCTCCTTCATAATTTTTGGCGATGCTAAACAGGGTCTTAACGTGTTCAGGATCTACATCTTCACTTTTTTTCAATTGCTCCAGTGAGGACTGCCGGTCATCTTTCAATTCATAAACCTTGGCGAGATTCACCCTGATGTCCGGATCATTGGGTGCAAGGTCAACAGCCTTTAAAAGATACTTTTCGGCATCATCCAATCTTCCCATGCGGAGATAGACTACACCAAGATTTGCATACCCAGATGCGTCTTCGGGAGTTATTTGAATTAGTTGTAAAAACTGCTCTTCTGCTTTTTCAAGATTATTTTCTTCGAGGTAGGCGAGACCAACTGATTTATGTGAAACTGCTGCTGCGGTACTATTTTTCGTTTCCGAAGATTCCTTTTCGGCCTTTTTCTCCCTGCCGCACGATAAGATGACCAATATGCTGACGAGTGTAAATAAGGAAATGCATGGTTTCTTCATTGAATTGGATTTCTAAAACAATTATGAAGTTACTTGTTTAGGTTTAATCGGGAATCAACAGCGGGTAGATTATTATTGATCGCAGGAAATTATTGGCTTTTAATATGCAAGGGCTGCAGGAACTGATAATAGTCATTGTTGCAACCAACCACGATGAGCCGCTGATTTTGGTGTTTTATCCACGAAAATTTCTGAACCGCAAAGGGGAGGGAAACGCCACTTTCATTTGACGATAAAGTCGTGAAACCACCTTTCCCATCACCAAGCATCACAAGACCAATGCCTGCATCAGCCCGCACAGTTTCGTATTCAGTGCCAAATAAATTTCCGGCAACCAATACGTCTAAAATACCATCACCGTTAAAATCGTCTGCGATGATTTCATTGATGGATGAAAACTGTGCTTCCACAGGCAGTTGATGAAATTGAAATTTACCACCTCCCAGGTTTTCTGCATAGACGCTCGTAAATGTCTTTGCCTCATAGTGCAGCGCTTTTGAAAGGTTATCCCGGCCATAGATATCATATACATCTGCTTTGGCAAATTCGTTGAATGTGCTAATTTTTTCTTGCAACAGAGGGACTTGTTCTACTGATCGCAATCGCTCCCGTACCGGATACAATTTATCACCTTCATAGTACGCAAGTACAATATCGCCGTTGCCATTGTTGTCGAAATCATCATAAAACACCTGAAATGGTCTGTCTTCTGATGCCTTATACTCATAATTCAATCCAAGATTCCCAAGGATAAAATCCTGGTCGCCATCCTCATCCATATCCGCTGCTTCTACGGAAAACCACCAACCTGAAGTATTTCGCAATCCCAGATCATTGCTGACGTTTTTGAATTTTTTGCCATCATATCTTAAAATTGTGAACGGCATCCATTCACCCGCCAGAGCGATATCCATAAATCCATCCCCGTCGTAATCTGTCCACACAGCATCATGAACCATTCCTACATTTTTCAGGTCTGGAGCCAGTTCTTTGGTGACATCCGTGAACTTCCCTCCATCGTTTCTTAACAATACACTCGAAGCCGGCTTGGGATATTCCCACGGCACATGTCTGCCTGCGACAAATAGATCAAGGTCGCCATCTTTATCGAAATCATTTGCAATAACCCTGGAACCACTTTCTGTATTCTTTGGTAACGCCTCGATGGATTTAGTGAAATTTCCTTTTCCATCATTCAGGTAAAGTCTGTCCTGGTATTCTAAGGAGCCTGATCTGTATTCGTTACCGCCGCTGACGACGTACAGATCGAGGTCCCCGTCATTTTCTGCGTCAAAAAACAGCGCATCCACATCTTCTGATTTTTTGTCATTTTTTAAATCCGGACTTGGAAGCAAGCTGAAAATTCCATCCGCTCCCTGGCTGAAAAGTCGCCCTTCGTTTCCGGCAGACCCACCCATAAATATGTCGTCAATTCCATCTCCATTCACATCCCCGAGGGCCAGCGCAGGCCCTCTGTCAGAAAGTTTATGTGGCAACATCATTTGCTTATCAAAATCTTCGAATGCGTTTTCTGAATGCCTGATTACCAGCCCGACTTTTTCCGTTACATTTTTAAAAAGTTGCGGGGTTTTCGCAGCATTTTCAGGAACTGGAGCCTTGGCGTCGCTGTATTTCAATTCAATAATTTGATCAGCCTTTTGATTGGATAGAATATTGACCTTACCGTCAGGCCATTGAAGTTTGATTCTGTCCACTTTTTCATGTGGCCCAAGGCCAAAATGGGCAACATATTCACTCGTGGAATACATACCGCGAACGCTGGTGATTTCATGATATTGAAATTGATTACCGGTTTCGATCCATACCTTGGTATTTAGTACCGTTTTGCCCGGCACATCTGCCACCGGAATGATCCGCAAGAAATGGGATTCCGTCACTAATTCTGCATTGTTTCTGTAAATAAATGCTTCATCATTTATGTTATTCACTACCAGATCGAGGTCACCGTCGTTATCAAGATCGGCATAGGCGCATCCGTTGGAAAATGATAAATCCTTCAAACCCCAGTCTTCACTTACCGGGTCAAATGTAAAATTACCGTTGTTGCGATAGGCGTAGTTTTGCAGTTTGACTGATGGTGAAATATTCATTGCGTAATCAAAATCGGCGACATCCCATAAATCCACCTCGCCTGCATTGGGATTTTTTCTGGAAAATTCCTGAATCGCTTCATCCAGGTATTTAGGAAATGCCTTGGAGGCATCATTATCCCGAATATCACGCCTTAACCCATTGGCAATGTAAACATCCTTCCAACTGTCATTATCGAAATCAGCCAATAAAACGGACCAGCTCCAGTCGGTGGCATCGACTCCGGCGAGGTGGGCTATATCGCTGAATGTCCCATTGCCATTGTTCAGATGCAACATATTGAACATATACTGGTAATGTCCTTTTTCTTTCAAAACGCGGGTAAATGCCCGTCGCGGCATGCCACTCATATTGCTCTTACGACGAAAATTATCTTCAGCAACCATATCCAAAACAAACACATCGAGCCATCCATCATTATTGATATCGCCTGCATCGATGCCCATGCTGCTGAATGAAATATGACGAGTCTGGTCAAAAGTCTTGTCGGAGAATGTGCCGTCACCATTGTTGATATAGATAAAATCGCGCACCCAGTAATCATTGGCAATCCACAAGTCAGTGAGCCCGTCGTTATTAAGATCAGATGCGGTGGCGCTGTTTGGGAAACACGGCACTAGCAGACCGGCTTTTTTTGTGACATCGACGAATGTATTGCCCTGGTTTTCCATGAGCCTGGGACTGTATTCTTCCAGCAGAAGTTCGGTTCCGGCAAAGTGGGAGTAATCACCTGGATTTGGAGGTTGGTTTAAAAGAAAAATATCCAGATCTCCATCGAGATCATAATCAAAAAATACGGCATGTCGTGTTCGCTGGTCGCTATCCAGGCCAAAAGTGGCGGCGCTTTCTACAAATTTATTGTTTCCTTTATTGATATAAAGCTTGTTGCGCCGGAGCGCTGGTTGGTCATCATACAGCTCTCGCGTCACGTAGATATCCAATAACCCATCACCGTTTACGTCGCCAAAAAGAACGCCCGAAGACCAGGCACCTCCATTTTTCTCTATTCCGGCCTTCTCGGAAATATCCTCAAAAACCATATTGCCTTTGTTCAGGTACAACTTATCATCGACCTGATTGCCGGCGAAAAAAACATCCTGCAATCCATCATTATTAATGTCGCCAATTCCCACACCGCCGCCACCATAAAAATTGGAGTAGATGAGTATACTGGCTTCTCTGGTATCGGTTAGCACATTATTAAAGTGAATATTGGTCAGCGAACCATCGAGTCGTGTGAAGAGTTTCCCGTTTTGCTGGCCATATGCCACGGTTGATGTGCTGACAACCAGTATTAGGGATATTAGGATGTGATTAAATTTAAGCACAGAGATTATAGATTCAGTTTTGTAAATTAGGTTGAAACCATAGAATACTAAATAAATAAAAAGATACCACGTTTCAAGGAAGTTTGTTCGTTCATGATCGACTTAAGATGAAACATGGCATTTATCCAATAGAATCTCAAGGTGAGAATCACGATTTCATAAACCCACTTTATGAAATAGTCCTTTCAACTATTATATTTAAAATTCATGCAGACCGGCATCAACCTGCACTAACGTTAAGCAATCCAACTATGAAAAACGAAAACAAAAAAACACTCCGCAGCCAGGATTGGTTTGGGGGCAATGATAAAATGGGTTTTGTCCACCGCTCCTGGCTTCGCAACCAGGGCTATCCCGATGACCACTTTCGTGGAAAACCTGTCATCGGCATTTGCAACACATGGTCAGAACTCACACCATGCAATGGACACCTGCGCGATTTCGCTGAAATTGTGAAAAAAGGCGTTCTCGAAGCTGGTGGGTTTCCACTGGAATTTCCGGTAATGTCGCTTGGCGAAACCATCATGCGACCAACCACCATGCTTTTCCGAAACCTTGCCAGTATGGATGTAGAGGAATCCATCCGCGCCAATCCGCTCGATGGAATTGTCCTGCTCACCGGTTGCGACAAAACCACACCATCTACTGTAATGGGAGCATGCAGTGTGGATCTTCCAACCATCGTGGTACCCGGAGGCCCCATGCTCAATGGCAGATTTCGGGGCGGACAAATCGGGTCGGGCTCATTTAACTGGGTAATAAAGGAAAAGCAGAAATCGGAAGAATTTGATACGGAGGACCTGCTCGAAGCTGAGATATGCGCTGCCCGCAGCCAGGGCCATTGCAATACCATGGGGACTGCCTCTACCATGGCTACGATGGTGGAAGCGCTGGGCCTATCGCTCCCTGGGTTTTCGAGCATTCCTGCTGTCGATTCCCGCAAGAAGGTTATGGCGCAATTATCAGGCAGGCGAATTGTGGAAATGGTGAAGGAGGATTTGAAGTTGTCTGATATCCTTACCAGGAAAGCATTTGAAAATGCCATTGTCGTGAATGCCGCCGTTGGCGGCTCCACGAATCTCATTATTCACCTGATCGCCATAGCGCGGCGTATCGGTGTGGAATTAAACCTGGAAGATTTTGATCACCTGGGATCGAGGATTCCTTTGCTGGTGAATCTGATGCCTTCCGGCAAATTCCTGATGGAAGATTTCTACTATGCCGGCGGACTGCCCGTAGTGATGAAAGAACTCGGCGATATGCTGCATCGCGATATCGTTACAGCCAATGGTAAAAGTTTCCGTGACAATTATGCCAAGGCACCCTGCTACAATGATGAAGTGATAAAAACCGTTAAAAACCCATTGAAACCGGAAGCTGGAATCGCCGTGCTGAAGGGGAATCTTTGTGAAAACGGCGCCGTGATTAAACCATCGGCAGCGACTCCGAAACTGATGAAACACCGGGGCAGAGCCGTTGTTTTTGAAAATATGGAAGATTACCATGCGCGGATCGATCTGCCCGATCTGGATATTGATGAGAATTGTGTGATTGTATTAAAGGGCGTCGGGCCGAAAGGCTACCCGGGAATGCCAGAAGTAGGCAATGTGGATTTACCGGAAAAACTGATCAAAAAAGGCATTAAGGATATGGTGCGGATTTCCGATGGCCGCATGAGCGGAACGGCTTATGGTACGGTAGTACTGCACATTTCACCGGAATCGGCTATCGGCGGCACGCTGGCATTAGTAAACAATGGTGATATGATCGAACTCGATGTGGAGAAGCGACGCCTGCACCTTGACGTAAGCGATGCCGAACTGGCTGAGCGACGATCCGCCTGGAAAGCGCCGGAACCCATGGCTACGCGCGGCTACGTAAAAATCTACATCGACCATGTGGAGCAGGCCGAACTTGGTGCCGATCTGGACATTCTTGTTGGCAAATCAGGTTCGGTGGTAGAAAGGGATTTGCATTGAGAAAGAATGAGATTGATAGGATTGAATTAGATTGATTAGATTGATAAAAGATTGAGATGGTATTGGGAAATAATTAAAAAGCGATGGCTGTACTTTACCTAATCATCAGTGTAGTACTAATAATCCTGCTTACAACCAGGCTGAAGGTCCATCCCTTCCTGGCGCTGCTGGCTGTTGCACTATTGTATGGATTTGCCTCCGGCATGCCCTATGAAAAAATCATTGAATCCATCAATACCGGCTTTGGCGATACCATTGGAAAAATCGGGCTTATTATCGTCTTCGGGATCATTATCGGCTCGTTCTTAGAAAACTCGGGCGGCGCTTACCGACTGGCTGAAAGTCTCCTGCGACTTGTCGGGCAAAAAAGAGTCGCCACCGCCATGGGAATCATCGGATATATTGTATCCATACCTGTCTTTGCCGATAGCGGGTTCATGTTGTTAGCATCGTTGAATAAAAGTCTCGCCAAACGTGCGGGTATTTCTCTTGCAGTTTCCAGTATCGCCCTTGCTATTGGCCTTATGTCATCTCACACCATGGTTCCTCCGACTCCGGGACCAATTGCCGCAGCCGGAATACTGGGAGCCGATTTGGGACTGGTAATGCTCGTAGGACTACCCGTCAGCGCTTTCGGTATGATTGTCGGAGTATGGTTTGCCAAAACATTTGCATCAAAGAAGTACATCGATCCGGCACCCGATATCAGTGACGAACTGATTCATGAAAAGCTGGTAAATTCTCCCGGTTTACTCAAATCTTCCCTCCCGGTTGTCGTGCCTATTTTACTCATCGTAACGAAATCGCTGATCGGTTCCTGGGTCGAAGAACCCAATGATTTTCTCCGATTCCTGCTTTTCATCGGTGAACCTGCAATCGCCCTGATTATAGGCGTACTGTTGTCGTTGATGTTGCCAAAAAAGCTTCTAAAATCCATGCTATCTACCGACGGCTGGGTAGGCCGGGCGCTCAAGGATGCTGCCACCATTATACTCGTGACAGGTGCCGGTGGTATTTTCGGCAGAATACTACAAAATTCAGGCATTGCTGACATGCTCGGTGAGTCGCTCTCCGGCTTCAATATCGGTATATGGCTGCCTTTCCTGTTAGCTGCGGCAATCAAAACGGCTCAGGGCTCATCGACGGTGGCGTTGATCACTACTGCATCCATTCTGTTTCCAATGATGGAATCATTGGGATTTACTTCGGAATTACAAAAGGCGATGCTGGTGATTGCCATTGGCGCAGGCTCGGCAGTTTTTTCACATGCAAACGACAGCTATTTTTGGGTAGTAACCCAGATGTCGGGCATGGATGTGAAGACCGGATATCGACTGCATAGCGCTGGTTCAGCAGTATTAGGATTTGCCAGCGCTTTTTTGTTGTTTATTGCATATTTAATTTTCACTTAATCAATATGAAAATTTTCAAAGTCAAATCAGGGCTGATTTTAAAGCGTGACACAGACATTCGGCTTGTCCGCGACGCCAATTGGGATACATTCATCAACGATGATTCGCTGCACAAAAAGTGCCTTGGCGATATCGGAGAAATCATCACTCCCGAACAAGTCATAGGGTATTTAGACAATGAGTTGTTGCCCCCAATTCAGAGTCAGGAAGTATGGGCCAGTGGCGTTACCTATTTTAACAGTAAAATCGGGCGGGAGCAGGAGTCGAAGGATGCCGGTGGCGGATCATTTTATGCTCATGTCTATACAGCCGAGCGTCCGGAAATATTTTTCAAGGCGACACCCCATCGCGTGGTAGGGCACAAAGGAATGGTTCGAATCAGGAAGGATTCTACATGGGATGTCCCAGAGCCGGAACTGACCCTGGTGGTTTCGTCTTCTGGAAAAATCATCGGATATACCATAGGAAATGATATGAGTTCGAGAAGTATCGAAGGAGAAAATCCGCTTTATCTCCCTCAGGCAAAATCGTATGACGGCAGTACAGCGCTCGGCCCATGTATCCTTGTTACTGATAAGCCACTTCCGAAATCGACAAAAATCCATCTGCTTATCAGTCGCGCCGGAAAGGCTGTTTTTGGCGGAGAAATCGGTATCGATCAAATTAAAAGAGAATTTGATGAACTGGTTTCATTCCTCTACCGCGAAGCATCGTTTCCCTACGGAAGTTTTCTGATGACAGGCACCGGCATTGTGCCGGGTTCAGATTTCACCTTAAAATCAGGTGATGTCGTCACCATTTCAATCGATGGAATCGGAACATTGGAGAATACAGTGGCCTGATGATCGCGACACGGCTTCATAATAGGTAAAAACTCCAGTAAACCTTCCTGCAGCTTTTCGGCCTTTACTCATCCTTAACCATGTTTTAAAAGTTCATCTATGTCAAAAATAAATGTTGGTTTTATCGGTGCCGGAGGCATTGCCAGGGCTCATGCCTATTCACTTAACTCCCTGAAATATTTCTATAATGATGCCCCTGAAATCGTTTTTTATTCAGTGGCATCGGCAAGCGAGGAGAGCAGGACAAAGTTCTCGGCTAAGTATGGCTTTCAACATGCCGAAAGCGAGGAAATGTTCTTTAGCAATAATCAGATAGATGCCGTATTCATTCTCGGGCCAAATAAGGTGCATTTTCCTCATTTGAAAAGAGCGCTTGAAATGCCCCGGGTAAAATTTGTTTACCTCGAAAAACCCGTATGCTCATCGGAACAGGAGGAAAAGCTCATGAAATCCATGATTTCATCCATGCGGAATAAGGTGAATATCCAGGTAGGATTTCAGTTTCTGCTACAGCCATCCGTGCGTGAAGCGTTGGCATTCTGGCAAACAGGTATTCTTGGTCGGCCGATTCACTTCGATATAAAATATTTTCATGGTGATTATCTCAAAAAAACGTACCGCGACAAACGACAAACCCGGCTGACTCCGGCGCCTGACGGCGGAGCAATGGCTGATCTTGGTTCACATGCCATCAGCCTTATCATGGCATTTCTTGGTGAAGATTTGTCCATTCTTAGCGGATTGCAGGCCGGCAATTTCGCGGATGTTCCGGCGGGTTCAGATTTATTCAGCTCCATCTCGCTGGTCGATAACAAAACAAAAGCTGTTGGCAACATCGCTGCCAGCCGCATAAGTTCCGGAACAGGAGACCTTGTATCGCTGGAACTTTATGGAGAAAAAGGCGCTTTGCGATTCAATTCACAGGATGCTGAAATCTTTGAATACTACCTTGAGGAAAACGAAAAGTGGATAAGGCAACCCGTGGGCAGCAATTACACAACTGTTACCAGCTTTCCTTCCGGGCATGTGTCGCCGGGCTGGTTGCGCAGCATGATGCATGCACATTATTTATTTTTTGGAGGGAACGATGAGAAGGCGTTTATTCCGGATTTGAACCACGGGTTGGCTGTTCAGCGCATCGTTCGGGAAACGGCCACGCACCTTCATACGTTTCGCAAAAAGGTGGGTTAATTATTTGGAAAATAGCCTAAATCCCATTCATCCAGCCATTTGATTTCCAACCGGCCAACTTCGTTGAAACTGATTGGCAGCCAAATGTATGTGCCGTCTATCGGATTCTCCGGTTGCCAGCGGTCACCCATGAATATAAAGGCATTTTTCTTCCCATGTACCGGCAGGATATAGGTGCTCTGGGAATGAAAGGTTAATGCGGAATCAGTCCCAACGCACGGATTGCCCAACTCGGTCCATGGCCCCCAAATACTGTCTGCTGTGGCAGATCGTGCGGCATTTGGCGACCAGCCCGTACAATCTGAGCCAATGAAAAAGTATTTTCCTTCAGACGTACGGAAAATTGTCGGCGCTTCCATGTAGCGGTTTGGAAAAAACCGGGCGTATTTTCCAGAGTAGCCGGTATAATCATCGGTGAGTTGGGAAATGTGGGTAGTACTGTTTTCTTCTGAAGAATAGATGTGATACGCTTTGCCATCATCATCGACGAACAGGTTCATATCTCTGGCCATTTGCCCGCCTTCGAAATCGCGCCCCAGAATATTCATGGTGTCCACATGAGCCGGAAGGCAGCCTATTCCCCCGCAATACTTGTCCTTTACTGTGTCGGCTACTGGATTTTTATGATAATCCTGAACGTTCACAGGCCAGTGACCGGCGTTGGGCCTGAACGACTTTAGAAATGTAAAAGGCCCCGTGGGTTTGTCAGAAACTGCTACGCCAGACCTTGCCGCATCGTAACTCTGCCCCTTCAATTCCAGGTGAAACCACATAACAAACTGATTATTTCGTTCATTATAAATGACCTTTGGGCGTTCAATAACGCAGCCTTTGGCGATTTCGTGCAGCGAGTCATTTTCCACTACAGAAAGCGCTATTCCTTCATCGTTCCACCTATACAGGTCCTTCGAGGAATAGACATGTACTCCGACCTGGGCTTTGTTTCCAAGTGGTGTTGCTATTTTATGTTCGCCATACCAATAATAGATCCCCTCGTAAAAAAGTATTCCGCCGCCATGGGCATTGATATGCACCCCGTTGTTATCCGGCCAAATCTGGCCTGGCCTGATGGCCATTTTATTACAGGATGAAAGAAAGAGGATGGTGATGGAGAAAAGTAAAATCGCGTGTTTCATGAGAGTAAAGCAAAAAGTATAAAATGGATTGAAAAAAAGATATTTGGCACACCCGACCTCAGTTACTTGTAGCGTTGCTTTATCGCAGCAACCGACTCGATGATCATTTCTTCAAGTATTGTGAGGTTTATATCTTCCAGTTTTTTCACGTACAGGCAGCCGACACTCTTTTTAAATTTGCCAAGATTAGTCAGTTTTTCATCGAAATTCGCAAACCCGGACATGATGTAAAGGGTTAGATTTTGCTTCCTTGGTGAAAAACCGGTGAGAAACCAGTCGCCTTCTCTTCCTGAATCGTATTTGTAATGATATTTACCAAAACCAACCATGGAATCTCCCCACATCGATGGCTCAATGCCGGTAACCTTTTTCATCAATTCAAGTAGTACAAAGGCATCCTTTCGCTGTTGTTCATTCTCAATATTTTCCAGAAACGTTTTGACGCTGGCATTGTTTTCTATCGTTTTTAGAGTCGCCATATTAACCTTTTTTAGTGGTTTTGTGACTTCAGTCTATTCCTTTAAAATTTCTATCTCGACCCGTACATTTTTACCGGCCATAGAATCTGTCTTTTTGTAAATCATTTTCTGGCCTCCCCATGCTTTTACTTCCATCCTTTTATCATCGATGCCCTGATCTAACAACCACCGCCGGATTACGTCTGCCCGCTCTTTGGAAAGATCCTTGGCGGAACTCGTGGACTGTATATTATTACTGGTTACTTCGAAATAATTATTATCGTCGGGCTTCAGCTTTATTAGTTTTCCCGGGTCATTTCCATTTGTATGACCATGAATCCTCACCGTTAATTTTTCATTCTCCTTGAGCATCGCGAGCAGGCTATTGAGTTCAAATTTGGACTCTGGCTTCATGATGGCTGCGTCGTTGTAAAAATATACGTTATACATAGTGAGGATTTCACCTACTTTGTGCCGCTGCAATTGAAATTTCACCGTGGTAACACCACCGGTTTCTGTCAACATACCTTTGTCTTCAGAAGACATGGGATCATCAATTTTGAATTTTGCCTGCTCTTTTACATACCCGAAAATATCGCACAGCGCTATGATTTCTTTGGACTGGGTTGCTGGCGCTTCCAGCGGGTGAATCTGGTTAGTGCTCACGCTTTTCATGGCTTTGTTTCGCGTGGCATCGATGATGGTCACATATCCAGGTACTTCTTTGAGCGTGGTAGCGCCGATCACATTAAATCGATAATTGTAGGTATTCTGATCCTGTTGTACCGGAGGTGGCGGAACCATATCCATCGCTGCTCCTGCTTTCATTTCCGCAGACTTCAACTCCTTCGGCTGATTAATGACCCGTACGTCCGGCGTCTCTTCCAATTCGGCCACTGGAGATTTTTCAAAATCCTCAGGCTTCACTCCTACATAGAGTATCCATGCATCGAAGAACTGCCTGGTGGCCCGTAGTGATCCGCGTTTTGCGCGAGCGCCCTCCAGGTCATCTTTGGTATAAAGTACATAGACATAGTACATGCCGTTCTTCTGGTATTTTCCAACCTTTGGCGTTTTTCCCTTCTACCTTAATGCTCTGGCTGTATTGGATTGCATTTTCCGGAATTTGAAATGCCCCGACGATCACATACATTCCGTCCTGAAGCGTGGGTATCGATTGTTTGGCCGAATGTAAACTGCTTGCCTTTCCGCTGCCAAATGCAAGATTCTGTGACAATGGCACAAAATAAAGTGATAACACGAGGCACAGAATGGAATACCCTCCCAATCTGTTGTGCCAATGGATCTTGTTCATTTGGTGTGGTTTAATGGGTTAAAAAAACTGTCAACGGAATTTGGCTCTTTTAAAACTGCCTGAAATTATGTAGGAAACCTTAAAGCTCGTTACGATATAAATATCCTTGTCATTGCCAAATCCACCACGGTTGTTGTCAGGATGTTCCTGTCCGTACCCCGCATAGGTGGTATATTGCCTTCCATCATAAGGCGACGTGTAGGTGATTAGACGGGTAACTGACTCTATTGCCTCGAAATCGCGTGGGTCTCCGCTTATTCCACTCACAGGCTCTCTCGATCTGTCGGACATGGCACGAGCCAGCTCGCTATCCAATGCTCCCAAATCCACATACATTCCACTGACATCATCTATATAGTCCGTGAATAGATAACGATACCCCACCTCAAACTCAAAATCGAGCCGCTTCTGTACCTTGGCCCTGATGCCAATTCCAAACGGAATGGAAGGCTGGATAGTGCTATATGGTTTTACATCGTACTGCTCACTATACTGACCCTCGGTTCCCAACGGGCGCAAATTCACCCATTCACCAGCCTCTGCCAATGGCTGGCCGAACTTATCCAGTTCCGGAGCTTTGGCCTTGGGATTATGGTGAAAAGCAGCGATTCCGGCGAACGCGTAAGGAGTAAAACCCACACGGTTTAGGAATGTGCCATGATTGGGCATGAAATCCCATATACCAACGAATGATAACTCTTTGATGTCGTTACGGAACGAGGCATTTCTGACATACCTGAACCGGCTTTCTTCCCCATAGGGATCAGCGACGCCAAAGTCATCACTGCTCAGGCGGCCATAGCTGAGTGCGCCACGAAATGAAAGATTGGGTGTATATCTGTAAGTACCAAAAAAACTTAACGCCGGCCTTGTAAAAGATAATGAAGTACTGCCCATCCCGGATTTTGGTGCGATATCGCCAAAATAATTCATGGCATCCAGGCTGCCGCCAAAGCTCACATAGCGTTTCCCTTTGTCAAAGTGGATGGAACCGCCCTTATAATTACCTATTTTCCTGTTCTTCTTTTTGAGGTATGATTTACTGCGGCGCTGGGCTTCGGCATCATTTACAGCTATGAAACAGATAAGTAGCAGGATGATCCCTGTCCATTTTAAGATGCCATAAAGAATAGATGTATTTTTCAACGCGTTAAGATTTCGATTTTAAAATAAACATTATTTACTATTCCGCTTAGCATTTGAATGTAAAATGCGGTAAATATAATGATTTTCAACTATTCCCTGTCAACAATTATTCATCACCAATCGCCTGCCTGGGGACTAATTATCAAACCAACTTCGCTGTTTATTCAGCTTAAGATCCTGCAATAGCGATGATTTTGCATTTATTGTAAGGAAGTAGGACTGGTATCGCCCAAACGGTGTCCATGAAAAATTGAGCTGCCAGCAATGAAGATCACGGGTAAAATTGAAATTGGTCTGGGTAAATTGCAGATTTTCAAAGTCGAAACCTGAAGAATAGGACATATTCCACTTTTCTGTAAATGTGATGCTTCCGGTAAAGGTCAGCGCCTGGATAATGTCAGCTTTTTCATACCCTCTCTTTACGTAGGAGATATTGTAATTGAACCTCAAATCCCATGGGATATCGAAATCCACATACAACTCCGGATTATTTTTTATGAATTCCAACTGCATTTCTTCCTCTGCAGATAAGGGGCCAAGCGCTTCTTCCTTTTCAATGGTCTTCTCTCGAGCCTTTGGATTAAGGCTCATGCCCATGGCCAGGGAAGCTTGCGTAAACTGGCCAAATCCCCGCCCCACATCCCAGGCATAAATATTCCGCTGGCGTTGTGCTACTTTTTCCTCTCCACTGGACGTTATGTACGTGCTATCCAGTTGATATATGTAGGGATCCATGGTCGTATTGAGGTTGATATCAAGCTTCTGATTGAAAAGCCTTGTCCGGGCCGATATTCGGATTGGCGCCAATTTGAATGAGTCGGCGAGGAAATTGTAGCTGGTGGAAAAGGACAAGTTGTCGAGAATTACGATCTTTTCAGGCTTGTCTGTAGTGTCGCTTTTCGATTTCACCTTCATTTCCAGGTTGTTTGACAGCGAAAAGGAAGCCGTAGCGCTTTGACCCGCAGACGGCGTGCCATAGACGAAGCCCTGGTATTTCGACAATCTTTTTGTTCGGCCAAGGGTATCGACCTGTACTTCCTGGTAATAGCCATATTTTTCACTCGAAAAATCGGGTGCAAAGCCCATCGACACCGATGGTATCATCACATGGCGGATGGCCTGTATCTTTTCACCCTTGAAATTGAGTGTGCCATACAACCTGGTATTGAATGATCCCGATGTGCTGTAATTATACGATCTTGAAAACTTTTGCACGGTATCGACCTTCACAGCAGCGGCTTCATCGAGCCATTGATAATGTAATTCCTTAAAATACCATAGTTCTGAATAATTGAAACTCGGGCTGAAGGTGATGAATTTAAGGATATTCATTGAGGTTGATACTGGAATTTGATGCCGCATACCATTTTGTGCCCTGCCCCACAAGCCGGCTAAGCCCAGGTCCTTAACCGGAACAATGGTGTCGTTTTCGGGGTTATAGCCGACCACCGGAAAGCCGGGATCGCCTATCCTGTTATTGGATGCACGGTTGGTACTGTTCATATTCCAGGACAGGCTTATCTTTTGTATCCAGTTTTTTGCACTGGATGCACCGAACTTAAACGGATAGAGCCTGCTCATATTGACCGCCATTTCTGGCAAAAGAATGTTCGTCAGACCGGTATTGATATTTTGTTGCAACCTGCTGCTCGCATTCAGACTGAATGGAGTTCCCTTAAAGGTCTGAGAGTAGGAAACACTGCTGTTGAAATCCTGGTTGAGCGTGTTTCGCAAATCAGTTGTCGGGTTGTTCTGGTTGTATGAAGATGTACCGGCATTGACGGAAGCCGAAAACCGTGAGGATCCTCTTGACTTTGGCGTATGACTCCAGTTGACCCAGAAATCGCTGATAACGGTAGAGTCACCTTCCTCCAGTCCTGTTTGGTTGCTATATTTAATATTTACATTTCCACCATAGGCATAGCGTTTTGTATAACTGGAAGCTGCATTGATACCCCAGCTGCCTTTGGAATAGAGGTCGCCCGTAAGCGTGAGGTCATAGTAATCGCTAAGTGCAAAGTAATAGCCCCCGTTTCTCAGGTAGAAACCCCGTCGCTTTTCCTCGCCATAGCCCGGCACGATGATCCCGGAAACCTTCTCTTTTGGAACCGGAAACATGCCAAAGGGTAATCCAATGGGCAGGGGGATATCGTTTACTTTTATATAAAATGGACCGGCAAGCACTTTTTTACCTGGCATCACCTTCAGCTTTGACGCCTGGATGTGAAAATGAGGCTCTGCCATGTTGCAGGTAGTATATTTTGCGCTTTCTATGAATAACTCATCGTGCTGGTTTTTAAACACTTTTTTCCCCTGCATCACTGCCTCACCCTGCTGAGTCACCACCCCGTCAATGATGGCCTTTTTCGTTTCAAAATTATATTTCATGTTGGCCGTTTCGTAGGTCTGATCGCCTTCCTTGAAAACCGGCTTGCCGATCACATTTCCCGCGGTATCTGTAGCGCTTTGAGCGGAGATTATTTTGGTCAGATAGTTTATTTCTATTTGAGCGGCGGTAAGTTCGATATCACCATAGGTAATTTTGGCTTCACCAAAAAGTTTGATGATCTGGTTAACGGCATCCATTTGTATGGAATCCAGGGCATCATATTCGATGGTCGTTTCAATATCGCCTTTTTTTGGCTTGGCCGCTGCCGCACTGTCAGCGGGATTTAATGCCGTGCTATCAGCCAAATCGATGGTCGTGGCTACACTGTCCGAAGCTAACTCAGAATCGGTATTCTGTCCATAACTACGCTCCAGGCCCATGATAAACAGTAGCCCGAGAAGTAATGACAGAAATGGTATTTTTACCACGCGATTTATTTCTTTTGAATAAAAAATGCCAATTTTACGCAACAAGCGACGTTCGTCTTAAATCAATCGCAAAGTTGTGAAAAATATTGTATCCACCATTTCATTAACCCTGATTATCCTGCTGTGCTCCTTCACGGTAGTGGATGAGCGCGACCTGAAGGTAAATACCATTGTGATCGACGCCGGACATGGCGGAAAAGATACAGGCACCATTGGCGCTGTGGCGCGGGAGAAAGACATTGCATTGAAAATTGCCCTGGAACTCGGTAAGCTCATCAAAGATAATCTGAAGGATGTAAAGATTATTTACACCAGGAATAGTGACAAATTCATCGAACTTGAGGAGCGTGCCCAGATAGCCAATAAAAACGGCGCCGACCTTTTTATCTCAATTCATTGCAACAGTCTGCCCAAAGAAACGCCCTTTGCACGGAAAGAGAGCATTTACGGCACCGAGACATATATCATGGGTAATCACACATCAGACGCGAATTTTACAGTGGCCAAGCGTGAAAACTCAGTAATACTAATGGAAGACGACCACGAAAAATATGAAGGCTTCGATCCCAATTCGCCTGAGTCCTATATCCTTTTTTCGTTGTACCAAAGTGCGTACTTAGAAAACAGCCTTAAGCTTGCCGATAAAATAGAACATCAATTTAAGGACAGGGTGAAGCGCAACAGCCGGGGTGTAAGTCAGGCAGGTTTTTGGGTGCTGTACCGCACCTCTATGCCAAGTGTGCTGGTAGAAACCGGATACCTGAGTAACACCAGTGAAGAAAAGTATCTGAATGATCCATACGGACAGTCTCTTATCGCATCCGGGCTTTACCGCGCATTCAGACAGTATAAAGAAGAAATAGAATCCACAGTCAACTAACCAAACTTTTTGTGAAATTTTCAAAAGAAATCAAAGTCGCTCTTCTCAGGAATCACCTCACTGGTCATACTTTATTTCGGCTTCAATTACCTCAAAGGAGTCGACATGTTCCAGAAGACAAACAGTTACTTCGCGCTGTACAACAAGGTCGATATGCTCAAAGTCTCCAATCCTGTTTACATCCATGGTGTGAGTGTAGGTCGGGTGAGTTCTATCAGATACCTCCAGAAAAGGAACAATTCAGTGCTTGTGGAGATTGGTATTGATAGCGATATAAAGCTTGGTGTGGGAACAGTAGCCGACCTCATCAATGCAGATATCATGGGCAGCAAAGCCATAGAGTTAGCATTAATTGACTCCACCGGACAATATTACGTTGACGGAGACACCCTCAAGACCAGCTTTGACGAAGGGCTCACCGGAATGCTCAAAGAAAAAGCGGGTTCATTAACCGATAATATCGCGGTAGCCATCAGCAACCTCACGGTAATATTGGAGACCATAGCCGCTAAAGATGATACGCTGGCGCAAACCCTGGTTAATATGGAAGGAATCACCAGCAACCTGAATACAGGCCTTCCGGAAATACAAAACCGCATTGTTGTCCTTCTGGAAAATTTCAATAAAAACTCACAGGAGCTATCCCAGTTGATGGCTGAGGTGAAACCGATTCTCAAAAATACTACCCAGCTTACCGACTCACTTAAATCACTCGAACTCGCCGAAACCCTGACCAAACTCCAACTCATGCTCGACAATATGAACGCCAATATGGTATCTCTCAAGGAAGGACAGGGCACCATGGGAAAACTCATGACCAACGATTCATTGTATGTGTATTTGAGCAATACGGCGCGCGATCTTGATCTCCTCCTTGTTGACTTCCAGGCCAATCCCGGTAGGTATGTGCAGTTTTCTGTATTTGGCAAAAAGGACAAAACTGAGAAAGATAAGGATAAGTAGGCTGAAACTTCACCGTTGAGCGACAGGCTATTGGCCAATGAAATTCGAATCGCCTGTTAGGCGACCCTTTTCCAAAGTTTTGAACTTTGGAAAAGTTGAGGAGTTAGGTAAAGTAAATCGGGTTTAAGAATTAAAACCACTGTCATCAAATCCGCACCAAAAATCATAAATTATCTAGTACAGAAAAAAATTGACCTTTGGAAGCCAACATGAACGAAAGCGAACTGAAAGCGCTGGTATCCCTGCTCGAGGATGACGATGAGGAAGTGATACGTCATGTGGAGGATAGGATTATCTCCATTGGAAATACAGTGATTCCTTTCTTGGAAAAAGAATGGGAGACAAACTACAACCCTTCGGTGCAGCGGAAAATCGAAGACCTTATCCATAATTTACAATTCGACCATCTGAAGTACCGGCTGCAGCGCTGGCATGACGGCGGTGCGGAAGACCTGCTGGAAGGCGCCTGGATCGTAGCGACCTATCAGTATCCCGATCTTGAACTGAGTTTTCTTCATAAAGAAATTGAGCAGTTGCATTACGAAGTCTGGCCATCCTACAATCCGGAAATGCACCCGATCGATCAAATCAAGGTGGTCAATAGTGTATTGTTTGACAAGCTGAAGTTCAGGGCCAATTCAAAAAATTTCCATGCTCCCGGCAATTCCATGATCAATGTGGTGCTGGAAACACATCAGGGAAATCCTATCTCCCTTTGCCTGATTTATATGCTGATCGCACGCAGACTCGGCATGCCCATTTACGGAGTAAACCTACCCAACCTTTTCATTTGTACCTACAAATCACCTGATCGTCAGTTTTACATCAACGCATTTAACAAAGGCCTTATCTTTTCGCGGAGCGATATTGAAAATTATCTTCAGCAATTGCATCTGAACCCGTCCGCTATCTTCTTCGAGCCATGCTCCAATGCCGACATCATAAAGCGGATATTGCGCAACCTTATCATTTCCTTTGAAAAACTCAACGAGCACCATAAATCGGATGAGGTGAAGCAATTACTGAAAACGATCGACCCGGATTTTGAGCCAATGGGCGAAAGCTAAAAACAGTAGGCGACGATGTGCGAACCCAGATCGCGGTAGTTGAGGGCGATGCGTGTTTTGCCGGCAGAAGTCGAAAAATCCGATCGAATGACATCGCGCTTGTAGAGTGAAAAAGGATATATACGAATGTCTTTTTTGAAATTCAGACCGGTCCTGCCGTTCAGCTTATAGATGGCCTCCTTGCCAGACCAATACACGCACAGTTTCTTCAGTTCACCCTTTGAGTCCTCAAATTCTGCATCATTCAAAAAGCGATGTGCAATGCGGCCCAATTTTTCTACCGGCTTCTCTATATCGATCCCTACGGGCAACAATTTGTGCAAAATCCCCACGGCATATGGATAGCTATGGGATATGGAGATATAATAATCCAGATCGATGAGGTAAGGTTTGTCGTGATCGTCTTTGTATAGCCCGTGATATGGTTTTCCGGTTTGTCGTACCAATTCCTGGATACATGCGCGCGATGCCATGCGCTCGAGTACTTTTACCGGGTGGCTAATGCCGGCAATTTCCCTTAATCCTTCTACGCTGAGAAATACCAGCTTTTTTAGCTGATCCTCTGATTCGGTTATTTCCCAAATACACCAGAATGAGTTGTTGTTGATTTTTTCTAATTTCAGTAATGGCATAATGGGATGGTGCGTATCTTTGAAAGGCCGTAAATTTAGAAATAAAGGCTAACAAGGAAAATTCTCATGAAAATAAATGTTCAGAAACGATTCACCCTTGACGGTCACAAAGACTGCTTATATGCTCTGACCAGCGGAGATCGACCGGCCGTATTATATTCTGCATCGGGCGATGGCATGGTCGTAGCCTGGGATTTGCAGAATCCGGAAAACGGCAGGCTGCTTGCCAGGATGAAAAACTCCGTGTATGCGCTGGCTTTTTTAACCGGACAAAACACGCTGCTTGCCGGACAGAATTTTGAAGGAATACATTTTATCGATACGATCCATCAGAAAGAAGTCGCATCTCTGGAACTGGAAAAAAACCAGATTTACGATATTAAGATTCATGAAGATAGGGCTTATATAGGTACCGGTGATGGCGTACTCTACGTAATGGATTTGCAGACACGATCGCTGGTGAAGCGTGTAAAACTCTCCGACAAAAGCATCCGGGCCATAGCGATCAACAGCGGATTAAATGATATCGCCCTTGGTCTGAGTGATAACAGCATTCGAATCCTATCTCTTCCCGACCTCACTCAGAAATTGGTGATCAACGCCCATAAATTGTCGGTTTTCGCACTGCAATACGACCCGCGTACCAATATGTTGCTCAGCGCCAGCCGCGACGCGCACCTGAAGCGCTGGGACTCTGCCAATAATTACCAGCTCGAAAAATCGGTCGTAGCCCATACGTATGCCATCAACACCATCAGCCTCAGTCCCGACGGCCAACTTTTTGCTACTGGGAGTATGGATAAAACAATAAAAGTGTGGGATACCAAGACGATGACTCTGCTGAAAGTCATCGACAGGTCGCGCCACGCCGGGCATACCAGTTCTGTTAATAAAGTCCTCTGGACAAATCATGAAAACCTGCTTATCTCCTGTGGCGACGACAAGAACATTATTGTTTGGGATTTGGGCGTTAATTATTAATATTTGTAACTGATTGTCAATGTTGGGATTCAGCAGAATTCCAATGAATTATTGATCGAAACATTAACCACTATGAAAATCACCCCATTAGAAATACGGCAAAAGTCATTTGAGAAAATATTCCGCGGTTACGACAAAGACGAGGTAAACGCCTTTTTGCAAATACTCAGCGAAGAGTGGGAGAAAATGCAGGGCGAAAAAAAGGAACTCGCCATAAAGCTCGAATCGGCCGAACGCGAAATCTCCAAGCTCCGCGAGGTGGAAACGAGTCTCTACAAAACACTGAAAACCGCCGAAGACACCGGCGCCAGTATGATTGAGCAGGCCAATAAAGCCGCCATTCTGAAGCTCAAAGAGACGGAGTTCACTTCAGAAAATGTGCTCCGGGAAGCGCGCAATAAAGCCAACAACTTAGTGGAAAACGCTGAAAAAAGGGCACGCGATATCATCACCAAAATGCTCACTGAGATACAATCATTGGAGACTAATTTCAATGCGGCGCTCTCTCTGAAGGAAAACCTCATCGCCGACCTCACGAACCTGTCGTCGTCCACGCTGGAGCGGGCGCAAAAATTCAAGAAACAAAAAGATAAGCTCGACATCGAGAAGTATATCAAGGAAGCGCGTGAATTTGCCGAAAACTACGACCCGAAAAAGATAAGTCAGACAGCAAAGGATGAAACTCGGGATGCTGAGAAGGAAGCAAACCAAATCGCAATTACTTTTGAAAAGAAGGAGACAACCCTGCGCAAAGAAAATACGGAGAAGTCATTTTTCGACATGCTGGATTAGTTTATGGGCAGGATAACCCTCGAGGGACTGGAGTTTTTTGCGTTCCACGGCTACTATGATGAAGAGCAAAAGATCGGCAATAAATTTGGCGTGGACATTACCATCGAGACTTCACTCGAAAAAGCGCAGGCCGATGACCGACTCTCCGAAACCATCAACTATGAAGCGCTTTACAAGCTGATTCTGGCTGAAATGAACAAGCCATCGCGCTTGCTCGAGCATATCGGCGGCAGGATTATAAATGCAGTATTTGATGGCTTTCCATTAATCACCTTCGTGGAAGTATCTATCTCCAAATTCAACCCGCCAATTGGCGGTATCTGCAGGAGAGCAGTCGTGACCCTGTCAAAGTCGAGGGTTGATTAGCGCCAGAAAGAATTCAGAATTGGACAGCCGAACAATCGAATTTAGAATTGGTTAGTGCGAAGTATCGAGTACGAAAGATTAACTACAAGATCAAGTACAAAAATTGATACAACCCTTGCCAGCCATTGATCATAACTCATAACCTTATACACTCATAACCCAGCCTTTATCCACTCATCCCCTACTTCTCCACTTTCCCCTTTTACACCATATTTTTACAGATAAATCGTTACGATTGATGAATGAAAAATTCCGCATCGATCAAAATTTTCTAACTTTGGAGAGTTACACCTACGAATAATTTTTAGAACAGAATGAATGTCATAGTCGAATTTGGAAAGATTTTATTGCCTGCCGCCCTGGTACTTTATGCCATGTACCTAACGATGAAATCCATCATGTCGCGGGAAGCCATGAAAGCTGGGATGGATTATAAGATCGAAACGAGCAAGGCTACCCTGCCCAACAGGCTCCAGGCTTTTGAGCGCATGTGCCTTTTCCTCGAGCGCATCGCTCCGGGAAATGCGATTTTACGGCTCAACGCCAGCAATATGACCGTGCGGCAATTGCAGCAATCGATGATCGGAGAAATCCGTGAGGAACTGAACCATAACCTTTCTCAACAGATTTATATGAGCGATAAGTCCTGGGATATGATCAAAAATACCGTGGAAGACATCATCGCTATCATCAATACCTCAGCAGAAAAACTCGATCCCAATGCCAAAAGTGTGGAACTGGCAAAACTGATCTTTCAGCAAATGGAAGCAAAAGAAGTGGATCCTGTGGCTATAGCGCTGACGGAAGTGAAATCTGAAATTCGCACCCTATTTTAACGACAAAAGAACGTGAGCTTACTTAAAAACATTATTTTTCAACAGGCGATGCAAAATGCTTCCGGCATAGCAAGTAGTCCTGATAAGATGACCAATCTGATTGATTCAGTAACCAAAAAAATGACTGACACAGAGACGCGCAGTCGTATCATCGGCGATTTTTTCTATAAGGTGCGTACCCTCGTCCGCATGCTGCGCGCCTACGTCCATGGCTCATACAGACAATTACCATGGAAATCGCTGCTCATGATCATCGGCGGTCTCCTCTATTTTCTTATGCCCATTGATATTATACCCGATTTTATTCCGGTAACGGGACTTGCAGACGACATCACGATAATTCTGATGGTATTCAGGTCGATCAATAAAGACATCCAGGATTTTATTGAGTTCGAAGATCGTTTTTGGAAAGTAGAGTTAAACGAAAGGGATGAGTTTTTTACCTGATAGCCATGAGTAAAGTTGCATTGGTTGCAGGCGCCAGTGGATTGATCGGTAGCTGCCTACTGGCGGAATTGGTTAAATGTGGCGAGTACGACATGATTAAGGCGCTGGTTCGCAAAGGCACAACCATCAGCACGCAGGGAATCACTTTACTGGAAGTCGATTTCGATCATTTGGACAAGTACAGAGAAGATTTACAAGCCGATGCTGTTTTTTGCTGCCTGGGGACTACCATGAAAAAAGCGCGAACGCGCGAGCAGTTTTATAAGGTTGACTTCATCTATCCATCGGTGCTCGGACAGATCGCTCTTGAAAACCATTCCTCCCAGTTTCATCTTATCTCTTCGATTGGCGCCAATCCGAAATCATTGTTTTATTATAGCCGGGTGAAGGGTGAAATAGAACAGGCAATTTCTAAATTACCCATGCCAAACATCAATATCTACCGGCCTTCGCTGTTGCTGGGGAAACGGCCGGAGCAGCGTACAGGCGAGCAAATCGGGGCATTGTTTGCAAAGACCCTGGCTCCAATCATTCTGGGGCCTGCTAAAAAATACAGAGCTATTGAAGCATCTGTGGTGGCGCGGGCTATGGTGAAAGTATCGCTCCAAAAGCTTACGGGTAAACAGATTTTCGAATCGGATGTCATTTCCCGGATGGGATCTCTTTAGTAATTCTTTTTTTCCATGAATTGCAATAATGCCATCAACCCAAGGCAGGCTAATGCCAAAAAAGTCCAGCCAATCAGCCAGGGTGAAGATGCATTTTCCGGCATCCAGGCGTTGTAGGGCGACAAATCTAAGACTATCACAGGCAGTGTCATCCAGAATCGGGTGATAATCAATGAAACACCAAAGGCAACAAAAAACCTCAAACGGCTTGGTTTGCCGAGCGCTAAAATCGTCGTGATGATCCATGGAAAGCCGATAAATATCAACCTTGTATAATCCATTCCTCCGAGCCAGCTTAATGCCAATCCGGAAACGCTGAAAAACACCAGGGTCACCGTTGATTCCATTTCGCTATGCCAGCCCCGAAATTTCAGCCTGAATAGAAAAAGCAGCGCCCCCGTTGCCGCAAACAGACTTAGCAGCCAACGGATGAAATGGTCGGGATGGCGTATACTCTCCCTTATGTGAAATGCCATTATACGCCAGGGTGTCATTCCGCTGGTGGGTGATGGAAAGTAATGGTTTATCAACATAGACGTAGCAAAACCGGTGATTAATAGGCCCAAAGCCCAGGGAATGGATGCGGTGTTTTTCTTAAAGAAGAACTTCATGAAGAGCGTGTAGATCAAATTCACCACCAGCAAAGCCAGCGCCAGTTCCTTTACGGCAACGGCAAAAGGTATGAGTATAATCAGCCATATATACTTTCGCTCAAGCACCATCAGAATCAGCAGCATTTCAAAAATATACATCGGCATATCCAGATTGATGGGGTCAATGGCATTTTGCCGAAACGGACCCACCCAGTGAAGCGAAAAGTAAATAATGACAGGCAAAATGAACTCCTTTCTCACCTTAAAATAGCTCAGAAAAAAGTAGAACAAAGGCAAGGTCAGCACCGCAAAGAAGCTGTTTATAAGGAAAAAATGCTGCGCCGCATCCTCTCCCGGAAGCTTCGCCGCAAGCCACGGTATAGCTATGCGTTGATGATAGGAATGACGCACTGAATATGGAAATTCTCCGGACTTGAAGTGATGATAAATCTTCAGGTATTGATTGGCGTCGGCCAATGGATTTTCCGCATATTTATTGGGCGGCTGCAAGTGATGATATACCATGGCGATGGCAATACCATACACAATGAGCAGTAAGTAAATCGAGGCCTGGGTTTTTTGCATAAAAATGCTTCCATATCCATGGAAAGAATAAAGTAAGAGATTATTATTGACTCTTTCGAACGCTAAATCTAAAAAGTGTGATTGCAGTCATCCAGCGGGTAAGCGAAGCAAAAGTAGAAATTGAGGGCCGAATCAGTGGCCAAATTGCTCATGGGTTTTTAGTGCTTTTGGGCATCGAGGAAGCGGACAACGATGAGGATATCGAGTGGCTGAGCCGAAAAATCATCAACCTGCGAATATTTGATGATGAAGATGGCGTAATGAACAAATGCCTGACCGATATCAATGGTGAATTATTGCTCGTGAGCCAGTTTACGCTGCACGCCTCCACGAAAAAGGGCAACAGGCCGTCTTACATCAAAGCGGCCCGGCCGGAAACCGCCATTCCGCTCTATGAAAAATTCATTGCCAAAGCTGCGTCCGACCTCGGAAAACCAATACAAACCGGTGAGTTTGGCGCTATGATGCAGGTATCGCTTTGCAATGACGGTCCGGTCACTATCATCATCGACACGAAAGAGAAGAAATAATGGAAATCGCAGAAGCACAACGATTGGTGGATCAATGGATAAAAACCGTTGGTGTCCGCTACTTCAACGAACTCACCAACATGGCCATGCTCACTGAGGAGGTGGGCGAAGTGGCGCGGATCATCGCCAGGAAATACGGCGAGCAGTCATTCAAACCATCCGACAAGGAAAATGACCTCGCTGACGAACTGGCCGATGTGCTCTGGATTGTGATATGCCTCGCCAACCAGACCGGCGTGAATCTTACGGAAGCATTTGAGCGGAACCTGGAAAAAAAGAATTTCCGCGACAGCGACAGGCACCGAAACAATCCAAAACTTCAGTAGTCAGGCTTATTACAATACCTCCACGACCTGCTCCAGCGCCATGCCGCGCGATGCCTTTATGAGGATGGTACTGCCGGAAATCGGGTGACTTTTCAGGTGGTCGATCAACGCAGCGCGTGTTTCAAATCCATACCCGCCTCCAAAAGCATCACGTGCCAGTTGCATGGATTTACCACAAAAATACACCTCAGTCAACCCCAACTGCCGGGCCAGTTCGCCCATGGCGCGATGCTCCTGATCGGTGTCGTCTCCCAGCTCAAACATATCGCCAATGATGGCCACCTTGTTTTCTGCTTCCATGCCAGCAAGATTTTCAAGGGCTTTTTCCATCGACGATGGATTGGCGTTGTAAGCATCGAGGATGATGGTATTTGAACCCTTTACCACAATTTGCGAACGGTTGTTTTCAGGAACATATTCGGCCACTGCTTTGATTGCTTTGCCTTCCGGAACCTGGAAATATTTACCGACACAAAGCGCCGTGGCGATATTATCAAAATTGTACCTGCCAACAAGCTTCGTAACTAGAACACCGCCGCCCTGGGTTTTTATCGAAACATACGGGTCAGCCCCTAATAATTCCACCTTACAGAAACTGCCCTCATTCGGATAGAAAACCGGTTCAGCCATCCGCTTGCTCATGTTCATGAGGATTTCCTGGTTTTGGTTCACGAAAATTGTCCCCTGGGTTTTTATCAGATAATTGTAGAGCTCGCTCTTGGCACGGATTACTCCTTCAAAACCGCCAAACAGGCCGATGTGTGCTTTGCCAATATTGGTTATAAATCCATGCGTCGGCTGGGAAATTGTGCATAATTCAGCTATTTCTCCAATATGGTTGGCGCCCATTTCTATCACGGCCATTTCGTGTTTTTCCGTTATGGACAATACGCTGAGCGGCACGCCGATGTGGTTGTTCAGGTTTCCTTGGGTAGCGAATGTGTTGAAATGGCTCGACAAAACGGCATGGACAAGTTCCTTGGAGGTGGTCTTTCCGTTGGACCCCGTGATGCCAATGATCGGAATTTTTAGTTTGGCCCTATGGTACCTCGCCAGATCCTGAAGTGCCGAAAGTCCATCAGCTACCAGGATCGTGGAGTCCGTGATTTCGTATTCGCTGTCATCGATCACTGCGGCGACCGCTCCGGCGTCGATAGCCTGGCGGGCAAACTGGTTGGCGTTGAAACTCGGGCCACGCAATGCAAAGAAAAGATTGCCGGGTTTTAGTTGCCGCGTATCGGTACAGATGCCTGTGCTCTGTCTGAAATAATTATATATTTTCTCGATCATAGATGTTAAAAACGATAAATTCGTTGAATAGTGAAAAACTTGTCATTCGGTCGTTCAAGTTATAGTGTTTGAAAATAAATCTGTCTGCGCGTGAATATTTTTTTAAAGTTGAAAGCCGTCAAATTTTTATTCGCCTGGTTTGCCTTCATTTTAATGTTTAATATTCTGGCAAAAGCCCAGGTGCCGATGGAGCAGCTACATTCTATTGAAGTGAACAATGGCGCTACCAACCTCGCGATGCCATGGATCGGCGGACTGAACTCCGCGCAATATGGTAAAGCAGACCTCGATAATGACGGAGCGGAAGAACTCGTGATTTACGACCGCAGCGCCAATATCTTCACCGTTTTCAGCATCGTGGGCAACCAGCTCGCTCCTGCATTTCACCTCGCCCAATTCCTGCCTGAAATTCCTGCCGGCTGGGTGCTGTTCGTTGATTACAACCTTGATGGGAAAAAGGATATTTTTTCCAATGGCGACCGGGGTATCATCGTTTATAAGAACATTTCGTCTTCCGGCCAGGCGGCACAGTGGAAAAAAGTGGCTGATCCGCTCTATACCACCGGATTCACAGGCAAAATTAATCTCATCGCCAATGCCGCTGATGTGCCGGCCATCACCGATATCGATGGCGACTCCGATGTGGATATTTTAGTGTATAATTTCGCCGTAGGTGGCACAATCCGCTACAACAGGAACCTCAGTATGGATTTGTTCGGACATGCCGATTCGCTGGAATTTGAGATAAAATCGCGCTCATGGGGTGAATTTGAAGAATGTACCTGCAACGTTTTTGCATTCAACGGACAAACCTGCGCCGACATCACGAATGGACGGGTGGAGCACCCCGGCGGAAAAGCGCTGCTCGCTTTTGATAGCGATGGCGATGGCGACCGCGATTTGCTCGTGGGACATGAGCAATGCGAAGAACTCTATTTCTATGAAAATATGGGCGACCAGGACAGCGCCTACATGACCGGCTACTCGGGTGAGTTTCCCGAACCAACCAATCCGGCCAACTTCCATATCTTTCCTGCAGGTTTTCTTCGAAGACCTTAATTTTGACGGCGTCAAGGACCTCGTGGTATGCCCCGCGTTTGAAGAGAATTATGAATATAAAATCGATTTCGCGCACTCCAACAGGCTCTATCTGAATACCGCCACAGATCAGTCACCGTCCTTCAGCTTCAGCCAGGATGATTTCATTCAGTCCATGACTATGGATTTTGGAGAATATTCTGTTCCGGTGCTTACGGATCTGGATGCCGACGGGCTTTCTGATTTATTGGTATCGGCTAATGGCTATTGGAATGGTGAATTTTTTAATGGATATATAACAGCTTTGCGCAATACCGGCTCGGCAGGCGAACCCTCGTTTACCATTACTGACGAGGATTATTTGGATTTATCAACATTGAAATTGGTAAATCCTGTCATTGGCCTGGCGGATATGAATGGCGATGACGCTCCAGACTTACTTTATTGGGCGGTGAATACAACAAGTAATAAACCCGAATGCCGGATCATTCTGAATACAGCTGAAGCGAATAAACCTGTACAATTTGATCCGGACAATCTGATTCCTCTACCGATACCTTCCTCTGCTGAAATGGGTGATAGTCCATGTTTCTATGATGTGGATGAGGATGGATTTACGGACCTGCTTCTGGGTAAGAAAAACGGAGCGATGGAATATTACCGAAACAATGGCAGTAATGTTTTTATACTGGAAGACGCGGCATATTTAGACATCGAGCGCGATTTTCAGCAGTACCGTCTCAATCTCGTCGCTTCGGTTTCTGATATTGATGGAAATACCACTCCTGATCTCCTTGTCACTGACGCCAGAGGTATGGCACGGGTATATTTTGATTTTCAATCGCAACCGGAGAATGGCGCCGAATCCATCAATATCGTCCTTAAAAACCCGGACAATAATAAGGAAGACACCGTGCGAGTTGATTCGAAAACGTGGATCAGCGGGGCTGACCTTTTCGGTCTCGGTTCGTCAAGTCTGATCGTAGGCGGGGCACGTGGCGGGCTTCAATTTTTCAAGAATCCGGCAGAGGGCATCGGAGAAAATGAGTCCAAAATCGTGCTGCGAATGTATCCCAATCCTGTTTACGGATCAAACGGAATTACCTTCCGTGCCGACCGCGACTTACAGGCGAATTTACTCACCATCCTTGGTCAGCAGGTTTTGTCGCCGTTTACAATCAACAAATATCAGGACACTTTTCTTGAAACCGCCACATTAGGTAACGGGATTTATATACTTAGTGTAAATGACAATTCCGGCAACCGCACCGCTCAATTACTTATGATCATGAATTAAGGACATAGTAAAGTACAAAGTAATAAGTACAAAGCGCCCATCACTCATCCTTCATAACCCATTCCCACTTTTCCACCTTTCCGCTTTCCCCACCGAACTATTGAACCATTGAACCATTGAACATTGATACGTGACCAATCCCCCTTGTGTTTCCGAGTCACCACTTTCACCCTTTCTCACTTTTCCACCTGAACCATTGAACGGCACTTCATCCCTCTGGTGTTTTCATGATTTATATCAGACTTTGCAGAAATAGCCCTTCATGAGCTTTAAATAACCTGCCAAAGTTTTTTATTTTTGCACCGTTTCGGAAAAAGAGTATGTCATGAACATCCGATTTCCAGAAAGAAAATTTCGAATCTGAAAAATCAGTCAAACTAAAAAACAAATAATAATGAAAAATGCAGTAGCAATTCTTTGTGGAGGTGGTCCGGCTCCCGGCATGAACACGGTGGTTGGCAGTGTGGCAAAAATATTTCTGAGAAATGGCTGGAAGGTTATCGGCCTTCATGGCGGATATTCAGGTCTTTTTTCCAAGGCGCCAAGAATGGTCGATATCGATTTTCTTTATGCCGACGATATCTTCAACCGCGGTGGGTCGGCTTTGAAAATGAGTCGTTTCAAACCGAAGGATGCTGATTTTGAAAGCAATTTCAACCTCGATCTTTTCAAACAAAATAATATCAAGTTGCTCGTTACGATCGGTGGAGACGACACGGCTTCGACGGCCAACAGAATCGCCAAATTCATTGCTGACAAAGGATATGATCTGAAAAATATCCATGTGCCCAAGACCATTGACAATGACCTGCCACTGCCCGATCATACACCGACATTCGGTTATCAGAGCGCCAAAGAGGCCGGAGTTGCCATTTGCAATACCGTATATGAAGATGCGCGTACCAGTGAGAACTGGTTCATCGTGTCGGCAATGGGGCGCTCGGCCGGACATCTTGCCGCCGGAATTGGAGGCGCCTGTCATTTTCCGATGCTGGTGATTCCGGAAATGTTCAATAAAACCACGATCACCATCAGCAAAATTGTGAACCTGGTGATCTCAGCGATGATTAAGAGGAGCATCCTCGGTGTGCCCTATGGCGCTGCTATCGTTTCTGAA
Source organism: Cyclobacteriaceae bacterium (assembly GCA_034523095.1). GTDB lineage: Bacteria > Bacteroidota > Bacteroidia > Cytophagales > Cyclobacteriaceae > JAAUQL01. Next base: position 79,581 of record JAXHKU010000029.1, on the reverse strand, counting down.
GGTGTATTTCATGCATTAAGTGAAGAAGAAATAAAGCATTCCGGTATCAACTTCTCTTATGACGATCACGGACATCCGGAACTCGGGAAAGTGTCCAAAGCCCATATCTTCAACGAGATGATTGAGCTTAAACTCAAAAGTACCAGGCTCAAAATAAAAAGCCGTCCTGTAGAAGTGGGCTATGAAATACGCTGTGTGCGTCCGATCAGCTACGACCTCATTTACTGCTCACTGCTGGGTATTGGAGTTTATGAGCTTTATTCCAAAGGTGAAACCGGCTGTATGGTATATGTGAACGCAGCCGGAAAAGCATCCCCGTTATATCTCAAAGACCTGCAAGGTCCGGATGGAAAAATTCCGCCTCGCCTGGTGGACATCGAAGGCTATGGCGCCGTGACGCTTATAAAGAATAACCTGCAGTTTATTGAGCCGGAGGATTATACCGCTGCCAAAGCATTCGTGGATAATCCTGAGGAATATGATTTCAACAAAATCCTGAACTGGTAACGGTTTTTTAGCAACAGAATGAAAAGATGCGCGCCTTGGTGGTGCGCATCTTTTTTGTTTTTGATGGAGCCCTCCCTAATAACCTTTGCTTTGAACAGAATGGTCGAAAGAAGATAATTCAACCGCTACTATGGATTTTATAGTGTCTGTATTGCACGGATAGGCGTTCTCCTGTTAATCGTTTTTTGCCATCACTTGATATGACGTATCTCGGTATTTCCTTGCTTTTCATAAAAAATAACCGCATAATAAGGCATTATTAACCTAAATCCATGACCAATGAAAAAGCTTTATTCTCTAAGCCTTGTTTTGGCAACAGTATTTCTGCTCCAGGCCTGCAATGAATCCGAGGTACTGATTGCACCAACTCCGGGTGATGAACTTTCTAAAGCCTCCGGAAACGGTCCGCTTAATTTCACTGCTCACCTTACCGGTGACCAGGAAGTACCTCCAGCAACGACAAATGCAACTGGCCAAGTAAAATTTCAGGTAAGTAAAGACAGACAATCTGTTTCTTTTAAGCTAATTGTTGCTAATCTTGAAGACGTTAGAATGGCACATATCCATATAGCGCCAGCTGGTGTTAATGGACCAGTGGTAGTCTGGCTGTATCCGGAAGCTCCGCCTATGTTGCTAATTCCAGGAACAACAAATGGAATTCTGGCTCAAAGGAGTTTTAATAATTCAAACCTTACTGGTCCCCTTGTTGGTATGGAAATCTCTGATCTTGTGGCAGCCTTGAAATCGGGGAATGCCTATGTCAATGTGCATACCAATGCATATCCAGGTGGGGAAATAAGAGGGCAGATAAAGTAATCATTATTTTGAACGAATACGACGGAGATTATTGAATAAATTGGCGCAAGGAAGATGCTTGCGCCATTTGTATGATTGTAAAAAATTCATCCGCAACTAATCTTAGAGATACCATAATGGCCCATTTGAGATCGAGATGATAATTTATGGGTCGATTTTCTATGTTATTAGATTTAATGTGTACACCTTAAATCTACTACCTGTTTCACCTCCCTGCCGAAAAATAACGACTTTGGTCAACGTTTGGCGGTATGAAAAGTTGCCGATTGCGGGCGATTCATCATCAAGTTAAACAAAAGTTGAAGCTAGTTACAGCCCTTGAATAACCTAATATCCCGGCAGTTTTTTATACCTCGTGCGTGTGCCTGAGTTGGTTTCATTTCTTTTTCGCAATAAAAATCATATCAGTTAAAAATGTTCCTTCTGGTTCGGGGTAATCTTTTCTTAGCAAATCTATTATCTCAAATCCATTCTGAATTAAACAATCAGTAAGATAATCCGCCTGATGATAATAAATGTAAACTCTATCCTGACCAGAAAAACTTGTCGTTTCAAATCCTGACTTATCATAATCGTCCTGCATCGTGCTAAAATAAAGCAATCCATTTTTAGATAAGAGTCCAGATGAATCGGCAATCAGTTTGGCACATTCCTCTTTAGATAAATATGGCATACAAAATCCGCACATTATTGCATCAAATTTTCTATCAATCGTGCTAATATCTTTGCAATCCATTACTCTGAACTCTGCCTCAGGATTATTTCTCTTGGCCAATTCAATCATGTTTGGAGCCTAATCAATTCCGAAAATTTTGAAATCAGTCCGTTTTGAACATAGATATTTCGTTATATTTCCAGGTCCAGTTGCAATCTCAAATATCTCTGCATTTTCTTTTTGAATCAGGTTACAAAACTTGTCGAACGTATCATTATACAAATCCATTTCCATGAATTTATCTTGATATCGCACGGCTGCGTTGTTATATGTCTCAATAGTTTCGTTTAATCTTAATTCGGTTATCATATATTTTTCTATGGTTTAATTAGGGCCTGCTTAAAAACTCAGCGAGTATAATACCCGAAGTTCCATTGTTGTGGCTCTCGGGTATTTTTTATTTCATCCAGTAATCCAAGCACCGCTTGTTTCCATGCTGAAAAACTCAACAGACATAGGGGTGCTTCCCCTGCCAGTTTGACCAGGTTGAGCACCATGATGATCGAGGCGATCCAGGATTGAGAGGTGTCTTTGAGCCTGGCTCTGATGCGGTTTAACCCGTACCCGTTTTTGGCCTGACCGAATTTGCCCTCAATCGGATTTCGTTGCCCCGGACTTACGTGGTCTGCCACTGCCTTTGGTCTGCCCAGCGGCTTGGCCAGGAGCCTTATGCCCAGATCCTGAAGCTTTCTTCTGTTCTCCCGGGTACAGTATATCTGATCGGCCAGCACCTTTTCAGGGTAATAGCCGAACCTGTTTCTGTATTGCTCAATGTACTCCATCATAGCGCTCGATTCATTGAATGCATCCCAACTGATGGTGTCCAGATAGGCATACCCATTGGCCAGGGATACATGGATCTTGGAGCCAAACTCCACCTTACTCTTGAGTTTTCCCCGAACGATCGGACGCACATGGGGCTGGTGGATACTCACAATCCGATCCGACACACTATGCTTGCGCTCCAGATACATTTCCATCTGTTGCTGAAAAAGGGTGTGGATCACCATGAGGCACCTCTGGTCTTTGCCATCTAGCGGGAACGCATGACGTCGGTCCAGGAGCTTATCGATGGACTGGAGATTCCTTTTTACATACCGTAACTGGCGACCAACGGCTTTGCGAATGGTTTTAGCCTGGGGTGATTTCTGCTGGGCCGTCTGCAGGTATTCTTTGCGTGCCAGTTTCCGGTAGGTCCTGGGCTTAGCTCCATCAAGGTCAGCAACGTAGATCGTGTCGATGAGCCGCTCGCTGATCTGCCGGGCCTCTGAAAGTAAATTCAAATCCGTCGGGTAGGCTATATCCTGTGGACAGGCCGTGGCATCCATAATCACAGCTCCTTTGTGCCCGGCGGTTGGCCCGGGGTCAGTTCCCTTTTATTTGCCCGTATCTGCTCTGGATAGGGATATGATCCGCTCATTCATCTGGGCGATCACCTCATCGCCCAGACGCTTCCTGATCTCTACAAACAAGGAGGCGTCAAAGGGTGGCTCAGGGCTGAAGCCGCTGTAGCCGATAAAATACTGCATGTACATGTTTTCGCTGATCTGGGCCACGGTCTCCCGATCATCCAGGTTGCACATGTGTTTGATGATAATCGCCCCTATCACCAGGCCTGGGTTCAACGGTGGACGACCCGTGGGTTTCATCTTAAATCGCTTCAGATAGATACCCGCTATTTCATCCCATGGTATCTTCTTGGCCAATACAACCCAGCGGTTGTTCGCATCCAGCGTCTTTACAAATGGTGTCTCAAATCCAGCGAGTGTTAGCTGCTTTTCTCTCGCATATTCCAAGCGAAGTGCATGCTTTTTTCGGGTCTTGCTCATATAACCGTGCATTTGGTTATATCAAAATCAGCATAAAACACCCCAAATCAAAGTCTATTCAGTCTTTCTATACTTTCTCAGCAGGCCCTATTTATCTGGATGGTCGTTTTTTCCAACGGGGCACAACGTTGGATGTTATGGTGTCGTGCGGGCTTACGAAACGATTACCTATCAGATTACACCGATCTTTTTTACGAGCCACAAACGCTCGAAAACTTCTGAAACCCGCGTGCTCGTTATTATCGGTTAGCACTTGTTTTTGATTACTAATCCTTTTCTTTTAGTTGTTGCAATCTACTATCAAATTTAAAAGGAGTAGTAGATACAATAATTATCTTTTCAGAATCCGGATGCTTGGGATTTATAAGGTAATTGAATTCTTGATTCACAATACTGCTAGGAACTTTCAATACAGCTGCACTACTTTCATTAACAAAATCATCGCCTATGTACTGAGTTTCAAGTATTGGTGGTTTTGAGTCCCAGTAATCAGGTAAATCCTCAATTCTTAACTCTTGAATTTGAATATCATCTGGAACAAGAATTTCTACATAGTACCTGTCTGTAGGAAGATCTTCACTTAGATCTAAATGCACAGATACTTCCAACATAGCTAATGATCTTGATTCTGCAGTATAAACTAAAAACGTATTCAAACTATTCCACCTATAGCCTTCAGTTAAGGATGCACCAATCCCCTCCAAAGTGGTTGCTATGTATTTTTTTCGTTCAACTCTAAAAACTTTCATTATGCCATGTTTCCGTATTCCAGTCTGTTCAGTGCGTTACGAACTTCCTGTATTCCAGTAATAGAATCAAACAAGCTCTCTGGTGTAACACCTCCTAATGACAAGTTAGGTTTCTTCAACCATCGTTGTAACTTTTCTTTTTCATCGTTGAATACTTCAAGTCCGAAATCAAGTACTTCAGATAGCATTAAGATAACTTCACTGTCTCTACCATTCAGGAAATCATTTTCTCTTTTTCTTATTGTATGTCGTTTGCGCAACCCCCAAATAATGAAGCACTTGCTTAACATGTAAGTTTGCTTTTTGCCCAATAACTTCTATCGATTCGTATGGCAAACCTTTACGAATAATTGCAACTCTCTCTAATTTATTTCCCCAAATAATCTTATCACTTGAGGTGGCGATTTCCCATTTAGAACTTGTCGATCTAATTCTTACAGCACGTGTAATACTTTTTTTGGGATCAAATGCCTTGATATTGGAAGTTCTTTTTCCCTCTTTTCTAGCCATGATTGCGTTTTTGCTGTAAATATACAGCAATTTTGCTGTTGCGCCAAATTTTAATGTAAATAAGTGCTAACGGTTAATGGTATGGTGTCGTGCGGGAGAAAGAAGCGATTCACTATCAGTTTACACCGACCTTTTTTACGAGCCACTTCACACTTTTCATAAAACTCCATCGCCACACTTGGTTGGGGTTCAGGGCGACAAATCAAAAATACATTTGTCTGAATCCTCAGCGAAACGGGCTGGATTTATATCGTGGAATTGATAGATTTGTCCAACATACCTAGCCAGGAAGGTATTGGAAGAATAAAAACCAGAAGAACAAATCCAATGGTGAAACTAACCAAGAGAGCCAGTTCGATGTTCTAAACCCAGGGGAGTAGTACATTGGCAAACGGATTGGGCGGCTGCGGATCAATTAAAATAGTACCCGCTCAAAGAAGACAACCATACAATTCAATCCAATGAATCTATCAAGGTTATACAAGGAGTTTTTTGAAAGTGAAAAAGCAGCGGGGCTCGTTCTGATCGCTTGCACCATCGTGTCGATCACTCTTGCAAATTCTATCTTTAGCGATCAATATGTACAATTCTGGCAAACTAGTTTCGCCGGTCATTCTCTGGTTCAATGGGTAGATGATGGACTTATGGCCATTTTTTTCCTTCTCATCGGCATTGAACTGGAGCGGGAGATTTACCAGGGTGAACTTTCAAATTTCAAAGATGCGTTGTTGCCGATTTTTGCTGCTGCCGGTGGTATGTTAATTCCGGTTGGCATTTATTTCATCTTTAATATTCATTCAGAATCCATGGCTGGCGCAGGTGTGCCAATGGCTACCGATATTGCATTTGCCCTGGGATTATTATCCTTGTTGGGCAATCGGGTTCCACTGTCGCTTAAAATCTTTCTCACTGCACTGGCAGTCATCGACGACCTGGGAGCAGTGCTCGTCATTGCTTTTTTCTATTCCGGGGAGCTGTCATGGACGAATCTTTTTATCGCCCTGGGAATTTTTGGCTTTTTAATCATTCTCAGACGGCTTAAGGTCCATAACCTGGTGCCCTACCTCATAGGCGGCATCGTTATGTGGTATTTCATGCTCAACTCAGGAATACATGCCACTATTACCGGAATCCTGCTCGCTTTCGCTATTCCGTTTACCGACGGTAAAAAGCGCTCCCCCTCCTACCTGCTGCAACACTTTCTGCACAAGCCGGTGGCCTTTATTATTCTTCCGATTTTCGCGTTCGCCAACACAGCGATCGTCATCGGTGGTAACTGGGTGGATTCACTTTGGCTGGCAAATAATCTGGGTATCATGGCCGGATTACTCATCGGCAAACCACTGGGCATTGTGCTTTTTTCATTCATAGCTGTGAGTGTCGGTATTTGCAGCTTGCCCTCCGACTTGCGCTGGCGCGAAATTATCGGGGTCGGATTTTTGGGTGGCATCGGATTCACAATGTCTATATTTATCACGTTTCTGGCGTTTGATAACCCGGCGTTAATTGACAGCGCCAAAATATCTGTAATAATCGCCTCTGTAGTTGCCGGTGCCATTGGTATGATATGGCTTCATTACGTTCTTCGCACCCCCGTGGTGGATGTTGAGGAAGAAGAATAAAGTTGGAAATATTTAATATGTAATTCATTTCGACGTCGATGTAATGGTGGATGCCCTATATTAGTGATATATATGATGTGTATAAACCAGGGTTTATACGGGAGTTGCCAACAATTAAATATTGAAAAATGAGAGATTATTTACTTCTAATTCTTTTTGTCGTCTGTTCGTGCGAAATTAAACCGGCAGAAAATGCGAATGACACAGGGAACTATACTAACGAAGGTTTCCAAAGCTTTATGAAAAGATTTAAAGAGAGGACACAACTTTTCAAAAGAGTCGAATAAAATTCCCAATAGTGACAAAATATATTAATAGCAACAATGAAATAATTTATAAAACTAACACAATTGATGATTGGGAAATATTGAATTATTATGTGCCAGACCACTTAAAGGCTAATTATAGCCATGAATATTTACCTAAAGGTGATACAATGGCCCATGTAATAAAGGAAATTGTATATAGATTAAATTGCCATTACTTTTTTACCATGGAAAAGCAAGCATGATATTTAGTCGGAATCGATGATAGATCGAAACCTTAAAAAGCTGTTGGCAAAAATGGTGAGCATCCACAGCCGCGTAATACCAGCCTACTTGGCCAAGTTGGGCATGCTAGCCTGGCCGTTGGCGTGTAGGTTGGACGGTGAATAAATCTAAAAATATTCGTAATTTAGAATCATGAGAAAATCAGTTCAAATAAAAGATGATCTTCACTCTTTGATTGATAAGATTGATAATAATGAACTCCTTGAGATGGTTTATCAATTGCTGGACTCCAGAAATAAACAAACTGAAGGCGAGTTAATAAAGAGTCTTTCAGAAGAACAGAAGAAAGAACTTTACGAAGCCTATGATGAAAGCCTAGATGAATCCAATTTAATTGACCTCGAAAAACTGAGATCAAAACATTCAAAATGGTTCGAAAAATAAGGCTAACGAAAAAAGCTGATAAACGATTTGATGAAATTCTGGAATATCTGAATGAGGAATTTGGCAAATCAACCGCCACTAAATTCATCAACAACGTATTCATTTTTTGACATCATAGTTGAACATCCGCAAATAGGAAGAGTCGAAGACCAAACCAAAGGAATTTATGGTTTCGTAATAGAAAAACCTGTTACGATTTTTTATAGATTCACCAATAATGAAGTTGTGATCTTGAACTTCTTTGATAACAGAATGAATTTTAAAAGAAAGTATTAATAATTGGATAAATAGAAGTTGTGCATGTCTGAATTTTAGACTGGCTCAAATTCATGATCTTATAACCCATAAATTATGAGGAAGCTACACGTGTTCACGGTAATACTATTATGTGTCCTTGCTTTATCAGGTATGGCCCAAAACCGCCAGGCAGCTTTTGATATGAACACGCGCCTGGGTCGGGGTGTCAACATGGGAAATTGCTTTGAAGCGCCCTCAGAAAATGAATGGGGAAATCCATGGAAGCCTGAGTATTTCAAGATCATGGCCGATCTCGGATTTGACCATGTGCGTCTCCCGGTTCGGTGGGAACCTGCTGACCGAAGCATGGCTGCCGCACCATATACCATCAATCCGACCTTTTTCAACCGCATACAACAAGTGGTGGATACCGCTCGAAAATACAAATTGCATATTATTGTCAATATGCATCACCACGAGGCGCTTTTTGATAATCCTGACGGACAAAAGGAGCGGTTCCTTTCGCAGTGGTACCAGATTGCAGATTATTTCAAGAACTACCCGGATACATTGCTTTTTGAAGTAATGAATGAACCTCATGGCAACCTGACGCCTGAGAAATGGAACACATTTTTTGCTGACGCGCTCACCGAAATCCGCAAGACCAACCCTACCCGTATGGTACTCATGGGAACTGCCGACTATGGAGGACTCGGAGGTTTGTCGAAGCTTCAGGTGCCAAATGATGATAATGTCATCGTCACTGTTCACTATTACAATCCGTTCAATTTCACGCACCAGGGAGCAGAGTGGGTCGGCGCTGAGGCCGATGCCTGGCTCGGTACGAAATGGTTTGACATAGTGCCGGAGCGGGAAACGGTGCAAAATGAATTTCGGGCGGCCTTAGATTATTCTACAACAAACAATGTTCCCGTGCATGTTGGTGAATTTGGAGCATATAGCAAAGCTGACATCGAATCGCGTGAACGGTGGACTACCTATCTTGGGCGGTATTTTGAGGAAGAAAATCTGAGTTGGGCATACTGGGAATTCAGCGCTGGGTTTGGCATATATAATCCAACCACCAAACAATTTGTGGAGCCGCTGGTCAATGCACTCTTTCTCAATCCCATGCCCGAACCGACACCCGTTTTTACAAATAACATCTACACCAGCAATTTTTCCGCTGGTACCGATGGATGGTCGCTCAATGCCAATAGCGGCGCTGCCGGCAGCCTGACTGCATCAGCGGGAAAGCTCAATGTGACCATCAACAACGGCGGCTCACAAGCCTGGCATGTACAATTGACTAAAAGTCCATTCGCATTCCAGAAGGATAAAATGTATCGGATAACGTTCAAAGCTAAAGGCCGAGGCTACAAGAGGAGGAACCTTTTACGCTGGAAAAAACTCAGATCCATGGACTTCCTACAGTGGATATTCCGGATTGAGCCTCACAACGACCGAACAGACTTATACAGTGGCTTTTACCATGGGTAGCCCGACTGACAACGCAGCACGGCTGGCGTTTGACTTTGGCACATTCGCTGAAGATGTTGTGATCTCTGATATAAAGGTGGAAGAAATATTTTTCGCCGTCACGGGAATCGAAGACCTGCCGGAACAAAGCGACGTCAGGTACTATCCCAATCCCGTCACCTCATGGATTTATATTGATAATCGGGCCGGATACCATGGCGCCACACTACTCGATATGAATGGCCGTGCCCTGGCTAAGTATGAGTTATCGGTCTCTGAGCACACCCTGAATCTGGAAGGAATTCCAAGGGGACTATATGTAATGGTTCTCTCCGGAAATGGATCCAGCCAGCGATTGAAGATTTTAAAGCTTTAGGAAATCACACTACATATCCATGGTGATTTGTCGATTCATTTCTTCTTACTCGATTTAGCTTTTGGATTGAAGTCAAGACATAGTTGTATCCAATAATCCATGTCTGTATCTGAATCCACGCCAGCGGGCGATACAAGTACATATCCCTTCATGGGTTTCCCTGTAAAATCCATCTCCCGGCAGCCCTTCTTCGAAAGTGCAATTTGCAGGATATCCGGGTCGATGCGTGCCATCAGGTCATTTTTTATAATACCGATGCACATCTTTTCATTCACCATAAAAGTGAGGCCTCCCATCATTTTTTTCTCCAGGAACTGCACTTTCTTTTGCACTAAGGTTCTGCGGATTCGGTCAGCTAAGTATTCATCGTAAGCCATCGTTTGTTGGTATAAATTGGTTCATAAAAGAAAAATTACGGTCGCACTGGCGTGCCGTCGTTATTTCTCAGTTGGGTCCAGTTGTAGTCGAATTTGGGCAGAGGATACTTTGCCGCTTCCTTTTCATTGATGTCCACGCCGAGGCCTGGTTTTTCCACGATATGCATAAATCCTTTTTCCATATAAGGGGCATCCGGAAATACATCGCGAAGCTTATCATTGAAATTGACCGCTTCCTGAATGCCGAAATTCCACACGGCCAGGTCGATATGTGCATTGGCCGCATGCCCCACGGGCGATACGTCACCCGGACCATGCCACGCTGTACGCACGTTGAAACATTCGCCAAGACGAGCCACTTTCATGGCGGGAGTGATGCCGCCGATCTGCGATATGTGTATGCGGATGAAATCGATTTGCCGCAGCATCATCTGATCAATCCATTCATTCTGGTTGTTGTACAATTCTCCCATCGCGATCGGCACGGAGGTTTTCTCCCTGATGGTTTCCATCCAATGTCTGTTTTCGGGGGAAATGGGATCTTCAATGAAAAATGGCCGGTACTGCTCCAGGTTCCTCATCATGTAAATCGCATCAGTGGGTTGAAGCCGTTCATGGATATCATGGAGTAATTCCACTTTTTCCCCACATACCTTGCGCACATGGTCGAACATCGCAATTGTTCCTTTTATGTATTCAAAGTTGTCTAGCGTATTGTCATTGGCTTGTCCGAAGTTATTGGCTTTATAGTCAGGCGATACGGAAAGGTGCGTAGAGCCGTATCCGCCAAGCTGAACGCGCACGTGCCGCCAGCCTTGGTCCATGAATTTTTGAGCATTTTCTGCGACTTCTTCCCTGGTCTTGCCGGAAGCATGCGTATAGGTGTCGACTGCAAAGCGGCATTTTCCACCCAGTAACTGATACACCGGCATATTGGCCAGCTTGCCTTTGATATCCCAGAGGGCCTGATCGAGACCGCTGAGCGCGTTGTTTAACACCGGGCCATTTCTCCAATACGAACTCACATAGGCGGTCTGCCAGATGTCTTCGATATTATGTACTGATTTTCCACGGCAGAAATCATCGAGGTATTTATCGACCGCAACCACCACCGAATGTGCCCTTTGGCGGAATGTGGCACATCCAAGGCCATACAATCCGGGCTCGCTGGTTTCCACCTTTACCACGACCAACTCGATGCCGTTCGGTGCGGTGGCTATCGCTTTCACTTTCGTGATCTTAATATCCGGCAGATTATACTTTTTTTGAATGGTTTCTGATTGCCCTGAAAAAGGAGTTAAAGCCAGAGGTGATAATAGCGCGCCTCGGAGTAATTGTCGTCTTTTCATAAATGTGGGGGTTAAGTGATTGAAAATACATTTATTTCTGCGGATTTCAAATTGTTTATCCGTGCGTACATCGATTTTGTCGATGTCTTAATGTGCGGCATTGACTGAATCGCAGATTTAAGAACTATGCACAAGGCTGATAAACTATGAAATTTCTATCGTCGCGCCCCATGGTAGTTTATTACAGTTCAATGTCGTTTAGTTAAGAAATGACGTCATTGCGAAGGAGGCACGACTGAAGCAATCTGCCCATTGCAAACGGATTGCTTCGCTATTGCTCGCAATGACGATATACGTTATAGCTTAACTTAACGACATTGAATTACAACTATCAACTGCCGCATTGGCAAATCGCCCGCGCAATCGCTCGTACCTGATCGCTTTTCATATTTATAAAGTCAATACAGATTATCGCCGCTAATCCATGTATTTTTGCATCATGGAAAAAATCGATATCAGGCAGCTTTCGCTGAAAGAACTGGAAGGACAACTGGCTAAAGCGGGTGAAAAAACTTTTCGTGCCCGGCAGGTATATGAATGGCTGTGGCAAAAGTCAGCCACCGACTTCGATGCCATGACCAACCTGTCTCTGGCCTTGCGGGATAAATTAAAAGAGCAATTTTGTATAAATCCCATCCGCGTCTTCACCGAACAGGTTAGCCAGGACGGAACCATCAAAATTGCATTCAAACTCCATGACGGCAACATCGTTGAAGGAGTGTTGATCCCTTCCGATGACCGGATGACGGCCTGTATTTCATCACAGGTCGGCTGCTCGCTTTCGTGTAAATTCTGTGCGACCGGCTACCTGGAACGCAAGCGAAATCTGGATGCAGCAGAAATCTATGACCAGGTAGTACTCATCAATCAGCAGGCGATGAAGAGCTACAACCTGCCCTTGAGCAATATCGTGCTGATGGGCATGGGCGAACCGCTGCTGAATTATGCCAACGTACTCAGCGGTATCGACAGGATTACCGCTCCTGATGGTCTGAATATTTCACAAAAGCGCATCACGCTTTCTACTGCCGGTATCGCCAAAATGATCAGGAAGCTGGCGGACGACAATGTGAAGTTCAATCTGGCGCTGTCGCTGCATGCGGCTGATGATGAAAAACGCAATACCATTATGCCCATCAACGAGACAAATTCGCTTGCGGCACTTTCAGAAGCGCTGGTGTATTTTCATCAGAACACTGGAAACTGGATAACGCTGGAATACATCGCGTTCAGCAAGTTTAACCTTGAGGCGTCCGATGCTAAAAACTTAGTCCGGTTTGCGAGCAAGATTCCCTGTAAAATCAATATCATTGAGTACAACCCGATCGATAATGCTGATTTTCGCAGAGCCAATGATAAGGAATTGGAAGAGTTTACCACTGCTCTCGGGCAAAAACGCCTCACAGTCAATATCCGAAGGTCGCGTGGAAAAGATATCGATGCGGCTTGCGGTCAGCTGGCCAACAAATCAGTGAAAGCGTGATAATGCTGGTTCTGGATTTGGAGTAGTTTTTCTTCTCGTTAATGCCTGGTGACGCTGCCCAATCCTGACGCATCCACGTCCACCTCCGCGGGATCTCCATAATATTCCACCGACCCGATGCCACTCGCCTGGCCTTTGAAGCTGGCGCTCGCATAGACTTTTACGCTGCCGATGCCATTGGAGTCGACCAGGGTATATTTGCTCCTGAGTCCTGATGCATCATAGCTCCCTATGCCATGGAAGGATACTTTATGGTATTCTGCTTCACCCTCGATTGTAAAATCGCCCACACCCGATATTTCTGAAATTACCTTGGCTGCCTTTAAATTCAGTTCCACATCGCCGGCGCCGTCAAATTCCAGTTTCAAATTGTCGGTAACCAATTGGTTTTCACATTCAAGATCCACGGCTCCCTCGATTTTCAGCTTTTCAAGCCGTTTTACGTTTATCCACACTTCGATGGCCTTGGTGTTTCGAAGGTTTTTTCCTTCAAGGATTATTTCCAGACGTCCTGTTTCAGAGTTTACTTCTAGCCGTTCAAAGTAATTGCTCGTGGTGACGATCGTAAGCGAATAGCTGTCTGATTGACGCAGATGAATTTCATAAGGGCCCTGGAGGTATAACTCGGTAAATGGCTTTACGGTGTATTTTTTCTCGACACCATCATCGGCAACGGCGATTGTTGCTGTGGCGGAAACAATAAGAAGGAGCAGTAGTTGGATTTTTTTCATCATGTGATTTGTTAAAACACCCATAGTGGTCAAAGGTCGTGCCATCGCAGGCTATGGGTAAATTAAGCATTTTTCTCATTGAATTTGTTCACATGCGGACACCCTTCTGATCGGTTTCAGGTATGAATAAAAGTGCAAAAAATCCATGGATCATTTTGCCACTCCGCACACTTGCGGCCATCCGTTAAGGAATTTCTATTATTTTTGCCAAAATTCTCAGCAGATGTTCGACAATTTAAGTATCAAACTCGATCAGGCGTTCAAGACGCTCAAAGGTGAAGGCCGGATTACCGAGATCAATGTTGCCAAGACCGTCAAAGAAATCCGCAAAGCGCTGATCGATGCCGACGTAAACTATAAAGTTGCCAAGGATGTCACCGATAAGATCAAGGACGAAGCCATGGGGCGCGACGTGCTTATCTCGGTATCTCCGGGGCAGTTGCTGGTGAAAATCACGCAGGAAAAACTAGCTGAACTCATGGGCGGATCCAAGGCCGGCATCCACCTCTCCGGCGACCCCGCCGTGGTGCTGATCGCAGGCTTGCAGGGTTCGGGTAAAACCACCTTTACCGCAAAGTTAGCCAGCATGCTGAAAAAACAGGGCCGCCAGGTATTGTTGGCTGCCTGCGACATTTACCGGCCTGCCGCCATCGACCAATTGAAGGTGCTTGGCGAACAGATTGGCGTGGACGTTTATGCGGAACCGGAGAATAAGGATGCAGTTAAAATCGCGAAGAATGCAATAGCCCAAGCAAAAGCCAAAGGCAAAAAAATACTCATTGTCGATACGGCGGGCCGCTTGGCCGTGGATGAACAGATGATGAATGAAATCGCTGCGCTGAAGGATGCCCTGAAACCATCAGAAACACTCTTCGTCGTGGATTCCATGACCGGCCAGGATGCGGTAAATACTGCAAAAACCTTCAATGAGCGACTTGATTTCGATGGTGTTGTCCTTACGAAATTAGATGGTGACTCACGCGGCGGTGCAGCCTTGTCGATTCGTAATGTGGTAGAAAAGCCCATCAAGTTCATCAGTACAGGGGAAAAAATGGATGCCATCGACGTCTTCCATCCAGACCGAATGGCCCAGCGAATCCTCGGCATGGGTGATGTGATTTCACTTGTTGAGCGTGCGCAGCAAAACTTTGATGAAGATGAAGCCCGCAGGCTCAACCTGAAAATCAGGAAAAACCAGTTCAACTTTGACGACTTCCTGTCTCAGCTGGAACAGATCAAAAAGATGGGTAACATCAAAGACCTCATGGGCATGATCCCCGGCATGGGCAAAGCCATGAAAGGGCTGGATGTGGATGAAGAATCCTTCAAACCCATTGAGGCAATCATTAAATCAATGACAAAAGTCGAACGTGCCAACCCCGATATCATCGATGGCAGCCGCCGCAAACGCATTGCATCTGGAAGCGGCACCAATATCCAGCAGGTAAACAGCCTCATGAAGCAGTTTGAACAAATGCGAAAGATGATGAAGACCATGAATAAGATGGGCGGCGGCAAACGCGCCTTAGCCAACATCAATCCGTTTGGGAAGTAGGCGCATTTATTGTCATGCTCAAAAATGGCCCACTATGGCACATGCGGACGCTTCAACCAGATGAGTAAAATCATTTTTATGAGGTTAAATCAAATATGTGGCCAAGTCAATCAAAATTGAAAATCAACCAATTGCTATAAGAGGTGGATACTATCCACGATAATTTTTCATACACATGGACATTGATTTTGCTTTTCACTATACTGACAAGTTGCACACTTTCAGATAAGAAAACATCCGAAAATGGTGTTCTTTTAAACGAAGCTGAAAATTTAGAATTGCTCGCAGATAAGCTTTACAACCAGGATGAGTTCGAAGAAGTCATTCCGATTTTTGATCAATTAATTGCTGCCGATTCTGCAAAAGGAATTTATTATTTCAGAAGGGGATACTCCCAGGCCCGTATAAGAAATGATAGTGATGCTGTTCAAGACTATTTAAAATCAATTGAATTAGGTCATAGGGTTTACAACTGTTATAAAAACCTTGGACTGATATATTCAATAGGCATGCTGGCAGATGATTCTGTAGCCATTCATTATTTTGAGAAGGCGCTTGAAACAGATCCCCAACTTCGAAGGAAGCTAAAGATTTTATTGAGGCTATCAGAGATTAGATGGTTTTTATGCGCCTTTACTATAATCTTTTCTGCACGGTCTATTATCTTTTTAGTAGCATTGATTGGGCGGAACTCGATCGCTCTATTGAGCGTAGAGGCTATATGACAATTCTTTTTATTTCTCTGTTTGAGTTCTTTAACATTCTGACTTTGAAACCAAAAATGTTCACAACTTTAGAGGGTGTATTTATTGCTATTTTTGTTATGTCGATTAATCATCTAATTTTTTTGCCAAAAAAACGATATAAAACTATTCTGGCTGATGGTTCAAATAAGCATCCTCTTCTGTACTTGGTAAGTGCAATTTATCTTTTAATCAGTTTGATTTTTATCATTATGGCTGATTGGCCTCTGGTTAAATCTCCCGCAAATTGACGGTATGTTCTCCGGACTCAGACGCAAGCTCCGCTTGCCAATCTCTCTTCATGATTTGTGTCGTGGTTTTCATACCATTACCGTAATCAGTTGAGCTGCAAATACAAATTCATCCATCGGCCATAAGCTATCCGGGCAAGGATGAATTCAGCAATTATCCAAGAATTTTCTATCGCTGAAATGCACTGTCAACGATAATTATTATATTCAGGACGGATTCTTGGCGAGAGCCGGATTCTATTGATCCTTTACCTTAAAAAACCCAAAATCGTGAACTCTCTCAGATTATTCCAATTCATCTGCCTCGCGGCCATTGTACATTCCGTCAGCGGACAGCAAATCTCCAAAGATGAACTATTGTTTCTGACTCCCGAATGGAAGGGGGAACGCTTTGCTGATGGCCGTCCTAAGGTTTCTGACGAAATCCTGAAAAGGATGAAACTCGTAACCCTCGAAGAAGCCTGGGCAGTACTCAAAGGCGTCAATTACAATCACCAGTACGCCGAAGACTGGATGTGCATCAACCCCGACAGTGTGCTTGTTGGCAGAGCTGTAACCGCCATTTTTATGCCGGGCCGACCCGATGTGCACCGTGTCATTGATGAGAAGGGCCATACAAAAGACGGCCGCGTAAAATCCCAGAATTCATGGCCCATCGACCTGCTTGTAAAGGGTGACGTATATGTCGTGGACCAGTTTGGCGCACACATAGATGGGCCGACTATTGGTGACAATCTTGGAAATTCCATCTTTGCCAAAACCGGCAATGGCATCGTGTACAATGGCGCCATCAGGGATATTGGCGGCTTGAAAGAATTGGGGGCCTTTACCTCCTTTTTCAGAAGTTACCATCCCTCCCACCACCTAAATAATCCGGATGGCGCATTAAATACGACTCTGGTTGGCATCAACACACCAACCCGCATTGGAGATGCCATGGTGCTCCCCGGCGATGTGGTTCTGGGCAGAGACGGTGGCGTAATGTTCATACCGCCCCATCTGGCAGAACAGGTAGTGAAGACCTCTGAAATCGTGCGCTTACGCGATATGT
Source organism: Cyclobacteriaceae bacterium (assembly GCA_034523095.1). GTDB lineage: Bacteria > Bacteroidota > Bacteroidia > Cytophagales > Cyclobacteriaceae > JAAUQL01. The sequence goes on along the minus strand of JAXHKU010000029.1, from coordinate 62,266 downwards.
TTGGCCACCAGCGTCTGCGAGAACAAAAATACACACCGGGCCAGATTGATTCACGCTGGTCAGATGACATAGAAAAAGACTTTTCTGAATGGCTCAACGACCACATCGACGAATTGCCTGTTCCCAAGGAGCAGATTCAGGAATTATTGAAAACAAGAACCTGGTAAACATACTAACCCACTCCCATGAAAAATTTAAATTCCAGAAGATCCTTTATTGCCAAAGGCGCCCTTGCCGGATTATTTGGTACTGCGTCAACACTGAGTTTTGGAAAAGAACTCCAGACATCGGTAGAAAACATTTCCGTCCAGTCAAAGCCCTCTGACCTGAAAATTACGGACATCAAATGCGGGTATATCCGCGATGGTCATAGTTTATTCGTAAAAATCCACACCAATCAGGGTATATGGGGATGTGGAGAAGGCGTAGATGCCACACCAGGCACCTATCATCTGGTTAAAATGTTTGGGCAACGGCTCAAAGATAAAAATCCGCTAAATGTCCACCGGTTGTTTGAAGACATACGCCGTGCTGGGTTCTTCGAGGGCGCCCAGTCGGGCATGTATATAGCTGTGCTCTCGGCCGTGGAAAGCGCCCTCTGGGACCTTGCAGGGAAGGCTCTTGGACTTCCTGTTTATCAGTTATTGGGAGGAAAATTCAGGGATAAGATAAGGCTCTATATGGATACAGCGTTGTACCAGGCGCGCCTCCCTGAACCAAAACACTTTGCAGAAAGCGCCAAAGAAGCTGTAAATATGGGATTCTCTGCCGTGAAATTTGACCTGGATCAGGCCAACGACCCCAGCAAATATGATCAGTACAACTGGACAGCCAGTCCTGGCGAACTGCAACGTATGTACGACCAGATCGCTGCCGCACGTGAGGCTGTTGGGCCAAAAATTGATATTTGTGTTGATATGCATGGCCGCTACGATGCCATCACCGGAGAACAGGTAGCTAAGCTAATGGAGCCACTGAAACTTATGTGGCTGGAGGAACCCATCCCTGCCGAAAATCCCGAGGCCTACCGAAAGATCACTGAATCGACTTCCACGCCAATCTGTGCCGGTGAAAACCACTATCTGGCCCATGGTTTCAGGCCGCTGCTCGAAACCGGAGCTGTCGATATCGTGATGCCCGATCTGCAAAAAGCCGGCGGACTCGGCGAGGGTCAGCGCATCGCCAACCTGGCCAACCTGTATTATGTGCCATTTGCGCCCCACATGGTGGCTTCATACCTTGGCGCGATGGCATCGGCTCATTGCTGCGCCTCCGTACCGAACTTCCTCATACTGGAATGGCAGATTTATTTTCATAAAAATCCCATGTTCAAGGAAATCGTGGATTATGATCCATCCATGATTGTCGATGGGCATATTGTGCTTTCGGATAAACCGGGTGTTGGTGTAGAGATCAATGAAGAAGGGATGAGAAAATACGCTCCTAAGGGTGTACCGTTTTTTGAATGACGTAGGTTGGATGACCAATAAAAATCTAACTCAAACAAAATAGAGACGCATCTGTATAGAGGGGCACTAGATTGATTTAGTTTTTGCCATCACATCTATTTCAACTACTTCTTCAACTGTAAATTTGGAATTATTGCTTCCAAGATGACCAACTCCTGATTCAGTGTTATAAAAGCGACCAATTAATTTTAGTGTGAGATATAAGTCGAAATAGTTACTATGCACTTGTTGGAACTTATCAGCGCATTGTTTTGTGACATCATTGCTTAATTCTAAAAATTCAAGTTCGGTTTTTAGTTGAGGTCTACATTTCTTCCTTCCCCAAATTGACCAGTATTCTTCGACTCCACTATAAGTACATTCTATGTAAACGAGTTCGCCCACATGTTGTGGTAAATCGCAAAAATCTACTCTTAAAATTCCTTTTCGAAATTCTGTGGGATATATATTTCTGTATGTGACACAACCATCCGGAATTATAATTACAGCAATTATAAGTAGTATTCTCATGCGATTTTGGAGTTGATATGATGATTTGGTTAATCGGAAGCCTCTCAAAATATCTTATCTCAGCTTATTCTATACTTTAGAATTCCATCACCAATCTTAAAGACCATAAATTCATTCTTTGTAGAGCGAAGTTCGTCCCGCAACCAATCAAGATGTTTCATCAATAGGGGGATGACTTCCTCGGGCCATTCTGATTCGACAATTACCGGAACATATTTTTTGTTTTCCAATTTGACTAAAAGTCCAAACCGCCGCGCAGCCAAAAACTTTACATCGTGTTCTTTTAAAAAGGCAAATAACGCGCTCGATTTTTTATCCATATCGTGCAAATGAAGTGAAGGATTCGCAGCTTCGGCAACTGTCGTCGCTTTGTTGGTAAGTGTATCAAACTCAATAATCCGATACTTCAAGGCATCGCTAAAGGCCACGTCTTCAAGCGTATTGTTACTGCCAAGGGCTAAGGCACATCTTATTTTTTTCATATTCTCCTGTATTTTTTTCTTGTTAATTCTAATACGCCATTGATAAATGTAAGCGGATGAACCGGGTTTCCTGCAACAAACAAATCGATTTCATACTTCGACAAAAAACTCCTGTCCAGCGCAGGGCTGTCTGCAAAAATACCACCACTGATGGCATCGGTTCCGGCAAGGATAATAATTTTAGGATCTGGAATGGCATCATAACAACGCTGCAAAGGCTCCGCCATGTTTTCTGATATAGGCCCGGTAATAACAATGCCATCGGCATGGCGTGGTGACGCTACAAAATCGATACCGAAACGGCTCATATCAAACTGCACATTATTGGATGCTGTTAGTTCCCATTCACAGCTATTATCACCTCCGGCGGACACTTGTCTCAATTTGAGTGAATGGCTGAATACGCGGTGTATTTCCTTCCTTACATAATTGGGATCAACCAATATCGGGCTATCTGCCCCTTCGTAAATTACTAATCGGTCCCTGACATTGGTTGAAAGCTTGTAATCTTTGGTGAATTTAATTTTGTCAGGAAATTGGACGGCACATTCACCGCAAAATGTACATTTACCCATATCAATACGAACCGGCTTGCCTGATATGGCATTTGTCGGGCACAAATCAACGAGCGATTCTTCATCTACCTTGTTTGGAGGAAATTACTGGTCTTCCCCTGAAGATTCCTGGCACTTCTGCCGTGGTAACATCAGGAATAAACTGCTTCCCCTGATGCCATAGTATTTTCATATTATCAAACATGTCCGCTTAAATTATGGTATGCTTATCTAATTCAATCAAATAGCTCTTCCAATCATTGATCACCACACCGGCGACTCCGCTTTCGATGGCAGCTTTGGCTACTGCCGGCGTCACAGCACTGATTAATCGTGGGTCCGATGGTTTTGGGATAAAATAGTCCCGTCCAAAAACAGGTCTATGAAAAGCAACGGCATCTTTTGAAACTTCTTTTGCCAGCGACGCGAGGGCGTAAACAGCCGCCTTTTTCATCTCAGTATTAATCTTTGTTGCCCTTACATCCAGCGCAGCCCTGAAAATGTATGGAAAACCCAGAAGACTGCTAATCTGGTTGGGCAAATCGGCTTTGCCGGTGGCCATAATTATTCCATATTTTGCCTTGATTGCATCGGTGTAGGTAAGTTCGGGGTTTGGATCTGCAAGAGCAAAAATAATCGGATGATCCGCCATAGATTCCACCATCTTTGGAGTTATCGTAAATTCCATTGAAAGTTCTACAAAAGCATCAGCACCTGGCAACCCCTGCTCCAACGTGCTCAAGTGGGTGTTTATAGCAAAGGGCTTCTCATACTTGTCGAGGTCGATCCGGTTTTGAGAAATAATCCCTTTGCTGTCGAGCATGATCAGATTTTCTTTTTTCAAGCCAAGCGACAAATACATTTCCGCGCATGCAATAGCTGCTGCACCAGTTCCACTAACAACAACCTTGATATCCTGTATGGATTTACCGGCAATTTCGCAGGCATTTAAGAGGCCTGCTGCTGACACGACGGCTGTCCCATGCTGGTCGTCATGCATCAATGGAATATCGAGCGCATCGATCAGCCGCTGCTCAATTTCAAAGCAATCCGGAGCTTTTATGGCTTCAAGATTTATAGCTCCGAAAGTTGGCGACATCGTAATCACAGTCCTGATGAAGACATCGATATCCGTAGTATTCAGTTCAATATCGAAAGCATCGATGCCGGCATATTTTTTTAGTAACATCGCTTTGCTTTCCATGGCTGGTTTTGATGCCAATGCACCCAGGTTGCCCAGTCCGTGGACGGCAGTTCCGTTGGTGATGATGGCCACCAGATTTCCCTTGATCGTGTATTTATACACATCGTCGTGATTTTTCTGAATTTTCAGGCATGTTTCCGTCATTTCAGTAGAATAATCGAGCGACAGGTCATAATGTGAAGTAGTTGATTTGGCTGGCAAACCTCCATTTTTCCTGGCCCCTCATGAACCTGATAAAGCAGAATGTCCCGATGTGATTTATTATCCATGGCGGTTTTATAAATCGTGCCCGCAATAGGACAGGTTAAAGCTTTTGTTGCATACAGGAAAGTCGGAAATTTCATTGTTTCGAACGGCCTGTGCCAATGCCATCCAGTTGTGGTGCGACGGGTCTTTGATTTTATATGCTTTCAGGCTTCCGTTTTTGTCTGTGATGGCGCAATGACAAATTTCGCCACGCCAGCCTTCAACCAAAGCGATCGTAAATCTCTCTTTACCGGTTGAGAACGGAACGCTTTCCGGCTTTGGAAATAAAGGAATATTTTCCAGCAATGATTTACAGTAAATGACTGATTGCTGTATTTCATCACGCCTTATCTGAACACGCGAAAGCACATCGCCATTTTGCTTTAGGATGGGTGCATGGATGAATGATCTGCCCATAAAGGTTATAGGGATGTGATAGCCGAATATCACGACTTAATCCACTCATTCGCGCAGCCATGCCGACGGTACCGATCTCTAAAACTTCTTCATAAGTTACCGTACCCGTTTTTTCCAATCGTGAAAGGACGCTGGGCAAAGAGAAAAACTCTTCGGACATCTCATCGAAATCAGGTTCATAGGCTTGAAAAACTGCGTTAAGTCGGTCGGCCAATGCATTGGTGAAGGGATAATTTATTTTGCCAGGCCTGATTAGTCCTTTTGCTAACCGATTTCCTCCCCACTCCTGGAAAAAATTGACGATGGGAGTACGCAGTCTTCCATACACCGAATTGCCAAGCTGGTAGGCTATATCCGCACAAATGGCGGCAAGATCACCGGTATGTATGGCGATCCGCTCCAATTCCTGAGCAAGTGTTCGGGCAAATTGCAATGGATTTTCGGCAGTATGACCACATAAACTTTCCCACAGATTGGCAAACGCTACTCCGTGTCCTACCGTAGTATCCCCGGTAATATTTTCGGCTATTGTGGCGCGTTCGAGTAGCTTAGTCTTTTGCAGAAATAATTGTTCAATGCCCCGGTGCTGGTAGCCAAGCTGGATTTCGAGGTGCATGATCTGTTCTCCGTTGCAGATAAAACGAAAGTGCCCCGGTTCGATAATCCCTGCATGAATTGGGCCTACACCAACTTCGTGCAACTCATCGCTATCGACTTTGTAAAACGGATAGTCTCCGATGGTATCCTTTTTATTGAACCTGTTGTGCGCATAGCGGTGCGGCTTGAGCCATGGGTGGTCGGTAAAGCCGATTCCAAAATTCTCGTGAATCTCGCGTTCAAACTTTTCAAAATTGTGGTTGTGCGCTGTTAGCGAGGGGATTTTCGACCTGCCTTCCAGATTCGTAGACAAAACAAAAATCTCATGACTCGTGTCGTCGGCGATGCAACTGAAAACAGTGATATGCTTTTCGTTTTTCACACCAAAATAATTCACACAATGTCTGTCTGCCCTGTCCCTGAGCAGTCGCAGGTTTATATCCATGAACTCCACATACGGGTGCTCCGGAATATCCTTCACCTCTACTGTCTGGTTATTATGTATTTTGAGATAATCCATATCGCATTATTGAATAAGTTTCGCTGCATCCTGTATCAGTTCAACAAAAATTGGCGGTGGAGCATAGGCCAGATATACAGCCAATGCCAGGAGTATAAACTGGGAGACAGAATCGACACGGATTGATCCTGGGTATTCTGCTCTCGTCTATGGACAATGGTGGCGTGAATAGCAGCTTAAAAATATTCGAGCCAAATCCATAGATGATCATGGTTAATAAAATCAAAACGAATATCAGATATCAGGTAGCGGTGGGCTTCGAAAAGGGACTGAAATATGAGAAACTCACTGATAAAAAGTCCTGACGGGGGCATGGCCGTCGCAGATATAAAGCCCAGCAGTATGACGAAGGCCCCGGTTTTATTGTATTTGAAATAGTGCCCTACATCATAAATACTCTTGCTTTGATAAACCCGGTAAATCTGGTTGAACTGAAAAAAGAGGCTGGGTTTTACGAAAGTGTGCAAGAGGATGTGAAGAATGGCCGCATAAACACCGATTCCGCCAACAGCCAGTCCGAGCATCACCAATCCCATGTGCTCTATGCCCGAATAGGCAAACATCCGCTTGATGTTTTTGATGTGTGTCATATAGACCGTTGCCACAAAAACCGATAAAACGGCTGAAATCAATATGATCACAGATGCCCAGTGTTGAATTTCCGTATGAGCCACCACGGCATATACACGATAAATGCCAACAAATCCCATGTTCATCAAAACACTGGAAAATAAGGCGCCCGCCGGTGCCGGAGCTTTGTCTTTGGCATCAATACCGGCAGTGTACATGGGAACCAAACCAATTTTTGCCGTAAACCCAGTAAAGATGAAGAGGAATGCAAGTTTGAGCCAGAATACATTGAGCTGGTCATAGTGTTTCACGATAGCATCGAAGGACATATCTTCGATGCCGGCCTGTTTCATCGCCAGGCTAAGAAAAAGGATACCTATGTATATGAAAGTGATACTGATGGCGCATATAAATACATATTTCCAAACCCCTTCCAGTGCCCGTATGTTGCGATGATGATAGATGAGTGCCGAAGCGCTCAGGGTGGTTATTTCGACAAATATCCAGGTAACGGCAATGTGGTTGGAGATGTAGGCCATGCTGCACGCTGACAACAGCATGACAAAAGATGCGAAGAAAATCCCGCGCGAACCAGGGGTTTCATCATGTGTAGCGATATACCGGTAGGCATGGTAAAATGCAGGAATGCTAACAATGCATAAGGCAAATAGTAGCAAAATACCCAAAGCGTCGGGTTTAAAAAACTCAAGCTGGATTGTATTCAAATTCCGGTACTCATAAATCCCCAAAACCCATAACAATACTGAATAACCGACGACCAGCGTATAATTAATGACTGCATTTCTATTGAAATAGAGTATGCTGCATATTACGAGTGTACTTATTAAAAAAATACCTATCATCATGATCAGTCTTTAAGATTTCGTAAGAGGTTCACATCGGGGTCCTTAAGCACATCACCCAGTTTATTGAAGAAAATACCCAGTATGAGTACGCTGGCAAAAATGTCGAGCATGATGCCCAGATTCACCAGCCCGGGCATTTCATTGCCTACAGCGAGTGCCATGAAAAAAAACCCCGTTTTCAATGACCAGATATCCAATAACATGGGTGATGATCTTCTTGCGCGACACGATCAGGTATAAGCCGGTAAACAGGTTGGACAAGGCAACTACAAAATAGGTTTTATCGAGATAGGTGTCGTCGACGGCGCTGGATAAAATTATGGTTACAATAATGATCAGCGTTACAATAATCAACGAAATAAAGTTAGGCAAATAGGGTTCTGCCTCGCGGGTGATGTTGTTCCGCTTTATCAAATATTTGATGAAAATCGGTACCGCGAATGCCTTTAAATACAATGGTTTCCAGATAGGATGAACATTCAGGTTCACCCGTATTTATTTCCTTCAGTGAAAGGTACGTGACGCCAAAAAGAATTATCCCCTGGAAAATAAGAATGTTGATATAAGTGTAAAGCCGGTTGGCAATACTCATAAAAAGCAGCGTTGATCGTGAATGTGATCAACAGTATATCAGTCATGGCCGATGGATTAAATGAATTTTCCCAGTACCAGCAACACCCAAAAAGATGAGCAGTGATACGGAAGTAAGGTATGAAAAATAAACTGGCGGGTTATGGCTCATTCTGAACCTCGCCATAAATGATTCCAGCACGCCCACTATCACGGCAAAAACAAACTGGATGCAAAAAGAAGAGCGCATATAGAACACCGGCAATGAATACAGCTCCGATAAAGAAGTTAGCGATGAATAGCCCCGTACATGGCAAATTTCAGTGGTGTAGCGTATAAAATTACACCGAGGTCAAATCCGCTATTATCCAGTATCATCACTTCATGAACCATGGTAAGTTCCAGGTGGGTTTTGGGGTCGTCCACGGGCATTCGGCTATTTTCTATCATCGCGCTATCAACACCAAAACAAATGTTGCCAGCGCTCCAATCAGGTACGAAACATAAGGGCCGTAATTGCAGCGTGCTGAAATATTTCATAGAATGACGTGTGCCCTGTAAATAAGGCAAATGAACCCATGATGATAAAAAACGCGGGTTCGACAAGCATGGAAAAAAAGCGCTTCGCGGCTTGCCCCCATTCCTTCAAAACTACTGCCCGTATCCAACGCCGAAATGATCATTAAGAACTTGCCAAGCGCCAGCATGTAGGCAAACATGATAAAATCTCCATCGAAGGAAATAACACCCGGCAACTTGCCGTGGGGTATCATTAATATCGCCATGAGAATGGAGGTAAAATAAATGGTCGGAGCGATTTGAAATATCAGGCTTGTGGTGGTGCTGTAAACAGCGCCCTTTTTCCAGAGCCGGATAATGTCCTTCATTGGCTGCAAAATACCCGGACCCTTTCGTCCCGAAGCAAGGCTTTTTGTCCGGATCACCAATCCCATGAAGAAAAAACTTGTCAATATGATAAGTGAAAAGCTAACCATATTATTGTTGGTTAAGAAAGTTGATAATGACCATGACTTTTGAAATAAAGAAAGGCAGCAGGATAGCGGCCGTCACAAATACAAATCCGTAGAGAATGTAATACTGAAGGTTTCCATTTTGCAGAAATACAAACCGGTTGAGTAACCATCTGAACACGTAAATTGGCTTATCGATCAGGACGTGCTCGAGTTTGTCATACGGATGGGTGATCTGCTCTATCTTCTCAGGATACATGCCATCAGTCACCTTCTTTCCCTTTTTATAGAAAGTATTGGTTCGGCCAATTTCCGGTAGGTACGGATAAATGACGAGGCCGAGTATTGGGTTTTTGTTGATTTTCCGACATAGCCACATGCCCAGGTGGTATCAGTCCGATTGAGCTGATGCTGCATTACTGAGCGGCGGATGAAAAAACATTAAATCCCCAATAGCACAAATACCATAGAATACACTCCGATACTTGTGAAATTATCCAGAGTTACATTCAAATAGTCAATTGAAATAGTATCTGTATTCACCTGAAACAGCCCGATGATTTTTAAAAGTGTTTCAGAAAACAAAAAAAGGCAGCACACCAATGATAACTATGACTACTTGCAATTGCAGAAAGTGGCAAAACATCCAATGGTTTTCGAACAATTTTAGCTTCCACTGATTCCTTCTACTTGTACCCAGAAATACAATTCCGAATGCTTTGGTAAAACAAATAAGCGCCAATCCGCCAATAAGTACGAGCGACAAAATGCTGAAGAGCATGGTGAGGGTAAACAAAAATTGATTGGATGCCAGCCCTTTGAATAAACCGCTGAAGATAAAAAACTCCGAAACAAACCCATTAAAGGGAGGCAATCCACATATTGCCAGTGAACCAATAAGGAACAGATACGCGGTTCGGGGCATCCTTTTCATCAATCCACCCAGGGATTCTATATTCATGGTATGTGTAGCCTGGTACACGTTGCCGGTGCCATAAAACAATAGCGACTTAAGAGTGAATGGTTGAGCGTATGTAGCAACGCACCACCAAATCCGGCCACCACCAGCAATTGGTTTTGCCCACCCAGTCCAAGGCAGCCCAATCCAATTCCCATGCCTATTATCCCGATATTTTCGATGCTGTGATATGCCAGAAGTCTTTTTAGGTTGTGCTGCACAATGGCGAGCATCACCCCATACAAGCCAGTTATGGCTGAGGTAATTAAAACGAAATAGCCAATGATCGTAAAATCTGTCTGTATAAACGTGAGCATACGCAAAATGCCGAAAATCCCAATCTTAATAATGACCCCTGACATGATTCCGGAAACATGAGCTGGAGCTGCAGGATGCGCTAAGGGGAGCCATGTATGAAAAGGTACAAAGCCGGCCTTTATGGCAAATCCTGTAAAGAAAATAGTAAAAAGGCCAATACCCATTGCCGGGTGCAAAACTGTGTAATCCGCCATGGCAGCAAAATCAAATGAACCGGTTTTAACTTTTACCCAGATGAAAGCAATGGTCAGGAAAATGATGCTAATGTGTGATTGGATTAAGTAGTTAATACCTGCCCCTGAGAGTCTCTTTTTTGTAATGCTCAAAAATCACCAGGACGAAGGCACTCAAAGCCATGATTTCCCAGGCAACTAAAAACACGATGGCATTCTGCACAATGCAGATATCAATCAATGCCGTGAACGCCAGTATAAACGCAATCGCATGCAAGGCCAGATTGCCTGATTGATCCCGGTATTGTTTCATGTATTGGATGCCGTACCAGGCCCCTGTGAGAAAAGTGAAACTGATCGTGAGAATAAACCAGGCAGATAGATAATCAATGCGTATTGGAATGTTGCCCGTGATGAATGATCCGGCATAGCTATATTCCAGACTTCCATCCGAAAACACGATAAATGCCAGCCAGGATGCTATAAAAACCTGCAGGGTAAGAATTACCGGTGCAGCGAAACTTAGATGCCGGAGGTTTACAAAAGCGAATAGTACAATGGATATTGGTGCGAGCAGATTAAATGAAAGGATCAGTATTTCAGCCATCCCCATTTACATTAAAATACCCAATTAAGTACGGTACCAAGGAATACGATAATGATAAAAAACAAGCCATAGATCACATATGACTGGATTTTTCCATTCTGGATAAACTGGAAATAATTTAAAATAAACGCGATACGCCTGGTGAGTGGCATCACCAGGAATTTTTCCAACCAATCGAAGTAGTATGTCGAAAACTTGTGCTGGGAAGGATACAAACTGGATTTTTTGATAGGGTCAAAATTTTGTCGTTCGTTTACTACAAATCCCAGGAGACGTCCGAAAGTCCGTGCATAAGACCGGCCTGTATATTGCGCTTTTGCGACAGGTGCAACATAACCGCAGCCCCATGTTTCATACACTCTTACAGGTTGCTTTTTAACCATCAGATAGCGGAATATGAACACGACAATTATAGCCACCAAAAAGATAAAACCAACGCGGCCGATTGCTGTCATTGTCATACCCGTGTCTGTAAATGCAACAGGATCTGCGCTAAGGTGGGAAGCAAAAGAAGCATGGATAATATTCATTACCTGGCCCAAATAAAACTGGGGGAAAAAAGCCACTGAAAACATAACGGCCACGATAAAGTATTGTGGCAAGAGCATGATGAAAGAGGCCTCCACCGGCTTGCTATTGAGTACAGCTCTTGGTTGTCCCAGAAATATGACCCCGTACAGCTTTGTAAAGGTGATCAGAGAAATTCCTCCCACTAACACCAGGCCGACGATGGAAAGCACTACAAGAATGATCAGTGGAATCCCGGTCAATGTGAACAAACCTTTGAACAGTCCTGAATAAAGGAGGAATTCCTGAGATGAAGCCGTTAAATGGAGGCAATCCGCCAATGGCCAGGGCGCCAATTAAAAAAAACATGCGAGTCAACGGCATAGACTTAACTAATCCTCCCAGCTTTTCAATGTTCCGGGTGTGCGTTTGTTGATACACGCTTCCGGCGCTGAAGAACAGCAGGGATTTGAACAAAGAATGGTTGAGTGTATGCAGTAGTGCTCCGGCAAAACCCAGGAAAGCCAAAACCTCCATTTGTTTTCCCAATCCAATCAGACCCAAGCCCAGGCCCATGCCAATTATTCCGATGTTTTCTATGGTGCAAAATGCCAGACTTTCGCTTAAAATCATATTTCACGGCGGCATTTACAATACCATAAATCGCGGTTATTACAGAGAGGCTGAGAAGTATTTCACCAATGATGAGCCAGTCATGATTCAGGTACGAAATAATGCGGAAAATCCCATAAATCCCCAACTTCACAATGACTCCGGACATAACTCCGGATACATGTGATGGCGCGGCAGGATGTGCATGCGGCAGCCACGTATGAAAAGGAAGGAAGCCTGCTTTGATGGCAAATCCGACAAAAAAAACGCTAAATATCCATATAGAATGCTTTTGAGAAACAACATCCATCAACGAGGAAAGGTCAAACGAGCCGGTTTCAGCAAACAGCCAGATAAACCCGACCGTTAAAAATAGAACGCTCAGATGCATCTGCACAAGGTAATTCAGGCCAGCCTTCAGTACCTTGGTGTTTTGGTATTCAAAAATTACTAAAAGCAAGGAAGATAAAGACATCAATTCCCATGAAATAAGAAACATGATTCCATGGTCAAACATGCATACCCACACCATCGATATGTGAAAAAGAACATAGAAAATCCAATGGACACTTATATTGGTTTTCAAATGATTGTATGATTTCAGATAACCACTCCCGAATAATGCACCGTTGATGGATGTAAAATTTATGATGAGGATAAACCACGCCGATAAGTTGTCAATCCTGATGTGAATGGCATCGCCCGGGAAATGGTATAACTGGAGAGTCCCCGACTGATATTTACCGGCTAAGGCCCATAATGCAGGTATAGAGGTAAGTATGGCATTGATCAAAACAACAAAAATGGAAACCACTGCTCTGTTTTTTACCGGGGCCAGCAGGATTGCGGCTATTCCAAACGCCAAAAAAAAGGCAGTCAGGATCAGTATCTGCGTTACTTCTGTCAAAGCAAAAAATCTGTATTAAGTTAAATACAAAAATATGTTGGATTGGCCGCGATTTTATTGCTTCAAATCAATTACAAAATTGATTACTAATCAACTTTACTTTACATTTACTTAAAAAAAATTGATCGGTGGATGATTATTTAAGTAAAATCCGTGAGCGGTTTCATTTGAAGAGGGAATTCGATTTTGAGAGTTTGCCAGAACATGTGAGGGAAGATTTCACAAATCAAATGATTGTGAAACAGTTTAAACGGGGTCAAAATATTTTTACTGAAGGGGCTTTCCCGTCGGGCATTTATTTTGTGAAAGAGGGTAAGATAAAAAAGTTCAAGACGCTGAATAACGGCAAAGAACAGATCATTTATATATGCAGCGAGGGCGAAATGATAGGCTATGCTGCCTTCCTGGGGGAGGAGCGATACCATGACTCGGCTGCTGCCATAACTGAATCCTTAATTGGTTATATATCCAAGGATCGGTTGGTGCGTTTGTTGGACAGGCACCAGGAACTTTCAAAACTACTCGTCAAAAAGCTCAGCCACGAATTTGGTGTGATGGTCAATTTCATTGCCACGTTTACAAAAAAGAGTGTGCGTGAAAGGGTTGCGCTGACGTTACTTATATTAAATGAAACATTTCGAAACAATAGAAATGAAAACCATGAAATACACATCGAACTAACCCGCGAGGATTTTGCCAACATTGTGGGTATTGCTGTTGAAACACTTGTAAGGATACTGACTGAGCTTGAGCATGAGAACCTTATCAGCAAAAAGGGACGAAAAATAATGGTTAAAAACCCACAAATGCTCTTCATGATAGCAGACCTGACTGATACTTTTTAGCCTGGTTCCGATTTGCAATAACTCGCATGCACTTAGTTTTGAATGAATTGTCGGTTTTGTATAAAGTAGGTGCTTGTTTCACTTTCCGTACTCAAACCAATTTGTTTTGTAGATTTAACCCGGGTCGGATTTTAAGGGCGTAGTATGAATCTCTTCTGAATAATCAATCAAAATCCAGCAGGTTAAAAAACAAAAAACCCTCTAAAAATGAATTTTAGAGGGTTTTACTATTGTTTGTACTCTTAAAAGTGATCCCGGAGGGATTCAAACCCACGACCTTCAGAACCGGAATCTGACATTCTATTCAGCTGAACTACGGGACCGGATTAAAGGCACAAATTTAGTATTTTTCTTTAAACCCCGAACTATTTAAAAATCAGTATCTGCTGTTTTTAAATCAAGTTCTTCAATCCAGATATTCCGGTATAGCACATCATGGCCTTCTGCCTGCAGCTTGATGCCCCCCGGTGTATCTGTAATTCCCTTGCCACCATCATTACCACCATCTATCCCGGAATTGGGTCCGCCCCATACCTGGTTGATGCCGACATTGGTATGCGCCTTCTGCCCGTTGAAGTACATGCTTACCATGGCCTTTTCCGTGCGCTGGCCATTTTCAAACCGGGCTGCCCTGAATTTTATGTCATAGGCATTCCATTTTCCTATCCCATTGTAAAGCTGATATGGCGACTCGGTCTCATTGATCACGGCTGCTAAACCATGTTTCGTCGAATCGCCATCCAGCACCTGAATTTCATACCTGTTTTGCAGATACACGCCGCTGTTGCCGCCCTTGGTGGGAATCAGGAATTCTACGTGCAGCCTGAAATCACGGTACGCTTTTTTCGTCACGATATCGGCGCTGCCGTATTTTCCTCCTGCGGCAGCCGGATCGTTGCTGTTCATAGCCGTTCCGGCATCAACCGGATCGTTGACAATTTTCCATTTGACGGGCAGAGCGGCCGCGAATCGGGGACCCTCCCAATAGGTCCATTTCTCATGAAGCATTTTTTCAGTGCCATCAAACAATACTTCTGCACTTTGCGGGAGCCTTCGCGCCTAACACCTTTCCCGGTTCCGTGTTGGGCTTGCGTAATTACTGCCGTACACAAGAATGGTTACCGCGATAAGTCAACAACAGAGAGCTTAACTTTTTCATAGTAGGTATAATTGATTCATGGAAATTTAATGAATTAGAACAACATATTTACTTTTTCCTCCTCCTACTCAAAACCTGAATTTTGCCCCTATCCTCATGGATCGGCCCGGCTCATAAAGCTGGCTTTGCTCCGGCTGGTTGTTGTACGGCCAGGATAGGTGCTCA
The DNA here is from genome assembly GCA_034523095.1 of Cyclobacteriaceae bacterium. GTDB lineage: Bacteria > Bacteroidota > Bacteroidia > Cytophagales > Cyclobacteriaceae > JAAUQL01. The sequence continues at coordinate 47,039 of JAXHKU010000029.1, read as the reverse complement.
TAATAGTTGTTATCGAACAGGTTCTTAAAAGTAAGCGTAATGTCCAGTGAATGGAACGGTCTATAACCTGCCATGAAGTCGTACACGCCAAAACCGGGTGTGGTATCTTCGTCGAAACTCGCCGCGACTCTTTCCTGATCTGCCACCAATCTTCCCTTGAATTCCATCCAATATTTCTCTTTTGTGAAAGATGCGCTTAGCAGGCCCGTAAATGGAGTGATCTGCGCCAGTGGCTCATCAAACTGCCTGTTTTGCGCTCTGGTATAGAATGCTCCGCCCTGAACAGATAACGCCCTGGTGATACGATATCCTATCTCTATCTCAAAACCTGTCTGACAAGCCTTATCAATATTTATATACCGCTTGGCATAAATCGGCGGCACCGTCGGGTTGTACTTCCTGCGCAAGGTTGTATCGACTGCCGCCGTGATGTAGTTCTCCATGATGGCGTAAAACACATTGATACTCCAGCTGAACGATCCGCTGCGATTGCTGATGGTCAGGTCGGCTTGATTGTTTATTTCAGATTCCAGATTTGGATCGCCGACATATTCATAGGAATCCATCCCTACAATGAAATGATTGATGTAGCGCTCCAGCAGGTCGGGCGATCGTTGGCCACGGCCGAGCGCGAGCTGGAACATGCCATACTTTCCAAAGTGGTGCGTAGCGCTGGCCGTGAGGCTCAAATTCACCTGTGTTTCCGGGTCTATGGTTCCATAAAGTGCCTCAAAATCCGGCGCCGGGTTATTGGCCCCTGAGTTTACAATATCTACCCTTGCGCCGGCATTCATAGTCCAATGTTCGTTAATCGTCGTTTTTGATTCGGCAAAAAGACCCGAAGTATGCATCCAGGAATCCTGCCAGATAAGGTCGGTGAATACCTTGGGTGGCTCGAGCGGTTTTCCGTTCATCATTTTCACAAGCCTGTTGCGCACGCCATCTTTTGCTACTGAGCGCAGATCGAGCCCCGTATAGAGCGTGGTCTTGAGTCCGAGCGCGATTCCAAGCTCTGCCCTTCCGCCAAATGTGTTTGAAGTTACGGGCGACGAAGTGGCTACCTGGGGATAATTCGGCCTCCACTCGTTGGTCATAAGATGATCTACATAGGTGTAGTAGCCTTTCATATTCAGGCTGATGAGTTTATCGCTGATGTCGCGTAGGGAATAGTCCACCGAAGCCATGGTGCTGTTATCTTTCGGAGAATCCATGGGGAGCGAAGCATGCAAAATATCCTTGCCGAAAGCCTGCCTCCAGCTCACTTGCACTCGTTGGTTATCCGATGGGTTTACGCCCATTTTTACCGTATAATTACTGGTTTGGAAGGAACTCGGCACTTTCTTTCCATCGCCATTTTTATAATTATCGAATGAAATGATCCCTGCCTGCACGGAAACGTCAGCTACCCTGCCGGCTGCATAAACGGCGCCTCTGCCAGTGATACCATTGCCATTTACTTCATAGCCGCCTTCTAGTTCGCCGTTCACGCCGAACTTTTCAGGCACTTCGGGGGAATCGGTTATCAGGTTGATCAATCCACCCATCGTTGCCCCATATCGCATGGTGTAGGGTCCCTTCACCAATTCGATCTTATTGATTTCGGCAGTTGACAACTGCGTGGAAGCCGGATCCATCCGGTTCGGACAGGCATTGGCGATATATAGGCCACCATCGAAAATGAGGTTCAGTTGATCGTACCTGAAAGAGCGGAACACCGGGTCCATGGCATATCCACCGCGCTTCTGAACGCCAAACCCCACCTTATCGCCAAATATATCGCCTACGTTTTTAGGGTTACTTTCCATGATTGATTCCGCGTCGATTCGTCTTTGGGCTGTAACAGGCCTCTCGTCGGATGAAACTAACACCTCCTGAAGCATGGTAATGCTGCTTTTGAGCGATAACCCCGACAGGTCGTCCTCTGGGGAATTGAGCGTTTTTTCCAGCGTTTCATAACCGACATGGCGAATGATCAGTTTCACAGGAAACCCGGATTGAAGCTGGAGGGAGAATTCACCATTATTATTGGTAACGGTGTACCCTTCCTGATAGAAAATGGTGGCTTCAGCTTATTGCTTTTCTGGTTTGAGCGTCCAATAATTCCCATGCAACACGGTCTGCTGCGCCATGGACTGGAAGGGTAATAGAATGATAATTGGAATGATTAAATATTTCATGTTGTTGATTCGATTAAAATAAATAACTAAGCTCCATTGAAAGCTTAACGCAAACCAATTGCCTTGGCCGCGATACCACATGGCTAAAGTGCTGATTGTTTTAGTTTTGAAAAATTACTTCAGAGGGATTTGGGAGGATGGAAAACACAGGCTATGCCTCCCTGGCTTTGGAGTTCACGGGCTGCTCCCGGGTTTGGTGATTCAATTTGCGGAACAGGTTTTTCGGTTGTAAGGAGACAAACCATTTCCGGCGACTTCGCTTTTTCCACGACGACAAGCTTATGGGGATTATCCGCTTTTTGTGCTTCAGCGATAAGCTTATCCAGATAACAGGAAGCCCGGCAGGTAGTAATTCCTTGATCGAGCCTTATCGCAGAACCGTTGGGTATAATCGTCCCTATGCAAATAAAAATCGATCAGCGTCAGGTTTGGTTGAATCAACCCTGCGAGATAAGTCAACAACAAAGCGGCGGACAAAAATTGTTTCACTTCGCAATTTCAATAAATCCAGCCAAAGTACTATAGCCGGTTGTATCAATTAAACCACCAAAATGAAATTTTATTTTTCTATTGATTCATAATCGCGGTTCCCTGCGCCTTCGGCTTTGCTTTTGGCACATACAACATCGTATAAGCTGAGGCGTATATTCAGGGTGACCTTCCACTTCAACGATTAATTCAAACCGGTCTGAACTCCACGCCGGAAGGTTGGTTCTGACTGTTGGGCCTGCGAAGTTTTTATTGGCTTCAAGATCGTCAAATTTCCATGAAAGCAAGGTGATCTCTTCCTGTCCGGCCTTCAGTTTTATACGAACGGTTCCCCCGGGAACTTTCTCCGGCAAATCATTCAACAGCCAGATATCAGAAGTAAACTCCTCCCCTTCTTTCCATTTGAACTTCACGATGCGCGCACTCGCCAAAAATGGCCTGCATGCATCTCTGACAGCATAAAAACCCGGCTTAGGCACATCCGGCCAACTGATCAGGCTGTTGTTGGCGGCTGTCGGCCAGGGTTCATTGAAACACCAGTTGAGCGCCATGGTGCAGTAGGGCTTTTGCCGGCGTGCTTCTTCATAGATAGCCTTGTACCCTTCGCTTTGCAGCAATTGACCATTGGCAACCAGTTCTTCGAGATTTTTTGCTTTACCAAAATAGTCATCGATCATTCCTTGCATGAGCCAGGTATCGCCAACCCATGCGCCAAAAGCGTGGTGACTTTGCCATGAAGTGCCGGGCTTTGGCGGCCACAATTCGGCTGAAGGGATGATTTTCTTCAATACATCCACAGAGGCAGGTGCCGGAACGCCAAATTCCGTGTAAGCAGTATTATTGGCCCGTGCCATTCGCGCATACACTTCTTCACCATTCTCCCAATCACGAAAAACATAGTGGCCGTGCGCCATACCAATGAGCGGACTGGTATTCATATACGGAGTATTTGGGTCGAGGCTCAGGCACTGAGCGTTCAACAGTCGCAGCGCCAGGGATTGATCCGTCATGCCGCTCCATGAGTTGAAAAGTTCGTTGCCGCCACACCAAAAAGCCAGAGAGGCATGTTTTCTCACTCGTTTTAAAATGGATTCTGACTCTTGTTTCAGCACCTTCAAATACTTTGGAGTACCGATATAATTGTTGCATGCCAGCGGAAACTCCTGCCAGACCATGATGCCCAGCTCATCGCATTGGTTGAAAAACGATTCTTTATTGACGATACAACCGCCCCATATTCGAAGCATGTTGAAGTTGGCTTCTTTGGCTCTTCCGAGCAGTTGGCTGTATCTGGTGCTGTCGATGGTGCCCGGGATATATTCGGGAGCCACCCAGTTGGTTCCTTTGGAAAAAATATTTCTGCCATTTATTTCTACCTGGATCGGCGCTACACTTCGTCCTTTTGGAAAGCCCGCCGGTTCATTCCATGCTCCTTCGCTCATGATGAGTTGGACTCTTCTGAATCCGACGCGGGATGTCTGGGTTTCAAGCAGCTTTCCGCTTTTATCAAACAGCGAAACCTTCGATGTGTAGAGGTATGGCGTACAATCGCATAATTTCGAGATAACGACCTGCCATCTTATATAGAGATTCTTTCATCACGAATTTTTTGAGCCAGAAACGATAATTTATGGCAAGGTATTCAAAAATGATCACTATTTGCGACAGCCGAGGATTTTGCCAGTGAGCAAATTGCGCATACCCTAAGCATCGATCCACTTATATGAAATGTCGGCAATTATCCAGTGAGGGAGCCAGCAAAGACTACTCGAAATGTCAGCAATGTATAAATTATCATTATAACCGAGACGGGTTATAGCTCACTGATCACCTCCCTGACGCAATGGGTGTCTTCCGGATTTTCAAGGCCGGTTAACACAATTCATCCGCCAACAGATTCCCTTCGATTGGCATAGGGGCGGATGTGCACCATGGTTCCCCAGATATTGCTATCGCCTTCGCCCACGTATCCCTACACTGCGCAGCCTGCGAACACGGAATTTCTTGCGGCAGATGAAGAGCCTGCATCATTTTGTTTCGGGATAATATTCACTTAATGCCAACATTTGATTTAACTCATTTTCTATCTTTTTCAAGAATCATTCAATCGACTTCTCACTACTGAAATGGTCATATCACCCTATAATTATAAATTTATATCATTATTTTAAAAAAAAAAAAAGAGAGTAAATTTTAAAAAAAAATAAAAAAATGATAAGATAAAAAAAAATCAGAATCTATTCCTTTTGACAGCAAACAAAAAGTTGCTCAAGAACCGGAGGCAATTGCCGATGAACATTTCTGGATTTTTTAGATCAAAAAGTTGTTAATCCCATGAGGTAATATCTTCAGGATTCTCTGGAAAAGGTAGCATAAAAATGGAAATATCGGTTACTCTGGCTTGCAGCTTTTTTGATCATTAGATATAATTATTAAATATTGTTTTTTTTTTTTGATGATATAGATTGGTTTTTTAAATTTGGGAAACGAGATAATAGGTAAAATAATATATGGATGATAAAAGGGACCATCAATCTTTTATATAGAGAATAAAGCGGAACGATGAATTAAAGGATTATTTGAAAATTGGCAGGGTGGTAAGAGAAAAAACCATGGACACTAAAGGGATGACGAGCAGTGATAGCGGCGGAAATAACGCCTTGTTCGATTATCCTCACCAACAAGGACAAAAAATAGGAAGAAAACATTCAATTTAAGGAAAAGATAACAGGAGAACATTATCTAAACGTGGATGAGGGGTGGATCCCCTTTTTTGGATCAATAAAAGACAGCGATCGAATGCATTGATTTCGGTGATAAAAAGATGAAATTTGGGTATCACCCGAAAATCCGACTTGCCTACTCCGGGCTCCTGTGCACGCATCTTAGTCTTGTTTGCCTTGATGCTTTTCCTTGATGAACGTTCCAATGCGGCGTTCTCCGAATTTCTACCTCGGAATATTTGAAAAAAAATCCATGCGCTATCATTGCACTCCCAAGTCAATTAGTTAATAATTGATTTATAAAGAAGGGTGGAGAGACAGGCTCACTGAAACCCTAGCAACCTGGTGGCAAATGCCAAGGTGCTAATTCCTGATTCCGCACGGATGTTCCGGGAAGCGGAAGGATATAAACAGTATTAACATGAATAGAATTCATTTTCCAGATTACTGGGTTTCCCACCAGTCGAACCAAAGTAAAAGGAGCCGCTTCCACAAACCATGGATATTTGAGGCTTTCATGCTGCATGCGTTGCAGCCGGGCTGTATAGCTTCTCTATTGCACCCCGGCTAAGAGTGTCCCTGCACTTCAACAGGCTAATCCCGGAGAACCAAAACAATTCTTAACCACTAAACCATTTTCACTAATGTCTAATTACAAATTCGAAACATTGCAATTGCATGCCGGCCAGGAACCCGACCCAACTACCGGTTCCAGGGCCGTGCCGATTTACCAAACCTCCTCCTATGTCTTCAACAGTTCGGAGCATGGAGCGAACCTCTTTGCCCTGAAGGAATTCGGCAATATTATACACGCGTATCATGAACCCCACCACCGATGTGCTGGAAAAGCGCATTGCGGCGCTAGAGGGTGGAGTAGCTGCCCTCGCTGTATCTTCAGGACAGGCTGCACAGTTTCTCGCGCTCTCCAATATCATGCAGACAGGTGACAACTTCGTGACCACCAGCCACCTCTACGGAGGAACGTATAACCAATTCAAAGTCCAGTTCAAACGCATCGGTATCGACGCCAGATTCGCCTCTGATGACACTGTGGAAGCGTTCGAAAAACTGATTGACAAGGGTACAAAAGCATTGTATCTGGAAACAATCGGCAACCCGGAATTCAACGTTCCTGATTTTGAAGCATTCGCGGCTTTGGGTAAAAAGTATGCCATTCCATTGATCGTTGACAATACGTTTGGCGCGGCAGGCGCTATTGCCCGCCCACTTGCACATGGAGCCAATATTGTCGTCGCTTCAACAACAAAATGGATCGGCGGCCACGGCACCAGCATCGGCGGTATCATTGTCGATGGCGGGAATTTCAACTGGGGAAATGGTAAATTTCCACAATTCTCTGAGCCTTCGGAAGGTTATCACGGCCTCAACTTTTGGAATACCTTTGGAGATAACAATCCGCTCGGTCTTCCCAACATTGCCTTTATCATCAGGGCGAGAGTAGAAGGCCTCCGCGATTTCGGACCATGCATGAGCCCGTTCAATGCTTTCCTCTTCCTGCAAGGATTGGAGACGCTCTCGTTGCGAGTAGAGCGCACAACCAGCAATGCACTGGAACTGGCAAAATGGCTCGAAAACCATCCACAGGTGGAAAGTGTGAATTATCCGGGTCTTGCCAGCAGTAAGTATCACAAACTGGCGAAGAAATACCTGGAGCGCGGTTTTGGCGGCGTATTGACGTTTGTTGTAAAAGGAGGTAAAGCCAAGGCATCAGCATTTGTTGATGCACTGAAACTGATAAGCCACCTCGCCAATGTAGGCGACGCGAAAACCCTCATTATCCATCCGGCATCGACAACGCATCAGCAGCTCTCCGACGCGGAACAATTGGCTTCGGGTGTACTGCCTTCACAGCTCAGGATTTCGGCAGGAATTGAACATATCGATGACATCAAGGCCGATTTAACTCAGGCATTTGATGCAGTTTATAAGAAGTAGTAACTCCGGCCTTGATCAATTTTATGGCCGAATCAATAACTGAATAATGGTAACGAATAAAGTATTTCACCACAAGCAAAAATTCACGCTGGAGTCAGGAAGGTCACTTCCTGAACTCCAGTTGTTTTACACGACGTTCGGTAAGCTGAACGATGATAAATCCAATGTGATCTGGGTTTGTCATGCTTTTTCCGGCAATTCCGACTTCACCGAATGGTGGACCGGACTTTTTGGTCAGGGAAAACTCTACGACCCGGACAAGCATTTTGTGGTATGTGTGAATATGCCAGGTGGATGTTACGGATCCACAGGACCTTTGTCGGAAAATCCTGCAACCGGAAAACCCTACTACCACGATTTTCCGGTTCTTACCAACCTGGACATCGTTCGAAGCTATGATCTGGTTCGTGAGCACCTGAAAATCGACCGGATCCACACAGTGATCGGTTGCTCGATGGGCGGCCAGCAGGCCATTGAATGGGCGGTAAAGGAGCCACTTCTTTTCGAACACCTGATCGCCATCGGAGCCAATGCCAAACATTCGCCCTGGGCTATTGCCTTCAACGAAACCCAGCGTATGGCCATTGCCGCTGATCAGTCATGGAGCGAAAGTCACGACAGCGCCGGAATGGAAGGTATGAAAGCTGCGCGGGCTGTGGGTTTATTGTCCTACCGCAACTATGGCAGCTATGAACTGAAGCAGCACGAAATCAGTGATGACGTTTGGGATGATTTCAAAGCTTCATCGTATCAAAACTACCAGGGCGTAAAAATGCAGAAGCGTTTCAACGCTTTTCTTACTGGATTATTTCCAAAGCCATGGATTCACAGAATGTCGGCCGTAACCGCGGCGGTATTGAAAAAGCGTTGAAACGGATAAAAGCCAGAAGTCTGTTCCTCGGAATCGAGAGCGATATACTTTTTCCGGTAAAAGAACAAAAGTACCTCACTGCTCATGTCGATGGCGCCATCTATGCTGAGATTGACTCTGAATACGGACACGATGGGTTTTTACTGGAATTTGAAAAACTCACTGAGGTGATAGGTGCGTTTTTTTCTAATACGCTCGTGCAGAAGAAGTCGGCGTAAAATGGGTTATGGGTTGCGCTTCAGGCTTCGACTCCGCTCAGCCTGACAATGAGCTTTAGTGTCAGACCGAATAGCCAGTCCCAGCTTTCCGGAGGAGGCGAGGACTCATCAGGCAACAAATTGCTCCGAGCGAGAGGAACCAAATCAGAGGACGTATATCGGATCCATTGGAGATGGGATAGAAGGGGACCATATACCTTAGTCGACCTGTACAATTGGTTTTTTATTACAGTTCACTGACATCAACAAGCATTGAATTAAAGAGAGGTGGAGGAGAAGGAGCAATTCCATGATGACTGGGACAATTAAGGAACTGGTATTTGCAAAATGAAACTTCTCATAAATATTTCGGAGACCGGCTTCAACTCCGCTCAGCCTGACAATGACCATTAGAGTCAGTCCGGGAAGCCCGACCAGAGAATCCGGAGCGACACGAACTCTGCTTCAGGCTTCGACTCTGCTCAGCCTGACAATAATTCTTGAATTACTTCGGATATTCTGCTTTTCATTCGTTGGAATTGGCGATTCCTGATCGCTCTCCCTGCGGTCGCTTGTCAATGACGGTAAATAATATCACGCATTCTTACGCAGGCAGGAATCTGCACTTAGGCAAAAATGCAAAATAGAATGATGAATCCTCGCTTAGATGAGCTCGTCAAAATAGACAACCCCTTCCGTCACATTGTGGTAGGCGCTCACTATGCCGACCTCCCCTTTTTCAATCCTCGACTTCAGGTATGGGCTTTTTTCCAGTATTTCTTTAATGGAGTTTCTTACGTTTTCTTTGGACACTTTCTCCATTACTTCCAGATCGCTGAGGTTTCCCTTGTCTGGGTAGCAACCGCAATTTTTAGCCACAGTAAGAATCTTGGAGGTAACCGTGTGGATGCTCTCATCCATTACATTTGCCAGAGAAAGTGCCACAGCGCCACAGTTTGAGTGGCCTTTCACGACGATCAGTTTGGCGCCAAGTTTCTTGACAGAGATTTCCAAACTGCCGATAATTTCAGGATTTATAATGTTCCCGGCGATGCGGATGGTTAATAAATCACCGATCCCTGAATCAAATAAAATCTCAGGCGAGGTCCTGCTGTCGATGCAGCCCAGCAATACCGCCATCGGGTTTTGTCCCATGGAGGTTGCATTCACCTGGTGGAGCAAATATTTATCTGTCCACTTTCCATTTACAAATCGTTCATTCCCGTTTTTAAGCAGGTCCAGTACATCGCCTGGTGTCAACTTTTGCTGGGTTTCTTTATCCAGTACATTGATAAACTGAATATGGTCGGTCAGTTTGTACTTGTCTTTCAGACCCAAAATATTGAGCTGTATGTTTCTCTCCGGGGCCACTACGTTTTTATAATCATCGATAATCTCCAGAACGTCACTGTCAATGTAATCCGAATAGGATGCATCAATCAACACTTTGGTATTTTCAGGAACATTCCATAGCGTTTCCTTGATCGACGCTTTATTAAAAAATGATACCTGGGTTGGCAGTTCCAGCCTGACGACCTCGCCGATATGCAAGGTGTTTTCCTCCCTGACAAACGGATTCCTGAAGTTGCTGCGCATTAAATAGAATACGCTGGTAAATGAGCCGATGATGACTCCGATCAGGATGTCGGTGAACACGATTCCAACAATAGTAACAATAAACGGAACAAACTGATCCCAGCCCTTTTTATACATGTCTTTAAAAATCTCAACCTTAGCCAGCTTATATCCGACAACCAACAAGATCGCCGCCAACGCTGCCAATGGGATGCGGTTTAGCAAGGGGCTCAAAACCACTATACTTCCAAGCATTAAGAAACCATGGATAATTGCTGAAAGTTTTGTTGCATTTCCCGCCTGAATATTCACCGAACTTCGCACTATGACTGAAGTAACAGGAATGCCGCCCAGGAAACCTGAAACAATATTTCCCGCTCCTTGTGCTAACAACTCTCTGTTGGCCGGTGTTTCACGCTTATGCGGGTCGATCTTATCAATGGCTTCGACATTTAACAACGTTTCTATTGACGCAATAATCGCCACGGTAAATGCTACAATCCAGATGTTATAATTTGCGAAATGTGAAAGCTCCGGAAAATGAATCAATAAACTTAAATTGGACGAATCTATTTCCGGGATATTAACAAGGTGATTCGAAGAAATGGCATATTGAGGCAAATACCGATGGACAAAAACATCAATTAACATACTCATGATCACCACAAATAATGACGCCGGAAAAAACTTTACTTTTTTCATGGGTGTTTTATCCCAGATGATCAATATGAACAGGGATACCACACTTATAAATACTGCCGAGGGGGCAATATAGCCAAAAGCTTTAATCAATTCTGAAAACGTGTTTTCCCCATCCCATTGCGAAAACGAAAAGTCACCCTCGAAGTCGGCGTCATAGCCAAGAGCATGAGGAATTTGTTTTAAAATGAGGATAATCCCGATAGCTGCCAATAAGCCCTTGATCACATTGCTGGGAATGTAATTGGCAAAAATCCCAGCCTTTAGGTATCCCATAAGGAGCTGGATAAATCCGGCGATGATTACGGCAGTCAGGAATAATTCAAAAGCACCTAGTTGCGTGATGGAAGAAAGTACCACCGCAGCAAGTCCGGCTGCAGGACCACTCACACTCGTATGAGACCCGCTCAACGTACCAACCACTATGCCACCGACTATACCGGCTATAATACCTGATAGTAAAGGGGCTCCCGAAGCCAATGCAATACCCAAACAAAGTGGAAGGGCCACAAGAAACACGACGATACTCGCCGGAATGTCATTTTTTAGTTTACTGATATTCATTATCTGCTTTGAATTTTGTTGCTCTTGAAAATTTTTTGATTTACCTCCAGACGGAGCACCTTCGTTGGGATTATTGCGGTTCCGTAACACTTAACCGCCAGCCTACTACATTGATTCTATAGTACTTCACCGTTTCATGCAATGACTATCATCGGCCTTACGCTACTTTTCATGAAATATGGCCTTAGGTCACGGCAAAGTAATAAAGCTCCCCTCTCATCTGTTGGCAAAATAGCTATAGAAAATGTAAAAAAAAAGGTATTTCGAAGGGACTGCTACCGCACGTTAGTAGGCGGATTCACTATGGCGACTTACCGTCCTGCTTCAATTACCGTTGGGTCAATACTTAAAATCTGCTACATCCCCGACCATGTCTCTGCCTTCTGGGCACGGGCTTTTGTCACCTCCACGGGTATTCCCGTAAGGTGGGCCATACCTGATAGTGGCTCCAGGTTTTCCGGGCCCGAAGCTGCCAGAATATTCACATTTACGCCCCTGGTCTTGCTGGCAACTGATAGCCCTTTAGCTGCCTGATGGCCCCAGCCATGCGGCAGCGCTACAGTGCCGGGCATCAGTTCATCGAGCAATTTCAGTGGCACCCGCACCGTGGCGGTATTGGATGCCACATCAACCAGATCAAGATCATGGAGTTTTCGCACTTCTGCATCAGCAGGATGCATGTAGAGATAATTGGTGTCCCTGCCGTTGGCGATCATGCGGTCCAGGTTATGTGTCCAGGAGTTGTGCGTCGTGACGGCGCGCTTAGTGATCAGTTTCAGCCTTTCCTGGCTTTTCAGTTCTTTCTCAAAGTCAGTCTCGAGTTTGGGGGTCATTTGCAACAACGCTTCTGGCGCAAGGTTCACCTTGCCGTTGGAAGTCACCACGCGCTTGCCGAGGAAGCTGTTTTCTTCATGCTCTTTACGCAATTTTCCATGGGGAAATTTCAGGAGTTGTCCGAAACTCTTCTGGCCACATAATCTCAACAACAGGTTAATTACAAATTCCTGCGGCACAGTACTAAATTTTCTTCCCAGGATTAATTTCTTCCATGATGATATGATTTCGAAGAATATCTGTGTAGCCCATGAGCCGAACAGCGGTTTGCCGCATGCCCTCGCCAGATCTACGTAAATAGTAGATTCGTTGCGCTGCTCTGCCTGCATTTTAATGACAGGTTTTGTCGCCTGGAGATAAGGCTTTTCCTGAAGTCCCAACATCAGCGGGAATATAAAAGGCAGGTCAGGGCGCTGGAACGGATCGGAGCAAGGCAATTGATAGTGCGCCTCCTGACACGTTTCTCCCGGCAATATATCGAGGCATACTAAAAGGTCAAGTTGGCGGAATGCCTCCCTGAGTTTTTCAGAATTAGCCATCGTAATGAGTGGATTTCCCCCGGTAACGATGAGCGCCTTGATCTGGCCCTTGCCGGGAGTGAGAATTTCATCGGCGAGGATACCGCCTGGAAAAGCATCATTCACAGACAGCAGGTTTCCGATGCGGGAACGGTCGTTGCGCATCAACAGACCATTTTTAGCGCCGAATTTTATGAAGTCGATGATGCCTTTCCCCACGAGGGTTCCCCCCTTTTTGTCCAGATTGCCGGAAACAGCATTGATTGCTTCCTGCAGCCAGTAGGCCATAGCGCCGTTGCCGCCCATATTCACCCCTGTGGAACAGTAGAGCGCAGCGCCGTCGCTTTCACTATAAATTTTAACCAACTCCTTCAGTTTCTCTGCTGGGATATTGGTCACTTTTTCAGTTCTGGTCGCCGGCCAGGCCGCTGCGACTTTTTCCAATTCATCGTATCCGGTCATGTGTTGCTCCACCCTCGACTTATCGATGCCTCCCAGGGCGATCAATTCATGGAGAAAAGACAAATAGAAGAACACATCCGTGCCCGGCCTTATAAAAATATGCTCACCGGCGGTTTTAGCGGTTTCTGTCTTTCTTGGGTCGATAACGAATATTTTGCCTCCTCTTTCTTCGATGGCCCTAAGCTTCTTTATTGGATTAGGAACCTGGAGAAATGACCATTTTGATATCACCGGGTTTGCCCCGACAATGATGAGGCAATTAGTATGTGTGATGTCGGGGAATGGAAGTGTGAACGGGAAGCCATAGACATGACGCGATACGGCGAATTTATTGCTGCAATCCTGTGTTGAGGACGAGTATAAGCTTCGGGATCCCAGGCCTGTCATGAAGCCCTGGGCAAATACCGGGTGAAGGACGCTAAATCCGGCCGCAGTACCCACATACATGGCGACACTGTTTGGACCGTCTTCGCGGATAATCTTCTTAATCCTCGCCCCCATGTCTTTCATTGCCTCCTGCCACGAAACGCGTTCGAAACCGGTGGCCGTTTTTTTCATAGGATAGCGCAGCCTGTCGGGCGAGTCGTACATCTCGTGCTGCTTCAGACCTTTTATACAGCTGAATCCTTGCGTAGCCACATGGTTTTCATCGGGTTTTACTTCAAGGATTTTATTATGCTGCACGGTTACTTCCAGTCCGCAGAGCGATTCGCAGATACGGCAAAATGTATGGACAGTGTGTGGTTTGGCCAGTTTATAATCTTCTTTTTCTCATATCCTCGTAATCCCGCCCCCGCACTCCGCGAAACTTCCAGGAATCTGACCGAAATAAATGAGGGATAAGAAATCGCGAAAGGCGAACAGAAACCCCTCCGCCCCTTTCCCTTTCTACTCTTACTATATTTATATATTTTCATTAATTCTACTTTATTTTTTTTTTCTCTATATCTTTCCACAATCTTTATTGATCCAATTTCCTTTTTAGGATTCTTCTGGATTTTATTATTTTTTTTTACCTAATATCTATCTTCCTTCCCGTCTAGGGCATTATCGATTGTTTTTAATTGATCAAATCGTTGTCCCCGTCTGGGAAAAAAAAGGAACTATCCCTTTGTACGTCCATCGGAGGTAGACAAAGCGCGTCTACTGGACGAGAAAAAACGATGGAAATGGAACCAGAACGATGGAGTTTTTAATCATCGAATGCTACTCCGTCCTTGAGTGAATAAATGTTTTCGGATGAATCCTTTAAAAAGTCAAAGGCCGGATTTGCCGAAATTGAACTCATCCAAAGAGTTTCCTCTTCTTGTTCCGAGAGGTCATCCTCAAGAAGAATTAATACCCGAACATCCCTTTCCGATTTGTGCAGATTGTAGTCGATTTTTAGATGCCCTTTCTTATCAGTTCTTGAACTTATTTCAATAGCCCTCATACTAATATCTTTTTATCAAAGGTAAGGAATTCAATACGTTTTTCTACATGAACAATTACGCGGTCAGTACTATTGAAATAACCCCACCGGGCATTAATCTAAAAAACCCAGTGATGTGTCTGCCTATCATTTTTAAAATAAAAAAAGCCACACCTTTCGGAATGGCTTTTTATCTATTATTGAATGTTGTTATTGCACCGCGAATTCGCTGTCGCTGATTCCGGTATTAACTTCAATCTTTTGCACGTTGCCGGTCATATTCATCGGCCCCATTGGCAGAATCATGACAAACGGAAATTTCACCCCGCTCACTTCCCGGTAATCGGATAGATCGGTATTCTGAACCATAGCGCCTTGCGGCCCTTCTGCCACAGCACTTGAGCGAACCTTAAGGCCGGATTCCATATCATAATAGAAGGTGGTTTTTCCGCCTGACGGTTTAGTGATTTCAACTGCGTAAGCCTTCTTCCCTTCAATGGTTTCAATGCCGGTGAGCTGCATTTCTAATCCCAGTTCGGCAATGAGCAATTCAGAAACAATGGCTGCATCAAACGCCATGTCCATCTTTTGCTCCTCTCCCACCGGCACAGTTTGTCCCATTTGTGACATGCTGGCATTTTCACCATCAAATACAGAGTTCATAACTGTTTGTCCTCCCATGGTGACAACTGTTTTGGATTTATTCGGGGCTTTGCTCAGCACAACTATATCCAGGTTCATGCCTTGTACTTCCGTGGTAATCGACATTCGCATATCCATAAGCGTCTTTGCTTTTTCCTTACCACCAATGGCTTCCAGGTACTTTTCCATCACGGTTGAGGCTGTCACCCCCGCCGGGATTTCAGATTTCACGGGAACATAGTTATTTCCATAGATGTCGTAGTATTTCACCTCACCAAAAGCAGCGAGCTTGTCGGCTACATCCGTGCCTTTACCAACCACAATGATGTTGGCATTTTCCGGCTTTATATATTTCGCTGCCATAGCTTTGATATCACCTAATGTCACGGCATCCACATTTTTCAGATAGTTAGTATAATAATCTGCCGGAAGTCCATAGCGCTTCACATTCAGGGCAAAGCTGGCAATGGTTTGAGGGTCTTCGAGTGAACGTGAGAAATTACCGGTTACATATGCTTTGGCAGAGGCAAGTTCCTTCTCTTCAGCAGTTTCGTTGATGATTCGCTTTAACTCATCCATGATCTCGTAAATGGCGCTGTCCGTCACATCGTTCCTTACGCTGGTAGAAGCATTAAAATTACCGACGACCATATCGCTGGAAATACTTGACCCGGCGCCATAGGTGTAGGCGTGTTTCTCACGAAGGTTCTGATTGAGGCGCGATGAGAATCCGGAGCCAAGGATTACATTCATCAGGTTTGCTTTGATTACATCCGGATCTCCCTTTTTGAGCACAATCGGCCATGCCACGCGAATCTCCGATTGCACTGAATTACTCCTGTCAACGAGGGCAACGAAAGTTTTCTCAGGAGCGGAAGATGCCGAAAACTTGGGTAGCTGAATCGTCTTACTCTCCCACTTTCCGAAATATTTCTTCACAAGTTTCTTAGCATCCTTCAGGTTGATATCCCCGACAATGGCAAGGTAGGCGATTTGTGGTGTGTAATACTGACCATAAAAATTTCTGCAATCGTCAATCGTAATTTTACTGACTGTCTCTTCGGTAGTGAGTTCACCATAAGGGTGATCCTTACCGTAAAGCATCACACTCCGAACGTTGGAGGCAATGGAAGCAGGATCATCTTTTTCTGCTGCCAGGCCTGAAAGGGTTTGCTTTTTCAATTTTTCCAGTTCCTCTACCGGAAACGAAGGATTGTACAACACATCGGTCATGAGCTGAAGCAGAGCATCCTGGTGTTTTGTCAAACTTGCTGCATAAATACCAGTGGCAGAGGTAGCAAGGGTCGCTCCTATGAAGTCGATTTCTTCGTCGAGTTGGTCTTTGGAACGTGTTTTCGTGCCGGAACGGAGCATATCGCCGGCAAGGCTTGCATAGCCGGCTTTGTCGCCTTCTTTTATCGCTTCAAAATTCAGCACGAGGTTAAACGCCACCCTGGGTAATTTGTGGTTTTCAACCACCAGCACTTTGAGTCCGTTTTTGAGTTCGAACGTCTCCGGTGTACCGATTTTAATTTCCGGAGCCGGCCCCGGTGCTGGCGCCTTAGTACGGTCGAGCTGGGCAATTGCATCAATGCCAAGTGAGGCGATGATGAGTAATATATATATTCGTTTCATTTTCAGTTCAATTTAAAAGGATTTCCAATTATTGGGCTTTTGGCAAATAATACAGAACCACACGATTCTCTTTGTTCAGGTACTTTTTGGCCACGCTCATCAGGTCTTCGCGCGTCACCTTCGTGTATCTTTCCAATTCCGTATTGATAAGGTTGGCGTCGCCAAAATAAACACTGTAATCAGCAAGACTTTCCGCAATACCGACCACGGTAGAATTGCCCGTAACAAAATCATTTTCGATCTGGTTGCGCACCTTCTGAAACTCCTTTTCGGTGACAAGTTCTGCCTTGACTTTTTCAATTTCAGCATCCATGGATTGTTCAAGATCTTCAGCGCTTACACCCATATTCGAAATCCCTAACAATATGAAAAGCCCGGGGTCCTCACCCGCCAATGGCAGCGCCTGCACCTGCAGTGCCTTTTGCTGATTATCGACAATTTCCTTATAGAGTCTGGAACTCTGGCCATCTGAAAGTAGTGTGGTAAGCATATTTAAAGCGTAATAATCAACAGTTCCTTGTGCCGGCATGTGGTATGCCTGAATCACCGCCGGTAGCTGGATATTGTCATAAACAACATCCCGAATTTCTTTGGTTTGTGGCGGTTCCACAACTGTTGGTCTTGGAATGGGTTTGTTGCCTTTCGGAATTTCGCCAAAATACAGATCAATCAGGCTCTTGGTTTTTTCTACATCAATATCTCCGGCAATACTCAGTGTTGCATTTTCAGGCACATAAAAAGTTCGGTAAAAATCCATGAACTCTTCCAGTGTTGCCCTGTTCAGATGGTCAAGGGAGCCGATGGTTGTCCAGCGATACGGATGGACGGTGTATGACCTCTTCATCACTTCTTCAAGGATAGTTCCATAAGGCTGATTATCGACGCGCTGGCGTTTTTCTTCTTTCACCACTTCCCGCTGGGTATCGACTCCAATCTGATCAATTTTAGCGTGCATCAGCCGCTCCGATTCCAGGTAAAGTCCAAGTTCCAACTGGTTGGATGGCAATATTTCATAATAGAAGGTTCTGTCCAGCCAGGTGTTGGCGTTGTTCACAGCTCCGGCCGCGGTGAGCAGCTTGTCGAACTGGCCGCGCTCCACATTTTCTGAGCCCTCAAAAAGGAGGTGTTCGAAGAAATGCGCAAATCCTGTTCGTTCAGGGTCTTCATTTTTGGAACCTACGTGATACAAAATGGACACTGCCACGATAGGCGTGGAATTGTCCTGATGCAATATCACATGCATCCCATTGGGCAAATCATATTCTGTAAAGACAATCCGATTCTCGGAGGCATTTGCCCGAATGAAGACAAACAGGCAAATAGAAAGGAGGTATAAAATTCTTCTCATGTGAATGATCGTTTTTCTATTTGTGGCAAGATAACAACTTGTTGAAATACTAAGACAGCTTTTTCTTCGAAACAATAAAAACCCTGATGAATGGCTTTATGATTGTTTCTGGTAATTATACGGTCTTCAATAGCCGATTTCACATACAAACTTCGGCAGGCTTGTAAAGGTTTTCGGATGAATCGTTTTTGTGTGAGTGTAATTCATGTAATTTTAGAAGAGTTAAAATTTGCCAAATACCACCCAAAATGAGAAACTATTTTAAAATTCCGGGGGGGGGGGGGGGGGGGATAGGGGGGGGAAATAGGGTAGGAGGATGGGGGGGTAAGGGGGGACGGCATCGGTTCGTGCGGGACGCAAACCGAAACAAGGGGGGGGGGGGGGGGGGGGGGGGGGGGGGGGGCGATGACGAAAAAGCCGACAAGTTTAGTGGTTGGACTCATCTGGTTCGTGGGGACACGAACCAGGACGGGGGGGGGGGGGGGGGGGGGGGGTGGGGGGGGAAGTGTAGAATAATGAACTATCACAGTTCTACATCACCGCTCCTACCTTTTCGAGCAACGCCTTGGTGAGTCTGATCGCCTGGTCTTCATCGGTTTTTGAGCCGGACTCTATGCCCACGTAGCCGCGATAGCCAGCATCTTTCACAATCTTCATCATTTTCATGTAGTCTGTATCCACATCATTTCCGTTAGCATCGAATGCCCCGGTTTTGGCACTCACACCTTTAGCGAAAGGCATCAGTTCGGCCACACCTTTATAGCGGTCATACAATTCTTCGCATCCGTTTGGGCCTCCTTTTATACAGAAATTTCCGAAGTCCGGCAAAGTGCCGAAGTTCGGTTTATTCACCTGCCGTATCACATCGGCAAGCCACTGGCCGTTTGATGAAAATCCACCGTGATTTTCCACGATTATACCTATGCCGTATGGTGAGGCAAATTCCGTAAGCCGGCTCAGACCATCAATGGCGGCTGATTTGGCCGCATTAGAATCTACAGAACTGGTATATGTATTGACCCGAATGGAATGACAACCAAGAAATTTGGCCGCTTCCACCCACTTATAGTGATTCTCCACGGCCTCCATTCGTTTCGTGTCGTCAGTATCTGCCAGCGCTCCTTCGCGATCGATCATGATGAGCACATTCTTCACATTCAAGTCAGTCGTTCGTGATTTCAACTCGCCGAGATATTCTTCATCCTCCGCCTTATCCATGAAAAACTGGTTCACATACTCCACGGCATGGATTCCGAAATCATTTTTGGCTTTTGCCGGAAACTCCATGTTGGTGAGTTTGCCGGAAAAGAGTGTCTTGTTGAGCGACCATTCCGCAAGGGAAATTTTGAAGAACAGTTCGGTATTTTTTAGTGCCATTGCCTGATTTGTTTTTCCAACGAATGATGAAACTGCTGCAAGACCAAGAAAGCCGCTGCTGCTTTTGATAAATGAACGTCGATCGGTTTTCATGCTAAAACATTTAGTTGAGTTAAATGTACAAAGAGGCTTGTCAATTTGCCCAAAGAGTCAGGAGGTATTGTTGATCGGAATGATGCGTGAATCATTTTCTCTTGTAAATTTACCGCAGGTAACGACATGGATTTTCACCCATTTTTTAGCATAAAAATCTTGTAGTAACATGCAACTGATCGAAGTAAATAATCAACAAACCGCCAAGGATTTCCTGATGCTGCCGGTACGTTTGTATAAAAATGAAAAGCACTGGATAAGGCCGCTCGATAAGGACATCAATACTATTTTCGATACAAAGCAGAATAAATATTTCCGGAACGGCGAATTGATCCGCTGGATTTTAAAGGATAATTCCGGCCTTACTATCGGTAGAGTAGCGGCATTCATAAACCGCAAAACAGCCAATAAAGACAGCGATCAGCCGACTGGCGGCATGGGCTATTTCGACTGTATCGACGACCAAAAGGCAGCATTCGCGCTATTCGATGCCTGCAAAACCTGGCTGGCCGAAAAAGGCATGGAGGCCATGGACGGGCCGATCAACTTCGGCGATCGCGATAAATGGTGGGGTCTCCTTGTGACGGGCTTCGACAAAGATCCGAATTATCTCTGCAATTATAATTTTCCATATTATCAGCCATTATTTGAAAGCTATGGATTTCAGACCTATTTCGAGCAGATCACTTACTCAAGAAAGGTGCTGGCGCCGACAGATCCAAAAATTCAGGAAAAAGCTGAACGCATTCTTTCAAATCCAAAATACGACTTCAGGCATATCCGTCTGAAAGAGCTTGACAAGTTTACTGAATACTTTATGGAAATATACAACGCCGCCTGGGCGAGCCATATCGGCGTGCCGAAGCTGGAATTGAAGCTGGCGAAGTCGCTGATGCAGCAGATGAAACCGATCATTGATGAAAAGATCATCTGGTTTGGTTTTTATGATGAAAAACCCGTCGCATTTTTTATCATGCTTCCTGAAGTGAACCAGATCTTCAAGCATGTCAATGGCAAGCTGGATCTTTGGGGCAAGCTGGTTTTCCTTTACTGTAAAGTGATGAAAACCAATAAGAAGATGTTCGGTACTGTATTTGGTGTCGTGCCCGATCATCAGGGCAAAGGGGTGGACGCCGCCATTGTGGAGAAAACCAGGCGGGTGGTTCAGGGAAGTTACCAGCGATATGAAGATGTAGAGATGAACTGGATTGGCGACTTTAACCTGCGCATGATTCACATGGTAGAACAGGTCGGAGTAGAAAAGTCAAAAATCCATAAGACCTACAGATACCTGTTTGACAGGACTAAACCGTTTGCCAGAATGCCGTTTATTGGTGAAAGACGAAAGAAAGAAGATTAGAATTACTCAGCACATTTTTACATAACTGCCCAGCCATTTCACGTCCTTTTTGTGTTTTTCAAATACCCTGGCGATGTGCTTGTCGTCGATGTGACCGTCGATATCGATATAAAAATAATACTTGAAGGATTTGCCCTTTTTTGCCGGCCGGCTTTCCAGCTTGGTCATATTGATGCCCCCGCCGTAAAAATCCTGCAACAATTTCATCAGGCTGCCAGGTTTGTCAGTCGTGCGGGCCAGTAGGCTTGTCTTGTCATTTCCGCTCGCCTGGTTTTTTATGTCCTTACTGATAATGAGGAATCTGGTGAAGTTGTCGGATGAATCTTCCACGTTATCAAACAGGATGGGAACGTTGTGCATTCTGGCGGCGATATGCGAGCACATGGCCGCGCTGCCGTCTTCTTCGAGGGCTATTTTAGCGGCTTGCGAAGTAGAATTGACGGGGACATATTCTACCCGGTTGCCACCGAAGGATTCATTCAGGAATTTCCTACATTGCTTGAATCCTATATCCTTGGAATAAATGCGCTTTACCTGAGTCAGACTATCACAACGGGTGGCGAAGGCAAAGTGGATAGGTAATGGAATTTCAGCAGTTACGTTCAGGTCGGTATTGCCAAGTAGGTCGATCGTCTCGCTGACCACACCTTCCTGGTTATTTTCCAGCGGAACTACCCCAAAACGCGCCCTGCCCGTATCGACGGCTTCGAAAACCGATTGGATAGTTTCGAGCGCCAGGTATTGGCTCATGGCGCCAAAGCGGCTTTCGGCAGCCTGGTGCGTGAAACTGCCCTCAGGCCCAAGGTAGGCAATGAGTTCGGGAAGTTCCAGGTTGCGGCTTATGGCAAATATTTCCATGAATATCGCCTCGATGGCCGTTCTGTTCAGGTAGCCTTTATGGTTTTGATACAGCCTGTCGATGATGTTCTTTTCCCTTTCGGGCCGGTAAATAGCTGCGTTGGTGTTTCGTTTCAGATCGCCAATTTCTTTAATGACTGACATTCGCTCATTAAGAACTTCAATAAGCTTATTATCGATTTCATCGACTTTTTTTCGCAGTTTTTCCAGTTCTTTATCCACGTTGATTATTGGGGAAACATCATTAAATAAGGGCAACAAAACTATCCAATTTTTGTGATTAACCAAATTTGAGGTATTATTGACCTAAGGCGAATGATTGCTACAGCCATCCTGAAAATACGATGCACCAATAACCCAACAGTACTATGGATCCGGATGAAATAAAGTATGAACTCGAGGCTCTGAAAGCAGAAAAATACCACTTGCTAAAACTCATAAACCACGATATACGATCGCCATTCAATAGGATTTTTGCGCTTATGCAGCTCATTGAACTTGATGATGCCGAGCTTTCTGCTCAGCAGAAGGAATTTTTTGATGCCATCTACTTAACCGTTCTCAGCGGCCTGGAGATGGTGCAAAACCTCCGCGATATGCGCGACATCGATGCCGGGCTTGTAAAAATTGAAATGGCGCCAACCGACCTCAGTGAAGTGCTCACTAAATCCATCCGAACTTATTCCAGGCAAACTGAATTGAAGCATATCTCTATCGAGCTTGCGGCTATCGAAGAGCCACTGACAATTAACGGCGACCCATACTACCTGCAGCGATGCATCGAAAATATACTATCAAACGCCATCAAATTCACTCAGCAGAACAGGCAGATCACAATTAGCACAGCGCATGCAGGAACATTAACGAAAATTGAAATTCAGGACAGCGGTCCGGGTGTAAAGATGGAGGAGGAATCCTATTTATATGAAAAGTTCAAGAAACTATCCAGTCTGGCTACCGGCGGCGAGGGATCACTTGGACTAGGGTTATACAATACCCGTCAATTCGCTAAGCTCATGGGCGGAACTGTTCACCTTGCGCGAAATGGAAAACTCGGTTCTTGCTTTATCCTGGATTTTCAGTCAGCCTGATCCAGAAATTTGATTGCTATTACTTCATTATTCCATAAAAAAAACCTGACCGAAAAGCCAGGTTTCAACTATTCGGTGGAGTTTCTATTGTTCCAGTTTGCGCACTTTTATACTTCGGTAGTGCACTTCATCGCCATGTTCCTGCAATAGTAAATGGCCCGATTGCCACGCCCCAAATCCTTCCCATTCATTGTATTTGCTCCGTGCAACCAAAGCATAAAACGCCTGTGTGCCACGCTCATAGGTCAGCACCATGCGATTGTTCAGCCAATGCTCTACATGCGCTCCTTTAAACTCCGTTTTTTCCAGACTATTTCCTTTTGGCCATTCTTCTACCCTGCTGCCACAAACTACAATGCGGGCGTGGCTCCACTCGTTGGGTTTGTTCACAACCTTCGTTTTGGCGGCGGGTATCAGATCATACAATGAGGCCACTGTGCGGTTTCCGGCTGCTCCAGCCTTGGCATCCGGATGCTTTTCATCATCGAGAATTTGATATTCCAGTCCTATGGCCGACTTACCGGAATTATATTGCTCGGTGACAAAATACTTGATACCGCTATTTGCACCCTCCGTTAATTTAAAATCCAGTTGGAATTCAAACATGCTATATTCATCTGCCGTCACGATGTCGCCACCTCCCTGCGATTCCGCACCACTTGATTTCATTACTACGAGTTCACCATTTTCCACTTTCCAGCCTTGAGTTGGGAAGGCTTCTCTGTTTGCTCCCCTCCAACCAGCGGATGATACGCCATCAAAAAGCAGCCTCCAGCCCTGGGCTCTTTCCTGCGGCGAAAGGTTATTGGGAATGAGGTTTACTACGAAAATATCTGTCCATGGACTGTGAATAAGGTTTTCAGTTTTTATACGGATGTTTCTCCATTTTAATCTGCTTTCCGGCCTGTGACTCATTTCCAATCGAGTGAACCTGAAAAGCGATAAGACCTTCCTTAGTCATATCATCGACAAGATCGGCGCAAGGTATACCATTGACCCACGTTCTGATAGAATTACCTATGGCCTCGATGCGATAATGATTCCACTCACCATTTTCTAAATGCTTTTCTCCCAGCCGGATTGATGTCCATCGGATAGAGCCACCCACGTCGTGCTTCATCATAGATACCACCCGACCATGCACGATCTGCCGGATCAATTTCGACCTGGTAACCATGCACCCTGCTATTCTGATAATCAGGTTTACTCAGGCTGCGTATCTGTATGCCGCTGTTCATTGTTGGATCCACGAGAAGCTCCACTTCCAGGATAAAATCACCATAGGTTTTCTCCGTAGCCATAAAACTGTTCGGAGTATTCATCCGCGTTGTACCGACCATTGCACCATTTTCTACTGTATAGGTTGCCTGGCCATTCAGCTGCTTAAATCCGGTAAAATCCTTTCCATTAAAAAGCATCGTCCAGCCATCTCCCTGAGCATTGCAAATTGGCGAATTCATCAAAAAGATGCCCGCCAGCGCAATGCAAACGTTTGCAAGAATTTTCATTTTTAAATTCATTGTTGATTTCGTTTATGATTCATAAATTTTGAGCTAATGCTTCCTGTATGTCTCGGGGAAGTCGGAATGCCAATGTTGAATTATTTTTTCTGAATTGGCAACAAAAAAAGCCAATTTTTGGCCCGTTTAAAGCGATTCACCAAATGTTTCCTCCATGGTCGACCGGTCTTTCGCGGAGATAATGCCTACATGAAATGGTCCGAGTTCGAAGCGCTCCTTTTTCTCTAGTTTGAAAAATGAGAGCGTCTTTAATCCGGCACCATCCTTTTTCATGCTGTACCCATCAAATTGTACCAATGGTAGTGTAACGGCGGTTGCTTTTTTTCGCCAGTGTATTCCAAACTTTTTATTGTAAAGAAATTCTATGGTTTGAGCCTCATCATTCCAGGTAACCTGCAAAAATTGTATCCGAATGAAGAAAACCAGCACCGTCTGAACACCAATAAACAAAACAAAGACCGCCCTGGGAAAAATGTATATTTCATTGAACAGAAGGATGATGAGCGTAAGGAGGAATAATAGGAGAAGTAGATTCAGCAGCCCATAAAAGACAAACAGGCGACTATTGCTATAAAGTTTTCTCGGTGAAGCCATCGTTGATCGAAGTATAATCAGATCAAATTTACGAAAAAATCAGTTCAGACCCAGCCGTTGTGCGGCAACTGAAGAAAAGGCTGATAATGGTTGTAGATACTGCCAATGCGAATAATCACATAATTCGCTATTTTTTAATACCGACCTTTTTTTAGTCTGCCTTTTTAAATAATATTGTGCCCCCGTGGAAAACGGGTCTGGGATTTAACGAAATCCCAAGGTAACAAAAGCGAGCCGAAGTGGCGGAATTGGCAGACGCGCACGACTCAAAATCGTGTTCCCTCGGGAGTGTGGGTTCGATTCCCACCTTCGGTACATTAAAGCCTTGTTAATCAACTGATTATCAGGGCTTTTTATTTTATGGGATACGAAAAACGCTAAAACAAATGCTTTTTACTGAATTGATTCGTTGAATTAGATATATCATTCTATCTTCTAAAGGCTGATAACAAAACTTACCTTTTAATTTCGACTATAAATAAAATATTCTTTGGGATGGAAAAAGGTTGAGAAGCCAAAATGGCTTTAACCAAATCAGCCAACTTGAAAACACGTTTAGAAAAAACGGCAATTTTGAGTTACTTTAGAATCTTAGATCCATACATGGTTGATTGATTTTTATCAAAGAAATATTCACTATAATCAAGAGAATTTGAGCCTTGGGGCTATGAAAAATAGAATTTGAAAATGACGAGGAACGGAGGGTTAAAGATATATGCAGATTTAAAAAGTATTCCGAAAAATTCATTTACCCTAATTTTTTTGATTTTAACAAAGATTTTGAATTTGTAACCAATATAGATCAATGTGATTTTGTATTATTCCCGCACTGGGAGGCGGTCTATGAATACACTGATGACCAATACCTTAGAAAAGGTCTGATTCCAGGAAATAAGCATATTCTTCAAGATGCAATGGAGCGTTTAATCATCCAATCAAAATTTCACAATAAAAAGTCAATTATTTTCCATTTAAGTGATTTGGAAAAATATATTCCCGTTGAGAACTCATTAATCTTTAGAACCTCACTTAATAAATCGACCAGGAAAGGAAAATGAATTTGCACTTCCTTCGGCCAAAGAAGATTTCATCAACCTTTATAATAATGGTATTTTGAGTATCCGGAAAAAAGGAGAAAACCAATCGTTGGATTCAGAGGTTCTGCCAGACCATTCTACCCAAATGTAATAGATTTAATTCGAGGCAGCATCAATTTGACAAATTTCTTATTGGACAGTACCAAATCATCCTTGGCCAAGAATACGAATGGAACAAGGGCCAGATAATACGAAAAATGTGCTGGAGACGGTTAGAGAAAAATCGACATATAACTTTGGATTTTTCTATTGTGCTGAGAGGCTATATAATCGAGTCCAATCAACGGATTAAGGATTTAAATCACGGAAAATTTGTTAAGAACATATTCAATTCCGATTATATCTTATGTACAAGAGGCGCTGGTAATTATTCGTTCAGGCTATATGAAACCTTGTCCGCAGGCCGTATTCCCCTTTTTGTTAATACTGATTGCGTCCTACCTTTGGATGATATAATTGACTGGAAAAAGTACTTTGTCTGGGTCGATGAAAAAGAGATTAATAAGATAGATCAACTATTATTGGATTTTCACCATGGATTAACTGATGATGATTTTGTCGAACTTCAGTATAATATTCGAAATTTGTGGTTGGAGTGGATCAGGCCGGAGGCCTATTTGGGTAAATTTCATCAACATATAGAAAACATACTATCCAGACCACCAATTACACGGTCTTTGGGGTCTTGCTGAAATTTTATAAACGACGAATTGTTGAAATCCATCTATATTTGCTTTTACGGAAGTAGTTCAAGTACTTTTGGAGAATACTGCGATTTTGTTCTCGCATATGTATAGTAGCCGATTCACCGAGGTTTTTTTGCCTTATATAGGTAGATGTTTCACCGGTTCTCAAAAATTGGTTATTTTAATCCGTTCGGTATTACTTCCAATTAACTTGAGTCTTCTTAAAAGGTCGAGATCTTCGTCTCCATAAGCTGAAAGATCTTCTCTATAACCCCCAATTTTTATAAATGAATCTGCTTTTACAGCAATTCTGCCAGTTGTATCATAATACCTGAAATCGGGTTTTGTACAGCTATATGTCTGTGCTAGTTCTTTTTTAGACTATATAAATAATTCAAATAAAAGGCATTGTGCTTCCAAGGTAATCATCAGCATCCAGGTTGACCAAAATCTGACCTGTTGCTAGTCTGTGAGCAAGATTTTTTGCTTTAGCCATATGAAAATGGACTGGTTCTTTGGTGTGAAAATATTTTACAGTTCCCTTCTCGATTAACTTGCTAAGATTTTTTGTGCCCATTCATCCAAACCATGATTTGAGTTGTAATTGACCAATACAAATTCAATATTATCATAATCTATATTGTTCTGGATATTTTTCAAATATGTTTTTTGTAGATGGTTAAGCCGGCCCATACAAGTAGTCAATAAGAAATTTTTAAATGAGGCGATTGAGCTGAAAAAATATCCTCTGGTAAAGGCTCATCATTTCTGGGAGTCAACAAACGCGCGATATGCATTAAAACGAAATCTTTCAATAGGGTATAAACCGGTTTTTCTCATTTCAGTAGTTTATAGTTTAATACTACTCACAAATACAAATATTTTTAATTTTAATCATATTTTCGAAGATTTAACTTTAGCATTCAATGCGTTACACTAACCTGGACTTATTGCGAGGATTATGCCTGTTATTAATGACCATGGATCATTTTGGCGATTTAAGTGTTGTGAGGATTTTCGGCTTTTTTACCGCAGCGGAAGGTTTTGTCTTCATTTCTGGTATTGTCTCTGGTCTGGTTTATCACAAACGATTTCAACAAACCTCCTATCTGGCAATAAATTCATCTGCTTTTAAAAGAGCCATTCAGGTCTATAAGTATCATATCATATGCATTCTCAGTTTATGCTTGGCTATTTTGGTGGGGAATGATTTTTTAAGCAGTTTTATGAAAGTTAAGGCAACTTTTTTCGTCAATCATTTATATCAGGCGTCATTACTAAATGCAATTTTTATATACAAAATCTATCATCTGGATATCCTACCCATGTATGTGATATTTTTGCTTTTTGTCCCTTAGCCATCCAACTTTCCGAAAGGCGTGGTGTAAAAGTTGTTTTTATTGTTTCAGGTTTGTTATGGTTAATTAACCTATTTGGATTGACTCGAACTAGTCTATGAAAGATTAAATTTCTGGATACCAGCAAGATTGGGTGAATTTGAGGTACTCAGTTGGCAATTCTTATTTTTCATGGGTTTTTGTTTAGGGATACTTCAATTTCAAGGGAGGCTAAACATTTCCTTTACCAACAAATTTTATTTGCTGATATCGGTATTGATGTTGGTTGGTTTTTTCCTATTAAAATGGATGGGTTATTCGTTTATTCCAGCTCCTTACGCTGATTTTTTAGATAACAGGCAAACCCTAAGCATTTCTCGAATATTAAATTTCCTGGCCTTGTGCTACTTCATTGGTTTTATCATGACCAAGTTTAAAAAATTAGGCGAGATACAGTTTTTACAATTACTCGGTCGGCATTCTCTTTATGTATTCACCTTTCAAACTGTCATTTTGTTTTACGATTATACCATTTTATATTGGCTTCGTTGCGTTTCATGGGTTTTATGCAGAAATGTTTGAAAGTAAAGTCAGTCTGGAAATTAGTTACGCTTTTAACTACCATACCATTGGCTATGATAATAATAATCCCTGCGAGATGGAGGGATAGAAAACTAAAACAAGCGATTGACAAAAAAGTATTAATTGCTTTTGGTATAAACATGGATGTAAACGCCTGAAAAACCTTTTGGGCCTCTCATGGTGAAATTTTTAGTATAACTGGCTTCTATACATTTTTTGACCGTCGAAGGGAAATAATCTCTCGAATAGTTGACATCCTGAAACAGGATTAAATCAAATTCCTGTGCACTTACTTTGCGCAATACATGGCGATTTCCCGGTCAAAGAAACTTACACGGTAGTGATGCCATAACGGTATGTCTGGTCCTTTTATGGTTTTGTAACCTAGTTCATAAGGCAGAAAAAGTCAGTTCACTCATCTTAGGACTTTTGAAGTCCTCTCCTTTATCTTTAACAATATAGGTTTTTACTTTTATGAATGCTTTCATTTGTTTCTTTGGGAATGGTGACTCCTCTAACACGGCAAAATCCGATGGATACATTTGTAAGGCACGGGCTTCAGTGGTGTCCGTTTGACTTTAACGGTATACTTGGAAAGAACAAACTTCTATCCTGCTTTTGTGAAGTCAATATCTTGTTGAAACTTTATTGGCATATTCCAATAATTAAAGAACCAAGCATCATGTGTCAACAGTATCAGTGGTATCAAATGAGTCGTTTATTTTAAGTCAATTTAGATGAATGTTCGACGAGTAAAGACAGGGCAAAAACATCAAAAAAGATTTTGTCCATCTGGATGGATTAAAAGATGTAAACTGCTGGATGGTGGCTGGGCTAAAATACCAAGTGTAAGCAACCCAAAAGTATTTTTGGCTAGGTGTCATGGAACCAAACCTTGAAATAACCATTTCTCGCCAGGATGATAAAAATGACCAGTAAATAGAATTTGATCCACTGTTGGATTCTATTATGAATTCATACGCAAGATCTTTTATGGTAAGCCTTGCGTGGTGTGGGAATTGGCCGTAATTAAACCAATATGAAAATTCATATTGACTGAATGGTAAAATATTGATCAATGAAATAATAAGCACTGTGATAGAATACAATAGAGTTGGGCTCCATTTTCCTATTTATGGTAGACAACTACAATGATCATGTTTGCTAATAACAATGACAAGCCACACAATTATATTGTCTCGGAAAGGGCTATAGAGCCAACATGCTACTTAAATAACTTCAGGTGATTAACTTGAGTTTATTTCAGCTTGTAGTCTCAGCAGGAAGTAGATACCAATAGCTGATAAAAAACAGCCATTTGATTGTACCAAGGCCAATAATTCGGCATGACCATGGACGAATAAAATACCAGTATCAATATGAATATCTGGAATTCGTTGCAGTTTGTATGACTTTAGTATTCCTCTAATCACAAAAATACTGATGATATTGACGATCGATTTACCAATACCAATACTTTAAAGTAAGGGCCGAACAATGCAAAAAAATAGCCGGCAAAATCCAGAATCCAATGCCTAAGGGCATCCCGAAATTGCAAAGGAATCTCTCCGTTTGATATGCGATACGCCCTTTCCAGGAAAGATATATGTTTGGGCGGAAAGGTAGATCAATGAAAAAAGGAAGAATACAGAGTATAACTATTAAAAAATATCCAGTCGCAATGACTGGATGCAGTTTTGAACTTGATCATTTTTCAGACTCCTTTTCCTGATCGTTTACTTTTGACAGAATGTCCTATTTTTAAACCGATACCAGCAAGAAGTAACCAGGACTAAGCCTCAATCAATAGGGATACCTTCATTACAACCTGTTGGTATGGGCAAATTAATACAATCAATACACTGTTTACTATTACATCCAAAGTTTGCACAAATCGGAACGCAGGCTGTGCATGGTTCGATACCACAAGGTTCATCCAGCAACTCTATTGGGCCATTGTTAAGGGTTCACCTTATAGATTGCCCGTACACTAACAAAAGGAATAAAAATAAACACATAAAAAAGGGGAGTAAATATTTCATGCGGCCTACCTTAATATCACCTTACCGGTGGCTTCTGTATTTTTGCCGGTGAAACTATAAAATAAATTCCTTTGGCACAATTTATTTTAGGTTGCCAAGTGAATTTATTGAAACCCTCATTGTAATTCCTGGTCTTCAGATTCGACAATCTCACCCACTGCATTATTAAGATTGAGATCGTAATATCCTGACTTTCATTTAACAAGAAATCAAAGTTGGTTCTTCGTTAAATGGATTCGGGTAGTTTTTAAGGAGCTGAATATTTTGCTTTATATTCAGGCCATCATTAATCGCGTATTGGATTTCATTGAGATTGGCATCGACAAAAATAGGAGGCAATGATGTGCTGATCTATTTTTAACGGTCTCTTGCGAGAACTTGCCATCTATATTCTTAAACTCCAATTGCAGCGCAGGATCAAATTCATTGAAAGCCGTTCCTTCCTGCTCGCTTGCCCATACAAGAACCAGCGTTCCTTCTTGGACATTGACCAGATAACCCTGCTCCTTGCTGAATGAGTGAATATTTTCCAGCATATCTTTCTCATTATCCCAGTTCAAAGCAAGCTGATAACCGGATAAATCCTTCTGACTTTTCACAGAAACCGTATATGTCACATTCTCTATTCTAAAAATCAGGTTGCAACTGACAATGCGGTATCGGAATAATTCACCCTCCTGGCATCCATTCATAGTCACTCGTTTACGTCACCGAGTATCGAAACATTAAGTGTCGAGTTTATCATTACCAAACATCGATATGTTGCTGTTGGGCAATACTACTTGGGGGCGGTCCTATTCAGTACTTCCTGGTAAAAAGGATGAAACCCGTTTTGGTCGGCATGTTCCTTTTTATCAGCAAGCCTTTCAGTATCAGATCCTGAAGCTCTTGTTTATCGTTCCATTCCGCCATACCATTTTCATTGATATCAGCGGAAAGGTGATCGATGCCAGGATTAAATACATTGATATGTATAAGATGCCTGTTTAAACCAACGAGGTCATGAATATTCAGCTTATAGTCGCTATATGTTGTGGATTTGAGGTTCAATGAATACTGAATATTCTCCTTTAAAAACATGTCAAAGGCACCGTTATTATTTGTCTCAGGTATAGTGGCATCCGGCATGAATTCAAGTTTGCCGTTTTTGAACGAACGTTTCCTTTATCAGGATGCCAAGCCACGATGTATTTTTTCGGCCATACACCCCACGATTGTCCCATTCTTAGCAAGGATGGATAAATCAAAATCATGACTGTTCTTGATATGTGCCAAAGCGTTGGTGATACTAATCTTCGACTCTGTACCGGCAACCAATGGTTTAAATTGAATATTGAACAATTGTGCCAAATCGGATAAAGGTTGCAGTTCATTTTTTACGATTCACCTTTAGTAAGCCATTGGTAGTCTTGGGTGAAATCAAAATCGAGATTTTAACAATGAATTATTCAAAGAGTCTAAGCCAACGACTTGCAGCTGCCGATTATCAGATTCCAGGTGATTTCCATGACCAACTCAGTAACATTCAGCAAGTTCTTGGAATAAAGAAGGAAGCGATAACCAATTGATTCTTTATAGGATTTTCGGTCCCAGCGCGGCTGATTTCCGGCATCGGATGGATGATCAATGCAAAAAAGACGGATCGCGATAAGCTGGCAGCATCTGCGGTTATTTTGGAATTGATCTGCGACTCTCCCGCCGATCCTATATTTGAATATTGATTCAGGTAGTTGTCATATCGGAGTACACCATTTTGTATAGGTATTCCCGTCGATATTTAACGTGTAGGCTACCGGCCTTTTTTTATTCGATATTTCAATGGAATTATTCCCTTAAGCAAACTTTTTGGCAAGGCGTTGACTAATAACTGTTCGATGCGTTTTATTTTCTTGGTTGTCGAAATTTAACCATGACCCGAACAACGGAGCATCGTGACCGCAGAATAAATTCCTTTCGTAGCGTCTTCATGGAACTACCGAAATGCTTTATCCGATCTTACCTGATTTGGTTCGACCCCAATTCAAAGGTTACAATATCCTGTAATTCCTCAATTCTGTCGGTTGATATTCCACGTTTTTCTGATTAACCTCTACAGTCTTCAGGAATGGTGAGAGTGAACCTACGCTTTCAGCTTTCACCAAAAATGCCTTGACCAGGCATTAATTTGAAATGATCCAGTTTTACGTTCCACGCACCCATGAAATATAATTGAAATTCTTGCTGTCATAGATATAAACAGTATTAAACAAGTCCCAAACTTTATGCTAGCCCAGTTTGATACGATTTAAATAAATAATACAAGGATATGGGTTCGCAATTCGGATTCCAACCTTGCTTGTCTTTTTTTTTATTATTAGGGGTTGACTGTACGGTATAGGTCAATGGGAAACTGAATTTCTCCCCGGCTGTCGTCTGGTTCCATTTGCACCATTCACGATCACAGGTTCTCCGATATTGTTATAGGTGACTATGCCATCATATAACTCCTGTTCGAATATAAAGACGGAGTAACCTTTTCCGCGGAGAGAGCTAGATCAGCCCCAAGTTGTTTAGAGCCGTGTAGGTGGAAGGTCGGGATCATTAGAAGGCCGAGATATTGAAATTTGTGCCGAATTTTAAAGTTGTTGAATTGAACCCCCTGAATATAAAAATCACTATTCCAGTCAAGCAATGTCTGTCCTTTTACCGGCACCCCAAAATGATATGCACCATAAGCGGTTGAAGGGAACGACGACTTTTCGAAATCGCTTATACCGGTGGTAATCTACCTGGCCAAGAGTCGAAGCGCCATCTTCAACTTTATCAATCAAGCCAAGATCTGTAGCATTGTGTACGATAACCAGGTTGTCTTTGGTATTCAGTGTTCCTGCCTGCATTTTTAAAATACCTGTCAGATTTTTGATACTTTCAAGTTGGAGTTGGCTTGTGCTTAATTTGACTGTCAAATTATTCACATCATTCCTACTACCATCAAGTTGTCAAGATGAGAATCAGAGGCCGATGACGAATTTATGGTAATGTTGCCTTTATTCGAGATGATCCTGCCGGTTTGACTATTTGTATTTAAGCCCGATGTGCCGCTGATGATAAGGGTGCTCGCTCCAATATCAAATGTTGCTCCGTCATTAACAATCAACCCGCCATTGCCAACAGTGATTGTCAAAGGTACGCGGTGCCAGGAGCATCTATTGCAAGGCAACATCGGGAGAAATCTCCAAGCCATAGAATGAAAGAGAGGTGATTTCAGGGGCGACTGTAATTTTTGCATTGCCCGTTGCTTGACAAAGGTGTTAAGGCCATTTATTGCTAGTGCATTAACTGTTACTGTCAATTCCTGATCCGACTGAATGATAAGTTATCTGATCACCTTCCCCGGTAAAATCGGTGAGATCAGTCCCTGCGCCACTTGACTAAACTTGCAGTTGGATGCCACACTGATATCCGATTTGGCTACTGTATAGAAAGTAGCATTTTGGTCCCATGTCTCCGGATTACGATGGAGCTTTATAATCATGGCATTGAAAACGGCATAGTTATTTCCTGCCTCTGCATTTGGTCTTATAAAAAACTTCAATGTCACCGTTGGCATTTGGGGCAACCTTCGAAAACTGGACAATTTTATTAGCGTTATTTTCAGTATTTGAGAACAAGCACCTTCCATTAATTTCGAAGTCCGTTATTGCCTCAGCAGTAAAAGGGGCTAATGCACTCTTGTGACGCTTCCGAAAAGCTTAATCTCGTAAAGTTCGGTGTCGCTTTAACCCAGATAATCTCCATCGACTGGAATTTGTTTGTCAAGGAAATAAAAAGTTTGTTGCACATTAGTTGGATATATTCCTGGTATAAATCCTCCAGGTCCAGAGCCTCCTATTTCAAATAAATCGTTATCAGGTCAATGGATGTTGGTTCAACGGCCAACACATTATTAAGATCGTTCCAACTAAACTTAGATTGGTGCTACCCTCTTCTATTCCATCCTGCAATAACATGGCTGGCATTATCATCAAAATTAATCTGTACCAACGCATCCAATGTAGAAGCCACAATAGCAGGCGTGAACGCACTGTAATTACCGAACCTGGCGCGAACCTGGTATTCAAAAGTATTATTTGGAGCAGATAATTCGTCGTCGTCAAAGGACTGGTCGTCTGCGGGAACTTAGTAATTAATACGCCATGGTTCCCATAGGCATTTGTCATCAATATTCTCAAAGGCATCTTCGTTGCCTGAATTATGCCTCCATGACAAACTGATGGTAGTTGTGTTTAGACCTGAGGCTATAAAATTGGTTGGGGCCGGAATTATATAGTAGCCCTCCAGAATAATGGAATTGATTATTTCCGATACCTCCGCTGTTGGAGACATCAATCTGTATTTCATTACCGGCAAGCGATCCGTTGAAACTTACAACGGCAGAAATGTTGTTGTTAAGCGGGTTGATTGGTTTGCCTACTGAATTTATAGTATACGTGGTGGTAGTTACAGTTTTGTCTGAACCAAATATCGTGATATTGTGGTGGACTACTTAACCCATAAAAACTGATAACCCAGTTGTCTGGAACTTGTCTTCCGACTTTGATTTGATGACGGCATTGTCGTAAATACCTTCATTATCTGGTTCAATAAACCCTTGCATCGGATGAAGTTTGCCAACCGCTGACGTACTGCATG
The DNA here is from genome assembly GCA_034523095.1 of Cyclobacteriaceae bacterium. Taxonomy (GTDB): domain Bacteria; phylum Bacteroidota; class Bacteroidia; order Cytophagales; family Cyclobacteriaceae; genus JAAUQL01. Next base: position 11,630 of record JAXHKU010000029.1, on the reverse strand, counting down.
GAAATTGTCGATGAAGACCCATCAGCAAATGTCAAATTATTAAGCGTATTAAGATGGAAGTATTGTTCCATGGTTCACTTGCTCCCGGATTAGACCCAAAATTGACATAGATGGCATTCATATATCCAGATCTCCAACGGTTATATATATTGATTCGCTTGTTGCACCATTTATAAGAATCCATAACCTTTACTTTAACATTCTTGTATATCCCGATATCCGTGATGGTCGGAGCCACCAAGTAATTTTACGTGCCATTTCCATTATCAAGGATGGATACAAAATCGGGAGAGGTGCTACCTGAAAGTGAACGAGGATTATTTTCTACATCCGTTGTACTGATATTGATTTCCCTGGATGCACCAGCAGGTATATACGTAAACATCGGGCGCGGTTGGGTTGAAAACCGGATTGTTATTGGCTGTTTGTGCAAAGGCAATGTTGGACTCTGACTCTACTCCAGATTTAATCGCTGCCACTTTATAATAGTAAAATGTATTGCTAGTAAGGCCATTATCCGTGAAGGTCGTATCTCAATAGTTAAAATTGTTAAATTTATCTTTGTAAATGGGCAAGTTGATGAAGGACCTCGATAAACATAGAATTTCTCTCCATTTAAGGAATTAAATGTCCAAATTAAATTTATTGCCGAGGTACTTTGCGTTGTTGCTATTAAAGACGTTGGTGCTGCTGGTGGATCGAAATTGTTAACGGTCAAATTAAACAAACTCTCGACTCTTTCACCTGCATCATCCATCGCAATCACCTTTATACTTTGTATAGGTTCCGGCATTCACAAACCCTGAGAAAAAATAATTTGTGCTGTTTTGTTGCCATTACTTGTGAACACACCAAATGCAGGCAGATTCTCAAACGAGAAGGTTACTTGTCGGGGAATAAATATTGCCATAGCAGAAATATTAACAGTCTGTATCGCTCCTTCAATCATGGACGAAGCAATTATCGGATCTAACACCGGATTATTGTTCATGGCAGTTACATTTAAGGTAAATGAGGTATTGGAAGTCCCAACTCCGGTGCGAGGGCGATCACCGATATGGGATAAGAAGCAACAGGTTTTCCGCTGCATCAAAAGTAAACTGACCCACACCACCACCCTGGGTGAATGTTACCAAATGATGGCATGCCAGTTTGGCTCAATGTTATTACGTCGCCATCTACATCCGCAGCATCCACATTAAAAGTTATTATTCCACCTACAGCAACGGTCTTATTGGAAATCGGTGAGTCACAGGCAGCGTATTCGGGATAGCTAATGTGGCAGTATTTCAAGTATCCTGATTTTTGCTGTGCACCTAATGCCCGGACGCGGTAGTTAAATGTTTTGTTACCAGATACCGTGTTGTCGGTGTAAGTTGTTATATCGGCTCCTAAAAGAACCAGGTGAAAAAGAAAATGCACCAGCATCCACGGATCTTTCAACTTCATAACCGGTTTCATTATTTTGGGAGTTGAGGGCGTTTCTGTCCAGGTTAAGTTTATTACAGGCCCTGCACCCAGTACTGCCGCTACAACACTGTAGCATACTACCGGGGCAGATCTGGATTAGAGGTAGTAGCAGAAGCAACAATAGACTTACTATAAAGCGCATTTATCTCTTCCAATGTTAAAGCCCCATTATAAATGTAGAACCCATCTATTTTGCCATTAAGCCCATGCCATTCAAATCGAAGGCAGTACCGTTTCTGGCACCAATACCCGAACCATCACTATGTGCTCTGACGCTTGAAAAACTTGTAGTCGCAGAAGCTTCCAAAACTCCATTGATGTATAATCCAGGTTTGCCGGAGTTAAAACATTAATATGATGTGGATGCAGTCGGTTGTTCCTGGACTAGTGGTACTTATTATAGTTGTAAGGGAATTATTATTTTGAACTACCCCTGAATTTTACCACCAAAGAACCTTAAGCCAAAACCATCAGTGGAGCTACCTTCATCAAAGAGGATTTGATTATCTGTTGTAGTATTAGCCGCCAGCTTAAGCCATAATGATACCGTCCTTTGGGTAAAGGCATTATGGATGAAGTTATTGCCAGCGTCTAAATCAACATATTGTCCATTTCCTGTAAAGGAGATCGATCGTGTGCCAAGAGCAGCATCCGCATTGTCGTGGGGTTACCTGATAAAATGTCAGATGTAATGGCATTGGGGAACCATCATTCAGTTATTCAGAAATGAGAAAAGCCTTATAGGATCGATTAACTATGCCCGAACTTCCATCGGCATTGGTACTTACAATTTTATAAAAATAAGGTTTCAGCGGAGAAAAGATTGGTAACAGCGTGACTAGTGGCATTTGCGTTTTTAATATCAATGATAGAATAGCCTCCGATATAGCTTTTGTGCTCTGCAAGATTTCATATTTCAGTTTCGTTGGACTGTCACTCCATGCCAAATTGATTCGACTGCCGGATATGGCTGTGGCTGATAAGCCGGAGGCCCCCTTTGGTTTTGCTGGGGTAGGATTAGTGGCACTCTTAAAAGCACTATTCGGAATAAGTGCTTTTGATATACTCGGACCCTGCCATCTGACCTCTAACTTTTCACCACCTCCGGCCTCAAAGAACAAAACCTTTATTGGATGCCAGCCGGAGTTAAGGGTGATTGCGCCACTGGATCTTTCCTGACTTCCGTGTAGTCCATCATTATTCACCCGCTGTGTATCATCGATAAATAATTTGCTCCCGTCATCACTTGTAGTGAAAAAAGTGTATGAGCCATGGTGGGAATATTAATATATCCGGTGAAAACAAATCCAAAATTATTTCGTTTATGTTATTACCGATATATCGAAGTTATCTACAATACCTTGTTTTACCAGCATACCATTTGATACAATCTGATCAACAGATGAAATGCCACTATTGGTGTAAAACCATAATTTAGTCCTGTATTGATGGTGGCTGCTGAACAATATTACTTCTGATTGAGGTAAGGTTACCTACATCAACTGTCACTACATAAAAGGTATAAAAGGTTGTAGGAGTTAATCCTGTGAGTTAAATGTATAAGTGTTTTGGTTCCCGAAACAGTTCCGGCAAGAGAACCATTCCGCCATATCTGGTACTCCTTAATTCCAACATTATCCAGCTCCGGTCCATGCAAGGCTAATGGACAAATGGCTGGTGAGATGCCACACTTAGCATTGGCGGTGTAGGTGGTGTTGTATCCCGCACTCAGTTTTAGATGACATCTCACGGTGTATAGGCCGAACCACCTTTGTTATTCACCGACCTCATGCGGTAATAGTATGTGGTATTTGGCGTAAGACCTTCGCTGGTAAATCCTTGCGGATTATTGGCACTAATCGTGGCTGGGGTTGTTGGGGTAGTAATCAACGTATAAGGGCCTCCTGGCAATACAGATCGGTAAAATTCAAATCCAAGCTCATTGTCTGCCTGGTCGTCCCAGTTGATTTGTATTGTATGCTGTGGGGCAATTGTGGTGACGAAAAAATTATTTGGAGCATTGGGCACTCCGGCAACATTGGGATTGCTGACAACAATAGGATCTGAGGGAAGATTTGGACATCCGGCTGGTACAGGGCGGTATTCAACAGGTACAGATTCATGACCGGTATATGTATTTTTAGTGTCATTAAAGAAGTGGATGCGCCCGACATTACTCCAGGTTTTAAGCGTGTAGAACCAGCTTGGCTTATATTGGAATATGGATTTGAGGTAGCGGCAGGGGTAGCAGGTATGGCATCCTTATACCATTCATAATTGTCGGCTGTGCTTCCGGCATATAAACTTACGCTTGTGCTGCCGTCAAGGGCTGGAAGATTTACGCTTTTACCTCCGGAGTTGATAACTGGGGTTGGGGAAGGTGTTTTTTGGTCATCAATATGTATAGCAATTGATTTATCAGGATCAGTCCATACTCCCGTGTATTCTGGCCGGCAGGGTTATTATATCGAACACGCACTCTGTAATATCCAACGGTTTTAACTTGTAACTCATTTCTTGTTGAGTCTGTAATAACCGCCCAACTTGAATTATCATTTGAAAATTGCCATTCAAACTGATCATATATGGGACTCGGTTCAACAACCGGGGTAATTCCAATTTTCACATCAATTGTTGATCCGGGACAGAAGCTGGTTTGGCCACCCTCAGCAACTATGTAAAGTTTGCTTTTGGAAAGCATATTCGTAAAAAAATCCGTTTGGGCATAGGTAGCATTCCACACCCCATGGCCGAGGTCGGGAAAATAGAGATATCGGATTTCTCCACCTTGGCCAACCCCCCTTATATTGTTTGCAATTCTCTTGGCATCCGCAGGTTTTGCATAAGTTATAGCGTCCTTGCCCCTGAGAGTACCATAAAGGCGTGTATTTTATCTTTGAATTTGTTGATAAAGTAATAGCCTCCGGTCCAGCATCTGCCATGGGATAGGCTGTGGCAATAAGGGTTGTAAACTGGTCTAAAAATCTCCATGCTCCACCACCACCCATGGATAAACCATGAATATAAATCCTGGTAGGATCAACATCATATTTCTCAATTAGCACATCAATTATTGATTTAACTCGATTCCTATCTGTAACACTCCAATTCGAACTTGAATTATCGATTTGAGGGTATAGTAAAAAGCCAGGGAATGTACCGCTTTTTACAGCATCTCTATGAGTTTGTCCACCATGAACGAGTTGTTTATCATTGTCCAATCCAGCTTCCCCAGCACCGTGAAAAAAGACAATTAATGGATATTTAACATTATTTTGTCCTGGACTATAATTCTTTGATTTCATGAGCCGAAAATGCATAGCTCCAGAAGGATACTCCCATGATAGCAAAATCAATTCTGTAGTAGTCCAGGAAACTTGTTCACCTATAATTCAGGATCAGAACGTAAATGGTGCGGTCGGAGGAAATGTAGTCGTCCACATGATATTACAACTGAAATAAGTACAATGGTGAGATGTTAGTTTCCAGCGCATGTCCAAATCGTTATCTTGATTAATTGCAATTAATTATAAGCATAATGATAAATACAAAACTACTATAAATTCCCGGATTATCCATATTACTTACTCGGAAATATCGTGATGCACGATATGTCATTAATACAGCGCAACATGATTTAGTAATCTTTTCAGTACTTATACTTCAAAATTGCTTTCGAAATTATAGACTGGGTAGGCCAATGACATCACGCTCCAGCCAGACTAATGATAAATGGCAGAAAAGCAACCGAAGACCGCTTGCTACACGGGTTAAAACCAACAAAAGGGCAAAATGAAATATGTTCAGGTCCCATATACCACTTTGCCCGTGGAAACGAATGGCGCCCCAATTGAATATTTTGCCGCTATACTTGCTTTCGGTAATCACCAAAATCGTCAAAAAAACAGCACATTGACCAGGGTATGAGACAGACGTGCTGGTAATTACAGAGACTGGCCAGCGGCAAGCCCAGGCTCGTCCAACCCGGGTCAATATTATTGCCGGTGATACTGTATATTGATTTTAAAAACAAAAGAACACCTCCAGTCAATGAAAACATGATGAACACGATTTTCATTCGTGCTTTTATCCAATGGAAGGGAAATATTGTCTCGAATCGAACCGCAAATGGCGAAGGCGTCGAAATGTGAAAGGGTAAAACCATAAATGGCCTCGCCGATTCTCATTTCATCAAAATTGGTATGAATCCAGCAGGTACTCACCAAGCGCATAACGCACCAACGGGCAAGCACCAAGATCGAGGATATAATGAATACTTTGATGTTCCTGAAACTCAGGAAATAGAAAAAAAATGGCCAGACCAGGTAAAACTGCTCCTCTACCGCCAGCGACCATAAATGCACGTAGAGGGATGAAAGTCGGCATTTTCAAATAACCTGATAAAATTGTAAGTATAGCTAAACAGGTATGGAGCACCGGGAAGGGAAATCCGGTGTGATGTTGAAAGCGATATCTGTTCCGACCAGGTCTAAACAGAGTATACGAAATAAACAGGGAAGATTCTAACAACCCGGTTACAATAAAACCTTTTCAAATATTCTTTAATGGCAGCGTGTTATTTAGCAGATTATCTTGGTGATTAAATAACCGGGATTGCACAAAAAACATCTGGATAAAAATCCATGGAAAAGTCCCAGGTAATGTGGAGTTGGCACCCTTGAGTCTGAGAAGATGGTACAAGACAACAAAGATCGATCCCGAAACCTCTTAGTCCATCAAGTGAGCTGATGTATTTTTTCATTAAAATCAGTTTGGACGTACTTGTTGAAAACTTCCATTAAAAATAAATCAAGGCGCGGTTATATTTAAATTGAATGCAATACTCTACTTTGCCTATATGTACAATTATCTGTCGCTAAGAAAATGTCAGATGGAGAAATGGCTCGGGTACTGTTGAATCCACAAAAATAAAATTTTCGGGTATGATTCCATGAAGTTTTAAATTGCGTCTTCCACAATGATCAGATATATCCAATTGCTTCGGATACACCACTGGATAAAAAACCTCTTTATATTCATTCCTGTTTTCTTTGCCGGCCAGATCGACCACATTTCGGTCTTCGTCGAATTATCCATTGGGTTTATCGCCTTTTCCTTATTCGCTTCCTCCATTTATATTTTTAATGATCTCAGCGACATCGAAGAAGATTGGATGCAGTCCTTCAAAGAGATTCAGGCCAATTGCATCAGGTGCAATAACTAAGAGGACTGCGATAACATTTTTAGCTACATCATTGATATCTGGTCTATTCCTCGCCACTTTTGAGAGTTGAATTCACCTATGTTGAGATTACCTATACTGGTCATCAACGTTGCCTGTATACCTTAATCCTAAAGAAAATTCCCATCATCGATATGGTTGTGATATCGACAGGATTCTTATTGCGCATATATGGGTGGTGGCTATATTGGAGATGTAGAAGTTTCGAAATGGTTGGTATTGATGAGCATTTCTTCCTATCGATGATATGTGGCTCTGGCTAAGCGACGTGACGACCTGGTTTTACTCAAAAATGGCATCGATCACAGGTAGGTAATGCGGCATTACAATCTTCAGTTTGTCGATATTTCCATGGCCTTCATGGTGGTGATACGCCACCGTTTCCTATATTATGTACACCATTTCACGAAGAGGTGATGGTGACCGCCTGGGATAATGATCACATCTATCTGACGAGTATATTGGTGGTATTGGGGATATTGCGGTATTTGCAGCAGACTATTGTCTTTGAGCGCTGTGCAAGCCCTGTACGGGATATTATTCAAAGACAGGTTTTTGCAAATTGTTATTCTGTTTTGGGGGATGGTATTTGCATTTATACTGTATTTTTAAGTTATCAATTCCATGATTTTTTTAATTCAACCCGGCAAGAGATGATAATTTCAAATTGGGGCAATTATCCTAAAGTAGATGCAGACGTTTCCAGCCCGACCTATATTATCGAGGATTTAAAACACCTCATAGCACAACCCAACAGCTTCATTTGCAGGGGAAAGCGGGAGGTCTTATGGCCGATGTGTCGCTGGATAGTGATATATATCTCCATGCTTGATTATGCTAAATTCATACGGTTTGATCAGGCCGCTGGAATGCTGGCATGTCAGGCCGGCGTGCTGCTCTCCGAAATATTGGATGTCATTGTGCCAAAAGGCTTTTTTTTGCCCGTTACGCCAGGTACCAAGTTCGTTAGATCAGTGGGGCCGTAGCTTCGAGATGTCTTCATGGTAAAAATCATCACCAGGATGGTTCCATATCCAAGCATGTCACGTAGTTGAAAATATTGAGGGGATGGCAAAACAATAAATTGTCGTCCTGATGAAAACAGTGGCCTTTTTTGGGAGACATTTGGCGCGATGGGTATGACGGGAATTATTTTGGAAGTCGGGATCAGGCTAAGAAAAATTGAAACAGCTTATATAAAAGTAGAGACAATAAAGGCACAGAATCTGGCTGAAATCATGCAGCTCTTTGAAGAATCCGGGGGTGAGACGTATTCTGTAGCGTGGATCGATTGCCTTTTTGAAGGCGAAGACCTTGGAAGGTCGGTAATGATGCGCGGAGAGCATTTGTTAAGATGAATTTCAGCAAAATGAAAAGTGTTTATCCATAGGTAAAAAGAGCAATGTGAATGTACCTTTTTCTTACCCTGGCTTTGTTTAAATTCTTTTACCGTGAAAGCTTTTAATTTCCTTTTTTATCATAAGCAATTCACAAAGTCAGCGACAATGATTCAGGATTATGATGGATTTTTTTATCCATTGGACGCGATTCATCATTGGAACAGGATTTATGGTAAAAATAGGTTTTACCCGAATTTCAATGTGCTATACCTAGGAGCACAGCGCACGGGGATTAAATGAGCTGTTGGAATTTATTACAAGAAATGGCGAAGGTTCGTTTTTAAGCGTTCTTAAAAAATTTGGAAAATCCGATCCTGACGCGGTCAACTCTTTCCCGATTGAAGGCTATACACTGGCGCTTGATTTTAAAATTGACAATCAGATCCATTATCTGCTCAAAGCTTTGGATGTGATTGTAAAAGTATAAAGGAAGATTTATTTGGCTAAGGATTCATTTTGCTCCGATTATGATCTGGTACGCTATAGCAAAAACTCAGTAAAATACTTCGACAAAGAATTCGATAGCATGCAGGCCAGAAGGTTAAATGATATTCAACAACCTGGCTCAACTGGTAAAGAATTTAATTAACAGCTTATGGCTAAAGTAATCATCTTCGGCAGTACATCAGATATAGGAGTTAGCCTGGCCCATGAATATGCGCATCATGGTTTTAGCATTGTGTTGGCAGGGAGAAATCCTGAAAAGTTGAAAGCTATTAAAAAGGACATCAAGATCCGGTATTGAGTAAAAGTGGAAACAGCTCTGTTTGATGCTACCGATTTCACTTCACATCATAAGTTAGTTGGTTTGCATAAGGATCTTGACGAAGCCATTTGCATTTTTGGTTATTTGGGGAACCAATCCGTTGCCGTGACAGATTTTGGTGAAGCAAAACAAATTATCGATGTAAATTTTAAAGGGGCTGTAAGCGTTTGAAATTCCGTTGCCCGGTCATTCAGGGGAAATAATGGTAAAATCATCATAGGAGTGTCATGGGTAGTAGGAGACCGTGGCAGGCAGTCCAACTTTATCTATGGCACCGCTAAAGCCGCCTTTAGTACTTATTTGCAGGGTTTGAGAAATAGTTTGTACAGCTTAAAAATAAAGGTTATGACTATCAAGCCCGGATATGTAGATACAAAGATGACCAAGGGAATGGCCCTTCCAGAATGGCTGACAGTCAGTCCTCATTATTGTGCCAAGAGAATATTAGGGGCGCGAACCCGCTCCACCGATATGGTATATATTTTTCGTGCATCTGGGGGGCTCATCATGTTGATTATAAAACTCATTGCGGAAAGAATATTTAAAAAGTTGTCACTGTGAAATGATCACTGTACCGAACTCAAATTGATACTGCTAAATTTTAAAATTTTTTATTTGTCGATGGGTATTTTAGTGATAATATTGCACTTTAACTTTAGCCAACCATCAAATGCCCAGATGGCGGAATTGGTAGACGCGCTGGTTTCAGGGACCAGTGACCGCAAGGTTTGCAGGTTCGACTCCTGTTCTGGGTACTTAATAAAAAAGGCGGCTTGTAAATGATTACAAGCCGTCTTTTTTATAACGCTTCTAAATTCCCCGTTTACCTTTCGCAGATTCCCGCATGCCCGGAAATGACACTGGGAAATTCGATTGCTTTTACTCTATGGGAATTCGGTCTTTATTGGCCGAAAGCCGTGGCGCAAAGGATTGAAGTTCGGGATTCAGCTCCGTGGTTTTTTATATGTTCCTGAAGCCATTGTAGTCATCATTAAAATCATGCTTGAACTGGAACCTATTCCCTAGGTCATCGGCACGTGGAAACCCAAAACTGCGATAGACATCAGCCGGCACTTCATTGTAAACCACTTTTTTACCTAACGCTTTTGTGAATGCGTCGGCCATTTCTGTTCCGCTAAGGTGCTCACCGGCAATGCCAACAGTTTTGTTTATGATACTCTTACCTTTTTTGAAAATCCCGTAGGCACATTTACCGATATCTCCAGCGGCTGTTCCTGCTAATTTTTTCTTGCCCATACGAAATGTGATGCCAAGTACGCCATCCTGGCCACGCTTAGGCCCCATGCGAAATAAACAAAGTTGTTCCAGTAAAACGACGTGAACGTGTAGGTGGTCGGTACACAAAGGTTGGCGAATACCCTATTTACTTCGCCTTTAGAATGGAAATGCGGTACTTGGTAATTCCCCATCAACGTTGGCATGCGGTTATGATCCAGCGGTATCCTGTCGCGCGTGTCTTCGGATGAAAACCAAACAACATGCTCTATTCCGGCGGCTTTGGCGGCTTTGGCAATGTTTGTGCCCTGGGCAATTTCTTTTTCCGGGGAGAAATGTCCCCAATAATTGGTCACTCCATACACTTCGTAGGCACCTACAAACGCCTTTTACAGGCTCTCAACATCATCCAGGTCGGCTGAGACCACCTCTGCTCCAGCATTGGCAAATGCTTTGGCATTATCAGAATTGACCTTGCGGGGTGATCGCCCGGACTTTAAACTGACTATTCGTATCATTTAGAATGGCATAAGCGAGGCCGCCTCCCTGAGCGCCCGTTGCACCGAGCACAGCAATAATTTTTTTTTCCATGGTTATAAGTGATTGTCTAAATTTGTGTCTTAACAACACGGGTAAGCCATCAGTTGTTCAAAAGCGTAAAAAGCCCATCCGGCAGGTCCTTTGAGTTATATGGGTTTTCAGGCAATTTTTAAGTTCGATACAAACCAGGGATGTATCACACGAATTATTATTCCAAAATTGCATGATAATCTCAGGAACATTCTCAATCAAATAACACGATAACCATTCACTTAATATACTGAATATAAGGCTGTAAGATCCGTGAGAAACGACAAAAAGCTTATTTATCCAATCATTTACCGTACCTTTGCATTCTTAACATACTACATGAATTTTAAAGAGTTCGGGTTAATCGACCCTATAATCAAAGCCCTCGAGGCTGAAGGTTATGAACAACCAACACCGATCCAGGAACAAGCCATACCGATTTTAATGCAAGGGAAAGACCTGCTCGGTTGCGCCCGACAGGTACCGGAAAGACCGCTGTTTTTGCAGATACGCCTATTGCAGCACCTCATTTTAGATAGGCAGGTGAACGATGGCCGACATCGGATAGGGGCATTGATCGTGACGCCAACTCGTGAACTGGCCATACAGATCGCTGAAAGCTTTACTGTTTATGGCAGATTTACCGGAATATAAAATACGGTGATATTTGGTGGCGTAAAGCAACGGGCTCAAACAACGGCTTTGCAACATGGTGTTGATGTACTTATCGCCACACCTGGTCGACTACTTCATTTGATGAATCGAGGCTTTATATCGCTGAAAGCAATAAAATACTTTGTACTGGATGAAGCCGACAGAATGCTCGACATGGGTTTCGTCCATGACATCAAAAAGATTATTGCACAACTGCCAACACAACGGCAATCACTATTTTTCTCAGCTACCATGCCAAAGGAAATCGTGGAATTGTCAGGAAAAAATATTA
>JAXHKU010000028.1:0-13523 GCA_034523095.1 Cyclobacteriaceae bacterium | reverse complement strand
TTGCAGGTGTTCTTGATTCATTACGTATTGCTTGAGGACGCCGATATACGCGCACGGATCAGAAAGCTTTTCATGACAACCGGTATCATAACTTCCAAAGTGATAAAAGGAAAAAGAACCGAGGCCTCCAAATTCAAGGATTACTTCAATTGGCAGGAGCCTGTGGCGAAGGTGGCATCGCACAGGTTGCTGGCTATACGCCGTGGCGAAAAGGAAATGATACTTAGCATGGACATAAGTCCGAGTGAAGATGACGCGCTACGCATCATCAAAAAACATTATCTAAAAGGCCCCAATGCCGCATCGGAACAGGTAGAAATAGCCATCAAAGATTCCTACAAGCGACTTTTAAAACCATCCATAGAAACTGAAGCCCGGTTGGAATCGAAGAAGAAAGCATTGAAGCCATTACCGTTTTCAAGGACAACCTGAAACAACTACTTCTTTCTGCGCCACTTGGCTCCAAAAATGTCCTTTCGGTAGATCCGGGGTTCCGCACAGGATGCAAGGTGGTATGCCTCGATCGCCAGGGCAAATTGCTTCATTACACAGCCATTTTCCCGAATGAACCTCAGAAAGATACCAATCGTTCGGCTTCGGTGATTCATGAGTTATGCTCAAAATTCCAGATTGAAGCCATAGCCATTGGCAATGGTACTGCCGCAAGGAACGAAAGCTTCATAAAATCCATAGGCCTGCCAAAAGACATCCTGGTGGTGATGGTCAATGAAAGCGGTGCGTCCATCTATTCGGCGTCCGAAACCGCCCGTGAAGAATTTCCCGATAAGGATGTAACTGTCCGTGGATCGGTATCTATCGGGCGACGGTTTATGGATCCGCTGGCGGAATTGGTTAAAATCGATCCAAAATCCATTGGTGTGGGACAATACCAGCACGATGTAGATCAGCATGCATTGAAGCAGGGACTTGACGATGTGGTGATAAGTTGTGTAAACGCTGTCGGTGTTGAAGTAAATACTGCGAGCAAAGAACTGCTGAGTTATGTCTCCGGACTTGGCCCTTCACTGGCAAAAAACATCGTGGATTTCAGAAATCAAAACGGGCCATTCGCGAGTCGTGAGTCGCTGAAAAAGGTTCCACGACTTGGTGATAAAGTATATGAACAGGCGGCTGGGTTTTTAAGAATAAAAAATGCTAAAAATCCATTGGACAACAGCGCCGTGCATCCTGAAAGTTACGGCATTGTGAAAGCCATGGCGTCTGACATCAGCACGAGCATAGAGATGTTGATAGCGGAAAAGGACCTTCGGAAATCCATTAAGATAGAAAAATACATCAGTGCGACCATCGGTCTACCTACGTTGAAAGACATTTTGGAAGAACTGGAGAAGCCGGGTCGCGACCCTCGTGAATCATTCGAAATCACGGAATTTGACGATACGGTTCATTCGATGGATGACCTGAAAGTAGGCATGGCACTGAATGGTGTGGTGACCAACGTGACCAATTTTGGCGCATTTGTGGACATAGGAGTTCATCAGGATGGACTGGTACATAAAAGCCATCTGGCTGACCGGTTCGTAGAAAATCCGGCGGACTTTGTAAAAGTTCAGCAAAAGGTAAAAGTGACGGTGACCAGAATCAATATCTGGACGAAAGAGGATAGCACTTTCCATGAAAAGTGATCCGTTTGGCGAAAAACCCAAAACAGAAAAGCCGAAGAAACCAGAAACGAAGGATACGCGCCAGCCGGCCAGGGAGGAATCAATGGAAGATAAGCTCAATGCGTTGAAGAACAGGTTCAGATGAGTTCGTTGCATTTATCATTAAAAATCCAGCAAAAGCCCAGAATGATCACTTCCCGATTGATTAAAATAAAAGAGCTGTCAAAATTTAATTTCAACAGCTCCTATAAATCCCAATAGAATCAATCCTAATCACATAAGGTGGGAAGGTCGTCTTCAAACTCTTTGAGTGCCTGGTTGAATTGTGTTTTTTCGCCTGCTGTAAGTGCAGCACAATTGCCGTAAGGCTTTAACTTAGTGATATACGCCTGATAGGAATTTTTCAAAGCATTGCAATTGGCTACGCTTTGATCAGAGATGTAATTGTTCATGGCAGTACTGATCGCATTAAGTTCTGGCTGCAGGATAGAAGCCCAGGTAGCTCCACAGGTAACAGGATTCATCTTTTTCACCACAGGCAGTAAAACTGGTAACGAAAATTACGGCAACAACGAATGTTGCCATGGTCATAATTGTTCTCATGTGTGATTTGGTTAGAGTTAATTGTTTTTTATAATCTCAAAAATTAAATATTAATATTTTAATATGCAAATGATTTATTTCAAGATTTTTAAACCCTTAAAGTATTTTCCAAACTGATTTCAAAACGAAATTGAAAAGTGATCCGTTTGGCGAAAAACCCAAAACAGAAAAGCCTAAGAAACCAGAAACGCAGGATACGCACAAGCCGGCCAGGGAGGAATCGATGGAAGATAAGCTCAATGCGTTGAAAAACAGGTTCAGATAAACCATGAACACCAAATTCATTGCCATACGGGTCGTTGGTAATTTGTGGCTTTGCCCGTAACTTGTCAGCCATTTAGCGCCATTTCAAATGAAGAGCATCATCCGGTTCGTCTATAAATTTTTTGCCCTTTTTCTGCGTGCCGGATTTATTACCCTCATGATGATGATCGTTGCATTTTTCATTCAAAATCCAGCAAAAGCCCAGAAGCCCCTTTTACTTGAAAGTGTTAGTCAATCCTTTAATTATACAAAGGATACCTTCGAATTACAAAACACGATTTATTATTCCTATGACCAGAAAGGGAGGTTGATCAACAAAACCACTAAGGGCGCTGAGCCGTGCCGGATTGTACCAATTATAATCAAACCCAAACTGGTAGCAGAATTGAAAACTGGAGTTTCAATGAATCCGGGCTGGAAGTTTATTATTCGGATGTGACTACGCAGTGGCTGAAAAATGAACCGCAGAATCCATGGAAACTCCAGACAACGAGCATTGCCACAAGAAAAACACTTTATACAGAAGACTCATTAGTCATTGACAGAGTGATTACTAATGAGTACCCTGAGGGGGATTGGCGATCTTATAGTCTGTACACCACAACGGAACACAATGAATACAACTGCGCAGCATAAGCCTGTACTTCAAACGTTTCATGACCAGACAAAAGCCATGAATTATGAATCAGGCACCCTGTACAAAATATTATACCTATATCGGCGAATTACTAAGTAAGAAATTGGATGCAGTGCGTAGTCTTCAGGCAGTGACACCACCAGTTTTTACACTACTTCAGTTTATTACGAATATACCGGTTCAGGCAAACCGGCCGTCATCACTACCGAATACACATACAACACTTCCCCATACAGGAGCCGGCAGGTTTTCACCTACAATCCGCAGGACAAGGCATCCCGTAAGGATGATTATTACTGGAATTTTAATAATAATGAATGGGTAATATCCAACAGCACCACGTACTACTATAACTCTACGGGTAAATTGCAGCGGTCTGTCACGACGACACCTGAAAATGGAAATTTTCGGGTTGTCACGGTCGATTATAATGAGTCAGGAAAGCAAACGATGGAACTCCAGGAACTCTATGATGCACAGATGAACCTTATAATGGTGGAATCGAAAAACACAACGGTGTGGTACAACAAACAGAGCTTTGAATCAACAGTAATCAGAGCGGAAGGGGTTTATGTATATGCAAATATTTCAGAAACTACCACCGACGGCCAACCCCTAACTTACCGAATTGAGAGCCAATCCTTCAGTCCCGATTCTTCAAGCAGCGAAAGTTTTCTTTTCAGTACCCTTTATGAATATGACAACAGTGGTGCGCTTTTACGAACCAGGGAAACCAGAGTCGCCTACAATCAGGACTCGATCATAATACCAGGTTGCTGCGGAAAGCAGTTTGAAGCAGAGTCCGTTTTTACAAACCGGTGTGATGGCACAGCAATTTCCAAAACCAGGCGACAGATCAACTATATTACGGATACACCCGGCGATATAGAGGCCTATCCCGAGCTCACCAGGGAACTGTACCTGTACACAGAGTCTATTTGTGAGCTTGGGGGCGAAGAACCCATGAGCCTGTTGGTCTTTCCAAATCCAAGTTCCGGTGCTGTTACTATTTCTTCTGAATTATTGTCGCAGTCAGAAACCCGCCTTACCATTCTGACGACCGACGGCAAACTGATCAGGCAGATGCAGACCCCGATTAGCACCAGCTTGGCCCTTGATTTTAATACAATGACAGGTGGTTTGTATATTCTCAGGCTCGAAAACGGCAGTAATCACGCCGAAGAAAAAGTATTAATAATACAGTGAGTCCTGTGATCACAGGGATGTCACAACTTCCATTTTCTCCACTTTCTTTTCATCCAATTCGATACCAAATCCAGGTCGATCCGGCAATGCGATGGTTCCATTGACAGGAACGATAGGATATTTTTCAAAGTGCGTTTTAGATGGCATCCAGTTTAGGAGAAATTCTCCGAGCGGGCAGGTAGCGGGCGACTGGCTGGCTACCACGTGGAGCGCCGCGTGGATATTGTGCCCGTGAGGTACAACGCGTACATCGAACACGCTGGCCAAATGGCATATTTTTACCAGTTCACTCACACCACCGCACCATTCAGGATCGGCCTGGACATAATCCACCGCGCCACGCTTCAAATATTCAGCAACTTCCCAGCGCCCATAAAAATGCTCGCCGGTGGCCACGGGAATCGACGTGCTGCGTCGCAATTCGGCGAAACTGTCGGGCTTGTCAGAAATGAATGCTTCCTCGATCCATCCCGGCCGATATTGTTCTGCGAGTTTTGCCCATTCCAGCGCATAGTCGAGGTCCCAGGCATTGAAGGCGTCGAACATTATGCCGTACTCTTCGCCTAAAGTTTCCCTCAGCACTTTCACAAGCTCCACATTTTTCAGCAAGCCCTTATTACCATCGGCAAGACCATTGGCAAAAAACCACTTCTGGTATCGGTAACCTTCATTTTTTAATTCCATCGACTTAGCAGCCACATCTTCCGGAAGCACCGAAAACCCAAGACAACTGGCATAAAATTCAATACTATTTCGCGTCGGTCCGCCGAGGAGCTTATACACCGGCGCATTAAAATATTTTCCTTTCAAATCCCATAGTGCATTATCCACAGCGCTGATCGCCATCATATAATGTCCAGCTCGTGAATGCCTGTTGAGCCGATACATCTGATCCCACAGCGTTTCGGTGGCAAGTGGATTTTTGCCGATAAGAAACGACCGTAACTGGCTCAAAACCACATGCGCCGCTTCCGGGTCGACCAGTCCGTAAAATCCTTCCGGCCCGGCATCAGTGGTGATTTTGAGATACAAGTTAGATATCCCCTGCTTTTCAGGCTTTATTTTTTTCTGTTCCGGATAAGGCGGATGCACGAATTCCTGGTATGCCGTGAGCGGATTTGCCTGGTTTTGGTACGGAAAATCAAAGGATAATTTGGTGCCCGACACACGAATCATTTGCACATCCCTGATCTTAATATTGGCAGACTCTGAGGTCTCCTGGGTTTTGAATGAAAAAAGCGGAAGTGCTCCGGCAACCCCCAGTCCTGCTAAAAAGTTTCGTCGATCCATTGTCAATGAAGGTTAGTCTTGTTCAATGAAATTTACTGATTGATTATGGTAATACAAAAACAACAGTCGATGAAAATTCCAGTAGCTGTCATTCATTATAAAAAGGCCGACTTGATGAAAATCATCGCAGAATAAGCTAATTTTAGAATAAACTCCCTGGAGTTTTGGCAATAATTCAAGGACCACAAAAGCACAAGACATGTCTAACCGACGACAATTCCTCAAAAAATCCGCTTCCATAACTGCCCTCTCCATGTTTTCAGGCTGGGCGGGTGCTACTGATGCGGCAGATAAACTTGGCGATACACTACCACTCCGCCAGATTATCCGCAATGGTGAAAAAACCACCGCTTTTTGTCTTGGTGGTTATCATGCCGGCATTCCCGAAAACCCAACAGGCGCAGAGGCAATCATAGAAAAAGCCATTGAGCTCGGCGTGCGGTTTTTTGACAATGCACGGGGATATCATAGGGGCCGCTCGGAGGAATACTATGGGAAATACCTGACGCCTAAGTACAGGGACAATATTTTTCTAATGACAAAAAGCGCTTCTAAAAATGCAGGAGATGTGCGAAAAGACCTTGACCTTTCGCTGAAAGCACTCAACACCGATCGCCTGGACCTTTGGCAAATTCACACATTTACCAACAAGGAAGACGTTGACAACCGTTTGAAAGAAGGTGTTCTGGACGCCTTTCTTGAAGCCAAGGAGAAAGGAAAAACCCGGTATATTGGTTTTACCAGTCATCAGAATCCTTCGACTATTTTGTATTTCCTCCAATTTCTCAAAGACCGTGGTCTGGAACTGGACACCTGCCAAATGCCGCTAAATGTATGTGATCCGAGTTTTGAATCTTTTCAGAAATTAGCCCTCCCGGCACTCCTCGACCGTGGTTATGGAGTAATTGCCATGAAAACCATGGCCGGTGGCAGCATGATGGGTAAACGGATTGACACTACGCCAAAAGAAATCGCCACAGAAGATATTCCGGATGTGGTGGCCAAAACGGGGATCACCTTCTCAGAATTGCATCGGTATGTTTATGCACTGCCGGTTTCGTCGCTTTGCAGTGGCTGCGATACAGTAGATAAACTTGAGTGACAATGTTTCTGTATGAGAAGGCTTGAAAAAACTGTCGGAAGAGATATGGCTAAACTGGTACAAAGAGCTCAGCCGTTTGCCGGCAAGTATGTCGAAAACTACAAACGAGTATTCGGTTAACGATTATTGAAAGAGCCCATGGATATTTCGCGAATTTTTCAAACCAACGCCGGCACTCTATTGTGTATGCTGGTACTATTCATTTTGAATTCGTGTAGTGCACCACAACAAAGTGAACTTGAAATCAGGGGGATTTATGGCCATCCAAAACCATTTTGGGAAAAGAACATCAGGCTGGATGAATTGGGTGTAAACTCCATCTTTTTACATAGCGGCTCCATTGACTCCGCCCTGATGGCCAGGGCAAAGGAACAAAACCTGAGAGTCTTCGCGGAATTTGCTACACTGAATGGAAAAAATTACGTGGAGGATCATCCTGAAGCATGGCCAATCAATGAGCACGGTGAAAAAGTGAGCCCCGCGTCATGGTTTATGGGAATTTGCCCTACAGATACTGCGTTCAAAACGTATCGGTTCAATCAACTCAGAACGCTCCTGCAAAAATATGACCTTGATGGTGTATGGATGGATTATGTTCATTGGCATGCTCAGTTTGAAGAACCGGAACCCATTCTTCCGGAAACGTGTTTCTGCAACCGTTGTACTGGCAATTTTGCTACTTGTGCAGGAATGACCCTGGCGGATACTGCAATCAGTGACCGGGCTTCATGGATTTTGAATAATGAAAATGTGGCATGGCGGAATTGGCGATGCCGGGTGATTTACGACTGGGCAATTGAGATAAAAGCAATCGTAAAAGAGATAAGACCCGACGCATTACTTGGCCTCTACCATTGTCCTTGGAACGATGATGAATATAACGGCGCACGACAACGCATACTGGGTTTGGACTATGATTTACTGAGACCGGTGATTGATGTTTTTTCACCCATGGTATATCACGGAAGGATGGGACGTGAACCAGCATGGGTTTCGGAGAACATCTCGTGGTTTTGCAAAAGGCTCCAGATCGAATCAGGCAACTGGCCAAAAGTCTGGCCAATTGTTCAGGCATACGATGAGCCGCAATACATAACACCTGATGAATTTACCAATGTACTTTCGGGAGGATCAGCGCCCCCAGTCACCGGGATAATGATGTTCACAACCCAGGCGGTTGCTGCGGATGACGAAAAAACCAGGGCGATGAAATATTTTTATGATCAACGGAAGTAAACTCCTCCCCTATACCATTTCCGCTACCTGCGACAATAACTTCAATTTCACTTTAAGCCTTTCGCTTTTTAGTTAATCTTGATATTACCTAACCACTACCCTCACCCGACCGAGGTTTTTGATTCGGGTATATGGTGTTTTTGCACATGTCGCTCTGGAAAAGGGAAGTATATTCTGTTTGGAAAATTTGTAGGTTGGTGTTCGTGTTAATTAGTAGTCTGTTTGGACTGATTTTACCGACACAGAAAATTCACCGGTTCTTTCGAGGTCCCCCCCCAGTCAACTACTTTACCTGTATTGGCGGGAACCTCAACTAAGGCAGGGCACGCAGTATTACAATGAACCATTTGTGTAGTGAAAAAAAGCGCTTTCAAAAATGTTGCGATGTGCGTCCTGTCGCAAAACAAACATGACTGACAAGTGGCTGATAGGGCAGTTATTAGCGAAAAATCGATAAGGCGTATTTCAGACATCATTATTTTCCATGGGTTATTACCTATTCCTTTGTGCGATTGTTTGTCCGCCGGTCAGGGATAAATCTTGTATTGCCTATGATCCAACGCATAAAAAAGTTAAATTGATTCTTCCTTTTTGCACCGGGATTTCATCAAACAAACTTCACTATGGCAACACCCCGACAAAAATATGTCCTACCGATTTTAGTCTTCCTCTTCTTTTTATCTGGCTCTGCTATGGCGCAATTTACCCTTACCGGCGAGGTGCGGCCGCGGGCAGAAATGCGCAACGGATTTAAAAGCCCACACCCGGAAGGAAGCGATCCGGCATTATTCATTGAACAACGCACGCGCCTGTACATGAACTATTCCCTGGACAAAATACAACTCAACATTTCACTTCAGGATGTACGCATGTGGGGAAGCACCAGCCAGATTTACAAATCCGACCCCACACTCACCAACCTGTATGAAGCGTGGGCACGCTATAAATTCAATGATACATTTGCGTTTACCGTAGGCCGTCAGGCATTAGATTATGATAACGCGCGGTTTATGGGCGACCTCGATTGGGCACAACAAGGCAGAAGCCACGACGCCCTGCTATTTACAAGGACAAACAGTGACAAAGGCTGCAAACTGCACCTCGCGCTGGCCTTTAACCAAAAAATCGACTTTGAACCGGCGAAACTCACTGGTAGCGAGTACTTCGGAGTGAACAATTATAAATCCATGGTATTTGTATGGTGGAACAAGAAATTTGACCAAGGCTCTATGTCGCTGTTATTTCATAACGACGGCCAGCAGGCAGCCGACACCACGGTGGCGAGTCGACAGACTTATGGCGCTTTGGGGGAATTTACCACCGGGCCATGGAAGCTCGATGGAGAATTGTACTACCAGGGTGGGCAGAACAAGTTGAAGACTGATGTGAGCGCCCTTCTGCTCACGCTCCATGCTACCTTTAAAACCAACGTTACTCCGCTAACGCTGGGCTTTGAATACCTCTCAGGTACCAGCCTGACCGACGACAAGGACTACTCGTTCAATCCGCTTTATGGTACAAATCATAAATTCTACGGGTACATGGATTATTTTTATGTAGGCAATTCGCATGGTCAGGCTGGCAATGGTACTACTTCCGGTTTGATCGATATTCACTTAAAAACCAACTTTAAGCTTAGTGCCAAATCCGCACTCGCTGCCAATATTCATCATTTCTCAAGTCCTGTCGCTATTTATGAAGACAATAGTGGAGCCACTTCATTAACTACTGGTTTAGGCACCGAAATAGACCTGGTTTACACGGCGACACTTAGCAAAGACGTGAAATTCAACCTGGGCTATTCGCAGATGTTTGCCACCGAAACGCTGCAAGTCATCAAGAATGTGAACAACGCATCCCAGTTCAACAACTGGGTGTGGGCTATGATCGCATTTAAGCCACAACTTTTTACCACTGCCAAGCAATAACCACCATGCCTCTATTCAAACTATTAGAATATTTACGGCCACCCGGCAACTGGTTGTTTTACGTGAACCTGCTCATCGCATTTTTCGTCGGCATTTTTGTGTACGCAATCTATGTCTCCAACGCGGTTTCGTACCTGTCTGATGACCCCGAGACCTGCGTAAACTGCCATGTGATGCGGCCAGAATTTGCCACCTGGCAGCACAGCAGCCACAAGAATGTGGCTGTTTGCAACGACTGCCACGTGCCGCACAACAATGTATTCAACAAATACCTTTTCAAAGCCAAAGACGGACTTCGTCATGCTACCATTTTTACGTTGCGGATGGAGCCTCAGGTGATAAAAATGCATGAGGCAGGCCAGGCGGTAGTGCAGCAAAACTGTCGCAACTGTCACGCTACACTCAATGCCGATGTTGGTCTGCTGGCAATCGGACTGGAAGAAAAGCAGCATGGCGAGGGCAAACTGTGCTGGGATTGCCACCGTGAGGTGCCCCACGGCAGAGTCAAGGGCCTGACTACGGCGCCCAATTCGCAGGTGCCTATGCCGGGCAGCCCTATTCCCGACTTCATTCGAAATCTCAATTCCAACAATAACTAACTATCGCTATGACTCCCTTAAGAGAATCCGTACGCACCAAACCCTGGCTCGGCTGGGTATTGTTTATCATCACTGCCGTGATCGTCTTTGGCCTCGGGCTGCTCACTTCCAGCATCATCGAGCGACGCACGGAAGCGTTGTACCTCGATCAGAAAAAAATTGATATTCAGCCATTCGAGCCTCGTAATGTAGTTTGGGGTCAAAATTACCCAAAACAATACGAAACCTATATGAGTACCCGTGACACTTCGTTCGTGAGCAAATACAACGGAAATGCACATATCGACCAGTTGGAATTGTTTCCTGACCTGGTAGTTCTCTGGGCCGGTTATGGTTTTTCAAAAGATTACAACCAACCCAAAGGTCACGTATATGGCATCACAGACGTCTATAAATCCCTTCGCACCGGCGCTCCGACCGGCCCGGATGATGGCCCTATGCCCGCTACCTGCTGGACCTGCAAGAGCCCGGATGTTCCGCGTCTTATGAATGACAAAGGAGTGAAGGAATTCTATGAAGGCAAATGGGCTCGCCATGGAGAAGACGTGGTGAATCCGATAGGCTGTGCCGACTGTCACAATGAAAAAACAATGAATCTCCAGATAAGCAGACCGGCCCTTAAAGAGGCTTTTGAAAGACAAGGATTGGACATAACCCAGTCCACCCATCAGCAAATGCGAACACTAGTTTGTGCGCAGTGCCACGTGGAATACTACTTCAACACGAAAAAACCCTTCGAAGGCGTGCCTTACCTCACCTTTCCATGGGACAACGGAACGACAGCCGAGGATATGGAGAAATACTACGATGCTATCGATTTCAGTGACTGGACGCACTCGCTCAGTAAGGCGCCAATGATAAAAGCTCAGCACCCGGATTATGAAGTATATAGTCTCGGCATTCATGCACGTCGGGGAGTTTCCTGCGCCGACTGCCACATGCCTTATAAAGCAGAAGGTGGCGTGAAATTCACAGACCACAAAATCCAAAGTCCGCTCAATAACATCGCCAACAGTTGTCAGGTATGCCACCGGGAGAGCGAAGTGGAACTCACAAACAGCGTATATGCCAACATGGATAGGGTTCTGGAGCAGCGCGGCGCACTAGAGCATTTGTTGGTAAAGACCCACCTCGAAGCTGAGTTTGCCTGGAAGCTGGGCGCTTCGGAAGATCAGATGAAAAAAGCACTCACCGACATTCGCCACGCCCAGTGGCGCTGGGACTTTGCCGCAGCCAGCCACGGAGCGGCTTTTCATGCTCCAGTGGAAACGCTCCGTATCATAAGTTCAGGAATAGAAAAAGCCCAGGAAGCGCGATTGAAAATTGCGGTCATCGTTACAGAGCTTGGTCATAAAGGCCCCATCACCCTCCCCGATGTGAGCACCAAAGCAAAGGCACAAGCCTATATCGGCCTGGATATGGATAAGCTGATACTGGAAAAAAAGCAATTTCTCGAGACGCTCGTGCCCGAGTGGCGCGCGGCTGCTGCTAAACGCGAAGGCGAAATGCCGCAATACCAGTTAGATACCAGAGCGGTGACTTATTAAGTATAGCCAAAAAAGTAGCGCATCTCCAAAGCCTCCCTTACCGGAGGCTTTTTTATTTCTATTTGAGACCTTAAACCTCATCGCATACTGGATAATACACATACTTCCACCGTATAACAGGAGTATCAGTGATCATTATAGGAAGAATGAATTCGAGGGTTAACATCAGTTCAATGCTGGATTTTTAACGACTTCTCGTAAGGTTTTGACGGGCAAAGTCGAAGACAGAGCCTGCTACGATTCCCTCTTAGATAAACTCATAATGAGCTGCCATTCTGATGAGGGTGGCGGTATTTTTCGCCTCGAATTTGGTTAGCAGATTTTTTCGGTGTGTATCCACCGTAGTTGTACTTATGAATAGTTTGTCAGCGATATCTGAATTTGTCAATCCTTCGGCGATTAGCTGCAACACCGATGGCTGATTACCTATGATGATCAACTTCCATTTTTCATATGTTAGTCGTAAAGAAAACCTGCTTATCCAGAAAAAGAGACTTGAGAAGACCATTGCCGAAAGCGGTGGTAACTGCAGATTATTATAACCAATTCATGAACAACATAGATGATGAATTAGCTAAACCGGATGTGGAACTGAGCAATCCTGCGATATGCCTATGGAATGATGAAGAACAATTCACCGGCTTCGTTGAGGAAGGCATCATGGGTAGTTTTTTCGCGGTAAAGCCAAATTTGGATTACTACAACAAAAAAGGTTCTCTAGATCAGCACCTCAGTTTTTTTATGTGACATATACAATAGCAAATGGTGATCCTGTATTTGAAGAGAATATCGCCGGATTACAAAAAGCGATAGATTTTGAGGTGCTAAAAACAATGTTGGGCAAATAAAACCTTCATTATGAAACCTATCACTCTCACTCTATTAGCCGCATCCATTGCAGCTTTTTCTCATGCCCAGGAAATTCCCCGTCAGTAACTTCAGGACAGCTTGATTGGCTGGAAAAAAGTCTATATTTTAAAGGTGTTAAGAACCGCTTCGGTTTCCTCATTACGTTGTCTCCCACTCGTTCACCAGAAACCAGTAGTTCCTCTTTTCATTTACAGTTTGAAGACTGAGGTCTCCAAACCCGGCAGGGGGCTATTATTTAATGCGATGTCGTTTACACACGGTGGTGGCGATGGAGACACGAGAAAAAATGTATATCGGCGATATTAAAATCACAAAAGATTTATAGCCATATGAGAACGCTATTCACCATAATCCCTATGATTATAACCTGTGGGGCCATAGCCCGGGCCGAAACCTTTGACCTTACTACGTACACTCCGCCGGACGGTTGGGAAAATGAAACCAGGGAAAACTTTGTCAGCTATACAAAAACTGATGAAGTAAAAAGAACATGGTGCAGTATTTATGCCTACACAAGTACCGCCTTGACACTAGACATAAGCCAGAAATTAAAATTGATAGACAAAATAATCGGCAGATGAATAATCCGGGGTAAGGCCAGTTTACCATGCAATTC
>JAXHKU010000027.1:0-130760 GCA_034523095.1 Cyclobacteriaceae bacterium | reverse complement strand
TTCTACCTTCAGCGTTGTATTGTTCACAAAGTACGCAATTCAACGCGGTATGTAAGCGACAAGGACAGAAAAGCAGTTTGCAAAGATTTAAGAATGGTTTATACAGCATCAGATAGAGGACAGGCTGCCATAGCATTAGAAGCATTCGGGGAGCGCTGGGATCCGACATACAAAGAAATTAAGCCCTCCTGGGAACAGGACTGGGATGAGTTAATGGTTTTTATGGATTATGGCGAGAATATAAGACGAATGATATACACTACCAATCCAGTGGAGGCTGTTCATAGAGTAATGCGAAAAGTAACCAAAACTAAGGGTGCCTGGAGCAATGATAAAGGATTGTTAAAACAACTATGCTTGACACTCAAATACACTGTAAGGAGCTGGAAAAGAACGGCCTTTAGCTGGATTGTCATCCAACGGGAACTCATGGAGCATTTTGGAAATCGTTATGTACAGTACTTATCATAAAAATAAATTATACCTTTCCATGGGTTGCCTTTCGGCCTACGGCCTTCAGGCAACCCATGGAGACAAACTTGGAGCTTGCTCCGGAAAAAGAAATGACACACTTAATTGAACACTCCCTTTATTTTATAAGACATTGGATTTCATATTGTTGCAACTCTATATAAAATGCTTTTAAAATCATATAGTATATTGACTCCACGGCTTGCTAATGTTCATATTTTTTCCTACCTTTTGACCATAATTTAAACGGTCTGTATATAAGTAGCAATTTTTAATACTACTAAATTTTTAGCTGTGTTGCTATGGGCCCCGATTTGATGAATATCAAGTCCTCCATGGAAATTAAGGAACTATTTTTAACGATGTAAATTTTTAAGTGACCATGAAACTTCCAAAGTCGTATTACAACATCACCTCCTTTGTTGGCACCATTATCGCCGGCATGAGTTTGTTTATGATCGTCCTTTTTAGCTCCATTGGCTATCTATACGAGGATACCAGCACCTATTTGGGATTATTTGTGTTTATAATCTTACCGGTATTCCTGATCCTGGGTTTGATTATCATTCCAATTGGAATGCTGGTTGAAGTAAAGCGCAGGAAAAAAAGAGCCCTGGAGTATGTAAGAAAGGGCTGGCCAATTATCGATCTGAATGTGACCAGGTACAGAAACGCCATTCTCATATTTAGTATAGGAACGATCATCCTGTTCTTCATATCCGCGATGGGAAGCTATGAGGCTTTTCACTATACGGAATCAAACAAGTTTTGCGGAACAACCTGTCATACTGTGATGAACCCAGAATATACCGCCTATCAGAATTCTCCTCATGCTAAAGTCGGTTGTGTGGATTGCCACGTTGGTACAGGAGCTGACTGGTATGTCCGATCAAAACTTTCAGGATTGCATCAGGTTTATGCGGTGCTTACGGATGATTTTGAGAGGCCAATTGGAACACCAATAAAAGACCTCCGTCCTGCCAGGGAGACTTGCGAAGAATGTCATTGGCCGGAAAAATTCTATGCCCAACAACTTCGGCATACGCAGCATTATATCGCTGACAGTCTCAATTCAGAATGGAGCATCGATCTAAAAATGAAAATAGGGCCACAGCATAGTGCCTTGGGGCTTTCCGAAGGGATTCACTGGCATATTAATCAGGATGTTAAGATTGAATATATTCCAAAACGCGACAACCGCAAAGACATTCCATGGGTAAAATATACCAATCTGAAAACCGGTGAAACGACCATTTATGAGGATGAGGAAAACGCACTGAGTGAAGAGAAAATGGCGGAAGCTATTACGCGCACTATGGATTGCATAGATTGCCACAACAGGCCATCGCACCATTATTATACGCCACAGGAATTTATCGATCATGCACTAGTAGCCGGCGACATACCCAAAGACCTGCCCTACATTAAGAAAGTAGCGATGGATTTATTCAAAGATCCATACGAAACAACCGATTCAGCGCTTACCAACATCAGAAATTACACCATGGATTACTACAAAACTAATATGCCTGATGTATATGCCGTACGGCAAGCTGATATCGAAAAGGCAATTGTAGGGATGACTGCCGAATTTAGTAAAAATATTTTCCCTGAAATGAAAGTTAACTGGGATGAATATGAAAGCCATATCGGGCACAAAACCTATAATGGATGTTTCCGTTGTCATGATGATAATCACAAAAGTTCTGACGGTAAAGTCATCTCCAAAGATTGCAACATTTGCCACACCATTGTGGCTCAGGGAAAACCCGGCCAGGAGATGTTTACTTCGGTCAATGAAGCCCTGGATTTCGCGCACCCAGTGGAGTTGGAAGAAGGCTGGCAGGAAGAATTATGCACAGAATGCCATAGGTATTTATACTAAGGCCGTGGACAAAAGCCCTATCGGGGCTATGCTGGAATAGTAAATTAAATACTACTCACCGGATTCGTTATAATATATAAATCCGGTGATTTTTTTAATAGCTGAGCCGGTTTTTTCCAATGAAATAGTAATAATTTGCCAAAAATCTATGGATAGACGATCCATTTTTGGAATTTTGCCGGAGTCATGGAAATATTGCATTTTCCACCGAAATGAGTGATTCAATTAATTTTCAATAGTTAATTTCTGATAATGCGATTTGTAAACTTTCTTTTCTCTGGCGCCTTTATGGGCATTCTTCTGACGGTATTCGCCATTTCGATTGGCTACGCCACATTTATTGAAAATGACTTCGATGCCGCTACTGCTAAAATGCTCGTTTACAACGCCCGATGGTTTGAGGTATTGATGTTTTTGATGGTAGCCAATTTTTCGGGGATGATTTTTACCCGGCAATTATATAAAAAAAATAAAATCAATATTCTACTGATCCACGTGTCCCTGATCATCATTGTGCTAGGAGCGGCTATCACACGATATATCGGTTTTGAAGGCCAGATGCACATAAGGCAGGGTCAGACCACGAATAGGTATCAGTCAGCCGACAGCTATTTCACGATTCATGCAGAAGGTAATGGACAGGAATCACATTTGAGCAAACGCATCTGGCTATCACCTAAAAATAAGCAGTTGCTCAGTCAGGAGTTTGAATTTGGAGATGCTACCTATGACTTCAGCATTGATAACTACATGCCAAGCGCCACGCAGGTGCTCGTGCCCGATCTAAATGGCGCACCAATGCTAAGTCTGGTGTCAGCAGCAGGCGGAGCCAGAAACGACACCTACCTGACCTATGGAGAATCGACCATTTTGAACGACATAGGGATCAGCTTTGGCGATACCACAGATTCCGGTTACGTTCACTTCATACTCCGGGGAAATGAACTACTCATTCGCATACCGGAAGCAGTAGCTTCACCAACTGACACTGTACTTGCGAATAATGGCTTTAATACCATTGGAAAGATGCAGGTGATAAGTCTGGCAACGATGCGAATGGTAGTGCTGGATTATGCAGCCCAGGCCATATTGAGCTATGTGCCGGTTCAGGATGAAAATCAACCAGGGGAGAGTGTAGCCCAGATGCACATTAAAAACCAGCATATCTATCTCAAATGGAATGAATGGAGTAAGATTATAATAAATGGTGTAACCTTCAGCGCAAAACTGGGCAGCCAAACCTGGGAGCTCCCATTCTCCCTTCGACTCAATGAGTTTCATTTGGAAAGATATCCCGGCTCCATGAGCCCATCGTCGTTTGCCAGTGAGATCACGTTGATCGATCAGGAAAAAAGCGTTGAAAAGCCATACCGTATTTATATGAATAACATCCTTTCCTACGGAGGTTACAGGTTTTACCAGTCATCTTACGATACAGATGAGTTAGGAACCATTTTGTCGGTAAACCATGACTACTGGGGCACCATCGTGACCTACATTGGATATTTCCTGCTTTTTGCAACACTTATTATCTCATTGTTCATAAAGAAAAACCGGTTTGACAGGGTATCGCGGCAAATCGCCGAAACACACGAGCTGAGAAAAAAAATGCTCCTTGTCCCGCTGGGTTTCTTGCTCTTTTTTGCAGGCACAGCACTGGCACAGGATAAAAACGAAATCGATCCGGCACATGCCACTTCTTTCGGTAAGCTTCTGGTGCAAACCAAGGATGGTCGGATAGTACCTGTAAATACGATTGCCAGCCAGGTGTTGGTGAAGGTGTACAAAAAAAGCTCTTTTGAAGGATTGTCGGCAGAACAGGTCTTCCTAGGCATGTTGACCAATCCGGAACACTGGCAACACCAGGAAATGGTTAAGGTGGCTGATCCTGCCTTGCAATCATTGCTTTCGGCAAAAGGACAATTCGCCCGATACATCGATTTTTTTGATGCAAATGGCCAGTATAAGCTGAAAGTCCAGGTGGATGAAGCCTATGCCAAAAAGCCGGCACTACGCAATATGTTTGATAAGGAACTTATCTATGTGGATGAAAGGCTGAATGTTTGTTACCTGACATTTAGCGGGTCCTATCTGAAATTTTATCCCATCACCGGTCATCCCGATCAGCTTTGGATATCACCAATGGATATGGACCAGCGTACATCGCCTGAGCAGATAAAAGCCGGGATGGTGTTATTGAACGGGTATTTCCAGGCGTTGAGGGCGAGTGTGGAATCGGGCAACTTCACAACAGCCGAGCAGACACTTCAATCTATGAAAGATTATCAGGCCAAAGAAGGCGCAGAAATCCTACCTTCTGGTTTTAGGGTAAATATTGAGGTATTATATAATAACCTGAATATTTTCAAGAAGCTTTTTCCCGTCTTCATGATGCTCGGCATAGTACTCTTTGCCCTGATGTTTGTACAGATTTTCCAGCCGAAGCTAAAGCTGAATGTCGCGGTGCGCATCACCATCGGGTTGTTGATAGTGGCTTTTATTTTGCAATCGGCAGGCCTGGTCATGCGTTGGATTATCGCAGAACATGCGCCATGGAGTAATGGTTACGAATCAATGATCTACATTTCCTGGGCTACGATGCTGGCTGGATTTGTCTTCATGAAAAAATCGCCAATTATCCTTTCGGTTACTGCGTTGCTCTGCGGCGTCACCTTGCTTACCGCGCATATGAGCTGGCTAAATCCTGAAATTACAAATCTGGTTCCTGTGTTAAAATCGTACTGGCTCACCATTCACGTGGCCACGATCACGGCGAGTTATGGTTTTATCGGGCTTGGCAGTCTCACTGGTTTTCTAAACCTCTGCATTATGATATTCAGGTCTGATAAAAATAAAGACCGTGTAAACCTGGTACTTAAGGAACTAACTCTCATCATTGAATTGTCGCTGTCTGTGGGTTTGATACTCTTGATCATCGGCAACTTCCTTGGCGGAATATGGGCCAATGAAAGCTGGGGAAGATACTGGGGCTGGGATCCGAAAGAAACATGGTCACTGGTCACCATCATCGTATTTACCTTCATTCTTCATATGCGCCTCATACCCGGATTGCGAAACACATTTTCGTTTAATTTCCTTGCGATGTTTGGGTTTAGTTCGGTACTCATGACCTATTTTGGCGTAAACTATTACCTCTCCGGATTGCACAGTTACGCCTCGGGCGACCCTGTTCCCGTACCGAATTTTGTGTATTATTCACTCGGCATCATGTTATTGATCAGTGCGCTGGCAGCTTACAATGACTACAAAATCAAGGACCAGTCGCCAATGATGGATGAAGAGGAATCCTTGGATTAGAATTCTGAAAGGTTTTTCGACAGGTAGTTTTTCAGGGCAATTCAGAAATTTTGCCGCTCAGGTCTAAGTATTCGATGTAGTTTTGGAATATATTCTTTCCGGTACTGCGTTTTTTATCGAGCAAATCGAGATAGTATTCATTCA
This sequence comes from Cyclobacteriaceae bacterium, assembly GCA_034523095.1. Lineage (GTDB taxonomy): Bacteria > Bacteroidota > Bacteroidia > Cytophagales > Cyclobacteriaceae > JAAUQL01. The sequence goes on along the minus strand of JAXHKU010000027.1, from coordinate 124,942 downwards.
TTTTCAGCAAGTCCGACATCTTGATGTTCTCATCCGGCTTCTGGAAATTGAGCAGATTTTGTCTGCTGAGCGACTCCAGTTTCGACTCAATTTCGCGGTACTGCACCGCGTAATGTTCCATTCGCAATGCAGCAAGTTCCATCTCCTTGCGATATTTGTCCTGCTCGTCTTTTAGCTCGGCTTCATCATCCATGAGATCAAGCATTCTGCGGTTGAGCGCCGGTTTGTCGGGATTCACAATGGGTATACGTACGCCTATCTGGTATCCGAAATGTTCAGTTGCCACATCGCCGCGATCGGTGACATAATCGGCCTGGAGATAGCCAATATTGCGCAGCGCTTCGGATTTCTCTATGTTGTATCTTTCTGCAGCCAGGGCATTTTGTTGTTCCAGTTTCGCCAATTCGATATGCTGCCCAATCTCCTGCTCCCTCATCTCAGTAAAAAGCTTCAAAATGCCAGCAATATCCATGAGTTCGTGTTCATCCCAGTTTATGGCACCACTAAAGGGAAGCCATTCCTTCATGGTATATTCCAGCTCGTCGATGTAAATTTTTGAATCTTCAATTTTAATGGTCATATCCAGATCATCCGATTGCGCGTCGATCAGATCTCCGAGATCGAGCGTATATTCTCCCGTGCTTTTAGTCATCAGGTCGATGAGTTGGCGGTTGATGCCGAATTGTTTTTCGAGGGTGGCTTTTTTGGTGCATTCAAAATAGTGCTCGATCAATAACAAATATCTGTCCTTGATGGCATCAGCCAGTGTTTCGAGGTACTCGATGTTGAGCAATGCAGTTTGCCTGTCATAATATCGGTTGTTCGCTTTGAGTTCAGCTGGATTTCCGGGGGTAATACGTAGCCTGAAATCTTCGAGGCTAAAATCCAGATTATCGGAACCGGTACGAAATTCCAACCTGTTGATCCAGGGGCCTTTGAAGTCATTGGTCTTGAGGAAACTCATTTTGGCTTCCACAGGTTTCAGCGACAGGTCACTCCGCGAAGTTGCCAGGAAAGCTTCCACGCTGAATTGACCGTAAAGAGAAACAGCCGACCCAAAACTTAGGATAAAGAATGTTAAAAAAAGATGATTCATAAATCAATGCTCGATAGTAACAAAAACTCGTTCACCGCTGAGGAATTTATTTTCCGCAGGAATCTTTATAAAGAGTTCACGGCCATACATCGGTATATCGCTGTAGGTCTGAAGCCTGGACGGGTATTCGATAATCCGGGATCCGATTTCAGTGATTTCGCCATCGATCTTATACTTCTGATTGGTCGATTCCACCTTTACCTTTTGACCAGCAATGATTTCATACTTGTAGTTTTCGTTCATAACTGCCTTGATTACAGTTGGCTTGTCTTCATAAATTGAAAGAATGGTCGTATAAGGAGTAAGCAACTCGCCGGTTTGTACGTTTACAGTCCCAATCGTACCGTTGTAGTCTGAGAAGCTGATCAACTGTTTTTCTTCCTCTATAAGAGAGGTGAGTTCTGCCTGGGATTCCTGCTCTTTTATCAGCATGGCACGCATTTCTTCCTCGTAGGCAGCGCTGGCGTTTAATCGGTCTTCTTCTGCTTTTTGAATGATCTCTTGCTTATCGGTCATCAGGTTTTCAAGCTCCAATTCGTAATACGACTTCCCCGTGTTGCTGATGCTATCGGAATAGCCGGTAAGCGCTCCAAACTGGCTGGAAAGCTTTTTATTGTTTTCAATCGTCAGGTTGGCGCGATCGATATCAGCCTGGATTTTATTCAACTCCATCGTTTTATCAAATTCGATTGATTTCAGCTTTTCATTTATCCGGCCTTTTGCCGCTGCTATTTCAATGCGTTGAATTTCCAGTTGGTTTTTTTTGCGCTCAATTTCCAGCAGGAGATCCTGTTTTTCCACCTTCACTAGTTTATCGCCGGGTTTTATTTTTTGGCCCGGAAGCACGTAGATTTCAAGGATCTTCACTGCTTTCTGGTAGCTGATGGCTTTTTTTACAGGTTCTACCTGCGCAACGATGGCTGTTTCATAGTTCCTGAAAACAACGGAAAAGAGGAGTAGTACCACTACCACAAGTACCCAGAAAATGACGAATAAATTTTTTTAGACATGATTACAGCCTTTCGTTATTGTTCCGCCTTTTGATGCTCACATTGCTTACGCCTTCTATCATCTGGAGTATCTCTGTAAAAGGCCACATGGTTCCACGCCCTTTTTCAACGAAACCCGGTAGTCGTATCTTTCCATGCCCGATTTGCCTTCGTCGAGACCGATAAAAAAATAACTGTCGCAATGCACGGTAAAGAAATCCATCACGGTGCTGTGTGTATTTTTTTCAGTCAGGTTGAAATTGACTTCATATAAGAAAAAGAAAAGGATTGGCCATACGGCGAAAAGTAAAGTATCATTGCCACCACACAGAAAATCAACGTGCCGGCCAGGGCGATGGCATATCCGTAAACTCCGGAAGCAATACCGACACCGATAGCCGCAAAAATGAATATTATGTTTCTTGGCTCTCCAATCCGGGTCCTGAACCGGATAATAGCGATTGCGCCAACGATGCCAAATCCCACAGCGAGGTTATTGCCAACTGCCATGATGATGGTGGCTGTTGAAATTGAAGCCAGGATCATCGCCTGAAAAAAGCCCCCCGAAAATGAGATGCCGCGATACGTAATTTTATAGGTAAAGGCAATAACTGTGCTGAGTACAAATGCGAGAAGCAGCGAAAACAGGGCGACTTCAAACGAAGGAAACTCGTAAAAGGACTCTTCTAAAAAACTATCCCACATGAGTGCAAGGTTAAATGTTATGCAAAATCATAAAAAATCCATAGACTCTGAATACCTGATTTTCCAGCTAAAGCGAGGGTAAAAAGGTCATGGTAAAGTTAGTAATTATTAATTGATACGAAACCATGAGGAAACCGTGGATTAATATAGCCCTTTGAAAGGGCGCAGTTAATGGATTTTTGCGATAATCTCAGGACTAATGGCGAGCAAATCGTGGACTACCAAATCCGCAGCCGACAGGTCCTGGTCACCCGTGCCTGAATTGGCATAGCCAATACAATGCATGCCCGCCTGCAATGCAGCTTTTACGCCGTTGGTTGAATCTTCAATCACCAGACAGCAAGCAGGAGCACTGCCGGATTGCTGCGCCGCACGTAGAAATATTTCTGGTTCTGGTTTGGATTTGGTCACCTCATTTCCACCGATTCGGTGACTGAAATAGGCATCAAGCTGGAAATGCGCCAATACTTTATCTACCGTAGGCCGTGTGGCTGATGAAGCTACCTGGAGGGTGTATCCCAATTCATAAAACAAACTAATGATGCTTTTCACCCCATGAACCAAGGGCACCTCACCGTTGTCGAGTGCTGCCCAATATTGTTTACGGCCAAGCAGCAGGAGCTCTTCCGGTGATTTAGTCAGGTGATGCTTTTTGCTGATCATAGTCCACATATCTACAGCGGAGGTGCCCACGTACGATCTGTGTTCTTCTTCTGAAATGGTGAGGCCAAGAGAATCAAACATTTCATGCTCCAGCCGCTGGTGGACGGGTTCGCTGTCAACGATTACTCCGTCCATATCAAATATTATCGTGGTGATCATGCCGCAAAAATAATCGAATGCGGCTTAATTTGATTGGTGATATGAGATTTTAGATTTATGATTTTGTAATTCTGGTTGATTTATTGATGGTACCCCTGGGCTTTTAGCGTTATTTTTCAAGATGAAAAAGACCGATGGCATGGCCCTCGTAGCGGTTCCAGTACGAAATCGCTTCATACAGGGGGAGCATCTTCACCTTGCATTTTTTTTCTTCAAAAAAATCAGTGGCTTCATCCGACAGTCGGAGTGAGCCGGAGCGGCTACTGCCGATGATCATCTCGTTGATGGCCGGATCGTACAAGGCACCGGCTTCCTGAAGCGAAAGCATGTCAAATCCAGATCCCTTCAGCAAAAACGATTTATCGCGTTTTACGATTTCACCTTCCGCGTTGATGAAGAAATCATAATCGATATGTCGATGACGGCGACCGCGATATCGCCAAATTTCGTTGCTTTTATCGTCGGTTTCATGATGTTTTGGGGTTTATGTCGGATATAATCTTAAACGAATTAGCGTAATTGCAGGTTGAAATTTAACCGCTTTTACACCAATGACACGACAACTCATCGCATTGACAACCCTGCTTTTGTTTTCAACACTTTGTACTTATGGTCAAAAGCCACTTTTTGAATCGAGGGAATTGGATATAGGCTATCAAAAATCAACCAGGCTGAGAACGGGAATGCCGGGAGAGCAGTACTGGCAAAACCACAGTAATTACACGATCACGGCGCGGTTTCAACCAGGAGAAAGTAAGCTTACCGGCAAACTTACCGTCGTTTATTACAATGAAAGTCCGGATACATTGAAGAGCATTGTCTTTAAACTGATGCAGAATGTCTATAAAAAGGGAGCCAATCGCCAGATGCCGGTTGATGAGTTGATACTGCATGATGGTGTTATTGTAAAGAATATCCGCTGCGGCGGAAATGAGACACCGGCAGAAATGAATAGCCTGTCAGCAACGGTGGTGAATGTCAACTTACCGGACGAACTTCTGCCCGGAGCAAATCTGACTATTAAACTTGATTTTGAAACACCCATACCAAAAGCTTCGGGTTATAGGAGTGGAACGATCGACAGCAGCAGTTTCTTCGTGGCTTATTGGTTTCCACAAATTGCCGTGTACGACGATATTTTCGGTTGGGACAAGGAACAATATGTTGGTGTGCCGGAGACGTACAACGATTTTTCGGATTATCAGGTTCATCTTACCCTGCCCTCAGAATACACTGTCTGGGCCACTGGTGAACTAACCAATGAATCCGAGCTTTATAGTAAGCCGGTGCTCGAAAGAATAAAAAAATCCAAAAAATCGGAGACCACTATCCGCATACTCACAGAAAAAGATTTTAAAAAGCCGGATGGAAACGAGCTTACCTGGAAATTCAATGCGTCCAAGTTATATCTCTATTTTGCCTGGGGCGCCAGCGACCACTACCTATGGGATGGCCAGGCTGCTCAAAACCCCGGTCCGGAAAATCTATGCTGGGTTCAAAGCGCTTATCCTGCCGACAGCTGTTTTCGACATGGCGTCCCGGTGTAGCAAAAACCTCGGTCGAGCTTTTTTCCAGGGAGTTCCTGCATAGCCTATCCGTATTTCAAACACATTACGTTCAGAGGGACGGATGGTGGAGGGATGGAATTTCCCATGCTGGCCAATAACGATGTGGCCTATGATTCGGTAAACACTATCACGGTGACTGCGCACGAGTTGGCACACAATTATTATCCATTTATGATGGGAGTTAATGAGCGAAAATTTGGTTGGTGGGATGAAACAATGACTACACTGATGGAATCTTATGTAAATGACAAAGCATATCCTGACCAGAAAATTCATGGTTTTTTCGATCGGAATGTGTCATTTAACTTCCTTGGCCCTGCTCATAATATGGTACCCCTGATTACCGAAACAAGTAATATCATGAAGGAATACCCCTCAATAACCAACTTTTATGTGAAGGGCCCGGCGGCAATGGACATGCTCCAAAACCTCATAGGGAAGGAAAACTTTATCAGGTACAATAAATCCTTTATGGAAGTGTGGCGAGGAAAGCACCCGACTCCATGGGATTTTTTCTATTTTTTCAACGAGAAAGCAGGTGAAGACCTGAACTGGTTTTGGAATAGTTGGTTTTACTCCTTTGGTTATGCAGATTTAGCGATTGCGGAGGTGACACAAACTGATCAGTATCTGGCTCTCAGGATAGTAAACAAAGGCGGTTTACCTGTGCCTTTCACGATCAGAGCTTCGTGCCAGGATGGCGGAGTAATAGAGGAGAAAGTGAATATTCGCGCTTGGGAAACCAATACAAATGAATTGATCTATCGGATTCTTACGGATAAGCAGGTAATTTCGGTGACGCTGGATTTTTCAGGCTCCTATGATGCTGATCCGGCCAACAACTCCTATACGATAGGTAAAAACTGATCAATATGAACAAGGTATTTACTAACGTGAAATTTTTAACTCTGGCAATCTGTTGCCTTTTGACAAATCTTTTATGTGCAGTTCCGGCATATTCCCAGGATGGCTATGCGATCAGAAACCTCAGCGACCTCGCCAACGAAATTCAGTGGAATAAAAAAACCGGCAATACCGCAAAAACCATAGCCGGATCACCCTACCTGCATGACGATTTTCAGGAAGGGGTAGTCTATTTCGATCGAAAATACAAGGTGGATCATGTGCCGATGCGATTAAATCTTCATTCAGGTGAAATGGAATTTATGTCAAAGAGCACAGTCCTGGTGATTGCTAACCCCGCCAAAGTGGATAAAGATTGTCATTGGGCAGGAGGTGTTTATATACCTGGAAAAAGCGCAGAAAACCCAGGTATCTGGATTTGTAAAGCAATGGAATGAGGGGCATACCGCTATCGTCACCAAAATGAAAGTTGATTATTTGCAAAAGGAAGCCGCAAAGCCATACGTGGAGCCGAAGCCTGACAGGTACGAGCGCGTTCCTGATGAAATCTTTGTATTGCTTGGCGACGGAAATATGGAAAGAGTAAGCTCCATGAAAAAGCTGATTCAATCGCTTGGCGCGCACGAAAGTGAGTTGCAGGATTATGCTAAAAAGGAAAAAACGTCACCATCTGATGCCGCTGAGCTTGCCGCATTTATTGACTATTTCAGGACATTGAATTAGCCCTGCACAACATTATTTCGAACTGCCAAACTCCGTCCCGAGGGTGATATAGCCCGGATAGGAAAGCGGAACAGTGCCCAGGTTAATAGTCGGTCTTACCTGAAGGTTCACTCGTGTCGGCTTGCCGCCGGCATCAGCGAGGTTGAGGCCGAAATTCAGCAATGTATTTTTCGTTTCACCTTTCAATACTTCCAAAAGATTAACGGAAATCGTCAGTGGGATCATTGTCGTACCGTTGTTACCCGGAATCGTATATTGCGTATTGTTCGTACCCGTAGCCATCTGCACATCGTCGATTTTCAGAATCCAGTCAAATTTGGCCATAGTGGCAGGCGAGGTGTTTGGGTTTTTGGATTCCAGATTAAGTACAAAACTCAGGGGCAGGTTGCCGCTGGCATAAGCAGTAGTGAGCCGCCCGACCTGCACCAGACTGAGGTCACTCACATTTTTGATGGTATTCACATCTACACCTGCAAGCGCTGGGTTTTTCAGGGATTCCATACGGAAGTCACAGGTGAATGCATTCGCATAGGAAAGTAATGTCTTGCACGAGTAGATAGTTAGCGCTACGAATGCTATAAAAATCAAGGGTCTGAGCGTTTTCATTTTTTTGTCTGATTATTCTTTCTTAATACAAGTTCTGCGCTGATTTCATTGCCGAAGCCTTCTATGGAAATACAACGGTCGTCCAAAGATACGATACTCCAGGGGATGTCAAACTCGCCCTCCACCATACCTTTCATGTTTATGAAGTGAATGTCGCTGTGCATTCCGTAATTTCCATGGTGATTATGTCCGCAAAACCATGCTTTCACACATGGATATTTCATGATCATTTTCATGACTTCCGCCGCATTTAGCAGGTTGTGTCTATCCGGGGGAAACAGCGGATAATGGCAAAATATGACAGCACTTTCCTCTTGCCTGGCAGCATCCTGAAGGGTTGCTTCAAGCCATTGAAGTTGAAGCTCACTGATGCCGCCGTTCCAGAAGTTTGCGTTGATACATTGATTTTTTTCCATGTCCTGAAGAAGTTTTTCTGCAGCGCGATGATTCGGCGAACCGGGCAAATTGGCGAAGGTGCTGATTTCGTTACCGTCAAGAACGATGAATCGCCATCGCCGTATGGAAAAATGATAATAATTGGCGATTCCCAAAGCATTCGGAACCTCTGATTTCAACTTGTCTTCTACTTCATAATCATGATTTCCGAGAACATGATATACCGGCATATTTGCATTGCGGAATAGCGGTAAAATCTCCCGGAAGTTTTCAAACCCACAGTCAATCGTATCTCCGAGGTTGATGAGAAAGTCGGTCTGCTGCCGGTTTGTGGCAGAAATCACTTCCCGGAGTTTATCACCAGCTTTGGCAAAATACCGATTTTTCACTGGCGGCAATGGAGCATACTGGAGGTCAGAGACTACGGCAAAGGTGATTTTATCGGACGCAGCGTTCATGGATATTTTGTGCTTTTTTATCCCTGGTAGGGGCTGTGACGAAGTTCATCTATTTCAATACTCCGAATCCCCTGCTCGTTCAGCCACCGGGTAAATACCGAAGTATAGCCGTGCATTGTCACCACCTGCTCGGCTCCGGTGTTTTTTATGGTTTCCACCAGCCCATCCCAATCTGAATGATCGGAAAGGACAAAGCCGATGTCGGTACTGCCGTCGGAGTATTTCGCGCCCGTCCGTACCCAACCCGATGCCGCTGCCAGTGAAAAGGGATGCAGGTCGCGCAGGGCATTGCCGGCGGTGAAAGAGGGTGGTGCAATAATAAGATTTCCGCGAATTTGCTCCACGGGGGTCGATTCAGTAATGCTGATGGTTTTTGGAAATTTATGGCCGCAACTTCGTATTAGCCTCGTTCATCTGCGCAATGGTTTTGTGAACATACACCGGCCCGATGGTTGAATCTATGTTTTGAATAATGCGTTGCGCCTTCCCGAGCGAATAAGCAAATAAAATACCTGTTACGCCATCGTCGCGGTTATTGCGCCACCACGTGTTTATCCTGTCATATTCCGTTTTCTGTGCCGGCCAGTGATACACCGGAAGCCCAAAGGTACATTCCGTGACAAAGGTGTGACATGCGACCGGCTCAAAAGGCTCACTGACGTTATCTTCTTCAATTTTGTAATCTCCGGAAACGACCCAGATTTCACCATCCTGCTCAACACGAACCTGCGCCGAGCCAAACACATGGCCGGCCGGATGCAGTGAAACGCGCACTCCATTCATGGAAACCGACTCACCGTAGCCAAGCGTCTGAACAGAGATATTCTTTCCCAGGCGCGCCCTGATCAGTGGCTCAGTATTGATGTGAGCCAGATAATGATGATGGCCGGGTTTTGCATGATCAGAGTGGGCGTGTGTCACGATGTTCCTTTCCACCCGGCCCGCTCCGTCGATGTAGAAATCGCCGTCGGGGCAGTACAAACCGTATTTTGTGAGGCGCAATAAATTTGACATTCCGTAAATAAAAAAGGCAACTTAATCAGCTGCCTTTTTAAAAACCATTAATGCGAGGTCTTATTTATTGTAAACGTAGGTCAGAAATTCTTTTTTCGTGTCTTCATTATTGAATTTACCACCATAGTAGGAAGTCACCGTGCTACTGCTCGTGTCCTGAATACCGCGCGAAGACACGCACAGATGCTCAGCATCCACAATCACCGCTATGTCTTCCGTTTCCAGCATTGTTTTTAATTCATTGCCAATTTGCATGGTAAGACGTTCCTGAACCTGTGGTCTGCGGGCGAAATACTGTACCACCCGGTTGATCTTGGATAAGCCAATCACCTTGCCACTGCTGATGTAGGCCACATGAACTTTTCCGATGATCGGCACAAAGTGATGCTCACAGTTGGAGTAGATGGTGATGTTTTTTTCCACCAGCATCTGGTTGTAGTTATACTTATTCTCAAAGAGTTTAATCTCCGGCTTGTTCTTAGGATTGAGGCCCGAGAAAATCTCATTGACGTACATTTTGGCAACGCGCTCCGGGGTACCGGACAGGCTATCGTCCGTCAGGTCGAGGCCGAGGATCTGCATGATTTCCTTGAAATGCTTTTGAATCAGCTCGATTTTCAATTCGTCATCAAGATCAAATGCATCTTCCCGTAGGGGTGTTTCAGCAGAGGTGCCGATGTGCATGTCGCCGATTTCATCAACAGACATACCATTAATATGATGGGTATTCCACAAAGTTTCTTTCGGTTTCATAGAGGGTCACGTTTATTTCCAGTTTTTTGTCAATTTTTTCTCTCAAAATATTCCAGATCACGACCGCAATGTTCTCCGCGGTTGGTATCAATGATCGGAATTCTTCCGTATCAATATTCAGGTTTTTGTGGTCAAAGCGATCCAGGATATGTTCATTAACGATATCACTGAGCACTTTCATGTCGATAACATAGCCGGTCTCAGGATCAATTTCGCCTGTCACTTTTACCACAAGTTCGTAGTTGTGACCATGATAATTTGGATTGTTGCACTTACCGAAGACCGATTGATTCTTTTCATCAGACCATCCGGAATTGTGTAAACGGTGCGCCGCGTTAAAATGTTCTTTTCTACAAACTGTAACTTTCATAGGATCAATAGAACAGCCTGTCGACTGAATTGTTTAATATTTTGAGATAAAAATTCAACAAATATTTTCGCCAGCCAAAAAAACCGCTTTTGACAGGGAAAGGGCCATAAAGGTAAGCAATTTTGGATTATGGGATTTTACCATTTTATAATCCAGTTAGTTATTAAAGTTTTCCTTTCCCTTTTTCTCTTATATGTAATTATATTGGTGAAGGTTAAAAGAATCTTCAGAAAAGAGCTCATAGTGATAACCTTATAAAAAAGAAAATTATATTGATACTCCATGCGCCGAGCTCTTTAATCACATGGATTTTTGATGCTTTTTTTTCTGAAATTTTCCGGGAGGCTCTGTGCAATACTAAAGCACCGAATTCAAGGTTCGCTGGGATCGTAATTGCATTGTCCGACAACACAAGGTAGTCAATGCTCAGGGGTAATCGGACTGTGGGAGGTAAAGATCCTTTCAAAAACATAAATGATTTGCCATGAAGAACTAAAAGTTCAACATTCGCGGATGGTTTAGAATGGGTTAGCTCAGAAAGCGGTTTAACTGTCGTGATGCCGTGGTAATTTCGGTTAGGCAAAACGCTGTAGTTCAATTCTCTTCGCTATTATTACTGGTCGAATAACATGTTTGACCAAGGAATACATCACAAACTGATCCTGCTCGGGTATCTGTAACAGGTTATCGTCGATTTGCCTGGTTGCCCTATAAAAATCAAGGGCTGAGTAGCCAAGGGTGAAGAATAGAGTACAATGGTAAATATTCTGAAAATCACCAGTTGCCGCGTCTGGAAAAAGCGGACGAAAAATGCCACCATCACCATCAGCAAGAAAACCATAGGCAACTTTAAGTGCAGGTCTTCGATGGCGGTTATGGGTAGTTTACTGAATAAAAGCATGACATCATTGTAAATGCCAATCCAGCCGGAGAGGAATTTTCCCAGTATTGCTGCGCCAGAGACGAAACCCGATAACGCCAAAAGCGCCATTCCTCCAATCATTACGACAGTGGCTGTGGGTATGGCGAACAGGTTGGTTAATGCGAACAGGGCGGGAAACTGGTGAAAGTAATATACCGTGACGGGAAATGTAGCTATCTGAACTGAAATAGAGAGCGCCGTAATTTTCCAAAAAAAATCAGGGATCTTATTTTTAATCCTGAACCAGCCGTAGATCGAATTATAGAGGTAAACAATTCCAAAAACCGCCAGATAGGAAAGTTGAAACGAAACCGAATAGATAAGCATCGGTGAAAACAGCAATATGAAAAATGCTGAGGCAAATAGCGTATTGTAAATATTACTGTCACGGCCGATCAGTCTGGCTGCAAGGAAAAAGGTAAACATGGTCGCGGCGCGCTGCACAGAAGGTGAAAGACCTGTAATCATGGCAAAACTCCAGATTCCGGTCAGCATAATTCCGAAGTAAAAAAACCTGAAGCGGCCATATTTTAAGTAGGCAAACAAAAAGGAAAGGGTTAGGTATATAATCCCGACGTGCAATCCCGAAACGGCCAGGATATGCGAAGTTCCGGTGGACTGGTAGGCGCTTTCCATTTCCGGACTCACCTCATTCCTTCTGCCCAGGATCATAGCACGGGCCACGTTCAGTTCGCGCTCACCGGATATGTATTTGCCAAGCAGACCGTCCAGAAAGTCGGCAGAATGGGAGGCTATTTCTTTTATGGAAGGCAGGCTTTTATCTGGAAGAAGTTGATAACTATAGACAAAGCCCTGAATCCATATGCCTTTGCGTTGCAGAAAAAGGGAATAGTCAAATGCATGTGGGTTTTTATTGCTTTCCAACGGCGACAGGGTTCCTTTGATTATGATCAAATCCCCGTAGCGCAATGGTTCCTTCGACGTTTCTTTAATGTAAATTATTGCTTCTTTCTCCAGGCTGGTCCAGCGATCATCGATCAGTACATCCTCAACCTTTACGCGGTAACGCACAGAGCGAATGGTTTTTTCGGGTGTGCCGATAATTTTTGCAGTATAATAATGCAGATCATTCCATTGCCCGGTAGAAAGTTGTGATGGCCTTTCATCGGCAATAGTGAGATGAATGGACAAAAAGCCCAGTAAGGCAAAACCAATAAACGTTAGCGGCGCAAGCTTGGGTTTAGAAGGAAACCTGCGTAAATAAATCAATAAAAATCCAATACCGGCCAGAGCAGCTAATGCCAGCCACAAACAGCGAATTTACCTGGACATCGGAAAAGAAGCGTAGCAGCCACACTCCAAGAATGAAGAAGGCCGTAACTCTCAGGAAGGGGATATTGTTCCAGCGGATCACTTTGTGGTTACCTGAATATTATCACTGGAATATACCAAAAATATCCAAATAGGATTATTTTGTTTTGATATTGGATTGAAAATAGATGGTAGTCACCCATGCTTGACCAAATATAAAATTTCCCATATAAAATTGGGGAACCCTTTGATTTGGTAGAAAATTAGCGGTGTGGTTGCCGAAAAAGACCGTATTAAGTTTTATCTTTTGGCCAAAATTTTTTTAGGCCGGAATATTTTTAAACACTGAATGGACCAGGAAATTCTTTCCGCACTCGTTGATGCATCGCACGAAACCATTATGGCTACTGATTATTCAGGAAAAATAATGTTTTGCAATAATTCGAGTGCAAGTCTGTTTGGCATGCCAATCGAGAAACTGAAGACTGAGAATTTTTTCAACATACTCGCCGAGCAGGACTTGAAGGAGATGCGGCATATCGTTCGGCTGCTACCTGAGCATGGTAAAAGCGGACTATCATACCTTGCCAGGTTTAAAAATACCAACGATGATCTTCCGCTAAAAGTGGAAGCTAAAAAGCTGATGATTCAGGGTAAAATGCACCTGCTCTTCATCATTACACCACACACTAAAGAAGAAGAAGAAGCCCATAAATTATACCGCCTGCTGGCAGAGAATGCCTACGACATCAACATCATGTTCGAAAATGATGAGTTGATCTATGTGAGCCCATCGGTACGTGACTTTCTGGGTTATGAAGAAGCCGAAATCGATTCCATGGATACATGGCTGGCTCTCATTTATAAAGAAGACAGAAATGAATACCTGGGCCAACTTGGTGAGGATCGGCGGAATAAAACACCATTTAGTTACTACACCTACCGGCAAAGACATAAGGATGGACGGTATCGCTGGTTTGAAACGAAAATCCGGCGTGAATTCAGGGAGAGCGATGTGATGGTGGAAATGGCCACCTCGGTGGATATCACTACACGGAAAAAATTCGAGAAAGAACTGGCGCTGCAAAAGGAATTCATTGAGCAGTTATTCGATACCGACCCGAACCTGATTTTTGTCCGCGATGGCAACCGGCAGATGATTTACTGCAATAGAGCCGTGGCAGAATTGGTTGGCATGACACGTGACGAATTCCTTTCCGAAGAAAATAATATGTTCCCCGCCACTCCGGATCAAAAGGAGAAGTATTATGAAATGGAGCAGCGGGTGATAAATCAGGGCGAAGAGCTGATGCTCGAAGAACAAATACCCGACAGCAAAGGTGTGATACACTACTATCAGACCATTAAAAAGCCGTTGAAAACCCAGGATGGCGATGTGTCGATGTTGAATATTTCGACAAATATCGACCGCATCAAATACTACGAAAAGGAAACCCAAAATGCCATGAAAGCACGGAATGAGTTTTTCTCTTCCATGAGTCATGAAATTCGTACGCCGATGAATGCCATTTTGGGTATGGCGGAGTTGCTCATCAGCCGGAATCCAAGGAAGGATCAGGTGAAGCTGCTCAAGACCTTGCAATATTCATCGAAAGGACTGCTCACGCTAATCAATGATATCCTCGATTTTTCTAAAATCGAATCCGGCAAAATTGAGGTTGAAGCGATCAACTTTAATCTCCGTGAACTCGCTCGAAAATGTCCTCAGTGGCCTCAGGCCAAAAGCGCTGGAGAAAGAGCTTAAAATATCCAGCAGAGTAGATCAGCAGGTTCCCGAAGTGGTCAACGGTGATTATGTCAAATTGAACCAGATACTCAATAATCTGCTTGCCAACGCTATTAAATTTACCGAAAGAGGTAGAATTGAATTGTTTATATCCATGTCGTCACGCACAAATGCAGAATGTTTGCTCCGCTTTGATGTCATCGATACCGGAATCGGAATAGACGAGGAAAAAATCAAATTCATATTTGAACCATTTCATCCAGGCCAACATAAACACCACACGGCTCTATGGTGGCACAGGCCTTGGGTTAACCATTGTGAAAAACCTTGTTGAGCTTCAGAATGGTACCATCGAGGTACAAAGCCGACCTGGCCATGGCTCTACTTTTTCGGTGATAATGCCGTTTAAATTCGCCGATAAAGGCCAATCGGCAAACAATCTTCCCGATACTAAAATCAGTGATTTCAAGTGGAAAATGAAGTTGAAAGTACTGTACGTAGAGGATGTATCAACCAATCAGTTTCTGATTGAGGAAATCCTTGGCGACTGGGGAGTGAAAGTCATCATGGCGTCGGATGGTTTTGAAGCGCTCGAACTCATCAGGGACAAGTCATATGACCTGGTTCTGATGGATATCCAGATGCCTGGAATTGACGGTCTGGAAACTACGCGCAGGATACGTGCAATGGAAGATAAGTATTTCCAAAATCTACCTATTCTGGCACTTACCGCAAGTACCACGGAAGCCACCAGAGACGAAGTTTTCCTTTCGGGAATGCAGGATTATGTGTTGAAACCCATTGATGTGAATGAATTGCGTTCTAAAATTGTTGAGCACACGCACCGGACCGATGAGTTTAAGGATATTAAGATCATCGATACCAGAATTCCCGAAGAGGAGAAGAGCACCAAAATTGTTTTCGACCAAACGGATAAGCTGTTTCTTGGAAATCTGGTTCGTTACCAGGAATTTCTGAAAATGACTATTGAGGAGTTTCGCATAAATCTCGATTTGTTGAAATCGACGATACTGGATGACGACCTCAATCAATTCAGGGCGCTTCGGCATCGTATGAAAAGTATCATGGCCACTTTCGGTATGACGGAACTTTTGCGGGTGTTGGATAATGTGAAAGCCAGGATGCAGAATGGCGATATGTCGGCGAAGGATAAGAAGGAATTTAACCAGATTCTCGACTATCACATACAATTTCTATTGGACTCCCTCGCCAATAAACTCGCTTCGCTGAAGTGGCAATAATCTCAGGATAGGACCATTTTATAATGGTCGATTTCGCATTCCCGGAACATCTCACCAACTGGTTTGAATCCAAATTTTTGATAGAGAGGCATGGCGGATAGTTGCGCGTGCAGGTAATGCAACCGATCTTTTATTTCCGGAATCCCCTGGATATCCAGAAGAACCGCCTGCACCAAGGCGCTGCCAACTCCCTGCCCTCTGAAATTTTCGAGTACGGCAAATCTTTCCAGTTTCACACCCTTATCTGTAATTCGCCAGCGTGCTGCGCCGCATGGAATTCCGTTAACTTTTGCGAGAAAATGTCTGCAATCATGTTCGTATTGATCGATTTCCTCTTCCTCGGGTACATGCTGACCTATTACGAAAACCTCATAGCGGATTTGATGAGCGAGCTCCAGATCAGAGAGATCCACAATTTTGATTATTTCAACAGGGAGCTTCTCAACCCTTTTTGTTGAATCGATCATATGCTTTTATTATCTCCTTTACTACCGCGTGACGCACAACGTCAGTTTCATCCAGCTCAACAAATCCAATGCCTTTGACGCCTTTCAAAACCTGCGAGGCCTCGTCAAGTCCGGATTTCTGATTTGGCTTCAGATCAACCTGTGTGCGGTCACCGTTGATAATGAGTTTTGAATTTTGGCCAAGCCGTGTCAAAAACATCTTTATCTGAATTGGCGTGGTATTCTGGGCTTCATCCAGAAGAATAAATGCATTGCTGAGTGTGCGACCTCTCATGTAGGCCAACGGGGCAATTTCGATGACGCGGTTCTCGCGGTAGAACTTGAGCTTTTCGCTGGGGATCATGTCATCGAGGGCGTCATAAATCGGCTTCAGGTATGGATCGATTTTTTCCTGTAGATCACCTGGAAGAAAACCGAGATTTTCTCCGGCCTCCACCGCCGGCCTGGTGATGATGATTCTTTTGATTTCCTTGTTTTTCAGTGCGCGAACCGCGAGGGCCACTGCGATATATGTTTTTCCCGTACCGGCAGGGCCGATGGCAAAAACCACATCGTGCTTGTCAACGATGTCAACGAATTTCTTTTGATTTGGAGTTCTTGACCTGATTGGAGCACCGCGTGTGCCGAAGATCAGCACATCTTCCTGGGCTGAGCTCCAGCATCTGATTCCCTGTTCTACGTAGTTCTGGACATTTCCCGAAGTAATGTGCCCAAATTTGTGGTAGTGATCAATCAGTGAGTTCAGCAAATCATTCACCCGAAGTATTTCGCTTCCCGCTCCCTGGATGCGAATTTCATTGCCTCTGGATATGATTTTTGTTTTGGGGAAGGAATCAGCTACCGCTTTGATATTGTTGTTGTCAACCCCCAGAAAATCGACCAGGGAAATGTTTTCCAACGTTATAATTTTCTCTACCAAACGTGTTTTTAATTAGTCGTTTACCGTATCGCTAATGGTTAAAAAATCTTACTTTTGCCAAGGCAATAATACATAATAATTCCCATCCATCCATGGCGCTGATAACTTTTATGTCTGACTTCGGTATGAGCGATCATTATGTAGCAGCCGTAAAAGCAAAAGTTCTTTCGATCAATCCCAGTCTTCGGATTGTCGATATCAGCCATGAGATTGAGCCCTTTAATCTTGCCCATGGTGCGTTTGTATTGAGATCCGTTTACAAGGATTTTCCGAAAGGAACCATCCATCTCGTGGCGCTGGATGACCATTCAGGTAGCAATAACCGATGTCTTGCCCTGAAACTGGAGGACCATCTTTTTGTCGGGCCCGACAATGGCGTTTTCAGCCTTCTTACGGAAACTGAGCCCACCATGATTGCCGAGTTGTTTACCGGGCAGGATGTCCATTCGAGTTTTCTGGCTAAAACAGTCCTGGCAAAAGCCGCAGCAATGCTTGCAAGCGGTTCGTCATTAAACGACGTGGGAACCTTTACGCGTGAATACGTCCGGAAAGTTGACCGGAAATTCAGAGCGACGAAAAAGCAAATTTCCGGTAATGTCATCAGGATAGACCACTATGGCAACCTGATCACCAACATTGAAGAAGAAGTTTTTAATATACTGCGAAAAGACCGTAAATACCTGGTGTATTTCGGGCGGGAACGTGTTGAAAAACTAAATGTTTCCTGCCATGAACCAGAAGATGGCGAATGTTTCGTGCTGTTTAACGACTCGGGACTGCTCGAGATCGGTATTAATAAAGGCAACGCGGCGCGACTGCTGGGACTGAAATACGACAGCCCGGTAAATATCATTTTCGATGAAGCAGAATTATGATTAATATGGTAACACGATGAGGGTTTCAGCATATCCATTAATATTCACCGTAATCATCACCAGCATTTTTTTCGAAATAACTTTTGCCCAAACCACCGCCCCAAAACCAAATATCCTTTTGATATTGACTGATGACCAGGGTTATTATGACGTTGGCGCATGCGGAGCAAAGGATCTGCTTACACCCAATATCGACAAGCTGTTTTCGCAAGGCATGCAATTCACCAATTTCTATGCTAACTCATCGGTGTGCTCACCGACGCGTGCTTCTATAAATACCGGTCTTTATCCAGACAGGGCGGGAGTTCCCGGGGTCATCCGCACACAAAAACAAAACAGTTGGGGATATCTGAATCCCGATGTCGTCACGCTGGCCGATCAGCTAAAATCAGCCGGCTATCATACTGCCCTTATAGGCAAGTGGCATTTGGGATTGGAAAAACCAAACATTCCTACCATGCGTGGCTATGAGTTTTTCAAGGGGTTTCTAGGTGATATGATGGACGATTACTATACACATACCCGACATGGCAATAATTACATGCGTGAAAATGAAAAGGAAATCCAGCCGCAGGGTCACGCCACTGATTTATTTTCAAAATGGGCGGTGGAATTCATAAAAGCCCAGGCAGAATCCAAAAAGCCATTCTTTCTGCAACTGGCCTACAATGCGCCACATGATCCTATTCAGCCGCCTGCCGAGTGGCTGGAAAAAGTAAAGATCCGCCAACCGGGCATCAGCGACAAACGCGCAAAATTGGTTGCACTGATAGAACATCTGGACAGTGGAATCGGCACGGTTCTACAGGCACTGGAGGAAAGCGGGCAACTGGAAAACACATTGATTATTTTCACAAGTGATAATGGAGGCAAGCTTCAGGATGGCGCCAACAACGGCCCGCTGCGCGATGGAAAGCAGAGTATGTATGAAGGAGGATTGAGAGTACCAACCTGCATCCGCTGGCAAGGGCATATTGAGCCCGGCTCCAGTACACTTTACAAGGCCATGTCTATGGATTTATATCCGACGTTACTGGAGGCGGCAGGTATAACAAATCAGCAGCATGTTGATGGCATAAGCATATTGCCGGTTTTAAGAGGGCAGCAGATGGATGACACAAAGCGGGTTTATTATTTCGTAAGACGTGAAGGCGGAACGGAGTACGGTGGACTGACGATCCAGGCCATTCAATTGGGCAATTGGAAACTTCTTCAAAATACACCTTTTGGCGTGCAGGAACTTTATAATCTGGAAGAGGATCCTTTTGAAAGCATCGATCTTATCGAAAGCGAGCCGGTAAAATATGCTGAGCTCAACAGGTTGCTGATGAAATACATTCAAAACGGAGGAAAGAGTTCCTGGCAAAGACCCGACTGATTGATTTTGGGACCTGGATCGACTCTCCATACTTTTTTTATATAGCGAAAGCTGAGAACTTTACAAAACACCAACTATGCTAATCCGAATCGCCACATTCTTCCTATCCGGATTTTTTATTTTCGAACATAACCAGTCTGAGTGGAAAAAAGAGCTGGATAAGGACGGTATCATCATCCATACGCGCAAAATAGATGGCTCTCAATTTCATGAGTTTTTAGCAGAAACACGAATGCCCGGCACCATTCCCGCTTTTAAAAAAGTCCTTTCAGATGTGACCAACTATCCCGATTGGATGCCTGACTGTAAATCAGCAGAATTGATCGGCATTGCGAAGCAAAATGAATTCACTTATTATATGGAGCTTTCAGTGCCATTCCCCATCGCCGATCGATGTACCATGCAGCATGTTCGATTCAGTGAAACCCCAGGGTTGAACTTACTGTAAGTCTGGTGAATTGTTGAAAATTGCGAGCCCGCCAAATCAGGCGTCTATCAGAATACGAGTCTGCCTACGGAAGTTGGATCGTTCGGCAGGAAAATGAAAATGAAATTTCGATCAGGTTTCAATATCATGCCGACCCAGGAGGAGATATTCCAGGCTGGCTGGTCAACGCATTTATCGTAAAAAGTCCATATCAAACGCTCGTCAATCTGCGGGATTTACTGAATGATCAATAAAACGCACTCGTCAGGCGATAACGTCGGATCAATAAAACAACAGATTCCTTCTATTGGCATATATTTGCTACTTTTACGGGCTTAAAATCTAACGGTATATGTCAGAAATTAATGGAGTGCGGTATGGATTTGTTACCGATCGGTTGCTGGTGGTAATCGCCTATGTCGGCGCTTTTGGAGGGGCATGGGTTTCCATGAATTATTCGGAAGGGATGGATCTCTGGTTGCGCATAGGTGTAGCAGACGTTGTGGCAACCGTCATAATTTTTTTAACGAGTGTACTCACGAAAAATTCCAGCATGTACGACCCATACTGGAGCGTGATCCCCATCGTCATTCTCGGCTATTTATTTGTTGTCAACGGTATGCCGGTCAGCAACCCCAGGGTGATTATGGCATCTCTGGTGGTACTGTACTGGGGCATCCGCCTCACGAACAACTGGCTGATTACCTGGCCGGGACTGAATCATGAAGACTGGCGCTACAGGAAACTGGCCGCAGATACCGGAGCATTTTACTGGCCTGTCAGCTTCCTGGGGATACACCTCTTTCCTACGATTCTTGTATTTCTCGGCTGCCTGGCGCTGATACCCATCTTTTCATCGGAGGCGCCCTTTTCATGGACCGATGGACTGGGCTTTTTGGTATCATTGATCGCTATTGAAATCGAACGACGAGCCGATAATCAGCTTCGCGAATTCAGGGCAAATCCGGCCAATGGCAAAGTGTGTAATGTGGGATTATGGAAATATTCCAGGCACCCGAATTATTTTGGGGAAATCACCTTTTGGGGAGGTTTGTTCATCATGGCTTATGGCATCAATCCGGATGCGAACCTTATCTATGGAATCGGATTCCTGAGCATGGTGATATTATTTATTTTTGTCAGTATTCCAATGATGGAAAAAAGACAGATTAGCAAGCCGGGTTATGAAGAATACCGGAGTCAGGTTTCTATGCTGGTGCCATGGTTTCCAAAGAAATAAGTAAAGTTTACCCATGAACACTGGATTCAGAGCCATTTTTTTCTTAGCCATTGTTACTATTGGCTATGTGAATGGATATGCTCAAAAATCCATTAATCTCAGTGAATGCCTCTCGTTTACCTTAACCAACAGTCCGAAAATCCGGGCGGAGTTGCTGCAACAAGAGCATGAAAATGCAACGTTGGATCTGGAAAAAAGCCGCTTTATGCCCAGGGCCGATGCCTTCGTGAATTACAACAATTATTTCAACGACCTCCCGACATACCTCTTCCCGGCGGAGCAAGGGTCAGTACTTTCCGGGCAACCGCTCACTTCTCCGTATGCGCTTCCTTTGGGCTTGCCCAATAATCTCAATACCGGCCTTGAGCTCAGTCAGACGGTGTTTGATATGAATTTTTTCGGAAACAAAACACTGCTCGAGCGCTATGGTAATTATTCAAATACAAAACTGACCATTGCCCAGGAAGAGACACTACATCAGGCGGCGGTCCTTTTTTACCAGACCGCCATAAACCTGGAGAAACTTAAATTTCTTGACGCCAACCTTGAACGGCTTTCGAAATTGCAGGGAATCGTAAAATTGCAGGTCGAGCAGGGATTCGCGAGGCAGACTGATCTGGAAAAACTGATGGTGAAAACGTCAAATCTCCAGTCAGCCAGAAACAAACTTTCGTCCGGTATCAAACAACAAACCGCCTATCTCAAATTGATCATGGGAATGGCGCAGGAAGAAGAAATCACTGTGAATTACGAGGAAGATCCGGGGTTGATGTTTGAGTCAGCGCCCGGCACCGCTCTCGATGTGCAACTAATGCAACAACAGCGCGATTTGCATTCACTGAATTCCCGCCGGCTGAACGCTGAATATTATCCTAAGCTTCAGGCTTATCTTGCGTTTCTGTTTCAGGCCCAGCGGCAGAATGTCAACTTCTTTTCGCAGGGCGAAGATTGGTATAATATCCATCAATGGGGCTTAAAACTGTCGATACCCGTCATTCATGGATTTGAAAAAAAATCGAAAAAGGCCATAAATGAAGTCGTTGATCGTCAACTCGCGCTCGGAATCGAACAAAAGCAGGCGCAGTCGCAACTCGAATTGGTGAGCGCCCGGAGCGATCTGGAGTCAGCGCGTTCTGAACTCGCTGCTCAGGAGGCGAATGTGGCCTTGGCTGAGAAGGTTTTTGGCCAGGCAGAACTGGGATTTACCCAGGGCACAGCGCTGCTGATGGATTTCTTAGATTCGGAATCAACCCTGCGTGAGGCTAAGATGATCTATGCTACAGCCGTGTTGGATACACGATTGGCGGAACTGAAAATCCTGAAAGTGACCGGAAATTTGAAAGAACTCGTAAATCAATAGGTGCATGAAGAAATACTTGTCCTATATCATAACCCTTTCCCTTTTTGTCATTATAATCCTGATGCTTGTGCAAAACAGGAAGGAAATGAATGTGCAAATTGCTTTCTCGGAACAAAAAGTTACCAACTTTCCGGTGAAAGTGCATGTGGTTCAAAAGGAGCCGCTCAACACCAGATTGGAGGTTTCAGGCATTTTGGCGCCAGCGCAGGAGTTGATGGTCATGGCCGAAACACAAGGACGTGTGCTGGCTGTGCTGAAAAAAGAAGGACAGTGGGTGAATCGAGGCGAGGCCATAGCCCAGGTGGATAATGAGCTGATGCAGGCAGAACTTTCTGTGACACAACTGAACCTGGAAAAAGCACGGAAAGACCGTGAGCGGGCCGACGTTCTCAGCGAAGGCGGCGCCATCACCCAGCAGCAACACGAAGGCCTGCAACTCAACGAACAAGCCGCCGAGTCCAGATACACCGTTTCTGAAAAGCGCATGAAGGACACGCTAATCAAAGCGCCGATTTCAGGATACATCAACAAACTCTTCATTAAGGAAGGCGGCATGATTGGCGGCGCAGTACCCGTGTGCGAATTAGTAAATATCCAGTACTTTAAAATGTCGGTGAAGGCCGATGAGCGCGATATAATTAAAATTGTTCCGGGTCAGGAAGTGAATATTCACCTTAGCATCTATGCCGGAGATATCACTGAAGGGCACAGTTACATCGGTTGGTGCGAAGGCGGATTACGCCCTTCAGTATGGTGTTGAAATAATTATCCCTGAAAACCCGGGAGGTCAACTGAAGGCCGGAATGGTTGCGGGCGCTGTTTTTCTATTCCCTGATCGTGAACCTGGCCTGGTCATTCCAAAGTCATCTGTCATCGGCAGTCTTAAATCCCCGCAGGTATATGTGATTGATGGAAATAAAGCGGTTTTGAAGACCATTACTGTGAGTACAAGTGATGGCGAAAAGGTAAAAGTGGACCAGGGCTTGTTGGAAGGTGATAAAGTAGTGCTTGCCGGAAAACTCAACCTGTACGATGGCGCTGATATTCATATTGTAGAATAATCGATCGCCGGAGCATGAACCTCACCAAAGTATCTATAGAACGACCAAAACTCCTTGTGGTGTTCTTTTCGCTCGCGATATTTCTTGGGGTTACAAGCTATTTTTACCTGTCGTACGAACTGGTACCCCAGTTCAATCCTCCTGTTATCACCATCGCCACTGTGTATCCGGGAGCATCGCCCGGTGAAATAGAAAGTAAAATTTCCATCCCGATAGAAAATGCCCTGTCCTCGCTGGAACACATCGATGAGATCGGGACTTTTTCTTATGAGAATTTTTCACTTATCAGGATATTCATGAAGGCTGGGGCCGATGTCGATAAATCGCTCCAGGAAGCCCAGCGAAAACTTCAGATTGTTCTTCCGGACTTGCCGCAGGGAGTACAGGCACCGCGCCTCAGTAAATTCAGTTTCGACGATCTGCCGGTAATGCGACTGGCCGTGTTTTCATCACAATCTGATTTGGAACTGAGCCGATTTGTGAAGGATCGCGTACAGCCGGCCCTGTCACAGGTTCCCGGCGTGGCTGAAGTGCGAATTTTAGGGGATACCGAGCGCGAAATTGCAATAAGAATAGATCCGGCAAAACTGGCCGTCCATCACGTTTCTATCATGCAGGTGGTTCAGGCTGTCAGAATGGGAAATATTGAATTACCGGCAGGAAAAATTGAAAACGAAACGACCCAAACGTATATCCGCCTGGCAGGCAGATTCGAAGATCTGGAAGAAATTAAAAGGACAATAATCTTCGAGAATCCGGAGTACGGCATCCGCGTGTTGCTCAAAGATGTGGCCACCGTGGAAGCAGATCAGCGCGATGCGCGTGTATTGAGCCGAATCAACGGCCAACCCGCGCTGGGCATGGATATCAAAAAACAAAGCGATGCCAATGCCGTGGAGATGAGTAAGCTTGTGAGAACCAGGTTGGAAGAAATGACCAAACAAAACGAATCCATTGGTTTGCGGTTCGAGATGGCTTCAGACACTTCAGAGTTTACCGTTACTGCAGCGAAGGCGGTAATGGAAGACCTTGGTCTGGCGGTATTACTCGTGGCGGCGATCATGTTGCTGTTTCTGCACTCCATCCGCAACGCACTCATCGTACTTATTTCCATTCCTACATCCATCGTTTCCACCTTTATCGTGATGTACGTAATGGGCTATTCGCTCAATCTTCTTTCACTCCTTGGACTTTCGCTCTCCATCGGGATATTGGTCGATGACTCTATTGTGGTCATTGAAAACATATACAGGCATATTGAAATGGGCAAACACAAAGTCCGCGCGTCGTATGAAGGCAGATCGGAAATCGGATTCACCGCCATTTCAATAACACTGATCGACGTTGTGGTATTTTTGCCCATAATTCTTTCCAGTGGGCTTGTCGCTGATTTGTTAAGACAATTTTCTGTGGTCGTTGTGGCATCGACCATGATGAGTCTATTAGTTTCATTTACACTGGTGCCTCTGCTCACTTCGCGCTTTGCACGTCATGAGAACTTAAGGGAGAATGGATTTTTTGGCAACTTTCTTCGGAAGTTCGAGGCCATGATCGATGACATAATCGACTTCATCATCGGGCTGCTCCAATGGGCATTTGTCCATAAAGCGACCACGATGATTATGGCACTGGCGCTGTTCCTGGCATCGCTGAGTCTTATATTCATGGGTTTTATAGGTATTGAATTTGTAAAAGCCGGCGATCGGTCAGAGATGCTCATCGAACTGGAATTGCCACGAAATGCTACCCTCCGTGAAACCCAGCAGATTGCAGTAAAGGTGGAAAACTACCTGTTGGGAATACCGGATGTAAAAAAGGTATTTACCAATATCGGGACAACCAGCAGCGGCAACATTGCCATAAGTACTTCTAATATGGCGGAGCTCAGCGTGCAACTGGTTGATAAAACAAAGAGGGATTATTCAGCTAATTTACTGGCCAGAAAAATTAAGTTTGATCTCGAAGGCACTTTTCCAGACCTGAAGGTAAGTCCGATTGAAATAAACCTGATTGGCTTGCGCGATGACGATCAGGTACAGGTGACCTTTTGGGCCGATTCACCGGAAACATTGCAGACAATATCCAGACGCGTAACCGATCTCATGGACAGCATTCCGGGAATCATTGAGATCAAGAGCAGCTTGTCACAAACCAATACGGAATTGAACGTGAAGATTGACCGGACAGCCATGGATTTATTGGGCATTGATTTACCTCAGGTGGCCGGGACCATCCGCACGGCGTTTCAGGGAAACCGTGACGCAAAATTTAAGGAGGAGGACAGGGAAATGGATATCAATATCATCCTGGATGAATTCAGCCGGCGGAAACCGGAGGATATTCTTAACCTCACCGTCCTCAGCAAAAAAGGGCAGACCATACCGTTCCGGCAATTTGTGAGCATCGAAGAAAAGCCCGGCCCTGCCATGCTGGAGCGCACGAACAGGTCGATGTCGGTGACACTAAAATCGCAGGTGATCGGCCGCCCCGCCGGCTCGGCCGGTCGTGATTTGCAGAAGGTCCTTAAAAATACAGACCTCGGCGATGGAGTCGCGTATTTCTTCGGCGGCCAAACCAAACGGACCATAGAAGGGGTTTCTACAATGGTCATTGCTTTTGTCATTTCGATCATTCTGGTTTACCTCATACTCGTGGCGCTATACGATTCGTATTACTATCCGTTTGTAGTGCTTTTTTCCATTCCGCTGGCGATAATCGGCGCACTCCTGGCCCTGGCCTTGACCAAACAGTCCCTGAGTATTTTTTCCATTTTGGGGCTTATCATGCTCGTTGGGCTTGTTGGGAAAAATGCGATTTTGGTGGTTGATTTTACCAATAACCTTCGCCAGAAGGGCATGGAGCTGAAAGAGGCGCTGATCAAAGCGACACGCCTGCGCTTCCGCCCCATTCTCATGACCAACATTGCCATGGTAATCGGATTGTTGCCGCTGGCGCTGGCGCAGGGCGCAGGTTCAGAATGGAAGAATGGCCTTGCCTGGGCGATCATCGGGGGACTCAGCAGTTCCATGTTCCTCACCCTGATTATCGTACCGGTGATTTACTACCTCGTAGAGCGCGGCCTGTACCGCATGGGCGTGCGCTGGGGAAGGAAAGTGGTCGTCGATGATGAGGTGATGTAGTTCAGCGGTTCAGCAGTTCAATGGTTCAGATGGATCTGGAATTTGGCTCTTTCTACCGCTGGGTTTTTGGTGATTTTCGGCAGTGTTATAAAGGTGAAAGGCCTGGAAATCCGGTCATATTTTTCAAACGCGTGCCAGAAGAGCTCACACACACAGCCCTAAGCGTAGAATTTTTCTACGCGTTCATATTATAAAGCAAGTGATAGAAAGGATTTGGAATCCGGCTTTTATCGAGCTTTTCAGTATTCTATATCCGATTTAACAGAATGAGCGCCACGTTACCAAATCAGAGATCAGACCAGGCCATACTTTTTTACCTTTCAGGTGGTGGGATGGGCAGATGTCTTTTCCAGAAAGATATATCGTGATATGGCGCTGAAGAGTTTTGATTATTGCCGGAAAGCCAAAGGCATGAATCTGTTTGCCTACGTGATTATGACCAATCACATACATGCCATAATCCAGAGTAGAGAAAATGATTTGTCGGGATTAGTAAGGGATTTCAAGAAATTTACAAGTAAAAGTATTTTGAACGAGATACATAGTTCTGGCAAAGAAAGCCGCAGAGAATGGCTGGAAATGATTTTTGAGTATCATGCCAAGTACAACAAAAGGGCAGCAGAACGACAATTGTGGACGCATGAGAATCATGCCATTGAATTATCGGACAATCAAATGATGGATAGCCGGCTGGAATATATCCATCAAAATCCTGTTCGGGCAGGATGGGTAGAAAATGCGTACGATTATACTTTACAGCAGTGCCAGGAATTATTGTGGCTTGGCAGGAATTATTGACGTGGACTTGATATGATGGCGTAGTTGCAAACTACGCCTAGCGGAGTGTTTCACTTTACATCGGCTATCTAATTCATTAGTTATAGGATTGTCTATTTACTGACATATGTTTTAGATTTGACAGCTTTTTTATACTTTGAGGTTTAACTTAATTATTTTTATTTATGAAATTATTCTTGTCATTGATTTGCATTATTTTCCTACTCATATGTGACGCTGGGTCAGTCGCATAAACTTCAGTTATTTCATTTTTAATATTAGCAAACAGAAATGATAGAGAGATGCAGTAATATATTATATCTCAATTTGATACAACAACTATAAGAACTAGCACTTCTAAAGTCGAGCCGTGCAGGTCAAAATTAGATACTCAAAAAGGTTGAACTGATTTTCACACGAGGATATTCTAGGAAATGTCAGATGAAATGCGGGATGCTACTGATAGTACCCTTTTAGCGACAATGGAACTGAAATATAACGGAAAAAAACGTATGATGTCTTGATGCCCGATGGCACAAGACTCAAGCTGGAAAAATCAATAAAAAGACCTGGGACATATTCAAAAGATGGAATACAGGTATTGCATTGTGAGATAATTTCCTCTAGTGATGGAAAACTACTATCTTAATATGCAAAGAACAGTTGAAGATCTCCCAGCAATTGAATATGCCATCTTAGGCTCCCAGTGTCTATCATATTGGTTAGTGAGTTCAAAAAATATTTATCCAACTCAGGTTGGTGTTACAGCATTAAGAACCTTGATATTATAAAGAGTAAAAAGATTAACAATAACGCGATTTTGAAGACAATTGTTTTATTCTCTTCCTGATACTGCCAGAATATGCATCTGCACAGATTATTGGCATAGATTCGCTGTATTCGAGGACGAATCCTACCAGCGAGGCGTCTCTCCGATATTTGACGGTTGCACCGTCAATATTTCAGACGAGGAATGATGACTTAAATGTTGAAGGTTTCTCTTACCGGTTTCCGGTAAAAGACGACATTAGAATCTGTCATTGAAAATGGCCTTTTGTCAGATGGGATGAGGTTTGAGATTCAAGCCGCTATTCCTGCCCCTGGCACGTCGCCACATTTCCATTGAACTATTGAACCACTGAACTATTGCACCATTTCACTCCACCGTCATCGTACTCACCCGTTCACCCACCCCGTTTTCATTCACCGCCTCGATGGTGAAATAATAGGTCTTCATCCTGTCCATGGTCTTTAGCCAATAATCATTGGCATCGTGAACCATGATGCAGGTGTACAATTTGTCGGGTGCCGTACCATAATAGATATTGTAGGCATAGGCATTGTCCACAGGGCGCCATTTCAGGAAGGCGCTGCGCTTGTCCTTTTCCGTGCGCAACACCACGAAGTCCTTCACAGCGCTGGGTTTTTCACCAAAGCCCAGGCCAAACACCCGCAGACCGCTCAGCGCAAACTTACCCGTTGGCATATGGATATTTTCCAGTTTTATATACCGCGCAGCGATAGGAGAGGGCAACTCCACATAATCATGAGGCACATCCGTTGTGTTTTTACTTTTATCTACCAGCATAATCCACTTTTTCCCATCAGTGGAATAAAGGAGTTTATACTGATGGAACTGATCTGTTCGCTTGCCAAGCCGGTCGGTATCAACATCCTGATCTGCATAATTTATCTGTATCGCTTTTACAGTAGAAATGGCGCCGAGATCTGTCTGAATCCATTCGCCCTTATTGCCTGATGCCGCGCTCCACCAGGTTTTCATGTTTTCATCAGTGGCCTTGTTGGCGGTGTAACTTGCGTATGTCGATGAAACGGTAACCGGTTTATCGTAGTTCAACAGCATCCAGCCGGTAAACTTACCGGGTGTGCCAGCGCCAGGCAGGTAATGCGGATAATCGCCAAAGGCCGTGCTGCACCACATGACGCCGTCCGTATCAAAGCCTGCCGGCCAAATGCCGAGGCGGCGTTCGAAGGTGTTTTTTACCGAGATCTGAATGGTGCTCACATGCCAGTAATTTTGCCGATTATCCATGAATGTAGCGCCATGCCCCGCGCCCCTGGCAAATCCGCCGAGTTTTATACTGAGCGGATCTGACTGCGGTGTGAACGGCCCCAGGGGCGAATCTCCCACCACCACACCATCGGCATAGCCACTGAATTCTGTACCAGGCGCGCCGTACTGCAGATAATACTTCCCATTGTTTTTTGTCACATGAGCGCCCTCGATAAACGGATCAAGAAACGTATTGTCCATGTGCTCACCAAACCGCTGCCAGCCGTAGCGGTCGGGTTCCAGCAAATACATCTCCTTGCGTGCGCCCTGGGGATTGAGCGTTTTTCTGTCCAATTCCACACCGTAAAGCGGGTAACGGTTGCTGCTGCCGTTGTGCATGTATAGTTTGCCGTCTGTATCGGTGAAGAAGTCAGGATCCCAGCCGCCTATGTCGAATTTTTCCACCAGCGGTTTCCATGCATTGGCCTTGGGGTTGGTGCTCATCCAAATGGTGAAGTCGCGTGCATAGGTGGAGCCCATCACGATCATCGTATCACCGATGATGCCCACGGCGGGAGCGCACAGTTCATCATAGACTTTATTCCATTCGCGCAGAAATAGCCGCGAAACAAAATGCCAGTTCAGCATATCGCTGCTATGCCAGTAACCCCACTGGTTGGTGCTGAAAAGGTAGAAGTCGCCCTTGTAGTTCACGATCACCGGATCTGCCGTAGCGCGGTGGCGGCCCCACTCGCTGAAGTTGGGTATGGGCGTATAGCCATAATCGATGTTGATGGGATTGCAGTAGGTTTGCTGCTGTGCCTTTGCAAAAGTGGGTGCAATGAAAAGCAATAGTGACAAAACAATGCGAGTGGCCATGTTTTTCAGATATACAAGTTGAAATGTCAGATCACCCGGACGCCTTTTGCCAGGTATGGTTTGAGAAGTTCATCGGTTGCTTCCAGCTCTGTGACCATGATATTCAAGGCACTGATTTCACAGACCTTGAAAGGCTGTCTGGTATTTAGCTTTTGCGAAATCACCATAGACACTACTGTATCAGACGCCTTGATCATCGCCTTTTTTATAGTGGTTTCCTGACGGTTAGCTTCCGTGAGGCCGGCTTCTGAATCCACGCTGGTAATACCCAGGAAACACATATCGGCGTGAATTTCCTGTAGCGATTCCAATGCACTGTAGCCAATGGTGGTATGTCCTTTTCTCAGGATATTTCCACCCAGCAACACACCATCTATATTGGGAAATTCACAGAGTTTTGAAGCGACGGGAATGGAATTGGTAAAAATGGTCAATTTTATTTCTGCTGGCAGTTGATTGATCAACTGGAGGTTTGACGTGCCGCCGTCAATAATAATTACTTGCCCGTCTTTTATGAGACCAACCGCTTTTCTAGCAATATTATGTTTGGTTTGAATTTCGATTACCTCACGTTTTTTGAAACTGGGTATAAAAGATAGTGTAGTAGCGCCTCCCCGTACTTTTTTCAACTGTCCTGATTGTTCCAGTTCCTCAATGTCGCGTCGGATGGTATCTTCCGAAACATCCAAAAGGCTGCAAAGTTCGATGGACTTTACCTTGTTATGGGTGCGAAGTTCGTCAAGGATGATACTGTGTCTTTCAATTTTCAACATGATTTTGATCTGGCACGCCAGTTTTTGTTCTCACTTATCTGGATACAAATTAGAAAGAATTTCCATGAAAACGAAGTGCCCTGATAGCAGCAAATGGCTAATTACCGCAGTATTTCATAATGAAAGACGCATAATGACGCAGCAAATAAGCGTATGGCATTTATGGGCAGGGGAAATATACGGTTTTTGATGTGGGTGCTGCTGCTTGGTTTACTGATAACCCAGCCACTTTCCGGGATTGGTCAATGATGTTTTATGGAAAGTGGGTTGTTTATCAAAAAGTGTTGATGTTGAAATTAGTCAGGGAAGGCAATCTATGATTGAATTTGCTTATCCCCGGGGATATTATTTGTTCATTTCGACCAATTCTCCAGAATCGAGTATATAATACTTCGTATTAGGATCATTCGGTTTCTTCAGAGGTATGAACTTTATCTTGTTCAGCTCCACCTCTTTCCTTTTCTTCAGAGGCCTGACAAAGTTCGTCAGAAACACTACCATCCACACCAGGGAGATCAGATACAGTATAAAGAGAATCATAGCAGGTTATTTTTTTGTTTGACTTTGATTACTGTGTAAATGTAGCAGGTGGCAGTAGGCTAAACCAGCGAAGTAAAATAGGCAGAGCACCCTTGTAAGGTTTTGAAGTTTCGGTGACTGATTTGTTTGTCAGCTTATGAAAGCCAGGCTATCCGAATGTCTTAAGTGCGTCGTCGAAAATCCTCATCATATGCTTCAAGTCTTAATTTGCAAATGTCTTAAAAGCACAAGTTTATGGTTTCAAAAAATGGCTTCCGACATTGTTGAAAAAAAGCCGGGAAGAAACTCCGGTTCATTTTAATTATGATGAAATGGTATTTTATAGTGATGTATAAAAGGATGGCATCTTAAATATTTGAAACAATTAACGATGAAAAGTACCGATTCCTATTCATTAAAGACACTATAGCATGGAAGGGGAAGGAAATTTTCCCGTAATTAAACATGGATTAATCACTGTAAAAATTGCATTTTACCCATGATTGGTTTGTTGGCCATATTGGTGTTTATGAAGACAAATGTGGCAGGGAAGGTGAACTTACCTGGATGCTCCAAATTCAACCTGCAGGTCCGACATAAACGCGAGGAATTCAGCGTCCCACTCCGGATAATATGCAATCAGTTCTTCCCGTGCCTCCTCGAGCCTGGATGGATGAGTGATTCTCCCGGCCATGCCTCGCAGTGATTTCTCCAGACCTTCGGTGGTAGCATAGCGCATGAGCCAGTTGCCGTTTTTCATGTAGGTAAACATGTACTGAGATT
The DNA here is from genome assembly GCA_034523095.1 of Cyclobacteriaceae bacterium. Classification (GTDB taxonomy): domain Bacteria; phylum Bacteroidota; class Bacteroidia; order Cytophagales; family Cyclobacteriaceae; genus JAAUQL01. The sequence goes on along the minus strand of JAXHKU010000027.1, from coordinate 92,763 downwards.
GTGGAGGCAGCAAATGCAGATTTTCTTCAATAATAGCATAGACAAACGCTGAATATTCCTGCAGCGATATATCCGAATAGTCCAGCCAGCGGTTGGCGAGAAAATGATCGTAATACATGTCGATGATGATTCCCGCAAAGTGCCGGTATTTTTCAAAGATCCTCTTCCTGCCCTGTCGCACCATGGCATGGCTATCGGTAAATGTATCAATACGCCGGTGCATCATGATGCCCCTTGAAATGTGTTCCGGATAATTATTGTAATTTTTCCCCTTCACAAAGTCAGCTATATAATTGCCCAGGATAAGGCCGGTATCGTTTTTTGAGAGGTAGAAATGGCCGAGGAAGTTCATCCGGTGGATTATGCAATCAGTGTTCTATGTTATAAATTACAAACCAATGTCGTTTAGTAAAGAGCCCCGCGTCATTGCGAGCGAGGAACGAGCGAAGCAATCTCCTCGATTAAGCAGATTGCTTCGTTTCACTCGCAATGACGACTAGTGATTTAAGTATTAACTAATCGGCATTGAATTACAAACTAAAACATTATTGACCATATGGCGATACTTTATGGTATTATTTGGTGTTTCACCACCTTTCAGACCGGACAATCTGATGAATCGGTCCTGCTGGAAAAATTACAACATCAGGCAGATTGCTGGAACGCCGGAGACATAGAATGCTTCATGGCCGATTATTGGCAAAGCGATAGCCTGATGTATATCGGCAAAAGCGGGATTACTTACGGCTGGCATCAAACACTGGAGCGCTATAAGCTTAATTACCCCGACAGCGATGCCATGGGAAATCTACGTTTTGAAGTCATCAGTTTAAAGCAGATAGCGCCTGACTGGTATTTCATGGTTGGAAAGTGGAATTTAGAGAGAAAGATCGGGAACATCGGGGGGCATTTCAGCCTGCTATGGAGACAGATAGACGGCGCCTGGGTAATAATCGTTGATCACAGTAGTTGACGGGATGAAGGACGTATTTGGAAAAGCGTTATTGGATTATTTTAACGGTGAGTTTGAAGCGCCGCTCCTTCTGCACAATGAATATGGCGATCCTGAAATAATTCCTCTGGAAAGTTATTACAACACAGCCGATGAGTTTTCAGATATGGAATATTTTGCATTATCCCGCGCAAAAGGCAGAATACTCGATATTGGTGCGGCATCAGGCCGCCATGCGTGGTATTTGCAGCAACGCAAAAAGAAAGTTACGGCACTGGATATTTCACCAAAATGTGGTCAAATTATGAAAGCCTCAGGCGTGAATGATGTGCTGATCGGGGATATATTCCAGCTGGTTCCGGAACCGTTTGATACAGTCTTTTTGCTCATGAACGGGATTGGCCTTGTTGGCAGTGTAGCCGGATTGCGGCAGTTTTTGGGGCTGATGAAGTTATTTGTCAAGCCAAAGGGCCAGTTGATTTTTGATTCAACGGATATTTCATACTTATATAAGGAGGCTGCCCTGCCAGCGAATAAGTATTTCGGTCAGTTGTCATTTCGCTATGAGTATAAAGGTGAAATCGATGAATCCTTTGACTGGTTATATATCGATCAGACGATGCTTGCAAAAGTGTCGGAAGAAGAAGGGTGGATGTGCCAGGTGATTTACGAAGATGGGCAGGATAGTTATCTGGCACGGCTGATACAAATATGACATTCGACGATTTTTTCGACTTTAACTCGGCGCGGGCACGTGTTTTTTTACTGCGGGAAGGCGATCAGAAATCCATGGCTTTGCTCAGCGATTCCGGACTGCTCGTCATTTACAAGGGGAAGCGCCATCTTTTTCAGACCGAAAGCATCAAGCAATGCAGGGCAGAGGACAAGAGATTACTTTTCCCTCTGATCGTGGGCGGCATTATGGCGCCTTTTGCCTTTTTGTCGTTTCTGATTCACCCGATGCAGCCTTGGGTACACCTGGTTTCCATTATCGCGGGCATGGTACTTTTTTACATCGGATGGACAGGCAAGCCGGCGATGGTGATTTTGCTAAAGAACAAGGAAGAAGTCATATTCTATCTTCCATCCATTTCAATGAATCTTCAGGCATTTATGGATTTTGCTAATATGATGATCAGTCCTGGAAATAAACAGCTTTTTAGTTCGCTCATTTATATTGAATTGCCTGTTGGATCCGAATCGCTTTTCAATACTGAACAACCAGTCAGTACATTATTTCCACTATTTGGATATACCTACCAGCAATTGTCAGCCAGGATGGAATCCATGACAAATCTCATCGCCATTGACCCCATGCAAAGTGGCAGGGAGATAAAGTTTGAATACGATAGCGCTACCCAATTATTTCGCCCACAGATCGATGGACCATTGCGCCCCGAATCCCGGGTGGAAATTCCTTCCTGGATTAAGTAGCTTTATGTATATAATGCCCAGACATTTTCTTTAACTTTGACTTGCAGTCGAACGCACAAAACCCATAGGAAAGAGATAGTTGAGAAAGCTGTTAAGGACACCGCAGAAGATTGATACCGCCCGGACATTCGGGCCCATACTAGTTGACAATGAGGTATGGCCGGTCGTGAAAATGGCCAGAGGCCGAAAAGAATTCATGGAGCGGGTGATAAACGAAAGTTTTACGCGCTTGAAAAAGCTTCGGCCTGGCACAAGTACCCTGATCGATGAGCTGGAGCTCACCCGATACAACGAGAAATTGCGGTACAAGACAAATCCCTGGAAGGTTGACCCGGAAGATGAGTTTGTCTTTTGGAATGCCGTAAAATCCAGGCTTGTTGAGATTGAGTCGGCTGATAAAATCGAGAAAGAAAAGCTTGCTGATGGAATTCTTGAGGATATTATTTCACGATATATTCATGAAATTACAGGCAATTTCAAGCCGTCGCATTACCGGCTCGCGCGTCGTATCATTGAGTTTGGATTTTCGCGGTTGCTGAATGCATCCCGGATCAAGGGGATCAGTGCCTTGTGGAAGGGCAATCTTACGCTTCAGGACAAAATACACATTACCGGCGAGACTGAGCAGATAAGGAAACTCGCCAAAATCGGCACCATCGTCATGGTTCCGACACACTTTTCCAACATCGATTCCATCCTTGTCGGCTGGGTAATTCATACATTGGGCCTGCCACCATTTATTTATGGTGCCGGTCTCAATCTGTTCAATACCGAAATATTCGCCTATTTCATGAACAGTCTTGGCGCCTATAAAGTCGACCGCCGCAAGAAAAACCTCATATATCTGGAGTCTCTCCGGACCTACAGCAGCCTGGCCATTCGTGACGGATGCCATAGCTTGTTTTTTCCCGGAGGCACCAGATCGCGTTCCGGTCGGCTCGAAACAAGGCTGAAACTTGGTCTTCTCGGTACAGCCGTAGAGGCACAGCGCATTAATTACCAGGAAAGTGAGTCGGGCAGGCAGAGTAAAATATTCGTAGTCCCGGTGGTAATCAATTACAATTTCGTGTTGGAAGCGCCAGCACTTATACGCGATTACCTTGAGCAGAAAGGGCAGGAGCGCTACTATGCGGAAGGTGACAACTATGCCAAATCGGGCCGGATACTAAAATTCCTGATTGAGTTTTTTACCAAAGGAAATAATATCTCCGTATCCATCGGCAGAGGGCTGGATCTTTTTGGCAATTATGTTGATGATGAGGGAATGAGCATCGACCAACATGGAAATCGCATTAATACACGGGAGTACTTTATGTACAAGGGGGAGATTACCGTCGACCCCCAACGCGAAGTAGAGTACACCCGCATGCTCAGCGAGGTGATAGTGAAGGAATATCATCGGATCAACCGGGTACAGGCGAGTCACCTTGTGGCTTTCACTGCCTTTCAGATGTTGAGAAAGAAACACGGTAATCTCGATTTTTACAGCCTGCTGAGGCTGCCTATTGATGAGATTGAAATTGAATATGAAGAATTCAGAAAGACTTTTGCCCGAATGAGAGACAGAGTCATTGATTTGTTCAACGCCGACAAAATTGATATCGCCATTCACCTTATGGGCGACATTGATGAAGTCATCGATTTGGGTATTTCAAACGTGGGAATGTACCATACGTTAAGGCCACTGCTGAAAAATAAAGGGGGTAACATCATTACCCAGGATATGAACAACCTGTACTATTATCACAACCGAACAGAAGGGTATGACCTCGAAAAATTCATCTGATAAACCTGTCGGTGTAATTGGCGCTGGAAGTTTCGGTTCGGCCATAGCCAATATTCTGGCTAAAAATAGCGATGTATTGTTGTATTCAAGAAAGCCGGAGGTAGTACAGCAAATTGCTGATTCAGGGACATTGCTGGGCCAGCAGCTCAATGAGCGGATCGAAGCTACAAGCGATATTCAATACTTAGCTTCACATTGTGATGTCATATTCCCCATAGTACCCTCCGATAGTTTTCCTCAAATGGTCGATGAATTGTCGCCATTCATCAAGCCATATCATATGCTGATTCATGGAACCAAGGGCCTTTTTGTTGCAAAGGAAGGCTGGGAGGCAAATCCTGAAATCAAGATATCTAAGGACGATGTGTACACCATGAGCAGGCTGATCCGTGAAAAAACACTGGCCGTGCGCGTGGGTTGCCTTGCCGGTCCAAACCTCGCCAAAGAGCTTGCCGATAACCAACCGGCTGCCACTGTGGTCGCCAGCCGTTTTAATGAGGTGATTACGGAAGGACAGCGTCTTTTGCGCAATGAGCGCTTTCAGGTTTATGGCAGCAGCGACCTTGTCGGCATAGAGCTGACCGGCGTATTAAAAAATGTAATTGCTATAGCGGCGGGTGCGTTAAGTGGCATGGGCTACGGAGAAAATGCCCGCGCTATGCTCATCAGCAGGGGCCTTATTGAAATGATTTATGTCGGTCATCTGCTTGGTGCAGATACAAAAGCCTTCCTTGGCCTGGCCGGTGTTGGTGACCTGGTCGCGACCTGTTCCAGTAAATACAGCCGCAACTTTACTGTGGGTGAACGCCTTGGCAAGGGGGAAAAGATTGAGGATATAATGCTTTCAATGGACGAAACCGCCGAAGGTATCAACACCATCCGAATCATCGTTCACCTGTTGAAAGAGTATCATTTAAGAGCGCCGATTACAGAATCACTGAATAAAGTACTGAATGGCGATATGACGATTGAGGAAGCGCTGAGATTCCTGATGAAGTCTCCGTTCAACATCGATTTTGATTTTCTCTGAAATAAAAAGCTAATCCACGACCTGGTCTCTGGTTATTCCATACCGGAGGTCATTGAGGAAGCGGTTATTTTTAAATGCACCTTTACGGAAGGTGCCTTCCAGTAGAAAGCCGCAGTTTTCCAGTACCTTTTGCGAGGCGACATTTCCCTCAAAGACCGAAGCATAAATCCGCTGCAGCCCCAGGGTTTTAAAACCGTAATGCACCAAAAGCGCCACAGCCGCAGAGGCAATTCCCTTACCCCAGAATGGTTCGCCGATCCAATAACCGATTTCGGCGCTATGACGCAGGATATCTTTTTGGGGCATCAGGCTGATCACCCCGGTAAACCGATGCTCATATTCAATAGCAAAGTCCACCTGGGGTTCTTTCACCTTTACACCATCGATAAATTTCAATGCATCATTTTCAGTATAAGGATATGGAAACTCATCGCGGAGGTTGTTCCAGATGCGCTTATTATTGGCCAAAATCGCCATCGATTCCTTATCGGAATAGCGCAGTGTCCGTAGCAAAATGTACTTATCGGTGAGTTCGATCATGGCATTGTGACATATATTTCAATACTGCATGGATGATACAAAGTGAGACAATACTTCCGGGATTCTTTAATCTCTGATTTCCCAGGAATAGCTGGCCGTCAGTGGAAAATGATCGGAATAATTAATATCACGGTGGGTGATGAAATCATGAATCCTCAGATCCTCGCTGAAAAATTGGTTGTCGATACGCAGGAAGAATAACTTGCCATTGAAAGAAAATCCAAAGCCTTTTCCAGCCTCTTCAAAAGCATTTTCCAGTTTTCTGTGCAATGAAAAATAAGCATAACTGTAGGGCAACTCGTTCAGATCACCGCAGAGAATGATTTTATATGGACATTTGGCAATATTTTCCACCAGTGCCTGCACCTGGGCTGACCTTGCAACAAAGCCACTACGCAGGCGCCATCCTGTATCTTTATAACTTTTAGCCAATCGCTCGGTATTGACAACATTCTCTTCATTGATCGACATGGATTCCAGATGCGAACAGTAGATGCGAACCGTATCCTTCCCCTTCAACACATCGGCATAGATGGAGTTGAGAAACTCCCCGTTTTTCCCTTTAATTTCTCCTTTCTTTACAATCCTGTATTTACTGAAAATAGCCAGACCAAATTCCGCCCTTGCCCGATCGCGCAGTACAATTTTTTCATAGGTGTATTTCCAGCCGGCCTTGATGAGCTTATTTTTTACATTGAAAACTTCCGATTTGTCATTGTTATAATATTCCTGGAAGCACTTGATTTGGGCATCATTTTTTACCGTCCAGCCAATCATCTTTTTGGAAGAGGAATGATTTTCATTGCTAAGTGTAGAATAATTGTTGAACACCCGGACATTATAGCTTAGGACTTTCAATTCTCCGCCTTCTGAATCACGGTTATAAGAGATTGTGGCATTGATAAACATAAAGCCAACAGCCAAAGCCGCAAGGTGCATAAAAAAGGGCCTGCCAAACTGAGGTATGGCAAGAATAAGTAATGTAAAATGAACTGCTAAAAGGATAGGAATAGTAAGGGCTAAAAAACCAAAAAGCCAGAAAAAACCCGGAGACACCAGCACACTCAGATAACAAACACCTGTAAAGAGCAATAGCGCTATCCTGAACGTATTACGAATCGGCTGCTTTGGTTTAATGCTTTTTTTCTTAACCACCTTAGGTAATCAATTTTGGTTCTAAAATAGAACTAAAATAGAAATGTCACTAATTCTACACCGTATCAAAACGCCATGATGAAGAAAAATCCGGTGATGCAGTCTCCACTCAGAATAACTCCCGGGCTGCATGTAACATGTGTTGCCTATAGATATCTTTCTACCAGTGCCTTTGTCTTTTTTATCCCGTCAACCTCTGATTGGGTATTCCCTTCAAACTCCAGCCCGATGTAGCCATTAAAACCAGAAGATTTTACAATTTCAATAAGTCGCTTATAATCCAGTTTTGGTTGGTTTCCAGATTCGTCAAAGTCATAAGTCTTGGCGCTTACACCTTTGGCAAAGGGCAGTAATTCAGCAATTCCTTTGTATGGATCATACATTTCTTTACAGCCTTCCTGAATGGTGCCCCAGGGGTGAGAGATGCAGAAATTTCCAAAATCAGGAAGTGTGCCTACATTAGGCTTGTTCACCTGTCGCATCACATCCGCAAGCCAGGCACCATTGGATGTGTCGCTGCCATGGTTTTCAACAACCACATTGACATTTGAAGGTGCCGCGAATTCACAAAGGCGTGATAATGAATCAACTGAAGCGACTTTTTTATCAGCCGATTTACCATCGCCATGAAGATTGACACGTATCGTTTTGCAGCCAAGAAATTTGGCGGCATCTATCCATTTTTTATGGTTTTCGACTGCGGTGAGTCTTTCCTTCTCGTTGGTGACAGCGAGGGATCCTTCATCATCGACCATGAGTAGGTGATTTACGACCCCAGCGTCTTTACTCCTTTTTAAAAGTTCGTTCAGATAGGCTGAGTTGGTGGCGGCCTTCTTAAAATTCATCTTTTTTCCACCAAAAAAACCATTCACATACTCCACTGCCCCAAGACCAAAGTCGTTTCTGGCAATTGAAGGAAAATCGAGATGGTCCATTTTACCTGACTGTATGGCTCTGTGCAGAGACCACTCGGCCAGAGAAAGCTCTAAGCCAGATGACTGATGGTGGGCAAATGATGGAACAGCCAGGAGGGAGCCTGCTCCTAAAATTGACTGAGTGAGGAAATCTCTGCGTGATAGCATGGTGTTCAGAATGGTTTATGGAGTCTGCGAAGTTTAATTGTAAGAGGTGACAGCCTCATCTTCACCCAATTTTCCGAGTAAAGATTTGAGCCCATCAAGATTGCCTTGAAGAATTAACCGTACGTCAACATTTTCTACATGACCCAGGATACCGATTTGGCCGTCGTAGCCTGACTCTTTCAGTATTTTTAGCATTTCGAGTTCGGCATCACCCTGACCGATGGGTAAAATTTTCGGGCCTTCTGCCCTCATCCCATTGAGGTTTACAGTTTTCAGATAGGGTAACATTTTTGGAAGCAGTACCGGGAAATCTGCGATTTGTTCATGCGCATGATGAAAATTATATACCATGCCTATCTTGTCAGAGCCCGTTTGTTCAATGATTTTTATCTGGGTTGCCGGTTCTCCAAACCAGTCGCCATGATTATAGAGACTAATAGTGCAACCTTGTTCAGAAGCACGGTTTTCAAGAATTTTTACCATGGAAACGGCTTTTTCAAACTTGCCATTGTTATCCAACCCTTCGAAAACTGCATTATTGAAGCCAACCCAGAAATCAGTCCTGACATTATTTTCCTTAACGATATCAAAAATCCGGGCATTATTTTGATCGAGCAGGCTATCTGAATTGATCCAGATCCAGACAGCAGATAATTGAATCCCCTGTTTTTTGAGTTCACCAATTTCTACAGGAAAGTCAGGGAGGTGGTTTGCCCGCCAATCATATGCAAATTTTGTGAAGCCCAGTTCTTTCAGCATTTGGGCTCTTTGCACCGGCGTGCGCTCCATACTGTCGAAGGGCACAACACACCATGCCACCAGGTTATTTTTGAAGAACAATTCGGCGTTGTCGCTGGGTTTTTCTGGCTTGCAGGCAAATGTAAAAGCAACAGCCAATATGATCAGCCAGATAAAGGTTTGAGTTTTCGTTTTCATAGATAGTATAGTTAAAAATATACAGAAAGGAAGCCGGGTACATTTACAATATTGACAAATAGCTACTTTGTCCGGATCAGGATGACACCGTTGCCAGCCCTGGAGCCATAAATGGAAGCATCAGGTCCTTTTAAAACGGTGATCGATACTATGTCATTCGGATTTATCATCGCAACAATCTGATCATAGGTGGCACTCACGGCACTGCCATTGATCACAAAAAGCGGATCGGAATTACTGAAAGACCCAATGCCGCCTATTCTGATACCCTGCGATGTCATGGTGACTCCGGGCTTGGCCATAATCATATCAGTGAGCGACTGGTTCGAGGGTGCTTTTTCATTTGGATTTGTGCTCTTAGTCGATTGCGCGATGTCTGAATCATAAGCCACACCATATCCGCGATCCACGATTTTCTTTTCCTTCGGTTGCATACCAGACTTGGTTGCTGAACAACTATTGAATAGGGCGAGAAGGATTATTAAGTTAAAAATTTGAAAAAATTTCATGAGTGTAATTTTTGCCATTTACCAATTTCAAGTTACCAACAAATGACATTGAAACCAAGGATGTCAGCGGCTATTCAGCGACTTGTTGAGCAGCATAGAATCGTCGGAGAATTTTGTTCGGCAATATCAGCCATGGGTAAATCTGAATATTTTAGGAGCCGGGCAGCACCATAGCCACTTCAGTCCTGATAGCCGTCCCTTTGGTTCCGAAGGAACCCATTTATTTATTTCAGGATAAAAAATACATCTTCAGCGCTCCGCGATTTTTCACTTCGAGCAGGCCGCGGTACTCGCATGGGAATTCTTCTTTGATATGCTGGTAGGTGGTTTCAGAGAGATTCACCATTCCCGGTTCCGACATCGATTCCATGCGGGAAGCAATATTTACCGTATCGCCCCATATGTCATATTGCCATTTTTTTGTGCCAACAATACCAGCCACCACGGGTCCGGTGTGCACGCCGATCCGTACTTCAAAATGGATCAGATCGTCCTGATTTTTTGCCTGCCCGCCAACAAATTCGAGTATCTCCCTGGCGGCTCGTATCACATTCATTGCATGGGTTTTAGTTACTTTCGGGAGACCTCCGGCACACATATACGCATCACCGATCGTTTTTATTTTCTCCAGACCGTACTTCGAAGTAATTCTATCAAACTCCTTAAAGTAGAAGTCGATACTTTTTACCAGTTGTTCCGGCTCTACTTGTTCCGCGCTCTTCGTAAACTCTTTGAAATCGGTGAACAGCACAGTCACTGACTCAAACTTCTTGGCTTGTACCGTGCCATGTTCTTTAAGTTCATGGGCAGTTTCTTCGGGAAGATGTTGAGCAGTAAACTTTCAGACCGGTTTCTTTCTGCGTCGATAATAACGTTGGTTTTCTTTATAAAATAATATCGCCTGTACAACCCCGTCGCCAGCAGCAACACCAGCACAGAAGTGATGACCGAAGCGAGAATCAGGATCTGTTGATTTCGCTTTTGTTGGTTGAGCAAATCTACTTCCACCTGCTTCTGCGATATTTCATAATTGGTACGGAGATCTGCCATTTGCTGAACAGACTGGATGTTATTGACGCTGTCCCTGTAGGTGATGTGATTCTTATAGAACCTGAATGCTTCGGCTGGTTTTCCTGCACTACCATAGAGTTCTGACAGTTTCAGATTGGCATCACTGATCTGATCTTTAAGGCCGTATTTCTTAGCGAGTTGCAGACTTTTCGTGGCGTAGTTCAGTGCGGTTAGCGCATCGCCTTTTTCAAGATAAATATCAGCCATGGAGATCAGATAAACACAGATAGGATAGTAATCTTCCGAACCTTCCAGTAAGCGCATGGCTTCATTTATGTTTTTCTCCGCCAGCTCGCTCTGACCAATATTGGCGTACACCATTCCAATATTACCCAGGCTGTAAGCTTTGCCTGTAGCATAATTGACCCTTTCGAAGATTGCCTCCGACTCCCTGAAATACAAGAGTGCAGAATCATAGTTTCGGGTGTTGAGAAACTCATCCCCGGCATTTGAAATTGTTGACGCCAGGGCAACTGAATCGTCGGTTCGTCGCAACGTCGAAATTGCCTTTTGATAATATAACTTAGCGTTGCTATGGTTATTGGAAACGGAATAAATATCGGCAATAGCCCCATAGGTGATTCCTTCACCGGTCAATGATTTTGCTTTTCTTGCAGCTTCTCCGCTCCTCATGTAGGCATCCAGGGCCTCTTGAATGTCACCCAATAATCTTTTTTTGTTGCCTTTCAGAAAATACCCATGGTGAATATACCCAAAATCTCCAAGTTGCTCGGCCAGGCTAATCAATTCATCTGCATAGCGTATGGCGAGATTGAGATCATTCACCTCATTGAAGGACAAGTTCGACAGCAACTCCAGCTTAGTGGAATCAGCAAGTACCTCGTGTTGATAAATCACCTTCAGGCTATCCGCGACTTTCTGATCCTGGCCGCTGGCGCAAGGAATCATGAAAACGCTAAAGCTTATCCATAGACAAATAGCCTTCTCGTTTAGTCGCATATGTTAACCGTGTGAATGTGAAATAAAGGATGTTTACTTAACGCGCACTGGGTTTTATGGCAATTTTTGGATCGATGAAATAGATGCCGCTGGGCACGCCATTTTTGCTTACCATAAAGAATAATTTGTACGATTGAATCTGACGTTGTTTGCCTACCACTCGCGCTGCGACAGACCGGTCACCATCTTGATTTCTTATGAATTCCCCCATTACATAGTCACTTCGGCGTCGATCTGGCCGATTGGTCCGGCCCCAGATGGCCAGGATTTTTACGGTATCGGTCGTGGCTGGTTTTGGAATGGCCTGCCAGACAATAAGATCACCCGGCTCAGCCTCCACGGTGTAATCGCAGTTTGAAATTTTTGTTACGTCTTGCCCGAAATTGCAATACTGATCCGTATTTGCCAGGGTGATATTCTGGGTATCGACATAAAGGGTAATGGTAATTGTTTGTGGGCCAGCCATAGGTTTGTGTTTTAAGTACGGTTAATAATTTATCCAATTGTGGTTCGGCATCATTACTGCGACAGGCAGTAAACTGTGAATACCTTGTGGTGAAGGTAGCATTTATACGCATTTTATCAAATTGACCAAATAAACACGTCCACCATATTTCATCGGGCTGAAGTGGTGGTCGGGTGAATGTTTATATCATTTCAGGAAAGGCCGTAACTTCAATTAAGTTCCCTGAGGTTTTACCAATTCACCAAACTGCTTCGGAAAGGTCTGGTTATAAAACTCCTCGTAGGTCTTGCAGAATGTATCAAAACAGTACCTGGCATAGTTGTCATTGCCCTGTTGCAGGAGGATATTTATTTTCAACTCCAGCGCTTTTTCGTTTACCGGATCCGATATATGTATCCGCTCAATGACTCTGAGAATCAGGTCTGCATCTGCTTGTGTATCGAGTATGCTGATGTATTTGATCAGGCTGTCGATGATGCGGTAATCGAGGTAGCCTTTTGTGTCATCGAGCCAGGCATAATTTTCGTTTTTCACCATCTGCCCTTCCTGAACAAGTTCAAATAGCCTTTTATAATAATCGCCCTGGTGAAATTGCGGATTATCCAGAAGATAAAGGCATTCGAAGTAGTCGCAATGCGCCTGTGCGGAAAGCACCAGCATCCACCGGTTTCGCTCAAAAATAATTTCAGCTTTATCGATCTGCTCCAGTATCAGCCGCAGTTTCCGCATGCTCACACCACGGCTGTTTTTGGCACTTTGGTTGGATTGCTCCGGCCAGATGGTTTCGGTGAGTTCATCGGTTGTGATGCCATTTTTAGAAGGAGATGAATAGATAAGTATATAAACGAACAGGGCTTTTATCTTCGGAGTAAACTCCTCGGTGATGTCCTTACCATTGCGGTCGATCACCATAAAAGCGCCAAACATCCGGATGAAGTTCTTGTCCACAGCCTTCCCGGATTTATGGACAAAAGCCCTTTCGGAATTAGCGCTGCTGCGCAATGCTGGGTTTTTGAGGCTTTTTTCTCTGCCGATACGGCGCGAGAGGTACCAGATCAAAACAGCAAGAATTAGAATCGACACGCCGCCAAGAAGCATGCTACTATTGGAAAACCAGAACGAACTGCGCCCTGCGGCGACACTAATCACATTCATGGCCAGGTTAAAAATTTCCTGGTCGCCAAGCGGTCGATCCCAAATTGTGACTTCGTCCATCTGACCGTTGAAAAAAGCCGGCCACCCGAAGGATGCATTGCCCAGCATGATTTCTTCTTTGCCCTGATATGCCGTGTGTCCAAGGGATCTGTTATCCAGTTTACCATTAACAAAAATGGCCTGCTCGCCATTCAGCTTGTTGTATCGCGCAACGATGTGATACCACGTACCCTCTTCGATGATTTCATTGCCCTGCACGTCATTTGCGAAAAAGCCGAAGTAGGGCTTCTTATCCCTGATGGTAAAATGGATGCCTTCCTGGTAGGACCTTACCGTAGTGCCGAGTATGGAGTTATCCTGATTTTTATTGGGCGCGAGTTTCACCCACGCAGCAATAGTAAATGCATGATCGCGCAGACTCAGTGATTCGGCTCGTGGCAGTACGATATATCCATTGCCATCAAATTGCGCGATAGACCCACGCTCTTTGTCGTTCGGAAAGCTTACTCTGGCGCCTTTCCCGTGGTTTTTATTCGGGCTCTGATCATTTCCCTGTTTGTCGAAGGGAAAATAGGCTACAACTCCATCGGTTATTTTTAATGGGCTCGCAACAAAATTCTGGGTAATTGAATACGTCGGCTCATTTATCCTGATCAATTCGGGTATGAAACTGAAGCCCGGCACGTTGGGTTTGAGTGTAAAATTATCCCCGGGGGATACCGGAAACACATAGTCTCCGCTGGTCATGCAATTGTCGCGGCCTTCCCAGTTCACATAGTCCAGCGGCTCCATGTTGAAGGTGATCTGGCCCTGCACCGTTTTGAATAATCGGAGGCTATTGACTATAGCCTGCATGCGGTATGTATATTGATCCAGAAAAATAAAATTCGGAGTCTTGCCGGTATTTCTCCATATAGCCAGACAGTGATTGAGCAGGTAATGGTTGGTGTTTTCTTCGATGATATAGACCGGATTCTGGCTCAGCCTGTTGGATGGAATGTTGAAATCGTTGATGATGAGCAAGTCGTTTTTTGGGTCACCTTTCAAAAATTCACCTAAAAAATTCGGTGCTTCAAAGAGTGAAAAATAGGGCTCAACGGCAAAATTCCACACCGGATGCAGCCAGTCGGGCTGGTTGAAAATGGTTTCCATAGTGAATAGCACCACGCGGGAGCCGTTTTGTATCATATCCGACACCTTTGGCCAGTCGCGACCCAGCGGTTGTTTATGCAGGTATCGGATGAAGTCTCGTTCTTCGAAGACCTTTTTCAGACTGTCTATGGGCAATTGAAGATCCAGGAACAGGGTAAACAGCCGATCGGGATTTTGCTCCAGGTTGGTTTTCAGGAGTTCGATTACCTCCGTAAAATCATTCGCTTTGCCATTGGATCAAATAGATAAGGTTGGATTTTTCATGATCCCACATCAGGTGAAACCGAAATCCGCCCACATTATTTTCTATGAGTTCCTCAACGGAAGCTGACTCAGGCCGCTGTGAATTTATATCCGAAAGGTTGGAAATGATCTGGATGGTGTGGTCGTACCGCAATGACTTGTCTGGCAATTGGGCAAATGCCGGAAGAGACAGGGTCATAGCTGTCAATAAGAATAGAAAAAGCGCCTTAGTTTTGTCAAACATTGATCTTTCCTCCCAACAAAATGTAAAGATATGGGATTTATCCTTTATAAAATTCCGGCTTACCGCCTGATGATTCCCGGTAAGTTTTATCAATAGCAGAATATTCATTAATTTAGACAAACCAAAATTCATATATCACCATGGACAAACACATTAGTCGCAGGAAGTTTATCAAAGCTTCTTCCATAGCCGCTGTAGCAGCTTCATCGGCAGGACTCCTCTCACATTGTGCACCCTCAGCGTCGATGACCGGTAAAAATGGTATGCCCATGAGGGTATTGGGAAAGACAGGTGAAAAGATTTCAATTCTGGGCTATGGTTGCGGATCGCAATTTGTGAAAATGCCCGATGGTGAATGGGAGCCACACTTCGAATATGCATTTAATGCCGGGATCAACTATTTTGATACAGCCTCTACCTATGGTGAAAAAGATCAGCCATCGAGTGAAGAACGGCTCGGTCGTGTACTGCCTCCGGTACGAAAAGACATATTTTTATTGACCAAAATCCATGAACGTGATCCTGCAAAAGCCCGTGAAGAATTTGAGCGGAGCCTGACTCGCATGAAGACTGACCACGTTGATGCGTTGCTTATTCATGCCGTGCTTCCGGAAGATACCCTAAGTGCGATAGAAAGTGGCGTGTACCGCCTGATTTCGGATCTGAAGAGAGAGAAATGGTAAAATATATCGGTTTTTCCAGCATGGACAGCGCCCTACGGTCCAAAGAACTGCTGGAGAAATTGAACTTTGATTTGACCCTTTTGGCCATGAATGCCACGAAATACGGCGATTTTGTCAGCACCGCGTTGCCGATCGCCAGAGAAAAAAATATTGGTGTCATTTCCATGAAAATCATGCGGGACATCGTGAACAAAGGCGTGGCAACTCCGGAAGAATTACTTCAATATAACTGGGAACTACCCGGAGTGGCGGTAAACCTTGTGAGTCAGACAGGCATGGAGCCTCTGAAACAAAATATTGACATTGCACTTAAATACGGTCAGAAAAAACTTGCCACTCTTCAAGCGCGTGATCTTGAGAGCCGCCTCGCTTACCTTAATAATCGGGACAATTTTGTATGGGCCCAGAAGCATTATTATGATGGCCTGATGTGCTGATAACGGAATAATAGGGCACTTTTCTGCATCACCTGATTAAAATCATATGTATTGCCACGGGAATTTTGCTCCTTGCGCAAGATTATTGAAGGAGGGAGTTTATCTCACATTTTTTCTTTCTGGTACTTTGTGTGATTACATGTCTTATATTTGCGGCTTCAATGATCACGCGCTGAAATACCTTTAAATGCACAGCAAGAAATGAAGATGTTTAGTCAAATTATTAGCTACCTGCTGCCGGTGCTGTACCTGGGAGTGATTTACCTCTATTACCTTCTTTTTACAGAAAAGAATAAATCGCTCCTGCAAAAGACAACCCTGATCCTTGGGATTTTGGCGTTTATTCACCTTGTGGAAATCGTGACACTGGAATCTGGCCTTAAATACCATGCCCTTTTCTACCGCCCACGATGCATTTAGTTTTATAGCATTTTCGGTTTTGTTTGTTTATATGATCAGCGAGTTGGGCATGCAGCATCGCGGTGCCGGTTTGTTCATACTTTCTTTTGCATTTGTGCTGGAACTGGTTTCTGCCTTACATATGAGCTGGCAGACCGAGACCAATGAATTGCTTTCAAACAAGACATTCGCTTTGCATGCTTCCATGGCTGTGACCGGCTATACAGGCTTACTGCTTGCCGCTATTTATTCGCTGATGTACATTATCCAGAACAATAATCTGAAGAAAAGAAATATCGGCACCGTATTCCAGCAGTTGCCATCGCTTACTTATCTGGAAAAAATGAGCAGACGTTCTGTGGTCACAGGGATCATCCTGCTGGGTATAGGTATTATGCTGGGGCATTATCAAATGATGATCATCGACGAATACCAGTACAGGGATATGAAGGTGATCCTGACCGACGTAGTATGGATCTTATACATAATCGTGTATCTGCTGGCCATGAAGAACAAATGGAGTGGTGAGAAAATGGCCTGGTGGTCATTATTTGGGTTTTTAATATTAATTGTTGGAGGAGGACTGTTGATCTACATGTCCAATTCCTTCCATAAATTTTATTGATAAAAGGGGAGAACATGGACCAGATTCCATTGGGGTTATTGGGGATTTCGCATAAAACGGCGCCTGTCGAGGTAAGGGAGAAGGTGGCGTTAAGCGATACAGAGCAGAGGGAAGCCCTTGGACATATTATAAATACGCTCAGCGCTGATGGATGTATGATGCTCAGCACCTGCAACCGCACAGAAATCTATGTGAGCGCTGATGATCATGAGGAAATCATTGAAAAGCTGAAGGGCTGGCTGGTGTCATTAAAACAGACCGATTTATATTCAGACAGTGATTTGTTTTATAACCTGAACGGCCAATCAGCAGCCGAGCATTTCTTTAAAGTAATAACCGGGATAGACTCACAAATCATCGGCGAGCAGCAGATCGCGGGCCAGGTGAAAGACAGCTATGATATAGCCCACCAATTACAAGGCACAGACGCTATCATTAACAAGCTGTTCAATTTTGCCATGCAGGTAAAAAAGAAGGTACACAATGAAACTTTCCTTACGGATGGCACTGTTTCGATAAGCTTCGCTGGCGTAGAACTTGCCAGGAAAATTTTTAGTGACCTGGATAAAAAGAGCATTTTGGTGGTTGGAGCAGGAAAGACAGCTGAATTAGCGGCATTTCATTTCCAGGAAAACGGGGTTAAAAATATCAGGGTGGTTAACCGGACCTATCAACGCGCACAGGAACTGGCAGAAAAACTCTCTGGCACGGCGAGCCCTATGGAGGATTTGCCTAATGTGCTGGCAGAAGCCGACATTGTCATATCCGCTACCTCCAGTGAAAACTTTGTGATTTCCAATGACATCATGAAACGGGTTGCGCACCAGCGCCGCCATCAACCTATATTCCTTATCGACCTGGCCATACCGCGCGATATCGATCCCGCTATCAATGAGATCGGGGGAATTTTTCTCTACAATCTCGATGATCTGGAGGAAATCGTGAAGCAAAACCTGGAAAAACGGAAGAAGGAAATTCCAAAATCAATGAAGATCATCGAGGACTTCGTTGATGAATTTAATAAGTGGTATTCGCTGAATTCCATGAACAGCATTGTCGGCAAGTTGAAAAAGCGCCTTGACACCATACGACTCAATGAAATTGAACGTCTCAAATCCAAACTACCCCAAAACGGTTATCGGCAAGAGATCGATGTACTCACGGAGAGTATCATTAATAAGGTTGTACGTCAGCACGTGAAATCGCTGAAGAACAGTATCCATGACCCGGAGAAATATCAAAAACAAGTGGAGTTGATTCTCAGTATATATGAAATTGATAACGATAAATAGGCCTTTCGCCTGACAACCCTCAGAATGATTGTTGACATAGCATTACTAAAAAAGTACGACAAAGCCGGACCCCGTTATACCAGCTATCCTACAGCGCCATACTTCCATGACGGGGTAGGCGAAAAAGCTTTTATCGATCACATCGAAAAAGACAACAACTCGCTGCAAAAGCGCGACCTGTCCCTCTATTTTCACATACCGTTCTGCGATACATTGTGCTATTTCTGTGGCTGCAATATGATGGTGAGCCGCAATCAAATTAAAATCACTGAATACCTCAAATACCTGGAAAAGGAAATCCGCCTGTTGAAAGCCAGGCTCGATCCTTCCCGAAAAGTTATCCAGATGCACTGGGGCGGCGGCACACCAACGCATCTCACACCAGACCAGATTAAAAGACTGGGTAAAGCCATACATGATAGCTTCGAATTTCAACCCAATGCTGAAGTAAGTGTAGAAATAGACCCAAGGGAACTTACCCCAGCACACATGGAAGCGCTGGCAGATGCCGGATTCAACCGCTGCAGCATGGGAATCCAGGATTTTGATCATAAAGTACAAAAAGCAGTCAATCGGATTCAACCACAACAAATAACGGAAGATGCTCTTGGCTGGGCCCGCGATTTACATTTCGGCTCCATCAACCTAGATCTGATGTACGGACTGCCGCATCAGACTACAGCCACTTTTTCAGATACCATCGATAAAGTAATTGGCATGAATCCTGACCGGCTTGCTGTTTTCAATTATGCGCACCTGCCATCGATGATCAAACACCAGCAGCTCATCCATGAAGAGTGGTTGCCCACCGTGGATCAAAAACTTGAATTACTCAAACTCAGCATCGAAAAGTTAAGCAGCGCCGGATATATATATATAGGTATGGATCACTTCGCAAAACCTGACGATGAACTGACAATTGCCATGAACAACGGCACGCTTTACAGAAATTTCCAGGGATACTCCACGCACGCCGGCATCAATTTACTCGCCATGGGAATCACGAGCATCAGCATGCTTTCTGACCTGTATATCCAGAATTACAAGAAAATGGATGATTATTATCGCAGTCTTAACGAGAATAAACTACCGGCTATGCGGGGCGTCATTTTAACGGCGGAAGATCAACTGAGGCGCGATGTAATCACGGAATTGATGTGCAACTTCAGGATCAGTAAAGCTAAATTCGAGCAGAAATATAAAATTTCATTTGACACTCACTTTGCCGAAGCATTGGACCATCTGAAGACATTTGAAGAGGACGGGCTCATTAATCTCACTCACGAAGAACTGATTGTAACCCAGACCGGCCGATTGCTCATCAGGAATATCGCCATGAACTTCGATGAATACCTAATGAAGAAGCAAGGTGAAAAGCCGCGCTTTTCGCGAACGGTTTGAGTTGGTAATGGGCGGAAGGAGTTAAATGCATTTCAATATCCTTGCAAAACAATCCTCATTCATAACGTATTTCCTTATCCGCAAACCGTGCATGATTGTATTCCAACCGTGAGTACGTCTTTTGATGGTTTCTATTGCATTTTTAATACGCAGCTAATCAATATTGCAGAACAATTCAGGGTATTCCAGTTAGGCAGTAATCCGGTAGTATGGATTTCACAGTTCAATATTATTTCGTAATTACTTAATAATAAGCGCTATATGCAATGGTGTACAGGATTGATTGCACCCATTTTGATATATATCACAAAATAATTGATCAAAATCCATGTTTAGTTGATCTGCGCCAAAAAAAATACGCGAAACATCCAGCCGAATTCGATTTTATATCCTGAGCGTGAAATTGTAGGTGCACAACCGCCTAATTACCTTTACACATGAAGGGAAATCTACTTCTTATCTATTAATGAAAACTTTTTAAATTATGAAAACAAATAGAATTTTACAGTATTTAGCAATGGCCTCATGCGCAGTCATGTTTGCCTTTGTAACAGGTTGCGAAGGCCCTGAGGGACCTGCAGGCTTAGACGGTGCAGATGGCACAGATGGCACAAATGGCACGAACGGCGCCGATGCGAATGAAACATGCAAGCTTTGCCACAATCCGGAAAGTGTGGAATTGATCACAACACAATTCCAATTGTCAAAACATGAGTATGGCGAGACTGCTTTTGAATAAGCAGGTAGTACGGCTTGTACTCCCTGCCATGCCCAGGAAGCCTTCAAGGATATGGTTGCACGCAATGTGCCGGCTACTTTCACCATTCCGACAGGTGCCACCAGGTACGCTAACAACTATGTCACTACAGCAGACAAAGCTTATGGTGATATCGGTTGTTCAACATGCCATAGCGCCATTCATAATAGCTATACATCGGCTGATCTGCCATCGCTTACTACTGTTGCGCCAGTAGGTATGATCATGTGGAGCAGCACAAAAACAATTGACCTGCAGGCTGACGGTGGCACATCCAATCTTTGCGTAAAGTGTCACCAGCCAAGACCACTTACAAAATCTGCTGATGGAAACGTTCTTGATTATCAAGCTCTTGTTGATAATCCATCTGCTGCTTTCACACAGATTACAGCATTGGCCTATCGGTCGCACGTTCATTACGGTTCTGTTGGAGCGATTATGGCCGGTATGGGCGGTGTAGAATTCGCTGGAGCGGTTGCTTATGGCAATTCGCCACACACAGCCAATGCATCTTGCTCTGACTGTCATATGGCAGAAGGTGTAAATGGAAGAGCCGGAGGTCATACCTTCTCAGCAATTGGCAACTATCAGGGATGTAATACCACAGGTTGTCATGCCGATTTATCATCGTCAAGTTCAATGGTTACCAATAGTAAAGCAGCTATCAAGGCGAAACTTGATGCGCTGGCAGCTAAATTGGTAGTGGGTGGTGTAGAAATTCTGAACAGGGACCCAGATTCTGAGCACAACCTTTGGTATAGCGCCACAACCAACCGCTACGATGGTTATCTGAACGTATACGATCCGAACAGCAATCCTGACGGACCTGCCAATAATCCTTCCGGACAATTCAAAAATGGAGGAAACACTAGTAGCTGGACACAAGCACAGAAAGATTACAACAACACCCTTCCTGTTCTGTCAGTTACCAATGCCCAAATGGGAGCGATCATCAACTTCCAAATGTGTCTGAGAGAATTCAGCTTGGGTATGCACAATTATAAATATAGTGCTGCACTGCTTGACAACTCAATTGCACTCTTACCATAACATTTTTTTAACTCTCAATAATAGATAAAACTAATTTTTTATATAGGCTGCCCCGACTTGTCGGGGCAGCTTTTTTTATGGCCGATTGTGTCCAGAGTTCGTCGTGTAACCATAAATATCGTACTGCCATCCACCACTAATCTCAGGCTCTTATGCGCCCTCATCGTAGAACCTGATTTTTCATTTGCTCACTATTTCTATTTCCATTGATATTGTGCATTTTAGCCAGCTAATTCAAAAATAAACCATGCTCACTGCTGTATTTATTGCTGCAATAGTCCTGTTTCTCCTTGCCTATCGGTTCTATGGCCGATTCCTCGACCGGCATTTTGAGATCGACGATAACCGAAAAACACCCAGCCATACCGACTACGACGGAGTAGATAAAGTGCCAACCAAGGCAGCCATTCTGCTCGGTCATCACTTCTCCTCCATTGCCGGTGCCGGCCCAATCGTAGGTCCGATAATCGCGGCTGCTGCATTTGGGTGGGTGCCCGCTTTGCTATGGGTAGTCCTGGGATCCATATTTATTGGGGGAGTGCATGATTTTTCCGCACTTATCGCATCCATCAGGCATAAGGCCCGTTCGATTGCCGAAATCGCCAGGGAATACATGACGCCACTTTCCTATAAGCTTTTCCTGGTGTTTATCTGGCTGGCGATGGTTTATATACTCATTGTATTTGTCGATCTCACATCATCCACTTTTGTTTCCAACGGTGAGGTGGCCACTTCATCGCTATTATTCATGTTGCTGGCGGTATTTTTTGGCTTGACATTGTATAAGTTAAAGTTATCACTGCTATGGGCTTCGCTCATTTTTGTTCCATTGGTATTTTTAAGTGTATGGATAGGTCAGGAAATTCCGCTGGGCATCGATCACCTTCCAGTCATCTTTCAATCCAATCCGGGAAGAATGTGGAATATCCTTCTCCTCATATATGCTTTTATAGCGGCTATAACACCGGTGTGGATTCTCCTGCAACCAAGGGATTACCTGTCGTCCTTTTTGCTTTATGCCATGATGCTGGGCGCCATTATTGGCATCATCTTCGGAAGCCATGAATTTCAATATCCGGCGTTCACGACCTGGTCTGATTTAGGAACAGGGACTTTGTTCCCGATCTTGTTCATTACAATTGCGTGCGGCGCCTGCTCCGGATTTCACTCCATCGTAGCTTCAGGCACCACTTCAAAGCAATTGAACTGTGAAACAGATACGCGAAAAATAGGCTATGGCGCCATGCTCATAGAAGGAGTAGTTGCCGTCATAGCGCTGTTCTCTGTGGCCATGTTAACGAAAAACGATTCATTGGTTCATCAGCCGCCGCTTGTCGTGTTTGGTACCGGCATGGGTAATTTCCTGTCAATTCTGGGAATACCTTTCAGTATCGGCATGTCATTTGGTATTCTGGCTGTATCTACATTCCTGCTGACTACCCTCGATACATCGACTCGCCTGGCCCGATATATTCTTGAAGAATTGTTAAATATATCCAAGCCGTCATTTCGCTACATCTCTACTGTCGCCACACTTTTGTTGCCTTTGGCTTTTTCATTGGTCACATTCCATGATGCCAATGGAGTCGTAATTCCCGCCTGGAAGGCCATATGGCCGGTATTTGGCGCTACCAACCAGTTGCTGGCCGGATTGGCGCTGTTGGTGGTTTATGTCTGGCAAAAGAGGAAAGGAAAAAAGGTAGTATTCATCGCCTTACCAATGGTATTTATGCTGGGTATGACACTCTGGGCATTGGTGCAGTTGATCTACCAGTCAGGGTTTTCACCCATTGGGGTTATTGCTATGGTGTTATTAATTGCCTTGATCCTGGTAGGAAGCGATGTTGGGGGGGGGGGCTTCGGGGGGGGGGGGGCCTTTTCGCGGGGGTCCGCGTATTCCGCTATCCCCTCATTATTTTTATTTTCAAAAGTCACATTCCAGATATACTTCATGTACAAGGATTTTGACATCGATTTTTCGGGGGGTGGGGGGGGGGGGGGGGTTTTGGTCTTCCTTCTTTCGGCCGGTGCTTCGGGTTCTCTCTGCTGCGGGTCTGACTTGGGTCGGTTTGGGTTGGTCCCTTTTTCTTCCCCTGTTGTCTACATAAATATGTGTCGCAAGAGCTGATCCGACCCGTTGGGGGTCGTGTTCTATTTTGTGGCTGGGGGGGTCCTGGCTCGTGGGTCTGCGTGGTTTTCGGTTGCTTCGGGGTCTCGTGGCTCGGTCGTCTCTTCTTTTCGGCCTCTGGGCCTGTTCCGCGTTCCGGGTGTGGTCCTCGGTGGGGGGGGGGTGGTGGGTTTGGTCCTGGTTTCCGTGGGGGGTTTTCTCTCGTCTGTGTTCCTTCCTTGTGGTTTTTTTTGTGTGTGGGGCGGGTGCGGTGTCGTGGTCGGTTCGGGTTTTTTTTGGGACACACAAAGGCTGCCGCATCTATTTCCATCCTATGCAATCATGGGATTCTGACTTTCCCTGATCAACTTATCATATCAATTGGTTTTTCTTCTTCTTGTTTGGTTGTGGTTTTTTGTTTTGATTTTCTGTCCCGTTTTTCGGTTCTCCTTATGCTGATATCTTCCACGCATATAGATTGTCTGCGATGCCCGGTCGGAGCCTCTCGATCATCGCTGTTCGGATGCTCTTGCTGTCGCCGGCGGTTGGGCGCTCCTGCTTTATTTTCTCTGGCTGATTTCTCTTTTGCGTTGCGGTAGATCTTCTTTTGCGTTCCATTTCCCCGAACTACCTCGGCCCCTGTAGCTGTTTTTTTAATACCTGGGCCTTGTACGTTGGATGACCCATCTCCGCATCGTGATGATCGCTCATGTAGCGCATGGCAATGAGGTAGAGATCGGAATAATACTGATTGAAGAGAAATTCGTGCGCATGTCGGTCATTGCCAATGCACCGTTTCACCAATTCTTCTTCGCTCAAGATCATTTCCCTCATTTTAATTATGCCGTTTATCCATAGAACCTGGCATCTTTAAAGGTTGTCTGGCAGCGGTTATCCGGGCGGTACCCGACAATCCACTCGTAGTCCCGGAATATTTAAGGGTTCGACGTTACGAAAGCAGCTTCTCCAGGCTATTCACAGCTACGAAATGGTAGTTGGGTCTGGCTTTTTGATAAATCGCTACAGCCAGTTTTTTACCTTCAGCCGTTTCGATGAGTTGTTTGTAAATCGGCATGAGAAATTTGCGCCTGCCTGTTTGAACAAGGAAATTCTCTATGGCTCTGAATGATGGCTCGTACATCGCTCTGGCGCAATGGACAAACCACACGCCGAGGATCTCAGCGTTGCCACTTGCTGTAAAATGAAACTTCTTATCCAATTCTGCTAACTTTTCAACACTCAGATTAATCAGCAGATTTTTAATGAAATAAACCCACTCATGACTCGACCATGGATCAGTATCCATGGAGAATTCACCTTTTTTCCAGGAGGCCAGGGCTTCCTCCACCTTGGCAAAACGCACAGATGTCACTTGCGGCAGCGTGGATGGAAGGCCTGTGCCGTATATCCACTCGTCAAGATCGGGTATGGGTTTTAGGCCATTTTTTTGGAATAGATTCTCCTCAAGGTATTCCACAAATGCTTCTGTATAGTTGGACCTGAAGGCGTATTCAGAAAAATACTGCCTGACGAACGCATCGAATTTTTCCCGTCCCACATAGTTCTCCAGGTAGCGGAGGAAAAAGTATCCTTTGTCATAGGCAATTGTATTGACACCATCATCTGGGTTGCGTCCTGCTAGATTCAGTTTTAATTTAGTGTCTTCAGCCCGTCCGCTATTCATGAAATGCGCGACTTCATCCACAAGGCTTTGCCTGTTGAGTGACGCGAGCATTTCCGCGTATTCCACACCCTTCAGAGCTTCCATGATGCGCGTTTCGAAGTACACGGTGAATCCTTCATTGAGCCAGAAGTCATTCCAGGTGCCATTAGTAACCAGATTGCCAGACCAGGAATGTGCCAGCTCATGGGCTACCAGAGAGGTGAGCGATCTGTCGCCTGCCAGAATGGTGGGGGTAGCGAATGTAATACGTGGATTTTCCATACCGCCAAAAGGGAAACTCGGCGGCAGAACGATCAGGTCGTATCGTCCCCAGCGGTATTCGCCGTAAAGCTTCTCCGCAATAGTGAGCATGTCTTCCATTTCGGCAAATTCCCAGGCTGCTTTTTCAAGTACCTCCGGTTCGGCATACACTCCGGTGCGCGGTCCAACGGCTGCAAAAGCGATATTTCCGACAGCAAGCGACATCAGGTAACTCGGAATTGGTTGCTCCATGGCGAAATGGTACTTTCCGTCGGCACTGATCTGCTGGGGATTTTCCGCACTCATGAGGGCCAGCATACCACGTGGCACTTTCACATCCGCCGTGTAGGTGAAACGTACACCGGGGCTATCCTGCAGCGGCACCCAACTTCTGGCAAGGATTGCCTGAGATTGTGTAAACATAAACGGGAACTTTTTACCGGCAGTCTGCTCAGCAGAAAGCCATTGTACAGCCTCAGCAGCATGGTTCGTCCGGTATCGGATCGTCACTTTTGTGTCGCTTTTCCGAAGCGAGATGTCCAGCGCAGCACCAAATATTTCGTGATGATTAGTCAACTCATACCCTGCTGCGACGCCATCGGCATAGGTTACCGCGGCAATCTCCAAACCGTTGGTATCGAGAATAATCTGATTAGACTCTGGTGATTTCTCAATGGTTAACGTAGCCAAACCTTCCAGCAGGTTGGTGTCAAAATCCACCTTCAGTGACAGGTCGATGTGGCGAATAACGGCTTCATTCGGTCGCGAATACGAATGTGGGTCTGAAACTCTATGGATATTTTGCATAATTTTAGGTCATAATAATTTGGAAGTATTGAGCAAATGCCTCATTCTCTGAAGCTCCTCTGCCACATGCTAAAAATCATTAAATAAGTTGATTATTCATGAAAGCCGGTGGTCTTTTTTTAATTTTAAAATCGATGTGTGACAACAACGGCTGTGTCAATCTGAGACAGAACAATTTGGTAAAACGCACAAAATGAGATGACGAAATATATTAATAATCGTCATCGCGAGGTACGAAGCGATCTCCTCTTTAGCAAGAGATTGCTTCTTCATCGCCTTGAAAAGCAGGCGATTCATCGCAATGACGGGCTATATGACCACTGCATTGGTGTAAATGAAAAGAATCAATTAGCTGTTTATCCAAAGAAAAATAAACACCGAAAATAAATTTTATGCCGGGACCCTTCCATGACGCCCTATCCTTCGCAGGAAAGCTCACCGCAAATCGGTTGGCGAATGCATGGACTACATGGTATGGCTTTCGTCAATCACTCAGGACCAAAGACCCACACCATCCGGGCCTCCCCTGGAGCATCGCCGTGGAGCCGACAACTTCCTGCAACCTTCGATGCCCTGAGTGTCCGAGCGGATTGAGGTCATTCACCCGGCCTACCGGCATGATGTCCAACGATACCCTGGCTAAGCTTCTTGACGAAATACATGAATATCTTCTTTACATGACGCTGTATTTTCAGGGTGAACCCTATCTGAATCCACAATTCTTCCACTCGGTGCGCCTGGCCAATGAGCGAAATATTTACACCGCAACCTCTACGAACGGCCACTTCCTGACACCACAGTTCGCTGAAGAAACGGTGGCGTGCGGACTGAGCAGACTGATTATTTCCATGGATGGAACTGATCAGGAAACCTACGCGAAGTACCGGATAGGCGGGCATCTGGAAAAAGTGAAAGAGGGGATAGGAAACCTTGTTGCTGCCCGGAAGAAATTGAAGCGGCGAAATCCGTACATCATCCTACAGTTTATTCTTTTCGGGCACAACGTCCATCAGCAACATGAAGTGCGCCGATTGGCCAGGGAACTTGGCGTGGATAAACTGGAATTTAAAACTGCCCAAATCTATGATTTCAAAAAGGGATCGCCGCTTATTCCCGTCGATGAAGCGCTTAGCCGGTACAAGCCTCTGAAAAATGGTCAATTTTCCATTAAAAGCGATCTTCGAAACAAGTGCTGGAAAATGTGGCATTCCTGCGTCATGACCTGGGATGGCGACATTGTGCCCTGCTGCTTCGATAAAGATGCCAAATACACCATGGGAAATATCTATAATTCGTCCTTCCGCGAAATCTGGAATCGGCCAGCCCTATCTTGACTTTCGCGGCCGTCTGCTTGCCAACCGTCGGGAGATTGATATTTGTACGAATTTGTTCCGGAGGGGTTGGAATGAATAGGGTTCCTTTATATGTTTTGTGGCTTTGTAGCACTTCAGTTTGCAACTGAACTTAGTAAATCGTTGCGGGGGCTTTATGAAAAGCCTTGCCACATAATACTATATAATCCAATACTGGGTCAGCACGTGAAACTATTACTTTTGTTCGCCTTATTTAAGCTCAATTATTATCAATTAGGCCTAGTTATTGTCAATTTCAACAGTAATAATTTCTAATCCGGTTCGAATACTAAGCCATTTAAAAATCTCATCATCTTTGGTGCCGGATTCCGGAAATAGTAGTATGTTCGCCATTTAAATCCGTCAGCAAATTCGATCAAGTAGTGAGGTTTCTCAACAATGTTTCCATTGGGTGTATAGTTTTTAAATAATAGGTTATTCGGGAAATATCTGAATGTTCATAGGTTCGTTCTACAACAATTCGAGATTTATTGATCTGAAATTAAATCCGTTCTGAATTTGACATATGAGTTCATTTGACTGACCGTCAAAATTGATAAAAATAGGACTATGAGTATTAAAAGGTATTTTAATATCCAGGTAGCATTAAATCCATACTTCATGTTGTCATATTTCCAGATACTCACTCTCCTCATTTCTCTTAAGTTTCTTTACAATAAATATGATAATTACAAATGAAGTTGGAAAATGCGAGGAATAGTGCATAACGAACCATGTTCCTGCGTTTGGCCGAATAATGAAAACAAGATTTGGGTCTGTTGAAAATCCAATATCTGAAAGCTTAGTAAGCAAGTAGGTTAAGACAGCCACATTTATTGGAATAAGTATTAAATAGCCGCCAAGAATCTTAATATCAAAAGTTTTGAATTTCGGAATAAGCTCATCGAGGTTAAATTGTTCTTTTGACGCACCTTTGAAAGTTTCAAGAGGGACTTGATCAAAAGTCCTCCGAATGCTATTACTAAAACTGACTTCAGCATTTTAAGCGATAATTAGGCATGTACTTATATAATATCCTCGCGCAGCATTTGCAAAATATAAACTGTTAGGAGGGCCGAGTTCACTTTCTCTTAGCCGGTTGTTTCGGCACACACTTATCGCATGTGGCGTCGTCTTGTTTGCTGCAATTGGCCCGGCAAAAAAAGCGTCCCAGCCACACAAGGGCGCCAATGAATATCAGAATCAAAAGAATCTCCTGTACCATACAATCAGCCTGGCTTCCAGTATTTTGTTATGACCTTTAGCATTTCCGCATGAACGGCTGTGCCGGCGATAATGGAGCGGCCAAATAAATAATTATCCTTGCCTTCATAATCGGTGATAATACCACCTGCTTCCCTGACGAGCAATGCACCAGCGGCCACATCCCAGGAATTAAGTCCGTGCTCGAAAAAGCCCTCCGACTTGCCGGAAGCTACATAAGCTAAATCAGCCGCGGCAGAACCAAGCCGCCTGATCCCGTGGGAATGTTTCATGAAATGTCCAAAAATGCCCCAATACTCATCGAGGCGCTCAAAGGCATTGTAGGGCATTCCGGTGATGAACAGTCCGTCCTTAAAATCGGTAACCGAAGACACTTCGATCTTCTCCCTGTCGCGGTAAGCGCCACCTCCTTTGTAGGTATGGTAACACTCATCGGAGCTAACTATATAAACAACGCCAAGGATAGGTTCCTTGCCATCTACCAGGGCAATGCTCACGGAGTATGGCGGCAACCCATGCATGAAGTTGGTGGTGCCATCCAGCGGGTCTATGACCCAGTTGTAGCGCTCGCCCCTGGTAGTTTCGGTGCCTTCTTCTGTGATAAACCCGGCTTCAGGAAGCGTGAATTTCAGCGTTTGCACAATCATCTTCTCGGCCTGCATATCCACATACGACACGAGGTTGTTGCGACCCTTCTCCTGTATGTGCGTGCGGTCAAACTTTTGCCCTTCATGCCTGATAAACTCTCCTGTTCGGCGGGCGATTTTTACTACTTCATTAAGTGTATGCTGAAGATCAATGTTCATGTGTAAACTGTTTATATAATGTGGTTGTGTAGTGAAAAATTCTCACCTGCAAAATACGTTAACTTTTGCCTTCAATGACTACTACGAATTCGCCTTTTATTTCTTTTGCAGCAAAATAATCGCGTATTTCCCATGCAGGCCCGGTTTTCGTCTCTTCGAAAACTTTCGTCAGTTCGCGCGAAACGGAGACTATCCTGTCCTGCCCGAAATATTCCGCGATCTGCTCCAGGGTCTTTCTTATCTTATGTGGCGACTCATAAAGTATGACAGTGCGCTCCTCGATAGCCAAGGCTTTCAGCCTGGATTGCCGGCCTTTTTTCATGGGCAAAAATCCTTCAAATACAAACTTGTCGGATGGCAAACCTGATTTTACCAGTGCCGGCACAAATGCCGTGGCTCCCGGCAGGCATTCAACGAAAAGATCGGCGGATATAGCAGACCGGACGATTAGAAAACCGGGGTCTGATATACCTGGCGTACCTGCATCGGTGACCAGGGCAAAGGTTTCACCATGTTGCATCCTTTTCACCAGATCGCTTACGGTGTTGTGCTCGTTATGGGCGTGGTAGCTTTTCTGGCTGGTACTGATCCCATAATGTTTCAAAAGAAAACCGGTTGTTCGTGTGTCTTCGGCCAGTATCAGGTCAACATCTTTCAGCACTTCCAGGGCACGAAGGGTAATGTCCTTGAGATTGCCAATTGGCGTAGGGACAAGGTAAAGTGACGTGTGGGTTTCTTTCAACGTTTCAGTTCAAAAGTTTATCAATTTCCATGGCAAGCTGAAGATCCTTTTCTGTGACGATATCGCCGGCATCGTGGGTCGAAAGCTCTATGGTCACCTTATTATACACATTGGTCCAGTATGGATGATGATCATATTTTTCGGCGAGCAACGCTACACGGGTCATAAAGGCGAAAGCTTCAGAAAAATCTCCGAACTGGAAGTTAGCTGTAAGTTTATTGTCTCGTTCAGTCCACATAATTCATTACTTTCACATAAAACTCATTTCGCTCTTTTTGGTTTACGTGCCCACATTTCCTGGAGAATTATGAAATACCTCATCACCATGATGAGAATGAGCGGGATGAACGCTGCGTGGAAACTTTGAGGAATAATCTTCCAAAAGGCCAGTATTGCTAAATAGAGTATCAGGGTGATCCAGAGGTATATTTTCCTGAACATGGTGGGCAATACATTCCAGAAAAGGAATAGAGGCAAATGCAATGGTACAGCCCAAAGGATATTGAGGTTGGTCTTGGTGGCGATATGATCCGTTGCAAACCAAAGGAGAAAAACTATCCAGCCGACAACACCTATCAGGGTGAAAAATATGGTATCGAACCATACTCGCCTGTGGCGTTTTTTTATACCCTGGTAAGTAAACACAAAACTCAATATGCAGAGCGACCAGGCCAGAATCAGTGGTACATCCACACTGGAACTATCAGCCGGCACGCTTCCGAGTATTTTAGTTTTGGAAAGTACAAGAGGAACGCTTGCATCGCCCTTCCTGACAACTGCACTGTCGAGCGCCATCGAAAGATAATCGGGTAAAAACATATAATCAGTCGGCCTGGCGATGTGATCAGTTGGCACGCCGAGCGCCAAATCAATGCCGAAATCGCTCCAGGAATGATTTACAAGGTACAAATCAATCAGATTGCGAAATGTTGTGGTTCCTTTTTGCCAGGCTTCCGGATAATTGTATTGCAGATTATCGCCAAGTGCTTCACCAATGATATCCCTGATCCGGGTAGCGCAGTTGTCGAAGAAAAAATCGTATTTATAGCCTCGGTTTTCAGGTTTATAGTTTTCCAGCAGCATGGAATAAAGTCGATTTTTTTGCATCAGATCCAGGTTCAACACCTGCTCTGTCACCGATCTGTTCTGATACTGAAAGGAAAATTGAAAACTTTCAAATGGCTCTACCGAGAGGATATACAAAAGTTTTCCCTGGACAAACTTGAGATAGAAATTGGGCGTGCTGAAATCAAAAGTTCCATAATTGAATACCAAATCCACATTAGATACCGGATCCTTGACCCTGACAGCGCTATGGCCGAAAGTGGAATACAACTCGCTGCCCGGTGACCCAGTGAGCAGGCTAATAGTGGATTGTGTTGATAGCGATTGTGCCTCGGCTCCACAGAGAGCAGCCATTATCAATAACCAACACGATAAGGCCTTTTTTATCATAATTAGTGGGCGGTAACTATATATTGATAGGCAAGATTTGTGCTATCCACCGCAATTTTTTCAAATCCGGCTTTTCCTAAAATGGACACAACTTCCGAGGTAGGCACTTTATTCTCGGCTGGTCCAACGGGCAATTCTCCCGGTTTAAAGTCCACAAGAACCAGCATTCCTTCCTTCCGTAGCGCGTCTCTGACGATCTTCATGTATTCTGGTCTGTTGGTGAGATAGTAAAACACGTTGACCATCAGAACCACATCCACCTCGTCGGTATGAAGATTTGGTTCATTGGCTACGGTAAGCCGTGTCTCGATCCGGTCTGCTTCCTCAACAGGTAACTCAAGTTTGTAGTCTTCGATATAGTCAAGGTACCGCTGCTCAATATCGATAGCAATAACGCGCGTGGCAAGTCTGGCCATGGGCATAGTGAAATATCCCGTTCCCGAACCAATATCTGCCACGATCTTATCATTCAATGGCCCCATTTTCCTGATGATCAGGTCGGGATTTTGCCATGTGCCGCGATTTGGATCCGGGTCAATATTCAACTCAATACTAAAATCACTCTCCGTGCTTAGTGAGTCTGTTGCAATCTCAGCCGATGGCCCTGAGGTGAAAAATTCGCTGCCTGCACGTTTCTTTTCTTTGCACGAAAATGAACCCATGCAATATATTGCGGCAATTACGATTATAATTAGTGGAAATTTCAAAGATATTTGGACGAAAAGTGAAAGGGTAAATTTACTCTAAAAAGCGTATCTTTCGAAAAATATCGTGAATCTTGTCGTTGAAATGAAAATCGCGAGTAATAATATTAGCCAGGAGGAGTTAAAATCGATCAAGGAAAGTTTTTATCATATATATCATTCCTTTCTCGATGAAGGTACTATTTCCAAGGACATAGTGGGTTGCCTTTTTAAGTGGGGCATACAGCTACATATTTCTGAGTCGGAATTGAAATTTATTTCTCCTGACTACAAGAAAATTGTCTTACAGATATGGATAAGGGCCTGGCACACATTTTTAACCTGGTCTATATGGTGTACCTCGATGATACCGTTGAAGATATCGAGCTGGAGGTAGTTACGCAGTTCGCTGAAAAAATTGGCTTTCAGTCGCATATTGTCAATGACTTGCTAAAAACTATAGTGACAGCGCCGTACGATGGTTATGATTTCATGCAAATGAAAGATCATTTGAAAGAATTATTGGAGGACAACCTCAACTGACGCTATAGCGCTATAATCCCCTCAATTTTGCTTGCTGCATGGTAAATAGCGATGACCTCATCGCTTGAATTCATCCTTTTTCGCAACGTGTGCGATGTGTATTTCCCCCCGCTGGATTTTTTGGAATGGAATGTTTCATGTGGGAAAACTGCTAAAAAATCGGGTGCCTTTTCAGAAGGTACTACAAATTTAAAACAGGTAATCACGGGGCCATAAATGCTGCTTGTCGAGTTTATTCTCTGAAAGATGCATCAAAATCCATGGAGTAGAAAAGGTGGGTACAGGTTAAAAGAACCTGTACCTATTGTCTTTGATATCAGCAAATTTCTTGATGGCCTCAGCGGCATCAAAAGAAACTCTGCCTGATACTCTCTGTTCGATCTGGGCTTTATATGGTGTGTAATCAGCAATATCAGGAGCTTTGGTAAAGTTGACCATTTCAATGATTAAAATGCCATTTTCCTCCCTGACGATGTTTGATTTCTGACCAGGTTCCAGACTAAACGCAGCTCCAATGGCTATAGGTGCAAAACCAACTGTGGGCAGTGAGTTCGCTGAAATTTTCAGGTCACTGGATGTATAAATGTTGGCATCGTTGCCATAATTGCTTTTTAGTTCTTCTAACGACCCTTCAGCCTTTCCAAGCTTTTCTACAATGATATCAGCCTTCTTTTCATTTTTTTTTACTTTTGGTTCCAGTTGGCTTTTAACATCAGCAAGAGTAGCTGTTCCTTCTTCGGTAATCTTGGTCAGAGAAGCGATGATATAATTATTGTCCAACTCAATCACATCGGAAACGCCACCTGTATCTTCTTCTTTGAAAACCCATTGAATAACCTGGCGAGCATTATCTACTTCATTAAAATTTCGGTCGTTCTTACTCAATGTTTTCTGCAAGAAATACTTCAGTGAATCTTTGGCGGCATTTTCGGTGAACTCCGCATAATTACTGCTTGAGGAAGCAAAGAAATCCGCTTTGCGGAAGGCCTTATTCCTTGTGGTTTCGCTCGGTGTAATAATCCTTTTGGATGTGGCAATATCAAATATGCTGTTATTAACAGTTTCGGTGACTTTGATGATATGAAAGCCAAATTGTGATTCTACCAGTCGATTGATAACACCTGTTGTGCTTGCTCCGAAAGCAGCATTTTCAAAGGGCTCCACCATTTTTCCTTTACCAAACCACCCCAGGTCTCCAGCCGCTTTGGGCTGATCCATCTACACTGTTTTCCCTTGCTAATTGCGCGAAATCTTCACCAGCGCGGGCTTTATTGAGAATGCCCTGAGCTTTTGACCGTGCTGCTGATTTGGCGGCATCTGATTCGTCGTCCCATTTGATCAGTATATGGCTTGCCTTGACTGCACCAACCATATCTTCGGTGATACCTGCAATTTTATAAAGAACGAAATTCCCATCTTCGAAATAGGGTCCCCTGACATCTCCGATGGATAAATTGGAATAATTTGCCTGTAGAATTTTTGGGAGGGCATCAACACCCTGACGATCGAAAAAGGTAGCGCCGTCTGAATTGTTCCTGGCAAAAAGAGAATCATCTTCCGTAGCCCGGAATTCTTCCTTCAGTTTATTCATCTGCCCCATAAAGAAAGTGGTGTCGTCGCCTGAAGGGACAATAGGAACGGAGATATAGCTGAAACTACGGGTCTCCTCGACTTTGTATTCTGATTGATGGGCTTTGAGATAGGTCTTAAGATCATCATCTGTCACCGTCACTGCAGAATCCGGCAATGAGTAGTAAGGGATATAGAGATACCTGATTTCAGCCACAGCAGTTTCCTCCTGATAGCGTCTTTTAGCTTCTACGTCGGTGGCATAAGTTGTTTTTACAAGGAGGTTGTCATATTTGATTCTTTGTCGTGATGGTTTGAGGTTTTGCTCAAAAAGGTACCATGCAGATTGTTGTTCAGGACGATAATTGTTTGACCTGTTGAAGATAACTTATAACCCGGTCGCGTTGGAATTCGCCTGTTTGTGGGTCGGTAAAAGCCTGTTTGATCTCGAAGGACACATTGTTGCCCTGAACCATATCCCACTGCTCTTCATTAGTAACTACCAGGCCCAGTTTGTCACACTGTTCCTGAAAGGCAATTTTTACGATAAGGTAACTCCCAAGGCTTGTTGCCTATCGTGTACATTTCGTTTTCGGATGGATTTCGTCCATAATTTATAGTGTAGTTATACTTTATCTCATCAATCTGCTTTTTGATATCGCTCAAGCTCAATGGTTTCGCCGGCAATATCTCCCACATCCGTTTTGTTTTTACCCATAATAGAAGAATTTGGGCCGAGGATATCTCCTCCTACCATGAACAAGCCCAGACCCACAGCCACGAAACCAACTGCCCATCCTGCCTTCTGCCGTATTTTATTAATTAATGCCATAGATTTTTTCTTAAAGTGCCGCAAAAATAGCTACTTGGATACTGAAAACAAAAAAATAAAATAATAGACCCAATCCTTGAGTATGCTCAAATAAACGAGATTTCTTGGGATTTATCGATAATTCTGAGATCCTGATTTCGGCAGCCGGTGATTCCATATTCAATCTGCCTCATTGCTCCAAAATTCAACGTACTGCTGTCCCTTAAGATCCATCGTACCTCTATACTTGATTAACCTCCAGGAAGAAAAATCCTGCTTAGCGTCCAGGCCGTCACCCATCTGTAATTCGCCGTCTTTTTCGATTTTGACAAATTTATCGGTAAACACGGTTTCTTTACTCCTGTTCCAAAATAGTTCTTCTGTGTCCAGCCTGTCGCCAGTGAGGGTATTAATGATTACTACATTTCCAGTAGCTTTATAAAGATCCTCCTTACTTGTGTAATAGCAGTAATTAGCCCTTAGGGTTGAAGTGCTCACACCATTGAGATCAAAAAACTCAATGTGAAGGCCTTCTGGAAACTCCCTGTCACCGTTGCCGAGTTCTAGTTGTCTCGGTGCGTCCATCTTCATCTTCACCACAGCTGAGTCAGAATAATAGGTTGTTGCAGAGCCAAGCTCTACAATCGGGCCGGTATATTCTTCCACTTTTTTGATGTCAGCATCTTTATTGCCGCATCCATTAATTACCAAAAGTAGGATTGTACTGAAAGAAAGTATTCTCCAAAGCCGATAGTTTGTTCTTCGCATTTCAGAAGTATTAAAATTCCATAAGGTTCATATACCGTTTACTGATTCGTTAAAATGAAAAAAGCGGACTGAGCATCACTCAGGCCGCTTTTTTAGAGTTCCTTAAATTATCGTTTTTGTATAGCTACGGTTTCATTGATCCAGCACTCTATGCGGTATTGCTGACCAACCTGTAAATTCCAGGTGAATATTTCTTCCATTGTTGGGAATTGCGCCTGAGCTCTTTTCATTCCTTCAGCGTCCCCGGCTAACCGGAACATTTCATAGGCTGCAATGAATACTGCTTTGTCATTGACCGGGTTTTCGCCTTTCTTGCAATCGTCGAAACTGTTGTAATAAAGGTTTCCAATGATTTTGTACGCATCCTTTTGTGTTGGATCCGCGGCTACAGATTTTCTGGCGAAATCGCGAGCACTGACCTTCCTGTCCAGGTTGGCCTGGATCACAGCCATTGAATAGTATGAATCAGCTTTCTTGGTATTATCATCAGTGAGCTCAACAGATTGCGTGAGATACGTCATGGCAAGTTCATAGTTTTTCTTACCGGCATAACTCTGGCCAATAAGCTTGGCAAGCCCGTATTCAGGTTGTAATTTCTGTACCACAATAGCGGCTTCAAGAAAGGCAGCGCCATCAGTACATTTGCCGGCAAAAGCCAACCGCATAATATTTGTAGCGAGTTTCAGGTTGTCGGGTTCAGCCTTGAGTTTTGGCCCGAGTGTATTTTCAATGAAATTACAATCCACATCGATTATAGTCGGTAACATAGTATTCACCTGATCTACCACCACTTTGAGATTCTCCACGTTTTTCTTTACGACATCAATTTTATAGGTCGCAATATTGATAATCTCATCATAAATGGCCAATACTTCATCGTCAGAAATGGCATTCCCGGATAATTTATACCTGCGTACGACATCCATATACGGCAACAGGTTGTTATCCATTATTTCTTTTCCATTCAACTCAAAAGCACTTTTGAAGAGTGTAAACAAATCTTTGTATCGCTTTGGATCGTTGTTGTAATACTTGTATGCATTAAAGGCTTTTCTGTCCAAAACGTTTGCCTCTTCGCCAAAATACTTGATCCGCAGATCGTACAGTAAAAGCGTGGAATCCTGATAAACAAGCTTTTTTGCCTGATCAGCTTCTTCGCTAGCCAGTCCGTCGTAGATACGAACACCATTTATGTAAATGGATTTGTTGAGGTTTGGCGCATTGACAAGAAGCCAGCTAAGATAATCAGCTGCTTTTCTGTAATTGCCTTGCTTGAAATTGTCTGTGTAGAGGGCGTTTTTCTCTTCTGCTGTGGCTCTGTCTTCCGGCCAGTTCCACTGCGCCATTGACATGTTGCAGATAAACATCCCAATTAATCCAGTGATAAAAAATCTTGTTTTCATAATTTACTGTTTTAATCGAATTTTCTTAAACTTCTATACCATGCGAATGAACGATCATTGAACGTCATTCCTAAATTTAATTTGAGGTAATTCTCCTTGATCAATCCATCTGAAGTGGTGCCTTGTTGGCCGACCTTAAAACCGAGGTTAAA
Source organism: Cyclobacteriaceae bacterium (assembly GCA_034523095.1). Lineage (GTDB taxonomy): Bacteria > Bacteroidota > Bacteroidia > Cytophagales > Cyclobacteriaceae > JAAUQL01. The sequence continues at coordinate 55,058 of JAXHKU010000027.1, read as the reverse complement.
CAAGGAGGCTTTGCCTACGGGCAAAGATACACCAAAATTGATACCAAAGTCGTCGATGTTTTTATTATTTATCATAATTGGTGTCTGATTGTAGGAAAATCCCATCTGGTAATTTGCCCTTTTAAAATAGCTTTTTACAGAAGAGAAATCTGGCGTAAACTCCCCGCCGATGATCAATTCCCTGCTCTTGGCGAGCTCCTGCTCGGCGCCGAAATCACTCGTAAATTTCGTCCAGTCACGAGTGTAATAATCAACGCCTATGGTCCAGTGAAAATCTTTTGTAAAGCTGAGTCCATAACCAAATTTCGCCGGCAATGTGGTTTGACCTTTGGCATTGTCGAGAATGGTTGAAATCGGTCGATCAGGATCCTGTTCATCATCTACCTCGATGGTTTCTGTGCGACGGGTATTGAGGTCAGTGCCAAACTCATAGACAAAGCCGAGGTTCATGAGTATGTTCTTACCGATTTTTTTTCTGGCATACAGTCCGCCTTCAAGAATAAAGTCTGAATAGCTTGAATTACGGTAGTAACGTGTAGGTTCAAAACTCTTAAAAGAGCCAATGGTATCGGTGGCATTCTGGTATTCAATTTCACTTAAGTTGATCGTGGTATTATCCGTGATTTTTCCAAATGTATAGGCTACCCTGCCTCCGGCATAAAGAAAATTTTTCACAAGCATCCAGCCGCTGCTCAGGTAAGCCTGGTTTATTCCTCCGTCGCCTTCATAATTATAATTTACCGTAGTCTCAGGATGGTTAGCCAGCGTTTGGGAAGTTACCACATTATAGGCTACGTTGCTGTATGGCATCAGTCCAATCGCCATAGTCCACTTATAAGTCTTTATAGGAAAACCAAAAGTAAGATACGATAATCCTCCAGTGGTACTGCTTTGCTTAGAATCTGAGGTGGAGATGTCGCGTTTTTCGGTATAGAGCCCTGCGTCAAATGTAGAGAAGGTATTCAGCGGCAGCATCGCCGGATTAATATTATTCAAAATCCATGGCTGCCCATTGCTGATTCCGAGGCCGCCCATGTTTTGATTATAAATCAGGGCCTTATTGGAGACTATGCCTATTCCAAAAACCGAATAAGGGCTTGCCGCTGTTTGTGCAATTGCCTCAGATAAGCCAGCACTAAAGAGTGTAATTACTAAAAGTAGAGTTCTAATCATTAAAATTCATTGTCAGTATCTGATCAAGACCAACCAGTACCAAATTTGGGACTGCAAAGATGTGGTCTTTTATTTTAGATTCAAAAAATTGAGTCCCACCGCCACAAAATATAATGGTCAACTGCGGGAAATATTGTGTGTACCTGTCAATTATTCCCTGAACTTCAGCTTCCGAGCCAATCAGGGCACCAGACAACATGCATTCGCGGGTTGTTTTTCCAATCAATTCTGTCTTTCCCCCAGGCATCACAACGGGCAATTTCGATGTAAACTTGTGCATGGCTTTTAAACGCATTTCTATACCGGGAGATATCCCTCCGCCATGATACACTCCATTGGAGTCCACAAGATCATACGTGATGCACGTGCCGACATCGATGATAAGACATGCCCGGGCCGGGTACAGACTCACTGCGCCTGCGACTGCCGCGATCCTATCTACACCGAGTGTTTCCGGTGTTCCGTAATCGTTGACAAATGGCAATCGAATGCCGTGCTTCAAAACGACGGTTGTGGTTTGCGCTTCCACTTCCCGAATAATTTTTTTCACTCCTTTTCGCACGCTGGCAATGATGGCTGCATCTGGATTCAACTGTTTTACCAGCTGGACAATTGCACGATCAGAAAGCTGTTTCTTCTCCTCCACCATCACACCGTTTTCGAAAATGCCGGCTTTGGCTGTGGTATTTCCAATATCAACACATAAATTCAATGCAATTCTATTTAGCAGATCAGTCAATTACCTTTGGGCATAAAAATAAGGAATAATCATGAAAACGCACCTGGTTGTCGGTCTCATGTCAGGAACATCGCTCGATGGGCTGGATATAGCTTTAGTTTCATATCGATACGACCAGCGCTGGCATTATGAAGTAAAAAAAACGCAGGCTGTGGTTTATGATGAATCGTTTAAAAAATCCCTGTCGGAAGCCATCGGACTTAGCGGTTTGGATTTGAAAAAACTTGATTTGCACTACGGTGAGTGGCTTGGCGATCAGGTGAGTCTGTTCATTGAAAAATAGCGCTGACCGGCCTGAATTAATAGTATCGCATGGTCATACCATATTTCATCAGCCAGGGATCGGCCTTACGCTGCAAATCGGTGATGGCTATCGGATCATGAAAAAAACGGGGATTAAGACCGTTTGCGACCTGCGCTCGTTGGATGTTGCGCTGGGTGGGCAGGGGGCTCCCTTTGTTCCGATTGGGGATAAATTGCTTTTTCCCCAGTATGATTTCTGTCTGAACCTTGGTGGGTTTTCAAATATTTCCACTGATATAGACGGCCGCAGAATTGCCTATGACATTTGTCCGGTCAATACGGTTTTAAATTTTCTCGCATCTAGGGTTGGTTTTGATTTTGATAAGGATGGTGAAATTGCCCGTTCGGGAAAACCAGTTGAATCGCTGCTGGAAATTCTTAATAATCTTCCGTATTACAAGCTGACTCCACCCAAATCGCTGGGAATAGAATGGGTGAATTCATATGTATTACCACTGCTGCAAGGTCATGAGGTAGCTGATCTGATGCACACGTTTTGCCGCCATATTGCGCATCAAATAGCAGTTTCTATTCCTTCAGGCAACACAAAGAGAAGCGTTCTAGTTACAGGCGGTGGAGCAAAAAATACCTTTCTTATCGAAATGATTAAAAATGAAATTGGAAAGAATGCAGAAGTGGTAATACCCGATGAACAAACCGTCGATTTCAAGGAAGCGATCATCTTTGGGTTCCTGGGCTTATTGCGCGCGCTCGGCCAGGTAAATACACTCAAATCCGTCACCGGCGCTTCTGCTGACTCATCTGGCGGAATTATTTTTGATCATTTGATCAGGCCATGAAAATTGGGCGATAATCAATCGAGCTGAATGTCGGCGTTTAGCCGGTAATTTTTTCTACCGCCTTTTTAATAGTTGCCCAGCGGAGATCATCCATCTTGGTACCAATAACTTCAATAACATTGCCTGCAAGGAGGCTGCCGAGCCTTGCGCATTTTTCGTACGACAGGTTATTCGCCATTCCATAAAAAAATCCTGAAGCATACAGGTCGCCGGCACCGGTAGTATCCACCGGATTGGCGGCAATGGCGGGCACTTCAATCACCTTTCCCGCGACTTTCACGAGGCAGCCTTTTGCGCCAATTTTCACAACGGCAATTTCACACATTCCGGCGATTTCATCAAGCGCCTCAAGGGGTTCCTTTCCTGTAAATGACTTGGATTCCTCTTCATTGGCAAACACGATATCCACATATTTCCTAACCAGACTTAGTAAAAAATCTAGATTGGCCGCTACGATATTGTAGCTCGCCATATCTATTGCAATCTTCAACCCGGCTTCTCTGGCAAGTATCACCGCTTTTTCGAGCAATTCATGGTTCTGAACCAGGTACCCCTCGATATGAAGTATGTCATAACCATGAAAAAATTCCGGCTTCAAATCAGTAGCTGACAACTCAACTGCCGAACCGAGATAGGTGCCAAAAGTGCGTTGTGAATCGCTACTGATGAGCGTAGTAGCTACGCCGGTAGGTTGGTTGCCAATAAGGAGCAAAGCTTCAATTCCCTTGCTGGTCATATCTGCCTTAAATTGTTCACCGTTTTGGTCATTGCTGATTTTGCCGATATATCCACATGGTGCGCCAAGATTGGCCAGTCCGTTGATGGTATTGGCTGCTGATCCACCGCTGGCCACTTCGAAGTTCAGGTTTCGCATGGATTCCTGCATGAATCGCGATTTATCCAGATCAACAAGTTGCATGCTGCCTTTGGGCAATTCGAACTTCTGCAACAAACTATCATCATGTATGCGAATGAGCACATCGACAAGGGCATTTCCCATGCCCAACACCTTTTTCATATGTATTGAATTTTAAGCGGCCAAAAGTAATGGAATATTGGCGAATGCCAAAGCCGAAATGAACTATCGATTCGAAGGCCTGATCTGGAAGTAGCGGTCTGGAAAATCAGTAATAAGCCCGTCAACGCCCAGCCCGATTACTCGCTCCATATCATTGGCGCTGTTGACCGTCCATGGGATGACCGCTATGGATTTTTGATGCATTTCATCCACAATTTCCTGACTGAGGATCTTATGATGCGGGCTGTAGATGTCCGGTTTAAAATCGAGTTCTTCCAGAGTGTTTAGTCCGGCTTTGGCATTGGGAACCAGCAGGGCCAGCTTTACCTCAGGATACTTTGCTTTGCAAAATTGTAGAATCCTCGGATCGAACGACTGGAAGTTGAACCGGTCTAAGGGCAAAGTAGCGATAGTAGCTTCATAGACGAGTTTGGTAAATAAGTGCGGCTCGGGATGATGGATATTGTCTCCCGACAGCCCGCTTTTCAGTTCAATATTATAATGTAACTGAGGAAGGTTTTTACTTTTAGCATATTCCTCACAGGCCAGGAGCATCTCCGTGAGCAATGGTTTATAGGTTGATACTGCCTGCTGCTCAGGAAAATCTTTATTCCCTCTTATCCCGCAGTCGAACATCCGAATATCCTCATAGTCCATGCGGTAGATATTCAGTGATTGCTCATCTTTTTTGTCCAGCGGGAGTCCAAGTTCATTTACGCAGAATGTGCTTGAGAAGTAGCTATCATGGGAAACGACCACTTTTCCATCACCTGAAATCACAACATCAAGTTCGAGGGTTGTCACACCAAGATCAATGGCTTTTAAAAAACCGGGGATGGAGTTTTCGGGCATTAAACCCCGACAACCACGATGGCCTTGTATGTCAAAAGATTGCGCTGAAGATGGATAGCTCATTGCCGTAGCCAGAAGGATTAAAAGCAAAATGGATTTTCCCATAGTTGGTAAATTTTCCTGAATCATGAGAAACTAATGAAAGCAACTATCGCAAGGCTAATTTTTCTGCAATAGCGATCCGCATTTTAATTTCTCCATTGAATTTAGGAATAATAAGATCAAAAAAAAAGCCGTTTTTACGGCTTGGATTTGCTTCACAGGTTGAACAAGCCCTTGTTGAGTGCCTGAAGCGCCTGCTTTTTATAGACAGTCTCCGTGAGTACTGAGATATTGTAGCGGCTGCCGCCATACGATATCATTCTGATCGGAATATCTTCCAGGGCATTGAAGATTTTTTTAATTATGCCTTTCTCAGAAACCACATCATTGCCAACCATTGTGATGATGGACTGATTTCTATCGACAGTCACATCGCCAAAAGCTTTTAGGGATTCGATGATATCATTGAGATGGGTATCATTATCGATCGTGAGCGATACCGCCACTTCCGAGGTGGTAACCATGTCGATAGGTGTCTTGTATTTCTCAAATACCTCAAAAATATTTCTCAAAAAACCATAGGCAAGGAGCATACGGGTTGACTTGACTTTGATGGCTGTAATGCCATCTTTTGCTGCGATTGCCTTGATCTCCTTGGATTTTTCTTCACGGCTGATCATGGTGCCATAGGCTTCGGGCTCCATAGTATTTTTCAATTGAACTGAGATATTATATTGTTTGGCGGGGACTATGGATGATGGGTGCAATATTTTTGCTCCAAAGTAGGCGAGCTCCGAAGCCTCGTCGAAAGACAACTCGGCAACGGGTCTGGTTTTATCGACAAATCGCGGGTCGTTGTTATGCATACCGTCTATTGTCGGTCCAGATTTCCACCAGTTCCGCCTTCACGGCCGCTCCGACAAGGGATGCCGTGTAGTCGCTGCCACCGCGTTTCAGGTTATCAATACCTTGGTTGGCGTTCAGGCATATATAGCCTTGCGTCACAAACAGTTCTGTGCCCGGATACCTATTCAGCAATGCATGGAGATTTGTCCTGATGTAATCCATATCCGGCTCATCATTTTCATCAATGGCCATGTAATCAAGTGCCGGGAGCAGCACATTATTAAAACCGGCCTCCGTCAGATATATTGAAAACAGCTTAGTGGAAATCAACTCGCCCTGAGCCAGCAATTCTTTAGTATAATGATCGTTGAAAGAGACCTTAAACAGTGACCTGATAAAGCCAAAGTGTTCATCGATGACAATGATCGCGGCTTTCTTACTTTTTTGTTCTTTGACCAGCAAGTCACAGAACTGTTCGTAGTGTTTGTATAATGCATCTACTTCGGCGCAGGCGGCGGCTTCGTTGCCCGCCTCAAGCTCTTCGCCAATTTTTACGAGGGTGTTTGTCGTGCCTGACAAAGCAGAAAGGACAACGATTTTGGATCCTTTCACTGCCGTAACAAGTTGCGCTACCTGGTGCATCCGCTCTGGCTTACCGACAGAAGTGCCTCCGAATTTTAATACTTTCATTCTTCCTAACAGATTATTGATGGTGGTATAATAGCCCAAAAACCCAGCATTTTTATGGCGGTGGCTGCAGCCTCGTCGCCTTTATTTCCATGCTTTCCGCCCGCTCTGTCGAGCGCCTGCTGCTGATTATTCGTAGTGAGTACCCCAAAGATGACAGGTTTGTTGAATTTCAACCCAACTTTGGTTATACCGTAAGATACCGCCTGGCAGATGTAGTCGAAATGTGGCGTTTCTCCCTGGATGACACATCCGAGACAAATAACGGCATCGATCTCCGGGTCAGATGCCAGCCACTGCGCTCCGAGTGAAAGTTCAAATGTGCCGGGCACGGATTTACTCATGATATGATCTCTTTTCGCACCGTGCTGCAGCAATGTATCGATAGCCCCGGCAAGTAGTGCCCCGGTGATTTCTGCATTCCACTCAGCGACTACAATACCGAATTTTTTTGTTTCGATAGCGCCTATGTTCTGACTTCCATAGGTGCTTAAGTTTTTGTTTGATGAAGCCATGTACTTCTTTATTAATCATTAAAAAAGGGATAAAGCCATGGCCTCATCCCTTTCTTTTTCTTTTCCAGATGGATCAGCCGGCCTTACTTTCAAGGCGCGATTTATGTTTTCGGGCAGTCTGATATTCGCTCGAATTCACATATTTCTCCACGATGTCAGAGTAGCATTTATACGCTGACTTATAATCCTGCAATTCCTCATAGGCCACGGCTGCTTTGATGAGGTAGGTCGGGGATGTATGTTCATTGGCGTTGTAGTCAGCTGCTTTTTCATAGAATTTTGCAGCCGATTTATAGTCATCGGTCTCCATATACGCATCGCCCATCAGGCCGTATGCCCTGCCCTGTACAAGCAGGTCACTTGATGAAAATTTACCAAGATGATCAATGGCTGATTGGTATTCGCCTTTCTTGAGATAACTGGCTCCGACGTAGTAATGCGACAAGTTGGCCGCCTTTGTCATACCATACTTATCGATAATCTGCAAAAAACCATAGTTGTTGCCGTCACCATTCAGCGCCTTGTCGAGACTATCTGCCTCGAAATAATAGACCGCCTGAAAAAGCTCCTTCTGCGCCGTGTCATTTCTGGTAGATGTATAATAGTTGTAAGAAAATACAGGCCTACAACCGCAGCAATAGCACCACCGACAATGAGAACCATCTTCCTGTTTTGTTCTAGGAACAGTTCTGTTTTATTCAACTGATCCGCAATTGCTTGCGGGTTTTCCAACAAGTCTTCACCTTTTGTAAGTTTGACTTTTTTCTTTCCTTTCGCCATCGTTTAAAAATTCAGGATGCAAAAATAGTATAAAATTGTATTTAAAAAAGGTTGATAAATTAATCCATGACAAACGGATAGTCCGCCTGCACATAAACATCCTTGAATATTTCGTCTGCGGAGGGGTATTCAGATTTTTCTGCAAATTCAACAGCTTCATTTACTATTGCCTTCACTTTTGCTTCCTGCTCTTCGAAATAGGACTCATCTTCAAACTTATATTTCAGTATGGAAAGTTTTACCTGCTCTATAGGATCGCGGCGGCGGTAGGCCTCCACTTCTTCCTTGGTGCGATATTTTGCAGGATCGGACATGGAGTGACCTTTGAATCGGTATGTTCTGAATTCAAGCAAAGTAGGTCCATCACCTTTTCTGGCTCTTTCGGCAGCTCTGGCTACAGCATTATGTACGTCTTCCACTTTCATGGCATCGACTGATTCAGAAGGCATCTCGTAAGCGTCGCCCAGTTGCGCCAGGTCGTGCACGTTTGACGTCCTCTGCACGGATGTTCCCATGGCATATCCGTTGTTTTCAATCGCAAATATTACCGGAAGCTTATAATACATGGCAAGATTAAGCGCCTCATGAAATGCTCCCTGCCGCACAGCGCCATCGCCCATGTAGGTGATGCACAGCTTATCGGTCTTCTTATACTTTTCTGCAAAGGCAATTCCTGTACCCAGAGGTATCTGGCCACCAACTATACCGTGACCACCATAGAAATGTCGTTCTTTATCGAATATGTGCATGGATCCACCCTTTCCTTTCGAGATGCCGGTGGCTTTACCGTACATCTCTGCCATGATGGCATTCGGATCGGAGCCAAGCCCCAGCGGGTGGGCATGATCCCTGTATGCTGTGATATAGCTGTCGCCTTTTTTGAGGGCGCTGATAGCTCCAGAAGCGCAGGCTTCCTGACCGATATACAAATGGCAAAATCCGCGGATTTTTTGCTGGCCGTAAACCTGGCCGGTTTTTTCTTCAAACCTCCGCATCAGCAACATACTTTCGAACCAGAACTTATAGGTTTCTTTTGGGAATGGTGCTTTGGTTGCTTTCGGTTGGGATTTCTTTTCCTTTGCTGCTGCCATATCAGATTGCTTAAATGGTTTAGTTTTGCAAAACTTTGTAATTCAAACCCATAATAACAGTTCAGGGTTCAAAAAAAGCGCTGCGAAATTAATAAAAAAATCAACAAACGGATTTATGCATCTCGAAAAACTGTATCTGGCCAATTTCAAAAACTATGAAGAGGTCAATATTCGTTTTTCTCCATCAATCAATGTTTTGGCAGGTGAAAACGGCAGTGGCAAAACCAACCTGCTGGAAGCGATCCATTTCCTTTCGGCGACAAAAAGTGCCTTTGGAGCTTCAGAGCAGCAGTGCATCCGACACGAACAGGGTTTTTACAGTATCATCGGCGAGTTTTATATAGGGGGATAAAAAAATCGACTGTTTCCAATTCATTCATCGTTGGAAAAAGGAAAAAAATCCAGATCGATGAAAACCCAGTGGAACGCGCCGCCGACATCATTGGCCTGTATCCGGTTGTCCTCATGGCGCCAAGCGACCATGAAGCTCGTAATGGAAGGCAGCGAAATGCGCCGGAAATTCATTGATAGCATCATGGCGCAAATCGATAGGAACTACCTGATGCACCTGCTGGACTATAACCATGCCTTAAAGCAGCGCAATCAGCTTATTCGGCATTTCTCCGAAACCGGCAAGGTCGATAAGGATCTGCTTGATCCATACGACAGCATTCTGATTAACATCGGACAAAAACTCTGCACAGCCCGAGCCGCATTTTGCCATGACTTTTTAATGAAAATAGAACGCCAGTACCAGTTTATCTCCGGCGGTAAAGAAAAGGTCCATTTACAGTATCAGTCTGACTTTCAAAAGGAAAACCCGGAAAAGGTATTTAAGGAAAGCCTCAACAAGGATTTAGCGCTCCAGCGAACAACCACCGGCGTGCATCGCGATGAATATATATTTGAAATTGACGGGTACTCTTTGCGTCGGTTTGGATCGCAAGGCCAGCAAAAGTCGTTTCTTATTTCCCTCAAGCTTGCTCACTTCGACACTATCCTGGAAGAAAAGCGCTTTAAACCCATCCTTTTGCTGGATGACATTTTCGATAAGCTGGATGACCATCGAATCGGAAAGCTCACTGAAATGATCGAGCACCATGACTTCGGGCAGGTTTATTTATTACCGACGCGCGACCAGAAAGATCACAACATTTCCTCAGGAAATTAAATATCGAATGGCGGATGATCATGGTAAATAGTGGTACCTTAACGGTAAATATTGAGCCTGAACCTATGGCCGCTGACAAATCACCAAAGCGCAAATCTGACACATCCAACCTGCGCGACGCCATCAACGCCATGATCGACAATTATAAAATCAGGGGCAAATTTGACGAAAACCGGCTCATAGCTTCCTGGGAGGAAATGATGGGAAAGCCAATAGCGCGGCGAACGGAGAAAATATTCATTAAGGAAAAGATACTTTTTGTAAAATTGTCCTCGGCGCCACTGCGTCAGGAACTTACCATGTCCAAAACCAAAGTACTTGAAATCATCCACCGTGAGTTCAGCAAAGATCTCGTGGAGGAGGTGAAATTTTACTGATTGTCGCTCCGCGGAAAAAAATATTAAGGCATATTAAATTGATTTCTGATTACAAACCACGTAGCTTTGCAGTCGATTCGATGGCATCATTTTGATTCGGGCATCGCGACATCTTACTCTCTCTCTTTTCTGGATATTTTTCAGTTTTCAGCGGCATTAAAAACGAATAACCCTTTGACAGCCACTGAACCACTTTTCTATCCGGCCTCGGCCTTCAATACCACGGGATTTGCTTTATGAGAAATGTCCATTTTGCACATATATTATATGTTGTAGGTCTCAGCCTGGTGTTTGAAAGCTTTTTCATCATCGGCGCCATGGCGATATCCTGGGTTTATTCTGACGGTCAGATGCTTGCGCTTTATGGCCTCTCCACGGTGTCTCGGGGGTATTGTGGATTTCATTTCAAAAAGCCCGGATTGATCCCACCAGAAAAGATGGATTGTCGGTGTGGCCATATCCTGGATGCCATTCATTTTGGTCGCTACCATATATTATACTCCAAAACTATATCCAGTGGACAGAGCCTTTTGAATCAACGTCGGGATTTACCACCACAGGGTCGAGCATATTGAGCGATATTGAGGCGCTCCAGCGTCACTGCTCTTCTGGCGTTCTGAAACTCATTGGTTGGGGGGGATGGGTATTATTGTCCTTATGATTGCTATTTTTCCATACTTGGAATGGGCGTAATAAAATGATGTTGGCGGAAGGTTCACTGATGGGAGTGGACCGATAGAAGCCCCGCCTTATCGATGTAGCCAAGAGGCTTTGGGGAGTTTATGTCATTCTGACTTTGGTTGAAATAGCATTACTCATTGTTGCAGATATGTACTGGTTCGATGCGATCTGCCACTCATTTGGTACTGTGGCTACAGGAGGATTCGGCACAAAAAATACGAGTATCGTCGAATACTCACCAGCCATTCAATACATCATCACCATATTCATGTTTTTGTGGGGATCAACTCTTCTTTATTGTACTTTATGATTCATGGCAGATTTATTTCACTCCTGAGGAATGAAGAAATACAACTGTATTCGCTCATAGTGATCGTTATTACGATTTTGATTACCATAAACCTGGTGCACATTACCGGTACTGACATAGAAAAAGGTTTCCGCGACTCCGTGTTTCAGGTTGTTTCTATCATTACATGCACGGGATTCGCCTCTGCCGACTATGAGCAATGGCCGGGTTTTGCCAAGCTGTTGATTTTTCTCACGATGTTTATCGGCGCTTGCGTCGGATCGACAGGAGGTGGTATCAAGGTGGCGCGTTTTGTGATCCTGCTAAAAAGTCTAAATAGCATTATGCAAAAGACTCTCTCACCAAATAAGGTTCACGTGATACGCTACAATGGCCAACAACTGGATGAAAAGATACTTTCCAGCACCTTTTCTTTTGTTACGATCTATATCATCACTTTTATCATCGGTACCATAGCGCTTACGATGAATGGCCTCGACATTGATACGGCCGGAAGCGCGGTGATCACCACACTTGGAGGAATCGGACCGGGGTTTGGAACGATCGGCCCGGTAGAGAATTTTGCCAGCATCCCCGTCTTCTCTAAGCTCTACCTTTGCTTCAACATGATCGCCGGAAGGCTGGAGATTCTGTCATTTATGGTAGTGCTGGCGTTGCCGTATCATACTAAAACAAAAAACCCATACCTTTATGGGGCATGGGTTTTTCATGATTTTTGGTTCGATATTTTCTGACCAAGGATCGTCCAGCCGGCGAAAAGTTGGAATGTCCGGTTCTTAACTTCAATGTCGCTTCAAGATAGCAGACGTTAGCAGAATCCCCAGACATAACGTCCTCCTACGTTCAAGCCAAGCGGTAGATGTACGGTAGCCCCAACCCCCAGGCCAAAATCGCTGCCTTTAAAATCTTCTTTGAAAAGGTACCATCTTCATTGACAGCATCTAAAAGTGAAGAAATTTCGGACCTGCCTCAAAGCTCGAGAAGCTGAGTACGGCTTGAACCTCGAAGCATCACCGGTATAGACAAATACGTGAAGTCGTTGACACTCATTTGGTGTTTCTGAACCTACCGATGAAAATAATACTTCAGGTACGATGCCCCATTGTCAGGAGAAATAGATGGGGACGTAAACACCCGCCAGAAAGCCGGTGATGGATTTAGTATCATTATTTGGAAAATTAGCCAAAGACTGGTTGGCAAAATTTACGCCGGCTTTTAATCCCAAACCCACGCCCTGGGCAAATACGGTTGATGTGATACTTACTAATAGCAATGCGATTGATAATGTGAATTTTTTCATGAGACAATGTTTAAATGATGATGCAAATATTTGAATTTCCTACAACACGACAAGACGATCTATTTCAAGCCAATGTTTCATCGTGTACCGAATCCCTGGATTTTAAATGATTTTAAAACCCATCTTTCCTCTCCCACTTCCGCATTTGTATTTTACACGTAAAGGGTTGTACATCAATTGCATTTACCGTCAAAAAACCTATCTTGTTTCTTCGAAACCACCCACCAATAACCATGAAAAGTCCAGCGCTCATTTGTCTGGAAAAAGAAAGAGACGGGAGGAGAGGGAGAAGGGGGGCGAGGGAGGGGTGGAAATGGGGAATCCGTAGAGAGGTAGCCCCCCAGGGGCTTCGCCTGGGAATCAAATCGGGAGAACCCCTTTGCTATACAACGGTGATGGAATAGAATTTTTATGGGTCACTTTCCCCACGAAAGAAGAAAAGGAGAGGAAAGAACCTGGCGGCAGCAATGACTGCCATCCTGCAGATAAAGGTGATGTCCATGCCCATGTCCGAATGATGATTTGGTTATTTCCGGCTAACCAGTGATCCAGCGATAACTGCATCCCTGGACAAAATGCTGAAATTCAAGGTCAGGAATTTGTTGCTTCATGTATTCATTCAGGTACCGCATACCTGTCTCCTCCGAAGTTCCGTGGTTGATGACCACCAGCGGTTTGCCTGTATCCGACCCTCAGGAGATTGAAAAGAGTTTGAGGAGATTGATGAAAGATTGAATGGCCCTTCCACCCGCTTCCCCACTCCACTTCACCCTTTCTCCCTTCCACTTTTTTCCACTTCACCTCTAATGTGCCTGAAGCCAATTCTGTCCAAAACCCAGTCCTATTTCCATCGGCACATCAAGAAGTATGGCAGTTTTCATGAATTCAGGAACATGTTTTTCCATAAGCTCCTTCTCAGTATTATGCACATCAAAGACCAGTTCGTCGTGCACCTGTAGTATCATTTTTGATTTTACCTTTTCCTGCTTCATCCAGTGATGTATCTGGATCATCGCGATCTTGATCATATCGGCGGCGCTTCCCTGGATTGGTGCATTGATGGCGTTGCGCTCCGCAAAACCGCGGGAAGTTGCATTTTGTGAATTGATATCGCGGAGGTACCGCCGCCTCCCCAGGATCGTTTCAACATAGCCACGTTCTCGGGCCTCGTTAATGACTGAATCCATGTAGGATTTCACGCCTGGAAATTCTGCGAAATAGGCATCGATGATATCAGCCGCCTCCCTTCGTGGAATGGCCAGTCGCTGCGACAGCCCGAATGCTGATATACCATAGATAATACCGAAGTTGGCTGTCTTGGCTTTTCTCCGCATATCCGTATCGACCTGGTCCAGAGGCACTTTAAAGATTTTACTCGCAGTAGTTGCATGGATATCGCGCCCCTGGTTGAATGCCTCGATCATGCTGGCGTCGCGTGCAAAATGCGCCATAATGCGCAGTTCGATCTGTGAATAGTCAGCAGACATGAGGACAAACTCACTATTCCGAGGTACAAAAGCCTTGCGTATTTCGCGGCCTTTTTCGGTCCGGACGGGTATATTCTGAAGGTTAGGATTGGTGCTGCTCAATCGGCCTGTCGCGGCGACAGCCTGATTGTAAGACGTATGAATCAGTCCATCCGTAGGGCTCACCAACGCCGGCAGAGCGTCCACGTAGGTGGATTTCAATTTTTGTAACTCGCGAAAATCAAGTATTTTGCCGGCAATCGGATGAGCCATGGCCAAGTCGGATAATATCTCTTCGCCGGTAGCATATTGGCCGGTTTTGGTTTTCTTGGGTTTATCGAGAATTTTAAGTTTATCGAAAAGGATCTCTCCCAGTTGCTTGGGCGAGGCGATGTTGAATCTTACTCCGGCTAAGGCATAAATCTCCTTTTCCACCAATTCACTTCCGATAGCCAACTCACCTGATAGCTGGCTCAGAACCTCCGTATCGATGGACACCCCATCGTATTCCATATCAGCCAGGACATGAACGAGCGGAATTTCCACCTCGTACAGCAGCTTTTCCACGCCTTTTTCTTTCAACATGGGTTCGAAAGTATTTTTAAGCTGAAGCGTAATGTCGGCATCTTCACCGGCATATTGCACCAACTTTTCCAGCGGGGCGTCGCGCATGGAGCCCTGGTTGTCGCTCTTTTTTCCAATGAGTGTTTCTATGGAAACAGGAGAATAATTCAGATAGTTCTCCGCCAGTACGTCCATATTATGCCGTCCGTCCGGTTCAAACAGGTAATGCGCCAGCATAGTATCGAACAGTTTGCCTTTTACATCAATGCCATAGTTTTTCAGCACCATGATGTCATATTTGATGTTCTGACCGATTTTGATGATTTGTTCATTTTCCAGAACGTCCTTAAAAATATGGGCAATTTCCCATGCTTTTTGCCGATCTGCAGGAACCGGCACATAGTAAGCTTCGCCGGGCACATAGGCGAATGACATTCCCACCAATTCCGCATCGCGCGCTTCCACACTGGTGGTTTCGGTATCGAAGCAAAATTCCTCCTGGAGCTCAAGAAACTCCACCAGCTTTTGCATTTGGTCAGCAGTCTCGATCAGATGGTAATCATGCGTGGTGGTGTAAATCGTTTTTTTCTCAGCTTTTATTTCAGGTGATGGCGTCAACTCTGCCACTGGTTCTCTGTTAATCAGGTTGCGGATCGCCGAAGAGCGACAATTGCACGCTTTCAGATTTTATTTCACCTCCGGACTGGCCTTCAAAAAGCCTGCGGGCAAGGGTTCTGAATTCGAGTTCTTCGAATAATGCTTTCAATTTTGGTGTATCAAATCCAGTGTATTCGAGTGCTTTTATATCCAGGTCAATGGGCACATCGATAATGATGGTGGCGAGCTTTTTGGAAAGAAGGCCCTGTTCTGCAAATGTCTCCACATTTTCCCTGAGCTTGCCCTTGAGCTGGTCGCTATTCGCGATGAGGTTTTCGACAGTGTTGTATTCACTCAGTAATTTGACAGCGGTTTTAGCCCCGATTCCGGGAATTCCGGGAATGTTATCCGAGGCATCGCCCTGCAAACCGAGTATATCGCGCACCTGGTCAACGTGCGCAATTTCAAATTTCGCCAGTACTTCATCTACCCCCAGAACATCGACGGCATTGCCCATGTAGGCTGGTTTATAAAGGAAAATATGTTCCTCCACGAGCTGGGCATAGTCTTTATCGGGAGTCATCATAAATACTTCAAATCCCTCCCGGGCTGCTTTTTTGGCAAGCGTTCCCGATAACGTCATCAGCCTCAAAGCCTGGTTTTTCCAGTATTGGAATATTAAAACTCCGGACGAGGTCCTTTACAATAGGAATGCCAGTCCTGATATCTTCCGGCGCTTCTTCGCGCTGGGCCTTATAATCTTCAAATAGCACATGCCTAAACGTAGGGCCGGGCAGGTCGAAAGCAACACCGATGTGTGTTGGCTTTTCTTTTTGCAGAATCTCCAGGAGTGAGTTGGTAAATCCAAGAACGACCCCGGTGCTGAGGCCTTTTGAGTTTATTCTTGGGTTTTTGCTAAATGCAAAATGAGCGCGGAATATCAGCGCCATGGCATCTAACAGAAATAATTTTTTTTGTGGTTGAGCCATCGTTACATCAGAGAATGAAAGGAAATTGTGAGCTTTTAAGTACGTGAAATTAGCGGATAATCCAATGAGGATTATTCATTATAAATCGTGTAAAGCACCGTTTCGCCAACGGCTTGAAGTGTTTGCCGGTTGATATTAGAGAGGTTATCATCATGGGTGTGATGGTAATCGGCGAAATAAAATGAAGGTGAATGCTGATCGTATTCCACAATGTCGATCATGGGGATTTTGGCATCGCGACTTACAAAAATATGGTCATCGATTATCCCGGCGCTATTGGTATTGATGAAATAATTTGAATAACCCAGGCTCCTGGCAGTAGTCCAGACACTTTCTGGACCACTTTAGGCGCGAATTGCATGGAGCCGCCTTCCTTGTAAAATTGTGCATTGTGCCCGCCGACCATATCGAGCAATATGCCATAATATGCAGAATACTTTGTTTTGTGCGGGTTTGTAGCCCAATACTGAGATCCGAGGCACCACCAGATTTTCACGCGGCCATTTTTCATGGGTGGATTCGCAATATCCTCATGTTCACCGTAATCTTCACCATCGAAAAAGATGATGTCGATGCCGGTATTGGGAAGCTCGTTTTTACTCATTGTACGGGCAATTTCCAGGAGTACGCCAACACCACTGGCACCGTCGTTTGCGCCGTCGATTGGCTCATTCCTTCGCTCTGTGTCTTTATCGGCAAAAGGCCTCGTATCCCAGTGGGCGGCCAGCAGCACGCGTTTTTTTGCTTCCGGATTATAACTGCCGATGATATTTTTCAGATTAAGCATCTGGCCATTGTAGGCCTGCTCCACAAATTCCTGCACTACCACCTCTGCCTTGTATGACTTCAATTTGTTGATGAGGTAATCGGCGCATAATTTATGCGGATCTGTATTGGGGACTCGCGAACGCAAAATTCACCTGTTTCTCAATGAACATATACGCCGAATCACTATTGAACGAAGGCACTGTCACGGATTTTCGCGCGTTTTTCATGGCCGCTCCGTCAAGCGGGTTTTTGCTTCCCTCGCAAGCCATCAGCGCCAATAGCAGGATTATCCAATATGGTGCAACTCTTTTAGACATTATTCCTCATATGCCCATCCTACACTTTCTTTCATATCTTTCAGCACAACGCCGTATTGTTTCAGGCTGGCGCGAATTTGATCTACCCTGGCATAATCCTTGGCAGCTTTAGCCTGCTTATACAATTCGATGACGATGCCGAGAATTCCCTCCACATCCGAGGGCTTTTCTTCCTTCAATCCCAACACATTTTCAACCAGTGCTATGAATGAATTCTTCAGCCTGGAAAATGCCTCAGGGCCCAGTTCGCCAAATTGTAAAGCTCCGGTGGAAAGCATATTGATTTTTTTAAGGACATTAAACAGCGCTGCTATCGTTTTGGCCGTATTGAAATCATCGTTCATGGCTTTGTAACAATCTTCGATGAGGCTGTCAACCTGCGATCCCTGGGCTTCATTTATGGCGGTACTTCCATCACTTCGATACTCCATATTTTTGGCCAGTACCAGTCCGTTAATCATTTTTCGATACCCTTTCGAAGCAGCTTTCAATGCATCATTGGAGAAGTCGAGTGTACTGGAATAATGTGATTGCAGCATGAAAAACCGAACAGTCATCGGACTGAAAGCTTCTGTCAATAAAGGATGTGTTCCGGTAAAAAGCTCTTCCGGTAAAAAGGAATTACCCAGCGACTTGCTCATCTTTTGGCCATTCACTGTAAGCATATTGGTGTGCAGCCAGTATTTCACCGGCTGAACGCCGTTGGCGCCTACCGATTGAGCGATCTCGCATTCGTGATGGGGAAATTTCAAATCCATACCGCCGCCGTGGATGTCAAATGATTCGCCCAGGTATTTGGAACTCATGGCTGAACACTCCAGATGCCAGCCGGGAAAGCCCGCTCCCCATGGCGATTCCCACCGCATGATGTGCATCGGGCTGGCTTTTTTCCATAAGGCAAAGTCAACCGAGTTTCTTTTTTCTTCCTGTCCGTCCAGTTCGCGTGAGCCGGCTACCAATTCGTCGATCACCCGACCTGACAATATTCCATAACTCTCCTTTTTGTTGTAAGTGTTCACGTCAAAATACACCGAGCCATCAACTTCATAGGCGAGTCCTTTTTTTAAAAGTTTTTCGATAAGCACAATCTGCTCCTGAATATGGCCGGTGGCACTGGGTTCAATATCAGGATTCATCAGGTTGAATCGTTGGGTAACTTTATGAAAATCATTGGAATATTTCTGCACAATCTCCATAGGCTCGAGGTTCTCCAGCTTGGCCCTTTTGCTGATTTTATCTTCGCCCTCATCGGCATCGCTTTCAAGATGGCCGACGTCAGTAATATTCCTGACATACCTCACTTTGTATCCGAGGTGCAGCAGATATCGGTAAATGATGTCAAAACTCAGGAAGGTGCGCAGGTTGCCGAGATGCACGTCGCTATACACAGTTGGTCCGCAGACATACATTCCCACGAATGGTGGATTGATGGGCTCGAACACTTCCTTTTTCCTTGTAAGCGAATTATAAACGGTAAGTTGATTTTGCATAGCGCAAATTTATAAAAAATGACTTCTCCCGACACACTTTTCCTTTTACACGCTAAAATATAAGGAGGCGCGCCATAGAATATTCCCTTGATACCTGAAAACATATATTTTTGTTTTGAAACATTTTGTTTACCTTTGTGCCACAAAATGATTGAAGACTGAGGGGACCAGAGTCCCCTTTTTTAATGGAATAAATTTAAAGTCGGTTGGATATAGTAAAACTTATCGGAGAAGCTGCTGAATCGTGCATCGAAAACAAGAACATTTTTCTTGTTGACGTGAACGTAAAAGGCAATGCCGGGCACCAAAAAGTGCTGGTTTTTATCGACGGTGACGAGTCATTTGGCATAGACGAGTGCTCGGCTATAAGCCATCGCCTCGGCGATATCCTGGAGGAAAAGCAGTGGATCACCGAGAACTATACCATTGAAGTATCGTCGCCGGGTGTAGATAAGCCATTGAAGTTTCCGCGGCAGTATCCCAAGCATATTGGCCGCGATCTGGAAGTTGTAATGAAGGATAAGGCAAAACTCGTTGGCCGATTAGCCGGCGTGGATGCTGAAAATATCATCATTATTCCAGCCGGAGGCAAGCAGAAAAAGAATGAAAAAGATGCACAGGTGAAGCTGGCATTTTCAGAAATAGAGAAAGCGAAAGTTTTAGTTCGATTGTAAATAACAACAGGAGATAAAAGCAATGGATCACTCAACATTAATTGAATCATTTGCCGAATTTGCCCGGCACAAAAGCGTGGACCGGCCAACGATGATCAGGATACTGGAAGATGTATTCAGGACCATGATCAGAAAAAAATATAAGGTTGACGACAACTTTGATATTATTATCAACGCTGACAAGGGCGATTTGGAAATATGGCGATTCAGGGAAATTGTTGATGACAATTCGGAAGATATCTGGGAGCATGACAAAATAAGCCTTACCGAAGCCAGGAAAATAGAACCTGATTTCGAAATAGGTGAAGAAGTTGCCGAAGAAATCAAACTGATCGATTTCGGAAGACGCGCGGTAATGACCGCCCGACAGACGCCTGATCCAAAAAATCAAGGACCTTGAAAAGGACAATCTCTTTCTCAAGTACAAAGACCTTGTTGGTGAAATCATCGTCGGAGAGGTATATCAGGCTATGACCAAAGAAGTGCTTCTCATCGATGCGGAAGGAAACGAGCTGAACCTGCCAAAATCAGAGCAAATACAAAAAGACCGTTTTCGCAAGGGCGATTCCGTAAGAGCCATTGTTCATCGTGTGGAAATGGTTAATGGCAATCCTAAAATTATACTATCACGTACTTCGCCGACTTTTCTGGAGCGGCTGTTTGAAAACGAGGTGCCGGAAGTTTTTGACGGTTTGATCACCATTAAAAAAGTTGTGCGTGAACCGGGTGAGCGTGCAAAAGTAGCCGTTGAATCCTATGACGACCGCATCGACCCCGTAGGCGCTTGCGTTGGAATGAAAGGATCTCGCATCCACAGCATCGTTCGCGAATTGCAAAACGAAAACATCGACGTGATTAATTTCACTGAAAACCTGGAGCTTTACATCACCAGGGCGCTAAGTCCGGCCAAGATATCAAGTATCAAAGTTGAGCGTGAAGAAGGACGTGTATCGGTGTATTTGAAACCTGACCAGGTGTCGCTTGCCATTGGAAAAGGCGGACACAACATAAAACTTGCCAGCAAACTTGTCGGATTGGAGATTGACGTATTCCGCGACCTGCATGGCCAGGAAATGGAGGAGGACGTGGATTTGGAAGAATTTGCAGACGAAATAGAAAGCTGGGTTATCGACGAATTCAAACGAATAGGATTGGACACCGCAAGGAGCGTGCTTGCTGTTTCTCTGGAAGACCTCGAGCGCCGTACTGACCTGGAAATGGAAACGATAACCGAGGTGGTCAATATTATCAAGCAGGAATTCGAATAG
This sequence comes from Cyclobacteriaceae bacterium, assembly GCA_034523095.1. GTDB lineage: Bacteria > Bacteroidota > Bacteroidia > Cytophagales > Cyclobacteriaceae > JAAUQL01. The sequence goes on along the minus strand of JAXHKU010000027.1, from coordinate 34,240 downwards.
TAGGTACGCGAGAGTTAATTTTATTAAAGTAAAAAGCAGAACGCATGATGAGACTTAATCAGGTTGCCAGAAAGTTGAATATTGGTAAAAATACCATTATTGAATTTCTGGACTCGCACGGTTTTAAAGTGGAGGACAACCCGAATACTAAAATTGAAGGCGAACAACTTGAATTGTTGGCCAAAGAATTTGCTGATTCTGCTTTGGACAAAGAGGAAGCTTCAAGTCTATCCATTGGCATCAAGCATCCTGAAAATGTAATCATCAATGCCGATACTCCGAAAACAACAAGAAGAGACGATGAAGATGATGAAATCCTCATTAAAGACAGTCAGTTAGAAAAGCGAACTGATCCTTTTTCTAAAACCGAACCTGCTCCGGAAAAACCAATCACTCAGCAAACTTCTGATCCACATAAACTTCAAGGCATTAAGGTTGTTGGTAAAATTGACTTAAATCCCAAGCCTGCTCCTAAAAAGGAAGAGGTAGTTGCCGAAGCCCAAAAACCGGAAGAATCTGCTCCTGCCCAACCTGTGGAAACCCCAATAGCTGAAAAAACACCAGAGGTAAAGCAGGAGCCTGAGGTGGCACAAGAAATAATCCCTGAAAAGGAAGTCGCTCCGGCGCCCGTCAGCGATGTAATCGAAGCCAGAGCAGAGACACTGAAAGGTCTGAAGGTTGTTGGAAGGATAGAATTGCCGGTGAAGCCGGATAAGCCAGTCGCCTCATCGGATGACAGCAAGGACAGGAAAAAGAAAAAAAGACCCAGGAAGCGCGTTCCGGGCAATGATACTCCACCACCTGCAGATAAACCAAGGCCACAGGAAAGTGATTTCAAACGAAAAGACACAAAAAGAGCCAGGCCGGTAAAAGAGGAACCTACAGAAAAGGAGATTCAGGAACAGATCAAGGCAACGCTCGCCAAACTGAGCACGTCAGGCAAGCCAAGCAATGTCAGCCGGTCAAAATACAGAAGAGAAAAACGTTCTGCTGTCGCTGAGGCTACTGAAAAAGCAGATCCAAAGAGATCTGGCAGATTCAAAAGTGCTCAAGGTCAATGAATTTATTTCGACCAATGACCTGGCAAGCATGATGGACGTCTCCGTCAATGAGGTGATCTCAGCATTCATGAGCCTGGGAATGTTCGTTTCGATAAACCAAAGACTGGATGCCGAGGCCCTGACTATCATCGCTGATGAATTTGGCTACAGTGTAGAATTCGTAGATGAAAAGGAAAATGCTGATGTTGAAATTGCAATAGATACGAACGAAGATCTGGAAGAACGCGCACCAATCGTGACCATTATGGGGCACGTTGACCACGGTAAGACTTCTCTCCTCGACTATATCAGAAAAACAAAAATCACCGCAGGAGAAGCCGGGGGCATCACCCAGCATATCGGTGCATACGACGTGATGACGGAGAGTGGTAAGAGGATTGCATTCCTCGGATACACCCGGCCACGAAGCGTTTACGGCCATGCGTGCCCGTGGAGCAAAACTTACCGATATTGTTGTAATAGTTGTTGCTGCCGATGATGATGTAATGCCTCAGACCAAGGAAGCACTAAACCACGCACTCGTAGCAGATGTGCCGATTGTCATTGCTATCAATAAAATAGATAAACCAAATGCCAATCCTGATAAAATCAGGGAGCATCTTTCGGGCATAAACATCCTTGTTGAAGAATGGGGTGGTAAGTATCAGTGCCAGGAAATATCAGCAAAAACCGGACTGGGTATCGAGGAACTTCTGGATAAAGTATTGCTGGAAGCGGAGATGCTTGAGCTGAAGGCCAATAAAAATAAAAATGCCGTTGGAACAGTTGTTGAAGCAGAGCTCGATAAAGGTCGAGGTTATGTGGCTACTATTCTCGTGCAGGCAGGCACGTTGCACAATGGTGATATAATTATCGCCGGAGCTCACCACGGTCGTGTTAAAGCGATGTATGACCACCGCGGTAAAAAACTAAAAGAGGCCATCCCATCTACGCCTGTACTGGTGCTGGGTCTTGACGGAGCGCCACAGGCAGGCGATAAATTCAACGCCGTGGATTCTGAGCGGGAAGCGCGTGAAATTGCCACAAAACGCCAGCAATTGCTGCGTGAGCAGGGTCTCCGAACGAAGAAACATATTACGCTTGATGAAATTGGCCGACGGCTAGCTATTGGTTCATTTAAGGAACTCAACATTATTCTTAAGGGCGACGTCGATGGATCGGTGGAGGCATTGAGCGACTCTCTCCTGAAACTTTCCACAGAAGAGGTTCAGGTCAATATAAAGCACAAGGCTGTTGGTCAAATCAGTGAATCAGATGTTCTTTTGGCCTCCGCTACGGATGCCATTATCGTCGGCTTCCAGGTTCGTCCATCTGCTGGCGCCAGAAAACTCGCTGAGCAGGAAGAGATAGAAATACGCCATTATTCCATCATTTACAATGCGATTAATGAGATTAGGGATGCTATGGAAGGATTGCTCGCTCCTGAATTTGAGGAAATTATTACTTCCAACGTGGAGGTGCGTGATGTTTTCAGAATATCAAAAGTAGGTACCGTTGCGGGATGTATGGTTACCGATGGCACAATAAAGCGATCTAACCGTATCAGAGTTGTGCGCGATGGTATCGTTGTTTTCACCGGTGACATTGAAACATTGAAGCGGGTTAAGGACGATGTAAGTGAAGTTCGTCACGGATTTGAGTGTGGTATCAGGCTGAAGAATTTCAACGACTTTAAAGAAGGCGATATTATAGAAGGCTTTGAACAAAAAGAGGTGAAAAGGACTCTGTAAGTTAATTTTTCGTAACTTTCCAAATATTAGATGAGCAAACAATGAATTCGATTCTTCTTATTCTTTTAAAACTTTTTAAACTGCTCAACTTTGGCATGATCATGCTTCAGCCAGGAAGTTTTCCTGGTGGCGGTAACAGCAGTGGCCCGGGAGGCGGCCTTGGAAATGGTGGCCCTCCATGGAATCCCGGCGATCCAGATATTCCTATTGCACAAGGAATTATAGTACTGCTTTTCGCGGCTATTGGCCTCGGCATTCGTTTTTTCCAAAAGAAAAAGTAACAACCCGTAAAAACTGTCGCCAAATCAATTCTCAGGTTACTTTATTCTGAGCATATATTTATTTCCATTTGCTCCGTTGCCTTTTTTCAATCCGGTAATTTGCTGATTCATAATGAACACGCTGGATTTCTCCCTTCAAGTTTCATATTCTGGTCAACGCTCTTTATCTATCAACTTAATACCCGAAACACACTGCATCTGCTAAGCGAATTCTCCCTTGCAAAGATGAGTAAACAGGGATTTTTGGAAAGGGGAGTACTGTTTACAAGCCTCATTTTTATTTTGCTTCATATTCCATTTCTAAATTTGCCTACAGTTATCTTTGCAGCAGCACTGGGTTTTTTATCCATTTTGTACAACTTTCCTGAGCTTACCCTTTCCTCGAACATCATTCCCCTCAGAGGCATACCTTTATTAAAAATATTCATTATCGCCTTTGTTTGGGCATCTATTTCTGCTCTCTTACCACTAACCATTTCAGAAAAGCCTCTTTTATCCAGCAATGCTTTTCTCCTTTTTGCAGCTAATTTTCTTTTTATACTTGGTATCACCTTGCCATTCGACATAAGGGATTATGCCAATGACCAAAGACAGTCTCTTTTAACGCTCCCGCATGTTATTGGGATCAGAAATACAAAATTACTGGCATTACTATGTATTTCAGGATTCGTTATTCTAATGAGTTTCCTGGTTGGCTGGATATCTCTACTGCCATTATTTTTAGCCACCGCAATTCTTATCCTAAGAGCAACGCCAGAGCGGAATGAATTTTATTTTACCTTTTGGCTGGATGGAACTATACTGCTATATTTTCTAATGATTTATTTATCCCTTGAATCTCCGGTATGAACCCTACAAGTATTACCATGGAAGATATCGGCGCTGCTCAGGATCGCATCGCACCATTCATCCATAGAACACCGATCCTCACCTCAGCTACGTTCAACAGACTTCTGGGGTGCGAACTATTTTTCAAGTGTGAAAATTTCCAGAAGGTAGGCGCATTCAAATACCGGGGCGCTACCAATGCCGTAACCCAACTTGACCAAGGAGAAGCGGGGAGGGGAGTTGCTACTCATTCGTCGGGCAACCATGCCCAGGCGCTGGCGCTGGCTGCTGCCATAAAAGGCATCCCCGCCTTCATTGTGATGCCGCGAAATGCCCCGCTCAGTAAAAAGGAGGCGGTAGCCGGCTATGGCGCCAAAGTGATAGAATGTGAACCTACGCTCGAAGCACGCGAATCGACATTGAATCAGGTAGTTAAAGAAACCGGCGCTACATTCATCCATCCATACAACAACGACAAAATTATTGCAGGTCAGGCGACCTGTGCGCTGGAAATATTGCAAAAAATCCATGAGCTCGATATCCTGATAGCCCCTGTCGGCGGAGGGGGTTTACTCAGCGGCACCGCATTGACAGCGCGCTATTTTTCCCCAAAAACCAGGGTATTCGGCGCTGAACCAACTGGCGCGGATGATGCTTACAGATCCAAAGAATCGGGGCGAATAGTGCCTTCAGTAAATCCAAAAACCATTGCCGACGGGCTACTCACTTCAGTGGGAGATAAAACATTCCCAATTATTCAGAAGTATGTGGAGCGTATTCTTACAGTTGATGATGACGTGACCATCAAGGCGATGAAACTTATCTGGCAACGGATGAAAATCATCGTGGAGCCTTCGGCAGCGGTAGCATTGGCTGTGGTGATGGCACATGAAAATCACTTCAAAAACCAGCGGATTGGAATAATTCTTTCAGGAGGCAATATGGACTTTGATAAGATACCGTTCAGCTAGACCGATAGGTATCTACTTTTTCTTCTTCTTGATGGAATCAAAAAACTGGGCCCAGGCAAACGGATTGAACAATGGGTTGTAGCGGGGCCCCGAGCCGTCAAAAAGGTACTCCGCCCTTTGCTGCGTAAAATACCGGTGATTCATGCTGCCATCCATAGGCATATTTTTCGCCATTTCCATGAGCAAATAGGGATCGAGGTTACTATCCATATTATTGATGTCACCCTGATTTGGAAGCCTGTAGGCGAGCACTGCCTCCTTGAACATCTCTTCTGTAGGAAATGGCCGCACCTCCAGTTCGGGTAGATAGGTAGTATCTTCAGGCAGGGTGATGAGCACGGAATAGCTATCCTTTTCAATAATTGGTACAATAAAATGGATCCGCTGAAATCCCACAGCGCTTACTACTACACTGTCGCCTTCGAGTACAGGAAAGGAAAAATAACCATAATAATTCGTCGTAGTGCCCCGCCCTTCCTTGGGAACAAAAATGTGGGCGCCCATGATGCCAGACGTGGTATCTGTCGTAGTGATGATACCTGTGAATTGAATGATGTCAGGCTTGCTGTGCTGGCCATAGGAAGTTTGCAGGGAAAATGCCATAACCCCCACAAATATCAAGTAAACCATGAACCACTGTGATTTCACCTTACTGCCCTTTTTTGTGTTTAAAATTACTTCAAAGTAAAGGAACCGACAATTTATTTAACGTATTTTAACGTTTTAATCATTAAGTGAAATAACATTTGAATTGTTTAAATGAACTTGATTTTTTAAAAGTCTAAAAAAATATCGTAGTCGATGTCTCCTTTGCTGGCCTGTAACGAAAACGTTTAAGTCATGAAATTAAAAAGCCTCAGTCTGTCATACAGTGTGCGAATTTTTAAGGCACTGTCGGAGGACTCCAGGGTGCGAATACTCAACCTCCTGCTGCACCATGGTGAAATGTGTATTTCGGATATAGAACAGATTCTTGACTACACCCAGGCAAAAACTTCCCGACATATGACGTACCTGAAAAACGCCGGAATCGTCGGATATCGCAAATCGGACCAATGGATTTTTTACTATATCCAGGACGAAGTATTGGGCATATTCAGTCAGATATGGACGTATATTGAAAAAGACAACACATTGTTAAAAGACATCCAGGTGTTTAATGTCATGTTCAGCAACCGCGAACTTGCTGCTTTTAAACAACATCCCGCGAACCGGGGTTTTACTCTTTAAACTGACAATCAGTCAAAGCTCATAAATATTTTCCCTTGAAAAAATACGAACACATCTTTTTCGATCTCGATCATACACTTTGGGATTACGACACTAATACATCAGAGGCCATTTTTGAAATATACGAATACTATGACTTCAAATCCCTGCCCGTTGGCCGTGAGGATTTTCTGAGGCAGTTTCATGAAGCCAACACCTACCTGTGGGATTTGTACAATCACGGGCACATTGACCGGATGTACCTGCGGAATAATCGCTTTAAAATGATCATGGAAAAATTGGGCTTTGACGAGCGTTTTGTTCCGGAAGACATAGGTGAAAAGTACCTGTCTGTCGCCCCGTCGAAGAATGGATTGGTTGATGGCTCCATGGATATTTTGCACTATTTGGCGGACAACTATCAGATGCATATCATTACAAACGGTTTCGATGACGTGCAGTACCGAAAAATGGAAGCTTCGGGCATCCTTCATTTTTTCAATAAAATCATCACATCCGATAATAGCGGCTTCCGAAAACCGCAGAAAGAAATATTCCTTTATGCCATGAGTCGTGCCGAATCTACTTTTGAAAATTCCATTTTTATCGGCGATAATCCAACAACGGACATCGCCGGAGCCATCAGCGCTGAAATAGACGTGATTTATTACAATCCGCATAAAGACCCACATGAATACAAGGTGACTTTTGAAATAGTTTCACTGCACGAGATCAGGAATTTGCTCTGATCCTCCATGGGTTTTGGGCCAATTCCCTAACTTTGCCCCAACTCTAACTTTTAAATCATTTTCAGATGCTGAAAGGATTCTTTAATGTACCGGTTCCAGTGAACGAACCCGTGCGTGAATATGCCCCCGGTTCGCCGGAGCGTGCCGAACTAAAAGCCATGCTCATCGAACTCCGTTCACAAATCATTGATATTCCCATGTATATTGGCGGAGAGGAAGTCCGTTCGGAAAATAAGAAGCGACTTAGTCCTCCTCACGATCACAAACATACCATTGCGTGGTATCATCACGGCGATGCCAGTCATGTGGACCAGGCGATAAATGCAGCGCTGGAGGCTAAGGAGGCTTGGGAAAATATGGCCTGGGAACACCGTGCCGCCATATTCCTGAAAGCCGCCGACCTCATTGCAGGGCCATACCGCGCTAAGCTGAACGCCGCCACCATGCTCGGCCAGTCGAAAAACGCGTACCAGGCAGAGATTGACGCCGCTTGTGAACTCATTGACTTCCTGCGCTTCAATGTGCACTACATGACGCAGATTTATCAGCAACAGCCCTACTCACCGAAAAACACGTGGAACAGGTTGGAACAACGGCCTCTGGAAGGATTCGTATTTGCACTCACTCCATTCAACTTCACCGCTATTTCCGGCAATCTGCCAACGGCACCCGCAATGTTTGGAAACGTAATTGTCTGGAAACCATCAAAGGGTCAGATATATTCTGCCAACGTTCTTATGGAAATATTCCGCAAAGCCGGCGTTCCCGCGGGCGTCATCAACCTCGTACTTACTGACGGGCCAGTGGTGGCTGAGCGCGTTTTGAAGCATCCTGATTTCGCGGGAATACACTTTACCGGAAGCACCGGGGTATTTCACAGTATTTGGAAAACAATCGGCGAAAACATCGCCAAATTCAAGACTTACCCGCGCATCGTCGGTGAAACAGGAGGTAAAGATTTTGTGCTCGTCCACGAGTCGGCCAATCCAAAAGAAGTAGCTACGGCGCTCGTGCGGGGGGCTTTTGAATACCAGGGCCAAAAGTGCTCGGCGGCTTCACGTGCGTACATTCCGCAATCATTATGGAAAGATGTAAAAAAGATGATGCTTGAGGATTTGGGCTCTATGAAGATGGGTGACCCTGAAGATTTCACGAATTTTATCAATGCGGTTATTGATGAGCGTTCGTTTGACAAGCTCACCAAATACATCGATGAAGCCAGGGAGAACCCGGTGGTGGAGATCATCGCCGGAGGCAATTATGATAAATCGGAGGGCTATTTTATTGAGCCGACCGTGATACAGACCCAGGATCCGACGTACGTCACCATGTGCGAAGAGCTTTTTGGGCCTATTCTCACGCTTTACGTCTATCAAAATGAAGCTTGGGAAGAGACATTGTATCTGGTAGATAACACATCGGAATATGCATTGACAGGCGCCGTATTTGCCAGTGACCGTCAGGTGATCGAAGATGCATCGAGGAAACTGTGTAATGCCGCGGGTAACTTCTATATTAATGACAAACCAACAGGTGCCGTGGTAGGGCAGCAGCCTTTTGGCGGGGCGAGGGCTTCTGGTACCAACGATAAAGCCGGTTCTATGATTAACCTTTTACGATGGGTTTCACCGCGGACGATCAAAGAAAACTTTGTGCCACCGAGCGATTACCGATATCCGTTCATGGCAGAAAAATAAGTTTAAAAATCCAGGCGTGTGCAAGAGGCCAATACTGAGATAAGTGGTGCAGTATTGAAAGTTACGAAATGTGTATTTTAAGATATTTGCACCAGTATATGCAAGATGGGTAATTTTTGCTAATCGTTTTTAAAGCGGTTCATTAACCTTCTCGGAAGGTGGTTCCGAATGTATAGCGAAGGTAGCCATCACGGCTTTGTGTTGCTTGAAAATACGGCTGAAAGTGAAGTCTGCATCGTCGATGGTGACACCGTTTTTCTGGGTATTGAATATATCTGTAATCACCAGCCCCAACCTGCCCTTACCGTTCAATATAGAATGCTGGTACCCGGCATCCACAAAATAAACCGCCACCGATTCTCCCTGTGGTATTGCCGTGGGTGCCGTATAGCTCCAGGTAAGCTGAGCGGAGCCATTGCGCACCACCTTAAAATTATTTATCAGTTTCATATACCATGTAAATGTACTGTTGGCAATACCGGAGGAACTTTCTACATCTTCGATCGAAATATTGAATGCCGACACGGAGGCATTAAAACCATAGAAGGAAACCGGATTGCAGGAAGCTATGATTTCAGCCCCAAGGGTTGTGGCCTTGCCGAAATTTTGTGGCTGGGTAAAAGCCACGCCATTTTCATCGAGTACAGTGTAAGGTAAAATCGCGTCATTCCGAAGACGGTAAAAAGCCACCCAGGATATGGAGCCCTTTTTCAGGTTTTGATTATAGGTCAGTTCAAAGGAGTGTATCAGTTCGGGTTTCAGGTAAGGATTACCAGATCGTTGATTGAGTGAATCAGTGATATCCGTAAGGGATAGGACCAACTCCCGGTGGGCAATACTTTGTAAGACAACCTGATATTTTCACTGGTTGTGTAATAGGAAAGACTGCCAGATGGAAACCAGTTAAAATACTGGTTGTTGAAATCGGTCGACAAGTCGATGGTTTCGCCGTTGTTCCATGATTGTTCCAGTCTTATACCGGCATTGTATTTCCATCGGGGGGAGTCTTTATCGCCCTGTCGGCCTGTGTATTGAATATAACCCGCGTGGATGTGTTCCCTAAACTCGAAGATATTGGTGTTCAATGTATCGATGACATAGGTATCATCGACCAGGGTAGCGCGTTCGTAGTCGGAATACAGGTAACGTAAAATGCCCTTATAACCTGTTTCCAGCAGTCCGTTACCGCCAACCGGCAGGGAGTAATCCATGGACAAATTAAATAAGTTGCTGCTCGGGTAAACGTGCGTGCGTTGTACTGACGAGGTATCCAGAAGTACACCAGTTTCAGAAAGGGTAGTGGTGGTAATATCGGTGTCTTCTTTATCATTGCCGAAGGTATTGCTGACATTGGCGATAAGCTTTTTTTCGGGATTTCTGAATGTATGCGAATATTTCATCGAAGCTTCCATCGTATTGCTCCTGCGTATTTCATTTGAGTAGCGCTGATTGCTTCCTGTGAAGACGCCTTCGGCCGTCTGTGTGGTGTTTTTTAATGTTTCATGATTATCTTCTCCAGGAAAAGCCCACAATAATTCCAGATTCAGGAGGTCTCTCTTCCCTGGTGCATAATCTACAGTAGCTTTGGCGTTTTGATAGAAACAAGCCGCTCGTCATACCTCGCTGGGTGAGATAGTATTGGTCCGGCACATCGTAATTGATGCGATCGCCTTGCACATTTCGGGTTCTGGTAGTGTACCAGTTGTCATAAGCGCCACCGATGTTCCAGTCACCCGCTTGGTGGTTTAGGAGAGCAGACAGGTTTAGTCTGTATCGATCGCCTTTGCCGGCGCCAAGGGCGAAGGCGCCATTGGTGCCGGGGTTTTCGTTTTTCTTCAGTACGATGTTGATAATGCCTCCTTCCGAATCTGCATCATATTTGGCTGATGGGTTATTGATAATCTCAATTCGCTCAATGGAACTGGCAGGAATCTGTTGCACGCGACACCCCTACGCCTAGATACGCCCATTTATCATGACGAGGGGTGTTTTACCGCGCAGCATTACTTCACCGTCGGCGCTGACCAAAACACCTGGCATATTCTTCAACAAATCGGAGGCGGTACCACCAATTTGGGTTAGGTTTGCGGCGGCATTCACTACAAAACCTTCATCCGTTTTTTGGATGAGTTCTTTGGCAGCATGTACCTCTACCACATTTAGTAATTGTGTATCTGATTCAAGTCGGATAGTGCCGACATTTAGCCATTGGCTGCCTGTCATCAACTCTACCGGCAACTGTTGGTGCCTAAACCAAGTAATTGAATGTGCAGCAGATAGGCGCCCACGGGTATTTTCTCCATCTGGAATCGCCCTGTTTCGTTACTCACCGTACCGGCAACGATTTTTGTTGAATCGTTTAGGGGCGTAATGAAAACATTGGCAAACTCCACCACCTGTTCATTCTCTGTAATGGTACCCTCTATCGATCCGAATTCTTGGGCAAGAAGAGCTTGGTAGAACAGACTAAAAAAAACCAACAACAATTTCCGCATATCCTAAATAGAAATTTGTTAGGGGTTACTTATCTTATTTTTCATGCAAGCACCTCCCATCAGGCTGCTATGAACTTTTGAATACGGGCAGGAAATGTCAAAATTAACCTAAATAAACATACCTGTGTTGCCTGTGCGAGGAAATTATCATAAGTTCATTAATAATCCAGGAAATAGTCAGGGTTAACCATGACTATTTTTCTAGGGCAGTTCAACCCACTCAGGCGCGCTGGATGCGAGGTAAATATTTTTGTAGGAGTCGTATATCAGGGCGTCGTAGATCATCGGAATGATGCTAACGCCGTCATTGGAAAAAAGCCCGAATTTCCCGGCACGCGAGGCAATGACAAAACCGTTATTCAGATCGGTCACTACATCGAATCGTGGTAAAATCATCAATCTTCCAGTCCGGCTCACGAGCCCGATTTTGTTTTCCTTTACAATCAGATATCCGCCGGTTTTTATCCGCTGCATCGCATCGTACTCGCAATCGACTACCAGTTCGCCTTTACTGTTGATCAATCCGTATTTGCCCTTTTTCACAACTTCGCAATATCCGTTATGGAAATTGTACACGGTGTCATACATCGGCTGTACGATGAGGTTTTCAGCTTTATTTATGTACCCCCAGCGGTGCAATATCCTTATTGGCGCCAGCCCTTCATGATACAGGCCAACATTTTCATATTGATTGGAAATCCGCAATTTGCCATTGATATCGACAAAGCCCCATTTATCGTCGATTTTGACAGAAACAAATTCTTCGCTCATGCCCTTCGAATCCTGAAAACGGCTATCTGAGGCTACGATGATTTTACCCGTTTTCGTGATGAAGGAATATCCGGATTCTGTCCGGGCAAGGTAGATGCTGTCCTCGTACAATTGTGAAATGGTGCTGTAATCCGGCTTGATGATGCGATCACCATCTTCATTGCGGATGCCATATTTATTGTCGTTGGTCTTTTCCAGAAATCCATGATTATTCCTATAAAGGAAATACTCTGCCGTAAAATCGATGGTCTCCGGATAATAAGCCACAAAACTTCCGTATGGCGACCTGACGAGGTACCTGATTGGGTCAACGATTTCAATTTCCTTTTTCTGAGGCATAACCTCCCAGGTTCCATCCATATTCAAAATGCCGTCTTCGCCCATGAATTTCACCAGCAGTTTCCCCTCAGTGTATTGGATAATCGTGTCGTATTTGCAGTAGATTTTTTCTGCGCCCTGGTTATTGATAATGCCCCAGTATTTATCACGCTGTACTTTGAAATATGAATCGCCGATCCACTCAATGGCGTCATACACCTGCTTGTTGATGTATTCACCCTTTTGATCGATGATTGTCCAGCCACGTTTTCCGTCGCGCTTGTGCCTGACGAGGAAATGGTTATTCTCAAACTTCACCGAGTCAAATTCCGCTGGAAGAAAGACACTTCCGTTGGCATGGAGAACGCCATATTTGCCGTCCTTCTTTATGGCAATCCATTGACCGAAATGCTCCAGTATTTCTGCGTTTGAAAACGGTGCAATCAGGCTGTCTTTTTCATTAACGAGGCCTTCCGCGCTTCCGATCCGCACCCGATACATTCCCTGGCCGCGCGGCTCTATTTCATCATAAGCAAATGAACCGTGCAGTGTGTTTTTGTCATCGAATGACTGCCATTGACTGAACCCGCAAGCCCTGATTTTGTCATTTTCGATGGTCAGCTCTTTGTATTTGGGTGAAATAATCTTTGCGCCATCCATGGAAATAAGTCCTTTTTTTCCATTGCTGAATGTTTGGAAATAGATGTCCGTGAATCTGACAAGACTATCCAGCGAGAAACCTGTGAGATTGTTGCCCCTGGTGTCGAACACGGCCTTATAATTATCTTTAATAGCCACGTACAACGCCGGTGATAAGGGCTCTACCTCGTCACAATTCAGCCCGATGATCACATCGCCGTGGGCATTGAGCACGCCATGCACGTAGCGGTTGTTCTCAAATTTCATCGCTAGCAGATGACTATCATTGACTGTAAGCCGGAGGTAGTTGAAGGCGATTTCGGCTTTGCCTTTGGCGTTGATGACGCCATAAACAATGCTGGAGTTATACGGAAGTTTTTTTGACGCAACGATGAGCGATTCGCTGAACCGGTTCAAGGAGGTATAAAGTGGCTCGGTGACGCGTTCGTTTTTCAGGTTGACCAATCCCCAGAGTCCGTTTTTCTTAAAGCCGATGACATTTTCAAGCAGGTAGATTTCGCCCGTTGTCCATCCCAAATCTTCATATTCCGGAGGAATAACTACATGGCCTTTTTTATCGGCAAGTCCTTTGAGCTGGTTCTGCTCAAAAACAGCATACTCCTCGCCCTCAAAAAATATCGATGCCGCCTTGATATTTGAAAATACCAGTAAAAGCAGACCCAAAACCAATAACACCCGATTCACTCCGTTGCGCAGAAAAGTTATTTATCCATCACCATAATGCCACATGACAAAGGCTGTACAAATTAAGCCAATAAAAGGATATTTTCAGCGTAGAACCTGCACCCATCCATTACATCGGGTATTTTTATCGCTAAATACGATTTCGTAAAAATATACGCCGGAGGCAAGATCGCCGCCCTGCCAGTCGTTTTGATACTGGTCGGATTTATAAACGTTCAATCCCCAGCGGTTAAATATTTGGAGCGAGGCCTGCCCATCGACCCGAATCTCAAAAGCATCATTTGTTCCGTCTCCATTTGGCGTGATCACATTGGGTACAAATGGTGACACGGTGCTTACCGGCAATGTGGTTGACACGGTGCAGAACGACTGGCCCGCCTGGAGAATTACATTAAAACTCTTGGCTGAATCTGATGGGGCAAATTGATGTGCCGGCTCCATCTCCTCACTGGTATTGCCATCACCAAAATTCCATACATAAAAACCAGCACCTTCCGATTGATTAATAAATTTTAGTAATGGAGGCTCATGGCAATCGAACACTTTTTTTACATCGAAAGTGGCCTGAATCTTTGGAATCACCCTTATTAGCACAGAGTCGATGCCCGTGCAGCCATTCTGGTCTATGATGTTCACGTGGTACATGGTTGTAGAATCCGGTGAGGCGATCGGATTGGGTGTATTGGGATTTTCTAAGCTTTGCGCCGGCGTCCATTGATAATTGATGCCGCCATTCGCCGCCAATTCTATATTTGATCCATAACATATAGAATCTTCCGGCATAATCTCAAAGTCATAATCATATACCGTAATGGATCCGGTAGCTTCACTGACACGCGTACAGGTATTGATATCGGTGGCAGTAAGTACGACCGGATAGGTGCCGGGAATATCATACGTAACGGTAATGCTATCTTCCTGATCCGTCGATGATCCGTTGCCAAATTCCCAGAAGAAATTTTCGCCTCCGACACTTTCATTCAAAAACACCAATGTAAAAGGATAGCAGCCGGAGCGGATGCCCCGATTGGTGAAGTCCTCCGTGTCTGTTTCAAACCGGGCCTCCAACGAAGCCAGGTCAAACTTGAACGCCGCGTTGTTGCAGTTGTCGCTGTTGTTCGTTGGTGACCAAACGTCTGGTGGCCAGGTTGGAAATTCAGAACTCCCTCCGCATCCTCCGCATACCGAGTGATAAATAATACCGCGCTTATCAAACCGGCTCGTACCCCCATCCACATGATCTCCTCTGCCATTTTCTCCAAAGTAGGAGCCATAAAGCAACTGACGGGCGTCCTGCAGCAAGACCATGAGATAGAAGTCCGAGCCATCGGTGGTTTTTAGAAATGCGTTTGAGGTGATTGGTAATGAAAGCGTATTGCCTCCGATGTATCCCAGGCTTGGACGGTTGAGCACTCCTCCCCAGCCACTGAGAAAAATGTTTTCGCATTCATTGACAAGAAAGGCAGTCGGCGAGAAATTCGGCGACCGAGTGCCCGATCCTATGACGGTGGAGAAAAAGGTGAAATCGAGGTCATTGGATATTTTATGAATAAACTGACCACTATTGGGATTGGAATAAACGCCTGCAGTTACTGGATAGAGTCCCTGTGTTTGTCCAAGTACATAAACGCGGCTAGAGGAATCAATTTCTAAGCAATACACCTGATCATACGATGAGGTTCCGAGAAAAGTGGATCGCAGGAGTTGGCTTCCATCACTACTTATTTTCACTAAAACTCCATCAATATCAGTACCCGATGGCTTTGAGGTTTTTAAGGTGCCTTCCGTCACCGGGAAATCAACGCTTATTGAACCCCCTGCAGCAAAAACATTCCCTGTTTTATCAACCTTCACCGAGAAAAGTGCATCCATTCCGGAACCACCCACAAAGGTACTCCACAAAAGTTGCGAGGCATCGGGCGACAGCTTCATTACAACACCATCATTAAATCCTCCACCGTAGGTTGCTTGCCAACCGCCTGTTATTGGAAAATCTACTGAACTTGTATTGGAGGCCACGTATATATTATCGCTATTATCCACGATCACCTCGCCTCTGAATTCATCCCCATAGTTTTTGGTGAGTGGCCTGGTGCGCTCCATCAAACCGTCATTTCCAGTGCCTCCGACAAAGGTGGCACCTTCGAGTGATTTACCATCTGCACTGAGGATGGCCACAAACAAATCTGACCCGTTTAGAAAAGAAACACCCCCAACCAGAATTGGTAATTCTTCATCATCTGGTTCATCGTTAATTGATTCACCCCCTGAAAACACGGCGTTGTATGAATTTCCTGTCATTGGGAAATCGGGCGAACTCGTGGTTCCGTAGATCACCAGTTCGCCCCGGTGATTAACGATGATGCTCTGTGGTGTTTCGGTGAAACTACCGCCGATGTAAGTCGCATAAACAAGTTCTTTGCCGTCAGGGGTGTATTTCAATATTCCCACATCCCATTCACCGCCGTGTTCCAGTTGAAAAACGCCCGTAGTCACAGGATATCCTTCGTCGGAAACGATCCCTCCGGAATACAAATTGCCCTCGTCATCAAAAGTTGCAGTAAATCCCCAGTTGTCGGCGAAGGAGCCTGAATAGGTAGAAAAAATGAGTTCCGGATCGATGACTAGTGTTTTGGTGGTGTCATAGATTTCAATAGCAAACGAAACTGACTGGTCGTCAAGCTGAAATGTTGCCTTCACTTCCTTTCGCACGCCCTGTTCTTCCGTGTAGCAAACCGGCCTGCTCTCATGAACCTGCCCGAACATGGTGCCAAAGACAAGCTGATCATTATGGATTTTCAGGTAATCCTGACCCTGGTACTGCATCCGGATATTTGCCGGATTTGCGCCTGGTTTCAACACGAAATCATACTTCAATCCATTGACCGTGGAATACAGGTTCAGATCGATTCCGGGGTATAAATCAGAAATCGTCACGATGGCAAAGGCTCCTGCATCAGTCACCCACCTATCCTGGTTGTTTCCCTTTATGTAATTGATGGTTTCCGGAAAACGTGTCTGGCTTTTTATAGCACTTTGTTCATTGGCTCCGACGAACAGCACTTCCACCGCCTGTGCGAGTTCTTTCGGCTGTGTTTGTGCACGCAGAGCGGTGCCGGATTCCGTCGAAAGGCCATGTTCGTGGTTAATACGTCCTGATGGATAAAATACATATTTCAACTTGTTTTTTAGAACATAGATATCACCACCCGGAATGGCACCTCTGTACAAAACATCCTCATGCCACTGGCCTTTGTTTTCAATAAACCTGAACCCGGAACTACCTGCTTTGACCAGGTCTGTCAGCGTTGTTAACAGGTATATGATTAAAAACAGTCTATTTTTCACTTGAAGAGGCTTTTCGACATAAAAATAGAACTTAATGGTTTCCCGAAGCTCAAAATTTACTATAATTATAATGACCCGACAGGAGCTATGATTGTTTAAAAGCCCTCCGTGAAATATTGAAAAAACATCTCATTGCTCCCGCCGACTATATATCTTCAATGCAATCAATATATTTGCCGTTCGAATGCCAGAGATCCAATATTTAAAACGATGAAACAGGCAGATAAAGCATCCAGCAAATCCACAGAAAATAGTATCACGTCACTCGATCGTTTTTTTGAAGCAAAACCCAGGCTCATTCCATGGATTTCTTTTGGATTATTCATCCTACTTTCCATTTGTCTGTTCGAGCCCAAAGTATCGATTGGCGGTGATGATACGGAATACATCAACAGGGCATACAACCTCCTTCACCAGGGCATCTTTCCGACTTTTCAGGGGCCGTTTTATCCCATGGCGTTAGCGGTGATCATGTTGGTGACGGGAGTGAATGTCATTGCTTTCAAAATATTTTCTGTGCTTTGTCTGGCTGGTCACAATTGGTTTATGTACAAAATGTTGCGCAACTACGTGTCGCCATCGGCACTTTTTGCAGTGATGGTCTTGCTGTGCAGCTCGTCGGTATTCCTGCTTTATGGCTGCAACACCTACACCGAATCCTTTTATCTGTTCATCCAGGGCTATTTCCTTTACTATTTCGATAAGCACTTCATACGGGGTGGAAACCCATTTGACCTAAAGAAAGATTATTTGCCGGTCATCATTGCCGGACTCCTGCTCTTTCTGCTGTCCATCACCCGAAACATTGGCCTGGTTGGCCTGGCGACGGTTATTTTGTATTTCATCACACAAAAACAATGGAAGCAGGTAGTATTTATCCTTGGCTCTTTTACGCTTTTTTTCTTCACACTGCACATAATGAAAGTCACGATATGGAATGTTGGCGATCAGCAAATCAGCGGACAGGGCAGTACATTATTATTGAAAAACTCATTCCGGCCCGATGCGGGCAATGAAGATTTCGCGGGATTTATTGACCGGCTCATTGGAAATTCGGTGAATTATCTCGGCTTTCATTTCCTCAACATCTTTGGGATATCCCTGGCCAAGTGGCCAAACCTGAAAGTATTAACCACGATATTCATTTATATCGGCCTGATAGCTGCGCTATTGGTTTATTTCCGGAAATCACGGTTTTGGTACTTCATCACGCTATTTATCCTGGCATCCGCCGGCATCACCTTTCTGGCGCTCCAGGTTTACTGGAACCAGGAGCGATTGGTCCTGATCGTGGTGCCGCTCTTGCTCGCGCTATCCATCCATGGTTTACATAAATTATTCACCGGGCGTCTGGGTAAATTCGCCTTTCTATTTTTTGCCCTGGTTGGAATCCTAATGGTGGCAAACCTGTTCCGTTCGCTGGAGAAAGTTCCAAAGCAACTCACAGTGCTCAGTAAATATATGGCCGGTGACAAGTTTTATGGATTTGCTGATGATTGGATCAACTACCTCACCATGGCGGGTTGGGTAGATGAGCATCTGCCTGATTCAGCCTTCGTCGCTTGCCGGAAGCCGGGCATGGCATTTATATACAGCAATGGGCGAAATTTCCATGGCATATACAGGCTTCCATCTCAGGACCCTGCTGAATTGTACAAAATACTCAGGGATGCCAAGGTGACCCACGTAATCATGGCCAATCTTCGCGCTAATCCCGATGATCCTAACAGCGCCGTAATCACCACAGAACGACGCTACCTGGAAGCCATCAATCAGGCATTTCCGGGCAAGCTGAAACTCATCCACCAGGTTGGAGAGAATTATCCGGCTTATTTATATGAACTGAATTAAACGACTCGACCTGAAGTGACCGGCCATAGCACCATAGCAGATAGTTCCCGCAGACAGGGGTTCCTGAATCATTTCAACAGGCTGGCGCCCCGCCTGGATAAATACCGGAAGCGGTATTCCTATTTCTGGAATGACATCGTGAGGTATTGCAATTATTTCATACCAGACGAAGACACGGTACTGGAAGTAGGATGCGGTAATGGCGAAATGCTCTCCATGATGAACGGCAGCAAAAAAGTTGGTATTGACTTTTCGCCGGAGATGATCAGCAGGGCTAAAAAGTCTTATCCAGGCATTGATTTTTATGAGCAGGATGCCGGGGAGATTGATCTTCCGCTTAAGTTCGATACCATCGTTCTCACGCATGCCACCGGATACTTTGTGGATGTCCTCCGGGTGTTCAATTCGCTAAAATCGGTCTGCCATCCAAAATCCCACATTATCATTAACTATTACAACTTTCAGTGGGAACCCCTGTTGTTGTTTGGCGAATGGATCGGTGTAAAACAAAAAACACCAAAACAAAACTGGCTTACCCGCCGCGATCTGCAAACGTTTCTGTACCTCGCCGGATTTGAAACATACAGGACAACACGCCGGATATTGCTGCCCGTGAATATTCCCATCATCTCATGGATGTTGAACAAATTCATAGCCCGCCTGCCGCTGATCAATAAACTCTGCCTGAATCAGTACATATTTGCCCGGCCGATAACTCCGCTGCCTGAACCTGTCTACAACACAACGATTGTGATACCGGCGCGCAATGAAAGCGGAAACCTTGAAAATGCCCTGCGCCGCATGCCAAGATTCGGAAAGCATCAGGAAATAATATTTATCGAAGGAAACTCTACCGACGATACCTGGGAGCAGATGCAGCAGCTTTCATCTAAATTCCCTGAATGGGATATAAAAATAGCCCAGCAACCCGGGAAGGACAAAGGCGACGCGGTGCGAAAAGGGTTTGGCATGGCCACTGGTGACATCCTGATGATCCTCGATGCCGACCTCACAGTGCCCCCTGAGGACTTGCCGGCTTTTTACGAGGCGATAACACAGAATAAGGGCGAGTTTATCAATGGCTCACGATTGGTTTATCCGATGGAAAAAAACGCCATGCGTATTCTGAACCTGTTTGGCAATAAGTTTTTCAGCATGATGTTTTCATGGCTTTTGGAGCAGCCGATCAAGGATACGCTTTGTGGCACGAAAGTGATCTTCCGGAAGGACTATGAAAAGTTGGTAAAAAACCGGGCTTTCTTTGGCGAGTTTGACCCATTCGGCGATTTCGACCTGATCTTTGGCGCCTACAAACTCAACCTGAAAATTGTCGATTTACCCATACGTTACCGTGAGCGTGTCTATGGCGAAACGAATATATCGCGGTTCAGTCATGGCTTCATGCTGCTCCGCATGGTGGCCTATGCAGCAAGAAAAATAAAATTCTACTAGTTTCACCCTTCTATGAACCTCCTTTTTAGCAAACTGCCCATCACAAGACTTAAGCTCCTTGTGGCGCAGGTATTATTTCTTTTGGTCAAACCATTTTATGGCGTAAAAAAAAGAATCATCAGAAGAAACGGGTTGGTGTTCGAAGTCGACATCACCGAAGGACTGGATTTGTCGCTCTTTCTTTTCGGCAATTTTCAAAAACATGTTTCCGATAATAAGTTCATACACCTGCCGCCGGATGCCGTAATTTTTGATGTCGGTGCTAACGTGGGAATCATGGCGCTCCATTTTGCACAACATGCTCCGAAAGGTGAAGTATATGCATTCGAACCAACACATTATGCGTTTGGAAAACTGCTAAGAAACATATCTTTGAACACCGGTCTTATGTCGAAAATCAGGCCGAACCAGGCATTCATTACCAGTCTGGAAAAAAAGGTGGCACCATAACCGCATTTTCGAGTTGGAAAATCAATAAAAACGTTGGAGCAGACCAGCACCCCGTTCATGGCGGAAGCGCCATGTCGGCCCAGGGTGTACCGGCTTTTACAATGGATGAGTTTGTCGAAGAAAATCAAATCAGCCGAATCGATTTCATCAAGATTGATACCGACGGCCATGAGTTCGATGTGCTCAAAGGGGGGAGTAAGACCATTGCCAGGACAAAACCTAAGATCATCTTTGAGTTGGGGCAGTACGTTATGGAAGAACGAGGCATTGAGTTCATGGATTATCATCAGTTTTTCAACGCTCTGCATTACAGCCTGACGGATGCTGCAACCAACAAGCCCATTACAATAGGCAATTATAAAAAAATGATCCCGGCTAACAGCACCATCGATGTTTTGGCCGTTCCTGTGGACACACAGGGCAATTGATCAACTTATAAACCACTAATCCTTAATGATTCCAACGGCATCTCACATACTCAAAAAGTATTTTGGCTACGACAGTTTCCGGCCCATGCAGGAGGATATTATTAATCACGTACTGGCCAAAAAGGACTGCCTGGTGATCATGCCTACAGGAGGAGGAAAGTCCATCTGCTTCCAGATACCTGCGTTGCTGATGGAGGGGACGACCATCGTGATATCACCGCTGATAGCTTTGATGAAAGATCAGGTGGAAGGCTTAGTGGCCAATGGTATTCCGGCCGCTTTTATCAACAGCACCATCGATACGGTGCAGGAAGCTGCTGCGCTGGAAAAACTCCACAATGGCAAACTAAAGCTCCTTTATCTGTCGCCGGAGCGGTTTCTCAGCCAACCCATGTTCAATATCCTGAAAGAGGCCAATATCAGTGGTTTTGCCATTGACGAAGCCCATTGCATTTCGGTCTGGGGTCACGATTTCCGTGAGGAATACGGCCGTCTGGGTATTATTAAAAAACAATGGCCTCATGCACCAGTGATAGCCCTCACCGCTACTGCCGATAAAATTTCGCGTCGTGATATTGTGACTCAGCTCAAACTCACTGATCCTGCCGTATTCCTCGGCTCGTTCAACCGGCCTAATCTAAGCCTGCAGGTGAAACCCGGCCAGAAAGTTTACCGCGAGGTGAAAAAAATCCTTAGCCGACATCATGGTGAATCGGGCATTATTTATTGCCTGAGCCGCAACTCCTGCGAGGAGGTTGCCGAAAGACTTGAATTCGACGGATTCAGCGCTGCGCCCTACCATGCTGGACTGGAAAAAGAGGTTCGCGCCAAAGTCCAGGAGGATTTCAAAAAGGATAAAGTGAATATCATTGTAGCAACCATCGCTTTCGGCATGGGAATCGACAAATCCAACATCCGGTTTGTCATTCATTATAACCTGCCGAAAAATATTGAAGGCTACTATCAGGAAATCGGAAGGGGTGGCAGGGACGGATTGCCCTGCGAAACGGTGATGTTTTACAGCTACCGCGATGTGATGATATTGCGTAGCTTTTGCGAAGAAAGTAAGCTGAAGGACATTCAGCTTGCCAAGTTAAAAAGGATTCAGCAGTACGCTGAAGCGGCAGTATGCAGACGAAAAATTCTGCTCACCTATTTTGGCGAAGACCTGCCGGAAAATTGTGGGAATTGTGATGTGTGCAAAAATCCTCCTACATCCACAGACGGCACCGTCATAGTGCAGATGGCGCTTTCGGCGCTGGCACGTCTGAGCGAAAATGTTGGTATTGGAACGTTGATCGATGTGCTGCGCGGATCGCAAAAGAGCTATCTATTTCAGCACGGTTATCATGAAATCAAAACTTACGGCGTTGGAAAAGACCACAGCTACGATGATTGGCAGCACTATATTCTACAAATGCTTCATCTGGGTTTTCTGGAAATAGCATACGACCAAAACCATGTCCTTAAAATTACAGACGCTGGCCGCGAAGTCCTTTTCAAGGGCAGAAAGGTTCAACTTGTGTCGGTGCTCGATTCGTCAGAGGTTGGGCAGTTAATGGTGAAAGAGGAACCGGAAAAAACTCAGAAACAGCTATTTGCTAATGGTCTTTTTGAGACGCTGAGAAGTCTGCGCCATTATAATCGCCGACTCTAAAGGTGTACCTCCGTATGTGATATTTTCCGATGTCACTCTAAAAGAAATGGCGACCCAATATCCGGTGACCCGCGAGGAAATGGGCACCATTTCCGGTGTCGGTGAATTTAAGCTTGAGGAATACGGTGAAGTGTTTATCGATGAAATAATCGGTTACATCCTGAAGTCCGATACAAAGAGTTCGGGCATTCGGGGTAAAACTCAATTTGAAACCCTGAAGCTGATCCTCGAAGGCAAGTCGGCGACAGAAATCGCATCACTACGGGGAATTCACGAATCTACTGTCTATGGGCATTTGGCGACTCTTTTGGAGCGTGGACTTATCAAGGATATTGCACCTTACCTGACCATTCAGGAAACAGACCAGATAAAAAAAGCAATTGAGGTTGTCGGCGCTACGGAGCCACTAACGCCGCTTTTCAACCACATGGAAGGGAAAGTGCACTTTGGGAAAATAAGGCTTTACCTATCTTTTAGTAAATCCGGAGGAAAGTAATTCCTATTTACTCCCTTGCCTCCCCCGGCTTCTATCATTGCTTCTCCCTTTCCCCGACCCGCCTTTAGGGCCGCCTTTTCCACCGCCAAAACTTCTCTTTGGCCGGACTGGATTTTCTTTCCACACGGGCCCTTCGCCAAATCGTTCGGGTAACTTAGCGCGTGGCACCTCGCGTTCTATCAGTTTTTCGATCTGATCGAATCGGTACATGTCGTCTTCATTCACCAGCGTCAGGGCAACTCCTTTTGTGTCGGCTCTGGCGGTTCTGCCAATTCGGTGTACATAATCTTCGGCATCGCCCGGCACATCGTAGTTGATGACCAGGTTGATATCTTTGATGTCGATGCCGCGGCTCAGGACATCGGTTGCTACCAGAACGCGTGTCTTTTTAGACCTGAAACGCAATAACACTTCTTCGCGCTCCGATTGTTCCAGGTCAGAAGAAATACCTTCGACGATATAATTCTTTGATTTCAAACCCCGGACAATTTCATTCACCTTCTTTTTTGTGGAAGTAAAAACTAAGATGGATTTCACCAGTGGTTTATCCGCAATCATAGAGTTAATCAGCGGTGTTTTCTGATGCTCATGCGCGAAGCACACGGCTTGAATTACACCAGCCGCCGGTTTCGACATGGCAATGCTGATCTCCGCCGGGTCTTTCAGGATTTTCTTAGCCAACTCCCTGATCTTCGGAGGCATTGTGGCGCTGAACATCAATGTTTGACGCTTCTTTGGCAAATAGGTCATTATTTTCTGAATGTCGTCGTGGAAGCCCATGTCGAGCATGCGGTCGGCCTCATCGAGAATCAGGTGCTCGAGATGATCGAAATTTACATACCCGAGGTTGAGGTGTGAAATCAGCTTTCCTGGGGTTGCGACAATAATTTCGGCTCCCTGGGTAAGGGCACTTTTCTGGGCATCCCAGTCAGACCCTTCGCCACCACCATAGACGGGCAGTGAAGTGACATGCGTGAAATAGGAGAATCCCTCTACCTGCTGATCGATCTGGATGGCGAGTTCGCGTGTTGGCACGATGATCAGCGTGTTCAGGCGGTCGTGCTTATCGGTAAGCTTATGGAGAATTGGCAATAAAAAAGCGGCTGTTTTCCCGGTACCCGTCTGTGCGCTGGCAATCAGGTCTTTTCCCTCCAAAATCAGCGGTATCGCCTGCTCCTGGATGGGTGTGGCATCGTTAAAGCCCATGTAGGACAAGGCCTCCATGAGGTGTTCGTTCAGATTAAACTCAGTAAATTTCATTTAAGTATTCTTAGTTAATGACCGGTGCATTTATTTTGTTGAGCGATTTGGAATGGCCGGTGTGTATTTCAAATTGGCTATGAGGAAGGTAGGAATAGTGTTAATCAGCTATAATCAATTAAGCGCTTCTATCTTAATTTTCGGTGCAAAATTATGAAATCATCCGGTCTTTACTGCTATGGATAAAAAATAATTGATGGTCATATATATCGGCGACAGGTTTAATGGTGGATTTTTCAACGATCCTGGTATCGCAGTCTTTTCAAGGCATCGTGTTTCATCTTGTTGCCCACCCAGCCAATGCCGATATTAAGCGAATGCCAGTTGCCGCTGATGTTCTCATAAATCCCAGCGTAATCACCTGATCGCAAACTGTTGTTGTAGTTCACGAGGTTGTACCGGTAGCTGAGAAAAAGGTATGTGCCCTTACTGAGGAAAATTCGGTACATCAGGCCAAAATTTGTGTTGAATGCCAGCACGGAGTAATAGTTT
Source organism: Cyclobacteriaceae bacterium (assembly GCA_034523095.1). GTDB lineage: Bacteria > Bacteroidota > Bacteroidia > Cytophagales > Cyclobacteriaceae > JAAUQL01. The sequence continues at coordinate 9,352 of JAXHKU010000027.1, read as the reverse complement.
GAATAATAATTGTTATCGTAGGGCTGCGTATCAAAACCGTCGATCGCGATTCCACCGAGCAGCAGCAACTTGTTCCGCCCATTTCCGACCAGATCATAAAACACATCAAATCCGATGAAGCCGCCGAAATAATATGTAGTGGGGATAGTGTCATAGTAGGAAAGGTGGAAATGATATGGCTCATCAGTTGGTCCCCAACGGAAAGCAATCCTGAGATCATAGGTGAACTTATCTTTCTGAGCGCCTATGGAGAAACCAAATTCAGGGTGCGATCCAAGTATGGCAGCATTCCCGGAAGGGATATACGCTCCGCTGAATATGCTGAAATGCAGACTAAACTGTTTATTAATGGTTTCTACTTCTTTGTCATAGGCATACCGTACGAGATAGTGAGCATACTCCGGTTTTTGCAACGTGATAAAAAACTCGTCGATTTTATCGGAATACAACAGGCTGTAAAGTCGCTCCAGATCGTTGTCGAATTCAGTAATTCCTGCCGCGAGATCAACAGTTGCGCGGTCGAAATAGCTGTTTAATGGCACGTAGCCATACAATGCCGCACTATTATCATAAACAGTTCTGAAATCGCCGTGTCCCGTATATTCCAGCCTAGCAAGATACTTATAGATGTAATCCAGCATAGTGATGCCATAAATCTCCTCGGTTAGTTCATCTGCTACAATTGTCCAGAGAATTTTGGAGCGCATTACGGGTTCGCTAAGTCCACATTTCCCTTCCCAGAAGTCAATGACCTGCCTGGCCGAATCGAGATAACCCTGATTCATAAAATCGACAAAGGCCATAGCGCTGTTACCCGCTATGTCCTCACAGTCGATCACCTTGGAGGTGAGGCGCTCTTCCAGGCTTCGCTGCGCCATGATGGGTATTGGGGCAAAAACCAGGATAAATAATAATAGGGTGGTTTTCATGGTCAGGCTATTTACATATTGGCAATTAGTCTGCAAGCGTTCTTATATCATGGATTCCGGATAATAATTTAATCATAAAAATCCACAATAACCCGTAGCTGAATTAAATTCTGCAAATCTCAGTGTGGCCCAAATATCGCTGGTTAGCAGGAGATGAAAAAAGTGGATAATACCAGGCTTATCTGAATAGGTAGTAGCATATGGATTTTTCATTTTTCCCCGGACCAAGGATATTGGTCTTGGTTATTTCGACATTTCAATGGTCGGATGGACGACACCACATTATGCAAAAAAGGCCCGCACCCCGGCGAGCCTTTTCAAGCCAATTATAATTTTTACAGCGTAGCCATATCAATGACAAAACGGTACCGCACATCGCCTTTCAGCAACCGCTCGTAGGCCTCATTTATTTCGTCCATGCGAATCATTTCAATATCGCTGACAATATTGTGCTTGGCGCAGTAGTCCAGCATTTCCTGTGTCTCGGCGATCCCGCCTATCAACGAGCCGGCCAGCGTATGGCGGCCAAAAACAAGGCTCATGGCATGCACCGGAGTTGGTGCAGGCGGAACACCAACACAAACCATTACCCCGTTGGTTCTCAGCATACCGAGATAAGCGTTGTAATCGTGTTGTGCAGAAACGGTGTCGAGTATAAAATCGAAATAGCCCATCACCGACTTGGCTTGTTCCTCATCACTTGTCAGCACAAACTTGTGGGCGCCAAGTCGTTTGGCATCGGCCTGCTTGGATGGCGAATGACTGAGCATCGTCACTTCGGCGCCCATGTTAACGGCAAATTTTACACCCATATGGCCCAATCCACCCAGACCCAGAATGCCTACCTTCATGCCCGGACCTACCTTCCAGTGACGCAGCGGGGAGTAGGTCGTGATACCGGCGCAGAGCAGCGGCGCTGTAGCAGCGAGGTCGAGTTTATCGGAAATACGGAGTACAAAATCTTCATGGCAAACAATGCTTTTGCTGTAGCCGCCATAGGTCATACCACTACCGTCGCGCTCCATACTGCCATAGCTGAATACAAAACCGTTGGTACAATACTGTTCCTGATCGTGTTTGCAATTATCACACTCGCGACAGCTATCTACAAGGCAGCCGATAGCGGCATGGTCGCCCACTTTGTATTTTGTAACCGCGCTACCCACCGCTGTGACCTTTCCTACAATTTCATGGCCGGGGACGATGGGGAAAACTGTCATGCCCCATTCGTTGCGGGCAAAATGCAGATCGCTGTGGCAAACGCCACAATACAGGATGTCCATTTGTACATCAGTTGGTTTGGGATCGCGTCTCTGGAGTGTCCATGGTACAAGAGGCGTGGTGGCGCTGTGCGCTGCATAGGATTTGGTGACTGGCATAGGTTTATAGTTTAATTGGTTCTAATATTTTTAAATGTAGGAACTGGAAACCATAATTACAAAAAGCGCCAGCAAAACCAATTAACGCATATTTTTTGGTTAGGAAAAACCCTACTGGATCGGCATTTACAATCTTGGACATTATTATCCAGTTGGTTTGAATTATCAAGAAGGGAAAGTAAATACCGAGACTTCTTAATACTCCTGCCAGATAATCGCCTGGCCTTGAGCTACTGGATTGCTGCCAATAAACTCTTTTTTTCCATCAGGAATCCGGAAATGATACGCGTTTTCGGTGTAGTTGACACCGGTCACAAACCCATCGCGCCATTCCATAAAAATCCCAGGTGGGAGATCTTCTATTTCTACCCCAGCCTTCTCATACATATCTCGAACGATCCTTCGTTCGAGCGTGCCATCAAGCGTAACGACACCAATGAAGGTTACTGTGCCTTTGCCAAGTTTTCGTGTGGTAGCCGCAGGTTTACCTGCATAGTACTGGTCCTGGTAGATGGCTAATACCTCAGTGCCGGCATATGGCTTTAGTATTTCTCCCCAACAACTCCAGCCAAATTGTGCATCGCCGTACTTCACGTTACCGGATACACCTGTTGGAAGCATATCAAAAAACTCAATGTCGGCACCGATAAGGCTGGAAATGGGTTTTGCTAATGGCGCCTCGAAAAAGTGTCCGTTCTTGTCTTTGTGGCCGGTCCGGCAGGTAAGGATGAGATGTCCGCCTTGTTTCACATACTCCGTCCATTTGACTACGAGATCTTCATCGATCAACTGATACGCGGGGGCAATCATAAAAGGATACTTGTTGAAATCATCCTTTTCCCCAATGAAATCCATAGGCGCACCGGTGGATTTTATCGCTGAAGTATAGGTGTTTCGCAATTTCCAGGTATCCCATTGCGTGGTTTGCGGTTGAATGTCAAGATCCCACATGACATCATGGCTCCACAATAGGGCGGTTCGTCGCCTGGCAAATCTTTCGGGCATGGCAGCTTTTGGATTATAATGAGAGCGAAGCAATTTCATGTCATTGATAGCCTCTACAAATTCTTTTCCCCCTTGCGTCAATGTGATTCCGTCTGTGCCAACGATGCCATCGTGGTACATTTCACTACTGAAGAGTGGATGCCGGTAGCGGTATGTACAGGCAAAGGAGCATCCGCCACCGAATGCCTGCATCAGCCACATGTGCACTGTGCCCGGCTGAAGCATGGGGTTGATCGGCGCCCAATTGACTTGTCCGGGTTGGAGTTCCATGACGCCCGTAGCGCCGTTTACCGTGCGGAAATAGTCGCACGATTCCATGATCTTATATGGATTGCCGGTCCGGAAACTGTTTCCGCCGAGGAAATTTGTGCCATTCACAGGATACATGGTGAATGAAGCGAAATCCAAAGTTTCAGCCCGGCGCGGGTCGGCGCCATACACGGCATTTACATAATTGGTTGTGATCCATTGCTTTGGATCGATGTATTTGCGAAGAGTCCTGGCTTGCATATCCAGAAAACCGGCGGTGACATCGGCGGTAAACCGCTGAAAGTCGAGCAGGGCATGAGGGCTGAGTTTATCTTCTTCATTCAATGCGGCATTGGGGATCAACACCTGGTCAAAACGATCGTAGCGTGTACTCCAGAAGCTACCGCCCCACACCTTATTCAGTTCAGCAATTACTCCATATTTGCCGCTGAGCCAATCCTGAAAAGCTTTTCTGGCCGACGGACTATAATCAGGAACTGCCAAAGGCTCATTGTCGATTTGCCACCCCCAGATACGGTCGTCTCTGCCAAATCGCTTTGCCAATTCAGTCACGATCAGTTCAACTTTGGACGTATACACCGGATTGGATAGCGACGCATTGGCCCGGATGCCGTGTTCGCGTCTTCTTCCGTCGGCACCGACCAGGTATATCTCCGGATATTTTTCGCCCATCCAGGCAGGCGGGGTGAGGGAAGGTGTACAAAGTATGACTTTAAGACCGGCTTTGTCGGCCAGGTCAATTGCCTCCTCGAGCCATGTAAAATCAAAGGTTCCTTCTGTGGGTTCTATGAAAGTCCAGGCAAATTCAGCAAAGTGGGTGAATTCAAAACCCAGTTTCGCGATGTTGTTCAAATCCCGCTGCCACTGGTCTTTTGGCCATTGTTCGGGATAATAAAACACACCAATCTTCATCAGGTCGGCTTGCGGGAAAAAGGATGGTTGATTTGAACCTGCTCCTGCGTTGCCTTGGGAAAACGACGCATTCTGAGTGGCGAAAAACAATAATAGCAGAGTTGTCAGACAGATGAGGAGCCAATTTTTCATCGGAAATCGATTTATTATGATCTGTTCGAAGGTAGTGATTTTATGATATTGATGGTTCTTATAAATACTCGGATTTCGGCACATTACATAAAATACGTCATCGCGAGCAAGGCACGAGCGAAGCAATCTGTTGGGATTGAGCAGATTGATTCAGTCTTGCCTACTTGCCAATAACACAAGAATTCTAAACTTAACGACATTGATTCGCCTTTCGCCACTGTCTGACATTTATGATTTAGAACTTTTACTCATACCTTAATGAGGTTATGGGATCCTGATTGGCAGCACGTTTTGCGGGTGTGTAACCGAAGATAACCCCGATAGAAACAGCTACTCCAAATGAAAGAAGAATAGAATAGATACTTAAAATTGTCGGAATTTCAGCCAATGCTGAAACACTTATAGCGATGATTGTTCCCAGAATTACTCCCAACAATCCGCCGGATACCGAGATCATCACGGCCTCCAATAAAAACTGGTAGGCGATATCAATCTTTTTGGCCCCTATGGCCATGCGCAGGCCTATTTCTTTAATTCGCTCTAAAACCGAAGCGAGCATGATATTCATAATCCCGATACCCCCGACCAATAGTGAAATACCAGCGATGGCCCCCAAAACGAAGTTGAATATACTCTTGGTGCGCTGCTGTTGTTTGAGTAATAATTCCGGAATGGTGATCTCATAATCCACTATGTTGTTGTGCTTGCGTTTCAGCAACTTCGAGTATCACCTGTGCCACACTATTCAATTGATCAGAGTTATTCACTTGCACAACCAACCGATCCAATTGATGATAATTTGGTGCTTTTTCGCGTTCTTCAGGATCAGTGCCGTTAAAAAGTTTTATTCCGGCTTCTGTGACCAGCAGCCTGTTCTCATAACGAAAAAGCACCGTCTTCAAAGGCGTATACACATCCATATTGTAATCCCTGATCCCAAGATTGGAAATGCTCTTCTGTGAAATGTGACGCTCCTCCAGGACACCGATAACTTTCAGCCAGTGGTTTCCTACCTTAATATATTTGCCGATTGGTTCCTCTTTGCTGAAAAACTTTGATTTGATGCTTTTTCCGATGATACATACTGGTTTGCCTTCTGCCATATGATCCGAGTTGAAGAATTTTCCTTCACTCCAGTTCAAAGCCGGATATATGAAAATAGCTGTTTTCTACACCAACCAATTTGGCGCTGCGACGCAGGGCATTTTTTTATCAGATAAGTCTCAATGATTATTTCGGGACTTAATTTCTCAATACCCGGAACAATTCTTTCAATGCTTCTGGTATCATATAGTGAAAGTCCCTGTGACAGATTTTTCTCTGCGCCTTCATCACTTTCTGAAGCATCCAATTGTTTTTCTTCCTGTTTTACAATGGGTGTTATGACGATATTATTTACCCCAACCAATTTTATCTGTTCCAGGATTTCTTCCTGGGCCCCGGAGCCAATAGCCATCATGGCGATTACCGCTGCTACCCCAAAAATAATCCCAAGTCCTGTAAGTAATGATCGGAGCTTATTGGCCATCACTGCCTCAAGTGCAATATTGAAGTTGGTGGAAATCCGCGTGTACATAGCCGGTTATTTGGATGCTGACGGACTGGTTTCGGCAGGTAGCCGTTCCACGGGTTTGGCCTCCATGCCTTCCGGATCTGACAGGAAGACAACATCCTTATCAACTAATCCATGAAGTATGACAATACTCATCAGCATTGGACTTGCCTGTAAGTACTTCTTGTTTTATGGTACGCAGGCCACTTTTTTTGTACATGAAACTTATGGAGTCTCCCTGAGTGTGAAGTGACTCCACCGGAACATAAAGTACATCGGAAATTTCTCCGGAGACGATGGTATTGCTGGTTGTCATTCCAGGCCTCAATGTAGTGTCAGATTCATTTATTTCGATCAGGAGTTGGAAAACCTTGGCATCCGAATTTGGTTTTTGTTCTCCTACGTTGGCTACTTCAATGACCTTTCCGGTTAGTTTTTTTTCCGGGAAAGCATCAAGTCCAATTTCAACTTTCTGGTCGATTTTCACTGCATTGATATCTACTTCATTGATAAACGTTCTGGACACCATCTTGCTCAAGTCGGGTAATTTTGCCACGCCGGGATCCCACGGTTCCATGTTTAGCCCCTACACCCTGTTTTTGTCCGCGCCAATCTCTCTTATAAATCACCATTCCCTGTTCAGGCGCCATAACCGTAAATTGCCCAGCTAATTTGTTCAGAAAATCCAGCTGATTCTGGTCATCCATCATTTTTGCAGCCGCCTCTTCCACTTTGGCGACCGATTTTTCTTTCTGCAGCAGATAGTTGTCCAAACCCTGTTGATACGTCCTCTTGGATTTTTCGAGGGTGATCTCTGCTTTTTTTATTTCTGCTGGTGGCTCGAACTGCGATTGATTGAGTACTACTCGTTTTCTTCAATTTCGAACTTCCGATTAACAAGTTCATCCCTGGCCTTGCGTAATTCCATGGCAGTATCAAGCCTTGCCTGGTGCATATTGAGACAAGGTTTGCTTCAGGTCGGTATCCTTTTGCTTGATCTTATCTCCGATTTCTGATTGATCAAGCATGGCGATGAAGCCTCCTTTTTCTACAACGGTACCTTCATCCACAATGGTGTTAATTTTCACCTGCCATATCTGTGCGCGCATTAATCCCTCAGGCCCCCTAACTCTTGACAGAAGTTTTTAGCATCTAATTCACCGGCGGTAGTAACTTCAATGCGGAATACTCCTCTTTTTACCTCCAGAAAAATTTCTGATGATTCAGCAACGGATTGGTGGATTTTTGAATGATAAAAACAAGAGTGAGCACGGCAACAATAGAGGAGAGAATGATAATGTTTCGTTTTTTCATGTTGAGATTGTCTGGGTTGGGTGGAAAACGATTTATAAAAGCATCTATTTTATAAAGTAAGTTAATTAAAGTTAAAAGCTTCAAGGCCTTGAAAGATTATCTCGTCTTACGGTCACGGATTCTCGACCACTAAGGGCATTGCCTATTCTACTTTTAGGGGGGCTTTCGCCGCCCTGGCTGATCGAACTTATAAATCACCGGACTAACTGGTTGAAAAAAGGGTAGAAGCTGTTAACATTGTAAAATACTTCAGGTATCATGGAGGTTTATATGAGGAAAACGAGCCTTCTCCGGAACTGGCAGCAAACATAATATGAAAGTTAACACCATTAAAAAATATGAGTCCGGTGAAATTTTCCCGCTTCTGTCGCTTTTCATAGTTGTTAGTTTACAGTTAAAGGCCCAGGGAGCTGACATTGCTTCAACAGGTACTTTCGATCAATATTTCTACCATAAAACGCTCAGGATAGATTTTGAATTAGGGGGAAATGCTGATACAACGATTGTTTTTTTAAAGGAGATGAAGGAAGAACCGTTTTGGGGCGGGCCGGTCAAAAACCTGACAGACCCGTTCTCCTATGGCAATTTCAGGTACAGGGTTTATGAGGCAAATTCAAATAAGTTGCTCTACGAGAAAGGATTTGGCAGCTTGTTCGAAGAATGGCAGGCTACACAAGAAGCAAAGTCTCTGAACAGGACCTTCTACCAGGTTGCCACCATGCCCTACCCTAAAACAAAAATTCGGTTTGAAATAGACGACAGGAGCTATGCCACCGGCAAGTTTGCGACTAAATTCAGTCGGGAAATCGATCCTCAAAGCTACTTTATCCTGAAAGAACAAACCAGGTACATGTAAAACAAAACAGTTGGCGGGCAAAGGCACATCCTTCCGAAAGTCTGGATATATTGCGGTCCTTGCAGAAGGCTATACGGCAAAAGAAATGAAGAAATTTCGAGCCGATGTACTCCGGGTTATGGGTTATATTACCGGTAAGCAGCCATACAGTAATTACGTAAGCCGGATTAACATTGATGCGGGGGTCGAATCAGTTTCTCAGCAAATCAGGGACGGACGATTCCCGGGGAGCACATTTACAGCAAAACAGCGTTAAGCACCAGCTATTACAGGTTCCATATGTTGCCCGATACCTGCACTACCACCGATTACAAAAGCCTGATGTGATTATGCCGCCGCTAACGTTCCCTATGAGCCGGATAATCGTGCTTATAAACTCGGGGTCGCTACGGAGGAGGCGGTTTTTACAATCTGTATACGGCGGTTACTGCCGATCATGAATTAACGCCAAAAGTCAGCCTGCATGTAATTCGGACATGGATTTGGTGGCCTGGCCGACGAATACTATGAAGCTGAAATGGCGACGTCTGTACTTCTACAACCTAAGCACAGAGCCATGGGAGCCAAATATTACCACGAACGTTCAGTTTAACCAGAAATGGAGTGAACTGGTGCCAACTGGTATTCCTATACCTACTCCAAGGACGGCTGAATTCGAAGGTAAAATAGGGTTTTTTGAAGGCGGCGGGTATGTTTCAAAGGTATTTTCAGCCCTGTGATGGACTGCAACATGAAATCAAATAAACCCGATGACCCGTGTCCTGTCTGTCAGCGTGCTTTGGAACTGAGGTTAAAATATATCATGGATGAGAAGGTGGAATGACGATGGGGTTGCTATGATACAACACCCTTCAATATTGGTCATGATTTCGGTGCAAAAGTACTAATAAACCGCTGAGGCGCAAAGACGCAGAGAAAACAATTAATGTCATTGCTCACAATCCAGGCAATTGACGGTGCAACCTTCAATGAGCGAGGGACTTTCAATTATTCTATTTTCAAT
>JAXHKU010000026.1:0-12877 GCA_034523095.1 Cyclobacteriaceae bacterium | reverse complement strand
ATGCAGTTCTTCAGCGGTTCAGTTTGCGCCTGTTGCTGGTACTTTTCCGGATACACTCGTTTCAATCCGGAACTGACCCGGAGTCTTCTTGTACTGCTGCCTGAACACGGTGGCAAAATACTGTGGACTGGAAAATCCGGTCTCATAGGCCACGTCAGCAATCCTCAATACAGGATTCTCCAGCAGTAGCGAAGCTGATTTCTTGATCCGCAAAAAGGAAAGATACTGCATCGGCGACATATTAGATATTTCTTTGCAGTACTTCGTTACCTGGGTGGTACCGAGATGGCAGTGGTGCGCAATCGACTCCAGTGTCCATGCTTCCTGAAGATGGTTTTCCAACTCTTTTAGAAAAAGCTCTACCGTCCGCTTACTTTCAATTAGCGCCTCATTCAACTCAACATGTCCCGAACGGAAAAGATCGAGAAGGGTCATTAGCAGCGAATTAACGGCGATCTTAAGCTTGCTGTCGTAGTAATTGCCTTTGGTTACGGTCTGGCCGATCTGTTCGAAGATCGTAGACATCTCGTTCCCGGCTTTCCACACCGGTGATTCATTGTGCCGTAAAAATTTTGTGAGGTCGTCGAGGTCCTCTTTGCCCAGGATAATCCACGTGGGCCACTTCCATTCCTGGTGCGGATGCCGTACTCCCACATCCATAATAATCCAGTGTAGCTTGCACGCCCCAACATGCGGGCTGCCAAGCCGGTGAACCAACCACGGCCTGGTAATCGTAATATCGCGCGGCTGGAGTTGATACTCTTGCTGGTTGATATGAAATCTGAGCGCCCCGCTTTCCAGATAACATATCTCGATACCTTCATTCCTGTGCCAGTCAAGCCCCCAGGGCTGGGCTTTTCGGGCATCCCAGTAGCCAATACTTTTAATGCCGGTCAGCTCTTTTGGCCCTAATTGAGTGCCGGGGTAGGTGCCCCTTGCCAAAGTCCGTAGTTCAATATCGCCGTTTTGCCATGCTTCGTTTAAGGGCAGACACGAATCGGCGTTGTAGACTTTCCCATCGATATCGACAAACCTGGGGTTACTCAAGGAGTATAATTTTTTTCAGTGAAAGATATTAAAATATTCCTGAGTTGCTTCCAATTACATTTGAAAGGCGTTGAAAATTACAGCGACAAAAAGTTTTTAACCTTTTACTCCCCGAGATTATGGCCATTAAAATAGGATGTTTTGCCCTTATCAATCCCTTCTCCACACTTGAAAAACAGCTCGACCACATCAAAACGCTGGGCATAAAATATGCCGACCTCACCGACAATACAGACGGAGCATGCCTTGGAAATGAATACGGCTTCACTGCCGTGGCGAGTCTCGATGCCAACCCGTTTGAGCTAAAGCGGATGTTCGAATCACGGGGCATTACCATGACCAGCGTCTGCGCCCATGCCAACCTCCTTGACCCTGCCGCTCCCTGGCGATATGGAACGGCGCAGATAATCAAGGCGGTGAAAATTGCCGGAGCGATCGGTGTACGCCATGTGATCACATCGGAAGGCGACCCAAAAACGACCTTCGGCCATAGGTTAACTGACGATGAGGCGCTTTTTACCATTGCCGAAAAATTGCATGCCCCGCTGGAGCTTGCGGCAGATTACGGAGTGAAAATATTGGTGGAACCCCATGGCCGCATTACCGACTCCATCCCACTCATGGAGCGGCTGTTTGATAAATGCCATTCGCCGGCACTCGGCGCCAACCTCGACACAGGTAATCTCTGGCTCGGCGGTGGCGACCCGCTGGAGTTTATAAAAATATTTGGCGATAAAATCGAACACGTCCATTGGAAGGACCTTGGCGAAGAGTTTCGCACGCAACGGGGCAAGGTATTTGGCTGCGGCATGAGCCTTATCGCCCTGGGCGACGGCGTCATCGGCATCGCGGATGTGTTTAGGGCGCTGGTGAAAACAGGATTTGACGGTTACTCTACCTTGGAGATAGCCGGTGAAGAGGCGGTGAAGAGAAGCCTGGCATTCCTGCGAAACCTGGGAGCAGTATAGAACCCGGACTAAAAGGTCATACGGCAATATGCACATCGAACCATATTTTATACTAATTTACGTGTAGGAAAAGAGTACTTGAATACGCCGGTTAAACGGTATAAAAGAACCCAAAAGTTATTTTTACTCATGAAGACTCACTATTTGTTTCTCCTCCTTTTCGTTTTGATGCGCTGTGTACCGGTGACAATTGAAGCGCCCCAAAAGCTGAAACTGTTGATTTTGTCGGGCAGGAACAACCACGAATGGCAACAGACTACACCGTATCTTGAAAAAATGTACAAAAGTTCAGGCCGCTTTGATGTGGCCATCACGGAGATGCCTGATACCTTGTCGTATGAGGCACTGAAACCATTTCATGCCGTCGTTTCCAATTATTCCCTCTGGCCTGACAAAGAATTTCGTCTGCCTGAAAAGGCGGAAAATGGTCTAATCCATTTCATCAACGAGGGCGGCGGTTTGGTGATTGTCCATGCCGCCAGCGCCACGTTCTACACCTGGCCGGAATTCCAGCAACTCGCCGGCTCGAACTGGGGCGACAGCACGCACCATGGTAAAATATGCCCGCATAAAATTGTTATAAAAGAGAAAGAGCATCCCATCACTAAAGGGATGGCCGATTTCTGGATTACGGATGAACTGTGGGAAAATGCGGGAACCACCCGTCCGCTAAACGTGCTGGCCGAGGCGCTTGTGGATAGTACCGGTCGTGACGCTGAAAATAAAGAGCCGGCCCTGCATTGGTACCGACACGGCAAGGGAAGGGTTTTTCACAGCATTCTGGGGCATAATGTACGGGCTATGAAAAATTCAGGTTGGACCATACTGGCCTTGCGCGGCACGGAATGGGTGGCAACAGGCGAGGTTACGATGGCCATCCCACAGTTTCTTGCATCCGGCGGACCACCTGAAGCCAATTCCTATTCCTGGAAGGAAACCGATACTACCCTCGCGCTGATGAACGGCCTGGAAGTCGTGTGGCAATACAATTTCAACACCCAAGAAGGCAAGCCTTTCTTTCATCCGGTGAATGTGAATGGTTCGACACTCACCTGGCTGAGTCCGGAAGACCATCCCTGGCACTTGGGCATCTGGCACTCCTGGAAATTTATCAACGGCGTGAACTACTGGGAGTATGACCAGAGCGAAGGTGTGCTGCCTTTTCATTACCTGGGTATCACGGATGTTCGGGATATTCGCATTATTAAAAATGATGATTTTTCCAGTGAGCTACACCTAAAGTTATTTTATCATGAAAAGGATGGTCTCGACCTGTTGGAAGAAAACAGGACAATCCGCATCGCTGCAACGCGGGAAGACGGAGGTTTCTTCATCGAATGGCAAATGGAACTCACTGCGCTTCAGGATTCCGTGATGCTGAACCGCACGCCGCTTCCCCATGAGGAAAACGGGAAAGACTGGGGTGGCTATGCCGGATTATCAGTGCGGTTCAGCCAGGATTTATTTGAACCCTCATTCATCAACTCAGACGGCTCTTCCGGAATGGATCACGGCAAGTCCATGCCCTGGAAATACTACGGCCTGCGCGACATCCTGGGCAAAAAGGTTGGCGTCGCCATTTTTACAGGCGACACCAACCTGAACTACCCGGAGCCATGGTTCGTGAGCAAATCTGAAGACCATCCATTCTACTATGTCAGTCCAGCGCCGATCTTCTATGCCCCGCACACGCTGAAAAAGGGCGAAACCGTGACGCTGCAATACCGGATGCAATGCTACTCCGGCGAAGTGAACGCGGCTCAATTGCGTCAAGATTATGAGAATTATTTGAGAGACATAAATACAAAAAAAGAATAAAATGAAACGAAGAACATTCATCAACAATTCGGTAAAAGGACTTGCCATTGGCATGGCTGCACCAACCATTTTTACATCATGCACAAAAAGTGCGAATAGTCAAATCCTCATAGGCCATATCGGCGTAGGCAGCATGGGTAGTGCGGTACTTAAAAGCTGGATCATGCCCACCGTAGGTTCACTCACAGTGGCCACTTGCGATACGTACCTAAAGCGCCGGGAAGGCGCCGCCGACTACGTGAACCGGACCTACAAGGACCAGGGCATAAAAGCGCCGGAATGCCAGGCGTTTCTGGATATGGACGAACTGCTGGCCAGAAAAGACATCGACGCGGTGGCAATCACCACGCCCGACCACTGGCATGTGCTTGCGGCGATTAAGGCAGCAAGGGCGGGCAAGCATATCCTTCTTGCCAAGCCACTGGGCCTGAGTTACCCGGATTATAAAATTCTAGAACAGGAGACAAAAGCCAATGGCGTGAAGTTTCACTATGGCACACAGCAACGAGCCCAGGAACACATGAAGATGGCGGTGAACACGGTGAAAGAAGGTAAAATCGGTGATATTGAGCGTATCGAAGTCTGGGCGCCGGGCAAAAATCCTGTGTTATCGCCGCAATGCATCGAGGTTCCGGTACCGCCTGATTTTGATTACAACCGATGGACAGGACCAGCGCCACTGAATACTTATTGCCCTGATCGCGTCACCAACGACAGCTCGTGGTTTCAGTGGGATTACAGCATCGGCTTCCTGGCCGGCTGGGGAGCGCATCCACTGGATATCATGGTGTGGGCAATGAAAGACAAGCTGAGCGGCAAGTACACGTGCGAAGGAACGGGCTCTTTCTGGGAGCCGGGCGGAATATACAACAACATATACTCCTGGGATTTACACTATAAATACGACTCCGGCGTAGAAATGAGGTTTATGAGTACGGATGTGGTGGAGGCAAATGATGTGTGGAATTACCGGGAAGCCAAAGACGGCAACAGCACAACCTTCTTCGGAACAAAAGGTTGGATTTCCGTAGGCCGCCACAGCGCCGAATCCAATGTTCCTGAAATCAACAGCCAGTTCAAAGAATTCCCGCGCGATGCGGAGAACGGCCGGATCATAGACCATGGTCACCGCACCGGCCAGGAATTTATCGACGTGATCAACGGAAAAATGAACGAAACCAACCCGTTGGAAGAAGCCATACTCTCCGACTGCGTCAGCCACATGGGCGATATCGCCCTCCGCACCGGCCGCCAAATCACCTGGGATCCATCTCTTGGAAAAGTGGTAGATGATGGAGAAGCAAACAAGTTGTTTGTACGCGAATTAAGGAACCCCTACACCGTTTAACCTGCGCTTTCGTCATGTCTAGTAAGTATATCATCGCCGCCAATATGGAGTTTGTCAGGAGCGCCGACAAATCCTTTGCCGAAGGAGTGAGCATTGCTGCCGGACTGGGCTACAAGTACATTGAGCCAATGGTCCATACCGGGTGGGAACTGCTGAGCGAGGTGAATTATTTCCATTCGTTTTCCATGGAAGAAGACCCTTTGTTGATGAAGGAAATCTGCGACAAACATGGCATCAGGGTGGGAAGCCTCAGCGGCCACAGTCCGCTGATGAAGCCTGAAGCGGCCATCCCGCGCCTCACACGGGCCATCGTCTTGGCATCCTCGGTCGGGGCGAAATTCGTAAATACCGATGAGATGGTGAAACCCGCCTGGATGACGGACGAGGAAGCGCATCAGGCCATGTATTATACCTTGCGGAAAATCGAAATGGTGGCCCGTCGACACAAAGTGTATGTCTGTATAGAGCCCCATGGCATTTATACGAAAACAGCCGCAGGCCTGCTTAAAATTGTGAACCTGGTGCAATCGCCCTGGATTCGGATCAACTGGGATACAGGCAACTCTTACCTGGCGGGCATCGAAGATCCTTATGTTGGATTGGAAATGGTGAAAGACTTCGTGTATCATGTGCATGCCAAGGATATCAGCATGGAGCAAAGCGCCAGCGACCGCGGCAAGATGACGGGCACCCCGGTAGGATGCGCCTGCGGCCAGGGTGTGGTGGAATGGGAACGTGTACTCGACATCCTGGACCCGCTCGGTCGCGAAATCATATTAAGCGTAGAATGCGGCACCATACAACAAGCCAAGGACAGCCTGGAATTTTTGAATAAATTGGTTCAGAAAAGAGCATGAGCCCTTGTCCCCGCTCATATTGGGACGAGGTAGTGAAAGCGAATGAAGAACATTTGAACAACACTATTTAGAATGCAGAGGTGGGTCCATATGTGTGTTGATGGCTGTTGGCTGGCCGCTAATAGCTGCAAACAAAATTCTTCATAGAGTCTTCTCGCGTGAGAGGGCAAAGCGTGCGGCTTTTCTTGCACTTTTTCCTGAAAAGCGGACAGCGCAACGCAATGACACTTAAAAATGTATTCAGAACAACTGAACCGTTGAACTATTGAACTATTTAACAAAAGCGGCAAGCTAAAACCCCCGGCCACGGTAAGCATCAGGGCAGGGTGCCGGGAAGATCGCATTCTTATGATATTTTTGTTGGGTTACTCATTTATCTTTAGCTTCATAAAACATTTTGCTTCATAATTCAACAGACATCATATATGGTCAAAGCAATCATTTCTCTAATTATCACATCGTGTATTGTAATTGCCTTGAACAGCAAAATCGGGCCCCTGCCCCCACTGGGTAAATTCCTTGATCCGTTTCATGGCTTCTGGGCCAATGCCCGGCAGGCAGATAATATCCCGGCCGAAATGGTGATCCCCGGGCTCAGTTCTCCAGTCACGGTGTTGTACGACGATATGTTGGTTCCGCACATTTTTGCCAGCAATGATCAAGACCTCTACACCGCTACCGGCTATGTTCATGCGTGGAACCGCCTCTGGCAGATGGAAATCCAAACGCATGCTGCGGCCGGAAGATTATCCGAAATAGCCGGAAACATCACGCTCGATATGGACAGGGTAATGCGCAGAAAAGGCATGGTCTATGGTGCAGAAAATTTTATCGCGAATCTGGAGGATACTTCTAAAATGATACTGAATGCCTATGCAACCGGAGTGAATTCACTGATAAAAGAGCTGGATTATGAGCACCTGCCTTTTGAATACAAGCTGCTTGATTATACTCCTGAAGCATGGAGCCCTCTGAAATCCGGGCTCCTCTACAAGTACATGTCTGATATGCTCAATTCGTTCGAAAAAGATATGGAAAACACCAACTTCCGCGCCATTTATGGACATGATTTGCTTGAACTGATCTACCCCGACGTGGATAACTATTCGGATCCGGTGGTAGGACCAGTGGTGGATTGGGGATTTGAGCCACTTGTGAAAAAGGTATGCCCTCCCCTGCAGCCGAAGTCGGCCTGGTAAACGTGCAAAAACTCCAGGAGCAAAATCCCGATAACGGTAGTAACAACTGGGCTGTCGGCGCCAGGAAATCGGCCTCAGGTCATGCACTGCTCTGCAACGATATGCATTTGCGCCTCTACATGCCGTCGCTTTGGTTCTATATGCAGCAACACACCGACAAGGTGAATGTATATGGGCATTCGCTCCCAGGTGTTCCGATTGTTATAACAGGGTTTACTGATTCCATTGCCTGGGGATTAACCAATGCCCAGCGCGATTTGGTCGATTGGTTCAAAATACGCTATGAGGATGAATCACGCGAACGGTACCTGCTCGATGGGGTCTACGTACCGGTGACGAAACGGATTGAGGAAATTAAAATTCGCAATAAAGATACATGCTACGATACGGTTGCCTATACTGTGTTTGGCCCGGTAACATACGACAATACATTTCAAGCGACATCAGGTAAAAATGGTTATGCCTATCGCTGGATCGATCATGATCCTTCCAATGGTATAATCATGTTTTATCTGATAAACAGGGCACAGAATTATGACGATTATATGAACGCCCTCGACCATTTTAGCTCACCGGCCCAAAATGTCGTTTTTGCTTCTGCGCAAGGCGATATAGCACACAGAGTCCAGGGAAAATACCCTATAACCGTTTTTGAGGAAGGTAAATTCGTCAAAGACGGCACGGCATCAGCCAATAACTGGTTCGATTTTATACCAAATACCCACAATCCGTTCTGGAAAAATCCTGAACGAGGTTTCGTATCCTCGGCCAACCAGCACCCCGCCGACTCCACCTATCCGTACTACGTCACGGCATCACAATATGAATCGTACCGGAACAGAAGAATCAACGACGTCCTCCGGGCCGACAGCGCCATCACAGTAGAAGACATGAAGCGACTGCAATACGACAACTACAGCCTAAAAGCCGCTGAATCGCTCCCTGCCATGCTGGCATTGCTGTCCGGCTTCAACCTGAGTGCTGAGGAGATTGCAGCTATGGAAATACTGAGCAAATGGGATTACTTTTTTACCAGTGAAAGCGATGCTGCCACCATGTACGACATCTGGTTTGAGAGCTTGTATAGCAACACCTGGGACGAAATAGCAGCCTCGAGGAAGGAGAAGGTATCGCTGGCCTATCCTACTGACTATTCCACCATAAAGCTGCTAAAAACCCAGCCCGACAATTTATTCTTTGACAATATAGCAACCGACGGGGTTCAGTCGGCACGGGATATTGTGCTGATGTCCTTTCGGGAAATGATCGGGAAAACAAAATCGGCAGAAAAGGAAAAAGGATCGATAGCCTGGGCAAGTATAAAATCAACCTATGTGGAGCATCAACTTCGGATAAAACCACTGGGATTTTATGATATTTTATGCGGTGGCAATGGAGGCGATGTGGTAAACGCCACCAGCCGGAACCACGGCCCCTCGCAGCGCATCATTGTGGAGCTCGATCCTGCCGGGGTCAAAGCCTGGGGACATTATCCGGGCGGGCAATCCGGAAATCCGGCGAGCAGGTACTACGATAACATGGTGCTGCCATGGGCAAATGGTGAATATTTCGATTTGCTGTTTTTATCCTCTCCTGAAGATGGTGGTAAGAGAATCCTTTACACTCAAAAAATCAATAAATAGCCATGAATAAAGTCGTTATACTGCTAAAAATCATTTTCACGGCTGCCATTGCCTTCCTGCTGCAAAATATTTTCCCATGGTGGTCGGCTTCAATTGCCGCATTTCTTATCGCATTTATACTTTATACAAACGCCGGATCATCGTTCCTGGCAGGTTTTTTAGGCATTGCCCTGCTCTGGATTATTTGGGCTTTTTTGGCAAATAATTCAAATGATGGAGTGCTCGCATCCCGCGTTGCTGGCATTTTTTCGCTTCCAAATAATGCCCTGCTTTTACTGATTACATCGCTCATCGGCGGCCTTGCCGGAGGATTTGCCGCTATGACGGGCAGCTACGTCAGGAATTGGTTGCTGCCGAGAGAGCAGCAATGAATCTTTCAAATTATATCGGGCATTTTTTTTTCCTTAGAGTTATTTGCCGGCAAACCCTGAGGGTAATAGATGCCTCAATCATATTTGTCAATCCGAACAGCCGGGACTCCCTGGAGGTAATGATTACCGTGGCCAAAGGTGAAACGACCAATTTGCCAATAGAATTGGAAAAGGCGTAATGGTTGTAAGCCCTGGTTTGGATAGTAAGGCGTAGTTGAAAAACTACGCAGAGGGGGGCTTGTTCTTTATTTTAGGTTGGATATTGCTTATATTTAATCCGAATACTAAGTGAAAATCACCTATCCCTAAATAAATTCAGAGATTATTCTACAGATTATGGAATATCTGTATATTTCGCACAGCAAAAACACGATTCATTTAATCCAATACTAAAAAACCAAACCATGAAAAAGATTACATTACTATTCGCCATGCTGTTTTTACTTGCGTTGACAAGTGAAATGAAAGCGCAAGATTACAAGAGTGCTATTGGATTGCGCTTAGGTTATCCAATTTCCATTTCATACAAGACGTTCCTTACAGAATTCAATGCACTTGAATTGTATGCAGGCTTCAGAAGCTATTCCGGCGTCTATGGTTATTTTACCGTAGGTGGCTTGTATGAAATCCACAAACCTATAGGCGATGTTGATGGGCTCAGTTGGTACTATGGTGGTGGCGCCAGCGTCCAGTTTTTCACCTATGATAATGCTTACAATTTCGATGACGACAACGGAAGTTTTGGCGTTGGCATTAGCGGCGTAATCGGGCTTGACTATAAATTCCCAACTGCACCTTTCAATCTTAGTCTTGACTTCATGCCTACCTTCCGCTTAGGAGGTTGGGATGATGGATATTACTCCTGGGGTGCTCTCTCAGCAAGGTATGTCCTGAATTAGGAAATCCTAAAATAAAAAAAGGCTGTCTCCTCCCGGGATAGCCTTTTTTTTGTTTAGTTCGACCTATTTTTCTATCTTAGAATATAGGAATTTTAATGATCACCCCCCTTGATATGCCACCAACCAAACGCATCACTTTCCTTTTCATCTGGTTTCTATCGCTGATGATAACATCAGACGTTTCAAGCCGCAGCTCAGTCAACACAGAGGAGTCATAAGCTACAGGAGGTAATAATTACCGAAGCAAAAGGTGAAAAGACCAATTTGGCAATAGAATTGGAAAAGGCGTAATGGTTGTAAGCCCTGGTTTGGATAGTAAGGCGTAGTTAAAAAACAATGCGTAGCGCTTGGGTATTAGCGAGACGCCAATACCAGCATAAGCTTGGGGGCATTACTCAGAGTCCTCTTGCGAGTGACTGTGAGAGGTGTAAAACCTGAGTGCTGAGGAAATTGCAGCTATGGAAAAACTGAGCAAATGGGATTACTTTTTTACCAGTAGAAAGCGATGCTGCCACCATGTACGACATCTGGTTTGAGAGATTGTATAAGCAACACCTGAGGACGAAAATAGCAGCGTCGAGGAAGGAGAAGGTATCATTTGCCTATCCTATCTCGACTATTCCACCATAAAGCTGCTAAAAACCCAGCCCGACAATTTTATTCTTTTGACAATATAGGAACCGACGGGGTTCAGTCGGCACGGGATATTGTGCCTGATGTCCTTCCGGGAAATGATCGGAAAAAGTCAAAATCGGTAGAAGATGAAGAAATCGATCCGCTAGCCTAGAGTGTAAAATCAACCTATGAGGGGCATCAATGACCGGATAAAACCACTGGGGATTTTATGATATTTTATGCGGTGGCAATGGAGGTGATGTGGTAAACGCCACCAGCCGGAACCGCGGCCCTCGCAGCGCATCATTGTGGAGCTCGATCCTGCCGGGGTCAAAGCCTGGGGCATTATCCGGCGCGGCAATCCGGCAATCCGGCCAGCAGGTACTACGATAACATGGTACTCCCATGGGCAAATGGTGAATATTTCGATTTGCTGTTTTTATCCTCTCCCGAAGCTGGCGGGTAAAGAGAATCCTTTACATACGAAAAAATCACTAAATAGCCACTGAATAAAGTCGTTGTACTGTTAAAAATCATTTTCACGGCTGCCATTGCCTTCCTGCTGCAAAATATTTTCCCCTGGTGGTCGGTCTTCAATTGCCGCATTTCTTATCGCATTCAGACTTTATACAAACGCCGGATCATTGTTCCTGCAGGTTCTTCAGCGCATTGCCCTGCTTGAGGATTATTTGGGCTTTTTTGGCGAAGTAATTCAAATGATGGAGTGCTCGCATCCCGAGTTGTTGGCATTTTTTCGCTTCGCAACAACGCCCTGCTTTTACTTGATTACATCTGCTCGATCGGCGGCCTTGCCGGGAGGATTTGCCGCTATGACCGAGCAGCTACGTCAGGAATTGGTTGCTTCCGAGAGAACAGAATTGAATCTTAAAATTATTATTCTTCCCTTCTAGTTATCCGCAGCAAACCCTGAGGATAGTAGATGCCTAAATCAATATCCACTCGGCGCAGTAGAGGACTGAAGGTGGATTGGAAGTCACCAAATAGCTGGGTTAGTCCTTTCTTCTTAGTAAATCATTGTACTGAAACTCTCCAGTATGTTTTGAATTTTATTTGTTAATCGTTCAATCGTGGCGTCATGAATGACTTTATCACTAAATTCGCTGCCATATTTTGTGATCATAAAGGCGTCTATTCTATAAACGCTTTGCATTAAAGCAACCTGTGTCGGCAATATGTGTTCCATTAATTTCTTTGTCCGTTAGTTCTGAAATTTTTTAGTACGCTCATAGTTTAAATATTTTATGTTATTGAATATGAATAATTGTCAGTCGTTTATTTTGTTTTTTGTCTTCCATTGTTCGAAACTCCCGACACTACCCAGAATGGAGTTCCTAAAAATCAATTGAAGTTTTAAGACTGAAGTCTTTAAACATCGGGGGTTTATCGCTTAGACAAGGTGGTGTTAATAGCCCACTGCAAGAGATAATATAAGTTTGAAATACATAAATAATAGCTGTTATGATAATTGCGATCACATTTATTGTCTTACTAATATCAAAAAGTTGTGCCCACTTTGCAATTGAGCAATTTTTTTATCATACTTTTTAAGCTTTTTTTCAATTTGTACCCATTCCTTTAGTTTTCTAAAGATTCTCTTTGAAATATAATATCTTCTTTTGTCGGTTTAGAAATTATCGAATTACCGTGTAATTTGAATTTTTTTTTCATTTCCTCTAAAGCCGTTCCTCCTTTGATTGCCGAACTTCCCTTCAACTCATTTAGAATAATATAATCATGTAAAAGACTAGATTCTCGGAAGTACTCTCTACGTTCTTGCGACATTGCATGTGCTCTATTATCTCTTATCCAATTCCATGAATACATAAAACCTACTATCAGCCCAATAAATAAAATAGAGCTAAAAAAAATTAATATTTCCCTTGCCAAAAGCTTTTTAAACATAATTGCCGGTTCTTGATTTACTCATGTGATTTTAGATATTGCACTGATCAATTCCAAAAAAAGGAGTTACATAATGTGTTCTTTAAAATTGATATAACTAGTCCTAACATTCCACAAATACTAGTCTCCACATCAAGCATCCTCTCCAAATAGAATCAAATCACCAAAAACTGACTTAAAAAATTCCTA
>JAXHKU010000025.1:0-12933 GCA_034523095.1 Cyclobacteriaceae bacterium | reverse complement strand
CAACCGGTGCATCGGGTAACGGTAAACCAGTAGTTGGCGGGGGCTATTGAAGGAAGAAGATATTTAAAAATTTGGCTGGAATCGACAGGATCAGCGACTTCGTTCTGTACCTTAAAGCATCATATATTAAATCAGAATATTGAATTTAGTGTTAAAATGAATATTTTTATGACAACTTGAAAAATTCATAACCATGCGATTTGGTTTATTTTTTACCTTTTTAGTCATCTTTTTTACCGCAGGATCATTCGCCCAACAGATCAGGACAACAGTAAAGTTCAAGCAGCCTGATATTCGTGCAAAACTGTCCAATCCCAATGTTCATATTATTTTTCAGGATTCTCAGGGCTTCATGTGGATTGGTACCGATGATGGATTAAACAGATTTGATGGGTATGGATATAAAATTTACAGAAATGTCCCAGGCGATTCGACCTCGCTTGTTAAAAACCGCATCCAATGCATTTTCGAAGATAGCCGAGGAACATTATGGGTTTCTACCATAGTGCAGGGATTGCATCACTATGATCGCCGCTCAGACACCTTTAAACGTATTACCGAGTTTTCACAACAGGGTACACAGATCATGGATATTCTTGAGGATAGAACTGGGAATATCTGGCTTGGCGGCATTGACAAGAATCAGACTTTTATTGCCAGAATAGACCAGAAAACAGGCCAATGTAAACGCCATGACCTTTTGTCAACCATTGATCATATTTATACAATGCTTCAGGTCAGCGACGAGGAGCTATGGCTGGGAACTCGAACCAACGGCTTGTATTCATGGAATATAAAAACCGAGCAGTTAGCCGAGAAGGGGAGAAACGAGATTGCTATCCAGAGATATCGAAAAACTGCTTGCTGATATCCGCGGAAACATTTGGATTGCTACCCGTGGAGGGCTCAGCAAATACATAATTTCGTCAGGTCGGTTTAAAAACTTTGTTGCAACACCCGGCCAAAGCGGACTAATGATTGATGATTTGCTTGATTTATGCATTGAGAACGACAACCTATGGATTGCTACTGAAAATGGGGGATTGTCTCAGTTTGACCTTCGAAGTGAAACATTTACAAATTATTCATACGACAAATTCGATCCATATTCCATCGTAAATAATTCGATCTGGGCTTTGCACACAGATAAGCAAAACAGGGTTTGGGTGGGCTCTTATGCCAAAGGTATTTGCGTTTATGACCGGCTTGACTCCAAGTTCCAGGCGCTTCGGTTTGCCGATTCAGTCAGATTTGATCAATGCTTATATTAAAGATTCAAGAGGGCGAACATGGATCGGGACTGAAGATGGAGTTTTGATGATTGATGGTGGAAATAGCTATCAATTCTTTCATGATCCCAAATCCAATAAAAGCCTGAGCAATAAGGCAGTAAATTGTATTTTTGAAGATTCACGACATCAAATTTGGCTTGGCTTGTGGAACGGTGGATTGAACCGGTACAATGAAAAGACGATGTCGTTTGATTTTTTTCTTCATGATCCGAAGCGCGCAAACAGTCTGGGCAACCCAAACGTTTTTTCGATTTTTGAATACTCTGAAACAAAAGAATTAATGGTTTGTACGTTTGGAGGTCTTTACATATTGAAGGATGACCGGGGAGGAGGGACTTTTGAAGGTGCGGTGGATATGTCGGTGGAAGGGAACCAGTTAATGCTCGCCGGAATGGAAGATTCAAATAATAATATCTGGATAGGAGCCTATACGGGCCTTTTTCGTTTTCATCCTGAAAGCCACAAATTTGAAAAGTTTTACCTGAACCGTAATTCAACCGATAGTAATGACCGGGTCAATTGCATTTTTGAAGACAGTCGGGAAAGATTCTGGATTGGTTCTTCAGAAGGTCTGCACCTGATGCTTGAAAATGGAGAGTTTTTAACCTACAACCAAAATGACGGACTTCCGGTAAATTATGTGGTTGGTATTCTTGAAGATGGACATGGCAATCTCTGGCTTGGCACCACGAATGGCCTCACATGGTTCGACCCGGAAAAAAAGACTTTTAAAACATATAATGAAGACGACGGTCTGTCAACGAGTGAATTCAGGAGGAAGGCGTTTTTTAAATCTGACGATGGGAGCCTTTACGTTGGCGGCAAAGGACTCAATATGTTCCATCCTGACAGCCTTTCGGTAAATCTTGCCCCACCTGAAGTGTACTTAACTGAACTGCGCGTTTTCAATCAGCCGATCACCCAGGGGTCTTCCGATGGCATTCTCAAGCATTCTATCAAGGAGACGTATGAAATACAACTGGATTACCATGATACATTCTTCTCCATACACTATGTCGGAATCAACCTGACTTCCTCCTATAAAAATCAGTATGCATATATGCTGGAGGGCTTTGATAATCAATGGAACTATGTGGGTGATCAACGCTTCGCGACATTTACGAATCTGGACCCGGGTACGTATTACTTCAGGGTAAGGGCTTCCAATAACGATGGTATCTGGAACGAAAAGGGCGCTGCGCTCAAAATAACTATTAATCCTCCGCTTTGGAAAACATGGTGGTTCAGAACTTTCGGCATATTGCTTCTATTAGCACTAGCATTTGGCTTTTATTTTTACCGGATCAGCGCGGTTAAAGCAATAAACTTGCGTCTGGAGAGCCAGGTCAACGAAAGAACCCAGGAACTTAAATCCCGCAATGATGCGCTGGCAAGGAGTGAGGAGGCTGTGGGTTTACAAAATGAGGCGCTTATACAAAAAAGAAATGAAATCGCCGGACAGCGTGATTTGCTGGCTGAACAAAACAGACAACTTGGCGAAGCAAAGCTTATCATTGAACAGCAAAACGCTGAGATTCTAAAGCAAAACCAGGGATTAGAAGAGGAGGTTGACCGGAGAACAAAAGAACTGTATCGCAAAATATCCAGCTTCAGCAATTTGCGTTCATTACGGCACATAATCTTCGCGCACCCGTAAGCTCGTATATTGGGCCTGGGCCAACTTCTAAAATACCCAACAAACCCGGAGGAAGAAAAGGAAATACTTTCCAAAATCATCAATAATACCTATGAATTGGACGAGGTGGTAAAAGACCTGAACAAAATCCTGGATATCCAGTACAACACAGCCAAAATTTGGGTGAATGTGGATCTTGGTCTGGAGATGGACAATGTATTATCCAGCCTACGGCGCGAAATTGTCGAAACAGAAGCGATTGTTAATGCTGATTTTTCTGCCTGTGGCAGCATTCACTCAGTAAAGACCTATATCAACAGCATATTGCTGAACCTGGTGAGCAATGCTATAAAAATACAGACATCCACAAAGAAAGCCTATAATTTCCATCACATCCGGCCTGTTGCATGATCATCTTATCCTTAAAGTTGAGGACAATGGCGTCGGTATAGATTTTGAGAAACATGGCGATAATCTTTTTAAACTCTACAAGCGATTTCACACCCATGTCGATGGCAAAGGGATGGGGCTTTTTATGGTTAAAACCCAGGTGGAGGCGCTTGGCGGAACCATCGGGGTTAGCGGTGAACTGGATGTCGGGCTGATTTTCACACTTCAGCATCCCGATAATGCGTGACTAGGTGACTGCATGAATGGGGTTTTTAGGATAGATTTCTGCATAGATTTGATTTCCAGTCGGTGTCCAAACTCCGTTTTTAATCTGTGGATAGTATAGTATATTTCAGCCACGGAACAAGACGCATTAGTCAGCAATATTTTCAAATTCACATTACCATGGCAATTGACATAACGGAACTAGTAAACCAGCTAACCGGCGAACTTCGCGATACAGCATATAAAGCTTCAGACTCATTGGGCAGAATCGGGACAGAAGAGGTTGTCGATGCTATGATTGATTTACTCCGCCATCCAAATCCGGAATCAAGGATATTGGCAGGCCGCACTCTTGGACTTGTACCCAATAACGGAAAAGCGCTCGAACCACTTTTGGAAGCGATCAAGGACAAAGAAAATAGCGATATAGCGGGCGAATTGTTAACCGCCCTTGAGGGATTTGACATCAGCGGCGAGTATGTGGAACTGTTCAGACTGTATTTGTTTGGCAGCTACAAGGTTTCGATGATTGCAAAGGAATTGCTTGACTACAAGGAATTTGACATCACGACACGAGTCTTGAAAAAAGCCACGAAGCACTGGGATCATTTTGTCCACAATGTCCGTCATGATGAAGCGTATGAATTGCGCAAAGCAGAAGTTGAGGAAATGCTGGGAAGATCTTAGAGCATATTTAAAGGATAACAATCTTAGTGAATAACCAATAATTCAGTGCAAAACTGTCAGATGAATTTGCCAGATAATGCCCGAAAGCAGTAGGGTTCAACCCTCATAATTATTACATTTATAAAAACTAAACCCTCATCATCATGAAAAATAATCTCTTTGCCTCGTTCTCCCTGCTGGGTTTTTTGCTCTTATCCATATCCTCTTTGGCCCAGCAGTCCAACACGCTTGCTGCTGCCGAAAAAAATGACGGCTGGACGTTGCTATTCAATGGAGAAAATTTTGACGGCTGGCGTCAATGCAATGGAACCGCCATGCCGGCTAACTGGGTGATCGAGGATGGCGCCATGAAGGTGTTTACCGGGGAAGGCAAAAAAGAGGGCCAGGGAGCTGATGGTGATATTCTTTATGCTCCTAAGAAATTCAAAAACTTTGAATTATCCATTGATTGGAAATCGAGTCCTCGCGGCAATTCAGGGATATTCTATTATGTACGGGAAGTACCGGGCAAACCGATCTACTATGCTGCGCCTGAAGTGCAGGTGCTCGATAATAAGGAAGCTTCTGATAATAAAATTGACAGCCATCTGGCGGGATCACTTTACGATATTCTTCCGGCTGACCCCAAGACTGTTAATCCGGCTGGTTCCTGGAATACTGTGGTAATTAAAGTGAAGGATGGCCACGTGACCCATTCAATGAATGGTGTGGATGTTGTTGCATATGACCTCTGGACGCCTGAGTGGGATGCGATGGTGCAAAAGAGTAAATTCAAATCTTTTCCTGGCTGGATGGAAGGCATATCCAAAGAAGGCTTCATAGGCCTGCAGGATCATGGATATACGATATGGTTTAAGAACATCAAGATCAGAGAATTATAAAAAATTCCAGTAGCAGCTAAATCAACATTGTAAAATAAATCAACGCCGTCATTGCATTTCACTAATTAGTGAGAAACAATGACGGTGACCTTATTAATGGTAAATAATCGCTTTTTCAATTTCTTCAAGACTCTTACCTTTTGTTTCCGGAAGTCTGTAAATGGCAAAAAGTAAAAGGAGAACGCACATAACGTCGAAAAAAAGGAAAGAGATGGCGCCACCTAATTTTTTGAGCATTACCGGAAAAACGAGAATCAATAGAAAATTGGTCATCCAGAGTGCCACGATCGACAACGACATGGCTTTGCTGCGCAATCGGTTTGGAAATATCTCCGATATGACCACCCACGAAATAGGCCCAAGGGAAGAAGCAAAGGCCGCGATATAGAGCAGAATAAACAAAAGTGCCAGGTAGCCGGTAAATTGTTCCAGAAGGTAAATAATTGCAATCCCGCTGAGAGCCACGATCATCATGGCAACACCTGCGATGAGCAGTTTTTTGCGGCCAATTCTGTCAACGAAAACTATGGCGATTATGGTAAACAGCAGGTTGGTACCGCCAATAAATGTTGTCTGGATTATTGAATTATTCACACCTTCACCCATTGTCTGGAAGATAACCGGCGC
Source organism: Cyclobacteriaceae bacterium (assembly GCA_034523095.1). Lineage (GTDB taxonomy): Bacteria > Bacteroidota > Bacteroidia > Cytophagales > Cyclobacteriaceae > JAAUQL01. Next base: position 7,195 of record JAXHKU010000025.1, on the reverse strand, counting down.
ATAATACATGATGCTGTTGATTCCTGTGATCTGACTGAAAACGGCGATAAAAATGCCCATGAATAGTACAGCCCGCATCTTTGGAGAGAACAATTCGCTGTATTTGCCGGCATCGCTTTCTTCCGCCAGCGCCCTGCTTATTTGGTCCATTTCAGTATCCGCTTTCTCAACGCCATCAATTTTCGTCAGAATAAGCCTTGCCTGGTCTTTATGCGCTTTTTGAAGAAGCCACCGCGGACTTTCAGGAGCAAAGAGCAGCAATCCAAAAAAGAGTACAGCCGGCAGGGCCATAATAGAAAGCATCCATCGCCAGTTGTTGGCGCCGGTATCTACGAGAAGCATATTGGAGGTAAAAGCCAGCAAAATCCCAATCACGATTGCTAATTGATAATATGTAACCAGTCTCCCACGATGTTTTGCCGGAGCTATTTCCGATATATACATGGGCGAAAGCATCGATGCCACACCAACCCCAAGCCCACCCAAAATGCGAAACAAAATAAATGTGAGCAATTCGTGCGCTAATGCCGACCCGATGGCTGAAACGAAAAAGAGCAATGCGGAAATTATAAGTGTTTTCTTTCTTCCATAGTCATCGCCAAGTCGGCCGGCGATCACCACACCAATGATACAGCCGAGCAATAAACTGCTTACCGTCCAACCAAGGCCAATATCGCTCAATTCGAAATAGGGTTGAATAAATGAGGTGGTGCCTGAAATAACCGCCGTATCAAAGCCGAAAAGGAGGCCGCCCAATGCCGCCACGGAGGTAACGAATAAGGTAAAGTAATTCTGTTTTTTCATGTTAATAAATTAGAAATAAAAAATGTCGTTTTCCGGGTGCGTGAAAACCGGGCGTGATATACATGACGTCGCAATTAATTAATAAAAATCCCATAATCCTCATCACGGAAGTTATTGCTGGTAAGGTTGGAAATGATGCGAGCGGGTGGCCATATTATCATCGGATTGAAAACCTGTGCCAAATAAAAGTAATGCGTCAGGAGCGCCTAACTGCAGCGACCGGTTTATTCGTTTTATTTCCATAGGTCAAGGTAATTAGGAAATTGCAAAGTTCAAATTGCGCAGGATGAACGGAATACGCGATGTACACCACTATTTTTTTGCGATACACCGGAATTAGCGCTATATTTTGAGGCAGGTTTGAGTTTCGGATTCAGGATAGAAATCATCAGAATCAGCCTGTGATTTTCTATCTATTGATGGGGAAAATCATTTGCCTGTTATTTTGAAAACCTGGTATGCGTTACATTTTTTTCTAAACCCAAATTCAATCAATATGAAACACAGTCTAATCATATTTTTACTGGCGAGCATCCTTTTTTCCTGCAGCAAATCGCCAAAGCAGGAATCTGATGAATGGATTATTTTATTTGACGGAACCTCCGTTGACGGATGGAGAGCCTTTAACGGCGATTCACTTCCGCCGGGATGGATAGCCAAAGACGGCGAACTGACGTTCGATACGGAATTGGGACTGGAACAGAATTATAAAGGTGGGAAGGACATTATCTATGGCGCAGAAGAGTTTGAAAATTTCGAATTGCACCTGGAATGGAAACTTCCGGAAGGAGGGAACAGTGGCGTTTTTTACCATCTCAAGGAAGGATTTGACAGCCCCACGGGCATTTGTCCGGAATACCAGTTGATCGACGACATTAACTATGCACGCATCCACGACCTGACGGAGTATAACACCAGCCTGGGCTATGAAAACCCGGAATTGCTGCATCCCTTACAGAAAACAGGTTCGGACTATGCGATGTACGCGGCAGATGACAGTCAAAAACAACTCAATCCGGTAGGAGAGTGGAATACAACAGAAATCATATTTACCCCGGAAAAGGTTGAATACTGGCTCAATGGGAAAAAAGTAGTTTCTTTTGTCCCATGGTCTGACGATTGGAACGCGAGGAGGAACGCAGGCAAATGGAAGGACAGCCCGGATTACGGACGTTTTAAATCAGGCTATATCGGCCTCCAGGATCATGCAAGTCCCATTTGGTTTAGAAACATAAAAGTCAAGAAATTATAAAAGTCATCCGTCATGAAAAAAAGAGAATTTTTAAAAAGTTCAGCGCTCATCGCGTCAGGTATTGTGTTTTTACCGTCCTGCGTAACTAATACAACTCCAGTCCAGCAAAGACTGAGGACCGCCCATATCGGTCTGGGATCGCAAGGCATGGAAGATATAAGGGATATCTCGTCCCATAAGTCAGTCGATGTTGTCGCTTTATGTGATGTAGATTCAGACAATCTGGCGGCAGCGCTTAAAAAGTATCCCGGGGCAAAAACATATTCAGACTACCGCAAGATGTTCGAAGAGATGGGCAATGAAATAGATGCTGTTGTCGTCTCCACACCTGATCATACGCATGCTCCGGCTTCGATGATGGCCATGGAGCATAACAAACCAGTGTATTGCCAGAAACCACTGACACATCATGTCACTGAAGCCCGCGCTATGCGAAAAATGGCCGAAGAAAAGAAACTGGTTACCCAGATGGGCATCCAGGTGCATTCTTTTTATGATTATAAATTGGCTACGTTGCTCATCCAGGCCGGTATTATTGGTAAGGTAAGCACTGTTCGCGCCTGGTCGCCCAAAAACTGGGGCCTCGATGGTCCGGCTCCGGAAGGCAGTGATCCGGTGCCTGAATCGCTCGATTGGAATCTCTGGCAGGGAACTGCCCCGGAAAGACCTTACAAAAAGGACTTGTATCATCCCGGAGTCTGGCGTAGAATAATGGATTATGGCTGTGGTACATTGGGAGATATGGGGGTCCACATCTTCGATACGCCCTACAATGCCCTGGCGCTGGATGTCCCGCGAACAATCGTGAACATTTGCCGTGAACCTACCGGATACGCTTTTCCGGAGAAAAACTTTGTAACCTACGAATTTCCCGGCACGCCTTATACAGCCGATACGCTGACCTGGGTCTGGTATGATGGCGAAGGCGCTCCTGAAGCTCATGAAGATCTGCTTCTTCCCAACAATGAAGTACTTCCTGATCAGGGTGCGATGTTCATTGGCGAAAAAGGCAGGCTGCTTTTGCCGCACTTTATGCAGCTTCCCCGACTTATCGTAGATGGGCAGTACCAGGAATTGGATGCCGCGCAGATTGAGCAATTCAACCTCGGTACACCGGTAAGGGATTATGCTGCTGATGGTCCAAAGCATTACCATCAGTTTGTAGATTCCTGCCTTGGAGAAGACACCACCACAGCACCGTTTTCCTATGCCTCCAGGCTGACGGAGACTATTCTGCTGGGTGTGATTGCGGGTCGATTCCCGAACCAGACCCTGCATTGGGATACGGCTACAGCACAATTTGCGGAGACCGAGGCCAATCAATTCCTGGAAGGGGTTTATAGAAAATTTTAGAATACATTTTTATGTACGTTACTCAGAGCCGGATTTTTAGGGGGTTGAGTAACGTACATGTTTTTTGAGCTTAAGACCAATTCAATTTACATTCGTCATTCTTAGGTATCCCGATTTGCCGGGAGAACTCATTCCCTAAGTAGATCTACCAAAAACTATTGTATTCAATTATATCCCTGAAATCAAAAAAACCTCATTGGTTTCCGGATAGTTTTCTATGGATAAAAATTGAAAAGTGGTAAGTCGAATTCCCAGGAAAGCACCAGTATTCGGTTTTTAATTAATTGGGAATGAATGTTATATTGCCTGGACAAACGTTAGGAAGCAAGTAAACTAAGGACATTTTAAGTAGATATGAGCTGGGAAAGTATGGGAGATGTGAGCTTAAATAATATGAACGAACGGAGGAAAAAACGAAGTGTAATTCGAATAATCGCATACGTGTTTCTATTCCTGATCACTTGTGTTGTATTAGGTTCGATCATCAGATCACTGAAAGCGCCAGTGCAGCGAAAACCCCAATCTTCGGAACAGGAATGGGCTTTGAAAAGTTATGGATACGCACCACATCCGGATGATTTTGAAGAAGCTATCATCCAGGTGTACGCCGCCAGGACGAGAGGTGCAAAAAAAGCGTTGGCAGTCCATACCTGGATTGCTACCAAGAGGAAAGGAGCGGATCAGTACATCATATCCCAGGTATTTGGTTGGCGCTTGCGGCCTGGCGGTACGGCTTTGTTCCGCGAACCTGGCATTCCCGATAAATCATGGGCGCGTAATGAACCGTCCCTGCTACTCGATCTGCGAGGGGAGGAGGCAGAGCTGCTAATCGATAAGGTGGAGCAAGCAATTAGTAAGTACCCATGGCACGATGTGTACACGGCCTGGCCGGGACCAAACAGCAACACTTTTTTGGCGTGGATAGGTTTGCAGGTACCCGAACTAAGGCTGGACCTTCCTGCCACCGCTATCGGCAAGGACTGGCGACCTATCAGCGAGATATTTGGCAAATCAGCCAGCGGTACAGGGTTGCAATGCTCGTTGTATGGCCTGCTGGGTATCACGGCAGGTTACGAAGAAGGAATTGAAGTCAACATCGCGGGCCTCAGCATCGAGCTGGATATCTTTGACTTAGCCCTGGAACTTCCGGGTATCGGAAGGGTTTGGTGAGGTGAATAGTAGGTTAAATCGTATTCGATCTGGAGAACATTGTGATATGGCGTTATTCCATTCAACTTCAATTACCATGGGCTGGGGAAGAGATACTTATTGGCCGGATTTTTGATGTAAAATTGTATGCCGAAATTGATTTGGGAATTGACGTCCATCCGCTGATGAACATTCGGATTTAAACAACAATAATATGAAAAAGTATAGTGTGTTTTCCTTGTTTGCAATTATCAGTATCCTCTCAGGATGCTACCCAATTAAACAACTGAGTTACTTTCAGGTTGAGCCGTTTGCAAAACCGTTCATTCAAAAAATTAAGACGCCTTTAAATATTGTGTTGCTCGAGGATGTAAAAGGTACCGTGGTAGTGGAAGGTGATGGAGCAAAGAAAATGACCGTCACAGACTTTCGAAAATCATTTGGAGAAAGTCTAAAAAGCACCATGGAAAAGAACTTTGAGGTAGTGAATCTAACAGATTCTAACCTAGAGCCTGGGTTGTCATTGGTTATTTACCGTGTCCGACCTTTTTGGAGATTAAACAGCCAATCTTCCCGTACCATTGGAGCAAGTGGAATAGTAACATCTTCGAATGTGCCTTTATATTCAGTGGCATTTCAATTTGAAACCACGTTAATGCTAAATAGATGAAAAGCTGGCGAACGCAGATCAAACGGTTTACAGTGACGAACAAATGACATATGTAAAACAGGCTCATGGCGCTTTTAAGGATGGATTGATTAAAACTTGCGAGACAATTAATAAGGAAATATTCACGGATGATGTAGTCGAAAAGTTAAATGACGACTAATGAGCGTTTTACATCTACGGTATTAATGGCAAAGCTTCATGGACATTTTTCTGCATCTCTGAATAAAGAATAATTGGTTTATTGTTAATAGTTTCGTACGGTATTACAAATACATCATTCTGTGTCGGGCGAACCAACAGTTTCACCAAAATCCCTCGGTGCGTAATATTTCTTGGGTTATCAAAAATCAGATTGCCAATACTGTAAAAGACAGGCTTGCCTTTGATTCGCTCATATGATTGAATGACATGTGGATGATGGCCAATGATGGCATCTGTTCCCGCTTCAATCAATTCGGTTGCTTTCTGTCTCTGTGTTAACGTTGGGATATGCTGATATTCAACTCCCCAATGAAGGGTGACGTATAATAAAAGTTTTTGGATTCTCAGCGCGAAAAGTTGCAATTGTATGCTTTAGGTCATCAATTGTGGCCTGGCACATACTTGGACTTTCAGGTAGGTACATCCATGCTTCGAGGGGCAAGGTAGGAACACTTATCTTGGAAGGTTTTGGTGTGAGCGTTGTATGTGTGGCTTGACAATGTGTGTCGTTGCTGGGTTGAGTAAGCAATAGTGATAAAAGCGTAAAGCAGCCCGAAGTGCGCCAGCAATGGTGAGGCCGGATCCCGACAATTATCGGGACGGATATCTCGGGCTGTAGGCATTGCCTTACTAATTTCCTTCAAATGGTTTACGCTTCATCAATCATCAGGCGGGTATTTTCTCCCAGTTTTCTTATCTTTATTGACAGGATTAACTTCAAACAAAATGACTTCAGCTACTGATATTCGAAACCAGGTTATCGACCAGTTAATGGTTATTAAGGATGCAGGCTATCTGCGGGCTTTGTCGGATATGATTAACAGTTCACACGTACAGGAAGAAGTAGTGCCGCTTACCGAAGAACAGAAAATTATGCTGGTGATGAGCGAAGAAGACATTAAAGCTGGAAGAACCATTGATCAGCTCACACTCAATGAACGTGAACTTGAATGGCTCAAAAAGAAATAGTCTGGACAGAAACCGCTGCCTTTCAGCGAAAATCTATTCTAGAATATTGGCTGGAACGAAATCAATCACCAACCTATTCACTTAAGTTGCTCCGGTTGAGCAATGAGAAGGCAACCAAGATTGCTCATAATCCTTTGATTTATAATACCTCAGAATTTCCTGATACACGCGTTGCCGCTATGGGGCATTTCAGTTTATTTTATAAAATAACAAACAGCGCCATTATCATCACGGCATTCTGGGACAACCGGCAAGACCGAAAAGAACTCCTAAAACTTTTGAAACCGCCAAAAATCTAGGAAGTTGTGCCAAGTCAGATTTACTTAGGCTTCCCTTGAAAAATACTTTTTGTGTTTGGTTGCGATAACGAATCTAGTGGTGTAAAGCCTTTTAAAAATAGCGCTGATTAAGTAACTGGTGCCAACCAGTTAGCAATAATAACTTTGTTATATAATTTACATTATGTTAAGTAGAAATATCGGACAAATAGTGCGTCACTCCCCACAGTTGGAAGCTGATCGTACTTTCGCCCCTATTACTCTGTCGAAAGATTCCTCATTGCTCCTTTCGCCCAAATAAATATCCACGCATGGTATTGTCATCATTGTACAGCGTGTCGATATTTTTAATTCCCAGTTCAACAATCCCTATCTCCAGTTCCGTCCGGTTGCTTCAGATAAATATTTACACCTTTACCAAATTGCGATTCAACCAGCGAATCACAATTAAAATGAAAGTTCTCTATGCTATCCAATACGCAATACTGTGCCGCCATTGTGCTTATGACAATACGTAAC
>JAXHKU010000024.1:0-12685 GCA_034523095.1 Cyclobacteriaceae bacterium | reverse complement strand
TCGGCTGCCATTGGACCATGATCACCTCAAACTTCATCCGGCCAGGCTTGGCAGCAGAGAGGCCTCCTCCGGGGTCAGAAAACAAAATGGAATCGATTTGTTGCTGTGATTGCCACGATGCGATCAGCAGCATAGCCATAAAATTGCGAATCGGTAACCTGGTTGCGTACGTGTGGGTACGGAAAACAGGCCATCGACAAATGTATTGTCGTTCGCGTCGAGTGACAGTACCTTATTTGTATAGTGAGTTCCGGTGAGCCCTATATTATATGAAAAATTTCGGGACGTTTTAGCTCGATAAGAAATCTGCATATCGATACCCTTGTTTACCATAGAGCCGATATTTTGATTGATCGGAAAAATATTGCCTGTTTCTAAAGGCTGGTTGACCGCAAAGATCATATCGTTTGTTTTACGATTGTACCATTCGACCGTCGCGTAAAATTTTCCTCCAAGCGTAACATCAAGCGCCAAATTGGTGAGAATATTAGTTTCCCATTTTAGATCCGGATTACCCGTAGAAACCTGGGCAAATCCCTGGATAAGCGTACCGTCAATTGGATACGACGAATACCCAGGACTTGTTCCGTATGACGAAAATCCCGGGTAATCACCACCTACCACTTCGTTATTTCCGGTAGCTCCATAAGAAGCACGCAATTTCATATCCGAAATCCAGGTAATTGGCGTAAGGAACGGCTCCATAGAAATTCGCCATGCGCCGCTAATGCCTCCAAATGTGCCAAACCGGTTATTTATAAAACGGCTTGATCCGTCGGTACGCAATGTGGCCGCCAGAATGTACTTCTCATTAAACGTGTAATTAACATTGGCAAATGCAGATACCATGCTGTTGCTGCTGCTTTTACTGCTCGACAGTGTAGCTTTGAGCATTGCCGATCTCCCGATAGTCGGGGTCATCACCGAATAGAAAGTCCTGTTCCTGTTATATTAGTGCCTGAAAAAAGCGCATCCCTGAACTCGGTGCCTGCAAATGCATAAATAGTGTGTTTGCCGAACAGACGGTTGTAGTTGAAGGTACTGGTCAATACCCAACTTTGGCTATTGTAGGAGGTCTCAACTAATCTGTTGCTCTGACCTGGGGTTGCGCACTCCGGAGCAAAGTATATTGATACAACTCAGAAGGGCTATTATATATGTCAATACCGACATTGGTCTTGAAGGTAAAATTTTTCAAGAAGTCAAATTCCACAAATGTATTTCCAGTAACCCTGAAGTCGTTGTAGTCATATCCATCGCCCTTACGTTGTTGCGATGCTACTGGATTGGAACCAAAGTTGCTCGTCTTGTCCGATGCCGCCCAATAACCAGCTATATCGTATTTCGGAACAATAGCAAGGTAATTGTACGCACTTTGGACAATCGGCAATCCAATTCTGTCAGCCCCATCTTCAGTTTGAAAAGACACGTTTAAGTTTTCTCCAATTCGAACATTTTTTCCAATAGAGAATGTGTTATTTAGCCGCCCCTGTACCCGTTTCCATTTATTTTCACTAAGAAGGCCTTGGTAATCAAAATAATTCAAGGAAAAAAAATGGGTGCCATTCTTGTTGGCCACTCGATACCGACAACTGGACATTGGTTAAAGGCGCTGGTTCGTAAAGCTCCTTAAGCCAATTAGTCCCTTCTTTGTTGGCCTTAAGTATAGGATAGTTAAGTGCGTACAATGCCGGATCGGAGGTATGGAGAACATACTTCGATGGGTCCACTGCCGGGTCACCTTCTGCATACCCTTTGTTTAAAACAATATAGTCTGGAAGTCTCCATTCATTACCATCCTGGATGTAATATTGCGAGTTGAAGGGCACCCCAGCGCCTTCGTAGCTTCGTTGGTCAGTCTCCAACAACTCTGCGGGCGTCAACATTTCTGGAAAGGCCAGCGGATCCTGAATGCCCGTAAAAAAATCAAAATTCACTTTAGTCCTCCCGCTTCCTTTTTTTGTGGTGATAACGATTACGCCATTTGCAGCCCTCGCGCCATATATCGAAGCTGAGGCATCCTTCAGCACTTGCATCGTCGCGATATCTGAGGGATTTAGGAAATTGGAGGTTTTTTGGTTTTTTTTGTAACAATAATTAGAATGTGGGTTTATGAATGGTATTATGTATTGAGCGATTGAGTATAGTTGAGTTTAACAACATTGAGTGGGGATGTGTAATGGAGCATATAGTGATGGTTAGTTGTAGTGGGATGAGTGATACCAGACATCCATGGAGGGGTTTAATAGGAGAATGGGAGGGTAGCTCAGTGCACCCCTCCGGAAAACACAATACTAGATTATGCTCCGGCGTCCCCGTCCCCCGAGGGGGGGACAACAGAGGAGATACAGATAACCCCGCGAGGTAGGGACAACACCACCAAAGAAGAGGGGTAGAAGAGTAGGAGGGGAGCAACAGGGACGGAGCATAGAGGGGGAGCGACAACCGCCACCAAGACGGAACGCCGAACGCGGACCCCCAAAGATAACAGGGAGGGGATACCGGTCATGTTCGTTTCATTTTGTACAGGTACTCCGTCAATAACATAAAGCGGTTCATTGTTATTTATGGAGCCAATACCACGTATGCGGACATATTGGAATGCGCCTGGCGTCCCGGTCGTAACAATTTGCACGCCTGCAACTTTTCCCTGCAATTGATCGGCGAAATTGGACGACGCAATTTTGTTCATGTCAACAACATCGACCACGGCAATTCGATGAAGCAATATCTTTTTTCATTAATGTGGAATAACCGGTAACAACGATCCCCTCCAGTGAGATTGTACTCGAACTTAACTGCACATCAATATTAGTTTGCTGTCTAACAACAATCTCTTGCTCATCATACCCAACGAATGAAAATACCAGCACAGCCCCAGTTCCTGGTTCAACCACGATTGTAAACCTTCCTTCCAGATCAGTAACCGTTCCATTCGCTGTACCTTTGACTACAACGTTAGCGCCGGGAACACTTTCACCCCCAACCTCAGTAACCCTACCTGTAACAGTTACCTGCTGGCAATTTGCAAACGGTATATGGACAATCAGTACCACAAAGGCAATGAGTATCCTGAAAATGAATTCAGGCAATGGGCATATTGTCCAAATTTTCTTTCCTACACAATGAATAAAGCTAAAGTGCCACATCGAGTTTTCCATAAAATATAATGACGCTGTTGAATGCCAGGATACTGGAAAGGAAACAATGCAGGAATCTCAGTCACAAAACACTCACATATCTGGAAGGAAAGAAAAGACTAAGCTATACAACAACTAATAAGCCCTTAAAATCTTCTTTCACACTTCCATAGTCAAATTCACCAAACTATTTCCATTGAATATTGAAATATAAGCAATTGAGTAAATTCTTGTTAATGTTAGGTGTTTTTTTTATATCGGGATGTTCTCGCTTGTTAGATTACATTTAAAGGTAGTTTGTGGGTATGAACAGTTCTCATCGAACAGTTAGATAATTTACACCTTACTACTGGAATTAAATGCTTACTTAGAGATAACGCTCTGCCTATAATATCGCTCTTCCACTAAGTCTTTATTCACCTCCGAAACCATATCACAAGGTTCAGTGAGTTCTGGATTTCGTGTGCTATTCAAGCGGTGGGTTCACTGAGGCTGGCCATTTTTTCGGATTGGATCAGTTGTGTTTTGGTCGATTTGATTACGGACAATTGTATAATAAGCTTTGCTTCCATGCCATCCACCTGCCGTGTCTGAATCACATATTTGGGGATTTCACGGATTAATTCATTTTATAGACCATCTTCTTTTTATTACTTCTTTTATCCTCGTCATCCATGTATTCAGTTTAGGCCGTGATTCCGACAGGAAATTGAATAATAAACACCGTCCCTGCCTGACCGGCTGGCAGGCCCATCGTATCCACCTCCAAAGAGCCGTTGTGGCCTTTAGTTACAATGTCATAGCTGAGGCTCAATCCCAATCCTGTGCCTTGTCCAGTGGGTTTTGTGGTGAAGAAGGGTTGGAATATCTTATCTCGAACCTGTTCCGGGATCCCGTCACCATTGTCTTTTACCCTAATTTCAATTCGATCCTCCCCTGCCTGTCCGGCAGGCAGGCCCTTGCCCCCTCCTGAGGGCATGATCTTGTACTGATAACAACCTCCGGTTTGTAGCCCTCAATTCCTGATTTTGCTTTTTTATCCACCGCATAAAATGCATTGTTGATCAGGTTGAGCAGCACACGGCCAATGTCCTGCTGTACCACATGGATTTTGGGCAGTTTTTCATCGGCCTCCAGCACGAAGGAGGCGTTGAAGCTTTTGTCCTTTGCCCGGAAACCATGATAGGCAAGCCTTAAATATTCATCAGCGAGTTTGTTGATGTCGGTGGGTTCTTTTTTGCCGGTGCTGCTACGACTGTGTTGTAGCATGCCTTTTACAATATCGGCAGCCCTTTTGCCATGGTGATTTATTTTTTCAAGGTTGCTTGCGATATCATTAAGTATTTCATCTTCTTCGGTATTATTACCCTGATCTTGTGTCTTATGTCTTATGTCTTGTATCTCTTTAATCAACTCGTTACTCACTTCACTAAAGTTATTTACGAAGTTTAAAGGATTTTGAATTTCGTGGGCAATACCCGCAGTAAGTTCACCCAGGCTGGCCATCTTTTCAGATTGAATAAGTTGGGCCTGTGTGGACTTGAGATTAGCCAACGTTTTTTGAACTTCGTTTTTTTGTTCCTGCAAAAGCGTATTTGCTTTTTGTTTTTGTCGGTTGTTCCGGTAGAGAATAGTCGCAAGTATAAATAAGCCAGCTAGTATAAATAGCAGGGAATAAAGCCGCATTCCATTTTCATAGGCCGCCTGAGCAGCCTTTGCCTCTTGCTGCATAAGTAGTTGCCGGCTCTCCTCCCGATGCGTCAGGTTTTGCACTTCACGTACTTTTTCTGCGCCAGTGACACTATCGCGGGCAGCAACAGCGAGGTCGTTGTAATACAATGCCCGCGCAAAATCAGCTTCTTTTTCGTATACCTTTCTCAGTAGCAAGGCAGTCTGCTTCATTACCTCGAATCCTCTTATTTGTTTGGCACCTTCATAGGCCAGCGTGGCATAGTGAATGGAGGAATCGGTTTGGTTCCTGTTGAAGTAAAATTGTGCCAATGCTGTCTGACTCTCCTGAATAAACTCGCATATCCTGCCTCAATTGCTTTGTTAAGGGCCAATCGATAGAACCGAGTTGCTTTAGCGGAGTCGTTTTTCCGGCTATGGATGGTCCCCAGCAGATTACATATCTGGCAATAGAAAATAAGGCATCATCGGCAACAAAGGTTTCTCCAATACCCGTTGATAACTAATCTCTGCATAGTATTCTGCCGAGTCAAGTTGTTCCATTTTTTCGAAGAGGATTCCCAGCCGCATAGGGCCCGCAGGATAACCTCGCTCGTCCAAGGGTATTTTATTTCTCAATCCTTTTTCATAAACCTTAAATGCCTTTCGGGTATAGTCAAGGGCATTGGTGAGATCACCCTGTGCCTCATAATTCTCACCGATAAACGCGAGTGGCATACTAGTATCGTTATTGGTTTCCTCTAAATAGCGTAGCCCTTCCTGAGCCATTTCTATTGATTTTGCTGGCTCACCTGTTTGACTGTAGAAGTATGAAATAGTTAACAGACAATAAGTAATTCTGGATTTATTGCCAATTTTCCTTGCTAACTTCAACGCCTCGCCAAAGTTTTGAGAGGCATTGTATGGATTGGCAAATGAGTAAGCTGTACCCAATTGCATATACAGTTCATATTTAACCGTATCTTCTTTAGCGTCAACTAATAGTTGGACAAGGCTATCAAGCTGGTTAGGCTTAAGGGTAAATTGACCCATTAGTGGCAAGCCGAGGAAGGAGGCGAGCAGAAGAAAAATCAGTTTTTTCATGGTGGGGTTAAGGACAACAAGATAATAAATAAGGCCAATCGCAAATAGATCTGGTCATGCAAAATAAGAAGTTTCTTCATACATGAATAAACCATGGTCGCCCGTGCCTATCCATAGCGGACCATAAATGCTACCAATATTCATACTAGCGTGCCAGGCCGTTTATCGTCCCGATCCATACGTATCTATATTTATCAGCTATCACCTTGCTAACCTGGGCGCCGGGAACTCCATCCAATTCGGTGTATTGTGTCAGATTGCCCGGGTTAAGTTGCGGCTTGGCGAAAGTAACAGTCAGGATATAAAAACCAAAAATGAGCGCGTTTGCGTACTTGCTATTTTTCAGTCCGTTTAGATTCATAGGTGGCTTAAATGTACAAATTAATAATAAACTCAGCACCTTCTCCTTCTTCGCTCTCCACCCTCAACTCCCCACCATGCGCTTTCACGATGTCATAACTCAACGAAAGTCCAAGACCTGTTCCTTGTCCAGTTGGTTTAGTCGTAAAGAAGGGTTGGAAGATTTTATCTTTGATTTGTTCGGGAATGCCGGGGCCATTGTCCTTGACTAAGATTTCTATGGCGGGTGACCCACCCCCAGCCCCTCCGTGGAGGGGAGTTGTTTTCGTGGTAACATGTACCTCAGGTTTATAACCATCGATATCCTCCTTAGCCTTTTTGTCGACAGCGTAGAACGCATTGTTGATCAGGTTGAGCAGCACGCGGCCAATGTCCTGCGGAATTACGTCAATTTTTGGTAGGTTCGGATCAAAATCAGTTTTGAAGTCCGCATTGAAGCTGTTGTCTTTAGCTCGAAATCCGTGGTAGGCCAGCCGCAATATTCATCAGCCAAGGCATTGATGTCGGTGGGTTCTTTTTTGCCGTCTGATGTTCTGGAATGCTCCAGCATACCTTTTACTATGCCGCTTGCCCGCTGGCCGTGATGGTTGATTTTTTCCTGGTTTTGAACGATAACTTCGGCAATTTCTGCGACTACCTGCTTGTCAATATCGGGTTTAAGAACTTCATCTTTTAGCTCCAGCGCAAGTTCCCTGGATACTTCTGCGAAGTTATTCACAAAGTTCAACGGATTCTGAATCTCGTGGGCAATTCCTGCGGTGAGTTCACCAAGGCTTGCCATTTTTTCAGATTGGATGAGTTGGGATTGGGTGGATTTTAAATCTGCATAGGCACTTTCAATTATTCGTTTGGCTTTTTGTTTGTTCCTGTTGTTTCGGATCAGAAAAACCGTGATGATTGTCAATACCAGCGCTACCCCTAAAAGGCTATTTATTTTTAGTCTATTTTGATAAGCCGCTTCGGTATTCGCAAGTTCTTGCTGTCTCTTTTCATTCCGGGCAATCATATCTTTCATCAACTGGATATTACCTGCTCCGTATAATTGCTGCCTCATGCTATTTGCCAGTTTCAGATAATATAAAGCATCAGTATCGTTAACAGAATCAAGTTGCTCGGCAAGAATATCACTGGCAACCAGAATACCGCCAATGTATGAAATCCGGTTAGCCTCTTGCAGTCCCTTTTTCGCAAAATAGATGGCTGAGTCCCGGGCATTCAGGCTCGCATAGATAGTTGCCATGTCGTTGTATGAGTTGGATGAATAATAAGGGTCATCTTGCTTTAAAGTCATATCGAGCGTGTTTCTAAGATCTTGAAGCGCTAAGTCGAATTTACCCTGTTTAACATAAACCCTTGACCTTAAATTAAACCAATTCGGATTGACCGGATAAATCTTTGGAAACCTGTTAGCAACATCGACAGGGGATTCATAAAAATATTTTTTGACAACTCAAGTTCGTGCAAGGCTGAGTCGAGCATATTCATTTTCTCATAAACGCTTGCCCTTCCGTAATGACGAAAGGCATAACCAAGTTCATTTTGTACACTGGTGGAAAGTTCAAACATCTTGTTATAGAAGTATAAGGCTTGCCTGTAGTTACCCAAGTCAGTGTATATATCCCCGAGGGTTGAGTACGCTGGTGAAACACTGGTTTCCTGCGAATCCATAAGTTCTTCGCTTAGGGCAATTGCCTCTAAGCATACTTCGAGACCCTTAGGCAAGTTGCCCTTGCTATGGTACACATCCCCAATAAAGCCCAAAACATTTATGGCAATTTCTTTATTGTCAATTTTTTTTGCGAGTTCTATTGCCTTCTCACCGTAATGTATAGCAGAGTCTGGATTTATTCTGGCATAATTCATAGTAAGTTGCGACAGTAAGGCAGCCCGCAAAGAATCATTCCGGGCCATATTCAATTCTGCTTTCAGGCTATCCAACTGAATGGCCAATGCTGATTTTGAAGTTTGGCCATACACAATACATGAGGCAAAGAGTATTACGACTACCAGAACCATTTTTTCATATCCTTATTGGTTTATTGGAAGTGTGATTGAAAATTGGGTTCCTGCGACAGAACTGGCACTGACTTCAATTGTTCCCCCGTGCGACTTCACAATATCATAGCTCAAGCTCAATCCCAATCCTGTACCCTGACCTGTTGGTTTTGTAGTGAAGAAGGGTTGGAAGATTTTATCTTTGATTTCTTGGGGTATGCCGGGGCCATTGTCCTTGACTAAGATTTCTATGGCAGGTGACCGCCACCAGCCCCTCCGTGGAGGGGAGTTGTTTTCGTGGTAACATGTACCTCAGGTTTATAACCATCGATATCCTCCTTAGCCTTTTTGTCGACAGCGTAGAACGCATTGTTGATCAGGTTGAGCAGCACGCGGCCAATGTCCTGCGGAATTACGTCGATTTTTGGTAGGTTCGGATCAAAATCAGTTTTGAAGTCCGCATTGAAGCTGTTGTCTTTAGCTCGAAATCCGTGGTAGGCCAGCCGCAAGTATTCATCAGCCAAGGCATTGATGTCGGTGGGTTCTTTTTTGCCGTCTGATGTTCCTGGAATGCTCCAGCATACCTTTTACTATGCCGCTTGCCCGCTGGCCGTGATGGTTGATTTTCTCCTGGTTTTGAACGATAACTTCGGCAATTTCTGCGACTACCTGCTTGTCAATATCGGGTTTAAGAACTTCATCTTTTAGCTCCAGCGCAAGTTCCCTGGATACTTCTGCGAAGTTATTCACAAAGTTCAACGGATTCTGAATCTCGTGGGCAATTCCTGCGGTGAGCTCACCAAGACTCGCCATTTTTTCAGATTGGATGAGTTGCGATTGGGTGGACTTAAGAAAGGCCAGCGTTGCTTCTAACCTTGTGTTTGCCTTTTGTTTTTGTAGATTATTTCGATACAAAAGCAACGTAATCAGGAGTACTATTGCCAGTCCGCTCGAAGAAGCATATAATCTTACTTTACTTTCGTAGCGATCATTCTCTTTCTGTAATTCCTGTATTTTAAGTTGTTCTTCAAAACCAATATTTTCAAATTGTCTTACCTTTTCAGCATTATAAAGACTGTCTTTTGCGGCCATCGCCAGCTCTTGATATTTAAAAGCGCTGTCTATGCCATGCTGCTGTTTATAGATAGCGGAAAGCGATGTATAGGCCTTGAACATTCCATTCAATTCTCTATTGTTTGAAAAAATCCCCAGACCTTTTTGCACATAATAGAGACTGGAGTCCATTTCTCCTGAATATTTTAATACGCTTGCGTAGGTTAAGTATGTCTCGGCAAGATTGGACTGAGCTCCAAAATTCAAATTTGCCTGTATTGAATTGATAAAATATTTTTTTGCTAAATTCAAATCACCCATTTTCAGATACACATTTCCGATATTTAGAAGAATATAACCAGAGTAAAACCTGAACCCGCTTTTTTCGACATTCATTTGCGCACTTTTCAGGTAAACAAGTGCCGAGTCAAGATGATTAAGTTCGAAAATCAAAGATCCTAAATTCATATTCGCCAATGATAGTAACACCTGATCATCGATGCTCTCCGCAATTTTTATTGCTTCCAAATGATTTGAAATTGCTTTTTCAAAATCACCTGTTAACCAATATAAGCCAGCCAGATCATTGTGAAGATTTCCTAAGATAGTAAGGCGGGCAATGCGAGGGGAATTTTTATTTGGAAAGTAGGTGAGATACCATATGTTTTTTTCTGCTCCCTGGTTCTCGGCAATATTAATCCCTTTCATGAAATATTCTAACGCCTGTGCATAGTTTCCGGATCTTCTAAAGGTATACCCTGCATCATCATAGGCAGCAGCTTCCCAAAGTTTCAATTGCAAATTTTTCGCAATTTTCATTTGTAGGTGCAGAAATACTCAGCACTATCCGTTTTTGAATCCACGTAGAATAAACTAAGATCCCGATAAATAGCCATTCTTATAGTATCATTCGTTGTGCTTTTAAGTACCGTCTGCAGGCTATCCAATCTGAATTGATTGTTTGAGTTCCCCCATTTATAATAGGGACTAATTTGAGCAAATACTAAAACGGGAAGCAGTGCGAGGAAACATATGGTCAGGAATGATTTCATTTTGAAGGTAGTTGAATAGTAAATATTGAGCCATCACCCTCTTTAGTTTCTACATTTAACTCTCCACCGTGCGCATTCACGATGTCATAACTTAACGAAAGCCCAAGACCAGTTCCGGAGCCGGTCGGTTCGGTGGTGAAGAATGGTTGGTAGACTTATCCCGGACCTGTTCCGGATCCCTTCACCGTTGTCTTTTACACTAACTTCAATTCGATCCTCCCCCTTTGCCCCCCTCCTGAGGGATATTCTGGTGCTGACAACTAC
The DNA here is from genome assembly GCA_034523095.1 of Cyclobacteriaceae bacterium. Taxonomy (GTDB): domain Bacteria; phylum Bacteroidota; class Bacteroidia; order Cytophagales; family Cyclobacteriaceae; genus JAAUQL01. The sequence continues at coordinate 2,049 of JAXHKU010000024.1, read as the reverse complement.
TTCTGGTTTGTAACCTTCAATTCCTGATTTTGCTTTTTTATCCACGGCGTAGAAGGCATTGTTGATCAGGTTGAGCAACACCCTACCAATATCCTGTGGAATCACATTTATTTTTGGCAGGTTTTCGTCGAAGTCAGTTTTGAAATCGGCATTGAAACTTTTGTCTTTCGCTCGCAAGCCGTGATATGCCAAACGCAAATACTCATCAGCCAGGGCGTTGATATCAGTTAGCTCTTTTTTGCCTTCGCTGGTTCGGGAGTGTTCAAGCATTCCTTTTACAATGTCGGCAGCGCGTTTGCCATGGTGGTTTATTTTTTCGAGGTTTTGTTTGATGTCGGAAAGAACCTCGGATACTAGATTCTCGTCTCTGGATTCTGGATTCTTGGCTCTTTCTTCTTCTATCTCTACAATCAGCTCGTTGCTCAATTCGGAAAAGTTGTTTACAAAATTAAGCGGGTTCTGAATTTCGTGGGCAATTCCGGCGGTGAGTTCACCCAACGATGCCATTTTTTCGGATTGGATGAGTTGGGCTTGGGTGGATTTTAGTTTGTCAAGCGTATTTTCAATTTCGATTTTTTGACGGTGTAAAGTTTTATTCGCCTTAATCTTTGATCTATTGTTTCGGAATAAAATATAAGCGATAATTAAGGCAGATAATAAACCAAAGAGCAATAAAGACTGAAGCAAATTATTTCGTGATTGCTTTTGGATGGCGGCCTGTTCTTCTGCTTTTCTCTCCTGATTGGCCACCATTTCACGCAGGATTTGAACATTGCCCGAGCCGAATAGGTTGTTCGAAACCATTTTGGCAAATTTATAATACTGAAGTGTTTGTAGCAGGCTCTTTTGATTCGTACATTTCAGACAATATATCCAGCGACAAAACCTTTGCCCGGTCGTACGAAATTTTGGCTGATTCATCCAGTGCTTTCAGTGCATAATGGATGCTGGAATCTTGCTGATTTTACTTCTGATAAAAAAGAGCGATGTCATTATAGGCATTGGGCCAGTGAAAGGGTTCTGTCATCTCCAAGTCTTGGATGCAGCAAGAACTTTGTTCAGATCCTGTAGTGCTTCTTCCGATTCATTTAATTTCCAATTGATTTTGGCACGTAGATTATAAAAGGGCCGGCCAGGCCTCTTGACCATATACACTCCTAAAAAAAGTATCATCATTAGTATTCGGAATTGTTCAAAGGATAGGTTCAGATAATACATGGCAGAGTCTGGTTTCGCTCCTTTTCCAGTACCTGAGAAAGTAGAAAATATCCATACGCTTCACTGAGCACTTCCTTTTCCAGTCTTGGGTCATCTGATGGAGGCTCATAGCATACAAGCGGGCTTTTTTAAGATCACCGATCTGAAAGTATAAATCCGAAAAGTTATAGTAGGTTGGGCCTAAAGTTAATATTGCCTTTGTGTATGTTACGGGTTAAGTCTAAACCTTCAAGTGATAACTCCAGTGTTTTAGGCAAATTGGCCTTATTCATGTATCCTTCGCCCATGATAGCCATGCCCCAAATTTGCTCATCCAGCATTTTATTTGTCTTTGCCAGTGCTACCGTTTGCTGGGCGTAATGTATGGTTGAGTCAAGGTACAATAGGTAGACCTTGCTGCAAGGTCATGTCCTGCCTTAATCTTTGTAGTAATATCTTTGCTGGTCTTAAAAACAATTCTCACACCTATCTTGATACGCCTGAAAGGCTACTGATTGACTGAACCCTGTGAAACTCAAACAGCAGAAGAATGCACTGATAATTTTAGTTTTCATGATCCAGGAGTTTTTGTTTGAATAAATACTAAAAATATGGAGCCCTTGCTTTCCTCCTTAAGTTCTTCACTAATGCCTTTTAGCAATAAGGTAAAATGTCTGAATCATGATTTTTATTATTGAACTGATTTCAATGATTATCATTGGTTTACTAATTGATTTTTTATAGGGTGACAATTAGTAAAGAAATTATAAACTCACTTCCTAAGCATTCCTCACTGTACAACTTTCAACTCTCCACCATGCGACTTCACAATATCATAGCTCAACAAAAGCC
>JAXHKU010000023.1:0-92635 GCA_034523095.1 Cyclobacteriaceae bacterium | reverse complement strand
CGAAACCAGGCTTTTAAGGCAATACAGAAGAAAAAAATCTATTTAACTCTATGAATAATCATAATGTTGGATGGATTACTGACATTGCCAGTGCGGCGAGGCCGTTTCAGTTCTTCATACACCTGTATTCAAAATCCTCAAAAGGATGTTATCTAAATCCAGGCCGACGTAGATACAAAAACAGCTATAAGTACCAGCAACGCAATCGTCAGATTCACGATTTTTTTCATTGGTTTGCTCATAGCATCTATCATTTAGTTGTGTTCATTATGTAAACGACATTTTTTTGTTTACATTTTCACAACACCTTGTTTTAATTTTGGTTTTGAATTGTCTCTATTTTTTTAATGGGGTTTCAACGCAATAGTCGTATGTATTTTGCCAGCCAGGCAAAACCAAAGAAAAAGAACACTCCGACGAAGAACACAATGACCGAAAAGGAGAGTAAAGCGCCAGTTGGTTTTATAATCAATACTGCTCCGACAAATTGCAGAACAATGACAACAATGAGAAATCGTGAAATGAAGGCTCTGGTTCGATTGCTTATAAAATACGCTCCAAGCGGTGCACCAAACACCACTACCGGAATGCAAACCAGCCAGTAATTGAACTCCTGCATGCCGAAATCACCGATCAGAAACCGGTGAGTAATGAAACCCACAATGGCATTTATTGCCATGATGATGCGACGCTGGTTGGGGTGGCTACTTTTTCTGAAAGATGGTAGCGCATGGTCACATAAGAAAAGCTGAAAATATCCAGACCGCTGCCTAACAATGCGCTCAGGCTTCCGCCAAACAGACCGATAACCACCAGCGTTAGTTTCTCAAATGGCTTCATTGGAGGAAGTGATTCACGAGTTTTGCGCTTATACACCTCGTTGGCATAGAAGAGTACCAAACCGAAACTCAACCAGAAGGAAACAAAAAGCATTTTTGCAAACGCGGGAGCGACGTACGGCGCGATATAAACCGAGGCGGCAATAATACCAATCGTGCCTCCGATGGATACAGGAATCAGGTAGCGATATTCAACTTTTATCTTCCTGGAAAATAATGAGCAATGAAGCCGTACCCATACCAATAGACTGAATTGCCAGGCTGAACTTGCGCGCTACTCTTCGGATCGGATTTGGAAGATCAGCGTCATGATGGGGAAGGCAACTGCGCCACCCCCCTCTGCGCTTGCTCCTGCTATAAATGATCCAAAAGCCATGGTCACCGTCATGAACCAGAGATTGTTAAAAAGCCCCCACTGACCAAAGTAGGTCATGTAAATAAACCATATAATCAGGGCTAATGCGGATGGTACAAAAATGAGTACTCTTTTGTTCATGGTCTGCAATTGGTCTTTGTACGGGATAATAATCCGGGCGCAATAATAGCGGTTATTCGAATCATGGCATAAAAAAAGCCATCAGAATTCTCTGATGGCTTTTTGACTATTCTCAAGTGATTTACCTGATCATCATCTTTTTCACGGCAGACTCACCGTTGCACTCAATCCTGTAGAGGTACACGCCGGGCGTTAGCTGCCTGGTGCTTTGCTGCTTATTCCACTGCAAATGGTGATACCCCGGTTTGTAATTTGCCTCATGGATATACAATGTCTCCCCGAGCATATTCACGATAGTCAGAGTAACTTTGCCAGCCTCAACAGTTTTAAAGCTGATATCCGTTGAGTAATCGAATGGGTTCGGCACGTTTTGTAATAACTGGAGTTTGCCGTTTCTCAACTCTTCCATATTCAGGTTGGCGGGTATGGCTTCAATGCCCATGGCATTCAACCGGTCATCAAAAGCCACTGCCTCGGTAACGGACGAGGTAATGTCAATCGTTCCGGAGGCGCTTTCCGAAGAAGCTTTGAATTTCAATATAAAGAGAATTCCTCCTTTTGGAACTTCCATGGATTTTCCACTTTCTTCATCCCACATCGTGGATAAAACTCCATTCTGGATGTTTTCTTCATTGAAAAATCCATTGATAAGCCCCTTGTATATTCCGGCAAATTCAAATTCATTCGGATCCCAGGAGATGCTGAATTGGTAACCACTCAGGCTGTTACTGCTTGTGGCGATCACCGGTATTTCGATAAGATCATCCGAGAGCGCTATCTGGTCCATACTGAAGAGTATTTTATCATTCAACCTGCGATTATTATTCGATGGCGACCATGAATTATCTACGTCACCCACTTTCACGCCAACCATATCCAACGTCATTGAAAGATCGGTTAACGCAATCGAGGCAGTGGTACTGTAGCTGAATGGGTCATTGGAAAGATCATTCGTTTCAGGAATAATCAGCCAGTTGAGACCGCTTCTGAATGATTGATCCATGCCCAGTACAACGCGCCGCATTTCTGCGAGGTCAAGCGCCGTTATGGAATTCGAGCCATTTACGTCAGCCGCAATTACCTGGTAAGGATTGCCAAGTTCCTCGATCTGGAGAATATGCCGTCTTGTCTTAATGATATCCAGCGTCGTCACCGCATCAGTCAATTTGGAAGCATCAGGCCGAGTGGCGGACACTGTATATGAGGACTGCTCGAAGGCATTCAACATATAATTGCCACCGGTATCACTGCTATTTTCAATTAATTCATCCGGGCTTTCGGCTTTTACCAACGCACCTTTAATCGTCGTGCCATCACTTGTAGCGATATTGCCATTGATGTTACGGTACTGGAGGATGCGTATCAGTGCATTTTTGGTCTTCGCAGGAATGGATATGCCTTCAGATGCCTTAAACTTTGTTGCTGAAGAATTAAAGCGGATCGTGGTTTCGGAGATTCCATCATTTGATTTGAATCGCAATGAAAATAGCTGAGTGCCGTCCGGATAATCCATGGGTACGGTAGCATTTTTTGTCACGATTAGCTTTCCTGATTCCGCCTGGCTCTGATCAAAGATGTAGTCTGCATCGCCGTCACTTTCGACACCAATCCAGCTCACTGCCTTATTATCCCATTCAAGGGCGACGGCAAGAATTCAGGACGTCAGCAAACTGATCAGCCGTTACAGGTACAACAAACTCCTGTCCGGCCCTGACCTCCAAATCTTCCATGTTGATTTTCACAGGGCTTACGAGTTGCAGTTCAAAGCGCTCATGGAAAGTGGATGGATTGTTTTGGATGACGGTGAAATCGTATTTCGCGCCAGGTATAGCGCTCACGGATTTATTCAGGAAATTGTCATGCAGTTTCAGAATCGACTGTTCTTCGAAATTGGAGACTTCCGGGAACGTGAAGGTGTACTTGCCGTAATAATATGGATTCACATCAATATTCACATTCTTCACGCCACGTGGCGCTCCCATGGCGTTTATGGCCATGAGTTTGTCATTGTCAAGTTTTGATGCCAGGTTCACCCATCCGGCGGAAAACTTGAGCGCATCGAGTTCCCAGTCATACTGGTCTGTGGCGTCAGGCATAAATGTGACTACCGTTTCATCAATATGGTTTTTGTCTGATGTAATCCGTAGTCCGACTTGCGCTATAAGATCATTGCTGAGTCTCATAAAGGAGTTTCCGTTAGCGCTGGATTTTGCCTGCTCAGAGGCGGTCAAATCACCGCTGGCATCTTGCGCCTTTACGAAAAATGCCTGGCCACTGGCGATATACTGGGTAACGCCAAGGGTTCCGATAGAACCATTATAGGTGCCGTAATTCTGAATGACAGGATTCCATATATAGATGGCATCTCCAGCGATATTAGTCTTACCAAAGCCACCAGAATTCCAGTCGAGTTCACTGGGGTAAGGATTAGCAAGATGGTTCCAGCCACCACCTCCGATTGATGTCGGTGTAAATGATAAATCGAAATTCATACGCCTCACCGGCACCGGCAATATTATCCACACCGTCACCGATCGTCACCGAACCTGAATTGACCAAAGTCAGCGTTGGAGTATAAAGCACCGACCATTCATAAAGGTCGTTTCCTCTTCCCACCTCGACCTGATCGGAAAGTAACTGGTATTTTACCCATCCATCCTGACCGCCTGCACCTTCCGTGCCCAGGGCTTCTCTGTAATAGTAAAGGTTCGATGCCAAATTGGCCAAATCCTGTTCCCTGAATCCCCTGTATTCTCACATCATCGGCCCAATTACCAACGGTCTGGCCTTTTATCGGAGTTCCGACGTGCCGCCAGCCCTGAGGGCCGGTACGAAGACTTCGTTGCCAGGTGATGTTGCCATCGAGGCGCGCATCGACTCCCATCGCTGATATACGGGCAGTGTTGGTTGGCGTTGACCGGAGAGTGAAGATACGATTATTGGTAAGTCCATCGGCATCGAAAATAGCATTGTCCGCCTAAAGTCAGTGTATTATTCAGGTTGATGTTCAACTCAGTACGGACTCCATTATTACCATTATTACTGATGGTAATGTTGTAAAAATTCGCGTTAGTCACAGCTCCCGTAATCTGTTGAAGCGGATCTCCGCCACCATTGAAATCGACTGTGCCGCTTGTGCCATTAAGGACACCGTCGATGGTGAAGTCGGCGGCGACGGATAAGCGTGACGTTGGAATTTATCGTCAGGTCTCCAGTCGAGATGTAATAGTAACATTATTTGCTGTGTAGATCCTCGGTTAGGGTAAGATTAAGGAATGACGATCAGAGTCATTTACGGATTACCTTTTGAGCATCCTGACCGGTCGTATCGGATAAAAAAGCGAACTCGCTGGTAGAGGTTATCCGTGTAAAGGTTTTTATTCGTTATCGCTGTAATCGATATCAGTCCAGGAAGTAAATCCATTGACCAGTGTTTTGGGAATGCCGGAAGTGGCAGAAATGGTACCCACCGGAATTAAAACCTATAATCAGATCAATATTTGAAGTGTTATCATCCAAATCGCGGTTACCGTTTGCGTCAACAGCTTCCACTTCCAGGATGATACTTTTTCATTGTTTGCTAATAGTTGAAGAATAGCTAATAATATTAAGCCGGTCAGCAACTACATTTGTTTCAAATTGATTTGAAGTTACGGTAGCTAAAGTACTACCAAATTGAGACCCGATAAAATAGGTCTGATTTCCATGCGACACACCACCGGTTTCAAATTCAAGGATAGAATTATCGTCAATGCCACCTGTATTTCCCAACCAGACCGAAAAGGTCAATTGTTCACTCATACCCGTTATCAATGGTTATACTATTTGAGGCGCGAATGTGAGTAAAGCAATAATCAGCAAAAATAGAGGTTCCCGTTGTTGCTACAATGGCAGACTCCGTGTCGTTGTAAACCAAAATGCCACCGATTGCTGCAAGCCAATTTACATTGTTATTAGGGCCGGGAATTAATTTGATCCGGGTCACATGTGTCGGAGCTCCGTCCTGAGTTCCAGCATCGCTCACTGAAAAGCGCAATACCTGGACAGCCTCCGCCGGTGTATCAACTGTTAGAACGCACGCCTCCCGGAACCGTCAATGTCTCAGCAACCAGATCGGTTGTCAGGTCAGCGGTGGGCACTGCAGCCTGAAGCATTGGCGATGAATAATTTGTAGAATCGTACAGCACATAATACACATTGTAAAGTGTCTGCGATACAAGTCCATTTATCCGCTCCCTAACGTTTGTAGCGGCAGTCGCGCATGCTATCTCGCGTCTCTTGGGTGTAGCCGGGCTTCCGTTGCCATTGAGGCCGGCGATCACCTGGTTCAGTGTCGGCGGCGGTACGGCTGGCAACTGAACGACGTAGTAAACTGTTGCGGGCTCATCGGCATTTACGATTACATCAAACCCCTTGACAGCTATGCTGTCGTATTGGGGGTAGGTGGCGGTGAAGGAGGGGGCCTGACTATCGTAGATATTTCCGAAAATCTCAATATTATCCAGCGCCCAGTTTCCATTGCCCTGTGTCGCGTTGAAGGCGTATATCCTGAAAGTAACAGTACTTTGACCAGTTAAAGATATGGTTACATTTTCATTTCTGTTCCATGTAGCACTCCCAGCAATTGGTCCACCGATGTTGCCCGTGTAGCCATCCGTGCTGTTTCTTATCTGCCAGTCAACCGGTCCGGTGTCTGATCTTCTATGGTCAAATTCTATGGAACTAATATTAAATGAATAACCCGGATTGGCTGATACAGTAAACTCATAATAGCTACCCGATAAATCAACTCCGCTTCCGGTTAAAGGCCAACTGCGTGCACTGAAGGCATTGGCGCGGTTCACTGCGATGATACCTGCGCCTCTCGAAATAACAGAAATTGATCCGTCTATGGGTTGTTTATCAGGAGGATAAGTCACGTCGCTGCCAGTAGCACCTGTAAAGGTATAGATAGTAATTCTTGGCTTGGCAGTGAGGAACTGGGTTGTCGCATTCAGCGCGGGACTGCCGTCGTCAGTTACACGGAATCTGACATTGCTTTCCTCAGTATCATAAATAAGATCCGTCCATAGGGCAGTGCTATCGGCAGTAGGTTTAGTTAATCCAGAAGCCGAACTTATTGTGCCGTTTCCGTTCAGTCTGAAAATGCGCAGGTTTTTGTCGCGGTCACGGCTCAACAGCACATCACGTGCTTCCACTTCAATCGTAAATTCTTCATTGGATGGGAACGAAAATGAAGGCACCTGCTCGAAGCGCAAAGCTGTTGCTATAACTCTGATTGTATTTTCATTTCCGCCTGTGTTGATACTTGTGGCTCCACCTGCATCAGGTGTAATAAACAATGTACCACCCGGGTCAGCTGTGGCAGAGGTGACGGTAAAGACAAGCTGCTCGTTGTCGATAATAAAATCACCAGCCATGAACGTAACAAACAATTGGAAATGTGCGGTGTCCATGTCGTCAACTTCCAGCGGACTGGCTGTTAAGTCAAAGGTGATATCGTTGGTTGAGCCATTGACGGAGGCTTTTTTAATAAATACACCGGCGCGGTAAAGCGCTGCGGCGCGTATGGCGGCAGTTCCATTGGTTGAAAACGTAAGTCCTGCCAGGGTGGTAGTTAGCAGGTCGCTGCTGGCTGCAGGTCCGCCATCGCGGATAGTCAGTCCGAATACAGCGAGTGAATTACCCGGAGTCATTGTTAGTTCCGGGGCCTGATATGTTCCGTAAGCTATATCTACAGGATAAACAAAAACTGGATTGACAATGATATCCGAAGCATTCGGATCCACGGTCATCTGGCTGCCGGTGGCTGGATTTACGGTATTAAACGTCGGGGATGTGTTGTTGCAGTTGTATTCAAATACAGCAAAATGATATGTTGTATTAGGATTGAGATTGGTAACCGTGACGGTATTTGAATTGCCTTTATAAACCACAAACGAACTGCCGAGTTCGGTGCCAACCGTGCCAAAGGACGCATTCGCGACGTAATCGGTTCCATCAACCGGTACATCGGTTATCGGCGATGTGCTCGCAAGTACTATTCTGCCCGTGCCATTGCCACCGGTCCATGAGAGTGTCATCTGGGCGGCCTGGATATTTTGAAATAAAAGCCCGCTGGCCTGAGTTAAAGGCGCCTGGCAACCATTTTCTGTAATGGCTACGTTGTCGATACGCCATTCGGTAGCGGCTCCCGCCGTGGTTCCGGATGAAGTGTATTTGAATGCGATGCGCGCTGTAGTGGTAATTGCCGACAGGTCGATGGTGCCCGAGTGTACCCACGCTGATGAGTTTTCTGCAGGGAGGTTAAATGTCAAAGGTGTCCAGGTGGCAAGGTTTGGGTTGCCGCTGGTGTAGTTGGTTGAATAATATACTTCCAGCCGTGGGTGGTTTGAATCGGTTCCCGAAGTCCAGGAGTCAAAAATCATGACCTGGTTGGACAGCGTGCTGAAATTTATGGACGGAGACAAATACCAGGCTTCTGTCGGTCCGGAGCCCCCCAGTCCCGACACAGATGCGTATTCAATGTCGCAAGCCCAGGCGTTGCCGCTGATAAGCACTGACTGCCAGCCGGCGGCAGGACAGGTTAAAAAGCCCTGGAAAAACGGCACTATTTCGATATCGCCAGAAACCACAGGGGTCATATACACAGGGCCGGTTGCCGAAAGTGTGTACGTGCCATTCGTATTGAAAATGATATTGTCGAATGTCGCTACCCCATTTATAGCAGCCTTGACCAACGTGCCGCTTATACCACCGGGACCGGAATTCACGGCTAGCGTGATATTGCCGTTGAAGGTAGCATCTACCGATAGATCGGGTAGGAGTGCACTGACAACTATTTGTTGCACGACCTGGTTTGTCTGACCAAAGAATGGATAACTGGTAAATTCAAGTTGGTCGGCTGTTTGTGTGACATCAAAAGGATCGGAAATGCCATCGGTGAGCCCAACTGAATTTGCTGTTAAAACCAGATTGGTACCACCAAGGGTATGGATGATGGGATCGGTAGATTCCAACCAGGTCGCCACACCGTTAGCTGCGGCAATCTGCTATCGGGTTACCGGTCATGGTGCCGTTGGATGAGAGTGACACGGAATTCGTAAAATCAAGGTCTGTGTTGCCGTTGGCATCGGTAGTTTCAACTGCAACACATCAATGGGCATAGTCTGGAATGTATTGGCATTTTACTGGTTCGCTCTTGAAAAACGAAGTTCGTAGCGACAACATCAGATGGTATGAATTTCAGAGGTGAAGGTCGCTGGAAAGGATGGAGCAAATGATCGAGCCGCCACCATCAGGTGGAAAAGCCTGGTTCAGAGTTAAGTTTTCTATCTGAAATTCAGAAGTCCTCCATCGCAATTTCCTGAGACTCACAGATATATTAAAAAGAGCTAACGTAAAGTCCCTCCGTTCAAAGTTGGGACAAAACGTCGCTGGGGCAAATTGATATCATATATGCACCATTGATATCGAGGCTTGCAACTGAAAGAGATTAACGCCATCGTAAATTATGACCCCCTATCTGAGTGGCCCAATTAATATTATTAATTGAACCACGGAACAATTCGTATTGACTAAACCTTGGTTGGGAGAAAATCGCTTGTTGCTTGATCGACAATAGTAAAATAAAAAACTTTCGGCAGCATCATTTGATGTTGTACTCAGCGATGAAATGACAGATGGTTTCTGGTTGAAATCCGCTATCTACTACATCAGTATCAGTATCGTTAGGTGGATTAGCAGTGATGGAGATTATCTTCAGAGCTAATTGATCGCGAACACTGATCCGGCAACATCAGCGGTCGGACCACCTTATATAAAAATAATTTCCATTAAAAACCGGTGAGCCAGATAAATCATATTGGAAGAACGCAAATTGTTTTGCAGGTGGCGAAGTACATCAGCGAGTGGCCGGTGTATTGATAATTAAGGATGAAATACTTGTAAATGCACTTCCGTCTGTTGAATAGGATACATTAAAAGAACTACAACTTCTAGGCTGATCATTCTAAACCCGAATGTCGTACACCAACCGACATGGAAAGCACATCCACCCCACTATTATTTTGAATTTTAGTGTAATAGTCCCCGGATTCATATCTATATTAGCCGGCGCTAAGGGTTGAAATCCAAATGTGTTATTTCCCGCAGCTACCGTAAATGCCCACATTCCTCCAGCACCTACTGTTCCAGCACTTTCCCCTCTTGTGAAGTCAGTTGACGGAATTGTTTGGTATATCGCCAAATGCTAAATTTCCATCTGATAGTCCTGTGAGTGCAAATGCATTTGAATTTATCTGCCCTGCAGTTGGTGTTGGTGTAAATCCGGTTCCATTGTACTGCCCGACATTGACTCCCGCTACCGTATTGTCAAAATCTATCGTAAAAGGTGTGGCTGTTGAAGTAACAGATAATTGGCCGAACGACGAGGTATGAAGCATACCAATCAGCAAAAAGATCAGCAGCGACGCGCCGGCAAAACTGACTTTTTTATTTGGCGACAATTGACGATTCCACTTATTCACAACAGTCATAGGAAAACGGTTTATTTCTTTCATTAAAAGTGCGGTAAAAATAGCTTTTTAATCGGATAATTTATGGCAAAAGGCCAGTAATGATTAATAAACAGCCAATTATGTTAGTAACCAATCAAACCAAAATTAAAGTTTTGTGAACGATGGCACCAAATTTTAATTCACAACAAATACAGGGAGCCTGATCATTTGTATCGCAATTCGGTTTACTGGTTTCAAGTTTATAGGCGGAATGGATGAATTTGCCCGATATTTTATATTTTTGCCGGGCGCAAATTTCCATGACGCTATTTCGTTTCCATTAGATATAATGCGTTTTTATGACCTGGTACCGGGATATTTCAAGTTTTGAGGTTATCGTTTTTCTGGTGTTCGCGGCGCTCTATGCCGCCTACCTCTTCAGGATGGTGCGCATTGGCAAAATACTCAGGGTCAGCTATCGGGCGCTGGTGTTTAAGGTCATCCTTCGATCACTCTATTTCCTGCTATTCATTGTGGCGCTCCTTGGGCCGTCGTTTGGCGATACATCCAAAGAAGTGAAAGCCATCGGCAAGGACATCATGATCTGCGTGGACCTTTCGGAATCGATGAATGCCAACGACGTGCAGCCGTCACGGTTGGAAAAGGTGAAGTTTGAGATGAAAAACCTGATCGACGCTTTCAGTTCAGACCGCATTGGAATCATCATTTTTTCATCAGAAGCCTATATGCAATGCCCGCTCACCTACGATCAGGCAGCGCTGAATCTGTTTATCGAAACACTCAGTTCGGGCCTTGTGCCAAATGCAGGGACCGATTTTGCACCTCCGCTGGAAATGGCCCTCGATAAGCTCAAAGGCGATGGTTCGTCAGAAACACGTCCGAAATCCAAGGTGATCATCCTCATAAGCGACGGAGAGGATTTTGGGGGAAATTCGGAATCGCAGATTTCTGATATAGAGGAGGCTGGTATAAAGCTCTTTACACTCGGCATAGGATCGGAAGATGGCAGCAGGATTCCCGGCATCACGGGCTTTAAGACAGATCGCAATGGGAGGGAAGTGGTCACGAAATTAAATGCAAGGGAATTGAAATCGCTGGCGCTGAATACCGGTGGAAAATATTTCGAAATCAATGAAAATAAAAACGATAGTCAGCGGCTTATCAACGCCATCAATGCCATAGAGGGCGAACTGAAAGACGCACGGATCATTGATGTTTCGGCGAATAAGTACTTTTACTTTGTGGCTTTGGCTATGCTGCTGGTTTGTGTGGATTTATTGTTTGGGGTAAAATCGGTGTACCTATGAAATGGATCGGACTATTTCTAATTCTCGCCATCACCGGGTCCGGAATCAACCAGATCGCAAAGATCAATTCGATGAAAAGAGAAGCAGAAAAAGCCTATGCCGCCAAAGACTGGGATAAGGCTATTGCAGCTCTTGGATTTTTGACGGATTCGCTTGGCGTGCAGGAAGATGAAGTGTTCATGAACCTGGGAAATGCGTGGCTTCAGAAGGAAGATCCCGCCGTTGCCGCAGGGTATTACGAAAGGATTCTCAGGACCGATAACAAGCAAATGTTGTCGAGGGCATTGCAGCAGTTGGGCGTCATAAGCCAGTCGCAGGATAAGTCGGATGAGGCGCTCGCGAATTTTAAAGCCGCCCTGAAAGCGGACCCGGCCAACGAGGAAGCGCGCTACAACTACGAGCTGCTAAAGCAAATAGTTAAAGACAAGCAGGACAAGGAGAACGAGAAAAAGGAACCTTCGGAATATGCCAAAAAACTCAAGGAGCAGGCCGACCGATTAAGTGCGCAGAACCGTTTCGAGCAGGCGCTGCAACTCATGCAAAAAGGATTGAAGGAAGATGAAACAGTCTCCACTTACAACGATTACATAGCCAAGCTCAATGATGTTGTTGAATCCAGAAAATAAAAAAATGCTGATTTCAAAGAAAATATCAATGTTGCCGATCACACGCAAATCGAGGTCGAGCATTCGTCCGGCCGGTTTCATGGTGATTTTGGCATTTTTTACACTCGCATATACCTTCGATTGTAATGGGCAGTCAGCCGCTGATTTTTTCAACAAGGCTGCCAATGAATATCTGTATAAAGACGATAAAATAGCCCTGAATACCATCGAATCCGGGTTATCCCAATTCCCCGCCGACCAAAGTCTGGCAAGCCTGAAAGAAAAGATACTGAAGGAAAAGCAGAAGCAGGAACAGCAGGACAAGCAGGATCAGGAAAAGAAAGAACAGGAGAAAAAAGAGCAGGAGAAAAAGGAGCAGGAGAAAAAAGAGCAGCAGGAGCAGCAGAAAAAAGATCAGCAGGACGAAAAAGCCGATAATGAGAAAGATGCTGACAAAAAGGATCAGCAAAACCAGCCGGAACCTGAGGAAACCGAAGAGAAAGGAAAGGATATGGAGGCTCCTCCGGTATCAAGGGAAGAAAAATTGAAGGAACTAAACATCACGGAAGAAAAGGCCAGAATGATCCTGGAGGCGATGAAGAACAACGAAATCCAGTACATTCAGCAAAACAAACGCAAACCAACCAAAAAGCCGGACAGCAGCAAACCCGACTGGTAAATCGCATGATTCAATTATCACACAAGTATTTTGGCCTGGCATTTCTGGTATTATTTTCCTCTGCTTTCCGGCCTACCAATGTATTTGCACAACAACAAATAATCACCTACTACGATTCACTTCACCTGGTTGTCAAAACGGTTTATTTTATCAAAAATGGCGATAGCACGTTGATTGATGGGCCTTTTAAGAAATTTCATCCGTCGGGCAAACTGGAAGCACAGGGCAATTTTGTTTTGGGGAAACAGCAAGGGCCATTTACGGAGTATTATGAGAATGGGCAGGTAAGCCGGCAAATCAATTTTGACCAGGGCATGAAGGAAGGACCGGTCGAGGTATTTGATGATGCCGGTAAAATTGTGCAAAAAGCCCAGTACAGGAATGACACGCTTACCGGGAAGCTCGTGGTGTATTTTGAAGATGGCAGTATAAAAAACGAGAGTGATTTTGTGAAGGGCAAGCCTGACGGATTGGTTACGGAATATTACAAAGGCGGGATCGTAAAGCAGGAGATAAGCTATAAAGACGGACGGCCTAACGGGCCTACCAGGAGCTTCTATGAAAATGGAAAACTTCGCACGGAAGCCATGCTTTCAAATGGCCAGTTAAATGGATATTTCAGAACTTTTTATCCAAATGGTCAGCTTGAAACGGCCTATGAGAATGCAAACGGACAAAAAACCGGGGCTTATAAAACATATAATCCGGAAGGAGTGTTAATTCTCCAGGGCAATTATTCCAATGGTAAGCAGCATGGCGACAATACTTCCTGGTACGATAACGGCGCAAAAAAGAGCCTCCTTCACTTTGACAATGGAAACATGGTCGGGGAGAATGTTTACTATCACGAAAATGGAGCAAAGGCAAGGGTTTCCAACTATTCAGATAGCGAGAACAAGGAAACGCGCAGAGAGTATGATGAGTCCGGGCAGTTGGCTGCGGAAAAGTATTTTGTTGCCAAAAAGCCTGATGGAAAATGGACATATTTTTATCCGGGCAACCGGGTGAAGGGTACAGAACAATATGCGAACGGTAAGCGCAATGGTAAAACTTTGAATTATTTTGAGAGCGGTGCGATCATGGCAGAAGTAAATTATCAGAATGATTTGATCCTCGATGTTTCCAAAGAATATTATGAAAACGGCACAATTAAATCTGAAACATATTATAAATTTGGGCGGAAACACGGGCCATATAAGGAATGGTTCGACAATGAGAAAATTAAACTGGAAGGGCAGTTTGCCGGCAATAAACAAGTGGGGGATTGGAAGTATTTCGATGAAGCCGGAAACCTGCTGAAGACCGAAAAATACGAAAACGACAAACTAGTAAACACTACAGAGAACTAAACATAAAATGAGGCCAGCATTAAAAGAAACCAATTTCTTATTTCCGGGACAAAAAAACCTGTACCGCGGAAAAGTCCGTGATGTCTATTCATTTGATGACAAGCTGCTCATGGTGGCTTCCGACAGGATTTCGGCTTTTGATGTGGTTTTGCCAAGGCCAATTCCCTATAAAGGGCAAATACTCAACCAGATTGCCGCATCCTACCTGGAAAATACGAGGCATATTGTACCAAACTGGCTCCAGGCTACTCCGGATCCAAATGTAGCCTATGGACTGCGTTGCGAACCAATTGAAGTGGAGATGGTAATACGTGGATATCTGGCGGGGCACGCCTGGCGTGAATACAGCAGCGGCAAGCGCACCCTTTGCGGAATGCCACTTCCGGAAGGTCTCAAAGAAAATGACAAACTGCCTCAGCCGATAATTACCCCTACCACAAAAGCACATGTCGGCCATGATGAGGATATTTCCCGCGAGGAAATCCTGAAACTCGGCCTTGTCAGCGAACATGACTATAAGCTCCTCGAAAAATATACCCATGAACTTTTCCAATTCGGAACGGAGGAAGCTGCTAAACGCGGTCTGATCCTCGTGGATACCAAGTATGAATTTGGAAAGATGGATGGAAAAATTTACCTCATCGATGAGGTGCACACACCTGACTCATCGCGCTATTTTTACAGCGAGGGCTATGAGGAAAGACAGAAGAGCGGTGAAAAACAAAAGCAATTGTCCAAGGAGTTTGTGCGCCAATGGCTCATCGAAAATGGATTTCAAGGCAAGGATGGGCAAAAAATTCCTGAAATGACCGATGAGGTTGTCAATAACATCTCAGATAGGTATATTGAGCTTTATGAAAAAGTAACAGGAAAGAAATTTATAAAACCGGAAGGGGCTGACATGATGCAACGTATCGAGGCCAATATTAATAAAGTCCTTAAATAACTTAACAACTGATACAATGAGATATTCAATTGATAAAGGTGAGCAATACACGATTCTGAAACTTCAAGAAGAGAAAATCGATTCTCCCTTGTCACCGATCCTGAAATCTGAGTTTGTCACGCTCAATGCGGAAGGTGTTAAGAACATCATTCTCGATCTTGTCGATGTGAAATATGTTGATTCTTCAGGACTCAGCGCTATACTGGTTGGCAACAGAATTTACAATGAAGACGGTGGTATTTTTATTCTTACCCGCCTCAATGACCATGTGATGAAGCTCATCAAAATATCGCAACTCAACAATGTCCTGAATATTCTGCCTACCGTAGAAGAAGCTATCGATGCCATTTTTCTGAAGGAAATCGAAAGTGATCTGGAAGAAAACCAGGAGTAAATAGCAAGTGATTGATTTTTCAGGTAAAAATCCTGGGCAATAATTCGGCTGTTCCTGCGCATGACAGGAATCAGACCTCCCAGTTGGTGCAGCTCGACAGCCAATTCATCCTCATTGATTGCGGTGAAGCGACGCAAATACAACTTTCCCGGTTTGATATCCGGATAGGTCGGATCAAAACAATCCTGATTAGCCATTTGCATGGCGATCACTATTTTGGTCTTATCGGGCTTATCTCCACCATGCATCTTTTTCAACGAACAGCGCCACTTCAGATCTTTTCACCGCCTGGTCTCGAAGAGATAATCAGGCTCCAACTAAATGTTTCCTCAACAGAGCTTAGCTTTCCCTTGAGATTTAGTCAATTATTCCATGAAGGAATGAATCAAATATTGGATGAGAATGATTTTACTATAAGCGCTTTTCCACTTCGCCACGGAATTTCCTGCTATGGTTTTCTGATCAAAGAAAAACCCAAACCGTGGAGGATACGGAAGGATTGTTTGCCTGATGACATACTTATACAGGAAATAGTGAAACTGAAAAACGGTCGCGATGTACTGGATGATGATGGAAATGTAAAATATGCGTGCAGCGAATTCACTCTGTCTCCCAAACCTTCACGCTCATTCGCCTACTGTTCGGATACAGCATTCGACACATCGATCCTTTCATACATCCAGGGTGTGGATTTACTATATCATGAAGCTACATTTACCAGCGATATGCAAGATCGCGCTGAGTCCACCTTCCATTCTACCGCAGCACAAGCCGCGACCATCGCGTCTATGGCCGGCGTCGGAAAATTGCTCCTGGGTCATTATTCTACCAGGTATAAGGAACTTGGGCCTCTCCTGGAGGAAGCCAGGGGAGTTTTTGCCGAATCTTATCTCAGTATAGAAGGCGAAACAATCGCAATAAAGGAATAAAGCCCATGCCATCCGATCCCAGCCACCGAAAGAAGACCAATTTATTCATTGCACTCTGCGCGATATTCCTGACGAATGCCATCCTTGCAGAAATTATCGGCGTGAAGATTTTTTCACTAGAAGCCACTTTGGGAATGGCTCCTGCTCAGATTCGGCTATTTGGCGGTTTTATACTTGACTTCAATCTCACTGCCGGCGCTGTAATATGGCCTGTCGTCTTCATCACCACGGACGTCATCAATGAATATTTTGGCAAAAAAGGGGTTCGCAAAATCAGTTTCCTCACGGCACTTCTCATCGCTTACATATTTGTGGTGATTTATCTTGTTACTAAACTGGCGCCAGCCGGGTTTTGGATAGAACTGAATAATACCGATAGCGACGGCAATCCCTTCAATATCAATTATGGATTCGGAGTGATTTTTCGCCAGGGGCTCGGCATCATCATTGGATCGCTGACGGCTTTTCTCGTGGCGCAGTTACTCGACGTATTCGTTTTTCAGCGGCTGAAGCGTCTTACCGGACAAAAGATGCTCTGGCTTCGGGCAACTGGTTCAACGCTCGTTTCGCAACTCATCGATAGCTTCGTGGTGCTTGGTATTGCTTTTTACCTTTTTGGAAATTGGAATCTGGATCAAATACTTGCTGTGGGTACCATCAACTACATCTACAAGTTTGTCGTCGCAATTATCTTAACACCGGTCATCTACCTCGCGCACCACCTCATCGACCGATACCTTGGCCCGGACCTGGCACAAAAAATGGCCGAGGAGGCAGGTAAAGACGTTTCAGTTTTTTAGTCTGAAAAAATTATCACAGATAATGGCGGTGGAAACGGCCACATTGAGTGACTCCGCTTTTCCTATCCTCCCTATGGTGATTTTATGATTTATAAACTGTGAAATCTCCATGGAGATGCCCTGAGATTCATTGCCCATAACAATCACAGCCGGTGACACAAATTGTACCTTATGGATATCAGTGCCATCGAGATATGCGCCATATACCGTGCAGCCATGATTGGAAGCAAAAAAGTCTTTTAAATCCATGTAACTGACGGAAACACGAGTGAAGGATCCCATCGATGCGTTGATCACTTTGGGATTATAAAAGTCAGCAGTTTCATGGCTCGCCACGATCTGGCTTATGCCGTACCAGTCGGCAATGCGGATAATGGTGCCGAGGTTGCCGGGATCATTAATGCCATCAAGGGCCAGCACGAGTGGTTCTTTTTTTATTGTAGTTGAATAGGGCTTCATCGCTGCCACCGCAAGAGCATATTCATTTGTTTCGAAGGAGCCCAGTTCTTCCAGGTCCTGCTGGCGACAAACGATGAAGGGGATCGCAGGATTCATCAAATTCCCATAACTCGTCAGGAATTTCTCCGTGACAAAGAGGTGCAATAATTCAAAATCAGACTGCAGGAGTTCGAGCACATTCTTTGCTCCTTCCACGATGAATGCTGATGCATTTTTGCGGTATTTTTTTAATTTTAAGCTTTTAACATACTTTGCCTGTTGTTTCGAAATCATCTCAGATCACATTTGTATTGAACCGCTGCATCAAAGTCTCTGGTTTTGTCATTCCACTCATAATTTTCCTCAGCTCATGCATGGGAACCAGGTACCTGCAAGATGACGAATATTTACTCCGGAGTCAACGTATTCAGGGCAATGAAAAGATTGAAGCATGGGAATTTGAAGCGCTCTACCAGATGGAGGCCAACAAGAAGTTACCACTATTACCTATTGCTCCCTACGTCTGGATTTATCATCTCGGTGAAAAAAGTTTTGACTCGGCTAAAGTAGAACTGAAAATCAAGAAGATAGAGGAGAAGTTTGACCGGAAGTATGCACAGCATCAGGATGACCAGGACCGGATTCAGCGAATAGAACGGTCGGAACGGAACAAACTTGAAAAGAAGCAGCGCGAACTGCGTGACGGAAATATTTTCATGCGATGGGGCGAACCGCTCAGCGTTTTCAATGAAGAAACCACAGATAAAACACAGAGCCAGATGCAGCTTCTTCTGGAAAGCAGGGGCTATTTTAATGCTGCCGTAGAATACGAGGTACAGGCAAAGGGTAAGAAAAAACATATCACCTATAAGATCGAAGAAGACTATCCTCACAAAATTGATTCGTTTCGGGTATTTTCCTCCGATTCGGCAATTGCAAAACTGGTGAACGAAAGCATGAAGGATTCTGAAATCCACTCCGGGGAAAATTACAATCAACAGACGATCGTGGCGGAGCGCGAACGGGTAGAAAAGCTGTTGAAAAACAGTGGGTATTTCGATTTCAGTAGGCAATACATCGCGTTTGATATCATCATGGACAAGGAGCCATATATTCTCGATGTGAACATGATCATCAATCAGCCGGCGAGGAGGGATTTTCATAAAAAGTTCACTGTCGATTCTGTCATTTTTGTTACCGATGCCAGCACAGAAGCTACAGGCCCGACAAGGTCGGTTTTCGAGTATCATGGTATCAGCTACCAATATTATAAAAAGCTGTTTTCAAAGAAGGTACTGGATCAACGGGTGCTCATAGCAAAGGGGGAATCGTATAGCCTCGAAAATACGGTTAGTACCCAGCGGCTGTTGGCCTACCTCAACAATTTTAAATTTATCAACATCAACTACGACACTACCGGAGGTACGTTCATTGCCAATATCTTCACAAGCCCATTGCCAAAATACCAGATGACGAATGAAGTCGGGCTGAATGTGACGGAAGGATACCCTGGGACCTTTTTACAACCTCGCGCTCACGGACAGGAACATTTTCGGGGGACTGGAGAATCTGGAGATTTCAGGCTTTTTCGGGTTCGAAGGAGTAGCAAGCGCTACATCCAGCGATGTGTATAGTTCAGTGGAGTCTGGAGGGAAACTAGCGCTTGTATTTCCACAGTTTGTTATTCCGGCTTCCCGAAGTTTTAAAAAACGATCCGGGCCTTATAATCCCCGAACCATTTTTCAATCCGGCTTTAACTATACGAAGCGTCCTGAATATACGCGATCCAACTTTACCAACTCCCTGGGCTATGGCTGGCAAAAGGAGCGCAAACGGATTTATAATTTTACCCTTTCGGAAGTAAGCCTTATCAACTCCGTGACCACTCCTGCCTTTGATGAAGTATTGCAGGAATTGGATTCGCTGGGCAATCCACTGATCAAATCATTTGAACCGTCGTTTGTCTCGGCCATGAATTTTTCGGTTCTCTACAATTTCAATCCAGATGACATTTATGGGAATAAAGCATCACTGCTCAGACTATTTGTGGAGTCGGGTGGCGCAGCTTTTAATCTGTTTGAACCACATTTTTTGGAAGGGCGGACAGACACTATCCAGTATTTCCAATATGTGAAAATGGCGGCGGATTTCAGGAGGCATATAAGTACCGGCACCAAAAGTGGTATCGCCACCCACCTGAATATTGGATTTGCAGTGCCGTATGGGCCAAACAAAACACTGCCTTACGAAAAATTCTACTTTGCCGGCGGAAGCAACAGTATCCGAGCGTGGGCGCCCCGAAGGCTGGGCCCGGGCAGTTTTCCGCCAAGACTCAGTGAGGATCCGGACACGGAAGGCTTGTACGATTACAGCGTGGAGAAGCCGGGTGAAATACTGCTCGAAGCCAATGCAGAATTTCGCAGCAAGTTGATTGGTTTTATAGATTGGGCCTTTTTTGTGGATGCCGGGAATGTGTGGAAATACAATGAAAATCCTGAATTTCCGGGAGCAGATTTTAAGTTTAATCGCTTCTATAAAGAAATAGCCGTAGGCATGGGGCTGGGTCTCAGGCTCAATTTCTCTTTCCTCGTCATTCGCTTTGATTATGGAATAAAAATGTACGATCCGGCCAGGCCGGAGGGAGAGCGCTGGATAGGGGACAATCTTTCGTTAACGAATTGGCGCGGTGAACCAGGCCAGGCGCTTTGGAATATCGCCATCGGGTATCCATTTTAAAAGGGCTCCTGAAATTTTATACGTATAAAATATGTCAAAAACCCATGCTTGAAACGATAGATCAGATCGACCGGAATGTATTCCTTTATTTCAATGGGAAATACTCACATTTCTCCGATCAGTTATGGTTGGCTATAACCAATAGCAGTACTTGGATACCGCTATACCTGATTCTTATTCTGCTCATATTAAAGAAATTCGGGAAAGAAAGTCTCTGGATACTTGGTGGCCTCGTCCTTGTAATTCTTGCCTCTGATCAGTTTACGTCGTCATTTATGAAGCCGTTTTTCGAGAGGCTGCGTCCGTGCCATGACCCAGCTTTAGGGCAACTTGTTCATATTGCCAAATCGTGCGGCGGACAATATGGTTTCGCATCGAGTCACGCGGCAAATACCTTTGGTGTTGCCATGTTTTTATGGCTTGCCATGAAGAAGTACTACCATGCCATGGTGCTGTTGTTTGTATGGTCTTCGCTCGTAGCCTTTAGCCGTATCATGGTCGGCGTACACTATCCCGGCGACATCATCGTCGGCAGTCTCGTGGGTATGGGTTTGGGATGGATTATTTTTAAAATCACCGAAGCGATTCACGCACGAACGACAGGGAGAATTCTTATAAAAAATTGAGCTGGTCCAGCAGCGAATCCTTATAGGAAGCGCCTATCGGAATGTATTTGTCCCCAATAAGCAATGAGTTGTCTTCAATAGCGTCAATTTTATCGAGGTTCACGATATAGGATCGGTGAATGCGCGTGAAGTTGTCTTCCGGAAGTCGGCTCACAATACCTTTCATCGTATAGTGCACGATATGTTTTTTGGTTTCCGAATGAATAATCACATAGTCAGCCAGCGCTTCCACAAAAAGGATCTTGTGCAATGGAAGGCGGACTATTTTGGCATCCGTGCGGACGTACACTTCCTTTCGGCTGGCCGCGGCCGTGCGCTTAAGCGCAACGTGATCTTTGGCGAGCGTGGCAGCCTGTAAAAAGCGGGCATACTCGATGGGTTTGACGAGGTAATCAGTGACTTTTTTTTCGAAAGCCTCTACCGCGTATTTTTCCTCTGAGGTTATCAGGATCACCTCGATGTCTTTTTCCATGGCGTTGATGAACTCCATGCCTGACATCTGCGGCATCTGCACATCCAGGAAAATAACATCCACGTGCTCCTCATCGAGGTATTTCAGGGCATCGACGGCATTGTCGAAGCACTTGGTGACTTGAAGGAAATTTGTTTTTTCTGCGAAATGAGCCACTACCTTTCTCGACATCTCATCATCATCCACCACAATGCAGTTCAAATTCATGCGCTCAGAATTTAATTAGGGTTATCTGTTTCAAACAACTAATGCAAAATGTTTAAAATTATTGAACTTTTCAAGTGCTTATTCCAGCGGTTAGTACGGTCAGTTCTATCTTAATGTTGGCTATGGCCAATAATGTAACTTGCAGTCGAGGAAAATCCGCTTCGAAACCATAAATTCAGGCCAATTTTAAAAATCAGATGCCCGAAGACAACTATCGCCATAAAGGTATGCGCCGTAACCTGGTAAAAATCCTGGTCGAAAAAGGGATCAAGGATCCGGGCGTACTGAAGGCTGTTCAGGCCGTACCACGGCATTACTTTTTCGAACCGGCATTTCTCGAGCATGCCTATCAGGACAAAGCCTTTCCTATCGGCGAAGGTCAAACCATTTCACAGCCATATACGGTTGCATTTCAGACCGAACTGTTACAGGTAAAACCGGGCGATAAGATACTTGAAATCGGAACCGGTTCCGGCTATCAATGTTGCGTCCTTCTGGAAATGGGAGCGAAAGTTTATACCATCGAATACAATAAAGTCCTGCATCTTCAGGCAAAGAGCTTCCTGCGCAGCCTTGGATATTCTGCGCATTTCCACCATGGTGATGGATCGCAGGGCTGGCCTACCTTTGCACCGTATGACAAAATAATCGTTACAGCCGGAGCGCCGTCGGTACCGCAATCGCTAACAGATCAGCTAAAGCCCAATGGTCTTCTAGTCATTCCTGTCGGTGATGAGGAGCAACAGTCGATGGTCAGGATTCATAAAGATGCGACAGGAAAGGTGAGCATAGAAAAGCACGACTTCTTTCGGTTTGTTCCGCTGGTAGGAAAATTCGGCTGGAATAAGTAACTAAGGATATCATGGAAAAACCCTCAAAATTCGTCAGTGAATCGATAACGGTAAAAAATGAGCTCGTGATGCCCAATGATACCAATATGTTCCATAATCTCATGGGTGGGCAGCTCATGTACTGGATGGATATCACGGCCGGAATTGCCGCGCAAAAACATTCGGGCTCGCTGGCCGTAACCGCCTCCGTGGATAATATTTCTTTCAGACATCCGATACCTTTCGGCAGTGTGGTGACACTCACGGCCAAAGTTACCAGGGCATTTCAAACGTCCATGGAAGTGTATATCGAGGTTGTGGCAGAAAATATACCGCAGAAAGTCAGCGTAATGAGTCACAGTGCATTTTTTACCTTTGTAGCGGTAGATGAAAACGGCAAGCCCACCGCTGTTCCTAGAGCGCTCGTGCAAACCGACCGCGAAAAGGAGTTGTATGAAGGGGCCTTGCGGAGAAGGCAACTTCGCCTTGTCCTGGCAGGACGGCTAAAACCCAGTGAAGCCACAGAGTTGAAATCACTTTTCGTAAACACATGATTATGGCCGAAGACCTGGAATATTTGCAGTATATATTTACCGAAGGATTGTATGTGGTCGGTGACGCGCCGCCTCAGGCAAAGGAGGCACCCCCTATAAAATACCTGGGCGCCAATGAGAAAGGCGCTGTTTTCATCGTATCTGATCCGACACATGATTTTCTGAATACCAAAGAGCATGGATTTTTGATGAAAATTATTGAAAGCGGTTTGCGAATGTCGAAGTTCGACATAGCCATTGTGAATGCAGCAAATCAGCCGTTTGATCGTATAATGGATGAGGTTCCCGGTAAGTATTATATAGGGTTTAATATCGCTGAACTGGAATCCCTGACATCCGGACTGAAATATATTGTGCAGGAAATCCATGGGAAAAATATGCTTTCGGCAGATACCCTTTCCGACATAGAGGCCGATGTAGAGAAAAAGCGGGTGTTGTGGAATGCGCTTCAGGTGATGTTTGATATTCAAAAATCAAAAAGTTGAAAAACAGAATTTGCATAAAGGTTGGCTCTAATGTCCTGACAAGGGCGGACGGTTTGCCGGATGAGGACATGATCAGAAGCCTCACGGAGCAGATTTCGAGGCTAAAGTCCGGTGGCTATCAGGTGATCGTAGTCTCATCAGGAGCTGTGGCTTCCGGCCGGAGCGTCTTTAAATCCACCAAAAAGCTCGATACCGTAGTCCAACGACAGTTGCTATCTTCGGTAGGTCAGGTAAAACTCATGAACCTTTATACCACCTTTTTCCAGGAAACCGGACTGTTGTGCGCGCAGGTTCTCGTAACCAAACAGGATTTTAAAGATCGCGAGCATTACCTCAATATGCAAAACTGCCTTAATGCACTGTTGATTAACAATATTATTCCGATCGTAAATGAAAATGACGTTATCTCCATCACGGAGTTGATGTTCACCGATAATGATGAACTTGCCGGTCTCATTTCACTGATGATGGATGTAGAGCAGCTTTTTATCCTCACTAATGTGGACGGTATTTACGATGGAAATCCGTCGGACTCCAATGCCCGGGTGATCCCTGAATTTGATGAATCAAAACATTCTATCAGCCATACGGCGACCGTTCGGTCAAGCTTCGGCAGAGGTGGAATCATCACGAAATGCCATACTGCCCAGCGTGTAGCGCGCCTTGGTATTCCGGTGACAATCGCCAATGGCAAAACGGCCGATATCATCAACAGGCTCGTGGCAAGTGAAAATTTGGGGACAAAATTCAAACCCAAAAAAAACACATCAGGGGTGAAAAAGTGGATTGCCAGTTCGCAGAGTCATACAAAAGGTAAAGTCATAATCAACGAAGGCGCCCGAAAAATCATCACCAACGCGGGAGTGGCCAGCCTGTTGCCTGTGGGTGTTGTAAGGGTGGAAGGGGAATTTATGGCCGGCGAGGTGATTTCCATATTTGATGAAAGTGGTGTAGAAATTGGGCTTGGCCGAAGCATGTATAGCAGTAAGAAAGCGCACCTGGTTGTTGGTCAAAAAAACCAGAAGCCCATCATTCATTACGATCATCTGTATATTCATTCGGATAAAATCTGACAACCATGAGTCTTACGCCATTATTTCAATCAGTAGTTGCTGCCAGCCGTAAGTTGGCCCTGATGGATGAGCATACGATCAATGCAGTGCTTCTTCGACTTGCAGATGCAGCCATCGACCATATCCAAATCATCCTCGACGCCAACAAAAAAGGATCTTGCGATAATGCCGGAATCCGATCCTAAATATGACCGGTTGAAACTGTCGGAGCAACGGATCGCTGATATTGCCGGGGACATTCGGAAAGTGGCCGGTTTGCCATCGCCATTAGGAACTATATTGGAGCAGCGTTCGCTTAATAATGGCCTGGAGTTGAAGAAGATTTCAGTGCCACTTGGCGTTATAGGGATCATCTATGAGGCCCGGCCCAATGTGACATTTGATGTTTTTGCACTGTGTCTCAAATCCGGAAATGCCTGCATCCTCAAGGGAGGCAGTGACGCTGAATATTCCAATGTTGCGATAGTAGAACTGATCAGGGAAGTAATTCGGGAATTTGGTATCGATGAAAATGTAATAGCGTTGCTTCCTGCAGACCGTCAGGCCACCACCGAATTGCTGAACGCCGTCGGATTTGTGGATATTATTATCCCCCGTGGCAGCCAGTCGCTGATCGATTTTGTTCGCAATAATGCCAAAGTCCCGGTCATTGAAACAGGCGCGGGAATCGTGCACACCTATGTAGATAAATCGGCCGATCTGGATAAAAGCTGCGATATCATTTTCAACGCCAAAACACGACGTGTCAGTGTCTGCAACGCACTGGATTGTCTCATCATCCACGAAGATCGGCTGTCTGACCTTTTCGCAATGGTAAACCGTCTGAAGGAAACAAATGTGATCATTTATGCAGATGCAGTTGCATATAAAATCCTAAGGGATCATTATCCCGATCAGTTGCTTGAGCCGGCCCAGGAGGAGCATTTCGGCACCGAGTTTTTAGATTATAAAATGGCTGTAAAGACGGTCGGGTCGCTCCGGGAAGCGCTCGATCACATTGCGAAGTACAGTTCGAAACACAGTGAAGCGATCATTGCGGAAGACGAGGTGGTTATTGATCAGTTTTTGAAAAGCGTTGATGCAGCCGCGGTCTATGCCAATACTTCTACAGCATTTACGGATGGCGCCCAGTTCGGTCTCGGCGCAGAGATCGGCATAAGTACGCAAAAACTCCATGCCCGCGGACCAATGGCGCTTCGCGAAATGACAAGTTATAAGTGGATTATCAAAGGGAGCGGCCAGGTGCGGGCATAAAAAAACTACCAGCACTTTCGGTTCATTGAGGCCTCTAAATGGAATTCGAGTGAGTTTCAATTAAAAGGGGCTTATTACCTTGGTTGTGGAAGAGCGCGCTGGGTACACTCTCACCTAGCCCTGGGTTCCGTTGGGCTTAATGATTTTTTTGGAATAGTTATTTTATCTTGGTCGTATCAGCAGCAGCGCCTGCTGTTCCACTGCTTACCTCTGTTTTATAGGCTTCATTCAGGCCAACCATTATCTCATTCGTGATGTCAAGGTTGTCGTTTGCATAAAGTACACCACTACCTTTAGTGTAGGTGAGCACGATTTGCAGATTTTTGTTAAGTCCATATTCGCGCAGATAATCTGCCACCTTGTCGTACAGTGCGGTGTTCATGCGGGCTTCTTCCTGCATCAGTTGCTGGCCGAGTTGCTCCTGGTACATCATAAGGTTTTGCTGTTTTTTTTGCAGGTCTTCCTGTACCGCTCTGGCCTGGTTTTGAGTCATGTTGCCGGCTGTAGCCTGGAAATTCTGGATTTCGCGTTGCAATCCCATTCCCCTGTTCTGATATTCAGCATTGAGTTTGTCCCTTTTTTCGTTGAATTGCTTTTCAAGGTCTTTGAAGTAGTCATAATTCTTCAGAAGTGAATCTGAATTGACATAGGCAATGGATAATCCATCCTTACTTAACCCTGCGGCGTTCTCCGATGCAGCCGGACTTCCCGGATTTCCCATGAAATGAAGAACGTATAAAATAATTACTGCAATGCCCAGAACAACATTGATAATGATAGATGTATTTTTCACGACGTGTGCTTTTTTAAAAGTTCGGCGCAAAGATAAATAAAGATTAATAAGATAAAACCCTCCCCGGGAGATAGAGGAAAAAGATTGAGGGGAGATTGATGGCATAGGGGGGGGGGGGGGAAACCGGGGAACCTACGGGAGAGGGGGGATGTCTTAACTAACAGCCTTCTGCTTCAGTTTTGGGCTTTTATAGGAAGGCTAAAGTGCTATGCTAATGAATCTAAATAGGTCAGGTATCTGATCCACGGGTTTCTTTAAAGGTATAGGTCGCCTCAATATTGTCGGTAGCGTCCGGAGAAGAAAAGTAAGCGCTCTCGTCATCAGAATCATCGAAAGGTATTTTTTTATCCTCCATCCCAGTGTCAGCCTTACGGAATAAAAACGCCAGTAATGTGCCGGCAAGCGCACCGGTAAAATGCGACTCCCAACTTACATCCGACTCAACCATCCCTGGAAAAATGCCGTAAAGAAAACCCCCATACAAAAACAGGATTACCGCTGATATGGTCATGAGCGGCCGATTGCGCCGGAAAATACCGCTGAAAAACAGGAATGCCGCCATGCCGTATACCACACCGCTGGCTCCGATATGGTATGAATTTCGGGCGATGAGCCACGTCCAGAACCCAGATATCAGGTAAATCCAGATGAATACCTCAATGGCAAATTTCGAGTAAAAGTAGAAAAGTATGAACCCGAGCATCACCAATGGAATAGTATTGGACATCAGGTGAATCAGGTCGCCATGGATCAGCGGTGCGGTGACAATACCAATACTGCCGCGAAGTGTGCGAGGCAGCACACCCAAAAATGCGTAGTTGGCCTGCGTTGCCAGTTCTACAGCCTTAATGAACCACAGCAAGCCAACAAATCCCAGTGTCACGTGCACCGCAAATTTGAATCTCGTGTGTTCAAGTGATGGTTTTTTCATATTTATTTCAACGAATTACCAGGCAAAAAGTACTGACTTCAAGGAGATTGTCAACCATAATTTCAAGTGTAAATCGTGGCTGCAAGCCGGAAGGTATTGGCATGTGCCTCCACGATATCAAACATTTTCTGTGAATAGCCGCCGCCCATTACTACCGCCACCGGAATATAATGCTCTTTACAAGTAGTCAGTACATAGCGGTCGCGTTCTTTACAACCATCGCGTGTCAATCGCATCCGACCCAGTTTATCAGTCGCAAGAACGTCAACCCCCGACTGATAGAAAATAAAGTCAGGCCTGACTCTCTCTATCAACTGTGGCAAATGATGTTTTAATACTGACAAATAGGACGCATCGTCGGTCCCGTCAGGCAATGGTATATCGAGGTCTGATCGTTCTTTTTTCATCGGGTAGTTTTTCTCACCATGCATGCTAAATGTAAATACGCTGGGATTTTGATGAAAAATATGTGCCGTGCCATTGCCCTGATGCACGTCAAGGTCAACAATCAGAATTTGCCTCGAAAGCCCGGTATTCAGCATCCAGGTGGCGGCTACGGCGATGTCATTTAGCAGGCAGAACCCTTCGCCACGGTCACGGTAGGCGTGGTGTGTGCCGCCGGCTACATTCAGTGCTACACCATGATGCAGAGCATATTTCGCACAATCGATGGTGCCTTGCAAAATCACCAGTTCGCGGTGTACCAATTCCTTTGAATACGGAAAGCCCATCCGTCGTATCTCTTCCGGCAACAGCCTGCCCGAGTCGAGTTTTTCCCAATAAGCGGCGTCATGGACTTTCAGTAAAATCTCCACAGATAATGGTGCAGGGCTAAAAATATTGGCACCGGTAATAGTTCCTTCGTACAGCAGTTGCTCAGGAATCAGGTTGTATTTGGCCATGGGAAATCGATGGCCTTCCGGCAGAGGTAATGCATAATGTTCGTTCCAGGCGATTTTGAGCATAGGGTAAGAACCGACTATTTTGCCGGAATGTTATAAAAAAAGCCCCGGCGGTTTACCAGGGCTTACAAGCAATGTCTCCATTCAATACTTAATACTCAATACTTAGTACTTACTACTTAGAACTTAGTACTTTTCCAGGTAGTCCAACACTTTTTTGAATACCGTATCTCCCGTATATCCGAATTTTTCATCCAATACTTTATATGGTGCTGAATATCCGAAATGATCCAGACCTGCGACTGTACCTTTTGGTCCAACCAGTCCACGCAGTGTGACGGGTAATCCTGCGGTCAGGCCGAATGTGGGGACATTTTGGGGAAGGACTGACTCCCTGTAACTCGCTGGCTGGTTATTGAGCAAACCTTCTGAAGGCGCTGATACTACCCGCACTTTGAGTCCCTTTTCATTTTCGAGTTTGACGGCGCCTTCAAGTAGCGTTGCTACCTCAGAGCCATTGGCCACGAGAATCACGTCCGGCTTTCCTGCCGTATCTTTCACGATATAGGCGCCTTTCGATGCATGGAGCGCATCTTTATATCGGGCTGAACCAGGCATTGCCGGAATATCTGTGATATTCTGTCTTGATAAAAGAAGCGCAGTCGGTGAATCAGTATTTTCCAAAGCCAGTTTCCAGCAAACGTTGGTTTCAAGAGAGTCGGCAGGTCGCAGCACCACCATACTATTTTTATGATCGTGGTTTTTCAGTTGTTCCATAAGGCGAATTTGCGCTTCCTGCTCCACCGGCTGGTGTGTAGGGCCGTCCTCACCAACACGGAAAGCGTCATGCGTCCAGACATATTTCACCGGCAGCTTCATGAGTGCAGCCAATCGTACGGCAGGTTTCATATAATCTGAAAACACAAAAAACGTAGCACAAACCGGAATGACGCCGCCGTGCAAAGCCATGCCATTGGCGATGGCTGCCATGGTGAGTTCGCACACACCAGCCTGCAGGAAAGCCCCGGAAAAATCACCTTTCACGAACTGCTTCGTCTTTTTCAAAAAACCATCTGTTTTGTCGCTGTTCGACAGGTCGGCAGAGGCAACGATCATGTTTTCAACGCTTTGCGCGAAATGAGCGAGCACATTGCTTGATGCTGCCCTCGTAGCGCTATTGGGTTTTTGGGCTATTTCCTCGTAGTTGATAGCAAGAGGGGTATTGCTGAGGAATTTGTGAAGCTTGGTTGCCAGTTCCGGGTTTTCAGCCTCCCATGTTTTTTGTGCTGCTTTTTTCTTTGCTACGAATGCCTGCTTATCTTTTTTCACACCTTCCCAGAAAGCGGCTACGTCTTTGAAGATCACAAATGGATTTTCTGCATTTCCGCCAAGGTTTTGTATCGATTTTTCATAGGATGCCCCGGCTTCGCCAAGCGGCATACCGTGGGTAGCACACTGACGTTCGAAACTTGATCCGTCATCTTTCAGAGCGCCTTTACCCATGATGGTTTTGCCAATGATGAGGAATGGCCTTTCGTTTTGGCTGAGTGCTTTTTTCAGCGCCTTGCGGATTTCATCATGGTTGTTTCCGTCAATGGTCACCACTTCCCAACCCCACGCTTTGTATTTCGCTGCTGTATCTTCATGGGTCACGGCGTTGGTTTCTGTGGATAGCTGTATATCGTTGGAATCATAAAACATGATGAGATTGCCCAGCCCGAGATATCCGGCGATGCGTCCGGCTCCCTGTGATATTTCCTCCTGAACACCTCCATCGGAGATGAAAGCGTAGGTTTTGTGTGCCATCCACTCGCCAAATCGCTGCACGAGGAAACGCTCGGTGATAGCAGCGCCAACGGCCATGGTATGGCCCTGGCCCAGGGGACCGGAGGTATTTTCAATGCCGCGTGCGATATCCACTTCCGGGTGGCCGGGAGTAGGGCTGCCCCACTGCCTGAAATTTTTTAAATCTTCCATGGAAATGGTACCCACCAAGGCCAGAATCGAATAGAGCATAGGCGACATATGACCAGGATCGAGGAAAAAGCGATCTCGAAATGGCCATGACATATCGGTGGGATCGAAATTTAAAAATTCAGCGTATAGCGTGTGCACAAAGTCGGCACCACCCATGGCACCGCCCGGATGTCCGGATTTTGCTTTTTCAACCATAGCGGCAGACAGGATTCTCATGTTGTCGGCGGCTAACATTTCAATATTTTTATTCATAATGTTTGATAGTATGTGCGAAAAAATTCGCCGCAAATATACGACAGTCAGGCTGAATGAGCCGACTGTACTGGTTTTTTTATGATTTTAAAAATTATGTGCTTTTTACCTGAAAATTCACCGGTACCGCAACAGGATAAGTCTGAAATTGCACACGTCATTTCACAGAGTTTTGGATAGTTTATAAGGACATGGCAAGGATTCTAATAGTGGGCATATTGCTGTTTGCCATCGGGGCAAAAGCACAGGAAATTCAGTGGGCCTCCTCGGTCGATTTTCAGTTCAACCAGTTCTCCGAAGCAGAATATTCGGCGACGCAACTCGTGGGAGCCCCCGACGCAGCGCCGTATGGACAAATGAGTAAAAATGCATTCCGTATCAATGCCGAAACAGGTTTTGGCAGCGTCACACTCCGGTACGACAATCCTCAACAGGTTGGTCAGATTGTAATCGTGGAGAGCTACCTCCCTGGCCGTATCAGCAAAATCATGCTTTACGATACCGATGACAATTCATACACCGTTTACGAAGCAAAGCCCACAGGCAAAGCAGTCTCCCATAATGTCTTGTCCGTTAAAATCGATAAAACTCCATACCTGGTCCAGAAAGTTGCCGTGCATCTGAATACATACACCGCTAAAGGCTGGGCTCAAATAGACGCGGTAGGCATTTGCGAGGAGGAATATAAAGGTGAGATAATCCCGGGGGCAATAGCGGCCGCTGCCACTACAGAAGAGGAAATCGTGATTGTAGCTGATAAGGAACGACTCAGCGATAATATCAATACGAAATTCCTTGAATCTAAACCGATCATCTCACCGGATGGCAAAACACTCTATTTTGCCCGGAAAAACTATCCCGGCAATACAGGCGGCAAGCGCGATGATCAGGACATCTACGTGTCCGATCTCATTGTCAAAGAATGGTCGCTGGCACTTAATCCCGGCAAACCGCTGAACGACAAGTTACCTAACGGTGTCTGCTCTGTGAGCCCGGATGGCAATACACTCACCGTGATAAACGCGTATCACGACGATGGCACCGTAGAAGACGGAGTGTCAGTTTCGCGAAAAATGTCCTCAGGTTGGAGTTTTCCGGTGAAGCAGGATATCGATGATTTCCAGAACCTAAGTGAATACCAGGATTACTGTGTTTCCAACTCAGGGAAGGTGCTCATCTCTGCAGTGCAACGCGCCGATTCCCGCGGCGATCAGGATTTATATGTGAGTTTCAGAACCGGCGAAGATTCGTGGTCAAAACCGGTAAACATGGGCAAAGTCATCAATACCCCAAAAGTGGAGTTTGCACCATTTCTCGCTTCGGACGGCAAAACGCTGTATTTCGCATCCAACGGCCATCGCGGCTTTGGTGAAAGCGATATTTTCTATACCCGCCGCCAGGATGATACATGGACCAACTGGTCTGCGCCTGTGAACATTGGAAAATCTATCAATTCCTCAGCATGGGATGGCTACTACACTGTTTCCGCCAAAGGCGATTTTGCCTATTTCATTTCCACCGCCGGAGCGCTGAACAAAGTCGATTCAAACCTTACTGACGAGGATATCTTCAGAATATCCCTTTCGAAGGAAGCGAAGCCGGACCCGGTTGTACTTATTACCGGCAGGGTCATCAATTCCAAAACAAAGCAACCCATCAAAGCAGACATTTTCTATGAGAGTCTCCCGAAAAATGATGAGAATGGTATCGCAACTTCTGATCCGGTAAATGGCAATTATAAAATTGTGTTACCTGCCGGTAAGGTCTATGGCTTTCGGGCAGAGGCAAAAGGATTTATCGCAATCAGCCAGAATGAGGACTTCACTGCTGTGACCGATTACAGGGAGATCAACAGAGACCTGGAGCTTACACCACTAAAGGTTGGTGAATCCGTTCAGTTGAACAACCTCTTCTTCGTGCAGAGCAAAGCCGAAATATTGCCGGAATCCCAGCCGGAAATGGAACGGCTTCTTAAGTTATTAAATGAAAATCCAACCCTCGAAATCGAGTTGGGCGGGCACACCGATAATCAGGGGTCTTCCGTGGCCAACCTGAAGCTTTCCGAAGAGCGTGCTCTGGCAATCATGAATTACCTGCTGGAAAATGGCATCAATAAAAAGCGTCTAACATCCAAGGGATACGGCGGCACCAAACCGATTGCCTCGAATGCCAGCGTCGAAACAAGGCAGAAAAACAGAAGGGTGGAGATTACGATTATGAAGTTTTAGGCTGAGTCACTTGAAAATCGGTGTGTGTGTTTTCACTGGATATGAATCCCTTTAGGCTGATAGAATCTTTTCATGTTTCATCGTTTGCGGTTTAGTGCTATATCTCCCGTTAACTTACGCCGCCGTGAAAGAATGTGTTTGAAGATTTTTTTAATTCCCGGTAACAGCCTACTTTTGTTTCGGGATTTCCCGAAATGATTTTATGATAGAGACAGAACAAAAATATTTCACAGAACGCCAGGAAAAGCTTGCCAGGTTTGCCAAAGCATTATCGCATCCGGTGCGGGTGTATATTCTTGACTACCTGGCAAATAATCTGAACAAGTGCTGCTATAGTGGGGATATGGCAGAAGAGTTGCCCATAGCGCGCAGCACGTTGTCGGAGCATTTGAAAGAATTGAAAAATGCCGGTTTAATTCAGGGTGAAATAAACCCGCCGTATATCAAGTACTGTATCAACAGGGAAAACTGGGAATTGGCCAATACTTTATTATCAACATTTTTTAAGAGGTAAAAAAATTTGAACAAATATTTCGGGATTCTACGAAATACAAAATGATTAGCAAATGGAAATTAAGATTTTAGGGACTGGATGTTCTAAGTGTAAGACACTCGAAAAAGTGGCCCGTGAAGTGGTGGAGAACAATCATATCGACGCCACGATATTGAAAGTAGAAGATATCATGGAAATCATGAATTACGGAGTCCTATCAACGCCGGCATTGGTGGTCAACGAAAAAGTGGAAATCAAGGGAAGGATTCCTTCACACGATGAAATAAAACAGGTTTTGTCAAAGTATCAGTAAAATTTAAAATTATGAATATGAAACAATTAGTAATTCTCGGATTCAGTATCGCCACGATTGTTGGAGGCTTTTCATGCAATGCCCAGGCTGACAAAAAGACAAGTTCGTCGGATGTGACAGCAGCCAAGGTGGAGGTGTACTATTTTCATGCTACCCGCAGATGCATGACATGCAATGCAGTCGAAACGGAATCGAAAAGTGCCATTGAGGCGCTCTATCCTGACCAGGTGAAAAATGGAACAATCACCTTCATGGGATTAAACTTCGAGGAAGAAAGCAGCAAAACGGCTGTTGAAAAGGCCAAAGCTGACGGGCAGAGTTTGTTGATTGTGAGCGGCGATAAGCGTATCGACCTCACTTCGCAGGGCTTTATGTACGCGGTTTCCAATCCTGAAAAACTTCAGCAGGAGATCAAGAAAGCTGTTGATCCACTTTTGCTTTAATGTGATAATAGGCTGGTAGTATTTCAAACATATGCCAGCCTTCATTATTGCATGTATTAACCGGTGAATTAAGCTGATTTTTTTATCATTTACCCAGTAATATTAGCGCACATCGTACTATGGATTTTTTAAATGGAATACTGGAAAATTCCCAATACGCATTCGTTACAGCGTTTGTACTCGGATTGATGACGGCCATCAGCCCGTGCCCGCTCGCCACCAATATTTCGGCTATCGGATTTATAAGCAGAGACATACAACAGCAAAGGCGGGTTTTTATCAATGGCCTGGTTTATACATTGGGTCGGGCGATCAGCTATACAGCCCTTGCCGTCATACTATTTTTTGGGGCTAGCCGCATGAACATATCCATGATTTTTCAGGGCTGGGGCGAAAAAATTCTGGGACCCCTGTTGATTATAATCGGGTTGTTTATGCTTGGGGTCTTGAAAATAAATTTTCCCGGTGTTTCACGATTAACGGATCGTATAGGGTCCAATGGCAAAGGCAGCTATTGGAGCACACTTTTACTGGGAATGATTTTCGCGCTGGCGTTCTGCCCTTATAGCGGCGTATTGTATTTCGCCATGCTGATCCCTATGACGGTGGCAAGCGCAAGTGGATTATACCTGCCTATCGTGTTTGCACTCGCAACAGGCCTGCCGGTAATCCTGTTTGCCTGGATGCTGGCTTATGCCGTTGGCAGCGTAGGAAAATTGTATGCCGGAATTAAGACTTTTGAACTCTGGTTCAGACGCGTAGTTGCCGTGCTCTTTATTCTTACGGGGCTCTACTACCTGTATATTTTCTATATATAAAAAATTGAAACAGCATTTCGGGAAAGTCCGAAATAGCTCGTATCGATTTTATTGATGGAAACGAAAAATAAGATGTTCTTACGGTTGATTTTTCTGACTTAAACAGTTTAGGAGTATGAAAACAAAGCCTTCCACCTATTTGATTTTCGCCGGAATCCTGATGGCGATCGTTGTATTGACATTTATCAGGATTGAGCCAAATGCAAGGTTGACGCCCGTCGATCGGGATTTAATTACCAAGTCAGGTGTGTGTCCTCCGTTTCACTTATATGATGAAGCTAACACTCTGATCGATCCCATTCATGGATTAAATGCAGATAAACCTTTTTCACCAAAACAAACATGTGGTAAGTGCCACGACTATGATAAGATAACTGAGGGGTATCATTTTCAACAGGGGAAGGATGAACAAGCCACTGGAATTCTTGCCGAGAGATACCAGTGGGTTTCGCATCCGGGCAACTACGGGGGCAATTGGTGCTCACCGGCACCACTTTACAGCTACTTGTCCGCAAAGGAAAATACATCCGCCAAAGAAATGGATATGACCTCCTTCACCTTTATCACCAACGGATGCGGTACCTGCCATCCGGGAGGGGGTTCCATGGAGTTTGATCGAAATGGTTTCCGCTACGATGCGTTCATGGATTCTGTGAAATATACCGCCGGAGGAATCAATAACTTTGATGGCGATTATTTCAAAGCTCATTGGAACCGCAGCGGCGTGGCAGAAGGAGAATGCAACATTTGTCATCAGCCGGATTATGATTTTGCCTCGCGGAGCAAAAATCTTTTAAGCTGGAATTTCAAATGGCTGGCTACAGCCGGATCCAGACTCGCTCGCATCGATGGTTCGGTAAAAGACAGCCTCGAAGTGAAAGTATCCTATGATCTTTCAAAATTTGACAATAATGGTAAAATCTCCATGAACCTGGTGCGCGAGCCACGCAATGAAAACTGCCTGAACTGTCATGCGAAGCCACAATGGAAAAAACGAGGGGCTGCATTCACGGCTATGACCGATGTTCATATTGCCAAAGGGCTGAAATGTGTGGACTGCCATGCCGCAGGATCCATGGCTGCAGATGATCGGATCAAAGGAAAAGAAGTTCACCAGTTCGGTAAGGGTGACGATCCATCCGGCTGGGTTCGAAATGATCTAGATAATACCATGCGCACTTGTGCTGATTGCCACGTGTCGGGGTATATGAACGCCCCGATTGCCAAACATGAATGGCTTCCTGCACTGCATATGGACAAACTCTCCTGTCAGGCTTGTCACATCCCAGCGCGCAAGGTGAAATCAGCCCAGGTGCAGAACAGTGATGTATTCAATCCGGGTACGAAAATTAAACCACCAGCGAAGTATGTGTGGACTTTTTATGACCAGGACATGAATTACTGGAATCATTATGGCGAACTGGAAATGTTTGGATTCAAGGATCAGCCATCGGACTATTATTATCCGAGATTTGCCCAATACAAAGGCCAGATATTCCCTGTGAATATGGTCCACAGTGCATGGCCGGGTATTTATACGGAAGGAATCAGCGGCCTGGATCAGCCAAAAATGAAAGACATATACGACATGTGGATTGCCCATAAAAATGACCAGGCGGTGTATCCGGCATTGGCCGTGATCGCAGACGACAACAATGATATGGTACCTGAAGTGAACCGACCCGAAGAAATCGACGCTTTTATCAGCAGCGTCACATCGCATCTTTCAATGGCGGGTTTTGATCTCAAAGACAAAAAAATTGTTTGGGTAAATAATGACCGAATGTATTTTAACAGCGCTGAGTTTAGAACCCTCGACAAAGAACCATTCGAAGCCTCACCCTACGCCTCAGTTTATAAGTATAGCCACGATGTATTTCCGGCGCAGGCAGCGCTCGGCGCAAAAGGTTGTGTTGAGTGCCATTCCTTCGAATCGGAGATGTTCTATGCAAATATTATAAAATATCCATTTGACCAGGAGGGTACACCCATACTCGAGCAACAATACACCCGACTTGGTATTCACCCGTTTTTTGTATGGCTATCTGCATTCAGGGAGCAGTACATTAAAACCGCCATGTATCCGGCATTTATACTATTGATTTTTTCGATACTACTTGGCGGAGCAATTATATTGAACAGATCAGAACAGTATATTTCACTCACAGCAACATGGCTCGCCGCAGTATATTGGCTTTTTGTTGCAGCCCTGCTTGTTGTCTTTCTGAAACCAGACGTGCATGCGTTTATCCTGCCCGAAAGGTTGTGGTTTGATGTAAATCATTTCGCTATTTCTTTCATTTCCCTGATCGCGGGGTGGGGGGTATGGTTGAAAATGAAACATGAGCATCAACACAAATCAGCCTTTGGATCGATTCTGTTGATCCTGCTCATTCTGGCTGCGTTTGGCGGTTTTCTGATGGTTATAAAATTCGACGCAATCTTTAATATCGTAAAACTGGCCTATACCCTATTCGATGTCTCTGTATTGCTGATTGTACTATTTACCATTATTTACCTGGTAAAAAAGCAATTTATTTCCATAGCTCTTGTGCAGAACAACAGCATGGCAGATTGATGATTCGATATAGGCAATTTCTACTCGTGCGTGAGAAAGAAGATACACGCAGTAGTTTGTCTTTTATTTGAAATGGACAATAACCAGAAAAATGAACTGGATTTGATAAGTAAATAAAAACCACCAAAACTATGAAATGGAAAGTCGGATTTATCGGAGCAGGAAGAGTCACCAGAATTATTCTTCAAGGCTTCAAGAACAAGAAAGTATCATTGGATGATGTCTTCGTCGCAGATACCAACACGGAAACATCCGAAATGCTCAGGAAAAAATTCCCTGAAATCCATATCGGGGACAATTCCGACGTGGCAGCCATGGACATTGTGTTCATTGCCTTGCATCCGCCGGCAATAATGGATGCACTCGAGACGATCAGAGGAAAGGTATCTCCGAAGGCCATGATCATATCATTGGCTCCAAAAATCACCATTGATAAAATTGCCTCAAAACTTGGCAACATCAGAATCGCCAGGCTGATCCCCAACGCCACCTCGTACATCAACAAAGGATACAACCCGGTATGTTTTTCGGGGGCGTATTCAGCAGAGGAAAAAGGGCAAATTCTGGATCTGCTCAGCACACTCGGAACTACGTTTGAGACGGCGGAGAACAAACTGGAAGGCTACGCCATCATGTCGGCCATGCTGCCGACCTATTTCTGGTTCCAGTGGAAAGAACTGCTCGCACTCGGCACGCAAATGAATCTCGATGACAAAGAGTGCAAAGAATCCATACAACATACGTTGGAAGCGGCCATGGCCACCTTTTTTCAGTCTGGCCTGAGTTCCGATGAAGTCATTAATCTGATCCCTGTTAAACCAATTGGCGAGCATGAAGCACAAATCACTGGATTTTACAAGGATAAACTCACTGCGCTTTACGAAAAAATCAGGACATAGAAGCCGATTATTAATACAGGATAACCACTCGGAATGTGTCTTTCCCGGATAACAATTATTTAACAGATAATTATAACGTACTCGTACGTTATAATACTTATTTGTCGTATTTTTACGTCAAAAATAAATTGAATTGATGAGTACCAAACTGACGCTAATATTAAGTACCGGCCTTCTTTTAGTATTGTTTTATTCGTGCAAACAAGCGAACAAAAAGGAAAGCGCTGAAGGCAAGGATAGCACAGCAGTAGATTCATTACAAGACCACTCCGGATTATTACCCGGAATCCAAAGCTACATTCATGATGTTGAGTCAGAGTTTGACCAGATACCAGTGGAAAGAAGAGAACAGTTGAATGAACTGGCTGATTTTATCGAAACCAAAAACTCGACTAATGCGCCGGTCAATCTAGTTTTTATCTGCACCCATAATTCCAGGCGGAGCCATATGGGCCAGATCTGGGCCCAAGCTGCGGCATTCTATTATCAGGTGGAAAATGTGCATTGCTTTTCTGGGGGTACTGAAGCGACAGCCTTCAATGCCCGGGCAATACACGCTTTACGGGAGTCAGGTTTCAGCATTGGGCAGATGGATTCTTCGGCCAATCCTTTGTCCCTTGCGACATTTTCAAACGAAAGAAAGCCAATAGAAGCTTTTTCGAAAAAGTACGACGACGAAGCTAATCCTAAAGACAACTTTGCCGCTATCATGACTTGCTCGCAGGCGGATAAGGCATGCCCAATGGTACCTGGAGCAGAATTCAGGCTTTCTATTCCATATGAAGATCCGAAGGTTTCCGATGGCACACCTGAAGAAGAAGCCGTTTATGCCATGCGCAACAAGCAGATTGCAACCGAAATGAGTTATGTTTTTTCAAAAATAAAAAAGATATGACGATCGCCAAGACTGAGTTGTTCAACACGGATCTGCAAAATGCATCCTCCTTATTCAAGGCGTTGTCGCATCCCGCGAGATTGGCAATACTTCAATTTCTCTCCGACACCAAGGTGTGTATCACCGGCGATATCTGCGATGAATTGCCCCTCAGCCGCACTACGGTCAACCAGCACCTGAAGGAACTGAAGGAAGCCGGCCTCATCAAAGGCGAAATTGATGGAGTAAAAGTGAACTATTGCCTGAATAACGAAAAAATCAAACAGCTTGAAACCATCCTGTCCGGATTTCTTTCTGGCTTGAATCCATGTAAAACCTCAAATTGTTGAAGATGAAATTATTGATCCTTTGCACAGGAAATAGCTGCCGCAGCCAGATGGCCCATGGCTTTTTGCAATCTTTTGATAAGAGCCTTATTGTCTGTTCTGCTGGAACCGAAGCCACTGGAAAGTTAAACCAAAAAGCCGTGACAGTGATGAAAGAAATTGGTATTGACATAAGCCACCATACCTCAGATCAGGTTGATAAATACATCGATGAGGAGTGGGATTATGTGATCACGGTTTGTGGCGGAGCCAACGAAAGTTGTCCGGCATTTCTGGGAAAGGTGCAGCATCGCCTGCATATTGGTTTTGACGATCCATCGCATGCGACTGGTACAGACGAATATATCTGGAGCGAATTCCGTAGGGTAAGAGACGAAATTAAAAATTCATTTTTTCAATTTTACTCAGAGAACGTAAAGGACCTGAGATCATGAGCAAAACAAAGAAAATGTCATTTTTTGACCGCTACCTCAGTGTTTGGGTCGCTATGTGCATTGTAATTGGTATCGCTGTAGGAAAGCTTCTGCCTTTTGTGCCAGAGGTACTGGGTAAATTTGAATACGCCAACGTGTCCATTCCCATTGCTGTGCTTATATGGATCATGATATTTCCAATGATGCTGAAAATTGATTTTGGCAGCATTGTGAATGCCATAAAAATGCCAAAGGGACTAACTGTAACTCTGGTGGTGAACTGGCTTGTAAAGCCCTTTACCATGTTTGGTTTTGCGTGGCTGTTTTTTTACGTTATTTTCAAATCATTCATTCCTGCTGATCTGGCAAAGGAATATCTGGCCGGTGCGGTGCTGTTAGGCGCGGCGCCATGTACGGCTATGGTGTTTGTGTGGAGCCATCTCACGAGGGGAAATCCAGCCTATACGCTGGTGCAGGTTGCCATCAATGATCTGGTGATTTTGGTAGCCTTTATACCCATTGTTACTTTTTTACTGGGAGTCAGTGGCATATCTATTCCCTGGAATACTTTATTACTGTCAGTAATATTGTTTGTCGTTATACCGCTGGTCTTTGCCGTAGTTACCCGACGGTTTGTCATCAGCCATAAGGGCTTGCAGTATTATGAAAACGTCTTTTTGAAGAAGTTTACCAGCACGACCATCACAGGGCTATTGCTTACGCTTGTCATTATTTTTTCCTTCCAGGGAGACGTAATATTGAATAATCCATTCTCCATTTTGCTGATTGCCATACCTCTGATAATTCAGACATTCTTTATTTTTGCAATTGCCTACGGTTGGGCGTTTGTCTGGAAACTGCCACATGATATTGCGGCTCCCGCGGCCATGATTGGCGCAAGTAATTTTTTTGAGTTATCAGTTGCGGTGGCCATCGTGCTATTCGGGTTGAATTCAGGAGCGACACTTGTTACGGTGGTGGGCGTCATGGTCGAGGTCCCGGTCATGCTGACCCTTGTGAATATTGCCAATGCAACCAGCAGCAAATTCCGAACAACACCAGTGAAAATGTAAGTATCGGCCGAAGGGATCACGTCCATTTTTTTCCACTTTCAAGTTAATTTGGAGGTACAGGTTACGCTGCGCTAAAAGCTCCCATTTACCAGATGTAGGTCCGCTTCGCCAACAGGCAGTGTGGTTAGCCGACTTATTTTTATGGAAAATATCCCAACAAATAGGGATTGTATCGACAGGAGCGGATTGATAAATTTGTTCTGTTATTTAGAAAGATTTTAAATAATATGATTTATGTCTTTTTTTTGACTAATTCTCCAGCATATTTTTGCCAGTGTAATGAAGCCATTGAATAAAATATCTTCTTCAATCATTGCCATAACCTTAGTAGTTGTGGTTGGCTTGCATTCCCTAAACAGTTTTTTTTACACGCACAGCCATCGCCTGGAAAATGGGATAGTCATTGTTCATGCCCATCCTTTCGATACATCATCCGATAC
Organism: Cyclobacteriaceae bacterium; assembly: GCA_034523095.1. Lineage (GTDB taxonomy): Bacteria > Bacteroidota > Bacteroidia > Cytophagales > Cyclobacteriaceae > JAAUQL01. The sequence goes on along the minus strand of JAXHKU010000023.1, from coordinate 51,323 downwards.
GGCACCCCTAAAGTCACATGAGCATACTGGAGTTGAATTGACTTTTTTGGCTAATCTCGTCTATTTTTTGCCTGCTTTGATATTAGCTGTCCTAAGTGTCGCGTTTATCGCTCAGGTCATTCACGAGTTTTTAGTACTGATATATTTCTGCCAATTTCTTTTCCAATCGCCACATCTCCGCGGACCTCCGGAATTGTCTTAATACATTTTTTAGCGGAAAGGATTTACTTCCTTTCGCTCTGGCTACTACGCCAATTTCTATTACTCTTTATTTTAAATTATATTTTTATGTATCGACTTTTTATTTCTATAGCCATTGTTTTGGTCTCCGGTCAAACCATGGCTCAATATAAACTTGCTGAAACTACAGTTTTCGGCAAAGTACAGCATCTGAAAATTGGCCTCCCTTTCACCAGTGTCTATGTGCGAGGTACCACCATCGGGACGACGACTGATGTCGAAGGTAATTACTCGCTTAGTCATATTCCTGAAGGTGACAATACGATTATCGTCCAGGCAGTAGGATATAAATCCAAATCCGCAGCGATCAAAACCTTAGCAAATGAGCCAGTTGAGTTGCATTTCGATCTGGAAGAGGATATTCTTAACCTGGAAGGCATCGTGGTAACTGCCGATCGCAATGTGACATCAAGAGTACAGGCTCCTGTAATTGTAAATACCCTCGGTCCAAAACTTTTTGCATCGACACAAGCGGTTAATATTGGTGAGGCGCTGGATTTTTCTCCGGGATTACGGGTGGAGAATAATTGCCAAAACTGTGGATTCACTCAATTGCGAATCAATGGATTGGAAGGTCCATACTCACAAATACTCATGAACAGCAGGCCAATTTTTAGCGGTCTGGCTGGTGTTTATGGATTGGAACTTATTCCGGCTAACATGATCCAAAGGGTAGAAGTAGTGCGAGGTGGTGGTTCGGCGCTTTTCGGAGGAAATGCCATTGCAGGAACTGTAAATATCATTACCCAGGACCCTGTAACTAATGGTTTTTCAATCGACGCCAGGTCAGGCATGCTTGGAGTGGGTAATGATGCGCCTGCCTTTGACAATATGATTACTGTAAACGGTTCCACGGTGACTGAAGACCGAAAGGCCGGTATGTATTTATACGGTTTGTCAAGAACGAGAACACCTTTTGATGAAAATGGTGATGATTTTTCTGAATTGCTTGGACTGAATAATCTCACTCTTGGATTTAGCGGTTTTCTTAAACCTTCCCTCAAAACCAAAATTATGCTCGATTTATATACAATCAGAGATAAACGACGTGGTGGTAATAAATTTGATTACCTGCCGCACGAATCAGATATAACCGAAATGGTGGATCACACTATCACCGGAGGAAACCTTAGTTTTGATGTTTTCACCAATAGTGCAAAGCTCAATAAACTCACCCTCTATGCTGCCGGCCAAAGAGTAGATCGGTTCAGTTACTACGGTGCGCAGCAAGATCCAAATGCCTACGGCACTACCAATGACTTTACGAGTTCTGTGGGTGGGCAATACAATTGGAACATAGGAAATGTCTCATCAATTGTTGCCGGAATTGACAACAATCACAATAATTTGGAGGACACAAAGCTTGGCGCCAATGGTAATGAAAATATTGTCATTGTAAACCAGTTTGTTAATACGTTAGGCTCATTTGTACAGTACGACTTAAAATATGATAAGTCAAAATTCTCCCTGGGACTCAGGTATGATAACTATCTGATCCGTGATCTGGATGATGATCAGGAATACAAGCAATCTGATGTAAAAGGCAGCGTGCTGGCCCCTCGGGTAACTTACCTGTTGGATATAAGGCCTACAATCCAGTACCGTCTCAGTTATGCTAAAGGGTATCGTGCACCACAGATTTTCGATGAAGACCTGCATATCGAAGCTTCCGGGTCCAGACGGGTATTGCATACCAATGCCGTAGATCTGAAGCAGGAAACATCCCATAGCATTTCTACTTCATTTAACTTTATAAATAATATTTCCAGCGCAATGACAGAGTTCCTGGTTGAAGGTTTTTATACAAGACTCATCGATCCTTTTGCTTATGAATATGAACAGCTCGATTCTGGCACTACCTACGTCTCTGTCAGGAAAAATGCCGATGACGGAGCTTATGTTACCGGCATCAATCTGGAATTGAAAGCATCTTTTCCTCATAATATAATGATGTCAGCCGGTTTTACCTTCCAAAAGAGTCGTTTCGATTCACCACAGTTTTGGGGTGACAACGAGACCAGCCGATCGAATGAGTTCCCAAGATCGCCTTCTCATTATGGATTTTTCAACCTTGACTGGGACATTACCAAGCGACTATGTGTTTCACTAAACAGTATATATACCGGCAGCATGTATATTCCACATTTTGGACTAGAACCTATTTCTGACGACGAATGGGAACTTATTCAAAGCAATGCAACTGATCAGTTAGAGCCCATCCAGACAAGATGAAGTAGCAGCTATATTGAATGGTGATGTCATAGAAGGTGAAAGATTGGAGAAGACAGAGCAGTTTCTGATTTTCAGTTTCAGACTTGCTTATGATTTCAAGTTATCCAATGAAACAAAGCTTCAGATTTATGGTGGTGTTCAGAATATTTTCAATCAGGTTCAGGCAAATTATGACCGGGGTGTGTATCGTGACGCAGGGTATATTTATGGTTCGTATAAGCCAAGAACGATTAACCTTGGCATTAAAATAGGTAATCTTTTTTAGTAAATATCCCAACAAATAGGGATTGACACGCTTGCCATGAGCGCATACTTTTGTTCATTATTTATAATAAGTCTAAATTAAAATAAACAATGAAGTACCTACTTATACTCGCTCTATGCTTCCTTTCACTCATATCGATTGCCCAAACCGGCGGCATACAGGGAAGAGTAACGACATCCGATAACCAACCGGTGGAATTTGTAAATGTCAGTTTGAAAGGAACTACCAGGGGATCCGTAACGGGTAAAGATGGAAGATTTGAAATCAGGAATGTCCATTCCAGCTCTTATACGATCTCAGCTTCCCTTATCGGATTAGCAGCGCAGGAACGGATAGTGCAGGTGAATGCGGGCGCCATCACCCAGATTGATTTTACACTGAATGAAAGTGCAACCGAACTGGCTGAAATCATCATTTCAGAAAACAGAATCAATGTCTATTATTCCGATAGCGCATTCACCGTTTCGAAACTTCCTCTGAAAGACCTTGAAAATCCTCAGGTATATAATTCCATTTCCAAAAAGCTCCTGGCCGATCAGGTCGTTACCAACTTTAATGATGCCCTGAAAAATGCGCCGGGTATTACTCGTCTTTGGGAATCGACCGGAAGAGGCGGTGATGGCGCTGAGTTCTATTCCATGAGAGGGTTTGCCGTACAACCCACCATGGTAAATGGAATGCCAAGTGTAAATAATGGCGGCCTTGATCCGGCCAACGTGGAGTTGATTGATGTGATAAAAGGGCCATCCGGAACCCTTTTCGGAAGTCCGATGATCTCCTACGGAGGACTGATCAACATTACTACAAAAAGACCATATGAAACCTTTGGTGGAGAAATTGGCCTTGTGAGCGGAAGCAATGCACTCAACAGGATTACAGCCGATATCAATGTACCACTCAGCACAAAAGTCATGGCGAGAATGAACGCAGCATATCATTCTGAAAACTCATTCCAGGATGCAGGATTTGTCAAGTCCCTGTTTGTCGCGCCTTCTTTTACCATTAAATCCAATGACAGGTTAACGTTTCTGATCAATGCCGAATTTCTCTTCAAGAGAATCTGCCAATGCGCCAATGATATTCCTGAACCGGTATTCAGCATTGACATTCGACAGCATTGACCCATTTGAGGCAAACTATAAAAACTCCTTCACCAGCAATGAGTTGACTATCAAGAACCCATCTTTTGGTTTACAAACCCAGGCTTTGTATAAATTATCCGACACGTGGACTTCGCAAACTGTTCTTTCAAGAAGTAATACCAAAACCAATGGGTATTATCATTATCTATGGGATTTTAGCGATGGTGATACCTTTGGCAGGTACATTTCGCTCAGAAATGGCGAAACCAATACCACGGATATTCAGCAAAACTTTATCGGCGATTTCAAAATTGGCAATTTGAGAAACCGGGTAATCGTTGGAGTTGACTATTTCAAATCGGATATATTGAACAGCAGTACTGGCTGGGTCGGTAAACGGCCAGGTCACGCTTTCGAATTCAGAGGATACCGGTGATCTTACCAGGGCAGGTGTAGATAATCTCCTTATCGATTCCTTTGAGGGAAATTCGACCGGATCCAGTGAGGTAATCAGCGGCTATATTTCCGATGTAATAAACTTCTCCCCGTCATTATCAGCGATGGCCAGCGTACGATTCGACCGTTTTGAAGGAAAGACAGCTTATTGGATAGAGGATGAAGTGGAAGGACAGTCGGCTGTCTCACCAAAATTGGGCCTGGTTTATCAACCATTCAAAGACCGGGTTTCACTTTTCGCTAATTACATGAATGGATTTGTGAATGTAGCGCCTGCCCAGGTTTCGGATGTTGATGGTACCAATCCAAGATTGAAAACTTTTGAACCCGAAAATGCGAATCAATTTGAATTTGGAATGAAGACCAATCTATACCAGGAAAGAGTTTCGGCCACTGTGAGTTACTATAACATTCTTGGTCAGAAACAGAGTGATGTCGGATCCAAATAATGTCAAGAAACTCCACCCAGGGTGGTGAGGTTGAAAGCAAGGGTTTTGAATTCAGCCTGATTGCCAATCCGGTGGCCGGGTTAAATATCATCGCCGGATACAGCAACAATCACACTGAGGTAACCAAAGACAATCCGGGAGACGGGTATGTAGGTTTACGTCCGGAAGAAGCAGGTCCTGAACAATTGATTAATTTTTGGGCGACCTATACCATGGAGGGCGGCAGTTTGAAAGGTTTAGGAATTGGATTTGGCGGTAATAGCGCTAGTGAGCATAAAACACTCAATCGTGATAATACCGGAACATTCGTATTGCCGGCATATACCGTAATCAACGCCACGCTGTCTTACACAGGCAACCAGTATGGAATTATACTTAAAGCGAATAACCTGACCAATCAGAAATACTATTCGGGCTGGTCAACGGTGACACCGCAAAACCTGAGGAACATATCGCTAAGTCTTAGTTACCGGTTTTAGTGGGCAACTCGCTAAAAAATTTAATTGGCAAGATTCACCTGTGGCTCGGACTGACATCCGGGCTACTCGTGTTAATTATTGCTCTGACGGGATGTATCTATGCTTTTCAGGAGGAAATAAAAAACATTACCCAGGATTATCGATTCGTCCATAAGCAGGAGAAATCCTTTCTGCCTCCGTCCAAAATCCAGGCGATTTCGGACGAGGAACTTCCAGGGAAACACATACATGCCATCATGTATTTTGACAGTACCCAGGCGGCCAATGCTATTTATTACAGTTTGGAAGATCATTACTATTATTTCGTTTATATCAACCAGTACACCGGTGAAGTGCTGAAGGTAAAGGATGAGTATGCGGATTTTTTTCGGTTTATTCTGGATGGGCATTTTTATTTATGGCTCCCTCCGGAGATAGGCCAGCCCATTGTCGCATCGGTTACACTGGTTTTTTTTGGAATGCTGGTTACAGGTATTGTATTGTGGTGGCCAAGAAATCATCATGGTATTCGTAAAAAATTCAGTATAAAATGGACGGCGAGGTGGCGAAGGAAAAACTATGATCTGCACAGTATTCTTGGGTTTTATATATCATGGCTGGCCCTTGTATTGGTGTTTACAGGTCTGATCTGGGGCTTTCAATGGTTCAGAAATGGTGTTTTTTCCATCATGTCGGGTGGTGATGAATTTGTGGAATATTACAATCCGGCATCAGACTCGCTTTCATCCTACAATTCAGATTTGCCCGCTATTGACCTTGTGTGGATGAAAATGGTCAGGGAATACCCGGATGCTGAATGGATTGAAGTGCATCCTCCGGAAAACGCACAATCTTCAATTGCTGCCAATGCCAACCCTGATGCTTCCACTTACTGGAAAACGGATTACAGGTATTTCGACCAATATACCCTCGAGGAATTGCCCGTAACCCATAACTGGAATAGGTTTCATCAATCCACCAATGCAGAGTTGCTTATGCGAATGAATTACGATATCCATGTAGGAAGCATACTTGGCCTGCCCGGAAAAATACTGGCATTTCTACTCAGTCTGACGATTGCCTCCTTGCCGGTGACAGGATTCTTATTTTGGTTTGGGCGGAGAAAATCGGGATTCAATCAGGATTTGGTTTGAATTATTTTGTAGTTGCCCAAGCTGTTCGACATTTGCAATGTCGGACAGCAGGGTGACGCTTGCGCCAGAGTGGGGGGGAAATTTTGAGTTATAAAGGGAAGAAGGGAGGGGGGAGGGGGGAAGGGGCGGAGATGACTATACTATTCCGATTCGTTCTAAATAAAGAGTAGCTGATGAAAACTAATTTATTCTGTTCCGAAGAAAATAATTTTGGCATCTGCCCCTTCGAAATGAGCTGAAATCCTCGCGTAGCCGTCTTGCATAAGGGTTACTTCAACACCATTGTTGTGCCAGATAGTGCTGTTCGGCTTCACCTTGGTGATGTAGGTATAATCGCCGCGATGACTCGAAAACATCACAATAAGACCTTTTCCGTTGGAAGGATTCATTTTTTCATACACTTCAGGGCTTCCACCTACGACGCCATCAGAAGTGAGCGATGCGAGAGTGATATCGCTGCGTACCTGTTTATAGCGTCCAAGCACCTGGTTGAAATACGCCACCCCTTCATCCGAAATAGCCGGCAAATCGCCCCAAATGCCATTTTGCCCCAGCATGAGCGAGCCCAAACAGATGGACTGGTTAGCAATGGGATCGTCAGGAATATAATGGGTGAGAAAAAGGACTGTTGGAAACCACTTATCGTACTGAAGCGGTGTGCGGCATATCCAGCCTCGCGCAGGTCCCGGAAAGAAAAAGATGTTCCAGTTGTCTTTGTCGCGATCGAACGGAATGTCATAGTTAAAATAATACGGCCCGTTGTTTATGAGGAAATACTTGCCTGATGCCAAAAATCCAAGGCCCACGGTTCTGCCACCTTCGGTAATATCAAAATCGACAATGGCCTCCGGACAGGCCCTTGCCAGCTTGTCAACGACATAATTCATGGCGCGCCCGATTTCAAAGGCATAACTGTCTAATCTTTCCTGAGGTGTATTGGTTGAGTCGCCATGAAAATGCCCAGCATCGTTGCATTCATACTGACCGATGGCGTCCCACTTGAAATACGTGACGCCGAGTTCCTTATTTAAGCGGATCAGCTCATCGGCGAACGCATCTTTGTACGGACTCACGAGACACATGCCATAGCTCTCCTCCGTTTCCCAGACTTTCCAAGGCTGGCCTTTATCGCCATTCATAGTGCGGGCATACTTCTGGTGGTTCGAGATACATTTTGCTAGATTGTGCGGCTACTGTGGGGTTGAACCACAAGCCCAACTTCATCCCGTAACGATCGAGTTGGGCTTTTACATCTTTCAGCCCATCCGGAAATCGTGTAGGACTGGGCTTCCAGTCGCCGGTTTTCTCGAACCAGCCAGCATCAATTACAAAAACCTCTATTCCCATCCGGTGCGCCACGTCTATTTCTCTCGTTATTCGCTTTAGGTTCATGGAGTCGAGATATGGCTTCTTATACCAGTGTTTCATCCGCTCCTGGTAGTTCCAGGTATTGTAGAATATGTAAGGCTTTCGGCTTTCCAGGTTCTCCGTCATGTCGTTGAGGACAAACGAGCGATACGTTGAGGCCATGGCCTGCTCGCCTCCGGCCACCATTGCTGCCTCCAGCCAAACAGTTGAAAAAGGCTTCTCGGAAGAAAACTTCTCTCCGGCAGAATAATTCCCCTTTACAGCCTCCAGACTGACCGTCCCGTCGGGATTAAGTTGGTATTGTAAAAAGGCATCGGGAACCTGAGAGCCATGCTCATAGCCGAGGATAAAAGAGTGAGAACTATTACTGGCGAAAATAAGCGGGCCCATAGCACTGATGCTGTCATCAAAGTGTCGCTTTTCCAGGATCCTTTCAGACAGCGAGAAACTGTGCACCATCTCATTGAACTCGGAGAATCGTATTTCCTTCACCTTTTCCATACTTGCCAATGACGCCGAGAAATAGAGAAGGTTGTCGGCCCCATGCTCTTTTGTGAGTGTATGAGCACTTGTCGCGGACAATTCGTAACGGAATCGGACCACCGGATTTGATGCCGGTATGCGAAGAATTATCCGGAGCTCTGCATCGGGCAATTCCTCCATTGTGCCGGTGAAAACGTATTCTACGGCGTTGTTTTTCAATGTCGTACCTTCACCAACTTGATGGATGTTGCGCAGCACTCCTTTCCGTTTTGTGCCATCAATTTCAAATTCAGGTGGCCCTATACCCAGCGATTCACTGCTTCCGGGGATGGAGAGCACGATCAACTCGCGAGCACTGCCAACAAGCTGCACCTGAACCGCCGCGTTGCCGACCGTTATTGGCTTTTCAGTACTACATGAAAAAAGGAAAAGAAAGGAGCAGAAAAATGCTCCGGCGTAAACGTGTCTTAGCGTTTCCATAGTAGAAAAATAGAGCCCTAAAGTTAATAATGATTCGACATTTCTTCCTGAGGTTATGACGCTATTACTTGTATCTCCATTTTTCATTCCTTCTGACGTGCCCATATTTCAGAATCACTTTCACGGCAGGCAAGTTCAGGTTGACGTAACTGTTAATAAAAACCCGGATTGCAAATCCTATGATACTGATGCGAACATTCAAATGTCAAATAAGCAGGATAACGGGAGGCAGGTACCAGTTGGTTTCACCATTGACGATGACACCACTTGCAATACTTCCTGATTTTACTTACTTTACAGCTGTGGCTTTTTGAGGCAGTTTTACAATAAGAATCATTTTTTCCAGTGGATAGTTTTTACTGCGCTCCATTTTTCATTTTCTTAGACATGAGATTGTCAGTTCTTGCTCGTTTCTCCCGGCTTTCAGCGACGATAGCCCGCCCTGCACAATACACCACAAATTTTCCTTTGGCTGGGCGACCGATATTCTTTTTTACTGCTTGGTTTGCAGTCGGGACCGTGATGCCTATGGTGGGCCAGGCACAGGATGAGTCAAAAGCGAGCGGTAGGCTCACTTTCCAAGAAGTATTTGCTAAATGCAATGCTATTTGGTAGTTCATTTGCTTCCTTTAAGTGCAGTTTCTCAAGATTCAGGGCTTGGCAACATCACATTAAAAATAAATGAAACATACATTCCATCAAACAGTAAATCATATTTCTTCACCCGTCACCATTATTGCAACCAATTTAAAGTCTCCAGAACATCAATATGTTATTTCGGGAAGAACAGATGTTATTCTTCCTATTGTTAAGACCACCGGAGGGTATTTCTTAATTTGCTTCACGCGGCCATCAGGTAAAGTTCTACAGGTTTTCTTCTTCCGATTCCCTGGTGGTTTCTCCTATTGTACCTGCCAACAAATGTATCAACTCCATGGTACAAATCCAGTCCATTGTTTTCCGGATTCAGGTAGATGTACTTTTGTTTGATTGTCCTGAACCATCTCTCGATGAAGGCATTGTCCGTGGCCCTGCCTCTACCATCCATACTGATCTGTATGCCAAGATCCTTCAACGTGTCTACCCAATGAGCGCTGGTGTATTGGCTCCCCTGGTCAGAATTGACGATCTCCGGTTTCCCGTGCCGCCGTATGGCCTCTTCCAAGACCATTGTCTGCGTCTCTTCGCCAGCGAATTGGACACCTGCCAACCTACGATATATCGGCTGTACAGGTCGATAATGGCCGTCAGATACATGAAGCCGCTTCGCATCGGGAATGTAGGTAATGTGGATGGCCCACACCTTGATTGGGCAAGAAAATTAATACAAATTCCGCAGTAGGTAGGGATGTATGTATTGGCCAGTCCAAGACGGCTGAGATTACGCTTGGGATAAATGGCCTCGATGCCCATCTTTCTGAGAAGCCTTCTTATCCGTTTCTCGTTATAGTTCAACTCTTTATCGCGAAGCCTACCCGTCTTGCATGCCAATGACTCCCAGTGTCGGATCTTCGGTATATAGCTTGTCCATTTCTGCCATCAGTTGTAGGTTTTCTTCGCTCTCCCCTACAGGTCGATAGTACAGGCTGCTCCGGTTGATCTCCAGCACTTCCGCCTGTCGCCTGACACTTAACTGGTCTGATGGTTCGATCATATCCATTCGCTCCCTCACAGTCCTGCCCTCTTTAAGCTTTTTTTTAAAAAGTTATTCTCCCACCTGCAGCTGGCCGATCTGCTCATAGAGCTTCTCCACCACTACTTCCGATTCGCCTTCTTGTACTTTCTCACCACCAAAGGCCAACTCCGAATTGCCCAAAAACTCCTTCTTCCAAGCTGATATCTGATTGGGGTGAACCTCGTATCGCTTGGCTATCTCAGCCAAAGTCGATTGCTCTTTCAATGATTCAATAGCCACCATAGCCTTGAATTTCGCTGTAAACTTTCTTCTGCTCTTTTTCATTTTCATCGGTTTTTTTAAAGTTAAAACTAATTTAACCGATGGTCCGATTTTGGGGAGTATTACAAGATGATGAATTATCAATAAATGATGTATTTGTTAGACCCGTTATTACAAGTCTTGAAAAACAATTTGTTCCCTATAATGATAAAACCATCATTCTTGGCAATCCATCTAATGAACTTGATGCATTTATGACAAAAAAAAACTTCTCAAGCACAATTATTTAATATGTTAGGTCAAAAAGTTGCTGATATTCCAGTCATTTCTCATGAACACTTTAGTCAGTTATATAAAAATATTAGTCATATACAAGATGGTTTATACATTTGTAAAAACAGATAATAATTCTTTTTCGTTTTACAAAAAGTAGTGATGTGAATGTTCTTGGTAATGGTCCTGATTGTCCTGAATTTGTTCAACACAATTAGGTGATCTTCAATTCGTTGATACGCCTAATAATTCTAACAGTGGTAGCAGGACAATTTCTGAACAAAATTTTCGTTTTGAATGGTTAGAAGAATATGGTGTTTTTGGCAATTATATAGACGCTAAGGTTTTACCAAATGAAAATAACCTCGTTGAATTAAATATATATAAACGTGGTGCTCCTTATTTTGTCTACCAAGGTACAGTAAGATTATATAACCAAAATCCTGATGCCCCTCTGAATATGTGAAAAATGGTGATATGAACTCCATACTGATGGAGAACTATATGAGGTATTCAAAACATTGTTAATGGTGCTTTCAAGTATGACAGTATTCCTGCTGAATATGAAAAAGAAAATACGGTAAAAGATTTACATAATATTGTTAAATTCTTTAGTACTGATGGAAGTTTTGAAATCCAGGATTTCAATATTAAATTTTGCAGATGATAATCCAGGAAAAAACGCCACAATATGTGACTGTCATTCCAATAACCACTCAAAACAGGAAATCTCGTTTCTGTTCTTCACAATCTGTCTGGTGAAATAGTAAAAAATTATATTGCAAATTATAATAATCAGAATATTTCTGTTACTGACACATTGAAGCTATTTAATATTCCTGTTGGTACTGCTGATGTTGCATTTTCTCCTAAAGAAACTGTCACCACTAATTTTGCTCCTTTTGAAAAATCTTTTCAAATTAATGTAGGAAACAATTTTAGAATAACTAACATTGAAGATTTACTAAACCAATTGGAACTTTTGGTTTTCAAACTACTGGTTACAATAGTTTCATTGATAAAGTTTTAGCAAGATATATAGCAATTAAATAATGAGTCTGTTAATTTTAATCAAAGAATGAATAATGGAGTCGTGTTTTCAAAACCTTCCTCTAATTAATAATCGCATCAACAAATACGTGTTGAAAATCACGTCCGATGATTTAACAAGTAAACAATTTCAACCTAGGACACCTTGATATTCTTTCTGGTTTTAATGGACCTTACAGCATTCCTGTCAATCAAATCCCCAATCTTTCAGGAATCTTACCCATGGTTGTAAGAAATTTCTCTAATGGAGTTGTTGAACCTCATGTTCTTGTTGAAATGCGTAAAGACAGTGATAAATCTCTTATAAGTTCAAAAACAAGTGATGCTTCCGGTAAAGTATTCTTTAATGATGCGCAAGGTAATACCAACGTGTATTTTGTTGTTTCTAAAAATAATTTTACAGAAACAGAACGGCACCTATCCTATTCCTGTTATTGATCGTCTTGATGAAATGGATACTACTTTGAACATGATTGTTGTTCCTAAACAAAATTATCGTGATGGCACACCTATTACTCCCGATACCTTGCAAATGTATAAACCACTTGCGTATAACACAGAATTTATTCTTGGTCATTGGCGTGTACTTACTCCCACCCATCAATGGTGGAAACGGATTCTGCATCAACCATTCAAAGATGTTGCAACGCAACTGGGTTTTCTGGTGCTATGATTGATTACACTACTGGTTTTCAGCTCCAACACCTGAAATGTTGCAACAATATAATCCGTATCCAAATTCTCGTCAAGTCTTTGATGGTCAAATCGGTACGAACATTACCGATTATGGCGGAACTCAAACAGAAACGGGAAAATTAGCAGGCAATTTGGAGAAAATTATATATCTACACAAAGTTATTTGATTTAGGTGGTTTAAGTTGGAATTCAACAGACCATGAAAAGATCTGAACGCGCTTGGTTTTCCTTACCCTTCAGGTTTTCCAACTTGCAGAGCATTTTCTGCTGATGGAAGTGTATCTATCGCTGATTCTAAGTATGATAGTGCAATCATGCCTATCTGGTTACAACTGGAATATCACTTAATACAACCGATAGTCAAGGGAGAATCTTTAGAATATAACACCACAAAAAAGTTTGAATCAAGAAAACTTGTTGTTATATGTCAAGTAATTTTTGTGCACATAACCCCAGATTTTTTTTTTCTTTTTAAAAGAAATTTTTTCGTTTAGTTTTTTCTTTCTGTCTAGAAAATCACACCCAAGTTATTCGTCAATTGCTTTGTCGGAAAAACGATCATAGGATTTGCAATCCGAACATGTCACCTGGCAAAAGATACTCAAATCAAGCGCACATCTTTAAAAATGTAAGTCCCGCACGCTGGATATATTGCACTTTTAGAAAGCAATTGAAGCGTTAGGTTACAAAAGCCAGATTTGTTTGCGTCGAATGTCGAAAAGTTAAGATTAATCATTATAAAGGTCACCAGAACCACCCTTCGACTCCGCTCAGGGTGACTGTCAGGCCGAGCGGAGTCGAGGTCGGCTCCTCTAACTTAACGACATAGCGCGTGCCCCAGGCTGGGAATATCGTTTCGTACAAAGCCAACTATTCATTATCTATCGCAATAAGTCGTACCGGCCCCAGAAGTCCGGAGGGCATCGGTTCCCAGCCGGAGGCATTAAATGGAGCGTAGTCGATATTCACGAAGTTGATCTCATGGAATTTCTGCCATTCTATAGCTTGCTGATCCATGTAACGTATTCGGTTGGCCATGAGGTTGGCGACTTCGATCCGGATGGAATTTTCTCCTGCTTTCATAAATTGCCCTACCCGCGTCTCAAACGGAATGCTCCAAAGTATCCCTGCTTCCTGGTTATTGATCCACACCCGGGCGCTCTCCGCTACACGACCTAAGTCGAGCAGGTAATCATCCGCCAATTCACCGTCTATATGGATGGTGGTTTCATAAATTCCGTCACCTGAGAAATACGCAGCATGTTCATCGGCCAATTCTGTCCATGACACCAGTGTATCCAGTGTAGTACTCGCCGGCAGTGCAGGCCCTCCGCTGGCGAATGTAAGTTTCCACGGACCATCAATGATCATAGCTTCCAGATCACGACCCTGGGTAATCCATGGCTTTATACCGGACACATCACTATCCGTGCATCGCAATATGATCGACTGACCGGGCTTGAGTTGAATCTGGTATTTTCCATCGGAATCGGCCATAAGTTGGCCAAATTGGCCATCATCCGGATTCATGAGGATCACAGACTTTTTGTTTGAATTTAATGTGACCGGAGGATTAATTGCCGCGGAAGTATGATTGACGAGGTAGTAAAAAGTATCTCCGTTCAGCTCCCGGCGGATAAACTTCAATCCTGTATTTGCCAGTGATTCACCCTGGATATTCAGCGTATTCAGCGCCGTTTGAATATCCGTGGCCAGCAATATTCTCCCGGAACCAACTCTCGCCACCTGAACCGGCCCGTCTGATTCAAACTTCAGCGAAGCCAGCAATTCGCCAAAAGCCTTTTGTCTGTTTTCCAAATCATGAAAACCTGGCACATCGTTGGGCAGTGCCTGAAAAACAATGGAGGAGCCTTCCTCTGCCAAACGCATTATTTCCTGCAAAGTCCCGAGGGGCAATAATTCACACGCGGGAATGATGAGGGTCTTGTAATTTCCGCCTCCGGCATTCAACAGACCGCCTTTACCGGACATAGACTTGAGCGCTTTGTCAGAGGCAAAATCCATTAAATATCCATGAGCCATCAGATTTTGAGATTCTTTATAGAAAGCCGTCGGATGCAGCCATTCGTCGATGTTGTGTATGCTGATCTGCATATCGGGTTTATCGGAAGTGTGCCAGACATCGTACACGGGCCAGTACACCAAAAGGTCATTGTCGGCTACACCGGCCTGCAATACGCTTTGGGTTCGCGCGATATAATTATTCAATCCACGAAGATGCGGCCAAAAACTGTTGTTTGGGACAAACTCCACAGAAGCATAAAAAAGCCAGCCCGGCCATCCGGCTACTTCCGGCGAGTATGTGGTGCCATGGTAAAACACATGATTGACGCCAGCCAGGAATACCTGCTCCAACTCCGGTTTGCATTGCGAAAGCGCTACCTTGAAATGCTCGCCAAGCCACGTGAATGTCTCTGATGATGCCAGTGGTTTTCCAAAGATATTCGCTGCAGAGGTGGCGAATTTCAGCATGACCGGATCGGGATCGACAGGACGGATATCGGCAGAATCGCGTCTGAGCCCGGGAATCGGGAAATAGCTGGAGCCGAATGTTTCGCATTCCGGAATATCGGCTGCGGCATAAAGATCAATTATGTTCGCCGGGGATCCATGCGCCTGGTTTCTGGTCATCGCCTGATGGGTTTTTGACCATTTTGTCCACGGTTCTGTAAACTCGTCAAGCAGTAGTTCACTGAAAGTCTCCCGGTAGTCTGACTGGATTCGCTTCGCGACTTCGGAAGTATCGTCGGCATTCATGTGAAGCAGGTGATCTTTGAGATCGTATCCACGACGCTTTTCAAATTCTATAAAAATATTTTTTGTGCCTGTAGATCCATAGACTTCATAGCTGTCATTGAAAAAAGCTCTTGGTCTTCCGGCAATTTTAGAAAACGCAGCATCAAATCTTCCCAGGTATACATCCAACGCATCTTGCGAAAAATGGTCTAAAGTCCAGCCTTGGCCACCGGGCGAGGCGCGCTTTACCTTTTGACCGGTTTTGCCATTGAAGGCGGCTACTATTTTACAATCCGCCGGCGCTGTCCAGACGAGGCTTCCATCTTCTTCCGCGAGATTCGTGATGTCAATGGATTGGCCGTCTGCTTCATAAGCCATTACGGCCAGTAAATCCACATTTTCCGGGATTTGCCGGGGGTCCTTTATGATGATTTTTTCTGAAAGCTGCTCGCCCTTTTTCACTTCATAATGTTGCAGAATCAACCTTGACGAAGCAAATTCCGGATTGATCTGTGGACCTCCAAAAGGCCAGCCCGTGCCCAGGTTCATGTCCACGCCCATCCCCAGGCTATCCGCTTTCGCGATGGTAAACTGTAACATATCCATCCATTCGTCCGACAGAAAGTCGATATACTGGTCTTCGTAGCCTTTGGCGCCATAGATCGGGGTAATTTCCACACCGCCAAAACCTGCATCAGCCAGAAGGATAAGCTGCCTCTCTATTTCAGGTTTGTTCACGGCGTTACCCATCCACCACCAGCGTGTCCATGGTTTGGTTTGGGAAGTGATTTCCGGCCAGATAGTTTCTACGGTCAGCTTTTCCTCCCGGGTACATGAAGCAAGACAAAAAAAGGATAAAATAGCCAGGGTAGGGGGAGGAAAAAAAAAAACAGGTCGAGCTAGGCGCGCGGGAATTTCTACTATAAAATAGCTTCTATGTGAAATCAGTTTCGTTTTGAAATTAAAAGTTGTCATTTTCTGGTTGATTTATGCTAAATAAAAAACTTCGCTGAGCGGAATAGTCACCGGCGAATGATCCGGATTGGTTTCCATGATGTCGGCCATGTATTTCCACCACTTTTGCACTACTGGATTTTTACCTAATTCCTGCGACGACGAAGAGCCCGACTGCTTCTGAAAAGCGAAAAGCGTATTTGTCTGCTCGTCCAGAAAGATGGAATATTCGGATATACCGGCGTCTCTGAGCAAAGCAGATAGTTCCGGCCATAATGCATCGTGACGCTTTTTATATTCGTCAGCGAAACCGGGCTTCAGCTTCATGGTAAAGGCGATTCGTTTCATAGTTCAGTGGTTCAATGGTTCAGCGGTTCAATGGTTGTTGGAAAAAGGGGAGATGAGTTATGAGGGATGGGTTAGGAGTTTTGTTTGCTTTTATCGACGCGTCATCAATCTCGTATCAATCTCCATCTATCTCCTATCAATCTTTTTCCTTCACACCAAACTTGTAAATCGTCGTCGAGACATAATCCTGGCCCGGATTCAATACGGTCGATGGAAAATTCGGGTGATTGGGCGAGTCCGGGAAGTGCTGGGTTTCCAGGCAAATGGAGGAGCGAGAAATATAACCGATGCCGCCCTTGCCGGTTTCATTAGGCTTTCCTGATAGGTTATTCGCCGTATAAACCTGGATTCCGGGCTCCGTTGTCATCACTTCCATCACTCTGCCCGAAACAGGGTCGTGAAGCAACGCTGCGAACGCAAGTTCGTTTTCACCTTTGCTTATGACCAGGTTCTGATCATATCCCTTCGTCATCATTGTCTGGTCAAACTCATCGTCGATTCTGGCACCGATCCTGGTGATTTCACGAAAGTCCAGCGGTGTGCCTTCAACAGGAAGTATTTCACCGGTTGGAATGGAGAACGAATCTGCCACTGTGTAGGAGTCGGCATTTACCAGTAGTTCATGGTTTAAAATATCGCCACTTCCATGACCACCGAGGTTAGTAAACCAGTGGTTGGTGAGGTTAATTATCGTCGGTTTATCGGTTTTCGCGTGGTATGTGAGTTTCAATTCGTTTTCCTCAGTGACTGTAAACAGGACCTTTACGGTAAGGTTGCCTGGAAATCCCTCTTCACCATTCGGAGAAAAATAACTCAACTCCAGATTTTGGTCATCCAACTGCTTTGCATCCCAGACCTTAACGCGAAACCCATTCGTACCGCCATGAATAGTGTTTTCACCGGCATTTTTAGTGAGTTGATACACAGAATCGTTGAGCATAAATTGCCCTCCGGCGATCCTGTTGGCAAAGCGGCCGATGGTAGCGCCCATGGATGGTACACCATCAAGGTATTGCTGTGCAGTTTCATAGCCAAGGCAGACATCTGCGAATTTGCCATCCTTATCCGGGACAATCACAGAAACGATTTTCGCGCCGTAGTTTGTCACCTGAACCATCATTCCCCGTGAGTTTTTAATGGTAAATAGGTCAATCTGTTTGCCTTCATGTTCCATGCGGAATGTCTCAGCATCCACCAACAAAGTGGAAGGATCTGGCGCAGGTTTGCAGTGCGTGATGAGCGTAATTAATAGTAGGGAGTAAGTGTAGAAAAGCGGTTTCATTGGTATTCTGTTAAAATTTTATTGGTCTATCAAT
The DNA here is from genome assembly GCA_034523095.1 of Cyclobacteriaceae bacterium. Lineage (GTDB taxonomy): Bacteria > Bacteroidota > Bacteroidia > Cytophagales > Cyclobacteriaceae > JAAUQL01. Next base: position 33,365 of record JAXHKU010000023.1, on the reverse strand, counting down.
CCGTACTTTTATGGAGTTTCCTCGAAAATTACCTGATCAGAATTGGTAATAGTAAATTTCAATTTTGAAAGATAATAGGTTATCCCCTTATCGGGATTCCCCTGGTAAAAAAGCCATTTTGTCCCATCATCATCGATAAAGACCCCCGGGTGGCCTGATTCCGTGGAATTCCATTGATTTTGCATGCCTCGCCTGAGCACAGGTTCTGTCGATGTCCTTTCCCATTGGATGCCATCGCTGCTGACTGCCAGACCGATTTGTTGTCCTTCACTGTTATACGCCCCGGCATAAAACATATAATACTTCCCATTCTCCTTGAATACTGATGCCGCTTCAATGCAATTCATTTCCCAGGGCAGTTCCGGCTTCAGGAGAGGTTCGGTACTTAACTGCCGCCATGAATCTCTCTGAAAACCACCGGATATGGGTGCTTTCGATACGCCGAGAAGTTGTTGCTTGTAATCCGGATCCCTTGTCGCCCAGTATAAAAATGCGCTGTCACCTTCTATAAAAACGTCTGCATCGATAGCACGACCGATATTCCAGGCTCCGGTTGGAGAGAAAATCGGATTTGTATCGTTCCTTTTAAAATGAATGCCGTCTTCTGAAACCGCATGACAAATGGCGTCTTTCGGGCCATTGCCGTAGGTTTGATAAAACAAATGCACCTTTCCATCCATCACTTCTGCATCGGGAGCGCATAGTCCATTTTTTTCATGTTCTGCTTCCGGCAGCACCTCACCTGATTTTTCCCATGTCATCATATCCGTTGAAGTCGCAATCCCGATGTGCCATCCGTTTTGTTCAGGTTTTGTCCCGTCAGGAATCGTGTAGTACATCATGTATTTACCATTGAATTTGATAACGGTAGGGTCCTTGGCAAACGGCCAGCCCTTCCTGGAAATATCCCGGTAAAGCATTGGCAACTCTTTCTTTAACGTTTTCAGATTGTCATAAACCACCTTATTCACTTCCAGAATAGTTCCATGCCGAAGGTTCGAAGGCATATTCAATTTATCAGATTCATCTGTCCATGTTATCAAATCTCTTGAAGTGATAAGGCCATATTCATGCTTCATGTATTTGTCGAAATAGACATACCATTTGTCATCAATCCGAATCGAGGTCGGCCCCTCGGCCCAGTAATCGCCGGTAATGGGTTTTTCGGGAATGGTATAGGGCCCGGTAATCTTATCAGCAAAGGCAATCAGAATGTTTTTCTCAGCCTCTGGCAGTTCGGTTTCGTTTTTAATAAACATCAAATATCCATCCCCTGACTTATTGATGCTGGCGTCGATGACGTTGAATCCGGGATCGTAAAACAACGTTGTTTCCGAAAAGGATTTGAAATCCTTCGTTGTAGTAAAGTAAATCCTATGGTTGCGTTTGTTGCCCTGTGGAGTACTCGGGGCCGTTTCGGGGAATTTATCGGTAATTGTACTTGACCAGTAAATGATAAAATTACCATCCGCCTCATTGTAATTGATCTCCGGCGCCCAGCAGTTCATCACACTATCTTCATGCACCATCACCGGTATAGCGATTTGTGTTGACCAGTTGACAAGGTCCGTTGAACTGGCATAACCGATGGTTTTCCCAGCCCACGACGTAGTCCATACCATATGAAAAGTACCATCCGGTCCAGTAGTAATGCATGGATCGCGCATCAGGCAACTCTCGCCAACCAATGGAAAAAGTATGGATTTTCCACCATTAATTTCCTCCCAGACCAACCCATCTTCGCTGAGAGCCAGATGCAGGCCGTCCTCGCCGTTTCCAGTAAAATATGAAAACACAAAAGCATTTTCAGCTGGTTTTTCTGTGCAGGCAAACGAAATCAACATGATCAAAAGCCCGGCGATCTGGATATTAATATTTTTCATTAGGCCTGCATTATTTACTAAAAACCATATCCTTCAGCCAGGCTTCGCAGGTTATCGACCAGAGGTTGTGCGAGCTACCGTCCTTTCTCCCAAGTCCATATCCGTGTGCGCCGCTATTGTAGATGTGCAATTCTGCCGAAACCCCATGGGCATTCAGTGCCTGATAAAAGACAATACTATTTGCTACCGGTACCGCTTTGTCGTCGGACGAATGAATGAGAATCGCCGGAGGTGTGTCCGCAGTTACCTGCTTTTCATTGGAAAAGCGCAACTTCTGCTCCTCGGTGGGATGAGCGCCAATCAGGTTTTTCGCTGAGCCGGAATGCATGAATGATTCAGACATGCTGATCACCGGGTACATCAGGATCATGAAATCGGGCCTGCAGCTGACTTTTTGAACAGGATCAGTTGACTCCGCTTGCCCTCGATCGTAATGCGTCCCTGCGGTCGATGCCAGGTGCCCTCCGGCCGAAAAACCCATAATACCGATCCTGGCAGTATCGATCCCCCAGTCAGCCGCATGATACCTCGTCATTCGAACAGCACGCTGCGCGTCGGCCAGCGCCACTTCACTCGAATCGGTAATATTTTCCGAGGTCGGCAGGCGGTTTTTCAGGACTATTCCAGCAACGCCGATCGTATTGAGCCACCTGGCGATATCATGCCCTTCATGTTTTATGGCCAGAAGCCAGTATCCACCGCCGGGGCATATGACAACAGCAGCGCCTGTATTTTTACTGGAATCCGGTAAGTAAACAGTGATGGTGGGGTCCTGGATATTTCGTATATGTCCCTGGTCGGTCATTTCCTCTTGGCCAATGATTCCGTTGGAATAGGGCATGTTTTCATTCCAAAGTCTCAGTGTATCTTGTGCAAACATGGTATTGACTATAAAGGTAAACAGGGCAAAAAATAGCAGTTTTCTCATGATATAAGTTTTTTAGATCGGGTAGGATTTTCAGGTTTAGTTTCTAATAAGTGAAATTATATTGTTCCAGTATAGCTGCTTTCATAATCGTGAGGAGTTCACCCGAATTTCTGAAAATGATAATCGTAAAACAATCCACGGACTCAATAAATCCCCGATATACACAAAAAAGTGTCGGAGCTCCTCCGGATCGAAAATGATATACTGAGGCACTAAACAAACCCGGCCGAAAGGTGAGCCGGTTCAAATATCCCCGCTGGCGGGGTAGGGGGATGGAATATTTCGACTCCCTGCCTCGCCGTCAGGCATGCGCTCAGGGGGACTGTCAGACCGAGCGGAGTCGAGGTCTTTTCTTCATAAATAAGCGAGATTGTTACCTGATTTAAAATTTTTCCTAGGCTGGATATTTATTGTGTTGCAGATTAAATTCACTGAAACCACATGGAATTTTAACCCTTTACCATAATTTTGAGGACCTGCCGTTGAATACATTATTTAGAAAAATGGAGAGAGCCTCAGCCCCAAAAGAAACTACTGGAAAAGCCTTGATTTTTTTTACTGTTTTAATTTTTTGCACAATCTACGCCACCATTCGCTACATCATTTTCAAAGGTGTTGAAATCGCTCAGATCCCATTATACATTACCAATAAAATAATTAGTTGGTCAGCCATCATATTTCTGGCCATCAGCTATTTAACCGGTAAATCACAATCTTCGAGACGCATTCCGGACCTCGCAAAATGGGCGGGGCTGACCGGATACGTACTGGTAGTAATGCACATCATCATTTCACTGGCGATTCTGAATCCGGCATATTTCCCGAAATTTTTTTCTGGCGAAACCATGACCTTCTCCGCCGAACTCAGCATCCTTGCCGGCGTTATGGCATTTTTGGCATTTACCATCCCTGCCATCAATTCGGTCTCCGTTATCCGCCTGTCGCTACATCCGGAAACATGGCAAATCCGACAGAAAATCGGCTACTACGGATTACTCGCTACGGCGATCCACAATGTATTTATGGGGTATTCCGGTTGGTTTGATGTGAATAGCTGGCCGGGGTATTTACCTCCAATTACACTTTTGTCCGCTATAATTGCAGTAATTCCACTATTTTTGAAAATTCTAAAAAAATAAGCTTCCTGTATAATTCTCTTGTAATGAAAAAACTCATCCCGATCCTCCTGGTATTTTTGGCATTTTACGCGACGCAATGCGGAAAGTCCTCCAGCGAATCCGCAACGCAAAGCGAGAAAACCCATGAAGTAATAGTCTATGGCAGTATGACCTGCGATCATTGTATTGATTTTCTGAAAAAGGCGGATTCTCTTTCTGTAAAATATACGTTCAAGGACGTAGAGACCAACACGGAATATTATAATGAATTAGTGAAAAAAATCCAGGAGGCAAACTATCAGGGATACGTTTCATTTCCTGTCATCGAAGTGGACGGCAGTATCTATGTGAATCCTGAATTTCAGAAATTTCAGGCCCTCATTAAATAAATCAGCTCAGAAACTTAAGCCTAAGATCTTCAATCTGCTGATCATTGATTGGCACTAATTCGCCGATTGATTTACTCATAATCAACGATTTGGCGCTGAATTCAGCTACTTCCAGCCGGTCAAAAGTCTGCAACAGCTTGTCGCCCGTCACAATAATCGAATCATTCTGGATGATCACGGAAGGAGTATTTTTGGAGAGCAGTTGAGGTATTGTATCGTTTCCGGCAAATTGCTTTCCGAAAGGAACCACCGGAATATCCTGAAGAAAAATCCAGCTTTCGGGAATGGTGCGCACGTCGAGCTGTGCATCAGATACTCCAAAAGCCATAATGTTGGGCGATTGAGTGAGGATGACGGAATTCACTTCCGGATTCTGAATGTAAATCTGTTCGATGAGCTTCAACGCCCGACTTGGCAGTTTCCCGGATTCACGCTTACCATGGCGAATCTGCACAATGTCTTCATTGTCGATATCCCAACGCGGTATATTCCGTGGGGTAATGAGAAAATTGTTATCGTACCATCTGACTGATACAGTGCCATAAGTGCTGATCATGAGACCCTGGTTACATGCACGTCGCACGAGTTCGCTGATATTGGTGCGGATCGCCAGTTCATCCGATGGGTATTCCACTTTTTCCATCACCGGAATATCGCTTGGTATGGCATTTTCGAACATCGCTATTTGGTCGTCAGAGAGGTAGCTTACTTCGCCAACGGTATTTGCCCCGATAATGGTCCGGGCCGAAAACTCCAACGCCTCAAAACGGATAAAGGCATCGCTCAGGCTAGTACCACCGATAACAATTCCATGATTTTCCATGATGACCGCATCGAATCCGGCAGCAAACTCTCGAGCGATTTTTTCACCCAGAGCCTCACTGCCAGGCAATGCGTAAGGAGCATAACCGATGGGGCCACAAACACTTTTTGCCTGCGGAATGATATTCGTATTTGGAATCTTCCGAACGATACTAAACGACACCAGTGCCGGTGGGTGTGCATGCACCACCGCTTTGATATCAGGCCGGATGTCATAGATCGCTTTGTGAAAGGGAAATTCCGACGATGGCTTATGGAGTCCGATAACTTCGCCGTCGGGCTTCACGCAAATGATGTCTTTTCTGGTCAGCGATCCTTTGTCAACGGCTGAGGGCGTAACCCAGATATTTCCTTCCATGTCTTTGATGGAAATGTTGCCTCCGGATGTGGTAGTCATGCCTGCGCGGTAGATCCGGCGGATGATTTCAGTTATTTGGTCTTTCGGATGGTGTAGTTGGGGATTTATCATAAAAGTATGTTTTTAGGCAGGAGGTCTGAATACTTGGCTTGTCGGCATGACCCGATCCTGCACAAAAGTACTTCTAAAAGCGCCATGAATGAATCCTTATCTGTCCTGCCATTTCGCACAAAAACTTTTTCGCCTTTGAACGGCATATAACTTTATACTTATATTAGAAGAAAATAATCCATGAAAAATCTGCCGAAACCATGAGTATAAAAGAGTCCGGGCATCACTTCATTGCAATTATAGGCGGTGCCGTTGCCGGTGCCGAAGCTGCCTCTCAGCTTTCCAGGCGAGGGTTCAGGGTAGTCGTGTTCGATCAGGGCAAACTTCCCTATGGCAAGATTGAGGATGGCCTGCCGATGTGGCATTATAAACTGCGTGATAAGGAAGAGGAGAACATTAACCGTAAATTAAATCAACCCAATATTATTTATGTTCCGTGCATCAGGCTGGGTCGTGACCTGGAGTTTTCGGATCTGCTTTCATGGGGTTTCACGGCAATCTTGCTGGCCACCGGCGCCTGGAAGGACCGCCCGTTTCCTGTAGATGGTATCGAACCTTTTGTTGGAAAGGAAATCATTTACCAAAATCCATTGGTGTATTGGTTCAATCACCGGCACGAGCCAGGCTACACAGGCCCTGAATTTGATCTGAAAGAGGATGCTATCATCATAGGCGGCGGACTGGCTTCGCTGGATGTGGCGAAGATTCTTATGATTGATACTGTGCAAAAAGCACTAAAAACCCATGGCATCGAAACAGATATTTTCACGCTGGAGCATGGTATTGCCGCCTTCCTGGAAAAGCACAACCTGACCCTCGAACAAATCGGTCTTAAGGGCTGTACCCTGTATTATCGCCGGCGCGATATCGACATGCCACTAACACCCATGCCTGTCGATTCGGAGGAAAAGCTCGAAAAAGCCAGGCTGGTGCGACAAAAGGTACTGGAGAATTTCCAGAAGAAATACCTTTTCAGGTTTGAAGGCTGCTGCATTCCAAATGAATTGATCGTCGAGGATGGTGGTCTGCATGGTGTAAAATTTCAACTGACCAAAATCGAAGGTGACCGTGTAATCCCTCTTGAGCAAACGATAGATGTACACGGCTCCATGGTCGTGTCTTCCATCGGCAGCATTCCGGAACATATACCTGGTCTCCCCACCGAAAACGGTGTGTTTAAAATTAAAAGCCCGCAAAGTTGTCAGATCCATGGATTGTACAATGTCTTTGCCATCGGAAATGCAGTCACCGGAAAAGGCAACATCAATGAATCAGTACGACATGGCCGGGAAATCACTGAAATGATTATGGACAGTTTCCTCGACTGGCATCAGGATGACTATGAAAACTGGCACAGGCAGACAAGCGTGAAGGTGAAACAGCACATGAATGAAATCATTGAAGTAATCGAGCGTCAAAAATTCCTGCCCGACACCGTCGTACAAAATATCCTGGAAAAAGTGGAGTCACTTCAAAAAAAGTCTGGTTATGAAGGTGATTTTGAACAATGGATAAAGGATCATACTCCGCCGCGGTTAGAAAATATGTTATAACCCCATAACCCTCCAATTTCCAGGGCGAACAAAAGTAAGGAGCAGACCCGTTTAGGCATGCTCCTTAATACATGGAGGATAGTTAACAGTATTTTCAGTACGTACTAGATGAACAATACCAATGCCGTCATCAGCAATACCAGAATCCTTAAAAATACCGAAATGAAGAATTTAAGCGTCATCGGTTAAGTTGAATGTTGAGTATTCTGAAATTTAGTGAACGAATCAATCCCTGAAAAATTGACCTTTTTCGGCCTCTGGATTTTTTATGGAATTAATGCAAGCAAAGAGGATAGGGGTATTTTTGTTTATGAAAAAGTGCTTAAACCCCAAGGTATAACGCTCATAATTTGCGTTTTTCCGTAAAATATGATTTATGTTTTGCAAATAATGCAGACGAATTATTGACTCTGATTTGAGGGCCTGTGTGGCTAAGGCAGGTCAGCTAATTCTTGTTTGCCGATCATTTTTTTAGGCCGGGAAGCAATTATATCTTTCCAGTCGTGATTCTTTAGACCCTGATCAATTTTTTGGTCGCGGTTGTACACATCCCTGATGAAATAGATTTCACCATTATCCAGGAAACCGCTTGTCCAATAAAAGAGGAATACATCAATCGGTTTTTTCAGGTGTATGGCTTTTTCCTCGCCCTTAACGATCACCTCGGAAATTTTTTCCATATCCCAGTTTTTGTCCTGGAGCAATATTTCGGCTAATAGCAAAGGATTCTGAACCCTGATGCAGCCATGACTAAAGGCTCTTTCCTCTCTGGCAAAAAGGTAGCGCGATGGGGTATCATGGAGATACACTGAATAATTATTCGGAAACATGAATTTAACCGTTCCGAGCGCGTTTCCAGGGCCTGGGTTTTGTTTAACTGTGTACCTGAAATTATTGGCTGATACCGATTTCCAATCAATCGTAGTGGGATCAACAACTTTTCCCTGCGAACTAAGAAGAACCATATTCTTACCGGCAAGATAGGTTGAATCTTCCTGGAGTTTTGGCAATATTTCTTTTGTTGCAATGGAATAAGGCACCGACCACGAAGGATTAAAAACCAGGTAATTCAATTTTGATTTCAAAACCGGGGTTTGATTATAATGGGTTCCCACCATCACTTTTGTCTGAAATTGACGAACACTGTCGTGGAATAGGGATAGATTGTATCCTGCAATATTGATCAACACCATATCCCTGCTAAAATCACTGACAACCCATCGCATGCGCTCCATGTTTACGTTGATCTGTTTTATTCTGGCATCTACGGATGTATTAAGGGCTTCAGCGGTATTTTTCCCTATAACACCATCAGGTTCAAGTCCGTGCCTTGCCTGGAATTGTTTTACTGCTTCCACAAGTTTGCCGTCATAAACAGAATCGATCGACTGGATCGAATCAGTAATGTCACTGGTCGCGAGGAGTCGCTGATACAGAGACTCAGGCACAGGACTCTTTTCGCCGGGTTTGATCGTGCGGTTTATAGAAACTATGCCCCAACCACCGTTTTCCTTAAGTCGCTGATACCGGATTCTTTCATCAATAAAGCGCTGGTACATCGGATGTTGCGGCCTTAGACTATAAAGTGCCTCACAGATTTTATTTGTTTCAATGGCATCCATGAATATTTTTTCGGCATCCTTAGGCAAATCTCTACCGCTAAAATTCCAGCTTACGTCTAGTGTTTTCGGATCGATCTTGCCTTTTATCAAATGGGACGCATAAAGCATCAACCCATCCGTGATCAGAATGTCGAGAACCGCTACGTCGGCGGGAGTAGGATGGTCAGAAGCTTTTATACGATCGTACAGCTGACGGATCGCCTCCAAATGATAATCGGCTGGTTCCAATCCATCAATCCAACTATTTTCCAGACTTGAGATGGCATCTTCACGATTTTTTCTGTTTTGCCAATTAGCTATGTAAAGCCGCTTCTGATAGATATTAGGTAGAACCGTATTTGAAAAAATATACTCATCGCCCAGTTTATATACTTCGGCAGAAACAATCGAATCGGCGAATGCGTGGAGGTAGCCCGTCAGGCTTTCAGGTGGCCAGGTTTCCACAACGTCGAAACCTTTTGGGCTCGGTTTTTCCAGCATTTCATCCAGTACAACCGGGGCTGTATCAGGGGCAGAAACATCGCGTGAAATACGCGGTGAACATGAAATCATGAAGAGAAAAAGCAGGAAACATCCAGAGTAACAGATAAACTTCGCAGGCATATCGGTGGTTTAACGATATGCAAAACTCACAAATAGTCTGATTTATTCAAATAGTCGGCTTTGCCGGAGTAGATAAAAAGTAGCGACTTGCCCTTAATGGTGTCGATAATGGCATTATAGTTTTCGGCAGGGAGCGACGGGCATCCGAAACTTCTGCCGAGTCTGCCATTCTTCTCGATGAATGACTGGCTAACATAATCTGCGCTGTGTATCACGATATTCCGGGCACGTGCATTATCGTTGATGCCGGGTTCCAGACCATCCAATTTCAGTGAAAGTCCATGCTGCCCCGTGTAGGTCTCACCGGTGAGGTAAAAACCCAGGCTGCTTTTATATGAATTGGCCAGGTTGGAAAATGAAGTAGCGATTTCATCGCCTGAATTGCGCCCGTGAGCTACCAGGGATTCAAATAGTATTTTAAAATTTTTTACATCTATAATGAAAAACCGATCCTCATTACTCGCCTTGTCGAAATCGATGAGGGTAATGATATTGGCTTTTTCAAGAATATTCTTGTCAAGCAATTTCCTGTAGCCTTCAAAAGCGTATTGAAATGCCTCAAACGATAGCCGCTCATTTCGAAGCGACTGGTAAATGGACTTTGCGGTGAAAAAGGTACTTGTGCTTCCATTTGGGGATTCAGGGCCATCTGCTAAGCAGGGCCGGATAAGGGCCATTGCTAAAACAAAGAATAAGACATACCTGATGTTCATGCTTACAAATAATTCAAGGAATACCCCGGTAAAGAGTTATTTCAAAAATATAAGGATGAAGGCAGGGTTAAAATCAATGTTTTTGGAAAACAGTACATCTGTTGAAACTGAACAGAACTAAGACAGCTCCGATTCCAGTTCGAGAACCTGGCTGTTGGCAATCCTCCGTCCGGGGCGTCTTTCGTCCAGGTTTGTCCACGGAAAGTTTATCCCCAATCCGCGATGGAAAAAATGAATGAATCGGGCATGTTGAAGATCGAGCCAGAAATAGGTGAACACCGTGCCCCCTGCGATATTGTCATAAGCAAGCTGCAACTTGAGTTGTACCATGCGCAGTTCTTGCACCAGGTGCTTGAAATCATGAATGGAGACTTCCTTTCTTGTAATGATTTTTATGGAAGTAGTGATCTGTCCCCCCGGCTTGATGTTGATTACCTGAGCACTGCCCGGCAATCCGCCTCCGCTTCTTGGCAATTCAGCAACCAACCGAAGCGGTGTTTTATTCAGGATCACTACCGGGCTTTTCAGGAGTAATTCTGCACTTACGGATTTTATCATTACATTATAAGCCCAGTGCTCGGAGTCATTGCAGAGTTCGCCGGTGAAGGTAAGACCTCCCCATTTGAAATCATCGCCATCCAAATCACCTTTGGTAGGTACAATCTGAATATTTCTGAAATACAGCTTTGGAGAATGAAAGGTATTGCGCAGCAATAGAAAAAGCACATATCCTGCTATCAGTCCACCCACAGTAATGGCGGCAATAGCAAGTAAAAAATAAAGCAAAAAATCAATCATTGACAGGCCGGTTTGTGTTGAGCGAAATTAGCTGAATTTTTCCATTTACCCGTTTTAAAGATTCCAAAGTATGGTATTTCTCCATGACCTTCTTTGGTTACTGCTTGCGCAACATCGGTGAGAGTTTGGCGCCGAGCAACGCAAAGGGAATGAAAATCAGCATACTGATCACATTAAACCAAACCGGGTGGGGTATCAGGATAAGATTTATGGCTGATCCAATGGTAAGCAATCCGCCCGCTATCAATGCGTTCTTAGTACGAAAGTGCGGGGAAGACAACATGGATGCAAAAAAACCGGCAAAAAACCCACCGAGTTCATAGCCCACCAGGAGGATAAGAAAGCCTTTGAGTGGCATGCTAAAAATATACTCCTTCATGGCAACGCTGTCATACACATCGATCCCTTCAGGAAGGGGATACAATTTATGACCCAACGACTCTGCGAGGTAGATCGCAGCGCTTCCGGCTACGATACTGCCTATGATAATCATGATATTTTTAATCGTGTTCATACGGATTATGGTACTGATATTAAAAAGGCTCAAATCAACATGACAATATGATAAAACACCATGTGGTATTCTGACCGATAACTTAACCAAAATACTCACGAATATCGTAAAATTCAAACGTCATTAGCAGATGTAAGAGCTTGCTAATATGATAATTTCTCGTGATCAAAATTATACTTTACGACACCACAAAGATGGGTTTATTGCGTTAATAATTTTGTACATTCGATTACAAACAAAGTATCATCCAAAACGAGTAGAGCATTTTGTCTCTATACTATACCTGAATGTTATCCGTCATTGCAAACGCAATCTATTACCCATTAAAAATCTACCTTTTTGTAGTGGGCAACCTATACTTCAGGAAAATTAAAATTACCGGTCATGAGAATGTACCCACAAAAGGGCCTGTTATTCTCGCCATCAATCATCAGAATGCGTTGCTCGACGCTTTGCTGATCAGCGCTTTATTCAGGAGAAATATCTTCTTCTTTACCAGGGGAGATCTTTTCCGCTCACCGGTCACGAATAAAATACTACGCGGATTTAAAATGCTGCCTGTCTATCGATTGCGCGATGGCTATAAGGACACTAAGCGCAATGATGAAACGTTTGAAGCCAGCCGAAAAAAGCTGCTAAAGGGGGGTGTCATTGGAATATTTCCTGAGGGGAGCCATAACCTCCATTACAAAATCAGACCTTTAAAAAAGGGCGTGGCGCGGTTGGCCTTTATAACTGAAGAAGCCACAGACTTCGCTTCCGGGCTGGTGGTGGTGCCGGTCGGCATTCAGTATGAGTCACATTTCGGGCCAGATGGGCGCACTCTTATTTCTATTGGTGAACCAATTAAAGTAGCCGATTTCAAAGAGATATATATTTCTAATCAGAACCTGGCAAATGAGCGCTTTCTCCATGCCCTGTCGGAAAGAATGAAAACGCTGGTGATCGATATTCAGGGTGATTATAATGAAGTGTACCGGAAGTTTATGGAGAGGCGAGTTTACAGGAACGATCTCACTGATCAGCTAATCACAGATCAGGCATTGGTTCGGGCTATCGAGAAAAATACCCCGTTTATCCAGGAAAATGAAAAGGTTCCGGATTACAAAAAGGCCCTTGCCACTCTCTGGAAACCGATCTGGTTTTTTATCGGTTTCATTCCGAAATCGCTTGTCAATATTTTAGTCAGAAAATTCACCCGGGACCCGCACTACTATGGTTCTATGCGTTTTATTTACTCAATATTTTTATACCCAATTTTTTTCCTTCTCCTAATTTTAGTAATCCGGTTTTTGGTCAGTTAAATTTTCAAAAGGCAGCCCCCTGTCGGAAAGGTGCCTTTCTTTATCCTTTATTCTCCTGTAACCAGGATGGTATCGATGCTATCGCCCTGGCGTATGGCATCCAGCACGTCGAGGCCTTCGATTACTTTGCCAAACACAGTGTGATTCCTGTCGAGATGCTTGGTATTTTGTCGGCTGTGGCAGATAAAAAATTGTGACCCACCCGTATTTCTGCCTGCATGGGCCATCGACAGCACACCGCGATCGTGATATTGATTATCTCCATCCAGCTCGCATTTGATATGATATCCGGGTCCACCGCCGCCGGTTCCTTTCGGGCAGCCGCCCTGAATCACAAAGTTGGGAATCACTCTATGCCAGGTAAGGTTGTTGTAAAATCCATTGGTGGCCAGTTTTACAAAGTTAGCCACTGTGTTGGGGGCATCTTTCTCGAAAAACTCCACAGTCATGTCGCCACGATTGGTCTTAATAATTGCTTGCTTCATTTTAGTATTAAGAATTAAGATTTAAGTATCAGGAAATTTATTTAATGATCCCGGACTATTGGCAAATTCCAATAATGGGGAGGCAAATATAGTAATTTATCCATGCCTCCGAGGCTATGTCTTACCCGAAAAAGCATTGAAGAAGTACCTGTGCCTTGAGCCGGCATCGAGCGTGGACGCCCGCATGAGCGCCGCCGGGCCATATTTTGTTTTGATCTGATCCATCGCTGCAAAAAGTGCGATTTCTTCCTGCGTATCTTCAAACAAATTGATCTGATAGTTCCCATACGCCAGATCGCTGAGCCTTACACCAATGAGCCGAACCAGCAGCCGGCGGTTGTAGAGTTTGTCGAAAAGCGCCATTATGTGGCCGATAAGCACCTTATCTGACGAGGTAAACGGGATGTGCAGTTGCCTGCTGGTAGTTTCAAAGTCAGAATAGCGGATTTTCACGGCGATGCAGGCGCAGAGCTTTTTCTCGCTGCGGAGCTGAAAGGCGAGTTTCTCGACCATAGAAGTGAGGATGGCTTTCATCTTTTTCACATCGATGCTGTCTGACTCAAACGTGCTCTCGGTCGATATCGACTTGCGCTCAGTGTAGGGCACCACGGGACTATCATCGATGCCGTGGGCTTTGTTCCAAATGATGCGGCCGTTCTTGCCGAAGGTAGCCTCAAGCATCTCTACAGGCATCTCGCGCAACGTTTTCACTTTGGTGATTCCCATTTCATAAAAAAAGTCAGCGGTCTTTTTGCCGATCATTGGGATTTTGCGGATAGAGAGCGGCGCCAGGAACTCCTCCTCATCCCCCTTTGCTACCTGCTTCTGGCCGTTGGGCTTGCATTCCCCTGTAGCGACCTTCGACACCAGTTTGTTGATGGAAAGCCCCATGGAGATGGGCAGATGGGTTTCTTTCATAATCTTCTGCCTCAACTCCGCTGACCACTTGAAGCAGCCGAAAAACCGATCCATACCCGTGAGATCGAGATAAAACTCATCAATGGATGATTTCTCAAACAGCGGCGCTCCGTCGCGGATGATGTCCGTGACCATGCTCGAATACATGCTGTACGCTTCGGCGTCGCCGGAGATGACGATAGCATCGGGGCACAACTGCAGCGCGAGCTTCATGGGCATGGCCGAATGCACGCCAAACCGGCGCGTCTCATAGCTGCACGCCGCCACCACGCCGCGATCGCTCTTGCCACCTATGATGAGCGGCTTGCTTTTAAGCCGGCTGTCGCGCAGGCATTCGACCGATACAAAAAATGCATCCAGGTCCATGTGCAGTATCGAGCGCCCGTCATTTCGTATCATACAGGGGCAGGCTAATTATTTTAGCTATTATTTGCATTTAAAAACCTTTTTACTAATTTTATACGTAATATTACTAAATAAAGTAGTAATAAATAGAAAAAAAAGTAATTATTTGAGATCAAATTGTGGCGAAGATGCGGGGAACTTACAGTGAAAGGTATGAGGGATTGCAGATAAAAATCGAGAGTAAAAGACTGCATTCGGGAAGGTGTCAGGTAAAATTCCGTACATACGGAATGTTTCGTGAAGACTATTATGGCTATACGCTTGTCGATGGAGATAAGACTTTGAAAGAAGTAATCGCTGAATTGAAAGCTAAATTGCGAAAAACGGGCGGGCCAAATAATTTTTACCAGCGCAACCTGTATTCCCTTCAGCGAAACAGGAATGTGGACAATGATTTCGTAATATTTAAGACGGCAGAACAACAATGCTGAAATTTGCTGTCCGAAATAGCAGTTTATTACATAAACAGAATTGAGTTTGATAACGCACAATTAATTCAGACAATAACCAACAAAACGATACCTGACAATGAGCCTGATCAGTGAAAACTTAAAATATTTAAGGAAAAAAAAGGGACTAACCCAGGAGCAAATGGCCCAGGAGGTTGGTATAAAACGGTCCTTGTTGGGCGCCTATGAAGAAGGCCGCGCTGAACCGCGGATTGGCACGTTACTGAAGTTCGCGGAGTTATTCAGCATGCCCATAGAGCAAATCATCAACAACGATCAGGCTAACGACGGGAGAGTCACAACAACCACACCGGCCCATGCCACAAACGGCCAGAAACTAAAGGTGTTGTCGATCACTACGGACAGACAAGGCAGGGAAAATATTGAATTGGTACCACAAAAGGCGGCCGCCGGTTATCTGAACGGCTATGCCGATCCTGAATACATAGAAGTGTTGCCAAAATTCCAACTGCCTATGCTTCCGGGCAACGCTACTTACAGGGCATTTGAAATAAGTGGCGACTCCATGCTTCCTCTGAGAAGCGGCACCATTATCATTGGCCAGTTTATTGAAAATGTATCTTCGCTAAAAAACGGCAAGGCTTATGTGCTCGTCACCCGCGACGAAGGGATTGTTTACAAGCGGATTTACCGGTATTCTGATAACCCCGAACTGTTTTGCATGGTGTCGGATAACAGGCAATACAGCACGTATGATGTGAAAGGAAGCGATATCCTGGAGATATGGGAGTCGAAGGCGTTTATCAGCATGCAATTGCCCGATCCCGATACGGATGAAACACTGTCACTGAAAAAACTCGGAGAAATTGTCCTTGACCTTCAGCAGGAAGTGATCAAACTAAAAGGCAGGTAATTGCAGCGCTACAAATAGCCCTTCAGCGTTTCCACTAAGCGCTGTAACTTTTCGGAGTCGCCTTTTTGCGATTCATTGCTCAGATCGTACCACAAACCATCGCCCGGACTGATATAATTACCCTGTTTCTTTGGCTTGTCGATCGCATCCTCAGGCAGGTAATCGAATAAAAAAATGTATTTGAGAAGTCGCTGCCCCTCGTACCAATCCATGGGTTTTTGGGGCTTTTCTGAGGCGCTGATACCGACAGTTCTTTCGGCGAATCTATACTCTATCACATAGGCTCGCTGGATATTTTCGATATTCAGAAATTGAATTTTAAGCGGCGCCTCCTTCTTTCCCAATTCAAAAATAGCCTGGATCAATTCCTGTGCGAATGTCTCCCATTGCCTTTTATCAGCCGGCCAAAGCATCTCAGATCCTTGAGAATGCTTAATTCTCAGGAAGAGATTCCGAATCCTTATCATCGGCTTTCTTCTTCCAATTGGACACCCGAAGCTTATCGTCAATCACATTCGTCCAAATCAGTGGCAACTTTCCATTCCACAGATAATTGTCGTTATCTGTGAACCCCTCGTCAAGAATGTCTTCATCGCTCAGCTCTTCCCGGCCATAATATTCAAGAACCAGATCAGCATTGAGGCTGCCTTCACCCGATTTTTCAATCGCCAATTTATATCGATGTGAAAATGGAGGAGGTAGCGATTCGGTATCGAAATGGATTTCTAATTTAGAATATGAAGTTATTGCTAACATGACATCGTGATCAGGTATGAAGATAGTGGCTTGCATTTTTTATCCGGTCTACTTTACCGGATTTCGTGTGAAATATTTTGGATACAAAAATAACCTCCGAAGGGCAATGATAACGCGGCATCCTTGTTTTTAATAACATCCGTATCTCCTCCGCGCCCAAAGCAGCGCCATGGGTTTCCATCAATAGTACCACCCGGTTTGTAAGCTGTATATCCGCGGTAGCGACGGCGCAAAAATTGGCAGAAATTCCATGCTGCAATAGTGCATCTCCGATCATGATTTCGAGTTGCTCGACTTGAATTTTGATACCTCCGGTGTTAATGACATGATCGAATCTCCCCAGCCATCGGAAAGATTTCGAGTCTGGCAATTCTGCAATATCATTAGTAATAAGCTCTATTATGCCCAGCAGATCATCATGGATAATAAGGCAATTTCTATCATCGACAGTGAAGGAAACGCCCGGCAATGCTGTGTACAAATCAGATTTTCCCGGACCTACCACTTCACGCAAGGCTACATGCGTGAGCGTTTCCGTCATGGCATAGCTGTGGTAAACACGCCCCGGCAAAGCCTGCAATTGCTTTTCCAGCAGTGGGTGAATAGCCGCCCCGCCAATCAGTATTGTACCAACCTTTGCAATCTTTTCGGGATGATTCCGTATTCCATTTTCGATCTGCATGGGTGTAACCGCCGCGAAGTCAATCCTGTCTTCCAGGCTTTTCCAGGGATCTGTGGACGGATCAGTGATGATAAGATTTAATTGGCCGACCAGTGCGCGGATGATCATCATGAACCCGGCAACAAATTCGGTATTGAGGCAGCACAAAACAGCATTACCTTGATAAAGCTGAAAAAAATCCAGCGTACGCTGTGCGCTGGCAAGTATCTGGCTGCGGGAAAAACTACATTGTTTCGGCGTTCCGGTGGAGCCTGACGTTTGAAAAGTAAATTCCGTTTGGCCATGTTGCCAGTCCCTGATAATTTGGAGGGGTTTTCTTTCAGTTTCGCTCAAACCGACCCACTTCCATTCATCGGAGACCAACGCTTCCGGATCAATGATTTTTCCATTGATTTTTAATTTTTCCAAAGCTGCTTTATTCTCTGTTTGAACTGGGTAAAGATTGCCTCATTATCGGACGGGTTCGTTTCGATTTCAAGTATCGATGCTCCATTGTCCGGATCGAAAAATTTAAGTAGATGTTCATCCAGCTGACTCAGGTCATTCACAAAATAATAAGCCATTCCAAAGTCCCTGGCGCTATTTTCGGCTTTCAACGTTTGTTGGGTTTCAAAATAGATATTCAATTCCGGTAATTTCCCAGGGCCATCAATCAAACGGAAAATGCCACCTCCGTGATTATTTAATACTACTATGCGCAAGTTGGGCGGTAAATATTGATGCCACAGGCCATTTCTGTCATAGAAAAATGCCATGTCGCCGGTGATGAGGACATGGAGATTTGGCGTATTTAAGGCGTGACCAACGGCAGTACTAGTGCAACCATCTATTCCGCTGGTGCCTCTGTTCGCCCAGACTGCCACATTTTCTTTCAGACCAACATAACCAGCGTACCTCACGGGCATACTGTTGGCAAGGTGAAGTGTACTCGCATGCGGCAATTTTTTCATGATTCGGGAAATCGCCGCAAATTCTCCCTGCTGACATTCCGCAAGGTATTCGTCAACTTGTTTCCGCGCTGCATCCGACCTCATCTGCCAACGCTGTT
The DNA here is from genome assembly GCA_034523095.1 of Cyclobacteriaceae bacterium. GTDB lineage: Bacteria > Bacteroidota > Bacteroidia > Cytophagales > Cyclobacteriaceae > JAAUQL01. The sequence continues at coordinate 15,032 of JAXHKU010000023.1, read as the reverse complement.
GGTAGTCGCTCTTCGCTTTATTATCAGGTTTTAAGTGATCAGCTATTGATTCAAAAAACACTGCAGGGTTCATCAGCATTTTTTGGGTTAATGTCTGGTACGTATCGACTACCTCCGGATTTTCGCCGATATGCCAATGGGCTGAGGGTGGATTTTCCCTGAGAAAATACTTTAAGTTCTTTGAAATGATGCTGCCCCCGCATGTAATCAGTAAATCCGGCCTCAATTCGGACGATGTTTTCTGAGCTGTAAGCACCACATCATGATTTGTAATGAATTCGCCAGATGCATGGATATTTGAAAATATTTCCCCGACCACAACACAGTGAGTCTGTTCACGGATTTTTTCCAGCGCTTGCATCAACGCAACATCAAATGCCTGCTGGCCAACGAAAATCATGATTCTCTCATGAGAAGCAAATTCACGAATAAGCACATCCAAATATTCAGTGGAAAACCCAGCCGATGGGTGCGTTACTTCAATAATCTTCAATGCATGGGAAAAACTCAATTTTTCATCCGGTGCCGGATAGAACGGCTCCCTGACTGGAACATTCAGGTGCGCCGGACCTTTAACGGTTCCGCTCGCGTTCAATATAGCTTCATTGACTAATCTCGTGGCATGAGCTATTTCCTGCTTTGTCCCAAAGGAGGCCGGAAACTGATAAAATCCTCTGATATGATTGGCAAACAGGTTGTGCTGCCTGATCGTCTGCCCGTCCTGCTGGCCGATCAGTTCGGGTGGCCTGTCTGCTGTAATAATCAATAAAGGGACTTCCTGGTAAAATGCTTCGATGACTGCCGGATAAAGATTTGCCGCAGCAGTACCTGAAGTACAAATGACTGCCACCGTTCGCTTTGAAGATTGTGCCAGCCCCAGTGCGATGAACCCTGCGGATCGCTCGTCGGGTATTACAAGTGTGGCGATTTCAGGATGACGGGCAAAAGCAATCGTGATCAGCGCACTGCGCGAACCCGGGCAAATGACCGCCTGCCTGATGCCATGTGCAGCACAAATGACCGGAATATCGACGATGGGTTGAATGACCATAAATTAACAATTCAGTATTTAATTGCCTGATGAGAACAAAGCTATTTTCGGCTGGGCAAAAAAGCTAAAGAATGGGTGGAAAAGTGGAGAGGGGGGGAGGTTTATGGGTTCAATAGTTCAATGGTAATTCAATAGTTCGCCAGCGCTTTAGTTCAATAGGTAAGATTATTCAGAAATATGGGAAGGGGCATGAGCTAAACCTGATTCCAAAAGACATCATGTTGCTTTCGCACTCTTCTCATATTGGCTTTTTGCGTTCTTATTGCGCTTTTCATTTCAATGTTTCGTTGATCATCCTCCACAAGATTGATAATCCGGTAAAAATCATTTTGAGTAATTGTGTGGTTTAACATGGTTGAATCCATTGTCTCCGACAGAAATTTTCTATTGAGGTCAATCCTGAACTCATAATAGGCCGAAAGTGCAGGATCAGGTTTAAATAGTTTGCAATAAAAATTACTGTTTTCATCTTCCGGCAGCAACCATGGAATCAAATAGGATTCTGTATCCAGATAACGTTGCAAAAGTATCTTGCCACTGGGAAGCGCTTTTTTCCTCGTCCACCAAATGTTCTCTACCTGCTCCATAGCAGTGTAAGATTGCTCCGCCGTTGCGACAGCCTCCAGACTATCCAATGTTGCGGCGAGCAGATTTGTCATAGCATCATTATATTCCCATGCCGTCACTTTCTATTGCCCGAATGGCTAGTTGAGCTCCCAAAAGATTGGAATAGAGATCTTCCGGAGAAAAACTGGAATATCGCTCAGGAATCATAGGAATATACGATGCTCCGAACCATGTCGCTATCTCGTGCCAAACGGACAGATCATAGGCGATTTTTGCCGCCAGATTCGAAACTTTATCTCTTTTAAGTTCTCGAAGATTATGGAGAATGATGGTTTTCGTTCCTCCTTCAGATTCTAAATTTAAAACCACAGGTTCTTCGCTTTCCATCCTTGACTGAATGACATTGTACAAATAGACAGTCCAGTCCGCATAATCGCGCAAATGGCCGAGGTCGATAAATCCTCCTCTTTTGGTATAGATGATTCCATTGCGCTCGTCTTTGCTGCCCAGGTAATGATGCGTTCCAATATCACTGGCGGTAACAATATCTGTTTTTTTAACGAATGGAATGTGGGCGACACTCAGGTCAACTCCGAAGGCACAACAGGTTCGGATCACGTTTGCAGGCGGGTGCAACAGTTCTGCGGATGTAAAGATGGGAGCCTTTGCTAAGGTTGTAAATGAAAGAATGTAAAATCCGAATATTAATGTCCGCACTGTTTAAATAATTATTTGCTCACCGGTTTATAACGTAGCAACAACGTAACGATCGATAATACTATTGTCTATTTCACAAAAGTACCGAATTTCCCCTAAGGAATAGGGCAATGCGGTCGAATTCCTGGAATCATCCCTTTTAGCGTTTCTGTAGCACCACAGATGTGTCAGGATTTGACAGGAGTAGGGCATCCTAGCTCCATCGCCGTTTTTAAAAGATCCTAATTCTTAAACCGGAATATGCGATCTTTCCCATCCGGCATAGAAAAGGTGGCGCACTGGTTTGCCAGATTCTGCTTTCATTGGCACACAGGCTGTAAGTGTTACACCGTCATTTGGCGCAGTTTCGGGAGCCTGAAACCAGGTGTCGCAGGTATTTTTGTCCACAAGAATACCCATACTGAGCCAATCTTTGTTTTCTGATTGTGCACCATCGGTGATGAGTCCGTTGAATCGATCATTCAGGGCAATAAAATTCGGTTCAGGCGCTGAGTCGAGTCGGTAAAGCAGGGTAGTTCCTGTCACGATATCGCGCGTTCCACCGTAATCATTCAACAGCGTAACTTCACTTTCATAAAACCATGTACCGGGTCGCATGCTAATAACTTCCCTCGAGCTTATATTCCTCACCGGCAACCTTCCAGCCGTCGTAGATCAGTTCGATGATAGACCGCACCGGCCCATTGGCAACCAACCTGAAATGTGCCTCCCTGGTGGGGCCAAGACGGTACAGGCTGTCTTCCACCTGCATGGCAAGAGAACCAGCGCCTAATGTCTGGCCAACTTTCAAAACGTCCATTCCCCACTCCGCCAGGTTGTGATAATTGGTTCCGGGCAAACCAACCGAATCCAGCACCATGCGTTTTGTGAGTTTCCCGTAGATGTCTTTGCCATTTCTTGAATCGAAATAAGTGCGGAACGCGACCACGTCATTTTCCCAGCCCGGTCCTTCAAACTGATATAAATACGGCGTGCTTTGCGCAACATGATCGGCGGGGCGTGTGTGCTCATTTATTGGAATAAAAACATTATTTCGCGTTTCACTGTATTTCAACTGTGCATGAGCACGAGCTGTAAACGATGGAAATTCTGATTTATTAACCACGCCAAGGTCAAAGCTGACTGATTGATTAGCTCCCAGATCGCAAACAAAAAACAGTTCGTCCCAGGTTCCATCTCCATCGAGGTCGTCGCATTGCGAAGCCACAGCTTTGCCGTCAGCATCAGTGACCAAGATGACCTGATCGACAGAAATTTCACCCATTAAGGCCACCAGGCTATCGCGCAATATCACAACAGGTTCATCCTTTCGAATGACATCGACTGGGTTATTGATAACTATTTGATAATTCGGTTCACCGCAGGCTGCAACCAGTCCGGCAATGATGAATACGAATAAAAATGTCCTTTTTTCCATGGCTTGTATTTTATATGTAATGCTACTCGTTGGCCGGTTTTCCGATTGTGGCCAATATACCGCCATCAACGTAAAGTATATGTCCGTTTACAAAGTCTGAAGCTTTGGAAGCGAGGAATATAGCCGCACCAACCAGGTCTTCGGGTTCACCCCAACGGCCTGCCGGAGTTCTGCTAATAATCCAGTCGTTAAATGGGTGTCCATTGACACGGATGGGCTCGGTTTGGGCCGTGGCAAAGTACCCCGGACCGATTCCATTGATCTGAATATTGTATTTTGCCCATTCGGTGGCGGCATTCTTCGTGAGCATTTTTAGACCACCCTTTGCGGCGGCATAGGCGCTTACCGTATCGCGGCCGAGCTCACTCATCATGGAGCAAATGTTGATGATTTTGCCTGACTTTCTTTCAATCATACTTCGGCCAACAGCTTTGCTCATGATGAAGGGACCTGTGAGATCGATTTTAATGACTTGTTCCCAGTCGCTCACTTCCATGTCGATCATGGGAATTCGCTTTATTATACCTGCGTTATTGACCAGGATATCGATCGGTCCAACCTCCTTCTCTATGAGAGCGATGTGTTTTTTTACATCTGGTTCATTCGTCACGTCAAAGACATAGGGATGGATTTTTACCCCTTTTGAGGCATACTCATCGACAGCATTATCCAGCCGTTCTTTTTTAATATCGTTGACAACTATGTGGGCTCCGGCTTTGGCAAGTCCGATGGCTATTGCCATACCGAGTCCGTGTGTAGCACCGGTTACAAGTGCTGTTTTTCCATGTAAATTGAATAAATCAAGGCTCATTTTTTTTCTTTTTATGTTTGTCTGAAGGCGGATGAATGCCTCCTTAATTGTTGTAAGTTTCCAGTTAATTAATGGTTTTTTCTTTAAATCAGTGTATCCGGCTGACACACATTCATATCGCCGTAATCCAGGTTTTCGCCGGCCATTCCCCAGATGAAGCAATAATTCGACGTGCCTGCTCCGGCGTGAATAGACCCAATTTGGCAAAGTGGGGCAGCCTCCTCATTCTTTATCCAGATATGACGGGTTTCTTTTGGATCGCCCATAAAATGGCACACCGCCTGCCCTTTTTGCTACTTCAGAAAGTAGAACTAGACTTCCATGCGGCGGGTGTGGGTATGTGGTGGCATGGTGTTCCATACGCTTCCCGGCTTCAGTTCAGTCATACCCATCTGCAATTGGCAGGTCGGCACCACACTATTCACAATGAGTTTATTGATTTTGCGATGATTGGAAGTCTCCATACTTCCCAGTTCCACGACTTCCGCTTCCTTCAGGGTGATCCTTTTCGACGGGTAACTGTGATGCGCCGGGGCGGAATTGATATAATACTTTGCAGGATGTGTTGAACTGTCGCTAGAAAAGACAACATCTTTAGTCCCTTTACCAAGATATAGCGCTTCTTTATAACCTAACTGGTACACAGTTCCATCCGCAGTAACTGTTCCGCTACCGCCGACATTGATGATGCCGAGTTCGCGGCGCTCCAGGAAATAATTAGCCTTAAGTTCATCCACTGGTTCCAGATGCAGTTTTTCATTTACCGGCAATACGCCCCCAACGATATACCTGTCGTAGGTGCTGTAAGTGAGGTTTATCTCATCAGGCTTAAACAGTCCGGGGACATGGAATTCCTGGCGGATTCTTTGGGAATCGTAATGCCTGGCATCGTCCGGATGGCACGCATGCCTGATCTGACAATTAGTTTCATTTTATGTTTATTGTTTATAGTGAAATTTAGATGATTCACGGATAATGACATGGGTTTTTAACACTTCTTTCTGTGGGAGAAACGTGGGATAGTCACTTTCAATCTGCCCGATAAGCAATGACGCAGCCATTCTGCCCATCTCGTCGCCGGGTTGTTCTACTGTTGAAATGGATGGTGGAATAAAAAAGCAGTAAATGGCTCATTGGAAAATCCCATAATGCAGACTTCTTCCGGAATTTTATACCCATTTTCTTTCAGCCAAAGTAACGCTCCCAGGGCCGAATAGTCGCTCGCGGCAAATATGGCATCCGGGGCATTATCCGAATGAAACAATGATTCGCAAGCAGCATATCCGGCATCTTCTGTCAACACGTCATTTTTTATCCATTCCAGCTTTATCGGTTTATTACCTGCTTTTAAAGCATCGATATAACCACGTAAACGGTCATTATAGACGTTCAGGTGGGTCGGCCCGCCAAAGTGCGCAATTCGTTCACAACCCAGACCCAGCAGATGTGTCACCGCATTGGAGGCGCCGGCATAGTCATCCAGCACTACCTGGTGTCCGGTGCCAATGACCCTGTCGAACATGACGACCGGGATTTTATGGTCGATAGCCAGTTGCAGATGTGTATCGTCCCTGGTTTCCAGCGACACGGAAAGGATCAGTCCATCTACATACGCGTCCACCATGGCCTTGATACTGGAGACTTCCTTTTGATAACTTTCATGCGTCTGAGAAATCAGAACCTGAAATCCTTTTTCGGAAACGAAGCTTTCGATGCCTCCGATGACATTGGAGAAGAAGTGCCGGTTGGTCCGCGGCACAATCACACCTATGGTATTCATCCGACCTGTGCGAAGGCCGGAGGCAAGCGTATTGCGGGAATAATTGTATTTAGCAGCCAGCGATTTCACTGCCTCGCGGGTGCCTGTGCCAATCCTCGGATGATCCTGCAAAGCACGCGATACCGTGGAAGCCGTTACATTCAGTTCCCTGGCAATATCATGAATCGTGACACGTGTTTTCTTACCAGCCATTTAGAATAACAAAAAAGAATCAATTTCAAACTTTTGCACAATCGATTGCGCAATATATGGAAAGTTCTGGAATTGTGGGAATGTGCAAAGTGGAAAAGGGTGAAAGTGGAAAAGGGGGAATGTGGAAATGTGAAAAGTGGAAAAGTGGAAATGTGGAAAAGAGGTAATGCGGATTAACAGTTCAATCAGATCATATTCAAAGGAACTACTATTTAATTATTGAACCAAACACCATTGAACTGAATCAGACAGTCGACTCCTGGAGGCGGGGTTTCGCAATTCGTTCCAAGCACTCTTCCGACAGGACCGGCCTGTAAATAAATACTGACCCTGTTGAGCGGAGTGAATTCGAATTTTCATTTTGAAAACCACATTCATTCCGGGTGTTCAAATTGAATATTAAAACACCCGTGCCGACACATAGAAAAGCTGAGACGCATTCTTGATCTCACAGGAGATCAATTACGTTTATCTTAAAACTGTCAATGTCCCTTTATAAACCTTTTCGTATTTTGGAATTTGAAATCGACGTAATAGTAGATACCAGGAGGCGCCAGAGCTCCCCTTGGAACTTCCGTCCCATTGGTGACGTTGGGCTTTAGTTTCAAATATCTTCTGCCCTGTCCTTGCGAAAATATAAATATTTGAATCTTCATACTGATCGAGGTTAGTGATAATCCAGGTATCATTTACGCCATCATCGTTGGGTGTGAAAGCGCTTGGTATATCCAAATCAATAAATGAATTTTTAAATAATATTTCACGCCGGTATGTAATGCTATTTGTATCTGCATCAAAAAGAACGATATCTATATCTCTTTTCAAAGTATTTGGAGCCAAACGTTTCAGATTTATATATTTTAACGACCTGATGACCTCCTCATATACTTCCGGCCTCGCTACACCGAGTACAGTTAGTACCCCTGCGGTATTGTTCCATTGGAAGTTTAAATCCTGTCCGGGTTCATAAAACAGTGAATCCTCATTTTTAATATAATTAGTAGAAATAGATATTATCGCCTTCTGCAGTTTATCCCCGTCACCATCAATTACTAACGCGGAGTCTGTGATAGCAGATTCTTGGATCATCTCCAAATTCAAATACAAAAAGGTTGTCCTAAAAATCAATCTTATTCTGGTGGATCATTTATTGAAGCTATAAAAAATACTTACTCTTTGGTGAACCAAGGCATATTCCTTACCATCCGATGCATTCCAATCAAAAATATCTAATCCATGGTGATTTTTTCTTGGAATATATGTCAGGACATTGAGATCGTTGCCTGGAATCTCCTTGTTGACATCCAACGTTTTCCCACGAAGTGATAAAACCCCATATTGTGGTGCAGCAACTAGTTTTCAAGGGGCCAGGAGTATTTTTAAATCAGTATCAGAAAAATATTTTTCAAATTCGTTTTTACTAAAAAAAATCGTTTCATCTTCATTGATGTTGCGCACAAAAGATGCTAGCTGCGGCAACTGGTTCCGTTTTTCAACGATAAGTTTAAAAGACTGTTCAGCAAAGGCGCCAAACTGATCTGCCACTTTGATGTAAATAGAATGTATTCCTACCGCGCTGGAAGGAGGCGTCCCGTAAATTAAAGCAGTCCCATTATTCCCATACACTGGCTTTAACCATGACTTGATCTGATCCGGAATGGTGATCGTGAACTTAAGTATAGCATTGGCATTCGGATCTGTTGAATTTATCTCATACCTATATACTATTGAAACCTTAGCAATGGTATTGGGTGAGGTTGTTATGACCGGAGGATCGTTTTTAATTAGAATTTGAGCAACAATGATATTTCCTCCTAATTTTAGATTATCTGGTCCAGTAGCCGCCTGAATTTTGAAACTTCCATTTGTGGTTACAATTACTGAAGGTGTAAATTTTAATCCCAATAGGCCCTGCTGATACGAAATAAAACTATTATTGGGAATGATGCTCTTGCCATCGTTTTGATACAGTGTGCCTTCCTTAATTTCAGTAATTTTAAGGTGAGTAACCTCCGCCCCATCCACTGGATTTTTTTTAATAACCAAGCCAGAAGTGGTTTGCATCCCGGCAGTAGAAAAGGCATCCGTTACTGAGGGTGTGTCAGCTACCGCTTCTACAGTGACAACAAACTGCCTTGAGATAGTATTGTTTTTCGGTTGACCATCGTTGACAATAACGGTAATCTTAGTTGATCCAAAATTATCCTTCGAAGGTGTAAACTTCATAAATGCTGTTTTTTGCCCTGATATATATTCAACCGTCACGGCTGAAACCAATTGCAGGTTTTCCGATGTGGCTTTGATTGAAATAGTCTGATTTTCATTGGCCCCGGAAGTTATACCAGTGAGGGCCACAGTTATTTGACCTCCATCTTCTTTAACTGAAACCGGGAGAATGGGGTCTAATGTAGGTGGCTGGTTTATGACTATAATTCTGAAAGTTTTTTTTTCGCTTTCATTTATTCCTCCTTGCTGATTTCCACCATCGTCTTGCAACACAACAGTCACAAATACTTCACCGTTGCCATTTGGATTGATCTCAAAACTTAATGTTCCATCTTTACTATCAATCTGAGGTTTAATTTTAAAAGTCAAACTCCCCCATCAGTGCGATCAACGGTGGTAATGAATTGTAATTTCTGATTGATTTCAGGATCACCATCATCAATTTGAGTAGCAAAATTCTTAACTATAGATACCCCACTATTCTCCTTTACTTCAACCAAATTTCCAGGTAATGTAAATGTGGGCGAGCCGTTTACCGGAAAAACTTCCACCTTGAATGTTCGTTCAGTAATATTTCTAAAAATTTGATGATCATCAAGCCGAACGGTTATTATCACGGTGCCATTAACATTTTCTATTAAAGAAAATGATCAATAGGGCCTTCTTCTCACCGCTCTTATATTCTACTTTTAAGTTTGTGATTAAATCTAGATTGGAGGAATTGGCTGTGATAGTAACAGTCTGTTTTTTCTCCTTTTCACCCGGACTAATTCCTGTAAGTTCGACAGCGTGGCCATCGCTATTTTCCGGTATTGGGCCATAATCGTCTATTTTGTCGATTTCCGGTGGGTTGTTAAAAAAACCACCCTGAGAATAAGATTGATTTCCAACGAATGAAATCAATACTATTTGAGATTCCTAGTCTAATATTATTGGTTGTTTTTTTCATTCTAAAATTTAATTTACTTTATTTCTTAGTGTAATCCAAATTAATCTTGGCAAATGGTAGTAAATACATTCACAATTGCCTGTTCACAGGCCCTCCAACTAATAATTTACTGCCTTTACAAATAATAAAATCTGGCAAAAAATATCGGCAGGAAGCTTCCTAATGGTGATAGGTATGCATCCCTCTCACTGGTTTGGGTTTGAAACCCAAACCTATTAGGCCCGGGCAAATTTAAATGACAGATTCAAATATCGTCTTTTAACGGAAACTGGTTATAGAAACCTTCAACATTTAATTGCTCCTGCCTCGACTGAAAAATTGACGGTGCAACCGTCAATTAGGGGGGTGCTTTTTGATATCTATAGAAAAATCCCCATTCTATTCAATAGAGATACTTTAAACTCATTTCACTATTTTAGTCGGACGACAGTATAAAAGTTCTTGAACTCCCGCCTATAGCAAGCACTATCTGTTTCAAATATACCTTTCTCGAAAGCTTGTTTATGTATCTCAGGAAGCATCTTATATCTTTATTCTTTCTCAGCACGTCTTAAAGTAATAAAGTCGTAAGAATGTAGGTACATCATCACAACCTCGAGGTTATCGCAATTATTTAAAAGATCAATGTTACTGATTCCAGTCCTAAGCTTCTAAATAATTTTTTCTCAAAAATAGGGATATCTATTTGAAAAAAACCATTGCTGTCTACTCTTCCAACTTCAACTGTGTCATGAATCATTATTGATGTCCCTGTCAAAATATCAAAATACTCAGAAATCACCCTACCTTTAATAGTTTTGTTCTGAGAATAAAGACTACACATTGGAACAGTTAAAGCAATAATAAGAAGTGATAATTTCTTCATTTCAAGGTTATTTTTTTATTCTTGGAGGATTATACTCATGGGTATAGTTGCATGCCCCTTCGCTGGTTTGGGTTTGAAACCCAAACCTAATCCACCAACAAGAAGCCAATTTAAATAAACCCCTACAAACTTATCCGCCTGAAACTCTGAGGAGGAGTACGGAAGCATTACACTGGCTCTTCAGCCAGCCGCGATTTTACCTCCAGCCAGCGCTCTTCCGACAGGATTGGACTGATCATTCGAATCGAGCCCCTGGATTTTTTCCATAATATATTTGGCACGTTCCTAGGAGTTGGGGTCGGTGCTAGTCGATACCGGTATTTTTGAAGGGTATGAGCGCCATTGGGAAAGCGGGAGCAGGAAGGTGGCAAAAGGTTCAGGTGATATGTTAGCTTCGATGAGGTAGTCAACTGCTTTGATGTCGGCTTCCTTTTCAAGCGCGCGGTCGAAGGCCGTGGAAGAGAGCATTTTCGCTGTTTCTCTCAGCATGTCGCCACCTCCGCCGGAAGCCATCGATAAAAGCACCGATAATCCAACCTCCCTCATCAATTTTGTCATCACATGGTTTAGCTTTATGTGCGCTAATTCATGGGCGATGACGCCGCTGAGTTCTTCGGGGTTTTCTGATTCCAGGATCAACCCGCTGAAAATCACCAAATGTCCATCAGGCAGGGCGAAGGCATTTACTTCGTCCTTAAACAATAAATGCACTTTGATCTTGTCGCGGTCGATATCATTTTTATCGCACATAACATTCACGATACTGCTGATGCTGGTGGATCACCAGCGTATCGCTCACTTCTTCGCCATTATCTTTAAATATTTCCCAGAACAGTTCACCTAATTTTTCTTCGGTTTTCAATGTTGCTTGCTTTACCTTGAACAATTTCATCCAGTCCAATTGGTTCATCAGAAACAGAGTAGTCAGGAATATTCCCGTCAGGATAAGTCCTTTGTGAGAATCCTTGTCATAGGCGCGATTTGCATAAAATGTTAGTGATGTCGCCATAAAACCACCATGAGACGTGGATGCCATTTCTTGTGTTAATGGCGGTGTAGATGGTGGCAATAAATTCCAATAGATTGAAAAACAGAATGGTAATAATATAGGCGAGGTATTGGTTGGTGATTGTTTCGGTGGAGAAAATGATGCCTATTGTCCACCAAAAACCGATGGTATTAATGAGCAGTAATGAAAATTGCGAAAGCAAGGCCTGTGTGCAGTGCCAGCGGACAAAGTAGGTCCCTTTGCGATTGCCAAGGTAGAATATAAGTGTGGCAATGAGGTTCACGATTGGCAGGGGCAATCCGGCTATTACCGCGATAAGCGACATGAGGTAACTGTTCGATGCCTTTTCCGCCTCGTGCTCGCCGGGGGTATAAGGGAAATGTGTATTTGTAATCATAATCCTTTACTGATATTCCAGATCCAATTGAGTACCAGAAGCGCTACCAGCGGAATGGCCACCCATGGCTTTCTAAAGTAATTTTCTGCCCTTAAGTAAAAATTAAAAAAAGTATTTTTCCTTCTGGTGACATGCCGCCAGGAAACAGATATGAAGCCACGAGCAGAAACATGGCTATGGGAAGAGCTGACGGATTGATTAATATCGACGCCATCCAATTGCCCTGAAGAAGTGATACTACCAACAATAAAGCCACCAGGATGGGCAGGAGATATGGTGGCGTGTTTAAACAGGCAAACGCCAAATTGTTTTCGGTTTACGCATCCGCCTGGTAATAAATGCAGAATCCAGATCCAGATATACCCGGAGGCCTTGGCAGACGAATATCTAGAATGTAGAGCTTGTCCCTGGTTAGACCAATTTTTATTGATCCAGGAACTGTTGAAGTTTGGTGATGTTCTTTTCCCGGGTAGCGCCCATGATCATGAACCAGTCAATAATTGTCCAGATTCCTAATCCACCGCAGGTGAGCAATTTTCCAATGCCGAGACCGGTGTCGCCGATCATAAACCGGTCGATGCCAAGGATGCCGCCCACCAAAATGAAATAATGAGGCTCGTGGTGGGATCCTCAAACTGAGCGGTATGAATAAGCCCCCATTTGGAATCATCGATCTGAAGCAACTTTTCACGAATAGGGAGTACCTGGTGACTTTCAAAAAATTTTCCATTGGCCATGATGAACATGTCTACTTTTTGCGCATCCATAATTTTGAATTTTTAAGTTTTATAAAAAATGTCCTACTCGTTTGGCTTTGCAGGTTCGCCCCTTTTTTGTGGAGGCTGGTCTCCTTTAACTATTTCAATAATAATAAAAAATCCAGACAAACCGTAGTGCATTACCCTGGTACGGAAAATATCCATGAAAGGCGTGATGATTTGTCTGGAATGGTCTTAGGAATTAGATACTTTCAATTGATGGTATAACCGGGGTGGTTTTATAAAAAAGAAATTCACCTAGTGTAACACGCTGTGAAATTCTCCTCATTTATCCAACTACTCGTACTTGGGTTATTTGTCTGATTGATGGATGTTAAAGGTCAGTACCGGTTTTTTGGAAAAGTTGACCACATCTTCAGCAATACTGTGCTCGAATAGCCCTTGAGAGCCAGTTCTACCCGATGTGGCCATCATCACCATATCCATTTTATGATCTTCAGAAAACCATACGATACCTTCTTCTTCGTGCAAATGACTATAGACATGCGTTTTGAAGTTCACCAGATCGTTGGCGAGTGCGAAGCTCTTAAGATTGCTTTCTATTTCGCGTTCATTTTTGAAATGGCTCGGTGTATTTACATAAACCAGGTGAAGCTCGGCGTTGAATATTTCGCAGATTTTCTTCACTATTCGTAAATAGGCTGGTTTTTCTTCCCTGAAATCAGAGGCGAAGGCAATTTTCTTTATCCCCGACAGCTTTACCTTTTTGCGTAAAGTAAGTACAGGGCAGCTGGCGTGGCGCACCACTTTTTCTGCCGTGGATCCAATGAGGCTTTCTTCCCAGTTAGACACGCCGGTGGTTCCCATTATGATAAAGTCGGCGTCTGATTCTGTTATTTCTTCTTCGATGGCATGATACGGCGTACCCAGCATGATTTTGTCGATGATTTCCACACCTTGAAATGTCGGATCGGCCAGGACGGCAGCCATTTGTTTCTTGCGTTTTTTAAATAACTCAATAAAGTAAATGTCATCCATCGCTACACCGGTTGACATAGAAGCTGTGGTATTGAGGGCTGTGCTGCCCATGAAAGTTGTCTGCTTTTTAGAATGTTCAATCACATGTATCAATACAATTTTGGCATTGATCGTCTGGGCCATTTCACAGGCAAGGCTGAGAGCATTGCTGGCCTGCTCTGAAAAATCGGTTGGAACAATTATTTTTTTCATATATCAGAATTAAAAAGGTTAGATACCGCAATGAGGGCATGTTTTGTCCTTAGTAAATTAGGGAATATAAAGCGTCTTTACAAAAATCCCTTTGCATTGATTGATGATCATCTTAAAAAAATGATGCGTTTTTGATGGATTACAACACGCAGAAATATGAAATTATCAATGATAAAAAGCTTTGATTGTAAAACTTGTTGTGCGCCTCCATTGATTTTGAATATACTTCCAAATATTTATACCTTGGATGCCAGTAAGTTTTTAGCACGAATAGAAGATTAAAATCATCGTAAATGCCCCGCAAAAAGAGCTATAAAGCCATACGAGAGCCAATGTGGTACAAGGATGCCATCATTTATGAACTTCACATAAAGGCATTTAAAGACCAGAACAACGATGGCATGGGCGACTTTGCCGGCTTGCTTACCAAGCTCGATTATCTGGAAAATCTGGGGGTCACAGCGATATGGTTGTTGCCATTTTACCCATCTCCTCAGCGGGATGATGGCTACGATATTTCAGACGACCGGACGATCAATCCGGCCCTGGAGAATTTAAAGGATTTCAAGCGATTTCTGAAAGAAGCACACAACCGCAACCTGAAGGTGATCATAGAGTTGGTGATGAATCATACATCCGATCAGCACGAGTGGTTTCAGCGGGCACGACGGGCGCCAAAAGGATCACCGGAACGAGAGTACTATGTGTGGTCGGATAATCCTGAAAAATACAAGGGCGTACGCATTATTTTCCCCGATTATGAATCGTCGAACTGGACCTGGGATTCGGTGGCACAGCAATATTACTGGCATCGGTTTTTCCAGCATCAGCCCGATCTGAATTATTACAATCCATTGGTTCAGAATGAAATGCTGAAGATCATGGATTACTGGCTGGCGATGGGCGTGGACGGCTTCCGTCTGGATGCCATACCATATCTGTTTGAAGAGGAGGGCACTACATGCGATAATTTGCCGCAAACCCATGAATATCTGCGCAAACTGCGGAGGCATCTCGACATGAAGCATGAAAATGCCATGCTGCTGGCTGAGGCAAACATGTGGCCGGAAGACAGCGCGTCCTATTTCGGTAAAGGTGATGA
>JAXHKU010000022.1:0-80661 GCA_034523095.1 Cyclobacteriaceae bacterium | reverse complement strand
AACTGATCGTTCTGGCTTGTCATCAATTTAGTGCGGTCATTAAGTATTTGATTTTCATTTATTGATAAGTTTTTCGTTATTTTTACCGCTAAAGAGGCAGTATGGCATGAAATACGGGTGGTGACCGCCTCGGAAAGCGGCGATTGCCAGAGTCATGAGGTGAGAAAACGCAAGCGGATCCTGACATATGGGATCTGGCGCATCCTGACGCTGAACTTGAGGAACTGGTGACAATGACAAGATGGATGAAAGACTATTTCAACGAGCTATTATTTCCTGATGAACTGGGATGGGGTTTGCACATTAATCACTGTACTTTAGAATTCCAATCCGTTATTTTCTATACAGATACGTGCCGTTCAGGACAAAGTCGGATTTGACGATTTTCCCCATTGTTGAACGGTTGGCATCGAGATATAAAGCGGCCTGGATTTCCTCATTGAGCTGGAACAGTTTCGGCATCAGGCACAGCCGTAAGACCTATTACAGGATAGCTCCTGATATGACTTGGAAGCAGATCGTGGAGCAAAAGGTGGTGGATTTTGCCCAACGTTGTGGTGGACGTCGTATGATGTGGCAGGCGTCTGTTTCAAACTGAAGGAACAGGAGCTGGAAGACGGCTTTTCCAAAGCAACAAGGTGGCGGCAGCACCCAAATATTGGTAGCCTGGTGGCGCCGGAAGGCTTTGCCATTGCTTATGAAATATTTGGCGGACGTTTGAAGGTCCTATCATGTCATGGAAAACTTTTATCGACAGAAACAAGGTAAATACTTTACGGTTCAGCTGCAATCAAGCCGATGATCCGTCGATCGCACAATTAACCCAACACGGCCTCAACTATATTGTAGGGCGCCGATGGGCAATCTCTCTGCAGGAATTATTAAAACGATTGACGACAATTGCCGGCAAGACAACAACATGGATAAAAACAAAAATACGAGGATATGATTTGCAGTTATTCTTCATCCGTTCACGGAGGATTGCGGAAATGAACAAGCAAATCGAAAAAGCAGAAACAGGCCCATTGAAAATTTCCTTCCTCCAGACCAAGAAACTCAGTTCACGAACGGACACAAGCAGCAAGTGGCCCTGAACCAGAAACTGATGGAGAAACCGAAGTTATGACACTGGGGCTATTGCCAACCTGGCGGAGCGAACAGCCAGGCGACGAACAAATACATGAAGCATTACAACTTTGCGCGATGAACGACTTCGCTAACGAAGAGCGATTTGAACCAGCGTTTAGCTTAAAACGCATTCATTAACATATTGATATGCTTTATGACGTGGTTTATCAAAGCGCATCGAAATCAACAAGCATCTGAATGGCAAAGATTTCGATGAGGCCGAAAAAATCATCAATAGACAAATCCGAAACCGTGTCCGGAAAATCAGTTACAATTCAAGCCCAGCCTACGAAAAAATGCAAGAAATCGTCTCAAACATTGCAAACCACCGCTGAATGAACAAGTGATTTTGGTAGCTTATTCTGAGCTACCGACAAGAGGGCTTTGGGGCAGGATTTGCAGGTATAGCGATAAGGCCTGGGCCTCACACTTATTTCACCTGGATCAGTAATTCCGGTCACCAATACTTCTGTAAAACCCTGCTCCGATCCACGAGCCAGGCATTGTTTGTCTCCTGGCCACTGGGCTTCCCGGGTCAATTATGGCTTTTCTGGGTAGCTCCGATCCGCAGGCGCTAATCGGGTGGTCTGATCTACAAGACACATTGTTTTCGGCGAAGAATTAACCCGAAAGAACCATTAAAAATCCAGGGAAAAGGTCTTTTTCTTACGGGAATGGCTGGTGGATTAAGGCAAAGGATAAAAGAGGAGATTTTTTATACCCACAGAGATGGAAATCGCCAAATCATTTTATGACGCTCCGAACTCTTCAATTTCTAAACCGTAAATTTTTTTGTACTTCGTTCTTCAAGTTTCAAGAGCAGATGTCGATCCCTTCAAATTTTTCTGAAATGGGTGGAAGGTCCAGTAACAAGGATTTTTTTAAACGGATTTCGGAAATTTCTATAAGCACATCGGCGAATTATACTTTTTACTTGAGATATTTGGTTTAAATGCCGCGCCCTTTAACCCATTAGCCATTACCTTTTTAGCCATTAGCCTTCGCCCATGAAATTCCAGAAGAACCAGCATATCGCTAAACCAGCCAGCCTTCTACTTCCTCCAGGCTTGGCTCTTTACATCTTCCAGGTTTTATCTTTTTGCGCATACCGCATACGTCATTCGAAGGTAGTTACTCCACTTTTACATTCTTTTAAGTTCGGCTATGCTGGCATGCCCCAGCTTCACCAGGAGGGGAATCTGTTCTTCCCTTATACCCGCGCTTTTGAAATCTTGGTTGGATCAGAAGCGTGTTTTTGGCTTCATCTGGGGGAAAAACAATACCTCCTGGATCGAACTGGAATTGGTCATGATCATGGACAAACGGTCTATTCCAATGCCGAGACCTGCTGTTGCGGCATGCCATTTTGAGTGCCCTCAGAAAATCCTTCATCGAGCACCATGGCTTCCTCGCTCGCCGCGCTTGCCGAGTTCCAGTTGATCCTGAAAACGCTGGCGCTGGTCGATCGGCTTGTTTTAATTCTGAGAAGGCATTGCAGATCTCCTTAACTGTTGCACATCACTTTCAAGCTTTCGTTATTCAGGTACGGTTCGGTGTTTTTTTGGCCAGCGGCGACATTTCCACCGGATAATCAAGTAATAAAGGTTGGCTGAACGAAAATAAATGGCTCACACTTTTCTCCGAAAATCTCATCAATCAGTTTGCCCTTTCCCATTGTTGTGTCAACATGTACATGCAGTTTTTTGCTTTAGCTCGCATCCCCGTCTTCTTTTGATTGTGAAATATCGATGCCCGTTAAGTGCTGAATTGCCTCAAACATGGTAAACCGCTTCCAGGGTCGCTGGAAATTAATTGCATTTCCTCCAGGATGAATTTCGGTAGTCCCGTGCAGGTCGATGGCTACTTTTTCAACCATTTCTTCCACGAGGTCCATCATCCATTTATAATCTTTGTAGGCTACATAAAGCTCGACCCGAAGTGAATTTTGGTTGTGTGGAACTAACATCCCTTCATTTCTTAAATCCTTGGAGAATTCATAAACCCCATCAAACCCGCCGACGATAAGCCGTTTGAGATATAATTCATTGGCGATGCGGAGGTAAAGCGTAGTATTGAGTGTGTTGTGATGGGTTTTGCTACGGTCCTTGCGGCGGCTCCGCCATAGAGAGGCTGCAGCACGGGCGTTTTGATTTTGACAGAGCCGCGATCATTCAGAAACCTTTCGCATGGAATCCACCAAAAAAGTGCGCTTGCGAAATGTTTCCCTTCCACTGAGGATTCACTATCAGGTCCACATAACGCTGCCGATACCGCATTTCCGGGTCAGTAAATGCATCGTAGGTTACGGCATTTTCCTGTGTCTTCATCAATTACCTCCTTCACGATTGTCAGAGGACGCAACTTATTTTGGAAAGCACCTTCAAATCGGTCACATGGATGGAAATTTCACCGGTTTGAGTCGTGAAGACAAACCCGCGAATACCTATAAGATCGCCGCTATCTAGAGCTTTTTGAAGATCGTGTTGCTAGAGTGTTTTATCCTCTTTGCCCGGTACAAATATCATCACGGCGGACGTAGATTTGAATTTTTCCCGAACTGTCCTGCAATCTTTGGGGGACGGATGCCCGACCCCATGATACGACGGCTCATAAGCCGACCTGCGATGGAGATATCTCGACACAATTCCGTTTTTTGCTTTTCGGTAGTCTCTTCAGTTATACGCCCGTTTTTACGTTCACATCAAACGAATCCGGCGGGTACGGATTAATCCCCATTTTTTCCAGTTCCGGTTTTTCTTCTCCTCTCGTCGCAGTTGTTGTTCGCTGAGTTGCATATCCCTTGAAATTTTCCAGGCGCGAAAAAGAGGGTAAAAAATCATCAACGGAAATCGGTGCCGCCGTGCATCGCGGAGAATAATCCTGCCTTGGTGTTTTTCGCAATAGCGAGTGATAATCGCGATTGCAGATGCGCGATCCGCCACTTATCGATTCAATATCCCGGATCGCTGGTTTTTTATCGATTTTAGGGATACTGAAGGAGCTTAAGCTGGATTAAGAAGATTCCCACTGGAATGACGAAAAAAAGCAACGTCATCTTGACAAGCGCAGCGCGATCAGGAATCTGCATCCGGCACGGTGGACTTGTTATCTCCCGTTTTAAAACCCCCGCAATTAATTTCACATGCTATGGATTTTTGGGCTTTTATTAGCCGGGGCTGATCAAGGAAACCTTGGTAACTCAGTGCAAATGGCAAGCAGATGCCGGGAATGAGGTCCGGCAATTATGGAATTTAAGTGGTTTTTTAATAAAAAAGGAGAGTGTCCCGGAAACCTTGGGACTATCTGATTTTTGCAAGGATGCCTCCTGAATACGTCAAATAACGGTTGCGACCATAAGTGCCGAATATTCCCTTAATTTGAATTATTCCAGTTATGTCTTCCGTAAACGAAGCCGAATGACAAACATAACATGAATCCGTGTGAGTCCTAGATTTGTTCAGCCTTGGGTTCTAGCAAATTCGTGTCCGGCACTTTCCCTAAGGAATTTCAATGACATTCAGTGTTGTAAAATTGGGCGCCGCATTAGGCAAACCAAATGAAATGCACATATGTTCCTATCGTCATATCCATGCGATATTGACATACGGCTTTTGATTACTTATTTCATCAGTTGACAAAGTTGCTCCATGCTTATCAGCATAGTAAATAGTTGAATTGAGCGAATTCGATAAAAAACCCTTTGTGGCCTTCAGGAGTTCGTCACCCCGGAAGCTCCCGATATGGATCAGGTTGTATTTTTTATCTCTGTAATCATTGTAGATATGGATAAGTACTGCCCTGTAGATCTTCTGGGCTTCTGTTGCTCCACCGCAATGTTCGTAAGATAAAACTCGCTTACTGGTTTCCCTCCCTCGGGCAGATTCGGATAGCGCAAGAATTGAAGCGATTACCTTGCAAATATATCTCAGAAGTTGTGAGTTTTTCTTATAACGCAGTATTCTGGTCCTTTGAATCGCGTTCATATCCCGCAGGCAGCATGCGCCACTACTACTGCTCCCTTTAAAAGAGCCACATAAAAATTAATACTTGAATTGGGCAGTGAGATAATTAAAATCATCTTGCGATGGGTCAGTATCTGCAAGCGGTGCGAGCATTCTTTGCTGATACTCCTTTTGAAGCAATTCAGCGATGGCCATTTTATCTTCCGGCTGGGCTTTTCTTATTTCATAATCACTACCCGATTTTGCCTTTTGCGCGATCAGTACACTACGGGTCTCAACCCATCCAGCCTTTTATGGCAGGACATATCGCCCAGCAATTCATTGCCATCATCAAAGTACTTGTTTGCGGCTTCTGTTCCCTTCCAGTATCAGGCAGAAACCGCAGTCGGTATCAGTAAATAAACCGTTCAGCATATGATGAGCGAGTATCCGGAATAGACCCCTCCCGCGATACTTTTGATCTATACAAAAATTTCCGAAATATGAAATACTACGTATCTCACCCTTGATGTATCCATCGTATTTTAAATGCATGCCAAATCCAGCTAATACGCCATCTGCAAATACACCCCAAAGTAGGTGCTATCTGGTGACCATTGCTTACTTGACCTGAAGATATCCGGGGATTTATCAAAATGGAGATCCAGCAAATCGCTTTTCATCGTAGATAATTGCTACTCAGGATTTCCAGCATTTCTTCATTGTATGACTTGTCCAGTACTCTAATATTTACTTCCTGATTCTTCATCATACATCAAGTTTGGTAAAGGAATAAAGGAAATCTATCCTCAAAGCGCGTTAAAGAATTAAAGCGAGTATCAACGACAAATTCCGATGTTGATGGCACTGGCGATTAATGGATTTTTATGTATGTATCTTAGGAGCAACCTGGCTGGCACAACGGATTTTTCCCTGATGCCTCTTAGCAACCCATCCATCTCTTCTACCGTAACCCAGTCACTGATGTTGGACAATGCATAATTTCTATAGAGTAGTTTTGGAGCTTCTGAAATTTCTTCGAGCACTGATTTTCAGGCAGAATTCAATATTATTTTGCAAAGTCTTATCAATTCCATGTTAGGTGATTTCAAATAATCAGGAGTTGCAGCGTCTGAAAGTAGCTCTCCAAAAAAGTATATCTGAAAATAATAATTGCTCACGGGAGGTATCGCTGTCAAAAAATCCCTGAACCTGAGGTAAAAAAATTCCGCCATTTCCTCACCTTGCTGATGCCTTAATCCTTGCTCATTCAGCCCCCTGTTTTTATAAATGCCTGGGGAAAAGGCGATATTGAAAAGTGCTTTTATGGCCTTGTTTTTCAGATGATCATCAAAATACCTTTGCCGGTCTTCAACGGACTCAATTCAATGAGGTGTCTGAGTTTTTAAGCCCGAAAGCCATACGGACGATTTTGGTGAAAAACATAATATACTTTTCAAACCTGGAACTGTATATGGGTCCTTTGTAAAAACGAAAGCATTTTTAGTCCAGTAATTCTTGTCATACAAGGGACAAATTTTCACATATCTTTGAAAAGTATTCCCTGCGCTTGTCAAAAGTATTCTTATAAAATCCTAAAAAACCGGCTGCTTCACGGTTTATGAATGCAAGAATACTGGCAAGTTTCAATCGACACAACCTT
This sequence comes from Cyclobacteriaceae bacterium, assembly GCA_034523095.1. Lineage (GTDB taxonomy): Bacteria > Bacteroidota > Bacteroidia > Cytophagales > Cyclobacteriaceae > JAAUQL01. The sequence goes on along the minus strand of JAXHKU010000022.1, from coordinate 73,929 downwards.
ATCTGGCTCTCCGAAATATCCAGCGCTTTGATTTTTACATCAGCATGGGTAAGCAATGATAATGGCATCTCCACCGCTAGCGATGCATAGCAAGTTGCTGTCCTCCAGATTGAGTGCCATCCTTTCTATGACCGCAATCATCTGCGAAATGCCGAAATCATACAGAAACCGCATCTTCCATTGTTGATTTATAACTTTTAAGAAATCCGGTATTTTGAATAAATCCATGTTTTACTGCAAGGTCGTGGATTAAATTGAAGCCATCGAGGGTGATGTTTCCGCGAAAATCATAAGCATGACATTCAAATGCCATAAGAAACGCCTCTGCAGTACAACAAAGGGCTGTGCCTCTTGGTGAACAAGAAGTGATGAGGAAATCCGGATCCTCTGGCAACTTTCTATAGAGGCAGCGAATGGTACAATCTGAACATTCGGTAATGTTTTTGATCTTAGAAATTCCACCTCCGGAACAGAAGAGATCAGTAATCAAACATATATTGATTTCTTTTTGATGTGAGTGGATAAAGAGACAGGACATCATTTGTGTTACGGAGACAATCCATCGATCGCATTCTGTCAAGTCGGTCAGTTTTATGCATCCGCCAATTTTTGGTCCGCTTTGCGGGGCCCGATCAACTAACTGGTTCACAAGGTTATCCGTCTTTTCTCATTCCTTCCAACGATTATCAGAGAGCCCTGACTGATGCACTCTTCATCGACTATTTTTTGTGATAAAATATTGCCAATATTCCCAGTTGCTCCGACAATCCCGATTTTTAGATCGCACCTACCTTCATACAGTTCATTGAGTTTTCGTAAGAAATTAGAATAGCCTACCACCGCTGTTAATGTATTACCCGTAACCACCTTGCAGCTATGAGGCGCGGCAATGGATAATCCGTTATTCGTAAGAATTGATGTATAACCACCCAGACTTATAATTTCTGCGCCTTTATCTGCGGCCATCTGTACTGCTTTTTGTATTTTACTGATGACCTTGTGCTTCTTCCCGTGCGGTGGATTCCAATTCGGAAGAGTCAAGCGCGAAGTAATATCACGGATAGGTAATTCGTTTGCGGAATAAATTTTTTGCATAGAGCACAAATGGCTCCATTTCCATGATTAACTCAAATTTTGAAAATAGCTGCCTGATACGGTATCTGATGCATGGGTAAAATCTTTTGACAACATCCTGATCTCCTCTACCGGGTATGCAAAATGAGCGATAAACGCGACTTTTTTTGATTGTCCATCCGCGATTTCAATCTCAGTTGGCAAAGGGCCATATTCCGGTTCTTTTCCTTTGTTGTCGATATACGGGTCCCCTTTCATCAAATGTTTGGTGAGCTGATAAAACTGTCCACGGTCAATTATTTGAGCCAGTTTTTCCAGTCCCTCGCACAGCTTCTCAATATCTTGTGATGTGAGGCCGACTGACGGTTCAATGCGCAAAACGTCTGGAGCGGAGATAGAAGGCAAAATACGCAGATTATATTGGGATAGGAGGTACGATGAAAAGAGGTAGCCCAAAGCCTTTTTATCATATAGAACCCTGAAAAACAGGTTGCGCCTGATCATTTCTCCTGAAAATTTAATGCCCATCATCAGTCCCTTTCCTCGTATTTCCTCAATTACTGCCGGATATCTCTTTGGCAACGGAGTTAATTGCATGAAAATTTCCTCCCATAAATTTTTGCTTTTTGGGGAACATTCAGGCGTTCTGATTATTTTTAAGTTCTCAAGCGCGATACTTGCCGCGAATCCACCGCCAGCGAAGGTTGACTTACATAATAGTTTCCCATTTCTTCAACTGAACCGCTCCCTTCTATAGAAATAAAGGAGATTTTTGCAATGTTCCTCCTAGTGCTTTTGAAAAAAGATAATAATTACCCTTAAATCCTTCGCTTGCCAAAAAGGATCCTGCACGGCCGAGTCCGCATTGTACTGATCGATAATCAATGGGAAATCAAAGACTGATAAAAGTTTCGGATACTTCAATTCTATTGTACGAATACCACCTTCTCCAATAGACCGGCTGACTATTCGCGGCAATAATCACCAGATAAAAGATAGCTGCACGTTTCTATGTTATCCCCGATGCGAGTGAAAACAGTCAACTCAATTTGATTTTCTGCCACCCGTTTTTGAATAGTACCCTCCAGGTCAGTATCCCGATCATCGATGAAAACGGACTTGATATTGGATAACCCACGGAATTTTTCCCTTCTTTCTTCATCACCCATAAGAGATCTGGCTCCGGTGGAAGTTCCATGAAATGCACTACAATGGGCGATTATCACGGGATGTGCACTCTTTATCTTTAGCCAATTTTTTATCCATACTTCTCTAAAATGGACTTCACGGCCATAGGAGAACCGTACTGTTTGTACTTCCTCCAGTTTTTTTATCCTTTTCATCCATTCCAGAAAAGCATGATGAATGGCGATTTCCACGACTTCAGAGCCTGTAGAGCCAAAAAGGGTATAGTAAGATTTCCCGGTGTGCCTGCTTAGCACGTCATTAAGTTTTTCTGAGAGCAAACCTGGATATTTTTGAATGCTGAGCTGGTCGGACAATGGGATCTGCCCTGAATTCAGGTAGTTGATAGCATGATTGGTCAGCTCATCGTTATGATGCCCCAACAGGTTGGTGCCATAGCCGCCAGTCAGGTCCAGGACTTTTTTCAAACTTCCTTTAGTATTTGCGTACAGATAATCGCCTCGGGCTGCATTATATGAAATATCCATATCCAGGCATTTCAACAGTTTGCCTATATATGTATTGTGATAAGGGTGTATGAACATGGCTTTTCTTCTACGGCGGGAATATCGATCGTATTGGATTCTGAATGATTATCTTCAGTCAGATCTGTAATTATTCTATAAAAATGTTTATTGATTTTATAATCAGAAACAATTCCTTTCCGGTTAACAATCTCATCTGAGCAGGCAACTGAAAAGCGTTTGATAGTCCAATGATTAAACTCCAGCGGTTCAAGTTGACGGTATAGTTTTTGGTTCGATATTTCAATAACACTCTTCAGGTTACTTATAATTTGCTTATGGTTTTCGGGCTTTTCCAGAAAATCCTTCTCGGAATAAATAATCAGCGCCGACAGTCCTGGTGTATACTTGAGCGGATGTATACTGACCTTACAGCTTTCTTTGTATAGATCGGCGTAATTTTCCTTCAATCTGTTTAAGGGTATTTTCACACCGAAAGCATCATTGATATAATCGTCCTTTTCCCTTTTCAAATAATAAAGGGCACCGTTCATGTATTTGACAATATCACCCAGATAGATAAACATATTTCGAAGTTCATGGTCGCCTTCAGTGTCAATAATCCGGATGCCGCCAAAGTCACTTCGTATAAATAATTTATAAGTGTTGTCTGCGCTGACTTTTTTCAATCCAATCGTAACCCCGGGTAATATGCCACCAAGCGATGTAGAATCAGCATAAAAACCTACTGGATTTATGATGGCATTTAGCACTTGCTGGGTTTCTGTAGTACCGAATGCATTGTGTGTCCGGATGTCAAATGCCTCCGTCATTTTCGCCAGGGTTTCGTTATTTACAGCCGTGCCACTGGAAACGATGGTTTTGAGACTATTTCTCAATTCGCTCTTCAATTCCGGAAAAACCCGGCATCTTGAGCAGCAGGTTGAATACCGTCGGTCACCGGCAATATGCTCGGGCTTTCGACCGGGCTAAAAGTATCTGACAGTCTCTGGTTTTTCCTTAAACCAATTAGTGTTGATGATAATAACAGGATTTCCAAGCCACAGGCCATTAAAGAAGGTCCTGTATTCCCATAGTGTGAAAACAGCGGAGTGAAGCCCCTTCCTCCTAGTGCATCCGGATGAAATAATCCGGCTTTTTCCCATGCACTGATGTTTATCAAGAATGATTGACGATCATAAAACACGATCTCTAAGCTCCTGACGTGCCGGAAGCGGTATCATCAACGCGAACATCTGTTGCCTGTACCTCAATCAACGAAGATTTGATAAGTTGAATTTCCAGTTCATTATTGGCTGTAGGTGGATCGTATATAAGCGCACTAAGATGAAAATCACCAAATGTGTCCAAACAAGGTATTTCCTTTGTATCAGCAAATTCCTTGATATGGTCAATGCTAATTTGTTGCCTTTCATGGTGATTCAAACCCAAAACCTCCTCTTCCGGAAGAATGATGTAGTCAAAGTTAACTTTCGCATGCCATTCAGATATCAACTCCTTTTCCACGTACATCGGTAAAAATACCTTTGCACCGTAGCTGCAAAGCGCCAGAAAAAGCACGGCCACGAAGATCTCATTGGTTGAATCCGGGTTCACGATCAAAACTGTATCACCGCGTTTGATTCCGGCTCTTTGGTAATCTCGAGAAAAGTCTTCCCGTAATCAGTCTCAAACTTGGAAGGCTGATTTTCATAATATTGCTCATCAATGTGACTGAGGATAATTTTAGAATTCTCATCTCTATGCGGCAGATGCTCTATAGTAAGAGCTCCAGGTAATTTGAAAGCTCTGTTGTGTTACCGGGAATTTTTGATTCTATTACCAGGTCAAAAAAACCATTGTCTCCACTTTGTATTGTATTGTTGGTTGAGTGTTCCATGGTTATTTGTTTTTTAATAATGAAGGGAGCAAAATAATATCGCTGAGAAGGGCAAAGACCAAGGCAAACAGACTCAGCAGAGCAAAATATCTGACTGGGGGAGCATCAGCAAGTATTAGTACTCCAAATCCCAGACTCAGTAAGAAGGATGTAAAAACCATACCCGGACCCGCCTGAAGGATGGCTTCACTAATACTTCTTTGTTTCTTATACCAATACATAAAGTGAATAGTATCATCCACCACAATACTTAATATCAGACACCCGATTGGAATCGTTACCATATCTAGCCTTATCTGTAACCAGCCCATAATTCCCAGCATCACAACAATTGGTAATAAATTGACCAGAAGCGTCAGGAGTATGAGTTTCATTTTTCTCAAATACAAACAGATGATGAAAAGTATCAGCGGAAATGATATTAGCAGACTTTGAAGAAAGGGAAGAGAACAACCCATCGGCCACATTCGCATACAACGTCATATAACCAGTTAGCTGAGGCCTAAAAACAGCGAAGTAATCATCGGAAATGACATCCATTTTATTCACCAATTCCATGCCCGCAGTGTGGTACAACAGAGGCACCATGAAGGTGATCCTGTAAAGATTATCGTCAGATTTGGATTGGTAACCGGCTGTTTTCTTATTGATAAAATTGGGCAGTCGATAATACGGTATCACGGCCCCAACCTGCTCCATTTTATAGATTGTATTTACCCACTTGCTTACCTCCCTTCTACTATACTTACTTTCATCTACGATATATTCAAGTGGAAAATAGTGACCAACTTTTTCATCAATATAAATGTGATCCCTGACTGCACGGTCGTCTTTGGAAAGAACCGAGAGACTATTAATTTCTGCCTGCAAATTCAATATTCCCGGAATTGAAAATGCAAGGACGAGAATGGCGACCGGCAACGTAATGAACCTGGAGAGTACAGGAAACCCAGCGAATCGCATTTTTATAATATTACTTACTTTATATTGATATGCTTTCGGATAAAATATTACCAAACTCCAGAAAAATGAGCTGATCAGGCCAGTTAAACCAATAATAGCAAAGTCCTTAAGTATCGGTGTCCGGTCCAGCAGAAATACTGAAAATCCAATACACGTTGTCATTATCACCAGAAAAGTGGGCTTGATCACCTTCTTAAAATCCCCGGCATGAAATAAAATATGTAGTGAAATTGAAGTACTATAGAATAATGTGATAATTGGTATGAGTGTATGAACCAGGCTGATTGGCACATCACACAAAGCAGAAACATAAAAAATGGAAGCCACACCTCCGATGGCCACCAACAAGGTCTGCAATATTGCTACAGGCTTCCTGATAAGCACAACCAGCGCACAAATCAGTAAAAATATGCCCAACAACAAGTACTTTCCCATCTCAATGCGAGTCTGTTCATTTATTGCCTGATAGATCACACCAGTACCAGCGAGATGAATTTTAGCATCTATGTCAACGAAGATTCCCATTATTTGCGCGATGAGTTCCGGCCTGTTTGGATTCAGATGGGAATTGGGTTTGAATCGAATGATAAAGGATGAGACTCCGGCGACCGATTCTTTTTTATATTGAATGTTTTTGGCTGGCCAGGTGTCAATACTAATGACGTGTTCCAATTGCGCTACTTTTTCAATTCCTGGCGATATTTCTTTAGAATAAAAAGCAGAATCCACGGATTCTACCGCAAGTATCAACAAGGCATCTGAGTTGAATTTTTCGAGAAATTTCTTGTATTCGTCAACAGTTGCTGAAGAGTCAGGGAGCCATCTGACAATGGAATTATCGATTTTTATCTTAGGCAAAATAAAATAGAGCCCAGATATAAAAATCAGCAATACAACCATTCGAAGAAATGCGTTCATTGGATTATCATTTAACTGTTAGAACGAAATGAAATCAGCTGGAGCCTGAAAAAAATAAGACGAAATCACCAGTTGTAGAACGGACTTTTGTGATAAATGAAAAAAGCTAAGTAAAATCAGCTAATTCTTGCAATAATCACCATTATCCCATGTTCTCAGTTTCGAAAATTCATTATTTAGGGATTTGCCATGTTTATAAATCACTATAGAATGCATATTTTAGACCAAACGAAATGGTATAGAAGTATTGTCCACGGGCAATATTGTATGTCTCATACAATTCCAGACCTTAAATTGAAATAACTATTGTTGAAGTACTTTCTTAAACTGGTCTTAGCGTCTCGCAGGGATGGTGGTAACTCTCACCGTCATTGACAAGCGACCGTAAGGGAGCGCGATCAGAAATCTGCATCGGGGCAATTGGACCCGCCATCTCCCGTCTTAAAGACCCTGCATTTAATTTTACATGCTTTGTTTTTAACAAGCTCTCACGCTGGCCTTAGCGTCTAAGAACTGCTCCCCCTTAAGAGCAGCATTCGACTTCACTATCATAGCTTATCCACCATATGAGATTTTGTGTCTATGCCAAAGTGCAGATTCCTGTTTTCACATAGAGGAATGACGGTGACTTTGTAAATCAAGGCAAATAGCAAGCAGATGCCGGAGAGGTCTGGCAATTATGGAGTTTTATTGGTTTATTTCCAATGCAAATCCATTACTCTACTAATTTGGTATAATTAATAGATTTATGTTTATTTGCCAGCCAAAATCTTTCCAACTATGAGCGCCATCATCCTTGCCGTTATTATAGCTGTTGCGTTGGGCTTGTTTATTAGCGAGCGGGTGCGGGTAGATGTAGTGGCATTGCTGATCATGGGAGCGCTCATGGTCACCGGAATACTTACACCAAGGGAGGCGATCCTGGGTTTTAGTAATGCAGCCACCATCACGGTACTTTTCATGTTTATACTTAGCGCCGCTTTACTTAGAACAGGTGCGATCGGGCGGGTTGGTGCGTTTTTTTCCAAAATGTTTCGTATCAACAAGTCACTGGGCCTGGCTGTAATGATCCTCACCATAGCGCTTGTTTCAGCATTTATCAATAATACACCGGTCGTAGCTTTATTTATTCCAGTTGTCATTCAGGCAGCTCGTGAGCTGAACATACCCGCAAGCAAACTGCTGATACCGGTATCCTATGCCGCCATATTCGGAGGCACGTGTACCCTGATCGGAACCTCAACGAACATCCTTGTTGATGGCATTGCTACCAATTCCGGAGTAGCAGGGTTTGATATGTTTACGCTGGCTCCGATTGGTTTGGTAATACTTGGAGTAGGAACGATTTACATGATGACCATCGGCTGGAAGTTGCTGCCGGACAGGGAAGTGAAAAAGAATGACGGACAGTACCACTTGCGTGAATATGTGACGGAGATTGAATTGCTTGAAAATTCGCGATCGGCGTTCAAAGCGATCATCGATGCCCCGCTCGTTACCGAATACCAACTGGATATTTTGCAGGTGTTGAGAGATGGCGATGTTCAATCGCTTCCGGCAGGGGATTTCGTGTTGAAGCCAGGCGACATTCTAAAAGTTCGTTGCAATGTTGAGCGACTTCAGAAATTGAAAAATAAGCTGCAAATCGACGTCCGCCCAACGTTGAAAATCAGCGATCACCATTTTGGCTCGCGCGACACTTCGCTCGTGGAAATCATCATCGCCGGCAATTCACGCTTCGAAGGAAAGACCATGAAGGAAGTCAATTTCCGTCAACGTTATCGCGCCATACCCCTTGCCATAAAACATCGCGAGGATATAATCCACGAAAGGCTTATGGAGACCCCATTGAAAGCCGGTGATGTGATTCTCATGGAAATTAAGAACAACAGGCTCGAGAAACTTCGCGAAGAGGAGCAGGAACAAAACCAGCCATTTATACTTATTACAGAGCATAAAACCGCATCTATCAACTGGACAAATTTTGCGATTGTTGCCATATGTTTTCTTGGGGTTATCCTGCTCTCAACATTCGATATACTCGATGTGGTCGGAGCAACACTTATCGCATCGGCAATTCTGGTCATTACGCGATGTCTTCCGGCAAAGGAAATGTACGATGTGGTTGACTGGAAAGTCATTGTGCTTTTAGCCGGATCGTTGAGCCTGGGAACAGCTATGGAAAAAACGGGACTTTCCCTCACTATTGCCAGTTTCGTCATCGATTCCATTGGCTCCCTGGGTCCGGAGGCCATTATATCAGCCTTATATCTACTTACCTCACTATTTACTGAAATCATGTCCAACAACGCCACTGCAGCGCTGTTGGCGCCAATCGCCATATCTACGGCAGCCCAGCTCGGCCTGTCGCCGACGCCTTTTCTTGTAGCAGTTACGTTAGGGGCATCGGCGAGCTTCATGACACCGGTTGGCTACCAGACCAATACCATGGTCTATGGCGCCGGTGGGTACAAGTTTACTGATTTCCTTAAAACCGGTACGGGCCTTAACCTGATGTTCTGGATCATAGCTTCCATACTGATCCCGATGCTTTATAGCTTCTGATTTATTTCGCGGCTAGGGTTTTTCGGATTGCGGTATTGGGTATTTCGTGCCAATGGATATGGAAAGCTCCCGCCCTGCGATCGTAAATAAAACCGGCAACATAGGGAGCAGAAAACGCCCATCCCAATCAACACTCGTAAGAGAAACACTAAGAGTATGTATTGCCATAAAAGCTATTGCAAACAACACAGTTTTGTTTTTCAATCCAACGCGCAAAATATAACGGCCAAAAAGGTAATAGGCAGGTAGCAGAATCAACAATGACATCAGGTTGTGCAGAACAGACCAATATGGCCTAACGTGTGCCAAATGCAAAATCATTTTACCGAAAAAGAGTTTGAGCCAGTAAACCGGATGGTGTATCAGAAAAGCGCCAATTTTAGCCAGGGGAGGGAGCATTATGGATGGAATGTACAATGAATCTGGAGGCTGGACAAAAAGCAAATTATAGGTTGATTGAGCGTCCAACTCGCTGATTCCAAATATCAGTTCCCCCTTTTGGTAGTTGTCGACAATATCGTATGTTACTAACATTTTATTGATCATCAACAAAAATGCTAAGATTAAAACGACTCCGGAAATCAGTGCGGGGAGCCTGCTGTTAAATTTAGTTAACAGCGCATAGACCAACACGGATAAAAGCGCCCCCGCCATTGCCACACCGGTTGGCTTTATGAAAAAGGTGAATGTTACAATAATGCCAGTGAGAATATATCGCCAGACGTTGGCGCTCCTTGTCGTAAGGATTGATAACAGGTAAATGCTAATATAGGTAAAACTGATAAAAAGGGACTCGGCAAGGACGAACGAATTCCACATGGAAATATCTAAAAATACCAGGAAGGCACAGGAAGCAAGGTACGCGGCTGAGCGGCTGCCCCAAAGGCTTAATGAGGTGTGGTATAATGCCCAAACTGCCAGTGCAGAAAACACATACTGACCCAGAACGATGATTCCAAAGCCACCTGCCATGGAGTTAATCACCCATAAATACATCACGTATCCAGAGTACCATCGGTAATGCACGTCGGGATAAATACCATCTACGACATCCTGCGCTATCCTCAGGTATTCGTACGAATCGTACATGAGCACAATGCCGTACCTGAAATAATGGAAACCATTGATAAGTAGAAACAGGATTGCCAACGAAAGGAAATGATACCTGCTGTTGTTGTCAATAATCGCAAGTGCTCTGCTCCACAAACCGGTTTTCACTTCTTTTCTCTATTGTCGCCAATCCACTCCGCCAGGTAGGTATCGTAGCGATTTTGCAATTCCTCAGTAACAGGGCCTCGCGCGCCAGTTCCAATAACCATGTCATCTACCTGGAATACCGGCATTACTTTTTTGGTGGTCCCGGTGATAAACGCCTCACGGGCATCGGCAAGTTCTTCCATGTACAGGTCGCGCTCTACCACGCGGAAATGTTGTGAAGCCACGGTAATCACGTGCTTTCGGTTCACACCTTTTAGAATACCACTGCCCGGGGTTATGATCGTATTGTCCTTATCGACGATGAAAAAATTGCTTCTTGTCAGTTCTGAAATTTTACCCTGCCAATGATAGAGCAAATCCACTGCGCCAGCGGCCTGGATGTCGGGCTGTTTGTAAATACCGACAATGTAATTGATGGTTTTTATTTCGGGCAGATCGCGCAGGTATTCATGGCTGATTATCTTGATGCCTTGTGTAAAGTGGTGTTCCGGCAGGGGGCCGATTGGTTCGTTCATCACAAAAAGCGTCGGAATCCCAATGCTGTATCCTGTGGCAGATTCGCCGCCGGTAAGAACGATTCGTACGCCTGAATTAGCCACACCATTGGTATGAAGCATTTCCAGGATCATGGACTTCAGACGTATTTTATCCACCGGGCAAGGCAGGCGAAGCAAGGCAGCTGACTGAAAGAAGCGATCGATGTGATCGTCAAAATACAACGGCCTGAGTCCGACTGTCCGGAAAAAGTCAAAAATTCCATAACCGCGAAGAATAGCCAGATCGCTCACATGGATCATGGCCTTCTGTTGGTCGATTATCTGATCATTGAGGATAAATTTCATATTCCAATAGGCCTGCTATACGATAGGCCGGTCAAAAATAGTGATTTTTCCATAAGTACATATTAGGCGCTTCAGTGCCCGGTAGTTCTATGATGGATGAATTGGATCTATCGGGTGAAAATTCGGAATGCAGGTTTGTTGGGAGCTATGCTATGTGATTTATTGTCTGGCATAATTTACTAGGTAAAGACAACGCAAGCATATTTTATTTAAAAGCTAAATCCCGTTTGAAGTAAAACCTTGGAAGTATTTGTTGAAACAGCGCTTGTGTCGGACGTTCCGTTGCCAATTTCATAACGTGTTTCCATTTTCCACTTTCCAATTCTAAGCCCTAATCCCAGCAACATGCCCTGCTCTGTACTTTTAGTCTGAAACGGAGATTGAGTGTTGACTATAACCAGAGAATAAGTAGTATCAGTTACTGTAGTCTGACTATTATCATTTAGTAAGAATCCGTTGAATAAACCTGCACTGATAAATAACTTTGCTTTGCCAACCGGATAATGATACCTTGCCATACAACGAAATGTGAGGTAGTCATATTCAAGCTCAGTAGAATAGTTTGTTTTGATATTATCACTTCTTATATCGTCGTATTCACCTGAAGTGGAAAGTGATACGAATGCCAGTTCACTATTTATTGACCATCTTCCATTGTATTCCGGGAATATGAAGTCATAAAATACCGCAGCAGTGAAGTCAATGGAGGCTTGATTGTCCAGATAATACAAATATTCTACACCTTTGGCTGCATACTCAATATTAAATCTTGTAAATGTTGCCCCGGCAAGAATACCAAATTCCCCTCTTATCTTCTCTGGCTCTTTATGGAACACAGACTCACCACCACCACATTTTTCGAAATATCGGTTGAAGAGTTGTATCATGCTTTGTTCTGTATAGTCCGTTCTGGCTATTGCATCCTTCACTTCGGAACAATCATTCATATATAATGTCAATTGTGCCGCGTATCGCTTATTCTCAATTATATATCGTGAGGTTCCTTGGTTCTTATAGTACTTTTTGTATTCAAGCAGTTTATAGCCATTGTCATTAGGAATATAAAAGTTGGCATTTGCCATAGAGTTCACATAACTGTACAAACATTTGTTTCCGACTAGGAGAATCTGAAGAAACACAGAGTCCTTTTTTAAAACCAGGGCTGCTTCTGATGAGAGTAAATTATCTAGTCGGTTGCTAAATTCGGAATCAATGATTGCACTTAGGTAATTCTTTCCATCTACCCCAAAACCCAGGATTTCATATGGCGAAAAATTAGTTGCGAATGACTCCGTATTAGTTTTGAAAGAAATATTATCAGATTAATTCCGGATTTCAATCAATAACCCACTATTTATCTCCCCATTTATAATTAACCTCAATAAATTTTTCGCTTCACAAATAAAACTATTAAACAATACAAGCAGAGAATAACTTATTTTCATACCAAAAAAGATAATTATTCAAAAAAAATTTTCTAAATCTAAGAAAAAGTGACTTCAAACCTACCCCTGAAAAAATAATATACCATAGCCCTGCTAAACAGCAAGATCGTTCATATGGATCATGGCTTTCTGTTGGTCGATTATCTGATCATTGAGGATAAATTTCATATTCCAATAGGCCTGCTATACTATGGGCCGATCAAAAATAGTGATTTTTCCAGAAGCTTCGCGCAGCTAATTGGCTAATAACATTGTTCGCAAAATAGAGTTTTCATACCTTCATTGCCAGATTTTTAAACAATACTCCATCTTTTTTTCTAACTATTCATTTGTAAAACAATACAAACTATCAATGAAAAAGCTAAACACATTGTTACTACTCATGGTGGTGATGAACTTTATTGTCATCACTTCCTGCACCGAAAAGAAATCCGGCGGCGAAACTGCCTTAAAAGTTGATTTCGAAAAGTACACACTGGCCAATGGCCTCCAGGTAATCCTGCACCAGGACCATTCCGACCCCATCGTTTCCCTTGCGGTGGTGTATCATGTTGGTTCGAATCGCGAAAAAACCGGGCGGACCGGCTTCGCTCATTTGTTTGAGCATATGCTGTTTCAGGAGTCAGAAAATGTACCCCAGGACCAGTTTTTCAAAATTGTTCAGGACGCCGGCGGTACGTTGAACGGTTTCACGTTTCAAGACGGTACAGCGTATTTTGAAGTGGTGCCAAAAAGCGCCATTGAAACAGTGATGTGGCTGGAATCTGACAGGATGGGTTTCCTGAAAAACACCATCACGGAGGCGGCATTCGCCAACCAGCAGGACGTGGTCATCAACGAGAAGCGTCAGCGGGTCGATAACAATCCATACGGACATACCAATTATGTCATTCACAAAGCAATATTTCCCGAAGGCCATCCATACAACTGGCAGGTGATCGGCGAAATGCAGGACCTGAAAAATGCTACCGTGGAAGATGTGATCGAATTCTACGAAAACTTTTACGGCACCAACAATGCGACGCTGGTTCTTGCCGGAGATTTTGAAACGGAAAATGCCAAATCACTCATCGAGAAATATTTTGGAGAAATAAAAACAGGTAAAGAAGTGGCTCCAATCCAGGTGCAGAATGTGACGCTGGCCGAGACCAAAAAGCTTTATCACGAAGATAATTTCGCTAATACGCCGCAACTCACCATGGTTTGGCCTGCTGCCGAACAGTACAGCGATGATGCCTATGCGATGAATTTTCTTGCTAATCTGCTTTCCGAAGGCAAGAAGTCACCAATGTATAAAGTGCTGGTCAAGGAAAAGGAATTGACTTCGCGGGCCAGGGCGTATAATGATGCCATGGAACTGGCCGGATTGTTCCGACTATCCATTTCCGCCAACCAGGGTAAAACACTGGACGAAATTGAAAAGGCTGTTTTAGAATCATTTACCCGCTTCGAAACAGACAGCATTACGGAGGTGGATATTGAGCGTGTGAAAGCCGGACTCGAAACGGATTTTTACAATGGGCTGCAAAGCATTCTCAATAAGTCACTCCAACTGGGCATGTACAACACATTTGCCGGAGATCCAGGATTCGTCACTAAGGATATAGAGAAAATCCGTGCCGTGACTATCGACGATGTCTGGAGGGTTTACAATAAATACATCAAAGACAAGCCGTATGTGGTGACGAGTTTTGTGCCCAAAGGCAAGCTGGACCTGGCTGTGCAGGGATCTGAAAAAGCCCAGATAGTGGAAGAAGTAATCAGTGACGTTAAAGTAGCTGAGGCATCCAAGTCCGAAGAGAAGGAAATAGTAAAAACCCCATCGGCCATTGACAGGTCGGTGAAGCCCGCGGAAACAACGCCTCCAGGGCTCAATATTCCACAGACATGGACTGCTAAGCTTGAAAATGGCATTACGGTTTATGGTATAAAAAATGAAGAACTTCCGTTGGTGGAATTCGCTCTCGTGCTGGATGGTGGTCACCTTTTCGATACACAGGAAAAGAATGGCGTAGCCAACCTGATAACGGACATTATGATGGAAGGAACTGCCACTAAAACTCCGGAGCAACTGGAAGAAGAGATTGCCCTGCTGGGATCCAATATCAGCATGTACACAAGCACTACGCTGATCAATGTTCAGGCAAGTTCGCTCTCCAGAAACTTCGAAAAGACCATGACGCTCGTGGAGGAAATCATGCTTCAGCCACGGTGGGATGAGGCGGAATTTGCCAGGATCAAGACTATGACCATCAATGATCTAAAACGCCAGGAGTCATATCCAGCTTATATGGCCGGACAGATTTTCAATGCGAAAGTGTATGGAGAACAGCACATTCTCGGACTTCCCGTTTCCGGAACACAACAAACTGTAGAAAATCTTAACATAGAGGATGTAAAGGCATATTACGGCAGTTATTTTACACCTGCATTGGCGAGGATACACGTCGTGGGCAACATTTCGCAGGAAGAAGTCATGGCTGCCCTCGAAGGCCTTGGCACTAATTGGAAAGGCGAAGCAGTGGCCCTGCCTGAAGTACCCGTATCCGCAGGAAGTGAATGGAAAAACACTGTATTTTGTCGATTTTCCAGAGGCCAAGCAGTCAGTAATCAATATTGGATACCTTGCCCTGAAACGCGATGATCCTGATTACTACGCCGCCACTGTGATGAATTACAAACTAGGCGGCTCCTTCAGTGGTAATGTAAACATGATACTCCGGGAAGAGAAAGGTTATACTTACTGGAGCCAGAACCTCTTTTGGAAGCTCCAGCTTCAAGGCGCCCTTCACAGCGTCGTCGAGTGTTCGTACCAATACCACACTGGAATCAGTTTCTATTTTTAAAGAAGAAATGGAGAAATACCGGCAGGGTATCAGCGAGGAGGATTTAACATTTACCAAAAACTCGCTCATTAAATCCAATGCGCGGTCCATGGAGACGCTGGGTGAAAAAATGGAAGTGCTGCGCACCATGAGCAAATACAACTGGGACGTAAGCTACCTCACCAAAGAGGAAGGCATCACGAGCAACATGATGCTTGAACAGCATAAAGCGCTTGCTGAAAAGTATATCGATCCCGATAATATGATCTATGTGGTAGCCGGCGATGCCAATACGCAATTTGAAGCATTGAAAGCTGCCGGGTTTGATGAGGTATTTTTGCTGGATAGTGAAGGCAAACCCAAAGACTTTACCAAGAGCCTGAAACCGGCGATGTAACAGGCCGCTTTTAAGTTCATGGATTAAATGGTCGTTATTACCGGGAAACCGGCGATTACGACCATTTTGTTTTTAGTTGGATGGTGTCATAGCCTCTTGATAAATGCGCGTCTCATATATGGAAATATGGTATGTATTCTGCGGGGTAAGTTCCTTTCCAAAAAAAACTTATCTTTGTTAATATGATGACAAAACAGGATTGTATTAGTTTCTGGATTGATCAGGCAGAAGATGACTGGACGGCTGTTAATACTTTATTCGAAGGACGTAATTATCTCCAATCACTTTTCTTTGCACATCTTGTCATCGAAAAACTATGCAAATCATTGTGGATAAAATATAATCAGGAGAATGTTCCACCCAAAACACATAATTTGATACATTTACTTTCTTCAACACCGATAAAGTTAAGTGATGATAGCAGTGAGTTTCTGCTTAGTCTGAACAGATTCCAATTAGAAGGCAGGTATCCTGAGTATTTAACTAAAATGCGTAGTATTTGTAATGAGCAATTTACGGGTCATATGCTTGAAACAACCAATAAAATCAGATTATGGTTACTCGACAAAGTGCAATAGATACTGCCACATCATTTGTTTCTGATTGCCAGTCGGCCGGATTGACATTTCATAAAGTACTTTTATTTGGTTCAGCAGTGAAGGGAATGACCCATGAGTGGTCAGACATAGATTTATTGCTGATTTCAGATCAATTTGGAGATAATGTATTCGACAATCTAAAACTTTACTCCAGGATAAATATAAAATACCCGATTATAGAGACACATCCCTATCCAACAAGCTATTTCTATGAAGGAGATCCTTTCATCAAAGAAATTAGCAGGGAGGGTGTAGAAATACTGGCTGCCACAAATAATAAGGTGAAGTAGCTACGATTTAAATTACAATTAACGATTAAATGGTCGTTAGTTCCGGGAAACCGGCGATTACGACCATTTTGTTTTTAGTTGGATGGTATCATAGCCTCTGATAACTGCGTGTTTGGTGTAATTAAGATTTTTTCACAATTATAAAAATATCTCTGTAACCTTTTGGGTGTAAATATAAAGATTCTTTTTCATAATGACAAAAAGACAACGCCTTTCATTTCTGCAATTTACGTGTTATAGTTCTCCAAAGCAGTGAATATCAATTCTGCCTCGCTCATGTGGTCTCTTAGGTTTTGGGATTTCAACCCTTTTAAATTTTTGTGATTCTTTACTGTAAGCCCAGTCCACTCGTGATGAATGATATTGGTTAAAAATGCAAACTCATCCGATTTTTGAACACCGCTTTCTTTCCAATAATCGGTTAATTTATTCCGGGTCTCCTGCCCGGTCATCCGTTGCTGAATCCACTTCTCGCTTCTGCCGAGTTTCTGCCAGTTTTCCCTTGCGCTGTCTAAACTCATTTCAGGGTCCTGAATTTCCTGCATTCGCTCATAGCCTACTTTTGCCAGCCATTGCTTGAAGGGTTCTGCCTTGGGCGATGGAATGGATTGAATTAACCTTAATAAATTTGGCGTATCTAAGCAATCGGTAGCATACCTTTTGCCGTCGGCAGCTTCAAATTTCAGTTGTACGATATTTTCGTACAACTGACTTCCTTCCTTTGTAAGCTTCTTTTTCAAGTCACTCCAATAGCGTTTTGGGATACTGCTTCCAGTTAGAATCTCTATGACATCAATCACGGAGAAATACCATGTCTCTTTTTCCTCATCCCAATGGGTGCGGACTTTTTTGGAAAGAGATAAGTGCTCATGAGGTTTGTTCAATCGATGCTTTTAAATGACGCCGACACTCCGCTTCTCCTGACTTCACATTGGGTGTCAGACATTTTGACTCTGTAGAATCCATAAACGCATTTGTATAATTTTTTTCACAAATACTCTCTAGAACAGTTAAGTTTAGTTTGGTGTCCCATGTCGAAGTCAAAATAATTTAATGTTGCTCATTTGATGGTTTGTTCAATCGATTTGCTTTTAAATTACGCCGACACTTCCGCTTCTTTTCAAGAAGGGTAACTCGCTCAATATCTTCTTATCTCCAGTCGGACGGGTGGTTCACTTCAACTCCACCACGGTGATACCTGCGCCACCACGGTCGGCATGATCGTCGTGGAAGTGCTTAATTTCCTTCCTTGTCCTAAGCACCTCGCGCATTACGGTCCGCAGTATGCCGTCGCCTTTGCCATGGATTATTCGTACTTCGTGCGTGCCAAACAGGAGGGCATTGTCGAGAAACCGTTCAAGCTCCTGGAGCGCTTCTTCGGCGCGTTTGCCCCGCACGTCGAGATCAAGGGCAAAATTCGCCCGGCGCTCTACCATATCGATGCCCTTTACTGCCACGTAGTTTTCTTTCTCCGCTTTCTTTGCTTCGCTCCGTGTCACCTTTTCCAGGCGGTTCAGCTTGGTTTTCGAGAGCAATCCTCCCAGCATGATTTCCACATCATTTTTGGTAATCAAAAGTACTTCGCCGATGGCTGTCTGCCCTTTGATACGAACTGAATCTCCCTGACAGATCGGGCCATCCAGTATGGTCACGGTCTCTTTTTTGCGCCTTGGCTTTTCAATGATTATTTTCTCCTGAAACTGCCGCAACTCTTCCCGAAGCTGCCTGGTCGGCTCTTTGGAGGCTTTGTTTTCCTTTATTTCCCGGATCAGCTTTTCGATGCGCTGGTTAGTCTCCTGCAGCAAGGTTTTCGCTTCGAGCCGGGCTTCGTTGATGATATCGCGCTTTTTCTCGTCAATCTCTGATTTCAGCATCTGAAACTCTGTCCTTGATTTCTCCAACAGGGTATTGTTATCCCTCAGGGCTTTTGTTTCTGATTCGAAATACCGCTTTTCTTCTTCCAGTTCACTGAGCAATTTTTCCATGGAAACGGCATCGCTGCCCGCTTTCTCCCTGGCTTTTTGAAGGATATCTTTTGAAATACCAATTTTGCCGGCGATCTCCAGGGCAAATGAACTACCGGGTTTCCCGATCTCCAGCATATACAGTGGCTCCAGTTTTTGCACATCAAACCGCATGCGTCCATTGATAATGCCCTTATGGGTTTCAGCCATTTTTTTCAGGTTGTTATAATGCGTCGTAATCACGCCCATAGCGCCGGAAGCCACAAGGTGCTCGAGCATGGCCTCGGCTATAGCGCCACCAAATTGAGGGTCGGTGCCGGAGCCCAGTTCATCAATAAGATAAAACATATTGCGGGACGCATTTTTCATAAGGAAATTCATCGATTTCAGGTGCGATGAGTAGGTGCTCAGATCGTCTTCGATCGATTGCTCGTCGCCAATACCTATGAAAATATCCTTAAAAATGGTGGTAACGCTGCCTTCCAGTGCCGGCACGGGCATGCCGCACTGAAACATATATTGCAGGAGACCCACCGTTTTCAGGCACACTGATTTACCGCCGGCATTGGGGCCGGAAATAATGAGCATGTGCTTGTGCCTGTCCAGATGGAATTGCAGGGGAATGATTTTTTTCCCATGGATTTCCAGCACTTTTTGCAGCACCGGATTCCGCGCTCCTATCCATGACACTTTGCCGTCCTTATTGAGCTCAGGCACCAGTGCATCGAACTGCAACGATAACTTTGCTTTGGCTCTAATTGCGTCAATAATGCCGAGGAACTTTGTCCCCGAGGCGATCTGTTCGCGCTGGAGACGAAGGCTATTGGTAAGACTGCTGAGGATGCGGATGATCTCGCGTTTCTCGCTGTATGAAAGCTCTTTCAGGTCATTATTTATCTCCAGCACCTCGGCTGGCTCAATAAAAATGATATTCCCCGAAGCGGAGGCATCATGGATAAAACCTTTTACCGAGCGTTTGTATTCGGATTTGACCGGGATCACGAGTCGCCCATTGCGGATGGTGAGCGAACTATCTTCGGGCGACATATCGGACTTACTGATTTCACGGATGACGCGATCGAGGGTCTTTCTTGCCAGTTGCTCATTGCGCTGGATTTCGATTCGAATTTTACGGAGTTCCGGCGAGGCATTGTCACGGATATTTCCGTGCTCATCGACACATGCCTCGATTTTTTTTATGAGTGTTGGATCAGTCTGAAGCCATGACATCAGCGCTGTGATTTCCGGGTATTCGTCCTTTTTTACGCGCAGAAATACCTGCCATGCATGCTGGATTTTCAACGATATGAGCACGTCCGCCATTTCCTCCATTTCCAGGAACATACCCTCGACAGCGAGTTTTTGAAGGATTTCGTCAATATCAGGGTAACCGAGTGTGGGCAGAGATTCTCCGGCAGTGATCATGGCCATCAGTTCCTCGGTTTGCCGGCTGAGTTTTATGATAATGTCACTATTAGTCAAAAAGCGGATATTATCGACATTGCGACGGCCATAGGCGCCTGAGCAGAGATCTCCCAACCATTCTCTGATCTTGTCAAAACCCAGCTTTTGTTCTATGTCGGAGGGGTAAAGCATAGACTCACTCTTGCTCGGCCTCGTTTTCGGTGGTATCCTTTATGGTTTCTATGCGTTCTTCCAGGCTGAGTGAGTCGGCGATGATTTCATAGATTTTTGACAATCCCTTGATGTCGTCCATATAATACTTGAAGCTCTCACGGTAAATGGAATCGGACATATTGTGCTTCGCAAAAAGTTCCTGCTCATAGTAAGCGAATACTTTTTTAGTGGAATCGTCCGTCAGACGGAGTTCCTTCACTTTCATCTCCAGGATATAGAGGTCTTTGAGGAAAGCCGCAATTTGCTGAGTGTCATACAAACCGGCGGGTGGGCGGTCATCCTGTGAGGTACACGACAGCAACAGGGCAACGCAGACTGTTAAAAAAAGCTTTTTCACGGGTGAAAAATACTCAAATTAGTTCTAATTTTAAAGCCAAAGAATTTGCTAATGAGGGCGCTGGTAAAGAAGCTGAGAAATTATCAAATCCAGATCCGCAAGGCCATCAACAATCAGATGCAAGGCGATTTTCACTCGGTATTCAAGGGTTCAGGACTTGAATTCGATGATGTACGCGCCTACCAGTATGGTGATGATGTCCGTTCGATCAACTGGAACGTTTCTGCAAAAGGGCACGGCACTTTCGTGAAAACGTACAAGGAAGAAAAAGAGCAACTCGTATTTTTCATCCTCGATGTGAGCGCCTCACAGGATATTGGCAATCCCGGTCAGCAAAAGATCGACATTGCCAGGGAAATCTGCGGCGTTCTCTCCCTTTCGGCCGTTGAGCAGCAAAGCCAGGTGGGCCTTATCTGTTTCTCCGATATGAAGGAAAAATATGTGAAGCCGGGAAAAGGAGATAAGCATGCTTTTAAGTTGATTTCTGATTTATTCAGCCTGAAGCCTAAGTCGCTGAAAACCGACATCGCGAAAACAATTCTCTACGCACTGAATCTCATAAAGCGCAAAAGTGTTGTCATCATGATTTCCGATTTCATCGATGATGGCTACGAGCACAACCTGCGGGCGATGGCTTTTAAGCACGACCTGGTGGTAATCCACATCAGCGATAAACGCGAGTCGCAACTCCCGAGGCTGGGTATAGTCCCCTTACTGGATAAAGAATCGAAAAAGACCATCTGGACCAATACCAGTTCACCGCAGTTCCGCCGCGGACTTCGGGATATGTTCGAGGGTAACGTAAATAAAATGGAGACATTTTGCAGAAAACACCAGGCGAATTATGTGAATATCTACACGGATGAAGATTACGTGCCAAAGCTTATAAAAATGTTCAGGGTAAGGAATAAATCGAGGAAAATTGCTTAGAAGGATTATTTACTTTTCATCCCTGTGCATACTGGTATCCGGCACGCTGGCGGCTCAAACCATAGAGCCGAAAGGTTCGTTTGGCAAGGACACGTTGAAAGTTGGCGAAGAAGTGACTTTTTCACTCAGTATCACCTACCAGAAAACCCTCACCGTGCTATTCCCCGATAGCCTTGCTGATTTTTCACCATTTGAATACAATAGCCGCCGATACTTTCCTACGCACACCAGCGGACTATTCAGCGTGGACAGTGTGGTGTATCAGCTCTCAACGTTTGAAATCGATTCCATCCAATACCTGCAACTGCCGGTGTATGTGATCAAGGATGGTGATAGCGTAATTTATTTTTCTAATGCTGATTCGATACGTTTGGAAAGGGTGTTGAAGGAAATGCCACAAAGTCCGGAGCCTAAGTCCAATACTTCCATGGTGGCAATACGCAAGGCGTTTAATTATCCTTACCTTTTCATTGCCTTGGGAATCCTGTTATTTGCAATGCTAACGCTGGCCCTTTTCTTTGGAAAACGATTATTAAAAGCATGGAAAATCCATAGACTCCGAAAGGCGCACAGCAAGTTCACGCAACGTTTTTTCGCAATGATGCGCGACGTTTCGTCGAATAATCCCTCCACAACTCCCGAGCATGTATTGGCGGAATGGAAGAAATATCTTGAACGGCTGGAGCGGAAACCTATTTCCAAGCTCACGACCAGGGAAATCCTGGTGCTGCACCCGGACGAAACGCTCAGAGAAAACCTGCGAAAGCTGGATCGCGTCATCTACGGAGGTGAGCGCGGGCATGACCTTTTTGCGTGTTTTGATCAGCTTATGAAGTTCACCACCGATATTTGCGAAATGAAGGTGCTTTCCATCCAAAACGGAATTTAAAATGCCAGAAGTCAGCCAGTGGTTTTCGCTTTTTTGGTTCTCTCCTGATACATTCAGGCAGTATGCCTGGGAATACCCGTTTGTGTTGTTGCTGCTCCCGGGCGTTATTATCATTTATCTGCTGCGGTGGTTCATTGGCTTGCGGATGAAGCAAAAACTCACGATCGCGTTGCCTGAAGCAAAACTGAAGTCAGATACTACCAGCTTACTGAGATTTATTCCGGAAGGTATTATTGCCCTTGTGCTCGCCTTGCTGATACTCGCATTGGCACGACCACAGACGAGCAACGAGAAAGTGGACCAATGGACTGAAGGGATTGACATAATGCTTCTCATCGATATTTCAAGGTCTATGACCATCGAGGATTTTAAGCCAAACAGGCTGGAGGCGGCGAAAAAAGTCGGTAAAGATTTCATCGGCGGCAGATTTCAGGATCGGATAGGAGTTGTCATATTTTCTGGTGACGCTTATTCATTGGCGCCGTTGACAACTGATTACAAACTGCTTTTTGAATACATCGACGGTATAAATTTCGACCAGATTGAAGCCTCCGGCACCGCTATAGGCAGCGCTCTCGCGGTTGGCACCAACAGGATGCGTGAGTCGGAGACCAAGTCCAAAGTGATTATTCTGCTGAGCGATGGTGATAACACCGCCGGGAATCTCGACCCTATCACCGCGGCCGAGTTGGCTCATGCCTTTGACATAAAAATTTATACGATCGGTATTGGCAAGGAAGGTGCGGTGCCGGTTGGTCAGGATGTTTTTGGCCGTACAGTTTACCAGGAAAACACGATGGACGAAACTACGCTCCGGCGCATTGCGGATATTGGCCAGGGGAGTTTTTTCAGAGCGTCGGACAACAAGGCCCTGGAAGATATTTTCAAGCTCATCGATCGATATGAAAAGGCGGAGATCAAGGAGACACGTTTTAAAGATACGACCGATTACTATCCTGTATATCTGAAATGGGCCATCGTCCTGTTTCTGCTTTGGCTGGCTTTGAAATCGACCTTTATTGCCAACATCTTGCGCGACTGATCAACCCATGTAGTCACCGGATCCGAACCTGCATTCTTTAAACTTTTTATTTACTCTGGACTTCCAGAACGGGCCGTTTTTCAGGGTGAGCATGAACTTTACGCCTGCATTATGCCACCATCGGCTGAATTCGTTTTTGTTCAGGGACTGGCCCTTGGGTATGGCGATATATTGAAATCCCATAGCTGCGGTTACTTCTTCAAAGCATAAGTTGCCGGCGAGGGTTTCTTTAGTATCGTTCATGATGAGGTATCGAATGGTTGGCTTTTTTTCACCCTGCTTTTTCGCATCAGGAGTGGCTCCAATTTTAGTATTTGGGGTCGGGAAGTAATCCTTTTCTACTTCTTGGCAAAAAGCACCAAAAGTCCATGGGTTGGCCAGGGTCCATAAAAGAATATATGCTACAAAAAAAGTTCGCCTCATCCGTTTTGTTCGAATGAGGCGAAATTACTAAAATATGAATGGAAATCGTTTTTCCTGCCCGATTATAGCTCGTCGCTGATGATTTGAAAGTTGTTTTCAAAATCATACAAAGTGAGTCTTCTGAGATTAAAATAAGCTGTCCAGAAGTCCTGCAGTGATTGGATATACCTGGCCTTTGCCTCATCTTTTTCTGTGAGCGCTATATTCATATCGGTGATCGCAATTTTGCCGATGAGGTACCTGTTTTTGGTAATATCGTATCTCCGCTGAGCAATATCATCCGCCAGTTGGGTGATCTTCACCTGGTCTTTTAACATTTCAATTTGACGAACCTGTGTCAAAACTTCTTCATCAAAAGTAATGAGATCCTGATCTACCGTATATTCTACCAGTTTCTGATTTGCCTCAGCAGTCTTTAAACGGGATTTTCGCCTTCCCCAGTCCATAATCGGTATTTCAAATCCCATTTGCACGATTTGCTGATCTTTGGGGTCAACATAGAGATCACTAACAGGTGCATCCCTAAAAGTGCTGTTTGTCAATCCAAATCGTGCTATTAAATCTGCCTGTGGGCCCGCATCGCCTTTGGCCTGTGCTACGGCTGAGTTGGCCTCTAATTTTCGTCGCTCATATGATATAGGATCGGCTCTGTTTGCTTTAGCGTATGTTAACGCCGTTTGTTCGCTTACGTCAAAATCGGGAATTTCCTCAGGAAGTAAAAGTTGCATTGAAGATACATCGTTCAAGCCTACCCAGGTTCTAAGCCGGAGTCCTGTGATCTCAATATCCAACCGGGCCTCTGCCACCTGTTGCCTCGAGTTCATGAGCTGAAGTTCGAGTTGTAATAGCTCATTTTCGGCGATCTTACCCAGATTGTAACGGCCTTCGGCGATCTTGAAAATGGTGTCATTGTTGGCGACGTTCTTCTGTGCTATTTCCAAATTGATCTGCGCCAGCATCAGGTCAAAGAACCTCCTGGTCGTATTCACGGAAATTTCTTCAAGGCTTTCGTAGTATTCACGTTGGGATTCCTGGTATTTCAGCGGTTCAATTCTTTTGTCCCATTTCAGTTTGTTGTATTGGAAGAGAGGTTGTACTAAGCCAATTTCCAATGGTGTACCACTATACTGATGGTACCTGGTCAGATTGAGTTCTTCATTGTCCAGAAAATTATCGAAGCGATCGATGCCTGAATTCAGAAAAATGGTAGCTCCGGTGGGGGCAATGGGTTGCTGTAGCCTCAGGTTGATATCGGAACTGTTTTGCTGAACCGGTAAAAACCTGACAGTTCCGTCATTTTGCGGGGTACCCCTGAATGATCTGTTGTAACCCGGCAAAGTGCCATCCAAACCCAGTTGGGGTTTATAGTTGGATCGATAAGATTGAAACAGCCAGAATCTGTTTTCCCTGGTTGTTGATGCCTGTTTAGATGCAATTGATTGCTGCCTTGCTATATTGATGGTTTCTCTCAACGAGTAAACCTTTCCATCAAAGGGCACATTCTGCGCATAGGACAAGTAACCGATAAAAATGAAAATAAAGGATAAATACGTGTTCTTATTCATATCGTAATGAAGTTATTGGATCCTGACTGGCCGCGCGTTTTGCCGGGGTAATGCCAAAAACAAGGCCCACCGTAGCAGCCACGCCAAATGAAAGTAAGACTGAAGCAAATGTGATGATCGTGGGTATATCGGCAAACTTAGCAACCAGCACAGCAAGCAATACTCCGAGTGCAATGCCGATGAGGCCGCCACTTACGGAGATCATCACTGCTTCAAAAAGAAATTGAGTAACGATATCCTGCTTTTTGGCGCCGAGCGATAACCGTAGGCCGATTTCTTTAATTCTCTCGAGTACGGAAGCCAACATGATATTCATGATGCCGATACCGCCTACTAAAAGTGATATCCCGGCTATTGCCCCGAGTACAAAGTTGAAAATCTGGTTGGTGCGTTGTTGTTGTTTCAGCAGCAACTCAGGAATGGTGATCTGGTAATCTACCACTTCATAATGCCTTCTTTCCAGGACACGAGATATAATCTCCGCGACCGGATTCAGCATATTGGTTTCATCAACCTGAACGACTAATTTATCGATCTGATGATAATTCACAGGTGCCTTTGTTTCTTCCGCTGATTCTTCAGCGATTATGACCATTCTGCCCATACTTCGGTTACTTTCATTACCCTGAAGCATGGATTTGGTGATCAGGTCCCTGTTTTCATAACGGATAAGCACAGACCGGATGGGCGTGTACACATCCATGTTAAAGTCGCGGATACCGAGCTTGGCAATACTCGATTCTGAAATAATCCTTTCTTCCAGCACGCCGATTATGGTAAGCCAGTTGGGGCCACATTTGATAGATTTGCCGATCGGGTCTTCGGTAGGGAAGAATTTCGCCCGGATGGATTTACCGATTATACAAACCGGCGCGCCTGTTATGATTTGTTGATCATTGAACATCCGGCCTTCGGCCAGCCTGAAGCTGGTCAGATCAAAATAGCTGGGCTCCACGCCAACAAGTTTTGCCGATCGGCGCACGCCATTTTTAATGATGTAGGTCTCCAGTACTATTTCCGGACTCATCTTTTCTACGGAAGGGACCACCTCCTGAATGGCTTGTACATCTTTTAATGATAATCCGGGAGAAAACTTCTTTTTCTCCATGCCGGTAGAAGAGGATTGAGAAAGGTTTTCTTCCTTCTGCTCAATGATCGGCTCAATGACGATGTTATTGACGCCCACAAGTTTGATTTGTTCCAGGATTTCCTGCTGCGCCCCATTGCCAATAGCCAGCATGGCGATTACAGCCGCCACGCCAAAGATGATTCCCAATCCGGTAAGTATGGAACGCATTTTATTGGCAAACACGGCTTCGATGGCAATGTAAAAGTTTGCCATCATTCGTTCGGTCATAAATGGTATTTTTGCCATTTCGTCTGACTATTGAGGACGATTTGCATTTCCACCTGCACCGCCCTGCCGCGCCTGTCCACCCTGACCGTTTTGGAAGCGCTTCATCTGCTCCGCTGTCACTTCCCGTGTGGTGCCATCCGGCAAGGTAATGGTTGTGGTTTTCGGAGCTTCAACTTCCTGTGTTTCTTCCTTCCTCTGTCGCTTGCCATCCAGCTCCGGGAGCAGTGCAATATTCGCATCGTCCAATCCGGCAGGTATGGATAAATATACCTTATCGTTGGCAGCCAGCCCAAGGGTAATAATCGCCTCATTGCTGTTTGTTTCACCGAGTTGAACCTCCTGTTTTACAGCTTTAATTCCTGCCCGTTTGTAAACGAAGGTGATGGAATCATCCTTACTATGAAGACATTCCAGCGGAACGTATATAGCCGAGTCCATCTGATTTACAATGATTTTATTTGATGTGGTCATAGCAGGTCGCAACAAGGGATCCGTTCCGGCTATTTCGATAGTCGCTTCAAATACCTTGGCATCGGCATTGGGGCTTTGTTCACCAACATTCGCTACTCTTGTAATTACTCCAGAAAGTCTTTTATCTGGAAACGCATCCAGACCGATTTCTACTTTTTGCCCGGACTTTACACGTCGCACATCCACTTCATTGATATAGGTTTTAGACTGCATGGTGCTCAGGTCGGGCAGAGTGGCTACCACAGGATCCCACATATGAATTTGTGATCCGGCCTTGATGGGTTTATTATCAAAACCTTTGGCATAAACCACCATTCCTGGCTCGGGAGCCATGATCTGAAACGATTTGGCAAGCGATTGCATGGCATCGTATTCGTTCTGGGTTTTCCGGCGTTCTGCAGCTACATCCACCATCTTTGCTTTGTTTTGCTCGGACTTGATTTTATAGTTTTGTTGCGCCTGATCCAATGCCCTCCTTGCTTTATCCAGGTCTATTTCGGCTTGCTTTATGGTTGCTGGAGGCTCGAACTTCGACTGGTCAAGTTTTATCTGCATTTCATCAACGGCATAAGCGAGGTTGATGAGTTCATCACGGGATTGCCTCATCTGCAGGGTGGTGTCAAGCTGAACCTGAACGTATTCAGATTGCTTTTGTTCCAGGTCGATCTGTTTGTCCTGGAGGCGCGTATTAAAATCGGATTGATCAAGGGTTGCTATCCAGTCGCCCCTCTTAACGATGGTGCCTTCATCGACAATATCCTGTATGCTCACCTGGTAAACGCGGAATTCACGCAATCCGGCTGGTCCCATTATTTTTACCGAGTTCTTCGCTTCCAGTTCACCGGTGGTCGTAATGTCAACGATAAACTTGCCGGAACCTACCGGTACTACTATGTCCGAGGTTCCAGACTTTTTGGACATATTGTAGAACAGGAATCCCGATATAACCACTGCCACTGCTACCAGACCAATTATTACTTGTTTTTTCATTGTATTTAAATTATTTATCCTTAACAATTTAAGGAGTTAACTGCATAAAAACCAATAAGTTAGCTAATTTAAACAAAGTTAGACGCTGAATTTGAGGAATTTCTGATCTAAAACCTAAAATTCGCTAATCACACGGGATGAACAGTTTTAGATTTTATGAACACGTATATTTGTAGGATTAACGGCAAATGGGCCTTAATTGATTAGATTATTGGAGAAATGCATTAGCATGAAGTACATCATAAGTTTTATTTTACGGAAAATACCCAGAAAATATATTCAGTATGTGAGTCATTACGTGCTCCGGACTTTTGCCATTTTTTACAGAGGCAATAATGTACAATGCCCGGTCGATGGCCGGACTTACCGTAAATTTTTGCCTTACGGAAGGATAGAGTCACGGCCAAATGCGCTTTGCCCGAGTTCACTTTCCCTGGAGCGACACAGACTGATGTGGCTTTACATGAAGGAAAAAACGAATTTTTTCAGCGCCAGAATCAGGTTGCTGCATATTGCCCCTGAGTTGTGCTTTATAGAAAAGTTCCGGAAGATGGAAAATCTTCAGTATTTGACAGCAGACATTGAGTCACCCCTCGCGGATGTGAAAATGGACGTACATAAAATCCCTTTCGAGGACGGCGCTTTCGATGTCGTATTCTGCAACCATGTGATGGAGCATGTGGATGACGACATACTCGCTATGAGCGAAATACACCGCGTCCTGAATCATGGTGGTTGGGCGCTTATTCAGTCGCCTGTTTATATGGAGCTTCCGGAAACCATTGAGGACCGGTCGGTGACGGATCCAAAAGAGCGCGAGCGCCTTTTCGGCCAGAGCGATCACCAGCGCAAATACGGCAGGGACTACGGCGACAGATTGCGCAAGGCCGGCTTCAGGGTGACGGATGACAATTTCCTGCAAACTCTTTCTGAAGATGTGAGGAAGAGATACGCCCTACCGGAGGAAGAAATCATTTATTTCTGCGAGAAGGTCTGAACGGGGGGGGGGGGGGGGGGGGGGGGGGGGTTTTTCTTCCTCTTTATCGCTCCGGATGTTTTTCCCAATATCTATCATACCTGGTGGGGGGGGGGCTTTATTTGGGTTTTCTGTGCCCTAATAGTGCCTCGGGCGGATGTCTTTTCCTCTTACCTGTATCTCCTCTTTTCTCCATCATCATAATCTTCCAATTTCCCTTAGAATTCGGAGACTTGCTTGATCAGCATCATTCGGGAATAGATGCTGGTGGGGGGTTTTTTTCTCTTCTTTTTTTTTTCCTTTTTCTTTGCTTTCCCTTTTTTCTTTCCCCCTCCCCCCTTGTTTTTCCTTCCCTTTTGCTTTCTTCTTCTTTTCGCGTTTTTTCTTTCCTCCTCTTTTTCTCCTTACTTATAAAAAGTCTTATCCCACGCATGAAACTCTGGCTGCCGGAGCATAATTCTGCGAATGAATCCCACGATAAACCCCGAACCATAACCGGTGAGTTGAACCACGGCAGCGGTCATTGACAACAGGCCAAGCTTTATACCTGATGTCGCGACAGAGGCGTGCACGAGTATCGCAAAAAGATAAATAATCGTTGGCCAGAGCACGCGGAAGTCGTGGTGATAAATGGCATGGGGTATGGATAGCACCTGATAAACTACAAATGCCGCAGGCAAAAAGTGGACGAGCTTCAGGGATTTCGGGTGCCTTTTGAAAAGGTTGATCCGCGCGATACCGGAATTATACACCTGCTTGAAAAACTTTTTAAAGTCCGTCCGGCGTTTATGGTAAACGAAGCAATCGGGAATGAGAATGGCCCTGAACCCATGATCGAAAATACGGATGCTGAGGTCCACATCTTCGCCAAAGCGCATGGATGAAAATCCGCCGGTGGTTTCAAACACTTTTCTCGAAAAACCCATATTGAAACTTCGCGGGTGAAATTTTTCCAGCGATGCCTTTCCTCCCCTGATCCCGCCAGTCGTCAGCGGGGAAGTCATCGAATAGCTGATGGCTTTTTGCACCGGGGTGAACGTAGGTAGCGCGCTGTCCGGACCGCCAAATGCGTCCGTATGCGGGATATGGATTTTCAGCGTATTTACGTAATGCTCTGGAAGTACACAGTCGGAATCGAGGAATACGAAGAAATCATTTTTGGCTTTGCCGCAGCCATAGTTGCGCGAGAGCCCCGGGCCGGAATTCTCTTTATAAAAGTATTGAATATCCAGTGATTCAACGAATTGAAGGATAGTACTGTCGCTCCTTTCTGTCGAACCATCTTCAACCACAATCACTTCGAAACCCTTATCGGTCTGTGCCGAAAGGCTTTGCAATAGTTCCCGCAATTCATCCGGGCGGTTGAATACCGGGATGATGATGGAAATGTCAGAGGCCAACCTTGTCGATGAGTAAATATCGGGCGTTCCGTTCGTTAGCCATGGCGTACATCTCAGCCAGGAATCCGGCCAGGAACAGTTGCACACCTATGACAATCGCCACCAGAGCGAGGTAAAACAAAGGCTGATCAACGATGTCCCTGAATACCTGGTGTCTGTAAAGACTCCAAATTTTTTGCCCGATAAGCCAGGCCGTGATGAAGAACCCGGCTAAAAAGGACAATGTGCCCAGCAGGCCAAAGAAATGCATGGGTTTTTTACGGAATTTAGAAACAAAGGTCACGGAGATGAGATCGAGGAACCCGGTGACAAAACGCTCCATACCGAACTTGGTGACGCCGTATTTGCGTGGCTGGTGCTGAACTACTTTTTCACCGATTTTCGAGAAGCCATGCCACTTGCAGATCACCGGTATGTAGCGGTGCATTTCGCCATATACGTCGATATTTTTCACGACGACATTTCGGTAAGCCTTGAGTCCACAGTTGAAATCATGCAGTTTGATACCGGAAATTTTACCTGTTACGAAATTGAAGAATTTCGAGGGAAGTGTTTTGCCAATGGGATCGTGGCGCTTTTTCTTCCAACCCGATACCAGGTCGTACCCGTCTTCTGTAATCATCGTGAACAATCCGGGGATTTCATCGGGACTGTCCTGCAGATCGGCATCCATGGTGATGACAACCCGGCCGGCAGCGTGCTGAAACCCCGTGTGCAGCGCGGCTGATTTTCCATGATTGCGGGCGAATCGAAGTCCTTTGCAGTGCGGATTGCTGACTGACAATTCCACGATTTTTTCCCAGGTACTGTCAGTACTGCCATCGTCGATCAGGAGTATTTCATAAGATAAGCCGTGCGAGGTCATCACACGGCTTATCCAATCGTTCAGTTCCCGGAGCGATTCCTCCTCGTTGTATGCCGGAACGATTACTGAAATATCAGGACTCAGGGACATTAATTATAATTGGAAATTAGGATTCACTTTTTTAGTGAACAGTGACACGATGAGCGAAAGGATGAATCCGATAAATACCATTCCGAGAATAATCCAGACAATCATCATTTCTGGACTTGTGAATATTCCAGCCATTTTCATTGCCTGTTCTATATCCGCATCGCTCATGCCGCGTTTTTCCAATTCTTCTATTTGCATATCCTTGATTTTCCCGATCATGGAGTCATCGATAAATTTGATATACACATAGGTGAATATCGCAGAAAGCACACCACTAATGAGACAGAGCAGGGTACCGATACCCAATCCTTGTCCGATGGTCATGAATCCATCGCCTTCTTCTTTGAATGCCTTATGAGCTAAGATGATTGCAACGAGAGCCAACACATAATTGATATATCCGACATTTTGCTGGGTTTTCATGTCCAGATCCATGAACTGGGTAATTATACTGATGATAATAAATACCAAGCCCAGGTAGAGACCATACTTAAGGGCAATTTGAGAGATTGTAACTTTCTTTTCCATTTGAATAGTGATTAGATGGGTTTTTTCCGCAATATCACGGCAATAATTATTGTTAAAAATAGTCCAATAAAAGATTTTTTCAAAAGATCATCCAACGCCAGGTCCGAAGCAGTGGTTTTCTTTACGCCTTCCACGGCCTTTTCATAGGCTTCTGCATTTATCGTGTCGATGAGTTGTTGTTTGTTTAGCGCGAGAAGTTCCAGCCTGTTGGCGACGTAGCCCTGCAGGATATCGGGTTTAATAAACTCCACAAATACCAGGATAAATGCGGCTGAAATGAGGGCTGTTACAAAGTAGGTGACCATTCCTATACTGACCCCCTGCCAGTAGTGAAGCGCTCCGTTGTTATACTTGTCGCGGAATTCCCTCATGGAGAAAACAAGAAATACAGCCAGTATCACCACATCGACGATCCTGACATCGATCAGTGGGTTTCGGCCCATAAAATGCAAGCCCAGCATGAGGACAATAACTACCGCGCCGCCAATAGCGCCATACATCAATCCAGTGCGTATCAGATGATTTTTGATTGCCGGGTTTTTCACAGAAATAGCAGGGTTGAATTTTTAATCATGTCATGATCGGCCTATACCGGTGCTGTTCATGAAAAGTCGTTAAAAAATGTCCTGCCATTATTAAGTACGCCGATGACGCTTCCGGTTAGTGTTTTGCCCAGCAAAGGTGAATTCACGGATTTTGAGAAATTCGTCTTTGCGTCATACTTCCATTTTACTGTCGGATCAAAAAGCGTGATGTCCGCCTTTTCCTCCTCGCTGATCATGGGAATCGGCAGCCCCAGGATTTTCCGTGGATTTATCGTGAACTTCTGAATCAACGAAACCAATCCGCCTTCAGATTCCTTTTGCAGTACAAGCGGTAAAAATGTCTGAAGACCCAGCATTCCGAAATCCGCATGGTCAAACTCAAGATTTTTTGACTCGGCATCCTGCGGAGAATGTGACGACACGATTACGTCGATTTCGGATGAATCCAGACCGCGTTCCAGCGCTTTGATGTCGCGCTTATTGCGCAAGGGCGGGTTTACCTTATAGTTCGTGTCAAATCCTGAAAGTTCGGTATCGTCAAATACCAGGTTGCAAATGGCTACATCACAGGTAACATTGAGGCCTTTGTCCTTGGCACGTGCAATAAGTTTGAGCGAGTGTGCAGTGGAGATATTGGCAAAATGCAGCCGTCCTCCGGCGTATTTCAGCAATTCGAGATCGCGCGCCACCATGATTTCTTCGGCGATTCCCGGCATGCCTTTCAGGCCCAGCATGGTGGAGGTAATGCCTTCGTTCATAGCTCCAAACGCGGTGAGGTATTTATCTTCCGGGCGGTTGATGAGCAGGCCTTCAAATTTCTGCAGGTATTGCAATGTTTTCAGCAGAATGTCGGTGTTCCAGATGGGGTTTTCACCATCAGTAAACGCCACTGCACCCGCGCTGTGCATGTCGAGCATTTCGGTAAAGTCTTCACCTTTGCATCCTTTGGTCACTGCGCCCAACGGGTAAATCTGCGTCACACTTCGGTTATTGAGGCTTTTCAGGTACGTGACTTCGTTTTTCGATTCTACGCATGGATTGGTGTTGGGAAGCAGGGCTACTCCGGTGAATCCTCCGGATGCAGCAGTTTTCAGGCCACTTTGCAGGTCTTCCTTCTGTTCGTGACCGGGGTCGTTGAAGTTGACGCGCATGTCGAACCAGCCAATGGAGGCCATGAGACCAGGTGATGCAATAACCTTTCCGGCCTCAGGGGTATCCTTTCCGATGTATTTGATGATCCCGGAGTCTGAAACCAGGATATTCAGCTTCATCATGTGATGTGGTGAGCCCGGGCTGATAATTTGTGCGGATTTGATAAGTATGCTCATGTTATAAAAGTCTTATTAGGAGTATTTCTGCCAGCAAAAAAAACAGTGACAGAACGATGGCGTACTTCCATAAAGGTACACCAAATTTATTTTTTTTAACCTCATTTGAAAAATTGTCAGCATCTTTTGCCTCAAAGAGAACCACATTGTCCGCGTCTTTAAATGTATCGCCGATCTCATCCATAGTCCATTGGTCGGGGTACGATTCTGCTTTAGGCAGATTACATGCCAGGGTGGCTTTGGTCTGGCCATTCAATATAAGTGAATAAAACCCGGGAGTGATGATATTTGCCGGTATTTCGAGCAACAGCCGGTTGCCGCTGATGCGCTGGTTGGGGATGAGTTCCTGTGCCGGACTGCCGCCAACTAAGCGAAAGATATCCTGCTTATTGAGGCTATCCAGCGTTAGGCTGATCAGCGGTTCGTCGATAGGGTAATACAGCTTTTCGAAAACCTTTTTGCTTTGCGTCGCCAGGCGGTACATGATCGGCAAGAACAATGCATGGCGATGAATATTCGTATATTTTTCATTGAGCGGCGATGCAAGTACATGCACCGTTCCGTTATTGTGAAATGTCGCCATAAAGCCGGCATTATTGCGAAGGCTCAGCAATGTCTGTTGTTCTCCAGCCCAACTGATCACCGGCCTGGCCCCGGGCATCTGGATGTTTTCGTCGAGTTCTTCGAACATAGCGGTGAAAAACGGGTCGTCGGGCCTCGGCGGAGACATCTCGGTAAATGTAGTTTCGGGAGGAGCAATTTTGAGGTTTGGAACAAACCTGCCGTAGGATGCTAAGTCCGGTGATTCGGATGGTATCAGCAGCAAGGATCCGCCTGCCTGGAGAAAATTCAATAATTCCGCGCTCAGCGAACCGTCGATGGTCTCCAGTCCATTGACTATAACGAAGTCGTTCTGCCTGATGAGACTGTAGTCAAGATTGGTAACAGCCTGTGCGGTCACTGAAAAAAGCTGCTCATTTCCATAGACCAACTGCACCGGAGTTTTCTCACCGGAGGCATTTATTTCAAGCACTTTTATGAGATTCTCGGTCTTCAGGGTGAAGTAGAAATTATTATCGAACACGAGTGGATAATCCTCCAGACTGATCCTGCACTTGTTGACCTCCAACAGCGGAAACGTTATCTCTATAACCATCTCAAACGTTTTCCCGGCAGGGACATCCACTACCGAACTCACGGTCTGCAATTCATTTATATAAAACTTCAGCGGCATATCTTCAACATCTGTAGCGCCGGTGTTCATCAGTACCACATGAATCTGGTTTTTATCACTGGCAATGAGATAGGGGCTGGAAAGAAAAACCGAGTCCACGAAGACATTGCCGATAGCGGGATAAAGTATCGGACTGATGAAAACCTGGCTCATTGAGTCAAATGGCAGATCGCGAATCTGCCCCATTGTCGAACGCTGGAAATCGGTAATGATAAAGATATCGTGCTGCTCGCCGAAAGCCTCCATACTAGTCGATTGAAGTCGAGACGTCGCCTCCTCAAATGTTCGCGCCATGGGACTTTCGTGGAGTTGGGTGAGCATTTCTTCCACATCGCGCGTACTCTTCAGTGTGTTGGAAAAGGGGAGAAAATCGTTGGTAAGCACCTTATATGAAGTATTAGCGGGGTATAATTTCAAAATCCGGTCAATGTAATCTTTCCCAAGGCTCAGGCCGCTGGTCGATTCATCTACCTGATTGGTCATGCTCGCGGAGTTGTCGAGATAGATATACACGGTCTCGGCCTGTGGATTTTTTTCAGCTCCGGGGAAGTAAGGCTGGGCAAATGCCAGGGTCAGGAATGTGAGAAAAAATAGCCGTGATACCAGCACAAGGTAGTGCTTGAGCAGTCGCTTTTTACTCGTAGCCTGATTGATATTTTCAAGAAATCGCGTGCTGGAGAAATAGATAACTTTCGCCTTCCGGAAATTGAAAAGGTGTATGATGACCGGAATCGCCAGCGTGAATAAGCCAAACAGAAATTCAGGATGTAGAAACTTCATGACTGACGGTTATAAACTTTCCTGTTGCTAATAATCATTGAAAATCCATGGTACAATGGCGGTTATTTCAGCCTTAAGCCGGTATAGTTAAATGGTGTGATGGCGCGAAGCTCGACCTTGAGTGCCTCACTGAGTTGCAGCCTGTCGATAAACCCTTGAATAGTTTCCCTGGTGATTTTCTCATTATTCCTGGTGAGGTCCTTAAGGGCTTCATACGGATTCGGATAACCTTCGCGGCGCAGGATCGTCTGTATGGCCTCCGCCACCACAGCCCAGTTTTCACCGAGATCGTTGGCGATAGTCGTTTCGTCGAGTTCCAGCTTGCTGATCCCTTTCAGCAATGAGCGCAGCGCGATGACATTATGGCAAAACGGCACGCCGATGTTGCGCAATACGGTGCTGTCGGTGAGGTCGCGCTGCAGCCTGGAAATTGGCAGTTTCAGGGCGAGGTGATCAAACAGTGCATTGGCCACGCCGAAATTTCCCTCCGCATTCTCAAAGTCGATGGGATTCACTTTGTGCGGCATAGCCGATGAGCCGACTTCATTTTTATTAATCCGTTGCCGGAAATAATTCATCGAAATGTATTGCCACACGTCGCGGCTGAAGTCGATAAGAATAGTATTGAGGCGGATCA
The DNA here is from genome assembly GCA_034523095.1 of Cyclobacteriaceae bacterium. GTDB lineage: Bacteria > Bacteroidota > Bacteroidia > Cytophagales > Cyclobacteriaceae > JAAUQL01. The sequence goes on along the minus strand of JAXHKU010000022.1, from coordinate 37,255 downwards.
TCCCCTGGCAGAGGGCAGCGAGGTTGTCGTAATGTTCTATTTGCGTGGTCGGATAACTCCTGGATAATCCGAGCACTTCCCCGACAAACAAATCGGCAAAGGCATTCCAGTCGATATCAGGATAAGCTACTACATGCGCATTGAGATTGCCAGTGGCTCCCCCGAATTTTCCGGATACCGGCACACTGTACAGCAGTTCCATCTGGCGCTCCATGCGTTCCACAAACACGGCAATCTCTTTTCCGAGGGTGGTTGGTGATGCCGGCTGGCCATGGGTTTTTGCCAACATGGGTATGTCTTTCCAATGCGTGGCATTTTCTTTTAACACTTCAATAAGCTGGTCGTAGAGCGATTTCACTTCCACCATGGCATCTTTTATCGACATGGGGATGGCGGTATTATTGATGTCCTGACTGGTGAGGCCGAAGTGGATGAACTCTTTATATGTGGAAAGCCCAAGCTTTTCGAATTCCTCTTTGATGAAATATTCAACCGCTTTCACATCGTGGTTAGTGACTTTTTCTATTTCCTTCACGCGACCGGCATCCTGCTCGGAAAATGACAAATAGATATTCCTCAAATCACCAAAAAGAGAATGCTTTACGGTCTGGAGCTGTGGCAAAGGCAGTTGGCAAAGCGCAATGAAATACTCCACTTCCACCTGCACGCGGTATTTTATAAGTCCGAATTCGGAGAAGTACCTGGCGAGATGTTCCACCTGCTTGCGATACCGTCCATCGACCGGAGAAATGGCTGTAAGCCTCGTCAATTCCATGAAATGCGTTTTTTAAAAAAACAAGTTGCTAAGGTACACACCTCCCTATTTTTTTCGTAACAAACAGGCTTAATAAATCATTTATATGTCGGGTCATGCACTTTATTTCTATCTTTGAACCGTCGGTGCAAACTGGCCTGAATTTGTTCTGATTCCATCATTTGCCATAAAATAACATCACCATGTTTTCGATTTTTAAGAAAAAGGATAAAAATAAATCTGCCGGATCAGACCGGTATTTTAAGCTGACTGTCAGGGAAGTCAGAAGAGAAACCGCCGATACAAGTACGTTGATCTTCGAAAAGCCCGAAAAGCCATTGCACTACCAGCCCGGTCAGTTTCTCACGCTCATACTACCTGTCGAAAAGAAAGAAGTGCGCCGTTCGTATTCATTGTCATCGTCGCCATTTACCGATGCTTACCCGGCGATCACTGTGAAAAGAGTAGAAGCGGGGAAGGTTTCAAACTACCTGAACGATCATATGCGCCCGGGCGATGTTTTTGATGTGATGGAACCCGCGGGTCATTTTGTGCCGGCGCTTGAGGAGAATGATAAAAAGCGATACATCATGTTTGCCGCCGGAAGTGGCGTTACGCCGGTCTTCTCTATCCTCAAGGCGGTTCTGACTAAGGAGCCCGGAAGTACGGTGAAGTTTGTTTATCAAAACCGAAACGAAGAGAATATCATATTCAACAGTGAACTTCAAAAACTGGAAAAGGAATATGCCGACCGGCTTTCGATAATTCATGTCCTGTCGAGGCCGGAAACCGGTTGGATTGGCAAAGCAGGGCGGATAGATGCAGCTTTGGCTACCCAGCTTATTAATGAATTGGCCGGTAGCGATGCAACGGATTGCAATTATTTCCTTTGCGGTCCTGCCGGATTCATGCATTCAGTTCTTGACGCATTTACTGCCCTGCACATTCCGGAAGATAAGATACATAAAGAAAGTTTCTACTCCGGCGAAGAAAAGCCGAAGCACGAAGTGGCGGTATCTGTTGTAGCGCAGGCGTATGTTGTTCAGGTGCAGCTCGATGGCCAGACTTACGATGTGGAGGTGCCTCCAAAAAAGACCATACTCGAAGCGGCGCTGGATCAGGGGATCGATTTTCCTTTCTCCTGCCAGAGCGGGTTGTGTACTGCCTGCCGCGGAAAACTTGTTGCCGGTGAAGTGATTATGGAAGAAGACGAAGGCCTCACCGCCGATGAAAAGCAGAAAGGGTATATTCTCAATTGCGTCAGCAAACCCAAAGGGCCGGGGGTGGTCGTGGAGGTAGGGTGAGCAAATAATCAACAGATCAATAAATCTTAATTCAGAAATGAAAAAACCGCGCACGTTTGTGTCTGAGGATTTTGTGCCTTCTTCATGGGAAGTCATAGAACCATATTACATACAGCTTTTGGAAACCGACATCAATGATGCTGTCGGTTTCAGAAGGTGGTTGCGGCAACGATCCGAACTCGAAGCGATCATTTCAGAAGATGCCGGCTGGCGATATATCCGCATGACGTGCGATACCACAAACAAAGCTCATCAGGACGCCTATACCTATTTCATCACGGAGATCGACCCGAAAATAGCGCCACTGAACCACCGGCTCAATGAAAAAGTTATCCAAAGCCCATACCATAAAGATCTCACTGAACCTGGATTTCAGCTTCTTTTCAGAAATATCGAAACGGACTTCAGGCTGTTCCGTGAGGAAAATATTCCTCTGAAAACCGAAATTCAGAATTTATCCAGGGATTACGGGACTATTTCGGGAGCGATGACGGTGACCATCGACGGCAAAACAATGACGCTGCAGCAGGCAGCGACTATACTTGAATCACCTGATCGAGCGAGAAGGGAAGTTGCTTACACCAGTATCAACGAGCGACGCTACACTGATCATGAAAAACTACATGGGCTTTATTCAAAATTGATTCAATTGCGGCACCAGTTAGCCCGAAATGCCGGCTTTGATAATTTCAGAGATTATATGTTTGAGGCAATGGGTAGGTTTGACTATGCCCCGGCAGATTGCTTTCAATTCCATGAATCGGTGAGGCAGGAAGTGGTGCCCTTGCTACATGATCTCGCCGCACAGCGGAAGAGTAAGTTAGCTATCTCCGAATTGCGGCCCTGGGATAAGGCCGTTGACACAAGTGGCAAGCCTGCATTGAAGGCATTTGACAACTCGCAACAGCTCATCGAAAAGAGCATCAGTTGCTTTGAACATATAGACGGATTCCTTGGCGATTGTCTGAAAACCATGCAGCAAATGCAGCATCTTGACCTGGAATCCCGCCAAGGCAAAGCGCCCGGCGGATACAATTACCCCTTATCGGAAACCGGTGTGCCGTTTATTTTTATGAACGCCACCAGCACCCTGCGCGACGTGGTAACGATGATGCACGAAGGTGGCCATGCGGTGCATTCATTCCTGACGCATGACCTGGAGTTGAGTGATTTCAAACATACGCCATCGGAGGTTGCCGAATTGGCCAGCATGTCCATGGAATTGATCTCCATGGATTTTTGGCATATTTTCTTCCCTGATAAGGATGACCTTCGCCGCGCCAAAAAAGACCACCTTACTCAAATCATCGAAACACTGCCCTGGGTCGCCATCATCGACAAATTCCAACACTGGATCTATGAAAATCCCAGTCATACCGAGCAACAACGAATTGACCAATGGCTGGAGATTTACCGTTCTTTTTCAGACGATGTCACCGATTGGAGAGGATTGGAAAAATACAGGGAAGTGCTCTGGCAAAAGCAGCTTCACCTTTATGAAGTGCCATTTTACTATATCGAATACGGCTTTGCGCAGCTTGGCGCTATTGCCCTCTGGAAAAGATATAAAGAAAACCCGGAAGAAGGTCTTGCCGGCTACCTTTCAGCGTTGAAACTCGGTTTCACCCAACCAATCCCCGAAATCTACAAAGCAGCCGGGATCTCCTTCAACTTCAACCAGGAGTATATCAAAAGTCTTATGCAATTTGTAAGGGAAGAAATGGAGAAGCTGTGAGATGGTTCAATAGTTCAATGGTTCAATGGAAAGAAGGCGTTTATAATCAATCAGTCGATTCCTCGGTCTTTTCAACTCACGCTTTAGTAATCGTATGTTGAATGACTGTACCCCAATAACTCTAACCATTCTTAAAAAATCATCAAAAACCCAGCGGCGGTTATTCCTGTTTTGGCAAAGTGCTTTTTTTGTGCTCTACACCAAATTCTTCCATCAAAGTCAGGCCGTAGTTTCGGATTGTTTCTATAACAACAATAGCCCGTGTTCCCCGTTCGGTAATGGAATATTCTACTTTTGGGGGCACCACGGCATATACTTGCCGGTTCAGGAATCCTTCTTCCTCCAGTTCACGCAGTTGGCTGGTGAGCATCTTGTGCGTGATGTGGGGAATGTCTTTTTTCAACTCCCCGTAGCGCATTATCCTGTTCTTCAATCGCCAAAGGATGGGCATCTTCCAGGTTCCACCGATCCTGTCCATGGCAAACTCCACTGGATTGTAGTAGAGTTTGTTGTTGTATAAAAATTCCGGCATAGCTTAAAACGCAAAATTTTCCATTACTTTCTAAAAAGTGTGTATCACATATTAAAGTAAGTATATTGCCACAAGTAGTATTAGTGCCCAATTTTACCATTTCAAATTAAAAAATCAAATATCATGGTAAAAGAAGTAAACAGCTACGTGCATTTTCATGGCGCACCTTCCAAAGGTAAAATCCTAATGGTGGCCAGTTCGCCATCAGTTTCTAAACAGACAGGCTGGCCCATCGGGTTTTGGGTTGCCGAACTCACTCATCCTATGCGGGTATTTCAGGAGGCGGGATATGAAATAGAACTGGTATCTACCGAAGGGGGCAAGCTTGAAATGGACGGGTATTCCAACCCTACTGACCCAAGCGGCTATTCTGCCCACGACATTATTTCGCTCGGTTACCTTCAAAAGCCGGAATTCACCCAAATGCTTGAGAACACCAAAAAAGTCAAAGAGGTTTCGCATGGCAGCTATAAGGCGATTTTCCTCGTAGGCGGGCAAGGGCCGATGTACACGTTTAAGGGAAACGTCGATCTTCAAAAACTCTTTGTCAGCTTCTATGAATCCGGCAAACCGGCTGCCGCTGTTTGTCATTCGACCACACTGCTGCTGGAGGCAAAAAAATCCAATGGCGGGCTCCTTGTGAAAGGAAAAACATGGACGGGCTTTGCCAATGCAGAGGAAGATTTTGCTGATCAGGCTGTAGGAATGAAAATTCAACCGTACCGCATCGAAGAAGAAGCGCGCAAAATCCAGGGCACTACATTCAAAGTTGCGGCGCCGTTTTCATCCTATGCCATACAGGATGGCAATCTGGTCACCGGCCAACAGCAAAACTCCGGCGCTGCCGCTGCCGAATTGGTGGTAAGCCTGCTCAATACCTGATAGTGCAAAAAAGTGCTGTTGTCCCACCTTGCTGAATCGATATGAGGCTGGCTCTTTTTCTTCTTTGTGCCGCAATGGGTTTTGTGGCAAACGCGCAACTACCGGTGGAGGTTTTTGGCGGGAATAAAAAAACCACGGTTGATATTATGTTCTTCAAATTCTTCAGGAATGGGCAAGGCGAAAACACCCGCTGGCTTTTCTTCAACAGAAACCGGGCAAGTATCGACTACCAAATGACAGAAACAATCAATCTGCCGCAGTTCGGATTTACGGAAGCCATTTCATACAACCATCCCGCCTTGAAGGGTGTGGCTCCCGTCGTGATCGGCCAGATATTCAACCGGGGTGTATTTCCCAAGGCGGGTGTGCAATTCGCACACATCAAAAAGGATTTCACGATATTCACCTGGTTAGTATGCGAAACACTCGAAATGCCGGATCTGGATTATTTTCTGTTGCTTCGATTCACACCCGGGCTTTCAGAGAAGCTGGACCTATTTGCTCAGGCGGAAAGCGTGAACGTAATGCCCACGGCAGGTTCCGGCAATTATAGTTTTACACAGCGTCTGCGGCTGGGCTTCCAGAAAAATGGCTACCAGTTTGGTGCCGGAGCCGATTTCAATCAAACTGGAAATGGCTTATATTCCGGTACTCAAAACGTAGGCGGTTTTATCAGACATGAATTTTAAACAATGATCATCAAGCGAAATTTTAATCCCGTCAAGGTCATTCAGTACGTTTGGACTGAACTGGCCGTCTCTATCTCGGTGTCGGTGGCGGTACTGGTTTTGTTCAGGCAGGAAATTACGGGTGCCAGTCTGCCATTTTCCATTGCAGCCATTCTGGGAAGCGCCCTGGCGATTTTCATCGCATTTCGAAACAACAGTTCATATGGCCGCTGGTGGGAAGCCCGCACGCTTTGGGGCGGTATCATCAATTCCAGTCGTGTGTTGGCGCGATTAGTGATTACCTTTACCGACAGTCACGCCCATCAGCCCAACTATGAAGCGCAGCGAAGCGGGCAGTTCACAAAAGAAATGGTGTACCATATCATTGCTTGGGCCCACGCCCTGCGACTGCATCTGAGGCGGCAAAACCAGTGGCATGAACTGAAACCGTTTCTATCTGCGGCGGAGTATGCTGCGCTGGAAACGTCTCAAAATAAACCCAACTACCTGCAATTGTTGAGCGGCAAAAAAATCTACGAAGCCATGGCCAATGGCACACTGGGCGGATTCGACAGCTTTCAGATGGAAGGTCAGCTGCTGGCTTTGGCCAATTATCAGGGTGGCTGTAAACGGATTAAAAACACGCCGCTGCTCCGGCAATATGATTTTTTTACCCGCCTTTTTCTTTTCACTTTCATGGTGCTTTTACCATTTTCATTGATTGGCGATTTCACACGTATGAACATTGATTACCTGATGGTGCCAGTGTCGGTCATCATTTCCTTTGTGTTTGCCATCATAGGAAAAGTGGGCGAAGTAAATGAAGACCCTTTCGAAAACCGTATTACCGATGTGCCGCTCACAGCCCTTTGCAACACCATTGAAAGGGATTTAAGAGAAATGCTGGGCGAAAAGGATCTGCCGGCTAAACTTGAACCAGAAAACGGATTTCTTTACTGATGAACAGCTCTAATGAAATACCCACCGGCCGGATCGAGGCATTTAGTGATGGCGTCATTGCCATCATCATTACCGTGATGGTCTTCGACCTGAAATTGCAAGGTGTGCCGACGGATAAAAACGTTTGGAATGAGATGATGGCGATTTTGCCAAAATTCATTTCTTATGTCATGAGTTTCCTGATGTTGGCTATCATGTGGGTAAACCACCATCAGCTCTTTCATCAGATACACCATACCGACAGGCCCCTGCTTTGGTATAGCATACATCTTTTGTTTTGGATGAGCCTCATCCCCTTCGTTACCAACTTCATCGGGGCTAATGTCCTGCTCTGGCAGGCCTCTGCCTTTTATGGCCTCGTATTCGCGATGTGCGCCTGGTCGTTTGCCATATTGAGGGGCTACGTTATCAGCCATCATTTGCTGCACGCCACCATCAGCATGGATGCACAACTGCGAATAAAGAATAAAAACAGGCTTTCCATTGCGATTTACCTCGCGGCAGCTATGTTGAGTACGGTATCGGTTTACATCTCCTTTGGCTTATTCCTGGTAGTTCCGGCTATGTATTTTATTCCTGAAAATATTGTCCACCTTAAAACAAATGAAGAATGAAAATAGCAATCATTGGAACAGGAAACGTCGGCGGAGCCCTGGCTACTAAATGGGCTGCCGCTGGGCATCAGATTTATCTGGGTGTTCAGAATACCCAGACTTTCAAGGGAAAAGAATTACTGAACAATCCTTCAACCAGCGTCCACAGCATAAAAGAAGCCGTTCAGCTCGCCGAGGTAATACTCCTTGCTACGCCGGCGCCGGCTGCCGCTGAAGTGGCGCAATCCCTGGGCGATACCACCGGTAAAATCATTATTGATGCCATGAACATCGTGATGGGGCGTGGACCAAAAGGTTTTGCTACAACCGCCGACGCGATACTGGCTAGCACTCAGACCCGCGATGTGGTGAAATGCTTTAACACTACCGGCTTCAATAATATGCAAAACACCAGGTATGGCGATACCGCTATCGATATGTTTGTGGCGGGCGACAGCGAAAAGGGAAAGGTTGCTGCTATACAGTTGGCGAAGGATGCGGGCTTTGCCCAGTGCTACGCGATTGGCGGCAACGATAAGTTCCAGCTTATGGAACAGTTTGCCTGGTTTTGGATCAATCTTGCCATGTTCCAAGGACAGGGACGAGAGATTGGTTTTAAGCTTTTGAAAAGGTAAAGGAACACCATCAACAATAAACAAGAGGCCGACCCACGGGCGCCATCGATTGGCGCTATGGACATTATTCAAACTTTACCCAGTCCACATCAAACATTGCATCGCCTTTTCCAAAAAACATCAGCCATAGCGTTTGCTTGCCCTCTGCGCTTTCGATCGGGCAACTGATTTCCTGCCATTCGCCGCTTCCGGATGCCGGAGGTATGGTGAGTGTGCCGAGTCTTTTACCCCAGGGCTGGTCGATGTGTACATTGATAACGCCACCATTTTTACCTGACTTCACACGTGCAGTGAAAGTGGAATTCTTGCCATCGAATGCGATGAATTTATACGCCGCCTTATCGCCATTTTCAATGCCGGTAAGTTGCTCCTCGTTTTTTGAAAACGCCTCCACACGCACATTGCCGTGTAGCAGGCAGGCCCTTTCGGCATCGAGCTTATCGTATGGGTTTAGTGGGCCGGCAGCGCCCTGGGTGGTCATTTCTACTTCGTTGATCGTGCCGTCTGTATTAAAATAGATGGGCTCCACACATGCCTTTCGCATCATGTTGCTGTTGTGCGTGGCGCGATGGTAAAAGACGTACCATTGCCCTTTGAATTCCACAATCGATCCGTGGTTGTTCCAGTTGCCCGGATCGCAATGGTCGTTGTCGACGATGACGCCGCCGTAGGTAAAAGGGCCCATCGGCGAGCTGCTCATGGCGTAGCCAATGCTGGTGGGCATATTGGCCCTGCCGCTGTGGGCATAGATGAAATAGTAGATGCCGTTGCGCTTCACCATGTATCCGCCTTCATGGAAAAAATGCTCTTTTTCGGTCACTAAATCATCGATGATAGTCGTTGTATCGATCTCGGTCATGTTGGGCTTTAGCCTCGCGATTTTTGCCTTAAACTGTCCCCAGATGTAGTAGGCCTGTCCGTCATCGTCCATGAACACGCAGGGGTCTATTTCCTCCACGCCTGCCACATGCATCTTTTTCCCATCGACAAATGGTCCCAGAGGACTTTTTGAAGTGGCCACTCCCTCCGCATCCTTATCGGGTTGGCAATAATACATGTAGTACGTGCCATCCCGGTACATCACATCCGGCGCGAAGAGCAAGGCATCATTATAGGGCACTTGGTCGTTTTCGCCCTTGGATGCAAAAACATTTTCTGTTATTTCCCAGTGCATCATGTCTGTAGTCGACATGACGTGATGCCGCCAGGAGCAGTAGTAGTCGGTGCTTTCATCCAGCGATCCGTAAACATATAGCTTACCATCCTTCCAGACATGGGCCGACGGATCGGCGATATATCCGCCTGCCGGAGCGATGGGATTTTGGGCAATGCCCTGCGATTGAATAGCCATTACCAAGATGGTTGCAGCCTTGAAAAGTCGGTATTTCATGTTTTGTGCCTTATGGGTTTTTATCAGTTTTTACGGTTACATTTCTTGAAAAGCCAGCGAAACGGGTGTATTTATTCCAGGAAAGGTCAAGCAACTCCCCACTACACTTGCCAATATATCAGAACCGTCCAGCAACCACTACCCGCTTTCGATAAATCCTTCGCGAACCGTTTGGATCATACACTTCGAGATAGACGATGTATGGCCCTATCCGGACTTCCGTACCGGTATCGCTATCGCCTTCCCACTTAAAATCCTCCTCGGTTCCAACGGATTGTTGTTGCGCGATGGTTTTTACCATTCTGCCTGAAGCGTCAACAATCCTGATCGTAGCCATATTGCCGGGATCGGGGAATCGGCATTTTATCAGGGTAAAATTATCCGTTCCAGCGGAACCCGGATCGAAAACAGCCGGCTCTACCGTTACCAAATCGTCGCCCTGAGCAGCTGATAAATGTTGAGAGTTTTGCCGGCCTGGTGTAGCAAATCCTAACGATTCAGAGGCCGACTGCCAATTGGATGACGCATTGGACGACCCGTTGTAGTCAATCCGCTCAAGCGAAATGCCCTCCTTATCTTTCAGAAAAGGGGAGTGCATCTCTTCAGAATACTGAAAAAAATCCATCGTTTTCCCATGGAGATCTAGCAAGGTGATTTTTCCTTCATCGTCATTGAAACCAGGAAAAGCGACGGCTTGCATCCATGTGTTGTCTTCCATGGATGGATAGTGGTTTTTCAGCAATGCACCATCGGAAGTAATGGCCAGAAATTGCTGAGGAGCCAATACATAATGGTCCGGAGTGATAACTCCTTTAGTACTGTTCATCAGGGCCCAGTTTTGCAGATCGATGGTTTTTTCGGAGTTATTGTAAATCTCCACAAAGTCAACCCCACCCGGCGGTGGATTGAAGAGCACTTCGTTGATGATGATGTCCAGGCTGTCGGCTGGTTCGGTTAGGACAAATCCTGTCCGCCAGTTCATCGTTGACATTTCCGGCGCAATCGCTGACATTCCGTATGCTGAGCTGGTAATTTACCTTTTCCGCCAAGGCAGTTTCGGTAATGATTTGCAGCTTATCATGTGCCGGTATGGTGAAATAAGCATTTGCAATGATTGCATCAGGATGGATCGTGATTTCTGAAATATCAGGATTTTCAGGAAACAGTTTTTCACTGAATTTTACTAAAACGGAATGTTGATCCACGCCGATGACGTGAGTGATTTCCGGCTTTGTAAAATCCGTCAGCGATTCAAAAGCAGCATTCTGTTTGCCCGGAGTGCCGCCGGAAACCTCCGTGGAAGCAATCCAGTTTTCCTGTCCCTTTGCACGGAAAGTACGGATCGATCATTTCCAGCGACCAACCTCCATCATCTTTGTCGATCGAATTATACCAGGTATTATTATACGCTACAGAAAAAACCAATTGATCTTTTGCATTGAGCAACTGAATGGTTTCGCTGTCATTATTCAGGGTGGACCATGCCTGGAATAATTACTGTTTTTCCATATCGCTGCAAATCCGAAGCCGCCGCCGACTGGCAAAGGATCATGTATTGTCTGGCGTCGATCGAAATAGACGGAATTTTAGAAGTATCGCTCCCTACAACAAGTTTTAAACCGCTTAGAATTAACGGGATGTCATGCGGGCTGTACATTTCGAGATATTCCCACAAAGGAAGCCCTATTTCCGGTGATGGGTCCGCCATGATTTCGGTGATGATCAAATCACTGAATCCGGCGTTGAAAGGGGAGGAATACGTAAATGCGTAAACACTGCCATCAGCCGCATTTCCAAAAACATCCGCTACACCGTTGACGGTCAGAAAATATGTTCCAGATTCCATGTATTGGTCATCAAGGTGCAGGGTGACCGTTTTATTATTTTCAAGAACTGCCGACTCTGGCGTTCCGATACCGTGATCAATAGAATAATTCTGGACGTTTTGCGCGGATAAAGATTCCACCGTTTCGTTGAAATATACTGCCAAAGCCGAATCTCCGAGCACCTTCAATGAGTCAGCGATGGGTGGCGAATTATCAGTAAACACATCGCCACTGATCAAGATATTGTCGAAGAAAAACTTATCGGATCGGGTGGAAGTATAAATGCAATTAAAACCAAAATAGCCCGAATAGGTATGTGTACCATCGACCACTGCGCCTTCTGAAATGTAGGAATTATCCAGAAGCGGATCCACGCTTAGTTCCCATGTGTTGGCCTGGTCTTTCGTCACTTTTATATTCAGCTCCACGCTATTGAGGTTTACACGCCCATCTGTGCCATCGATGATTTTGGTGAAAATTGATCCGTCTTTTCTATACAGGCTCACTTCACGCTGCGGTCCGCCGATTCTTACAAAATAACCGTTCAGTGCGCCTTGAAGATTTTCCTTATCGGAAATAAGAAACACGTCAGCGTAGTTGCTCGACGACGGATTGAAATTGAGTTGAATGAAGAAAGACCATTGTGCATTCTGAGTGATTCCACTCGCCGTTGAAAGGTATGAAGAACCTGCAACCGCTGGAACCAGGAGTTGCAGTTGGCCATTGGCATTCACGACAAAGTTGTTCGTCTGGCCAACCCAGGCCGGATTTTGTATTAAATCCCCATCGGCAAAGTCATCGGACATCTGGGAAAATGCCGGATTCAGCAATGAAATAGCGCAGTGAATGAGTATTATGAGCCGGTAATTCATATTTATTCCAAAAAATCTGATTTCAATCGGGTGAATTCGGTTATTTTTGCACGCCAAAACAGGCAGCATAATTTTCAACTTAATAATACAAATTTAAAATGAAACTAGCAGTAGTAGGCGCTACCGGCTTGGTAGGCGGAGAGATTTTAGCAGTTCTCGATGAACGGAAATTCAAGTATGATGAATTATTGTTGGTGGCTTCAGAAAAATCTGTTGGTAAACAGGTTGCTTATAAGGGCAAAACCTACTCTATAATAGGGATGGCGGATGCCGTCTCCAGAAAACCTGATGTGGCAATTTTCTCTGCAGGAGGAAGTACATCGCTGGAATGGGCGCCAAAATTTGCCGAAGCAGGCACCGTGGTGATCGACAATTCCTCTGCATGGCGAATGAGTCCGATACACAAACTCGTGGTGCCGGAAATCAACGCCAATCAGATCACGAAAGAAGACAAGATCATTGCCAATCCGAACTGCTCCACCATCCAGATGGTGGTGGCGCTCGGGCCATTGCATGATAAGTATAAAATTAAACGCATCGTGGTTTCCACCTACCAGTCGGTGACAGGCACCGGAAAGGCCGCGGTGGACCAGCTTATGAATGAGCGCGCCGGCATTGAAGGAAAAAAGGTATATCCGCACCGTATCGACCTGAACGTGCTGCCGCATATCGATGTTTTTCTGGAAAGTGGTTACACCAAAGAGGAGATGAAAATGGTGAATGAAACCAAAAAAATTCTCTCCGATGACTCGATTCGTGTCACAGCTACGACCGTGAGAATTCCCGTGATGGGCGGCCACAGCGAATCCGTGAATGTGGAATTTGAAAAGGATTATGACCTGGCTGAGGTGCGCAGTATCCTCGAAAAAGCTCCGGGAGTGATTGTTCAGGATGACGTGAAAAACTTCATATATCCCATGCCGATGAATTCGCACAAAAAGGATGAGGTCTTTGTGGGCCGTCTGCGACGTGATGATTCCCAGCCCAACACGCTGAACATGTGGATCGTGGCCGACAACCTGCGCAAGGGAGCTGCGACCAACGCCGTTCAGATCGCCGAGTACATGGTTGCCCACAAACTCATAGGCTAAACAGCCCCGGAATGAATACAAAACTTCTCAGCGAAGAAGTTCAAAAGTTCATAAAGGATCATCAGCACGATGATCCTTTTTTGCTTTCGCTCCATAGTAAAATGCCTTTGGATTTTCCCATCCGTGAGGCCATTGAGCAAATTCAGTCCAGGCAGAAAGCCACCACCAAACTACCGACATGGGTTTCTGTGAATAATATCCTGTGGCCGGCACCTTTGTCGTGGAACAGGCCTCTTCCGAGATCACGGCAACGTATAAAGCGTCGCTTTTCCATGGAAAATCCATGGCCGATCTCACCGGCGGTATGGGTGTGGATGCGTTTTATTTTGCGGAAAAATTTGAACGGGTTCATTATGTGGAACCGAGCGAGGCGCTGGCAGCGATAACGGAGCACAATTTCAGGATACTTGGCAGACAAAATATATCAATACATTCCTGTGTTGCGGAAACTTTTTTAGAGAAAAATGGAGAGTCGTTCGACCTGATTTATCTCGATCCTTCACGACGACAAGGGAATAGAAAGGTATTTCGGCTGGAAGATTGTACGCCGAATCCCATCGAAATCGTACCGCTTTGTTTAGCGATTTCGCAACGAGTGTTGATCAAGCTATCGCCCATGGTCGATCTCTCCCTTATCATCCGACAATTCGCACCTTCGGAAATATGGGTGGTCGCGATAAAGAATGAAGTGAAGGAAGTGCTTTGTTTAATTGAGAAAGCCAAAAAAGCATTGACTTTCCATGCAGTTGACTTTGTGGAATCTGGACGTAAATACGACTTTTTCGTTCTCGGAAGGAGAGGAGGCTCGTTCGACTTCCACATTTACTTTTCCACGTTTGTACCTCTTTGAACCGTCGGCGGCGATCCTTAAAACCGGCGCATTCAGACTTATCGGAAAGCGTTTCGGTCTGGATAAATTGCATATTCATTCACATTGCTATACCTCGCAGGATCTGCCAGTCTGAATTTCCCGGACGTATATTTAAGACAAGTTGCGCCCAGCCGGAGGCTGACAAAAAGCACCTAAAATCCATGCTGCCGGAAGGGAAAGCCAATGTGCTGACGAGGAATTACCCGCTTTCGCCCGAGCAGTTGAAAAAGAAAGCTCGGCCTTTACGACGGCGGCGACAAGTATCTCATAGGAACAACGTTGATGGATGGGGAAAAAAAAAAAGGTACTTTTACTTTGTGACCGGAACTGGTGAGGAGGTGCCTCTCCCCTTGGAGAGAAGGGGCCGGGGGGATCGAAATCCCCGTGCTAAATCAGGTCCCAGACCTTGCATTTCATTGTCGGCCCAAGTCACAGACTTGCGCCAGAGAGGAGGTCGGATTTTTAAACTTGTTGCGCTGGTGGAAGCGGACGAGAAAAAACGCGTTAAATCCATATAGCCTGGAGGAAGGCAAAACGTCCTTCCTAACCATTTTATCCATCTACTTCTGAACAGCTGAAAAAAAGCTCGGCCTGACTGACGGCGGCGACAAAGTACCTCATAGGAACGACGTTGATGGATTGGAAAAAGGCGCTTTTGTTGTGTGAAAGGATCCGCGGAGTTCTTTAGAGTGTAACAAAATGCACGAATTAGTATTTTCTTAATCGGGCCTATTAAGAATATTGCCGAAGTCTTGTCTTCCGATAATTGCCATTATTTCGACACGGTCTTCATTTATTTTGAAATAAATACTGTCCGAACCACAAACGCAACGCCTGTATCCCATTCTGATATGTTCCACCGATTCAAATGAAAAATGCCGCTGGGAGATAATTTCAAAATACTCAAAAAAATGTATCAGTACATATCCGCTTGTGCCATTAATTTAACCCCGTACCGGTGAATTCTTGTCGGTCTTCTTTCGCTTCATTGCTGAGCTGCGATATTTAGCCATTAAGCAAAGACTTAGATTGGGCTAAGATCTGCTCTTTATTACTCGGTAGTAAATCCACTGTTTTCAGCTTCTCCAATTTAACCCTTAGATTCCAAGTCAATCTGGGCTTGCTGTTTTCTTGCCTGCCTGATTAAATCATAACAAGTTCGCTTTTGCTGGCATACTCCTCTTTGTCTAACTGAGCTTTAAGCCATTCATCATTTGGCCTTGTGAAAGATATGCTTTGTCGTGACATACTATTTTATTTTGATGTAAAGTTACACCGAAAACGAATCAATTACTATTTCCACATTTAAGTTTCCAACATTTCGGCCTGCATGCTGAAGGGGCACGCGTTAGGCTGCACCATACTCTCCTCATGTTTCGTGTCCCTACGACGAGCAGAAAGGTTTTTATGGGTCTTATCTCGATGCAGGTTTCGACTCCGCTTAACCTGACTGGAGTTTTTGTTTAGACAAGTAGATTTCTCTGATAAAAATACTTGTAGCTCCTTTCCCCACCAATCCGCTCCTTGAAGCGGATAAGGCTCTTCTGGTCTTTGCCGTCTTTTTCAGTCGAAATGCCGAGGTCGAGGAGTTCTATGTTTCGATCCTGACAGTACGAGTACAAGCCTTCGCACAGCATCACTGTCGGACTGAATGCATTGTATTTGTGCAGGCTGCCGGGGATAAAATTGTAGAGTATCTTGCGGTGGACGATGATGGCGATGGTGGCGGCCATTATCTCATCGTCACGGCGCACGGTAAAGAGCAGATAGTTTTGGGGGAAATCCTCCAGGTAAAATCGCAGTTTATCCAGGCTGAGAGAGACTTCAAGCTGCTGCTCGGCGCGGCACAGCTCCAGGTAGTGGTAAATTTCCTCCAACTTGTCTGATGCCTCTTGCTGAAAAATGAATCCGGCCTTGCGACATTTATTCAGTCGGCGCTGCTCCATGCCGTGCATGCGTGGCGAAAGGGGAGAATCATTCACAGGGATATGGTGATTTATCGCTTTCAGCGAAATACTGAAACCGGCCGTGGTCAGCGTGTTATGGATTAAATCTGCTTTTTTCGGTGCGTAACATTCCGCGAAAGCGGTAATATGAACCACATGAATGTGCCTCACCCGAAGATCCCCCTCAATAAAGCGCCAAAAATCCATGAGGACATTGGGATGAATCCGTGGGTTAAATTCGAAAGAACCAAACAATGACCGGTACGGGCTGTAAGCTACGCCGTCTTTAATGAGGAAGTGTATTTTTCCTTCAATCCGCTTTTTAACATTGTTTACAATAAAAAAATCAGCGCGGTCGCTCACTCCCTGCGTGTTGATATGCTTCAGTTTGTTGAAAAGGTAATTGTCAAAGTTGAAGGCGTATCCAAAAGGCAATTGATCAGCGAGGAAGTCGAATGTTTTCAAAGTCTTAGTTTATAAGTAGATGTCGTTTTATTAGGACGTTCCCGTCATCGCGAGGTACGAAGCGATCTCTTGTTAATGGAATAGATTGCTTCTTCTTCGCCCTGAAAAGCGGGCGATTCATCGCAATGACGGTAAGTGTAGTGTCTTAACCAAGGGACATTGCTTTAAGGATACAAATTAACCATGTAAATGAAAAAGGAATACATTTTATTTGTGACTTAAATGCTGCTATGCTTTACCTGATCTTCGGAATCATCTGCAATGCCCTGCTGTTCATGGCTTTCAGGTCGTTTGCTGTTTTCAAAATCAACAACCTGCAGGCGATTGTCATAAATTATTATGTGAGCGTCATTACTGGCCTGGTATTTACAGGAAAGTACAGGCTGTTTTTTGAAGCTGACTATTCAGGACAGTGGCCGCTCTTTGCCCTTCTGATCGGCGCGCTTCTGGTACTGGGTTTTTACACCGCCACACTCAACGCGCAACTTGTGGGTGTAGCTATCACATCCGTGGCCAGCAAAATGTCGATGGTAGTACCGGTCTTATTCAGCCTGTTTTACCTGAAAATAGAGACGCAGAAGTTCACTGTTTTCAACTATGCCGGTATCGTGCTTGCGCTTCTCGCCATATTGCTCGGATCGATCAAAAAGGAGGAAGGTGGAAAAAAAGCGACCAGTACCCTGGTGCTGATATTGTTGCCTTTCGCGGTGTTTGCGTCGGGCGGATTAATCGATTCCCTGATCAATTACAGCAATTACGCCATACTCAAGCCAAGTATGGCAGAGGCATTTCCTATATTTATTTTTACGGCTTCGGCGCTGGTGGGGACTGTTTTTCTATTTTTCAGCAAAGAAAAACTGCGATTCAGAAATGTGATTGGCGGCGTATATCTGGGGATTCCCAACTTTTTTGCCCTTGCTTTTGGTTTCAAGGCGCTTGACCTACTTTGACAACAACGGTGCAGTGTTTTTTCCTCTGTACAATGTAGGAGTTATCCTGGCATCGGCATTGCTGGCTGTAGCGCTGTTCAATGAGAAATTCACAAAAATTAATTTGGTCGGCCTGGGCCTGTCATTTTTGGCTCTCTTTTTACTCTCCTATCAGGAAATCATTCACTATTTTTCCGGTCTGTTGTGAGCGTTGACACCTATTTCACACTAAGATCACCGTCAGAAGGCGTGTATAAGGAAAAAGGCAGCCGCTTCCTGGCATTTGCATTTCACGTAGAAAATGAGGAGCAGATAAAAGATCAACTTACCATCCTTCGCAAGAAATACTACGATGCACGCCATCATTGCTACGCATGGATATTGGGCAATTTTGGCGAAAGGACGCGCGCCAACGATGACGGTGAACCTTCTCATTCGGCAGGCGATCCATTCTGGGCCAAATTCGCGCCCACAAACTGACCAACGTACTTGTGGTGGTTGTGCGCTATTTTGGCGGAATAAAACTCGGCGTGGGAGGATTGATTGGCGCATATAAAGCAACAGTGGCAGATGCATTAGCCAACGCCGTCGTAGAGGAACGCCAGATTACGGAATTGATACTAGTGAAATGTGGCTATTCTACGCTGAATGGCGTGATGAAAATTGCGAAGGATTTTGACCTTGAAATCGTCAGCCAGTCCATGACCCTTTCATGCGAAATCACCCTGAACGTGCGGATGTCTTTAGTAGAAACCGTGAAGCAAAAACTGCTGGAAATCCAGGGGGTGGATTTCGGTGGATGATCTTTCAGGTAGAATTGACCGTGGTACCTTGAGAGCGTTTACCTTATAAAGTTCGGGGATTATTTGAGTTTTTACATCGGGAAAACAACTAAAGAAGAAAATGGCCCATCCTTTAGGTTAATTGACTTAGGAGCTATAAATTCACTTGACTTTTTAACAAAACTACCTACTCATGATCAAACAAACTCAAACACAATTTATTGCTAGGGATTTTCTTGCTGATGGTTATAGCCTGTACCAAGGAAGAAATTTTTCCCCTCCCGCTCGTTATTGATGGGAATTTCTCTCTAAAGAGTTTTAACAATCCGGTAAAGGATTATCTGACCATTAGTTGGAGCGACTACAAAAACAGAGAAAAAGCTGCTAATACGCGTCGAACAACTGAAAGACCACCGATAACAGAATACCGTGCCCAATTAAACGGCAACCTGACAGTAGATGATGGCCTTGCCTCGAGAATGATAAAATTCAGTCTTATCGCGGTAGCGGATTCCACGAATACACTTCAGTATGCCCTCCTGAAATTTGTACCTGCGTCAGATACGATCGATACGGCCAATGTATCATACCTGGAATTGAATGGCTTTACAGGGACAATTTATGTATATGATGAAAATGCAGTTTTGAAAGCTGTGGAAGGATACGATAAGGGAGTAATTCAACTGAGAGTTACAGAATTTGATGAAAACGCCGAAGCATCCGAACGTGTAGCGTATGAACCACCGATCGAATTTGACTGCGGATACACCATTTGCGGAGGAGGCGGAGGGTATGTCAGTGTGCGCGTCTTCATCTACAAGGATTGGTATGTGAGTGTAAATAGCGGTCCTTTCAGGTATTCCGGAACTGATTATATGGGTTCTGAGGTAAGACTGGTTTATGTTCCTCCCAGGGCAGCTCCACCGCCACCAGACCAACACGAGCATTTTGAAGCGCCACATGGAGGGAATTTACTTGGAAGCGCACATGTCAAAGAGATAATTATGGATCCGTCCTTTAAGGGTAGTAAGGCTGAATGTGTTTACAATAAAATTGTTTCACTCAAGAGCATGCAATCGTTAATTCAAAGATTTGATGGGACTTTCCCTGTGGCACATTTAAAATTTGCTACAGCAGATTTGGCCAATACGCAAAGAGCTATTACATCACCACCCAATGGCTATGTTATTACAATCACACTCAATAATGATAACTCAATAAATGGATTTGGTTATCGCCCCATATTAATGACCACAAAAACTATAATCCATGAAGTAATCCATGCAGAGATGTTCAGGAAGCTATTATCATTAGCTAATAATAATGGCAGTATAGATAGCAACGCCCTACAAAATATGCTCGCTAATGGTGATTATCCTGGCATTCTTGATTAGTATACCAGATTTGGTGTAAATGGATTTTTTCATCCTCAAATGGCAGAGCACTACCGCGAAACTATTGCCTGGGCATTACAAGAATTTGATAACAATCAACATTCATGGCAATTTTATATGGATTTAGCTTGGGAGGGTTTCATCAAGAGTACTGTACCTTCATGGATCGCGTTGTCAACAACCGAGCAAACTCAGGATTCGAAATGTCATTTCAACGTTTATTACAACTGGAAATAAAACATGCAACTAATTAAATATATAGTTTTTTCACTTTGGCTATTTTCCTTTTGCCAAGTTTATGGACAGACGGAAGTGTATATTTTAATTGACTTACATGATCCGCTAATCAAAAGGGAAATTATTAAGGAAACAACGACATATCTGCTTTATGATGAAAAATTAATTCAGGAAAAAGATAGTCTTGAGCAAGCTAATGCCGGAATATTACCAGCAGGATTTTGTGAATATTATTATTTTGATACTAATGATACAGGTGAAGTAGTCGATTCATTATTTATGAAAGGTCAATTATTTTTAACCAGAAATGACTTGTCAGACTTTGATTTTAAAGACGCCGCCTTTTTTGCTGTAGAAAGACTATCAAATAACGCTTACTTAATAAAAAGGCTCCATTTTAGTGCATGTGATTAGAAGGCATTCCTATCGGCATCATTTTAAACATTAGGCATTACAGCCTTTAAAATTTCATGAATTTGGATTGATATCCTGCATCAGTAAATTCACACTCTTGTCAATTTGATAAGAGGTAGACTACCAAAATGAAGGAGGCGCTAAATGAAGTGCTTTATATTTTTGACATTAGCGATAGCAGTCCTGGCCCAGGCAAAAGCCCATTCTCAGTCAGATACTTTATATGTAAAATATGAAAGACTTGAATTCTCAAATAGGATTCAATATCACAAAATGGAGCATGATCCAAACCCAGAAACAGAATACCCATATAATGGCGGTGTTTCATGGTCATATAAAAAGCATCATAGCGACTTTGATAATTACATCAGTTTTCATATTTTTCATCTTGGGCATTGGATGGCCCCTGGCCCTTCTTTGATTACAAGCTAATTGATAAAAATAACCTTGCAAGCCTTGACTTAAAAGATAATGACTGGTTCCGGCGTACATCATATCCCGAAATTGTGGGTTATTTTGCGGGTAAAGAACATATAATATACCTTATAGACGAACGATTTATGGACCGCGATTCGGTTTATTTGGTTCGAGTTCTTGTAGAAGTGGATGCTACGGAATGAACCTTGCTTCTCAAGAAAAATTGATTTTAAAATTGCTGGAAATCCTGGGGGTGGCATTAAATTAAGAACAATGGAACAATTGATGGAAGAATTCCGAAGTCTTGCCCCTGTCAATCATTCCTTCCATTAAACTATTGAACCACTGAACTAGTGATACCAAAATACTCCCTGGTAATTTTGAAAAACTCCTCCGGCTGGTCCAGAAACATATAGTGCCCGGCGTCTTTGATGACCTCCATGCGGTGACGAGGAAAATGTTTCAATTGTTTCTCCTGAAATGACGGCCCAATAAGGCGGTTGCAATCCCCGGCAATAAAAAGTACGGTATCAGGATATTGATCTACACCGTGTACAAGGTCCAGGCGAATTTTTCCATCCTCGTCGGTTTGTGATTGCTGAATAGCCTGTGAGGCCGTCATGCTCATTCGCCAGTAAAGCATCGCATCTGGGTTCGATTTAGAATGACAGAAATATCCCAGCATCGGATGGTTGGGGATGTCTGCTGTGATTAATGCCGAAAAGATGTAATCTTTCATCGCCTGATTGTCTGGTTCGCGCACATGCAAACCGCGCAGCACCGTTTTGGCCATAAATAAAATGTTGCCGAAGGTCATCTCTACCTGGAAACCGTTTGTCACCTCCATGAATAAATCGGCCATTTCGGAGGTCAGAAAGCCCGGTTCAGCCAGAATCACCTTATTCACTTTCTCAGGATGCTGCCCCAAATATCCTGAAGCAATCATAGCACCCCATGAGTGCCCAAGCAAATTCACTTTTTTTTCAGGGGAATAATATTGGATGATACGATGGAGGTCTTCCAGCGAACTTTGCAGGGTAAGCTCAGAAGCCTCGACCCTGGGACTAAGTCCTGTACCGCGCTGGTCGTAAAACACAACACGATATTGGTCGGCTAATTCTTTTAACGGTAACAAATAGCGATAGTCCATACCGGGGCCGCCATGGATCACGATAATTACATCAGCAGTATCAGCACCGAATGATTCGGCATGGAAGGTTACTCCGTCGATGGTGACATGGGGAATCCGCGGATTTTGTGCCACAGTTTCTTCAACGCGCCAGTGACCCGATGTGGCGAAATATAGGCCGGCAAAAAGCACCAAAATCCCAAGCACGGTGAAGAGCAGGATTTTTAATAGCAATCGATTTGTTTTCATGTGGTATGATGTTTAAGAGGTTGGACCTCTCCCCCTGCGGGGGGGCGCGGGGCCCGTGTGCGTTGACAGAAAGTAAGCAAGGAGGCGAACAGAGAAGATATAACTAGACCGAGAGGGAGAGGAAAGAAAAATACCCCCCCGGTGGCCGCAGATAAAATAGTTTTCTTCCTCCTCCCACCCCCCATTCTCTTCATTTTTGGGGGGAGTTCTGGTAGTACTATTATTCTTATTTGCGGTAACCTGATGGTAGACACCCATTATTTTTTGGCTGATGGTTTCTGGTGAAAACCTGGCCCGACAGCTTTCCCTGATGGCCGTTTCGGAGAATGTGCTACGCGTGGCAATCATGTTTTTCATGGCGTTTATCAATCCTTCTGCGTCTTCCGCTTCCACGACTATACCGGTAGCACTATCAATGAATTCCTCCGGTCCGCCGCAACGTGTGGCAATGACCGGCCTGCCACAAGCCATAGCTTCCGCAAATACCAATCCCATGGATTCGTGACGGCTCGGCAAAACAAATGCATCGCATCGCCGAAATTCTGCGGCGGCCTCCTCACGTGTCAACTCGCCAAGCCAAAGCACTTTTTCTCCAATTCCTAAACGTGAAGCCAATTGTTGGTATTCCACACGTTTTTCGTCATTGCCACCTATCCGCAGGCATGCGTCATGCGTTAATTTCGCGAAAGCGTGAAGAAGTATATCTATGCCCTTTTGCGGCACCATTCTTCCCAGAGAGAAAAAGGTGAATTTTTTATTTACTACAGGTGAAATCGGGATCTTGAAAAACCGATCATCGACCAGGTTGGGTATGACATTAAGATTCTTTGCGCCGGCATTTGACATACTTTTGGCCAGGTCATTGGAGATAGCGATATTCACAGAAGCTCCCTCGAATGCCGACATTAATAGATTCATGAGGCTCATCGAATCCGTGAATTGCCGGTGGGGAAACGGGCTCATTTGTTCAGTGATGACGTAGGGAATGCCATGGATTTCTGACAGTTTTTTAGCGATATAGCCCGCCGGATATCCTACATGTGCATGGATTATTTCCACATTTCCATAGCATTTTTGAAATATCTGGAGGTTAGCATCATTGGCTCTGATAATGTTCATGAGATTTCCATGAAATATCTTGTTGGTCCAGGTAAAGGTTGGGTTGAATAGTTCGTCAACATTTGGCGCAATGGAATTTACGGATTCCTGAATCCCGGCTTTTGATAATACTTTGCCTAAACTGCTGACTGGCTGACCTGACCACAGTAACAACCGTTCGTCATTCTGTCCCCAAATACTTATACCGACCTTGATATCAGGAAAATGCCTGGCAAGCGCCAATGCCTGGTCTCTGAAGAAAATACCGGGCAAGGTGTGCGTTGCAGAGGGATACCAGGAGGGGATAAAAAAGACGTTCATCTGTACAATTTAGTAAAAATCCAGTGTTGTCCGGAACACTGCTAAAGCTGTGCCATGGAAAAAGAGTCATTATTTTTTTGTTAAGCGGGGCGGGGCTATCTTTAGCATTTGATTTAAAGAAAGCTGTAATGAAAAAATTCGCATTGATTGCCCTGAGCCTTGTTTGTATCGGCCATATTTCGCTTTTTGCCCAGGAAGTGGAATGGAGCGCCAAAGCCGGGCTTAATTTCTCTACGCTTGGCAAAGTTGATGCTAACTTCCAGCCAAAGATCGGGTATCATGCCGGTGTCGCAGCCGAATTTATAACCACTCCCTATTTCAGTGTGCAGCCGGAACTGGTGTACTCACTGCAGGGCGCCACGATCGATCAGACGCAGGGTGTTTACCAGAATTATCACTATCTGAATGTCCCCCTGGTGTTCAAAATCTATTTTTACGAAGATGCGAGTTTCGATATCGGAGCACAATACGGATACCTGCTGAAGGCTGCATACAAGGATGATTTGGGAAGTATTAACAGAACAGACGATGTAAACCGCCACGACTTCGCGCTTGTCTTTGGTTTTTCCTACAAACTGAATGAAAAATTCCTGTTCAATCTCAGGTACAATATGGGACTTTCAAATACTGGCGATGTCATTATTGCATTTGAACAACGCGTTACCAATAAAACGCTTCAGCTTACGGCAGCTTATATATTTTAATTCCACGAAACATCATGCATAGATCAGGAATACGGCAGGTATTTTATGCAAGTTCACTGTCTTGCCGGCCCATTCCCGGATGCTCTGGGATTTTATCAGTTCCTCAGGCCCGGTAAGATCGCTTGCCACGCAGAGTCTGGTGGCGGGGTTACAATTCTTTATGATATCGAGCAACAACTGGTTATTCCGATATGGGGTTTCAATGAATATTTGGGTCTGGTTTTTCGACACAGCATCTTTTTCGAGTGTTTTTATCGCCTGAATTCGCGCATTGCCATCGATGGGTAAGTAGCCGTGAAAAACGAACGACTGCCCGTTGAATCCGGAAGCCATAAGCGCCAGGGTAACCGACGATGGACCAATAAGAGGAATGACCCTGCCGCCGTGTTCATGGGCAAATATAACGGCCAAATGGCCCGGATCGGCAATGCCCGGACACCCCGCTTCCGACATGACGCCCATGTCTTTTCCCTGCAGGAGCGGCGCACAAAGCTGATCTATTTCTTCCTTCGGAGTGTCCTTGTCGAGCAGGGCGATGTGGAGGGATTCGATGAGAACATTGAGCTTTAGGCTGCTGATAAACCGGCGCGCTGTGCGAACGTTTTCTACAAGGAAATGTTGAATTCCCAAAATCGTTTCAGTGATCCGCGTTGTGGCACCGGCATCCGTCGAATTGTCGGAGAGGGGAGTAGGAATTAAGTAGAGATTGCCTTTTTTTTGTTTTGCCATAGCGCAGGAATCATGGGAAATATACTAAATATCATTGGTGCGATATTAATCATAATTGGTATCATCATCCATTATACCAAGGCAATACCATGGCTCAGAAAACATGGGAGCGACATTGTATTTCGCCGCGGTAATTTTTCAATCCAGATACTGATGGCAACGATTATCGTGGCGGGCCTGTTGCTTTTACTGATGATTTACCTGATCAATAGGTACAAATAATCGACGCTTATTCGTGGTGTTTTGAAGGAATGGCTTTCCCGAATCGTCGGCCGATGACCACACCGAAAGTGAAAGCATCGTAAAACTCCTTGTAGATGTAGCCTGCACCGATTGATACTTCCCAATTGTCGCTTCTTATAAAAGCATACTCTGTACCCATATAAGCCACCATCAATGTATGATGAGGATCTGTTTCAACACCTGTTCCAACAAAGACAGACAGGCGAGAGATCGGTTCGAAAACCACAACTCCACTGAATAACCTGACATTTTCCCTTTTCAGGTATTCTTCCTCGTTTTTCTCCACTTCAATATTGATGAAGGCAAATTCATTGTAGGTGCCGATGGCCCATTTGTGAGAAAGCCAATATTCATAATCAATACCGAAGGTAGGGACTATTTCATATTGCTCTTTTCCGCTTACAGAATTATGCACAGCATGAATAACTGAATATCCTAACACACCCGCCAGTTTATGGCGCTTTAAGATTATGATGTTGCTTGCTCCGTGCTGAATCTTCCTGTGAAGCGTACGGCCATGTTGACCAGCCAAAGGATGCAAAGTGATAAAAGAAAAGTATCTTTTTCATAGAAAAAATTTTGCAATATTACTTGCAACAAAACAGCTTTCCAAAGCTGAAAATTTACAATTTTCTTACCTGCTGAAAGTTTGCATTCCATAGATCCGACCCGGATAAAAGCTAGGCGGGACTTATTTTTTATAGATCACCGAATAGACAATGGCAGCCATCGAAATACCGGCAAAAATCCAGAGTGAAGGGCTAGTTGTTCCATCTAAAAAGCGCCCTATGAACCAGGGTACCTGTCATGCCGCCAATGATGGGCCCTACGATCGGAATCCCCATGAATACGCCCAATCTGAGCCTCCTTTCCCTTCGATCAGGGAGCAAAGCATGCATGATCCTTGGTCCGAGAATCCCGGGCTGGGTTGATTGCAAATCCGGTGGTACCGCCAAAGGAGAATCCGATAGCCATGACCAGAGTCGCCTATGACAAGTGGATTTAATCCATCTGCAAAATTGTTGGCGCCGATAAATGACAAACCAAACATGAGAAGAAAGGTAGCAATGAGTTCATCGACGAAGTTATTGGGGAAGGAGCGCTCCGCGGGCGCTGTGCAAAATATACCGAGTTTTGAAGCCTGACTTTCTGTTTTTTTCCAGTGGGCTTTGTAAAATATCCATACGATGGTGGCACCGGTCATGGCACCGAGTATTTGGCCGATGATGTAGCCTGGTACATCATTCCATGGGAATTTATCAACTATTGCCAAACCCAGTGTTACGGCCGGATTTAAATGCGCGCTACTCACATTGCCTACCGCGTATATGGCAAAGGTGACACCAAGACCCCATGACGTGCATATGGTAATCCAGCCCGAATTGAAGGCATTCGAATTTTTGAGGACGGCTCCGGCTACAACGCCTCCTCCAAAACAAATAAGGATGGCAGTTCCGATAAATTCTGCAACGTAGGGATTCATAGATTGAGTTTGGGGTTCTCGTGAAAACTGGAGTCCAAGAATAGCAAAATAAAATTGCCAGACGATAGTTTGTCGGTGCGATCTGGACTGATTCGGAAAATATTCCATCTCAGGCTTTCGACTTGCCTATTCTTACACCCCACAGGAATATTTGGAATGAAACGAATCATTTAGTTATTTTCTTCAGGGACTATTGTATGTGGCTCCCCATCAGCGTCACCGCTTACTGTCATATACCTCATTTTCGATTCCTCAGATAACCTGTTGCAACAGTTTTTGCGATCGCTCATCGGGCGCCATGTGCCGGGGGCCGGTATTCTTATCCATCTGCTGTTTCTCACCTTCCTGGGATATGTCGGACAAACCATTATTGCTAAGCCTTTTAAATATCTGTTTCATAAGCTCATTCATACTATCCCGCCCCTGGAGTTGATATATTCGGCTATAAAGGATTTCTTTTCGGCATTTGTAGGAAAGGACAAGAAATTCAACAGACCGGTTACTTTCAAGATTAACCCGGGCGACAATGTGTACCGGATAAGGCTGATCACCGATCAAACACCTGGATGTTTTTGGATGATGAATGGTTTCTGTATATGTACCATTCAGTTACACATTTACCGGCGAGACCTACCTGCGTGACAAAAAAATGCCATCAGGCCCATTAACGCATCAGCCAGCGAAGTGATGAAGTTTATTGTAGCAGGCGGAGTTGCCGATATCCTGCCTGCAGAAAAGAAATAACTGCCCCTTACTTCCTGGTAACAATCCAAAAACCGATTCCAACAAGTGCTGAGAATAAGCCGGACAGCCACCAAAGCGGCACAAATCCATGCGTATTGATAATTCACGTCTGACCAGAGGCGACAGCACATGACCTGTTGAGTAAGCAAAGGAGTACAGCCCCATATACGAACCGCGATTGGAAATGCCCGAGCGCTGCACAGCATAGGTGAGCATAAAAGGCATAGCAAATATTTCAGCGATGCTAAGAATGATCATGCCAACGACTAATATACCCGGATGTTCAAAGGTGTTGAGTACGGCAAATCCTGCACCCACGAGTATCAAACCTATGGCAATCAGCTTATTTATTTTCACGCGATGGCTTAGGATGTACACCATCATTTCCAGTGCGAAAACAATCACCCCGTTAAACGCGATCAACCCGCCTATCTTACCTTCCGACAAGTGATATACATCGCGGTAGTACAGCGGCAATGAGATAAAAAGCTGGAAAAAAACGGTGGCGAAGCAGGCAGTAAGCACAATAAAAACCAGGAACCGATAATCGGTATAGGCATTTTTAAATTTTGTGTCTTCAGTGATTGCGTGTCTTTCAGCCGGTCGATGACCCTTTACATTTCTGAAATAGAAAAAGAAAAATATACCTGCCGCGATGCAGGTAGTCCCGTCAGCGATAAACAGCCACTTAAAGGACAATCCGGCCAGCAAGCCGCCAATAGCAGGGCCTATGGAAAAGCCAAGATTTATGGCCATACGATTGAGCGAGAATGCCCTCGCAATGTTTTCCAGGTCGGGCATAAAACGACACGGCAGGAAGAATTTGCCGGACGGAAACTCTTAGCGACCAGGCTAAGAATGAAAACTCCAACGGCCAGAGAATAAGTATGTCACTGATTACCGGATACCACAATGAAAAGTATTCCTTCCAACTACGAGGCTTTCAGGAACTGAATGTTAGAAACTGCCGAATTTATCCGTAAGCCAGCCTCCGCGAAAAGAACCAGCCATGGACCCAACGCCAAAACAACTGAGAATAACCCCAGCCTCTCTTAGCGAAAAACCCAGTGCACTTGTCAGGTAATTTTCCAGGGAAGGGCATCACCATGGTGCCACTTTCGGTTGATCAACATTACGAGCGCAAGCATCCAGGCATTGCGTGACAAGCCACCAAAGGCGTTCCTATGATAAATGCACCAATACGGGACTAACACTTATACATGGCCCTAAAGGTAAAGATAAGCTTCAAAAGTATGGCGAAAATCCAGGAACTCCTGAACCGTCATTCCGACGAAGGCGGGAATCCTTTTTATCCAATGTAAGCTTTAGTTCGTCTCCAAATACCAAGAGAATAAGATGATTTAGTGGTTGAAAATTGCTAAAATGAATATGTTTACTGCGCATCCTTACAGGTTTTTACTAATTTCATTTTTACGCATCTGGTCTTGCAAAGTGGACTTCAAACTCATTTAAAGTCTCTTAAGAAACAATTAGCAATGAAATTTCATATTATCCTCATCTCACTTATCTTATCTATAACTCAATGTAGCAATCCTAAAAACCCTGATTCTGCAACAAGTGATAAGGTAATCTCAACTTTTGAGAATGGAATTCTGGGTGAGGAAACCTCACTTGATCAAGAATGGTCAAATTCTCGAAAAGAAAATATTTTATTAACAACAAGAATTTCTCGTAGGGAAATATTTGCTTATGATAATAATCGAAAACGTTGTTGAAAAATTAATCTATAATGAATCTAACGATCTTGAATTCAGAAGTACAATGAAATATGCAGGAAAACTCTTAACTGAGGGAATTAACTATAATTCAGACAAAAAAGGATTGAAGTTTAAACTCTCATATGATAATCGGGATAGAGTTGAAATTAAAACATATATCTCTTTAGAAGATAACTTAATTCTTGGGGTTGATCATTATATCTATAACGACAAAGACAAATTAGCCCAGATTAAATCAATTTCTTTTAATTATGATGAAGGTGATAATCGAGCCCTATCCAACGTCTGTAGATGAAATTGAAGAATTCCAATATGATATCTTAAAACCGTAAAATTTATCATTTAATCCACTCACCTATTTTAGAAGGAGGATCTAAAACTGAAGAGTTTTTCAACGAAAATGAAGATATGACTGAGTATAAGAGGTATTCAGATGGCCATGTTATTGAACATTTCTACTATCGGTATGATGAGAACAATAGAATCTTGGAAAAGAAGGATAGCATAACCAACAAAATAAAAACATATACTTATGATACCAGGAGTATCAATTAATAGAGTTCAATATAATTTGATGTTACGGTTCATCACATCGATACAGGTCGCTCAACTTTCGGACTGGCTTTTAGGAGTCGACTAGTAATACCCTCCATGACGCGTAATTGGCATAGCGTAAAACGTGCCAAATTTATTCCTTCTCTTTATGACCTCTGGATTTTTAGTCTTTTTTTCAATTCACCCAAAACACCTACTTTCGGGCACAATTTAACTTATGGCCCGGAGAGATATTCAGGAAGAGCTTAAACACACACTGGCCTTGCTCATGCAGGAAAAGGAAGAAGACCTCCTAGTCTATAAGCGCAAGATGACGGGCACCTCTATACATGAGCGGCGCAAACAAGGCGTCTGCTGGTACCCGGTGACACTGGAAAAAACCCAGTTCTCCAGTGGTGAGCGCCTCCTCGTGAAAGTCATGAGACCACCGGAACACCATGATTCGCATCTTTTTCAGAGTGGTAAGCTGGTCAGCTTGTTTTCCAATGCCGGGGCTAACCATGAGAACAGCGAGGTTGTGAACGGCGTGGTAAATCAGGTGAATGAGCACGTCATGATTATTACACTCAATGTGGATGATATTCCGGAATGGATCAACGACGGCTTACTGGGTGTTCAACTGCTTTTCGATGAGAACGCCTACCGCGAGATGGAAAACGCCATGAAGGCCCTTATCAAAACCAAAGATGACAGGATCAACCATTTGAAGGGAGTATTGCTTGGCGCAATAGAAGCACAATCTGAAAACCTTTATGGCGGACGGCTGCCGGAACTGAATGACAGCCAGAATCAGGCCTTGCGTATGGTGCGCAACGCACACGATCTGGCGATCGTTCATGGGCCACCGGGCACCGGAAAAACTACGACGTTGGTTCAGGCGATCATCGAAGTGCTGAATGACGAAAAGCAGGTACTCGTATGCGCACCAAGCAATGCAGCGGTTGACTTGCTCGCTGAAAAACTGGATGAGAAAGGGGTCAATGTCGTTCGCATCGGTCATCCGGCGCGGGTAACGGAAAAAATCCTGAGCCTGACGCTGGATGCGCGCATCGCTCAGCACCGGAATTTCAAGGAGCTGCGAGCTGTCAGGAAGAAAGCTGAGGAATACCGGTCGCTCGGTAAAAAGTACAAGCGGAATTTCGGGCAGGACGAGCGCGAGCAGCGAAGGTTATTACTTGCTGAAGCCACCAGGATGACGGAGCAGGCCGAGCAGCTTGAGTTTTACATTACAAACAGCATTTTGTCCAATGCGCAGGTCATAGCCTCCACCCTCGTCGGGTCCAACTCATATAGTGTGAAGGGCATGGAGTTTCAGACAGTTTTTATCGATGAGGCCGCACAGGCTTTGGAGCCGGCGTGTTGGATTCCGATCATGAAATCGCAGCGGGTCATTTTCGCAGGCGACCATTTTCAGCTTCCACCAACCATCAAATCTTATCAGGCTGCAAAAGGCGGACTGGAAACAACACTGTTTGAAAAGGCCATCACAAGGAACAAGGCGGACATCATGCTGCGCGAGCAATACCGGATGCATGAGCTTATCATGAATTTCTCAGGCGAATACTTCTACAAGGGTCGCCTCATTGCCAATGAAAAGGTACGTCAATGGCTGGTGTTTGATGGTGACGAACCGTTGGAATTTATCGATACGGCGGGCACTGGATTTTTTGAGAAAACTGACCAGGAAACAAAAAGCTCCTACAATCCCGAGGAGGTTGCGCTTCTGTTCCGCCATTTCATTCGCTACCTGGATTTAGTAAATGATGTTACTCAACTGAATGCCATTCAAAATATAGGGCTCATAAGTCCGTATAAAGCCCAGGTCGGTCTTATCCAGGATTTTTTTGAAGGAAACCATAAGGATCACCTGCTGCGCGAGCGGATTTCCATCAACACGATCGATGCGTTTCAGGGCCAGGAGCGCGATATTATTTACATCAGTCTGGTGCGATCAAATGAAAAGGGCGAGATTGGATTTCTGGCAGATACACGGCGCATGAATGTTGCCATGACCCGCGCCCGGAAAAAACTCGTGATCATCGGCGACAGCGGAACTATCGGGAGCAATGAATTCTACAGCCGATTTCTGGACTATGTGAACCGCGCAGGAACCTACCGCAGTGCGTTTGAATTCATGGAATAATGAGGCTTTTTGATCCGTATCAACCGAGCCGGGTGGGTGTGCTGGTTTTAGAGCAACTTTATGCCGAAGAAGATTTCTAAAATTGTCACAACGAAAATCGTCCCTAACACCGGTGGTACCACGTATTGTAGCGTGAAACTGATATATTTTGCCAGAAAAGAACTGGTAAGTGTCGCATTGCCATGGCTTAGTTCCCTGAACAATTTTCTCCGCTGTCCACACGTAAATAGCAAAAATACTCAGCATGAGTCCGCCAAACGGAAGCATAGTATTGGAAGCGATGTCACTGACGAAATCCATAAAACTAACCGCTTTGAGCGATCCGGGATAGGTGATGAATTCCGTGAAATATTTGGAATATCCATTGGAAAGCATCGAGGGCACGCCTAACAGAAATACCAACAGGGCTGAATACCAGACTGCATATTTTCGCTTGATTTTATGTTTATCAACCATGTACGCTACCGGAAGTTCGAGGAGTGAAATTGTGGAGGTTAACGCTGCAAAGGAGAGCAACAAGAAAAATAGAGAGCCGATGACAATTCCGATGATTGGCCCCATGGACTGGAATATTCCCGGCATGGTCATAAAGATAAGCCCCGGGCCACCTTCCGGTGCGATACCTTGCGAAAAGACGAATGGAAATATCATTAATCCCGCAAGAAAAGCGATTCCCATATCAGCCAGGGTAATCATCGCCGATGAGGAAATAATATCTTCCTTGCGACTCAGGTAGCTGCCATAGGTCATCATGGCTCCCAGTCCCAGCGATAGGCTGAAAAATGCCTGACCGAGAGCGCGATAGATCACATTGAGATTAATTTTTGAAAGATCAGGAACCAGGTAGAACTTGATGCCATTCATGGCGCCATCCAACGTGAGCGCATATCCGGCCAAAAATATCATGATAGCAACCAACGCGGGCATCATGATTTTACTGGCTTTTTCAATACCTTTTGTTACTCCCTGCGACACAATATAGGCGGAGGCAATCATAAAGACAGCGGTATAGCCACCTACAGTGCTGATGTCAGCGGCATATACAGAGAAATTTTCACCGATTGCAAAATTGCCCTGCAGCATTTCTACAAAATACCCAAGCACCCATCCGGCAACAACATTATAGAAAGACAAGATAACCACTCCGCATATCAATCCAAGTAACCCTACCCATCCCCATCCCGGGTGACCAAGCGGACGGAATGCGAGCGCTACGCTCTTTTGGGCCCGCCGGCCAATGGCGATTTCCGTAACCATAACCGGGAAACAGAGAATGAAGCAAAACAACACGTAAATCAGCAGGAATGCCGATCCACCGCCCTGACCTACTTCAAACGGAAATTTCCAAACATTGCCCAAACCTACAGCACTACCTGCCGCGGCCGCCACAAACCCGAACTTATTTGAAAACTTGCTCCTCGATACCGTCATGATCCTTTTCGGTTAATTTCCTCAAAACAAACAGAATAATCCAATCCGACCAAATATTGTTGAAAGAGAAATCTTTTATCTAGTAGTTGAAGACCAATTCAAGCGATCAGTGTTGGGTGACGGGTCGTTCCACTTCAGTCTTCGGCCCTCCGGACTGTCGTTAATGGTCATCGAACTTCCGTCTCCGGATTTCGGACTCCCCTCTTCGGTCTTCCATCTTCAATCTTAAATTCTGGCATGGAAGTTGGATTAAGATCTAACGAATCAAAAATTCAACGTCATGAAAAAGATTAAAGTAACAGGGTTGATGATAGGGTTGATAATCCTGCTCACCGTTAGCGCGAAAGCTCAGTACTTTTACACCTCTTACGGATACGCCCAGACATGGCAACTTCCGAATTATATTGAGCACACTATTTACAATGATTATTACGGCTATGAAGTAGCACACGTAGAAAGACACGTACATCATGGATACACCAATTTCGACGTGTTGCTCACCCGGGGCAACCTGTTTCTGGAAGTTCGTTTCGACCGATTCGGCAGCGTGTACCGCACCGCCCGTTACGATTACTTCCCGCTGGCAGCACATAATTGTAGCATGCATTGTGGATACCACAAGGTTTATTACCAAACCTATTATCCAAAGCATCAATACCATTATTATAACCCATACGGCACCACGGTGTATGTAACCCAAACTGAACCGTATCACCACAGTCACACTTACGTGAATAATAATTACACAAAGGTGTACGTTCAGCCAAATGGTGGTAATAACAATGGCAATCATAATCGTCAGAATACCAATTATAACAATGGCGGGAATAATGTAAATGTGCAACAACGTACCAAAGGCCCGATCCATCAACCGACAGTAGTAAACAATAATACCAGAACTACTGCACCGGCGGTCAGGAATGAAAGAAATGAGCAACCAAGACCACGGATTGTGACTGAAAACAGAGGTAACAATAACACGGCGAGCAGGAGCGCCAGTGAAAGAGGTTACAGTGGTCGCGGAAATAAATAGATACTATGTTTGTGGGTTCGACTGAAAAAGGGCCCGACTCGTCGGTGCTTTTTTTATGTGTTTCAGGCATGGAATTACTCCTGTAGTTTCAGCATTTCACTCGCGGCAAGCAAATATGCCCCGGTCCCATAGACCTCCCAACTCTCTGCAGAAAAGTTCCGTTTCGGGTCAGCGCCGATTGGCTGCACCCAACCCATCATGCCGCTTGTTTGCTGGCAACCCATGAGCGCATTAAAAGATTTCATCACCACTGGTAAATATTCACTTTTATCCAGCAAACCATTGTTGATACCCCTAAAGCATTGCATAGGTGTTGAATCCGGTACCGCTGACCTCCCCATGCGGATAAGCATCCGGATCAAGAAGGCTGGATCGCCAGAGGCCGTCTTCCGGTTGCAGGGATTTCAGTTTGGCAGCCATTTTTTTGTACAGGTCAACATAGAAAGGCCTGGTTGGATAGTCCTGTGGCATTTTTTGAAGGATCAGTGCAAGGCCGCCGATAACCCATCCGTTACCACGGCTCCAGAATATTTTTTCGCCATTGGCTTCTTTCATGTATTCTTTGTTACCCTTCCATTGATACCGCATATCACGGGCAAACAGATGCTCCTCCTGGTCGAACAGAAAATCGTAGCACTCCTTATAAAGTTGGTCACTCGCTTCGAGGTATTTCATCTGGTTGTTCATTACACCATAGTGAACAAATACTGGAGGGCCCATGAAAAGGGCATCGCACCACCACCAATAAATAGGTTGTATATCTTCTTTCCATTGATATTTTTCGCTCATCACGCGATCCAAAACGGCTACTGTCGGTGCCAGGGTAGCCTCCGCAACTTTATCGTCTGCCATGTAAAGATAGGATTGGCATATGGCTATGTCGTCTGCGTGGAACCACCGTTCACCGGTTTTCCATTCGGTTGTAGCAGCCATTTCTTTCAGCCCTTTCAAATATGCCTTATTGCCGGTTTGCTCATATGCTTTTGTAATACCGATATAATAAGCGCCATTTGTCCAGTCGGTCAGATCGTGTTTCGGGTTTTGCTGCTGCCATTGGAAGGCCCTCAGCATGGATTTTTTTATCACTTTATCCGAAGGTTTTTGAGCATTGACCAAAAGTGTTGCTATGCAAAATATCAGAGGTCATCAGCAGGAAAAGGTGTTTTTTCATGTTGGTATCGTTTAGTGAGTTTTTTTTAAAGAAGCGGAATTCAAAAGGAAATTATTGTTTATCAAAATTAAATGGTGCCTTGTGAATAACTCATACTAAAAATGGCTATTTCTGGCACTTTTGTGCATGGCCATAGGTGGGATTTATTTACACGCTGCGAATCAAGGAACACGCATTTGTACTATATTTATCGTATTCAATGCAGGCTTACCTAAAATACTTTTTATGAGAAATCTGGCCTTTTTTACCCTATTTATCGCGCTGATATTTTTTCAAAACTGCTCATCCAGGCAGGCAATTGTTATAGCCGTTGCTGATAATGCCACTGAGACAGAATGGTTGGCAGCTAAGGAAATCAGGAGGTATGTGTATCTGAGAACAAACCAACTTCTGGAAGTCCGGAAGTTTTCCGAAGCAGAAAGCCCCGCTATCCGGTTGATGGTGGCCGACTCGCTGGAAGCGGAAGAATTCGTCCTGATAACCAATGAGGTTGATGGCGTAAACAAACTTGGTATTGCAGGCGGATCTGCAATGGCGGTGCTCTACGGCGCATACGAATTCGTCGAGCAGCTGGGCGTGCGCTTCTACCTGCATGGCGACGTGATCCCCGATCAAAAGATGGCGTTCACTATTCCCGATCTGGACATTAGAAGAAAGCCGGACTTCAGGTTGCGTGGCATTCAGCCTTTTCATGACTTTCCGGAAGGACCAGACTGGTGGAACGAGCAGGACTATAAATCGGTCATTGCGCAGCTGGCGAAAATGAAGATGAACTTCGTCGGCTTTCATACCTATCCGGAGAATACCAACTTTCAAGGGGAGGGCTACAAAGCCGAGCCACTCGTCTGGATTGGCAAAGAACAGGACGTACAGGCGAACGGCAATGTGAATGCGGCCTATCCTGTCCTCCATTTCCAAACCGCCGACAGTACCTGGGGATATTCGGCCATGAAGACATCTGATTTCTCACTGGGAGCCTCTTCACTTTTTGAAACGGACAATTTTGGTGCCGACTACATGAAAGGCATTAGCCCATGGCCACATACTGATGACGAAAACATAGCCCTGTTCAATGACGTTGGAACCATGTTTGGCACCGTGTTCGGCTATGCAAAGGAATTGGGTTTTACGACATGCGCAGGCACAGAAACGCCCATTAGCATACCGGAACAAATGAAGTCGAAATACGGCATCACCCGTGCGACTGACGCCGACACAAAAGAGATTTATAAGGGCATGTTCGCCAGAATTACCAAAACCTATCCGCTGGATTATTATTGGCTTTGGACGCCTGAATCGTGGACTTGGGCCGAAGTGAAGGACGAGGACGTGGCCAAAACAGAAAACGACATCAGGTTGGCGCATGAGGTTCTGCAGGAGATGGGCTCACCATTTGACCTTGCCACCTGTGGCTGGGTGCTTGGTCCACCCAAGGACAGGGCGCAGTTCGACCGCATACTGCCAAAAGATATTGCATTCAGCTGTATAAACCGCGGACTGGGTTTTACGCCTCTCGACGCAGGATTTACCAAAATTCAGGACCGCCCGAAATGGGCCATTCCATGGATGGAAGATGACCCAGGACTAATAGCCACACAACTGTGGGCAGGACGGCTGCGCAAAGACGCACTTGATGCATACAGGTATGGGTGTGAAGGTCTTTTTGGAATTCACTGGCGCACCAGAGAACTTGGTCCGAATATTTCCGCGCTGGCAAAGGCGGCCTGGGAGTGCAGCTCATGGGTTGAGCAGGCTGACCTGGCGCAAAGAGATATGCCAACTTTGG
>JAXHKU010000021.1:27500-78866 GCA_034523095.1 Cyclobacteriaceae bacterium | reverse complement strand
ACGTATTGCTAGCATCGTCGGAAACTGGATCAGGCACAGGAAGAATTATATATAGATTTCAAAAATCATATTTTTAAATTAATGGATAATGGTATACGAATAAAATTAATAAAATGAATTCATTGATGAAATCAAACGCGGAAAAGATATCAATAGGCCTTTCTCCAATTAATCAGTTCTCATTTAATAAACACAAGATAATAGTAATAACGTTTTACTAGTTATATTGTTCGCTTTATTATTAGTATGCTCCTGAATTGATCAATCGCATTGATTATATTTAATAAATAGCGCCCGGTTTAAGATTGTTCAGATCGATAATCGTTTGATTGGTGTTGCTTTTCATGAATTCTACAAGATTACCATTCATATCATAAATGTAGGTTTCAAAAGAGATTAAACGCTGCTCTCTGACTTAGTTTTTCCCCATCAGTATCTTTAACGACTTCAACTGTTAGTTGATCTTCCGCTGGGTTTTGGATACGAGGCATAAGGAATATCCACATCCATAACCAGGATAAACCGTGATGCCTGAATAACCGCTACCCGCAACCGTTATTTACCGCTGCCCTTACTGTTCGATAATTTGGTTATATTGAGGTAACTCTTAACCTGATAACATTTGCATATTGACTAACGTACTATCCGCTCGGATAAGTCCATGAATAGGTATAGCCTGCCTATGCCCGCCATACACGTTTGCAGTGTAAGTACATCTCCATAACCGGGCAGACAGCCGACTGACCTGACACAATAACCTGCCCGGATGCAAACGGACCAGCCTGGACATCAAGGTAATGGAGTAATAACCGGACAAGTTCCCGGATTATTATTCCCGATATTGGCAGTGATGGTGGCTGCTCCATCTCCTGAGTGCCGGAGTACTGTACTACAGGGAGGAAACGTCCTTGCGAAACGATGGTTAAGTTTGGAAAGCAACCCTGACCAACTGACATTATGCGTGGCCTGTGAAGGGCATTGATCATATTTAATCCAATGGGACTCGAACAAATAACAAAATCAGTCCCGCTCATTCGTTAATAGGGTATTGCAATAGATTTAGTTGTTACAACACTTGGGTCATTGGTAAGCCAAACGCTAAGGCCATTATTCCAGGAAACATCAAATCTACCATATTGTCCTCTTTTGTTTGCGCAGTAGTTATTATCAGCATTTAACAAAATCACTATACGAATAACGTATGATTTTGATCAAAAATCGGAGAACCTGATGAACCTGGCTGAACTGTACTTGCGTCTATTCCAGATTGTGGACTGTCAATACTTTGCCAAAATGCGTATCAGGAGGGCATTGAATAACTGGATTTCCATAAATATCTCGTTTCCATGTGGGCGGTCATCCATACATTAGTCAGATATATTACTTTGCTCTATCGATATTTTTTTTACATCTCCATTAGGGTGATGAATTGCAACGAGGTAGCTGCAATGTTGGTTCTTGACCAACCAGAGTACGTTATATTTCCGTTGGTTTAGCTGAAAGTAGAAGCAATGCAAAATCGCTAGGCTGAAATGCTGCAGAAACTATGAGCCATTAATTGAAAGATAAGTTGGAGAGTCGCCACCTCCACAATTCGGGCTTTTGTACATAAATCGGAATACCCAGTTATTTACTGAATTTTTGTTTGGAATTGATAAAACCCCGTCAACATCTGCATCTAGACAATGAAACGCGGTTAAAAAATTTGGTGTAAAATCCTGACAGGAGTTGTTTAATAATACACCAGAACAAAACCTTTGCCCGTTAGTGTAACATCGCTACGGCATTACCTTCATTTCGCCATGCGGCACCCTCTTGACACGCAATATCTCTGTTGCACCGTGCCGATCCAACGATCCCAGAAAACTATTTCTTTATAGCCATGAATTACTTTGCTGATATGAAGGATATTTTTATTGCCATTTTCACCAACTACATTCAACTGTATGATTATTCCATCTCCCTATGAAAATCGGACTGGAAATACGCGATTTGTGGATTATCATCACTTAAAACAGGGCCATATACCATAGTCTTTTCTTCATTATATATTAATAAACTGACATCGTCGGACAATAAAAACTTGTCGAAAATTAGATTGATACTAAAAGCTTTCAGGAATTAATCTTATACATATAGACTATCGTATCAAGAAAGTTCAAATCGTTTTGCACTTTTCGTAATGTCAATATTGACATCTTATTGCCTTGCCAAATCTGTATGGTTTTCCTTGATATTCCTCTATAGAATCTTCCTTTAATAATTCAGGTATATTAAGGCTTGGTAATTCATAACTTGGCAAATTTTTATAAATATTCGGCAATTAATTCCATATCCAGATGAGTTCTCTTTTGTAATTATTTGATTTCTTATTTGAGCATTTGCAATGTTGCCCATTGTGGTTAGACTATAAGGGTACTAGGCTGGTTTTTTCTAACAGGTTAACAGGAGAGAACTTTTAACTTAGCGATATGAAAATGAGCAAATTTAATGAGACGCAGATTCTTGCCATTCTGAAGGAACAGGATCAAGGCAAGACAGTAAATGACATTTGTAGGGGACACGGGATAAGCCCTGCGACATTTCATAAATGGAAGAGCAAGTATGCTGGGATGGATGTTCAGGAACTTAGACGACTCAAGGAACTGGAGGTAGAGAATTTCCGGCTCAAGCGGGTTGTGGCCAATCAGAGCCTGGATATTGATCTTTTGAAGGAATTATTAGCAAAAAAGTGATAACGTCCGTGCAGCAGCAAGAGAGTGTCGAAGATATGGAGCGATCAGATGATGATGTTTCACATGCACGGGCGTGCAGACTGGTAGGTCTAAGCAGGACACAGAAGTACTATAAGAAGAAGATGCCATCCAAAGACAAGGAACTTTCCGGGATTATCAGGGGAGCACCCGGCAGTAGCCTTCAAGGCAGAGACGAGGTGATCCTGAAAGTGCAGCGCAGGCATTGATAATTGGGTGCTAGCAAGATACGTAGGGTTTATGGAGCGGGAAGGATTTTTTTATGGAGAAGCCGCTTAAAGCGAAGAGTGCAACACCAGGTGTGCAACCCGATAGAGATTCCCCCGTCCAGAAATCAGGACTGGGCCATGGACTTTATGAGCGATGCTTTGAGCAACGGGCGGCGGTTCAGAACATTTAATGTGGTAGATCATTACAACCGGCAGTGCATGGGGATCTGTGTGTCACACAATTTTCCAGCGGTTCGCGTAATTACTGAACTGGATATCATGATCAGCCTTTACGGAAACCCCAAAAGGATACGAACCGATAATGGGACGGAATTCCTTAGCAAACGCTTTCAGCTATGGCTCAAAGAGAATGCCATTGAATGGTCACCGATCCAGAATGGCAAACCACAACAGAATGCAATCGTAGAACGGTTTAACAAAACTTATAGGGAAGATATACCCCCCGCTTACCTGTTTAAAAGTATAAGCCACGTCTAAGGAAGTGAACCGACGACTGGGTCGAAGACTACAATACAAACAGGCCTCATCAGGCACTCCATGATTTAAATTCTCGGTAGAATATGCGGCGTAAATGGATTTTCTTAGGTATGCAACTCCCAAAATGGATATTAAAAAAGAAGCCCTACCTAAGGCAAGGCTTCACAAACCATTTCGGTCGGATGAATCTATCCCTTATAGGTTGCTTCCCAGCAGAGCCCATTTCCGTTTCAATTCAACTTTCCAATATTCAATCTACAAAAACTATATTTACAACCTGTCAATTTCTGAGCCAGTTACCTAAGCAATGATTAAGTAATACCACAAACAAATACACTTATTTGTCATCAGTCTCATAGCTTTTACATGATTTTTTGGACACATAGGTAATTGTTATAACTGCTGACTGCTTGCAAATGTTGTATTGTTTTCTGGTAGCCACCATGTTTGTATTGAAAATAAAAAAGGGAGTCATCGGAAACGTAAGAGAAGTTATTACTCATTTTTGCATCAGAGTAGTGTCTATACTTGCAACAACCGAGTTGGTATATGTCTCTTGTCCCATCGATACTTCTCCAATCATCCCAACCTTATGATCATCCAATATTTGGATAACAACCCCTTCACAGTATTCACCTAAATATTTGCCTTTAATACAATCTTTTTTGTTCAGAATTTTCAAAATCTTCACAGCTAACATTCGCCAGAAGCAAAATGATAAATACATACGATAATTTTGGTGGATGTTTCATGAGACACATTGTTTGTGAATCAAACGCAGTTCGGTATCGAAAGTGAACCCCTATTTTCAACAAAAAGAGTAATATCAATTTATACTGGAATATTATCTTGATCAACGGATTCCTGCCCCAAACCGGAGTCCAGTACCATGGAAGATAATAGTCCGAAAAGCATTACCTGGTTTTTTATATAGCTGATTACTGGAATCCAGTACATGAATTAAAGACACATATATCATGAAAACAGTTGCTCTTAAATTAGTTCCATACGCATTACGCAAAATGAAACAGGAAATAAAACACTCAGTGAATCGCACCTGTATAGCTCGGTGATCGTCGTTGAAAAGAGGAAAGTAATGGGAATTAACCCGTTGGGTGAATTAAATGATGGCATGTTTTAATGAGTTAATGTTTCTTCCCAGCTTGAAGTAGTTAATGAATTGGATAATAGTCAATGCTGTTATCTTGGACATTATTCGTTTTCTGAACCCACGGAATTGTTTTTCATTTTTAGTATCCTCCGTAATCCTGCTAAATTCTTCCTTGTAAGCATAGAGTCTCATTGCATAATCAAATTATTTATCTTCATTAAAGTACCATTCTAAAAGATGGCAGTTTGAATTTTCCAGTCTGTTTTTCAATTTCATCATGTCGTGACTTAATTTTGATTCTATCACTTTAGCATAAATCTGGGTGGTTCGAGAGTTTCGTGTGACCGAGCATCTTACTAATCGACTGGATCGGAACCCCATGCGTTAAGGTAATTGTCGTGGCAAAAGTATGCCTGGCCAGATGAAAGTGAAGGTTTTTTTCAATCCCACACAGATCTGCAATTTCTTTTAAATAGGAATTCAATTTTTGGTTTGATATCTCCGGGAGCAACTTTCCCTTGTTTATAATCTTTGGGTGATTTTTATACTTTTCGATTATTGCAAGAGCTTTTGGTAGTAAAGGTACCTTTACTTGAGTCAACGACTTTTGTCTTCTCGTAAAAATCCACTTTATTCCATCAATACCAAGAGCGACACAGTCAGGTGTTAAATTAAAAAAAAAACATCAACATACGATAAGCCCGTGTAACAACTAAAAACAAATAAGTCTTTGACTTGCTGCAGCCGTTGGAATTTTAAATTCCTTCAATTCAATAGCTGCTAATCTTCATCTTATAAAAATCCACGCTCAACTTCTCGAATTTAAGTCTATAATTTAAAAATGGATCATTGCTCATCCACTCCAGCTTTTTGGCAAGGTTAATCATTTTAATGAAGCGTTCCCATATGTTTCATCACTCCGTTATTTGAAGGGTTTCTGGTGATCAAGTGGTTTCCAGGTTTGAATAAGAACTCGAAAAATTGATTACGACGATAATTGATTTCAGAGAGGAATATATCACTTGTATTTGAGTTCTTTAGTAGGAATCTTTTCAAGTACTTCTGGGTGGTGAAATAGTTTTTCATCTTACCCTGGGCTATAACCTGAATCATTTGGGTATTATGGTATTCCATCAGTTTACACAGGTAAATTCTTGTTGATCCATTCTGAGAAATTTGTTTTTGATGGCTAAAGCAGTTATCACCTTTCCTGACAATGTCAACTCCTGATATAGATTGACGATTTTAGCCCTTACTTTTTCCAGATACTGATTTAAAGACGGGATTTCACCCTTACTTCCTTTAGCCAGACCTTTATTCATATTCCAGGATTCCTGTTCGACAGATCGTTTAATCGAAAAGTCGTATCGGCTTGCCATTTACCGTAATACGAACGTAAATTGGCGCTTTCCCTCCAGTGGTCTTGTATTTTCTTAGATAAAAGACTACGCCGAACGTGTGATTTTTAGTTTCCATAACATAAAATTTAAAGTGTTTTAAGTGTATTTGTTAGCTAATTTTTGTGCCCTTATAAAAAAGGGCACCTATTTGAATTATTTAGACGCAAATATTATTCTCACATATCATTGATAATCAATACAATACCAAAACAGGTGCCCCAATATAGACATAAAAAAGGGGCACCGAAAGGGGCACATTTTATATGGTTTTAGTAGTGAAATTTGAATAGGATAAAAACAAAAAAACCCTTGTAAATCATACAATTTAGAGGGTTTTGCCATTACTTGACTCCTTAAAAGTCGGGATGACTGGATTCGAACCAGCGGCCTCGTCGTCCCGAACGACGCGCGCTACCGGGCTGCGCTACATCCCGCACGGGGACGCAAATATATTGAAAAGCGCATGTTCCATTCAAATAAAATATTTATTCTTTAGCAGATTTCATCTTGAGTCCAAAGCAAGGCTGGTCATCAGTTTTCGATCGTAAACTTTTGATTATTACAATTTTCTAATAATCTTTGGTTTATACTTGATTTTTAATGTTTTACCACAATCTGGAGGATTTTTCCCATCGTTTTGTTTTAGGCGATTCGCACGACATTGCATCCACGAGTATCTACAAACGTG
Organism: Cyclobacteriaceae bacterium; assembly: GCA_034523095.1. Taxonomy (GTDB): domain Bacteria; phylum Bacteroidota; class Bacteroidia; order Cytophagales; family Cyclobacteriaceae; genus JAAUQL01. The sequence goes on along the minus strand of JAXHKU010000021.1, from coordinate 72,207 downwards.
CGATGCTCACGGGTTATCTCAGCATTTTAGTAGTTGGTATTTGCGGTATATATCTGGCTTTTGATCTCTTTGCCGGTATCTACAACGCGATGATGTATTACCTCACGATTGTCAACTTTGCTATTATAGCATTCTTTCTTAACAGGTCGGGCCGATACGAGTTTGCCAAGTTTGTCCTGCTCTTTTCTACACTGGGGATTATTTTTCTTTTTAGTATCACAGAACCCATGAACAGTGGAAATTATTTCAGCTTTTTCCCACTGACGGTTGCTGCGTTTGCCCTATTTGGATACAATCAACTCTACAAAGGATTCCTGTTTTTTGGATTCATTCTTCTGGCTTTTGGTATAATTTATATAGTTGGTGTAGAATGGATGCCGCCGGATACCAAAGCTGCGGAGATATCGGCTGCCAATTTTATCCTTCATTTTGCGGTTTCAATATTCGCCACAGTTCTTATCATTTTATTTCTTATAAAACTCAATCAGAGCATTGAATCAAAGCTCTCCAAAAAAGATGAACACCTCCAGCGAACGGCACAGGATCTAAAGGAAAGCCAGCAACGGTTTGAGCTGGCGATCAATGGCTCCAACGCGGGTATTTACGACTGGGATATTCAAAGAAATACCATATACCATTCTCCGACCTGGAAAAAACTGCTGGGGTATGATTACGATGAATTGGATGATTTTTCCATAGAAACGTTTTACGACCTCGTCCACCCCGACGATAAGAACCGTGCTAAGGCAGTTCTTGAAAGCCATCTTCTTAACGGATCAAGATATTCTGTCGAATTGCGTTTGCAAACCAAGGAGGGTGAATATCAGTGGTACTCCGATGCCGGTCAGGCGCTTTGGAATGAGAATGGCGATCCGATAAGGATGGTGGGCTCTGTCATTAAGATACATGATCGCAAGCTCGCCGACGAGCGGATCAAAAAGCAAAATCGGGTACTCGAAAAGACCAACCTTGAGCTCGACAGCTTTGTATATAGCGCGTCGCACGATATCCGGTCGCCGCTGACGTCGATCCTTGGACTTATCAATATTGCCAAGGTTTCGTCGGACAAGGAAGAGATCGAAGAGTGTTTGAAACTGATGACTTCCCGTATTCACCGCCTGGATGATTTTCTGGAAGACATGCTCGATTTTTCGAGAAATATGCGTCTCGACAGGAAAAACAGGGAGGTCAATCTCTATTATTTTATCGATGATATTCTCCAAAGCTATGATTTTGGCGATGGGTTCGAAAAGTTCGAAGTGATGCTGAATGTTCCGCCTGACCTGGAGGTGATGACAGATCCGATGCGGTTGAAGATTATTCTGAAGAATCTGATTTCAAATGCATACAAATTTTCAAATACACGTCAGGAAAAATCATGGTTGCGCATATCATCTCTGAAAGTGAATAACAACTTCCAGTTGATCTTCGACGATAATGGCGTAGGGATAAGGCCGGAACTGCTGGATAAAATATTTGATATGTTTTACCGGGCTTCGGAAAAATCGAAGGGCTCGGGGCTTGGATTATATATTGCCCGCGAAATGGTGCAAAAGCTTGATGGTTCTATTAAGGTCAAATCCAACTATGGAGTAGGTTCGCAATTTATTGTGGAGCTGCCCGACCACACACTCCAGCACACACCCGACAGCGTGAAGTCAGTCGATACCACCAACTAGCTCTGGCTGTTAAATTTCCTGATCTGATCTGCGGTGGGTTTTTTAAAGATATGCGCCACGCGGTAGTTGCTATCTCTGAAACTGAACGCAATCCCTTTGTCGAAATACACCGATGTCTCCAGGATAAACGACTCGTAGTCCCGCGTAGCATCAGGCTTGCCGTAAAGCTTGATCATTTCATCCTTATCCGCCCAAAAGGGCAGCCCATTGCTCGTAGTGGTAGCCCTGGAAATTCCGAAGAAATATTCCGGGAAGCTGGTAAGTTTTATTTGGCTAATCACATTGTTTTTAATAAAAATGTAGGATACAGGCACAGTTATGAGGTGCTGGTATTTGATGTAATAGTCAAAGCCAATGATGCATTCGAGCGACTTGGCTGGATCTTCGGTGAAAAGTTCCTCCGCTACATAGTCGTCGTAGGACTTCAACTTTCCTTTAAAACCCAGAATGTTCACCAGTTCATCCACAGATTGGCCGATTTTTAGTAAGCCTACACCGTCGCCTTCCGTAATTATAATTTTCTGAGCGTGTGAAAATCCGGCAGCAAGCACAATAGCGGTTATAAGTACAATTTGTTTCATCGGTAAAATAGTTAACAACCCAAGAGAAAAACGGATTACTTCAAGACCTCCAATGCAATAATTTTAAGATTAAGCCGGCTGTCTTTATGTGGCTCAAATTCAGTATATCCTCACTATTTACCAAATGCAAAGCGCATTCAGTTGACTGCTCGTAATAATATGTGAAAAGTTAAATTTTTTGGGTCGGAAAATTGTTCTTAAAGTGAAGGAGGGGGTATGGGATGATATTGAGGTTATTGGGAAATAAAAATGTTTGGGGATATGATAATATGTGGTAAGTAATGATTATGTTAATTTATTTTTTTTAAAGACAGGATAGGAGACATAATATAATATGAGAAGGTAAAACAACTTACACGGTGATGTATAGAAATACTTAGATATAAATACGAACGCAAAACCTCACATTATACCTAAGATGAGAACTGCAGGAACGTAGGAGAACGGGAATGCATGGTGAGATGTTTTGTGGATTTTCGATATAATATTTGATAATTCTCTGGATTGGTATTTTATTTGACCGTATAACATGTGGTTAGAACACGACTTCCATTAGGCCTTGGGTGTTTGTATATTGATGATACAAGCAATGGATAAATAGGGGAGTGTACATCTATTATGCCTCATAGTACGTTGGTTGTGGGGGGATGGTCATGGTGGAGGGGTGGGGCTACAATACCCTTGTCTCTCGGTAAGTTGGTGTGTGTATCTTTGGGTTTTTGTTGGGGAGGGTTTTCTTTCTTTTGTTTATGATGGGGAGAGGATCTGGATGTGTATACTCGGGTAATTCCTATTAAAAATGGGCTGGTATGGTGGTGTCGGACCGATCTCCCTCTCCTCTGGTTGGCTCTTCTTGTCTTGTAGGTCGTTTCTTGGGGGAATCTCATCTCGGTCTTCGTGTGGGTTCCTCGGTGTCTGTCTCTTCCCCTCTATAACAACAAGGTTGCAATAAAAATATGGAACTCCACCCAAACGAAATGTGGCTCTTGTTTGACCCGGCATCAGCTACACACAGAAAAACCAGGGTACTTGCCATGTCCATTACAAAAAATGTAAATGAGATTTCGCTCAGGCACACCAAACTTACGAAGATGCGATGGGCTGAGCTGCTCGCTTTGCTCAATCTGGCGCCTAAGAATTTACTGGACAAATCGTTGAAAAAGTACCAGGAAGAACTCGCAGGCCATGATTTTGACGATGACGACTGGCTGGATATTTTGCGGAATAATCCGGAACTTGTAAAGGCGCCCCTTGCCGTGATGAACGGAAGAGCCATCCTTTGCAACAGCCCAAAGGACATCTATAAACTCGCACCCGAAGGGGTACAAAAGGAAGGTGCGGATATTTCCTGATCATAGAACCAGGAAAAGTTTTTAGCATTATAAGTTAGCCAGGAAGTCACTTCTGAGGACTTTTTATTACCCTTTTGGAACAGCAGGCGTACTTTTTCTAACCGGAATACGCATTAAACCTGCGTTCGCTGGAAGTAAATCACCTATCTTTGCTGCTTTTCAGGGGAAACCAGCGGAGTCCCCGGCATTATTACAATCCGCTAAAAAGGAGAAAGTATGTCGTTTACCGGAAATGTATTGGGTAACAATAAAACAGTGGCATTGCACACCCTTGGGTGTAAGCTGAATTTTTCCGAGTCATCCTCCATTGCGCGTATGTTTCAGCAGCAGGGTTATGAAAGGGTAGAAATGACTGAAAGCCCCGATATCGTGGTCATCAATACCTGCTCTGTCACCGATAACGCAGATAAAAAATGTCGTCAGGCTGTTCGCGAAGCGCGAAGAAGCAGCGAAAATCCATACATCATTGTCATAGGGTGCTACGCGCAATTGAAGCCCCGGGAAATCGCCTCGATACCAGGAGTCGATGCCGTGCTCGGCGCCAGCGAAAAGTTTCGGTTGCTGGAGTTGCTCGATGGATTTGAAAAGCATTCAAAAGCCATCGTTATGGCCAGTGATATTGCCGATGCACGAACTTTCAATAGCGCCTATTCGATCAATGACCGAACGCGTACATTCCTCAAAATCCAGGATGGTTGCGATTATTCCTGCTCGTTTTGTACCATTCCCTTAGCGCGGGGAAAAAGCCGCAGCGATACCATTGAGAATGTGTTGGCTGCAGCCCGGGATATTGCATCGCGCGGCGTAAAGGAGATCGTGTTGACCGGTGTAAATACCGGCGATTTTGGCATCCGGGACGGAAAGCGGCATTATCGTTTTATCGACCTGATGAAAGAACTCGATAATGTGGAAGGGGTGGAGCGAATCCGTATTTCGTCCATAGAGCCGAATCTGCTCACTCCCGAAATCATCCAATTCGTAGCCGTGTCCAATAAGTTTGCACACCATTTTCACATCCCACTGCAATCGGGCAGTGATAAAATTCTCTGGAGCCATGCGCCGCAGATATCCGCGCCGATTTGGTATACCGGCCGGGTAACGGATATAAAAAACCTGATGCCGGATTGCTGTATCGGGGTAGATGTGATCGTGGGATTTCCAGGTGAATCAGACGACGATTTCATGGATACGTATCAATTCATTAATCAACTGGATATATCGTATCTCCACGTATTTACTTATTCCGAACGGCCAAACACCCTGGCGTCTGAAATTGATGACGTGGTGCCCCAGGAAAAGCGCGCCGAACGATCGCGTATGCTAAGAACACTTTCTGAGAAAAAGCGCAGGAATTTTTATGAGCAATTCGAAGGGCGCACCATGAAAGTGCTATTTGAAAATGACTTTGAGGCCGGAAAGATTCATGGATTTTCGGGGAATTATATCCGCATCGGTGTACCTGCCGATAAGGGTCTTGTCAATGGAATCTATGACGTAGCGCTTACAAGTATCACTCCATCTGGCGTGATGGCGGGGGAACTAATGGCCGAAATACCCAAGGGGATTTAACTATTTCTTCACAAATTTTTCTTCCCTGTTGTCGATGTACAGCGTGTACATGCCGGCCTGGAGATTGGGAAGAGGGATCACCGCACCCGTACCACTGGCGATTTGGTTGCCATACGAATCCACGACTTTGTAGTCCGTTTCGCGGCTCAGCGTTATCCTGTCGATGACTAAGGCAGGTGAAAAACTGATCGGGTCGATGTTGCTGAAGTAACTAATCACCTCACTAAAAAAGATCTTATTATCATTCTGGAGGTACTTAATCCGGTATTTGTTGTCGCCGCTGTGATGCGCCGGTTTCAGATTATATTGATTGCTTTCAAACGATCCCTTGCCAGACATGGTGCTGACATTGATCCACGCTTTGTTGGTGTAATGCTCCACGAAAAATTTCCCATAGGGCATTTCTCCGGTAGTTGTCCAGGATATGGCCAGCGCATCTGCGCGGATATTCAAAAACTGAAACTTGCTCTTGCTCCTGATAACCTGGGGATTAATAATTTTCGGAATACATCCGTCGCGGTGGACTATTTTTACAAACACCGGATCGCCAACGGCCATGCCCGATAGGTCGATGACATAGGCCGATGTTTTCGGGGAGGAAAGGACTAATTTTTCATTGAGGTAAATTTCCGAAGAGCAAAAATTTACCTTATCGGGCGATAACGGATTTTGAACATATAAATTTTTACCCTGATATTCGCCGGTCACGGTAAACTCTGTGTCCTGCGCAAAGGCGTTCACGGACAGGCACAATACTGCGAAAAGGACAATATATTTCAAGGGAAAAAAGATTCTATTGATTTCAATTACTACCGAGGTGCAAAAATGTTCATTTATCCAGAAGAAAAAAAATCATTTTTCTTTATGGAAAAAAACTGCATTTTCATTTCCCGATCACACTTATTCCAACAAATGAAATAGTAATACCTATGCGAAAGTGGAAAATATTTTTTTGGTTGAGCCTGATATTGATGGCGGTAATTTTCTTAGTGTGGCCGCTGGGCGATCATCGCTATGACATTTCAGCTAATGAACAGGGGGAAATTGAAAAGCAAAAATTCCTTGAATCTGTTGCGTTTCAAAAGGATACTGACCGGCCAAACATCATTTTTATCGTTGTGGATGATCTTGGTATGGCCGATCTTTCGCTCTATCAGGGTGGGTATCCCAATACTCCGCACATCGATGCGTTGGGTTCGACAGGTGTTGTTTTTGAAAATGCGTATGCGACGGCGCCGATGTGCAGCCCGTCGCGTGCCGCCATGCTCACCGGTCGTTATCAGCAGCGCTTTGGTTTCGAACATCAGATCCGCGAACGTTACCTGAGTAATCGCCTCGAATACGTGGCTTTCCGGTATTTTATCGACAGCTACCCGTGGATGCCGGTCTGGACTCCCCATGTGCCGACAAAAAAAGCGATGGATGACCAGGGGATACCCACGTCGGAAATTCTCCTGCCCGAACTTTTAAAGGCATCGGGCTATAACACCGCGCTGATTGGCAAATGGAATCTCGGCGAGAAGAAAGCGCCTTGCGATTTCGGTTTCGATTACCAGTTTGGGTTTTATTCCTCGCATTCCCTTTACACTGAAAAAAATACACCAGAAATCCATGATCAGCCGGTTGATGGGAGATTTTACAGATAAATATATCTGGAATGATGCCCGCGACAATGGCCATGGTATTTTTAGAAATTGCGAGAAGGTGGAAGAATCGGGTTATCTGACGGATGTATTTACGGAGGAGGCCGTCACGTACCTTTCTGAGTACCAAGATGAGCCATTTTTTCTATACCTCTCCTACAGCGCGCCCCACACACCATTGCAGGCGCCGCTGGAATACATGGAAAAATTCGCCTCCGAGCCCGATCCCGTGAAGCGAACATATTATGCCATGATCGCTAACCTGGACGACAACATCGGCAAATTGATGGCCCATCTGGACAGCCTGGGACTTGATGAGAATACGATGATTTTTTTTATCAGCGATAACGGCGGGGCCGAATACACATTCACCACGCTAAACGGCTCATATCTTGGCGGCAAGATGACAAATTTTGAAGGAGGCATCAGGGTTCCTTTTATTTTTTCATGGAAAAATCGAATAAAACCCATACGCTACGATCCAATGGTGTCATCGATGAGATATTTTGCAGAACGACTCACAAAAAAGTGGTGGGTGTGGCACTCGCCTGGCGACTGCGGTCTCAGTGATGCGCGCAAGACCTTTTGCCTTAATGTAACCGGCAAAAAAGCATCAAATCCCCGATGACGTATCTTTTCTGGTAGATTCCGGCGACAAGAAGGCGATTCTGCAGTGATAAATGGTAAGCTTTGCATCCAGTTCGCAATGACGGTCATACTGTGTTGTTTAATTTGTGCCATGTTCCGTTTGCTATTCAATCGATCTCGTAATCGAAAATCAGCCCGCAGTTGGCAAAGCAGCCGCCCAAATGCACATGCCGATTGGTCAGCAGCAGTATGCCGCCTCCGCTCTGGCCGCCAATGATCGAGTATCATTTCCAGAACAGAGGAAAGGACTATTATTTCATTCACTAACGAATAGAACCTGCTACTTGAATTTCCCGAAAATCAGGGAAAAATTGCCTGACCAGCTCGTAAGATCAGCATCTGAAATATCGTAGTTAAGACTCGATCCACGTACCATTCTGTAGCCGCCGCCCAGGCCGACTTTCATAAACCGCACGAGATTGACTTCAAGCTGCAACCCGGGTTCAATGATGATAAATGGCGAAGTTTCCAGACGGGCATCGTTTTTTTCCATCACAAGATTTCCCACACCTACGAAGAGCGGTATGGAAAAATGGACAACTTTTTTCGGCAGTACGTTCATACCCAACATCAAACCGGTGTAGCCCATTTGCATATCCAGCGGCACGTCGAGCGGGTCGGTGGCGATATTTTGGGTAGTGGCCAATCCGTAAGCGCCGAGGCCAAGGTAGAAATAGCTGTTGAAAATGACGCCACCATGACCGCCGACAATAACCGATTCCTTCCCGTTAATCAGGGAAAATCGGGTGTCCATGGCGCCATAGCCGGTGATTTTTGAATTGTAGCCAAAGAGGGTCTGCATCTGGTCCTTCGACCCGATTACCTCAATTTCACCCTGGCAAAATGCACTATTCATTGTCAGTACAACGGAGAGCGCGAGAAGTATAAATGATTTCATATCGATGTTTCTATGCATTAATCAGAAAATATATTTCACTGTAAATCCAAAATCCCAAAACCTAAACCGGGTGTATTGCAAGGCATAGTATTCAAAAAATGGCTTTATATCCATCCCTACGGTCATCGGCACAGTGAATATCCTGTATTCCACACCGAGAATGCCATCCACGCCAATCACGTAATCGGTGTATTGCTGGGTCTCCGACACAATCTGATCGCCTTCATAATAATCCACCGTCCGGGTAGGCCGAATGTATCCCGTGTGGCCGCCAACCCCATAGTAGAAATGGAGATATCCGGTATATGTGGAGGGAACGGGCTGATACCATTGGTAGTTGACATAGGCCTGCATGCCACCATCATACCCGCCGAAGCCGAGCATCGTTTCGATGGCGCCATTCGTCGTGAGAAAGCGTTTATACGTCAGGCCATCGGTTTTGCAAAACCGGAAGCCAGCGGAGTTTTTATATTCCTGCGCCTGTAGCGTCAAGGCGCTGAGAAGGAGGCAAAATAGTATAGCTGTACGAATCATATCAAAAATTTTAAAAGGTCAGTATCACTTGTTGTAGCTTTCTTTGGTTGGGTCGATGAATACCAGTTTTACCAAACCGCTTTGTGCGTCGATGCTTACGTTACGTCCGGAATTTGCTGCACCGACATAGCCTGAAACTTCAATAAACTTGGACTTTTCATCCAAATAGCGTTTCTGAACCTTGCCCGGAAAATCGGGGAGCTGGAGCTTATCATCGCGCGTATTTATCCGCAGATCGAAGGCCGTGCTTTTTTGAAAATTGATCTGATAATCGGTCGATTTTCCATTGAGTCGTATGTCCCTGAATGTTGGCTGAATGTTCTTTATCGTCACGTCGCCGTAACTTTGGTTCAGCCGAATTGCTTCCTCCAAAAAGTAAATTTGCATGGAAGTAAAATTCACTGTGCCCGAAATTTCGCGAACAGATTCAATGGTGATCTTATCGTTGGTGGAGGTGAGCTCAGCGAAGTCCACAGAGCCGATTAGCGCCGTGGATGTGCTGCTTGTGAGCGTCAGTTTTCCAGCTTTGTCAAGATCGAGTTCTGCGCCCTTGAGATCTACTGAAGCCTCATCGATGGAGTGAATCCTGGCTTTTCCATAACTTACGTTTATTCTGGAAAATTGCCCTACATCATTGAGGCGGAGGTTTCCATGCGATACGGTGAGGTCGAGTCGGGCATTCATATCGGCGATATGGACATCGCCAAAGCGGTTGACAATCGAAATGGAAGCCGTGTTTTCTGGCACGGTGATTTCATAATTCACCTGCAATTTGTGTTTGCTGAGAAGGGAAGCGGAATAGTCATTTACGGAATTGAGCATTTCTTTGAAGAAACTCTGTTTCCTGTCAAATACAGATTCTACCTGAAGGTAATCGGTCGTGTTTTTGAAATCAAATTCCACACGCTCCATGAGCTTTTCTGCCGAACTTTCATCTTTGCCGAAAGCGATAAGTTCGATTCGCAGCGCCACTTCGTTTTTGTTGTGGGTCTCGACGATCACATTGCCGTATTTGTTAGAAACCTCCAGGTTCAGCCGGCCCGAAATGTCGAAGCTGCGGTTGATGCTTTTGGAAAGTTTTGTCTCCTGCGCCACGACAACCTGGGTGCATAAAAGAACCAGCGCGGCAATGATACTGCTAAATGGTCCTGGCCTCATCATGGGTTTTATCTTCATTTGTTTCTTGTATCTCGTCCAATATTTTCTCGAGTAAGTCGAGTTTCAACCTGTAGTATCCGATCATGGCGTTGATGACTTCTTCGCTATCTGCCCGATCCTGAAGGTCATTCTTCAGTTCGTTGTAGTCCTCGTCCATCTGATCGAGCTGCAAACGAACATCCGGATCAATTGACCCTTCAGCCACTTCCAGCATTTGTATTTTTTCCTGAATCTCACCTGCGTAAAATGCCTCAGTCTCTGCAAGCTCCCTGGAGATATTGTGCAGGGCGATGCCGTTGTTCTCCGTGTCGATGCGCCTGGTATTTACATAGTAGCCAAGTGCAATCACCGCAATAAGGATGATAGATGCTGCTACCCGCATCATCGTCTTCCATGGGAAAATAATGACTTTTCCAGTCGCCCTATCGAGCCGCGATTCTATCTCATTCCAGAAGCTCTCGAGTTCAGGGGCGGGAAAGCTTGAAGCAGGATTGTGGTTTCGTCCAGTAAATTCTTTCAGATCGTTTGCTCATTAATCGTGTGTTTTCGGCAACGAAAATGATTTGTCGCACTTTAGCTCTCGCTTTGCTGTATTGTGCCTTGGATGCCGATTCAGAGATATTGAGAATCTGGGCAATTTCCTTGTGATCATACCCTTCGAAGAGGTAGAGGTTCAGTACTGTCCGGCAGCCTTCAGAAATCCTGTCGATAGCGCTGAGCACTTTTTTTACTTCGTATTGCAATGTCTCGGAAATCCCGTGATCTTCCTTTTCGGCGAAGTCACCCTGCTCTTCAATGTCCTTGGTCAAAAGCCGATTTTTATTCAAAGCGTTGATGTTGTGATTTATGACGATGCGTTTCAGCCAGGCCGTAAACATCTCAGGCTGGCGCAGGTCGCCGATTTTGGTGAAAGCATCCACGAAAGCATGCCTGAAGGCACAGTCCTTTTGCGCTTCTTCTTCGTTACCCATCATTCGTCGGCAGATGTTGTACATGGCATTGGCATAAAGTTTAAATAGCTCGTTTTGAGCGCGGCGGTCGCCCTCCTGGCTCTTCACTATCAGGTAAGTGTGTACTGACTTCTGATCGGTCTGCAAACGGCTAAATGTTAATTTTTACCAAATGACAAGTCAACGGAACAAAGGTTTCCGAATGAGGTAATAAAGTTAGAGGAATCCCGGAATATTTAACCTAGAGGTGTAAGGACAACGGGCGCGAGGCAAAGATATCTGAGTAATAAGGTTGTGGCGATGCCAGCTCTGTCCGTCTGAGCGGAGTCGAAGACTGACCAGCATGTGATGGATTTACTGAGAATCCTTTGCGAGAGACTCTGAGGGTGATGTTGCCGTCACTGAGGGCGGTTTCTCTGTATCAAAAAATAAATCCCAGACCGAGACTTGCATCGAAAAAATGGTGATCCGAAACGTGTTCGAGGTGAAGGGTTGAATGCCCTGAAAAAATAGCGTTATTGGTAATTTTGTGGAAGTAGCAGAGATCTTTGGTGAGATAAAGAATCCGTCGTTGTTACCTGTGTAGTCGGTATAAAACAGCATGACGTTCAAGCCCAGCGTAACGTGTCGTCCGGCCGGAATGCCATAGCGGTCGTACTGGAGGTTATAAAAATATCCGGAGATGGTGTTTGGTTCAATACCGATGTCATACCAAAGCATTGCGGCCAGGGATCTGTTTTTGGGGAATTTAAAGGTGGCGGCAAGTTCAGGCGTGAGATAGCGCTGGCCATACCAGGATCGTCCCGTGGTGTCTGCATTTTTAAACTCACTCGGAAAACATGCTGACATTACAGCCCGTGCGCAGTTCAAAATTCGGTTTATCGACCAGGCGGTAATGAAACCAGTTGTCAAAAATCCATGGTTTCAGGTTCAGTCCATAGGCGATAGTCGGGTCATAGCTAAACCTGCCCTTACGCACGGATAGATTAAGCATAAGTGCCGGTTTCCCAAGCGCAAATGCCGGTACGGCTGCCACACCATTTGTATTGAGGCTCAGCATTCCCGATATCCGGACCGGAGTTTTCGTGCTGTCTGAGTCAGTTGCTGAGGCTGAGGTTATGATGAATAGTGCAGGCAGAAAAAATATAATCACTCTCATAAAAAGTGTCAATGAGATTCATATGCAATATAGTATTTGAAACCCAGCTACATGAGCATCAAATCATTTTAATTTCCTTCAGATTCACCCCCTGGATATTTATCAATAATTCATCAGAGCCAAGGTCTTTGGCAAAGAATTTCAGGTTTACCTTCCTGCTTTCCCCCGGCGCGAGCGAAACGTAATTATCACTCCAGAATACCGGCAGGATTGCTGAGCCGTCAGATTTTTTTACTGCCATGAGTTCTATGAAGAAAGCAAGCTTTTCGGATGGATTAGTCAATGTGACGGTCACTTCCCACTCATCGCCCTGATGAACAATTTCCTTTGAGACTGAAATATCCGTTTTTTCCATGCTGTTCACTTTCGTGAAATCGGCGTATTGCTTCTGCGGTGTATAGAACCAAAAATGTTGATTCCAGTCCATCCCGGTCTTTTTGGCAGCCAGCCAATAAAAGTTGTTCGATACTTCCGCGCCGGATGCATCGGTAAGTTTCATATCGAGGAAATATACTTCACGATCGCCCTTAAGCTGAGGTATGTCAATCAGTGATTTCACCTCATCGGAGCCAAGACTCACAGGTTCAGTTTTCTCGAATACAATCCTGGAGGCTGTATCATAAATCCTGATGGCAGCCGAATAATTGCTCAGGCCTGAAGTTCCATCGTTGCTGGCATAGACCTTGTGATCATCATAGTTATAGATCAGGGTAGCCGGCTGGCATGCCTTCAGGGTTCCGAAATAGGCGCCGGTCGGCATCAGATAATAATCGTACAATTGCCAGTAAAACTCCGGCCAGGGCGAGTTGAGCATCCATTGCACCACGCCTGTAGCCTTGGGGCGATTCACCACAAATGCCTCAAACATCGGCCGCATTGCCTCATAATTCATCAATTGGGCTTTTAGTCCAAGTTCATCGAGATTTTTAGCCGGACCATATTTGTCATCCATCGCCTTCTTGTACACGCTCAATGATCGTCGAAATCTTCGCGTCCTGAATGGTAATCCCACATAGGATTCATGGGTGGCCACCAGTATGCTTCCGCCATTATTTTAATACTCGACACAGGTGGAATTTGTGGCCCAGGACCGGTTTCTGAATTGAATCCAAAAGCGCCACCCAGCTTTTGGTCTTCAAACCAGTACACCGGAGGAACATATTCGTAAGGCCCGTTCATCTTCATGCCCGATGGGCCTGACAGCGTACTTTCAAATTGTCCGGCGGATACGAGGAGCGACCTCGTGTCATCATATTGATCGAGCGTTGTCTGATACTTTTGTTCCAGGCTTGGCTTTGGCATGGCGTCACTGCCAACTGCCCAGCAGAAAATGCTCGGGTGGTTTCGGAGCCAGATCACCTGGTCCCTGAAATAGTCGGATAACAGGTTTTCTTCTTCCAGGGAGATTTTCACACCATAAATTTCTGTTCCTTCCGCAATGGAAAGGTTTTCATCTCCTTCAGCAATTTCAAGCTCCAGGCCGAGGTAGTCAGGCCATTCCCACTGGCAACTCCAGCCGACCATGATGAGTATACCATTCTGGTCGCACAGGTCGTACAGATTATGGTTATTTCCCCAGAAGCCCTCAAGACGTATGGAGTTCATGTTCATTTCCTTTACGTACCTGATTTGAGCAGCGTCTTTCTCAGGCTGATACCGGAGTAAAAGGTCATCGACCCAGCCACCGCTTTTTATCAGTACTTCCCGGCCATTTACTTTGTAGCCGCGAACCTGCGACGCATTGAGATACGTTTCGACTTTACGGATTCCAAAATTCACGTTTTGCTCATCATTGAGCACGCCGTTTTCATGAACCTGAAGGCGTAGCGCGTACATTTCAGGCTTACCGAGACCGTTTGGCCACCAAAGCCGGGGATTGCTGATGTTCAGGTTGGCAAATTCCGCGGGAATAAATGATATGGTTTCAGAAGAATTCGGCGCCAGCGTGACGTCTTTGGATATTTTAATATTTTCTATGATTCCGGAAATGGTGACCTGCTTTTCTACGCCTGAGTTATTGGTGAGTTCGGCTTCAATGGTTAGCGAAGCTTCGCTCAGGGTTTCTGTATTGACATCCGTTTTGACGAATGGCTTATCCAGCGTCACCTTGCCTGATCTTTTCACGCGGACTTCGCGGTAAATACCCATGTACTTGTCAGGTGGCATGGGCGCCCAATCCACGAAACCCATGTAGAAATCGCGGGGTTGAGGAGGGAAGATTTCAAAGGCCAGTACGTTGGATGGCTTCGCGACATTGCTGATGTCGATGGAAAATTGCCGGAAAGACCCATACAATGTATCCTGCGAAGCAATCTGAACACCATTCAGCCAGATGTTTGCCCTATACGTGATGCCATCGATGAACAGGCGAAGGGATTCATTGTCAGGACTTAAATCATCGAGAGCAAATGTTTTTCTAAACCACCATGGATTTTGGAATGGTTCCGGAGAAATTTTATCCAGATTATCGGCGTAAAACGGATCGGGATGCACACCTGCTTCCACGAGCGCCGCCAGTACCGTTGTCGGGACCTTAGCGCTTATCCATGCATCTGTATTTTGCTCTGGCGACGAAATCGCTTTGCCGTCGGCATTGGCATCGGCAGAAGCTATGATTTGCCAGCCATCTGTAAGAATATGCTCATCAACATGAAGCACTTTTGGCTCGGTGCAGGATTGAAAAGCGATGGTTCCAAAGCATAAAAGTGCCAGCGCGAACAGTGTGGTTTTTTTTGAATTAGGAGTGGACATGCCCATTTCTCTATGATTTAAAAGTTCATTATGGAATTTAACTGATAAAGTCGGTAAATCTCAGTCGATGGTTCAAAATTACCTGTAGATCCATGAAAACAATGCCGCAAAGCGGGCGCGGCTGTCCTCAATATACGTAAATATTTCTTTCGGCTGATGATGTGTCAGAGCAGCGCTTTTTCCACTGCCAGTTTCATCTTTTCAAGACCCGTTTTGGCCACCAGCAAAGCGTCTTGTTGCCAGTAATCCCGGTTGAACAACTCGAGCGATAAAACAATCGGTGTATTCTTCTTTTGCAAAAGTTGAAGAATTGTACTGAGCGGTGCAATTCCATCTCCGGGGTAAATCCGGTCTTTATCAGCGATTGATTCGCGTTCCGGAACACCGGGGTAATCATTCATGTGAAAAACCGGCAAAGCATTGCCGTCAACCAGCGCCAGGCTTTCTGCGGCCGAGCCACCTTTGTGGAGGTGATACACATCGGCAAGAATTGCAGCGTTTTGGTTGCCACTGGCACCTGCAATAAAAAGCGCATCCGACATACGATTCAGATTGGCCGAAAAGCCCCATATTTCCAGTAATGGCCTTACTCCATTGGCAGTGCAGACTTCAAGGAGTTGTGCGTATCTTTCTGCGGCCTGGTTCAGATTGAGTCCCGGGATTTCAGTAGCTCCAGTGGGTGGCGCAGCGATTCTCGGGCAACCAATTTGGGCCAGAAGCGCTGTTTCTTTCTTTGCCTGTTCCAATGCATCTTTTCTGATAGCCTCGTCATCGACGATCCATTTTGGAAAACTGATTGCATTTTCAATACGCAGCCCAAGATCGGAAGCTTTTTTCAGCACATCAGCAGTTTTGCCACCATTCATCATGAATGTGTCAAGGTCGCGCACCCATATTTCTATGCCATCATAGCCGGCTTTAGCGGCAATATCCAATTCACCCATCAACCCGAGTTTCTGACCACTGATGGTGCTGGTGTTCAGACAATACGAAAAACCCGTTTTACCAGGTTTTGACTTTCCTGCAAAGGACGGAGTATTTGCGAAAACCATGGATGCGCCAAACGTAGCCATGGTTTTTTGAAGCATTTTTCGACGGGAGAGAGGCATAAAGCATTGAATTTGCCTCAAATTAAGCAATTTCTAAAGAAGACGTTTTCAGTCTAAAGATCTTTTTGGGCGAAAGCTCCCAGATGAAAGAGACATCAATGAACGGAGATCAAATTATCCCAATACATATTTTCTTTTCCTGATGGATTTTTCAGGCTTTAATTCCATTAGCAAAATCAACAGGATACTTTGCAACTCTGGCCGGATCAAAGATGGTAGCGCCGGTAATCAACTCAATAGCACGTTGCAGCATGTCTTCGCTTAGTGTGCCGAGAGGCGCGTTCAGGTCATCAGCGATCACATAATCTGGCGCAAATCCAACGGAATAGTCAGTCTCCCAATTTACGTTGGCTGTTTTCAGGACGATCGGCTGCATAGCCCAATTCGGCCATTTGGTATCTTCCGCACGAATGGTGATAGAGCCTACATATTTACCGGTTGTGTTTTCCGGGCCAATCAATACAACTTCCATATATGGAGCCAGGCAGTTGATGATAAGTTCGCTCGCTGAGGCAGTATTTTTCGTAACAAGAATATAAACTTTGGAGAGGTTCAGGTTTACATCCTGTTTTACAAACCTGGAAATAAAATTTCCAGAGGCATCGCCTTCATTTTTCACCAGGTAATCGGTTACTCCGGCATTCCAGACAAGCCTGGAAAATATTTCCTGATTATTGACAGAAGTTTCAGGGGCGATCAGGCTGGCAAGGAAAATAGCCGCCTGAACGGATCCTCCCGGATTGTAGCGCAGGTCGAGGACCAGATTGGTGACGCCGCCGTCTTTGGGCTTCCTTCATAGAATGGTCGGTGAGTTGACTGTTGTAGTCGGGAATAAACTGATTGTAAACCAGGTAGCCGGTCTTGAACCAGTCAAAGTCGATTATTTTGTGCATGTGAATGGGGTTTTCGGTAACAACAGTGGCGGTCAGAGATTTCTCATCGGTAGCCTGGAGTTTACCGTCCTGGTCAAATTCGCCCAATGTGAGTGTGTAGCTGTCAAGTTCGAAAAGGAGTTGTTCGTAGTTGGATCGGGTGAGGACATTGCCATTAATTTTATAAAATATATCCCCGCGCTTTATTCCTGCAGCGCGCGGCAGGGGTGCCGGGGATCACGTATTTAACTATGCCCATCACATCGTCTGAGGTGCCAGGTACGATAGTTAATTTGAACTGATGACCGAAAAGATTTTTCAATACCATTCAGACTATTGATAAGCCCCTCATAATCATCAGTGATGAACGACCACCTGTCAGATGATTTGTAAAGCAGTTTGTCGAAATAGACCTTCGGGTCAAACTCCTCGTTTTGGTTTAAGTTATTTGGGATGAAATCATTCCACAGGTACATTTCCTTCATGTTGTCGTAGATGAATTTGATTGATCGCCAGTGTTTCCTCCGACGGCTTTATTTCATCTTCATTGCAGGATACAAAGCTGACAAACACAGCCAGAAGTACAAGGTTGATAACGAATCTCAAATTTCCCATGAATAAAAAGCGATTATAGAATGTATCAAACAGAAGTTGAATCGTTTGGTTTTAAAACCACGCGCAAAGGTACTTTATTGTTATGACGCTTCGACATTTCATTCGTTAAATTCAAATTGATAGTGCCGGACCTTCAGCACTATGGAATATATGCCAATTGATAAAACTCCAAGCGCCATTGGGTGTATCGAAAAGAGTATCAGAAAGTAGCGCCAACGATCATCCAGAACATCCAAATCATCATCTTTTCCATATCGGCTTCTTTCAGAAGGTTTATAGCGAAAAATGAGCATGCTAAGGCCCGATCCAAATAAGAGCAGTCCGGCGACATCAAACAGGTTCATGGGAAACGGATAATATTTTACCAGAAAGATGAATTCAGGAATGAGTATAACGGCCGTCGCGATGAGATGAAAAAGCAAAATATTCCCAAACGAAAAAGGGGAGATTTCTGGCGATGGTCAAATTGTGATAGTAGAAAATCACATATTTATTTAGCAGTGCCACGTTGCCTGAAAAGGCGAGCAATATTCCCGTGGTAAACACACGCAGGTCAAATTCGTCGGTCTGGTAGAGCAAAGATGTGCCAATGATAAGAAGGCAGGAATATGCTTTTGTCAGGAAAAAAAGAACCGGTTCGTTGCGTAATATATATTCTGCGAAGTACAGTTTGGCCGAACGGGTGTATATCGTGGCGAATCGGAATTGCAGAATGGTGCGCTCATGGGGCAATGCCGAAAACTTTCTGAAAAGAATAAGGCTAATGATAAATACAAAAGCAATGATGGCAACAATGACAGAGATCACGGCTATCCACTTTCCCTGTGTCGCGGCGAGATAGAGTAGAAACACGCCATACACGATGGCAGGAAGGAATAAAAGCCATGATGTGACCAGCAGCGAATATATTTTATCGGCCAGTGGCAACAGGGAAAAGGTGCTAAGAAATTGATTTTCCTCCCTGAAAACTGCCGGGCCCGTAAAGAGCAGAATTTTCACCAGGTACGAAAGCCACAATCCATAGAGGAAAAACAAGGCCGAAGGGTAGGAAACCAAAAAGTTACCAATTGCCAAATGCTCCTCGCCACGGACAAATCCAAAAAATACGAGCAGGATCAGACCAAAGAATGCCGCATTTTGCTTGTAGAATTCCACCACAAGTACCCTGACAATGACTTTGGAAATGGGGCCCATTTATAGCGGATGGATGGTGTGGTTTTCTACCAGGAAGCTGCTGCTGACGGTAATGCCGTATTCGTGCATGTCCTGATGCGACACCAGGATAAAATCTACGCCATTTGCCTGATTCATACCGATCAGTTCCTTCAGCGTTGCGATAGCTGATGTATCTAAGGTATTGAAAGGTTCGTCCAGCAGGATAAGAGCCGGATTGCCGAGAAATGCCAGGCAGAGTGAGAGTCTTTTTAGCATTCCCGACGAATAGGTGCCTACATGATCATATAAATAACCGGAAATGCCCAATTTCTCAATAAGTGCATTCGAACTCGCTTCGGAGGCGCCTTTGGCTTTTCCGACGAATCGGATCAGGTCATTGGCCGTGAGAAATTCCGGATACTTTGGTTCCGGTTCGGCATAGTTTACCATTTTCCGGTATGCTACTTTATCACCAACGGGAGATAGTTTTGAATTGAGCAGCACCTCGCCTTGAAATGGAATAAGCCCGGCTACGATTTTCGAAAAGGTGGTTTTTCCACTGCCGTTTATGCCTTTCAGATGGACGATGCCCAGGTTCATTTCCAGTGCAGGTACATCCAATATAGTCTTGTCGCCGTAGCGTTTCACCAGGTTTTCTACGCGCAGCATTACAATGGATTAATCATGGATAAATGATGATTTTTCAGCATGGATTCCAGCTTAATAGGTTCGGACACTGGTAGAATCCTGCCCGGGAAAATCAGCCGGCACCGGAAAATCCACCTCCTTTTCGGCAACCCATTGACAGCCACGGATCAGGGTGGTCGTGAATCCCACGCACGAAAGCGCTTTGCTGTCATGACCCAGCACGGTATGAAAAATGCGCCCACGACCATAGTTTATTGTAAAAAGAATTGGTTCATGGCGTCCGGAACCACCTTTTTCTTTGGATGAATAGGCGGTGGCAAGCACTTCCAGGTTCTGGGCCGGGCCGCGAAGCATGCCGTACAATTCGTCCTCTGCATGGAGCCATTTTTTGGGGATATCTTTCATAATCGGATGCTCCAAAGCACGTCCGTCGATGGCAAACGCGTGCCTTTCCCCATGCTGTCCACCCGGGCCGGGGGCGATATCCCTGACCAGTTCATTTTTTTCATCCAAATATAAATAAGGCCCTGCTGTTTCATTTCTGTCTCCCCAGCCACCAAGACCGATCATCATATTGTATTCTTTCCAGTAAGGAAATGCGTTGTCAGCAGCGTGAATGATGATCAGGCCGCCGCCTTCTTCCACATACCGTACGAAGTTATTCATGGTGCGCTCAGACCAGTTGTCACCATCATAAAGTAATATCACGACATCGTAGTTATGGAATTTCGGATTGAATTTGTCAAGACTTTCACCCTTGAGCGGCGAGGTGGCCACGTCGATGGTGAACAGTGCTGAGTCGTGGAGTTGCTTTAAAATGACAGGAGTCCATTCCTTCCAGTTTGGATGGTTTTGACTTTGTCCGTCCACAATGAGGGCATGGATTTTTTCTGACTTTTTTTTCTTTTTTCCGGCAACAAGTGCTGTGTGGAAGGTCGTGGATATCATTAGAAAAAGGGAGGTTACAATGAGCGCTTTCAAAAAGTATCTTCGCATTTTTCAAATATTAGAAGGAAACCAAAGTTATTAAAGAAAACCTTATTTTTATACCCATAGACCTGAACACGGTCCCAATTTTCAATTCTATATGGCGTATCATTCCATTATTTACCGTCTGATTTTTCCCTGCATAGCGCTTTTTTGGACTTTCAATGGTCTGTCACAAGACCTCCGGCTCGGGGCGATTCATTTTAAAGCCACAGGAGCAGAAGTTGCCCAGCCTTATTTTACCAAAGGAATGCTGCTGCTGCACAATATGGAATATGACGCGGCCCGGCAGGAATTTGAAATGGCGCAATTGCTCGATCCCGATATGGTGATGGCTTACGTGGGCGAAGCCATGTGCTACAATGAGGTGTTTTATCAGCGGCAGGATTTAGCAAAGGGGCGGGGTGTACTTTTCAAAATTGCTGTAAAAAGCCCCGAACGACTCGCAAAGGCCAAAACGGAACTGGAACGGGATTTTGTAAAATCGTGTGAAGCGCTGTATGGCGAAGAGGCGAATAGCATGGTGAGAAGTGAAAATTTCATGAAAACGATGGCCGAATTGTACGCCAGATATCCGACAGAGGAAGAGGTCGCGGCGTTTTATGCCCTTTCCATTCTTACGACATCGTTTTCCGCAAAGGAAAACCGCGAGCTGGCAGCGAAAGTGCTTATCAAACTCAATACCGCCAATCCACAACATCCCGGAGCATTGAGTTACCTCATACGTGTTTACGACGATCCGGCTACAGCCTACAAAGCGCGAAAACTGGCTGATGAATATATATTGGTGGCGCCCGATTCGAGGAATGCCCTGCACACGGCAGCCCACATTTTCTTAGCCAACGGCGATTGGGCGAAACTCGTGCAGAATACGGAAGCCTCATGGAATATGTCGGAAGCATGGGTAAAAAAGAATAAAAAGTCGCTGGAGGATCGCGATTACCATACACTGTGGTGGCTCCAGTACGGCTATTTGCAGCAAGGGAAATATCAGAAAGCGTTGGAATTATTGCAGGAACTTCATCTTGCGTCGCGCTATACGAAGTCGCAAAAGATACGCTTTCATCTTGCCATGATGCGCGCTCAATACCTTGTGATCAGCGGCCATTGGCCGGAGAGTATTACCTCCATAGAAATACCGCCGATCGGGTTTAGCACCAGCGCTAAGAATATGTGTTTTTTCGTTGATGCCATGGCCGCCATGGAAAAAATGGACTTTGTTCGGGAGGGATGGTTCCTTAACCAGATGACCGACCAGCGGATGGTCGATAAAACCAACAATGAGCCATTTAATGACTTCAGCACCTGCAGCGCCACACCCATTGTAAGGAGTATCGGGCTGGAGGAGGAACTGATATTTGCCGAGGTGTATGAATGGTTGCTCGAAGCCGAAAAAGCATTAAAAACCCAGAAGGTCGCAGAAGCAGAACAGTTTATAAAAAAAGCCGCTGAGCTGGAAGATAAAACCTTCTACCGTCCTGGGCCGCCAGTGGTTGTGAAGTCAGCGCATGAATTGTATGGAGAGATACTTATTGCTGCAGGGCGATACAAGGAAGC
Organism: Cyclobacteriaceae bacterium; assembly: GCA_034523095.1. Lineage (GTDB taxonomy): Bacteria > Bacteroidota > Bacteroidia > Cytophagales > Cyclobacteriaceae > JAAUQL01. Next base: position 50,342 of record JAXHKU010000021.1, on the reverse strand, counting down.
CGTCAGTCAGTTCGACCTCGCTCTGCAGCGCGCTCCCAACCGCAGCCTTTCCCTTCTCGGAAAATACACCGCTCTGAAAAAAGTGGGAGAATCCCAAAAGGCAGCCGAGATCAGGCAGATACTCATGAAGAGTTGGAGTAATGCGGATGAACAGGTAAAATTGTTGGTGCCATAAAATGGAGTGTATCAAGTGATAAAGCCTACGATAAAAGTTCTCGACACCGGCTACGATTCATTTGCCTACGAGCAAAATCTGTTTGAATCTAATGGGTATATCTTTGAAATATTTCCAGGTGAAAAAGGCGATGTGGAAGGAAAAATAAAATTCGCCGCTGATGCCGATGGTTTATTGATCCGTTGGACGGAGATTGACGATCAGTTTTTATCCCGGATGAAAAATCTGAAAGCCATCGTGCGCTACGGTGTAGGCTATGACAACATCGACCTGCAGGCAGTGAATAGAACTTCCGTAAAAGTGGCCAATGTCCAGGGATATGGTAACCACGCCGTTTCCGATCATGCGCTTATGCTCATGTACGCATGCAACAGAAAACTGATAAAAGGCCAGAAGGAAGTTAAGACGAACTTCAGTTCACCGCCGGGGAAAAATGTACTTGAATTCCACGAATGTACGCTCGGCATCATCGGCCTTGGACGAATAGGAGGGACCCTTTGCCGGAAGGCAGTAAATCTTTTTCGTCGTGTGGTGGCATACGACCCGTACATTCACGAATCACGGGTTGACCAACTGGGTGCTATACGGGTCCATCTCCACGAACTGATGCGGCAAAGTGATGTCATCTCAATTCATTGCAACCTCACAAGCGAAACGACAGGCATGCTGAATAACAGCTTGTTTGCCATAGCCGAAAAATGCCCCATCCTCATCAACACAGCGCGCGGCCCGGTTATCGACCACTCCGCCCTCTTGCAAGCGCTGGAAAATCATCAAATTTCCAGCGCCGGTATCGATGTGTACAATACGGAATTGGCAGAAGAATTGCCAGATGAGCTCATCAATCATCCCGATGTCATCGCCACCGGGCACTATGCATGGTACTCCATTCGGGGCGCACCGCGAGTTGCAGAAAAGAGCAGCGGATAATCTATTGGCACTGCTCAAAGGAGAGAAGGTGGAGGATTGTCTGAATCCGTAGTATTTTTTTGCTTTCCCGATATTGACTTACAACCGGCTGGACTGGCCCTGATTTTAGTCCATGGTCTTTCTACTCCAGTTATTCAGTAAAATGGTAATTAACCAGGCAAGTAGAAAAATGAACATGCCATATAGTGTGGTGACAAATGACACCTTTAATCCACCATATACCATTGCTGGCGAAATATCTCCGGCAGCTTCCATAGCCTGTAAAGCCGAAAACAGGCCAATACTTTGACCAAATACACCCCACACAATAGCAAAGATACCAAAGGCTTTAATGTCATTTATCGATAATAATTGCTTTCCCTTGTACCTTCCTTTGAGAAGACGTAAAATATTGAGCACGGTGACCGCCAGTATGATTGTTAATGACAGCGATAGAATCGACATGAATAACATGCCCCCGACGTAGTGAAATTCTGTGAAACTCATGATAGAATTGTTTTAAGTTAAAAATATGGTACCAAGATATTTCATGAATAGATAGGTCAAAATTATAATCGACCGAATGCTGGTCCTGGGATATAGATACTTTTTCAACGTATAGAAAGACCACTTGCCTGCCAAATGGATGCAAATAGGCTGATAAATCTGTAGTTGGTCGATATTTCCATGAAGTATGTCAAATATTAGGCTATTTTGTTATCCAGATGAGCGAATGGAAAAAACATGATTTGGTTGAGTGGATTGGCCGGAAGAAATTGAGATGGCTGATGCATCTTGTGTTCTGGCTGGCCGTCATGATTTTCTATACAGTGTTCTTCGGGTACCAAAATGTGAATTACAACATCACCTTCTCATTCGTTATTGTACTGCTGCCGGTGACGATACTCACCACTTATTTTTTAAATTATGAACTCATCCCCAATTTCCTTTTCAAAAAAAGATACCTGAAGTTTTTTCTCTATTTTATCTATACCCTCATCATTTCCTTCTATATAGAAATGGTGACCGTAATTGCCATTTTTGTCCTTGTGGCTGAGTTACATATGGACGAACTGCAGCCTTCCGCGACCAATGCGGTATTTCTGATTGCCGGCATGTACGTGGTCGTTTTTCTGGGCGTTGCACTGAAGCTGGTGAATCAGTACAATAAAAATCAAACCGAAATCCAGCGGCTAAGTCGCGAAAAGATCGAGGCAGAACTTAAATTTCTAAAAACCCAACTGCACCCTCATTTTCTGTTTAATACACTTAATAACCTGTATGCGTTGACGCTCGAAAAATCGGACATGGCTGCTGACGTGGTGTTGAAGCTGAGCGAGTTATTGGATTATGTTCTGTATAAGTGTAGCGGAGAGTTCGTGCCGATAGAGAGCGAGGCTGACCAAATCGCCAATTATATTGAGCTGGAAAAGTTGAGGTATGGCGAGCGCCTCAAGTTGGATTTTAACAGACAAACATTGCAACCGCGAACTATGATACCGCCAATGCTTCTTTTGACCCTTGTTGAGAACAGTTTCAAGCATGGCGCTGCCAAAACCAATGAAAATTCATGGATAAAAATAGAATTGGAATCTGACAATGAATGGGTCCGCTTTGATATCAGTAATAGTAAAGCCAATGCAAGAAGCGCCAGGCAGGAAAGCTCGGGTGGTATTGGACTAAAAAATGTTTTGAACCGACTTGAGTTGATTTACAAAAATGATTTCGACATCGATATCACAGATAGTGAAACATCCTTCGGCATATCTTTGAAATTTAAAGCATTCCTGGCATCATGAAAACCAAATGCATAATTGTGGATGATGAGCCCCTGGCAGCCAGGGTTATTGAAAACCACTTGGCGAAGATACCTAATATCGAAATTGTGGGAGTTTGTCGAAATGCCATGGAGGCTTTTGAAGTATTACTGAAAAAAAAGGTTGACCTGATGTTTCTGGATGTAGAAATGCCAGAAATGTCCGGGATCGATTTATTGAAATCTGTTAAAAAGACGCCGGCAGTTACTTTCACCACGGCATACCGGAATTTCGCATTGGAAGCCTATGAACTAGATGTGATTGATTATCTATTGAAACCAATATCATTTGACCGCCTGTTCAAGTCCATTTCGAAATTCTACATGCTAAAAAGCAACGAAGGAATAGAAATCAAGGGGGCAAAAAATCCCGAAATAACCCAGGAACCGTTTATTTATGTTCGTTCAGATCGCAAAGTGGTGAAGGTTTATTTAAACGAAATCCTATTCATTGAAAGCCTTAAGGATTATGTGCGGATTCACCTGGATGGTGAAATCATAATTACGAAGGAAAAAATCAGTTCACTTGAAAATCTGCTACCTGAGTCAGAATTTATTCGCACTCACCGCTCGTACCTCGTTTCAGTCAGCCGTATCAGAGCTTTTACCACAGAAATTATCGAGATCAAAAATCATGAAATCCCCATTGGCCGTACATTTAAAAACTCTGTTTTGAGTTTTCTTGGATACCAAGATTAAGCGGCATCACTGACGACTGAGGATTTTCAATACATTTGTCGTCATATTTATTTTTATGGGTATTATAACCTGATGACTGAGGTTAGACCAATTATCTAGATCGGAATGAAATTCAAACTTTCTCCTTACGGAACAGGCGCGCTCATGGCGGTGACGGGCATCGTGATGTTCTCAGCAAAGGCCATCATGGTGAAGTTGGGGTATAGGTTTGATGCAGACGCGCTTACGATGCTGTTGCTCCGAATGGTTTTTTCGTTGCCGTTTTACATAGTTATCTCTGCAAGACAACTCAAAAAACACAAGGACACGCCATTGCAGAAAAAGGACTGGCAGGCACTTTTTTGGCTCGGGCTTGTCGGCTATTACCTCGCCAGTTATTTCGATTTTTATGGACTCCAGTTTATTTCTGCCAGCCTGGAGCGGCTCATACTATTTATATACCCCACGTTAGTTGTCCTCATCACGGCGGTGGTTTACAAAAAAAAGCCGGCAAAAATTCAGGTTGTGGCAATCATAGTCACGTATGCAGGTGTTTTTTTATCTTTCGCGGATGACCTTCACCTCGATGGCAACAATCTGCTGATAGGCTCGGCTTCCATATTTATGAGCGCTTTCACCTACGCTATTTATCTGGTTGGCAGCGGATCGCTCATACCCAGAATCGGCCCGGTGCGGTTCACTGCCTATGGCATGACAATTTCCTGCCTTATCGTTATCATTCATTATGCCGTGAGCAAGACACAAAATGTCTTCCATCAACCTGCAGAAGTTTATTTCTTAGGTTTTGCGATGGCTGTTTTTTCAACGGTAATCCCGTCGTTTTTGATTTCGGAAGGGATAAAAAGAATTGGTGCTTCTGATTTTGCCATCTACGGGAGCCTGGGTCCGGTATCCACCATTGGGCTGGCGCTCATTTTTCTGGATGAAAGAATCGATATATACCAGATCATCGGAACACTCATTGTCATTGCCGGCGTCACGTTGATCAATATCAAAAAGGCTGACCCGGCAAAGGAAATGTCGCAGGGTTGAGACCGCCTTGTATTGTGGAAATCCTGCGTTTGTAAGTGTTTTTGGCACGTGACAATACTGCTCAACCTAATTTGTAAACCGTTTTATACTAATTATTGACTTTTATCATAATTTGTAAAATCATTAATTTTTAACTTACTTTCGATTTTGAAACAGTAAATACTTTTTAATCAGTGTACTATGAAAAATGCTATGGAATATATCGCTAAGGCGATTGAGTATCTGGAGAAATGTGAGTTGGAATCACCTTATAAAAATGTAGTGAGCCTTGAGCAAGCCAAGATTGCTTTGCAAATTGTGGAGTTGGAGCATAAAATTGAAGAAGCCCGGCAGTTGCATCACTATGAAGATATGGAGCAATTAAAAATGGATCAGGCTAAACTGAAAGAAAAAGTCCAAGTTTAAGGTTGACCTATTGGAATTTTGGGAAAATAGATTGATATTTAAACACACAATCTATTAAATATTTCGCCTATGGGCTAAAGTTTACCTCTTAGATGGGGAATACCCAAAATTATGATTTCAATAAAAAACCCCGATTATTCGGGGTTTTTTATTATTTGATGATTCCTAAGTCCCTAGGTTCAGTCACGTTTATGTAATAGACCTTCTCCTTGTTATTGGCTTCAGCGCGCTTAATGAAGGTTTCTGCAGTGTTCTGATAGGCTTCATTGCGCATAGAGTCCAATACCAATAAATATCCCATGATGATATTTCCGGCCATTTCTACGAGACGCCGGGCATGGAAATCCAGCAATTCGTCATCCTTCATGTCCACTACGTTTTGAACAGTCTGGTCGTACTCATCCGTCATCTTAATCAGGGTTTTGCGAAGATAAACCAGCTCGGGGCGCAGGCTTTCCTTTTCATAATCCTTGATGGCTCCCTGATAAACATAGGTGGTGACTCCACGGATCGCTGCCACGACTTGCAGTTGTGATGTGCCCTCGTAGATGGATGTGATCCGCGCATCGCGATAGAGCCGCTCCACAGGAAAGTCTTTCATATAACCAGTGCCGCCGTGAACCTGTATGGCGTCATAAGCGATCTGGTTGCAATATTCACTCGATACCATCTTGAGCAACGGTGTGTAAACATCGGCGAGCTTCTGGTATTTCTTCATTTCTGTGCGCTCTTCGGAATCAAGTGTCCTCTCTTCAGAAATTCTCTGGTAAGTCTTGTATAAATCCACATAGCGCGATGTTTCGTACAAAAGTGAGCGCATGGCAAACAACTTGCATTTCATCACCGACAACATCTCATAGACAGCAGGGAACTGAATGATGGACTTGCCAAACTGGCTTCGTTCATGGGCGTATTTCACTGATTCGCGGTAAGCAGCCTCAGCTATCCCTACCGACTGGGCTCCAATGCCAAGTCGTGCAGCATTCATAAGACTCATGACGTATTTTATCAGACCGAGCTTTCGCGAGCCAATAAGTTTTGCGGGAGCATCCTTAAAAACCAATTCGCAGGTCGGAGAGCCTTTTATACCTAATTTGTTTTCAATCCTTCTGATAGTTACCGCTTTATGGCATCTGTCATAGACGAAGAGGGAAAGTCCGCGGGCGTCTTGTGTGTCGTCTTCCGAACGGGCAAGAACTAATGATATATCGGCATCGCCATTGGTGATAAAGCGCTTGACGCCATTGAGCATCCAAATATCTTTTTCTTTATCGTAAGTGGCTTTGAACTGAACCGCTTGCAGGTCGGATCCGGCGTCGGGTTCTGTGAGGTCCATGGCTCCGGTGGCGCCTTCCTGGGTAAACTTCGGTAAAAACTCCGCTTTTACCGATTCATCCGCGAAATCATTGATCGTTTCGGCGCAGTCCTGCAGGCCCCAGATATTGGCAAATCCTGCATCAGCACGAGAAACAATCTCATTTGCCATGACGAATCCGGTATTGGCAAAATTCAAGCCTCCGTATTGCCTGGGAAGAGACAACCCGATGAGCCCGGCTTGCTTCAATGCGTCATAGTTTTGCTGGGTTCCGGAGGCATATTTCACTTCGTTATCCACGATTTTTGGGCCTTCCTTATCCACCGAATGGGCGTTTTCGGCGATGATATTCCCAGCGATGTCGCCAACAATTTCCAGCACTTTTTCATAGCTGTCCATTGCGTCTTCAAAGTCCATGGGAGCATAGTCATACGTATCTTTCTCCGCGAAATTCCGCTCTTTCAGTGAAATGATTTTCTTCATCAAAGGATGATGGAGGTGGAATTTCAGGTGTTCGTTATCTTCAAAAAAATTAGACATGATTCATTCCTTTAAATGGTCGATTAAACTGAAGGTGGATTATTTTGCGTTCTTTTTGTAATACTTGATCATCTTTGGTATTACCTCGCCAACGTCGCCGATAATCGCATAATCCGCAATATGATTAATTGGCGCATTCGGATCTTTATTGATGGAGATGATCATCGCAGACTGTTCCATGCCGGCCCTGTGCTGAACAGCGCCTGAAATGCCGCAAGCAATATAAAGGTGTGGCCTGACTGTGACTCCCGTCTGCCCGATCTGCCGCTCGTGAGGGATATAACCGGCATCTACCGCTGCGCGTGATCCACCGACTTCAGCTCCGAGAACCTCTGCAAGCTGAAAGAGCAGGTCAAAATTCTCCTTCGAACCTACACCATACCCGCCCGAAACGATGATATGCGAGTTCTTGATATCTATTTTCTTGGTCTCCATGTGGCGCTCAATGATTTTCACCACGAAATCCTCCGGCTTTGTGTACTTGGCGACATCGAGCTTTTTCACTTTCCCCTGGTAATTCGGGGCATATATTTCTTTTTTCATGACGCCCTCGCGCACTGTGGCCATTTGAGGCCGTGTGTCAGGGTTAATGATCGTTGCGATGATATTTCCTCCAAAAGCCGGCCTGATCTGATATAGCAGATTTTCATAATCCTGCTTTTCCTTTTTGTCTTTATGATCGCCAATTTCCAGACTCGTACAATCCGCTGTAAGTCCACACTTAAGTGCAGAGGCGATTCTCGGCGCCAAATCACGCCCTATCGATGTTGCGCCAAATAATACGATCTGGGGTTTTTCTTCCCTGAACAACTGGCACAAAACACTGGCATGCGGCAGGGTAGTATATGGATAAAGTTTGTCGTCTTCGGCAATAAAAAGATTGTCCACTCCGTATGGAAAAATGACCTTTTCCAGGCCCGGAATAGCGTTACCGATGACAACGGCATCAAGACCGCATTTCAACTCATCGGCTAAACTTTTCCCTTTGGTGAGCAATTCCAGACTCACGTCCACGATTGCATTTTCTTCTATTTCACAGTAAACTATAATATTGTTCACGTCCGTATTATTTAGCGAGTTTAAAAAATCAACCTATTGTATGGTTCTCAAGCAATTCCTTGATCATCCCTTCAATTTCTTCATCCGAACTGCCGAGCACTTTTGACTCTTTAGCGGTGAAGACCACATTGGTAACCTTCTTTACTTTCGTCGGTGAGCCGGTAAGTCCCAGCCATGCTTCATCCGCATGCAGGTCATCGACAGTCCATTCCTGAATATTCAGATAGGGCCGTTTGTCATGTAATTCCAGGTAATCGTCCGTGCTGTCCTGCAATTCTGTTACAGTTTCGGCGTGCTTGTATTTCATGAGCAGGCGGGCATTTCTGGAGCGACAGTCCGGCGCTGATCCATGCACCGTAATCAGGGCAGGGGTAGGGCATTCCACTGTTTCGACACCCCTTTCCAGCCGCCGTTTGATCACGACTTTTTTATTTGTCATCGAAACCACCTCTTCGCAATAGGTGACCTGGGGGATTCCGAGTTTTTCTGCGGTTTGCGGGCCTACCTGTGCCGTATCGCCGTCGATGGCCTGCCGTCCTGAAATGACAATATCATAGGGCGCTAATTTTTTTACAGCCAGTGCTATCGCATAGGAGGTTGCAAGGGTGTCGGATCCCGCAAATTTCCTGTCCGTGATAAGTATGCCTCCATCGGCCCCGCGATATAGTCCTTCACGAATTATTTCTGCCGCCCTTCCGGGTCCCATGGTCAGCAGCGTGACCGTAGAGCCGGGATTCTTATCTTTTATTCGCAGCGCCTGCTCCATCGCTTTCAGATCCTCTGGATTGAAGACCGCGGGAAGAGCCGCCCGGTTCACGGTTCCATTTGCTTTCATCGCATCTTTCCCCACATTGCGGGTATCGGGTACCTGCTTGGCGAGCACGATGATTTTAAGTCCTTTCATGCGTAAATGATTAATTTTCTAATGATGCTCAAATATGCCATCACCTCTTGAGCAGTATGCTCAGTATCTGGGTTCAGACAGGGTATTGTCATAATTTTGAGTTGAACAAAAAAATGATTGGCAATTTACAGCCTCTCATGCTGATATTTCATGACCTAAATCAGGTTCACCAAAACTTATGAAAAGTGGAACGGTTTGGATAATAAAAATGCTCCGAAGCAAATGTCATGATAGATTCGAAAAGCCACCGGACGATAATGTATGGTACTGAAAATCTGGTGCTGATATCAGGATTGTTCCTCTGACTTTTTCAGGTATTCTACGAGTGTGTCGCAAAAATTGTAGATCATAGTGGCCATGGCGTCATCGTTGGTAGCCCGCTGAATATTTTCACCTACCCCGGCGATGGTTTCCACATAAAATCGCTTCATCTCATTCACCGGCATGTCTTTGGTCCACAGATCGATCCTCAAAGATTGGCGTTCTTCTTTGTCCCACAGCGCAATACTTACTGCTTTGGCATCTAGCGGGGCATCACTGTTTGGGCCGTCAGTTGCTTTCCAACTGATTTTTTCGGGGATATTTTCTTTGTCGAGCGTTATATCGAAGTTGATGCTGGATTGCTTCATGGCCTGAAAAGGTTAAGGAATTCGTTTTAAAATCTTAAGAGTTTCTGTTTTGTCATGGTGAAGTTGGGCTTTCAGCGATGCCGCATTTTCGAACTTTACCTCCGACCTGATCCGGGTGTGGAAATCGATACGCATGGATTTTCCATAGATATTTTCCGAAAAATCGAATATATGGACTTCAACCCTTTTTTGCGTTCCGCCAAAAGTAGGTCGATACCCGATGTTCAGCATTCCTTTGAATGTATTTGGCCCCAGGGCAACAGTAACCGCATAAATTCCTTCTGCCGGAATGAGTTTGTTTTTGAAACTCACTTCGATGTTGGCGGTGGGGAATTCGATGGTGCGGCCAATCTTATCGCCCTCGATCACTTTGCCATGGATGCAATACGGTCTTCCGAGGTATTCATTTGCCGTGTGAACATCACCGGCCATGAGCGCCCGTCGTATTTTCGTAGAGCTTACCGCATTATTTTCGATCATTTGCTTAGGAATCTCTTCCACTTCAAATCCATATAATGGGCCATTCTTCTTTAGCTCTTCAAAACTTCCCTCCCTGTTTTTACCAAATTTATGATCATAGCCGATGACAAGTTTTTTGGTTCCTATCTTTTCCACGAGGATTTCTTGGATAAAATCTTCTGATGAAAGATGTGCGAATGCTTTGGTGAAAGGTAGAATGATCAGGTGATCGACATGATTTTGGCTCAAGAGTTCTGCTTTTTCCTCGATCGACGAAAGGAGATAAAGCTCCTGTTCGGGATATAGTACAAGTCTTGGATGCGGCCAATAGGTCAGCAGGACAGATTCCCCGCCATTTTTACCGGAGATCTCAGTGACGCGCTGTAGGATACGTTGATGACCAAAATGCACGCCATCAAACGTGCCGCTGGTGACAACGGCAAAGTCCAGTTTTTTAAATTCATCGAGGCCACGGTACACTTTCATGGATTTTACACGATTATTTCTGAACTCAATTGATCGATGGTCTTTGCATCTTCTAACCTGAACTCGCCTATTCTTGTTCGCACAAGTGTCTTTAGATAGGCACCAACCCCAAGGGCTTTTCCAAGATCACGCACCAAACTACGTACATAAAAGCCCTTCGAACAGACCAGCCTAAAATGAATATCCGGTAAATCTATTTCCGTAATTTCAAAAACTTTAGCCTCCACTGACCTGGGTTCGATTTCCACTTCTATGCCTTTTCTGGCCTTTTTATACACTGGGGATCCAGCAATTTTAATAGCCGAATATATAGGTGGCACCTGCTGGAGCATTCCCGTGAACTGCGGGATAATATTCAGAATATCCTCTGGAACAAGGTGACTTGAATCTGTTTCGGAATCGAAGGCAGTTTCCAGATCGACCGATGGAGTGGTTTTGCCGAGCACCATCGTTCCGGTGTACTCTTTTTCCAGCGCCATGAATTGCTGGATTTCTTTTGTTTTTTTTCCGCAACAAACAATCAATAGACCGGTTGCCAGCGGATCAAGCGTTCCGGCGTGGCCAATCTTTTTAATTTTCAGAATTTTTCTAAGCTTACGGATCACATCAAACGATGTCCATTGGTAATCTTTGTCGATCAGCAAGACCAATCCTTCTTCAGGAATAAAGTGCATATCGGATTGCAATCAGTTAATGAATCTTTTCCGTCTCCTCAAGATTGACACTTTAAATAAGAGGCTGAAGCTCTTAATAATTACATCGAAAAAGGGCATCTTACTTTTTGGATTTGTAGAAAATGGCAAAAAACTCCACTATGAATCCTGCCATTACTACAATGGGTCCGAGGGTAATCCCTAAAAAACCAAATCCATAGTCGCTTTTGTCCAAAGTCATGATAAAAAATCCGATGACCAGGATTCCGATACCGGTGAGCATGAGTATATAATTGGTTTTGCCAAAGGCGAGGTTTTCTTTCTTATTCATAATTCTAGTATAGTTCGTTCAACGACATCTTCAGGTATCTTCTTACCGCGCTCAATGTACTTGCTGCGCCTATCACAATACCGAAGGTCAGTAATAAGGCATATAGCATGAGTAGGGTATCTCCGAGATCAATCTGTTCAAGATCTTTAATCATCGTATAGGCGTACTTTTGCCCGGCAAAGAGCAACAGGGATGCAAGAAGGCCGGCGACCAATCCATGAATTGCCGCGCTTCGGACAAACGGCCAGATGATGAATCCGGTTTTTGCCCCAACGAGTTGCATGCTTCGGATCAAAAACCGTTGGGAAAACAATGCAAGTTTTATGGTATTGTTGATCAGGATCACGATGGTTAGCAGTACAATAATGGTGATTCCGGCCAGTATGATCGTGATTTTAGCTGCATTTGAATTGATGGATTGTACAAGGCTTGGGGTAAATGCCACCTCAAAGACGGACTGGATTTTACTCAATTCTTCCTGGATTTTTGCCATACTTTCTTCCGTTTGATACTCAGGAGCGATAGTAATGTCAAAGGCATCGCGAAGAGGATTTTCGCCAAGGAACGCAACGAAGTCTTCACCAGTCTTACTGGCAAATGATTTGGCGGCGTCTTCCCGTGATATATAAACGATTTTAGGATTGTCGGCTTTTTTCGTGATGTACTCTTTTTCGGAAAGCAGTTTGTTTATCCGAATTCGATCGTTTTCAGTGACAGTTTTCTGGAGGTAAACCTGCATGGTAATATTTTCCGAATAATACTCGTAAGTCTATTTGCGTGCAGTATCATCAGTCCCAGAAGCCCGATTAAAAATAGGGCAAGGGTGATGGAAAACACCACGCTCAAATACGGATAACTACCAAGTTTCTTTTTCTTCCTGTTTTTCAATGATTCGAGGCATTGAAGTGCGATGCAAAACTAATAATAAATCTTTATGAATCCTGAGAAAGTATGGTAAGAGGGATACAACAAAAAAAGCCTCGAAAGAGGCTTTTTTTGTTTTGGAGATGGTAAGTCCTCTTAGTGCTTATTCATCTGGATTACTTTTAATTCGATTTACCAGACTATCGTTTTCAATCCGCTCGAGAGAGGTGTTGGTTTCACCTTGTCATTCTTGAAGTCTGTAGAAGCTTTCCTTTATAGTACAGGAAGAACTTTTTGCCCGATTTGGAATTTATTTCGATAATCTCATATGGCATATCATCGAAAGTGCCGAGCAGGTAAAGCTTGTTTTCATAAAACTTATAGTGGAATTTATTTTTCTTATCCTTGACCGTTGCTACTTCTATCGCTTCGAGACAAAGGCTCCGTTATGGTTTCGTTGGACTGGGTTTCAATTCGCCAATTTCCTCTGATTCAAACTCATCATCTGCGAATATATCAACCTGGGGCGTTGTTACATTTGGTTTTACTGTTGAAGCCGCGTTAGTGGATTTCTCTTTTTTGCTGGATTTTCTGGTTTTTATATCCGCTGTAGTGGATGCTTCAGAATTGACTAAGTCGTCAGTGACTGAACTATCATGCGTTGAATTGGCTTGTGGTAAAGCAGGAATCACCTCTTCGAATTCTGCCTGGGTAGAATCATTAAATGTCAATTCCACTTTTTCCATGGCACTTTCATTTCCTCTATTCAGCAGGTAATAACTACCAAATCCAATACCTGCCGTGATGGCAACTACAGCTACAGCTTTAAAGGCAATGGTTTGATAAACAGGAGTATAAACCGGTACGTTATCAAGCCTGGCTTTGAGTTCCAGTCTACGGAAATTCTTTACCCCATTGATTACTTCCTGCTGAAATTGCATCTCTTGCTTTAATTCAGGATTGCTTTGGAGTTGATTCTCAAAATCCGTTCGCTGTTTCTCCGACATTTCATTGTCGAGGTAACTCCCAACTAATTGCTCATATGACTGACTTTTGCTCATAGTTTGTTAATCTAAAAAGTCGCTTTCTGAATATTTTGCCTTCACTAACTGATACAACTTTTGTTTGCACTTATACTTTTTGGTTTTTGCCGTATCCGTATTGGCATAGCCCAACTTTTTCAGCGATATCTGTCATGGACAACCCATCAAAGTAATGATACGAAAGTATCTTTCTACATGTGTCGCCCATTTGGTTTATGATGTCATGGATTATTTTCGCTTTTTCTTCCTGCTCATGGCTGGAATGGTGCGGAGTATCCTTTTCATCACTCACCAATCTACTTTTTCTTTCGAGCTCTTTTCTCCAAAGATTCTGGCAGATACTGTATAGGTAAGTACTAATTTTGGAGGTAAGAACCAGGTTGCCGCTTACTGCTTTTTGCCAGAATACCACAAGGGCATCCTGATATACATCTTTGGCTTCCTGTTCACTACCATTATTTTTAATGACCATATTGGTCATCATTCTATAGTACTTCTTGTACAGGTAATCCAAGGCACTTTCATCGCCAATTGAAATTTTGTTTAAAACTTCACTGTCATTCATGTGCCTTCTGACTTATATACTTTCAATATCCTGAGGGTAACCCGAATTGTGGCGTTAAAATAGTAAAAATTATACCCATTCGTTTACCACACACAAAATTCGGGGACAAATAATTATAGCGGAATAACCTCATCCGAAGCTACTAAAAAAATCTTGCCAGCGCGTCCCTTGGAAAAAGCAGTGGTTGACATCCCTGTAAACTTGCCGAACGCAGGGAGTATGCCTGCACTTTCGCCAAAGTAAAAGCACTGGGCACGAAGCGATTGGTGCGCCGGTGCACGCAGCATCACCCCCGGATGAATGTGGCCGCAAAGGTTATATAATGTCGTTTGATGGTCAGGGCCCAACGGCTCGTGACTGAAAATAAATGGCGAAATAACCAACGGCTTCTTATGAATCCGGATAAATGAATATTGGTGCTCATCCAGAATATCGTGGTTCCCAAGGACCAGTTCCGGACTGTGATCAAAATTATCCGTGAAAAATCGTCTGACTGTTTCCCAGGAATTATTGTAGCTGCTGTGAAAAAGATCGCCGAGGATGATTAGCCGCCGCGGCTTATAGTACGCAATAAGATGCAGTAGTCTCTCGTAATCTTCGGTGTGAATACTGTCAGGGATAGGTATCCCGGACTTCCTGAAATGCGCAGCTTTACCAAGATGGATATCTGATAAAAGCAGGATTTGCTGTTCTATCCAGTAGATTGCCTTATATGGATGGAGCAAAAGATTTTGTCCTAAATGCTCAAATTTATGTTCTTTCACTATATATTTACCATTACTATCTCTATCATCCACTTCTGCCGGGCTACCGTTCTTGAAATCATTTTATTATCATTTGGCTTTTATAACAATCGATTTTTTACGTTTTCACTAATGCCTAATTGAATATTTGTAGTTCTCAGATATACTTAAATAAATTCGAATCAAATTTAATTAAAATGAAAACACGCTTTTTAATCGTCCCGATCGTCATGGTCCTGAGCTTGGTAGCCTCGACTCTTTATGCACAAACCAATGCTGAAGCCATCGTAGGAGTTTGGTTCAATGAAGAAAAGGATGCGAAAATAAAGGTATATGAGGAAAATGGTAAGTTTTTCGGAAAAATAGTCTGGCATCGCACGGGTGATGACGTGTCCAATTTCGATGATAAAAATCCGGATCCGGAACTGAAGAAGCGCAAGAAGATTGGTTTGATCCTTCTGGAGAATTTCGAGTTTTCAGGGGGTCAATGGGAAGATGGTACTATCTATGACCCAAAGACCGGTAAGACTTATAGCTGCGTCATCAAAATGGAGAAAGATGGTAGTCTGCACGTTCGTGGCTACATCGGCATTTCACTCATAGGTCGCACTACCTACTGGACAAGAACCGAATAGTTAGCCGGCATATTTTTCCAATTGCTGCTGCATCCTGAGGATTCGGTCTGTGATTTTTTCCGTGCTGAGTTTTTGTCTGAGCCCGTCGGCCATGATGGGAAAAGCAAATGGACTAAATTTCTCCGGATATTTCATGATGATTTGATGATTGTTAATTCTGTCCAGCGCACGCAGTAGTCGTTGATAGTCGAGTTGCAAGGTGATTACCTCCTCTTTGGCCTGGTCCAACAATAGATTCTGCGGATCGTATTGAGTGAACACATCAAATAATAGCGAGGAAGAAGATTGCAAATGTTTTTGGGCAATTAGTTTTCCGGGATATCCCTTAAACAGCAGGCCGGCGATAGTTGCCACATCACGGAATTTCGATTTGGCAAGTCCCGACTTATTGATGCAGTCAGCGATATCCTCTATAAGATTATTTTTGGTAAAAAGATCTTCCTCCAACCCCTCTTCAATCGGAATATCCTGATCGGAAAGCAGCTCAAATCCATAGTCATTCATAGCGATGGAAAACGTAGAAGGAAGTATCCGCCCTATTCGAAAGGCAACCAAAGCACTTAAAATTTCATGGACAAACCGGCCCTTCAAACGGATAAATAAACACATGACACCCATCGTCAGTCGTGGTTTTTTCAATGAGCAGTGAGTCCGTGCCCGGAATGGCTGACCATAACTGCTGAATTTCCAGTAATGGTTTCACGGTCAACATTTCAATGTCCTCGTATCTACCTTGTCTGGCGGCCTCAAGTTTTAGCCTTATTTGTTCGGAAAGCCGGGAAGAAAGCGGCAGCCTGCCACCGCCCCAGGCTGGCACTTTGCCGGATTTCTTTTTGCTTAATTTCCCATACACAACCATATCCTTTACTTTGACCAATTCCAGTGGCCTGCCACCAAACCAGAAGACTTGACCTATATTCAGTGAACTGATAAAACTTTCTTCTATGGTGCCGAGGTATCCGCCGGTCGAGAGGCGAACCTGCAATACCGGATCGCCGACAATGGTGCCGATGGAGAGCCGATGCCTGGTGATCAGCCGTTTACTTGCGACTTTGAATAGCCCTGATTCAAAAGTGGACTTTTGAATATTCGGTGTAGTTGCTAAGGCTTTTTCCTCCGGAGGTTATGAAGTCGAGCGCCCATTGCCATTCATTATTTTGGAGATCCTTATATGCGTTTGTGGACATCAACTCATTTCGGGTTTTACCCGGATCAAATCCACTTCCAGCGGCCAGAGTCACAAGGTACTGGACCAGCACGTCGAGCGGTCCTATGATGGGTTGCCGATCTTCATGGATGCCGAGTT
Organism: Cyclobacteriaceae bacterium; assembly: GCA_034523095.1. Classification (GTDB taxonomy): domain Bacteria; phylum Bacteroidota; class Bacteroidia; order Cytophagales; family Cyclobacteriaceae; genus JAAUQL01. Next base: position 33,774 of record JAXHKU010000021.1, on the reverse strand, counting down.
TTTCAGCCGTTTTAAGCGCTGATCCTTCAATGAGTTCTAGTGAATGTGTAGGCACGAAGTAGATGCGGCTGGTGACTCCGGGCCGGTGTCCGCTGCGTCCGGCACGTTGGAGAAACCGCGATATCCCCTTCGGTCCGCCGATCTGAACAATCGTGTCAACAGGGCTGAAATCAACACCGAGGTCAAGGCTCGAAGTACAAACAACCAGCTTCAACTTGCCTGCAGCCAAAGCGTCTTCGACCCAGATACGTATATGGTGATCGATGGATCCGTGATGCATGGCCATGACTCCGGCGAGTTCGGGCATCTTATTCAGGATTTCCTTATACCACATTTCTGTCTGTGATCTGGTATTGGTGAATAGGAGGGTGGTATTGCTGCGCTGGATAATTGGCAATATTTTAGGTAGCAAATTCAGTCCAAGGTGCCCCGACCAGGGAAAGCGCTCTATCGAATCGGGGAGGATGGTTTCTATCTCCGTCTTTTTGACTGTATTTGCGCGGACAACGACCTTTTCTTCATCTTTTTTCCATGGAATAAGAACCTGCAGGGCCTCATTCAGATTTCCAATGGTGGCGGAGATACCCCAGACTTTTAACTCCTTATTCGAAACTGCTGCAATATGTGCTATGGCCAGTTCGGTTTGCACTCCGCGTTTCGTGCCGAGCAGTTCGTGCCACTCATCGACAATAATGCTTTCCGTATTTTTAAAAAATTGTTCGTGATCCTTCAGGCTAAAAAGAATGTGCAGACTTTCGGGTGTGGTCACAAGGCATTCCGGGGCGTTGGACAACTGTTGTTTTCGTTGAGTGACTGACGTATCACCTGTTCTCAATTCTATTCTCCAATCCAGGTTAAGTCCATCAGTAAAATGCTGTAACGCCTGCCGAATGTCCTTTGCCAGAGCCCTGAGTGGCGTAATCCACAAAATTTTCGGACCGGTCGATTTTATGGATTTCTGAGGATTTTTAAAGACCGAATCCATTACTGCAGCCACCCATAGCGCGTAAGTCTTTCCGCTACCAGTTGGTGCATTGAGCAAGCCGCTTCTGACCCATATGAAACGCTTTCCACGTGTCAAGTTGATAAGGGAACGGCGTCCATTTATTCTCTGCGAACCATTGCAAGGCGGGGCTAAAGTGCGGAGGCAAGGTATTCGATGGAATTTTCATGGAATTTGATTTATTTTTCTGATCTTTTGAATACTCGCAGCTTGAACATTAAATGTAATGAATGCAAGTCAACCCAAATAGTTCGAAATTTTTTTTTGGAAAAAGTGTATTTGTTGGGTGACCTTTTAATGGTTTTGACACTAATCGCGGAAAGCATCCAATTACCCTAAATGGAATACTATATGAAGACTATCGTACACCGCGACACATTCCGGAATTTATTACTTCCATCGATCATTTTCATCACAGTAAACCTCTATGGACAATCCATGGAATTTGGATTTGGCGCAAGATCCAAAGCATTGGGCGATGCCAATACCACCATCGCGGATTCATGGTCGATATTCAATAACATTGGCGGGATTTCAGGTGTGGAGAAGGGTGTCGTGAGTTTTGGATTTAACCAATTCTTTGCCATGGAAGGGTTCAATTCCGTAGCAATCGGCATTGTACAGCCGACAGCCTATGGAAATTTGGGTGTTTCCGCGTTTCGTTTCGGCGATGACTTGTACAATGAGCAATTGTATTCCATGGGTTTTGGCAATAAAATTGGATTTGTACGCCTGGGATTTAGGGCAAATTATTACCAGGTACATATAGATGAGTATGGCACCGCCGCTGGATTTTTTATGGATTTCGGAGGTATTGTGGAGCTGGCGCCCCAATGGTCTTTTGGCGCTTCTGTTTCAAATTTCACTGCTTCATCACTGAACGACCTGGACAACGCAGCCTTGCCCGTGGTGATGAAAGTCGGAATCTCCTGATAAACCTGTAGAAAAGGTGGCGTTGCTGGTCGATTTGGTAAAGGATATCGAATTCGATCCTGAAATCCGGGCTGGATTGGAGTATTGGATAAATCAAAAATTCGCCATCCGGACAGGAATTAATTCCGAGCCGTTTTCCGGATTTGCCGGGATTGGCCTTAAACTAAAACAGTTTGACATTGATTATGCGGCTTGCTCGCACCAGTTCCTGGGTCTCAACCATCAATTATCTGTCGTTTTTCATTATCAAAAGAACAATGACAAATAGAATACTACTTTTGATTTTCACTTCAGTAATCTGGGCTAATTTTGGTTTTTGCCAGGGTCAGGTTGTGGATTCGCTGGATTTTGAGACCATTATTGAAAACCTGTTGCCACAACAGGAATACGACTTTAATTACAATGATCTGTACGATAAGCTTTTCACGCTTTATTCAAATCCGATTGATCTGAATACCGCTGAAAGGATGGATTTTCAGGCATTATTTTTTTTAAGCGAATCAGAAATTGACGCTATTCTAAAACACAGGCAGAGGTATGGAAATTTTATAACCGTGTATGAATTGCAGGGTGTTGAAGGTATTGATCGTGCCACGATCAGTAGATTATTGCCATTTATAAAAATCATGCCGCCAGGAACTGAATCATTTGCCGGTAAATTAAAATCTCCCGATGTCCATGAAGTCATCCTGCGATACCAGACTGATCTCGAAGATAAAAAGGGTTATCTACCGCCGGATACATCAGCCGACGGCGATTTGTCAACCAGATATCTCGGAAATCCAGGGCGTATATTTTCAAGATATACCTATTCACGATCTTCCTCATATAGTTTTGGGTTCACAGCAGAAAAGGATCCGGGAGAGCAAATTATCTGGGATCCCGCTACCAGCCGCTACGGATTGGATTATTATTCGTTTCATGGCATGGTAGAGAACCTTGGCATGGTGAAGAAAGTGGTAGTCGGCGATTTCAGCATGGATCATGGGCAGGGATTGATATTTGGATCTGGACTAAGGGTAGGGAAGGGGTTCGAGCCGATCACTACGGTACGACGCAATAATTTGGGTCTTCGGCCATATCGATCTGTTTACGAGAGTAAAGATTTTAGCGGTGCAGCTATTGAATGTTCTATTAAAGGGATCAACTATACCTTGTTTTATTCCAAGCTTAACCGCGACGCCGTGCTTAAGCAAGGCCTACTCGACACGAATGATCCAGCCGTTACCTCCATTCAGGAAATGGGATTGCACAGGACCCCCTCTGAAATCAATGCCAAACACGCGCTCACGGATAAGTCGGTAGGAGGGAACCTGAACTTTTTTGACCGCCAAGGGAAGTTCCAGATTGGCCTGAATGCATTATTGACTGAGTATAATTTTCCGATGGTTCGTGGCAGCAAGCCATACCAGTATTTTAATTTTTCGGGAGTCCAAAATCGGGTTGGAAGCTTATATGCTAATTGGTTTATCCGGAATGGTCACATTTTCGGTGAACTGGCATCATCGACCGGTGGAGGGTTTGCTATTTCTACCGGTGTACTGAAAAGTCTTACACCTGGATTGCAGTTGGCTGTTCACTATCGAAATTATTCCAGAAACTATCATTCATTTTATGGTAGTGCCTTTGGTGTGAATTCAACCACCAGCAATGAACAGGGTATTTATTGGGGGTTGAAATTTACCCCATATCGTGATTTACTCATTACAACCTACTTTGACTACTATAAATTTCCATGGTTGAAGTACCGGGTTGATGCACCTTCAGAGGGCCGGGAATTTATGGTTTCGGCCCAGTGGCTTCAGTATCAACGAATTACCTTAACAGTGCAGTTCAGACAACGCCTTTCTCAGGAAAACCAATCGATCGAAGGTAATCCTTATGCGATTCTTATGGATAAAAACCGTAAACAGCTATACTTGGTGCTGGACCATCAGATCCAGAAAAATTTATCACTTCGAACAAAGCTGCAATTCACGAAGGTAAGGTTCGGAATGGAAAATTATTCCGGGATAATGATTGCTCAAGATGTCTCATATTCCATGAAGAAAACGAGCCTTTCAATCAGGTACTCTATGTTTGATGCCGATGATTATGACAGCCGCATATTCATTTACGAGCGGGAGGTGCTCCATGGCTACTATATGCCATCCTATTATGGGCAGGGCCTCAGGTACTATTTGGTTGCCAGGCACGATATCACAAATAAGACTTTCAGGTTGGGTCAAACTTGGTCAAACGAAATATTTCAATAAGGAAACAATTGGATCAGGCCTTGAAGTAATAGATGGCACAAAAAGAACAAGTTTGACAATTCAACTTCGTTTTAGGTTCTGAAATCAGGCACTATGTTTTGATTTGCATATAATATCTTTAATTTTAACCGCTTAATCGCAGGAAACTATAAGTCGATTTTTGTTTGCTTAGATTTTTGTTAGTACTAAGGCAAATTTAGAATTTCCTGGATAGGTAATTAAACCTAACCTAAGTTTAAATGGATGATATACAAAGACTCGTTGGTATTATACATCAACGAAAGCAACGGCAATACCCATTGCTGGATCTAAAGAGTGTGAATGATAATTCGACGAAGGAGAATATTTTTTTTCATCATGTAAAAAGAAAGCAGTTCAAAAATGACGCAGAGGCGGCCAGTGAATTGTACGGCTCAAAAAGTGATGATGATCGCTACCGAATGTTGAAATCCAGATTGAAACAAAAGCTTCTCAATCACCTGTTTTTCCTTTGATCTTTCTGATAGTAATCAACGAACAGCCATAGTTTTTGAACAGGAATGTCTTGATTATTTGCACCAGGCAAAAATGCTGGATTTTGTTAGCGAACCGAAAATAGCAAGAAGTCTCGTCCTGAAAGCATTCACCACAGCGGAAAGGTGCGAGTTTACCAAATACATTATTGCCAGTTGTGAAGAGCTATTAAAGATTTATAGTGAAAGCTTCCAGCCACATTTATTTGAAGAAACGCAGGTAAAACTTAAAGAGTGCAGGCAATTGTTCATCATGGAAGAGGAAGTGCGTACACAGTATTACTTCACCAGGATGATGATCCTGAAGTCGGTTAACTCACGGAAGAAAAACCTTGATGCCGCAGATGAACTTATCGTTCACCTCGAAAAGTTATGGGCTAATACAAAATCCTACAATGTGTTTCATTATTTGATTCAGTTGAAGCTGTTAGTGTGGGAGTTAAAAGGTGAGTTTTTGGAAATTATTCCAATTCTACGTGAAATAGAAACCGGACAGTATCGGGGTATTACCCTCAATATTTATCGGCTGGATTTACAAAGTATCATCCTTTCGCTCGCTTTTGCCTATTTCAGGGGCAAAAAATATGAAGATGGATTAAAGTATATCAAGAAGAATGCGGGGTTGATTCAAAAAAAATCCAGTGCATGGTTTCGACTCAATGAAACTTACTTTCTTACCTCCATGTTTTTGGCAGATTATGAACTCGCCGTTGATACCATCGAATCGGTTATGCAAAGTGAGGGGTTTGAGGATCTTCCCGAAGATGAATTAGTGAAGTGGAAGTTGTACTCTGTGTATCTCATATTGATGAAACACGGTCCAGCCTATTTGTTGAAACAGCACAAGCAGTTGATTGAGAAAGTACCGGAGAATGTAGCAGGTATGGAAGGCTTCAATCTGGCAGTTTTTATCATTCAATTCATTTATTATCTGGATGCAGCTGATGTTCAAAGACTTACTGCTATCAGAAATGAACTAAAAGGCTATATGGCCAATCATTTTAAGGAGAATTTTAGTTACCGGTCACGCACCTTTTATAAGCTAATGAATATTGTCGTGGAGAATAAACTGGATCAGCAGAAGATTCAGGTGAAATCACGATATCTTTTAAATAAACTTCGCTCCAATCAAATAGTGGGTAGCATATATCCGGAGTATGAGATAGTCCCGCTGGAGACTTTATGGCAAGTGATTGTTGAAAAGCTGAAGTCAGAAGAGACTCGGTAGAAATAGAGATCAACTCTCTACAAATGCAAAAAGCCCCGAAGTATTGGGGCTTTGTTGTTATAAAAGGTTGGCGGCGACTTACTCTCCCACGTGTTACGGCAGTACCATCAGCGCTGAGGGGCTTAACTTCTCTGTTCGGAAAGGGAAGAGGTGCACACCCTCGCTAGAGCCACCATTAAGGTTTTATTTAGTATGGAGTATTGAGTATAGCGTATTAAGTATTAAGATTGTTCATTCTCCTCTTTGTACTTGATACATCGTACAAATGATACATATTCACTAAAAAGACATGTAGTTAGTGAAAGAGTCTTTGGAGATATTAAAATTAAGGTATGGAGCTACA
>JAXHKU010000021.1:0-22500 GCA_034523095.1 Cyclobacteriaceae bacterium | reverse complement strand
CCCTCGACTTGCATGTATTAGGCCTGCCGCTAGCGTTCATCCTGAGCCAGGATCAAACTCTCCATTGTAAATAGATTTTGCTCCAAGTGGTCTCCCACTCAGAAATACTGTTTGTCCGTACCCCTTATCAAGGAATTTTATTAAAATCCTTTGCGGATTACTGTCAATTCACATTCATTCAAAGAACTTCTGCTGCCCTTCCGGCAACTTCGTAAGACCCTCTATCTGGCCCCTGTTTTTAAAAGCGGATGCAAAGGTAAAAACTTTATTCTCTTTGTCAAATAAGTTGGATAAAAAAATTCTCAACGCCCCAACTCCATCTCCATCCCCACTTCACCTAAATCGTAATGGGATGGCAAAGGTAATGCATTTGCCGGACTAAACAATTATTATTAGTGAAAATGATTGTTTTTAAATATGGTTTGTGCTCTGTTAGGCCCAACGGATATGATTGTAATAGGAACGTTAACATCTTCCTCAATAAAGGTTATATAATCAAGGAGTTCCTTGGGTAAATTCTTATAATCCTTTATTCCGGTAAGGTCAGTTTTCCAGCCGGGAAGTGTTTGATATAACGGTTTAACTTCTTCAGCACACAAATCAAAAGGTAGCGTGTCAGTAATAGTACCATCTTTAAGCTTATAGCCGGTACATACTTTTATTTCTGAAAACATACTAAGCACGTCAGATTTCATCATAAAAAGCTGGCTTACGCCATTTATCATGACAGCATATTTCAGGGCAGGTAGATCGAGCCAGCCACATCGCCTGGGTCTTCCCGTTGTAGCGCCAAATTCATGCCCGGCTTTTCTGAGTTCTTCACCCGTTTGGTCCTTAAGTTCGGTTGGAAAAGGGCCGGAACCAACCCTGGTACAATAGGCCTTGAAAATCCCGAATACCTGGCCAACTTTGGTAGGAGGGATGCCTAAGCCCGAGCAAACACCAGCGCAAGTAGTATTTGAACTTGTGACAAAGGGGTAGCTTCCAAAATCAACATCCAATAGTGATCCCTGGGCTCCTTCTGCAAGTACGGATTCCTGTGAATTCAACGCATTGTTAAGAAGGTATTCAGTATCAACAATCTTAAATTTTTTAAGAAAATCAACCGCTGCGAGGAAGTCCTTTTCCTGGGGATCAAGGTCATAGTCAAACTTTAGATACGCCAGCTGCTTTTCATGCAATGACTTGAGCTTATTGTATTTTTTCCGGAAGTCGTCGGAAATCACATCGCCCACCCTAAGTCCCTGCCTTGCTATTTTATCCTGATAAGTTGGCCCGATGCCACGGAGCGTGGATCCGATTTTTTCATCACCTTTAGATTGTTCCAAGGCGGCATCAAGGATTCTGTGCGTGGGGATAATTAGATGAGCACGTTTTGATATATATAAATTATAAAATGGCTCAACATCCAGTTTTTTTAAGGCATCGATTTCCTTTTTGAAGACCACTGGATCAAGCACAACGCCATTTCCTATGATATTGCGTGTATTGCTTCGAAATATGCCGGAGGGGATTTGATGGAGGACGTGTTTAATGTTTTCGAATTCAAGTGTATGACCCGCATTCGGCCCACCCTGAAACCTTGCGATCAAGTTGTATTTTGACGCTAAAAAATCAACAATCTTTCCCTTGCCCTCATCTCCCCATTGAAGGCCAAGAATTACGTCCGCTTTCATATTTTATGATTTAATAAGTTCTCTTAAGGCGTGATCTAGGTCTGGAACAATGGTAAAGATGGAATTGAGCTTGGTTATTGTCAATAACTTTTGGACTGATTCCGAGGGTTTGACTAAAACTACTTCCCCGCCTTTATTTCTGAATTTTGTAAGAATAGTAATTAACACTCCAATGCCGCTGCTGTTCACGTATCGGACATTTTTTATATCAATTGCGCAAGAGTCGAGCTCATTGTTTATGGCGTCGTTTACTATAGAAATCAACTCCGGCCCATGATTTTCGCCGATCAAATCGCCTTCCAGTACTAATGATAATACCCCATTAATGATATTATGCTTATATGTCATTGCATCTTTGATCTATAATGTTCAATTAACCTGAATGTGTTGCAAATTTAGAAATTGGTTCAGTAAATCAAAGGTAATACCCTGAATGGTTCAAGGTTTTTCAGTGTACATCAAACCGGCCAACTTCTTCTACCCCATCGATTCCCTCGAGTTTATTCATGAGTACTTCAAGGTGCTTGGTGTCCTGAACATAAAGTTGAATCCTTCCCGAAAATATCCCGTGATCACTCTCAATAGCGACTGAACGCATATTCACTTTTAGTTCGTTGGATATAATACGGGTTACGTCGTTCATGAGCCCAACCCGGTCCGTACCTCGAATTTTAAGCCCGGCAAGAAATGAAACTTCTGTTTGTGATGCCCACTTAGCTTTGACCACCCGATGCCCGTGCTTGGAAAGGAGCTCTGTGGCATTTGGGCAGTTGATCCGGTGAATCTTGATTCCCTCATGCGTCGAGACAAAACCAAAAACGTCATCACCTGAAATCGGACTGCAGCATGGAGCTAATGAATAATCAACAAAATCCATATCCTCGCCAATGAGTAATTGATCCCTCTTTTCTCCGGTGAGTTCGTTTAACTTACGTTCAAAGGATTCAGTGTCAGATATCTGAGGTGCCGATGGTTTTTTTGGCTTTTCTTCAGAAATTTTTATCTTCTTGAGGTCACGGGGATCGATTTTACCCTTGCCTATGAGAAAGTAGAGGTCAAGTGCTGATCGCAGGCCGAATTTATTGAGCAGTTTATCAATATTTTCGCTGTTGATATCCAGTTTTAGCTGCTTGAATTTTCGCCTTACTATCTCTCGACCTTCAGCGGCAGCATTTTTTTTCTGTTCCTTTAAGTCATCCTTAATCCTTGTTCGGCCCTTGGATGTTACCACAAATTTGAGCCACCCTTCGTTGGGTCTCTGTTTATTGGAGGTAAGAATTTCTACCTGATCACCGGTTTTAAGCTTATAGTTGATTGGCACAAGTTTTTGATTCACCTTGGCGCCGATGCACTTGGCGCCGATTTCTGAGTGAATTTCAAAAGCAAAATCAAGAGCAGTGGCTCCCCTGGGAAGTTTCTTCAATTCTCCTTTTGGGGTGAAAACAAAGATCTCCTCATTAAACAAGCTGTGTTTAAAATCATCAACGAATTCAATGGCAGATGAAATGTCCCGCTCCAGCATTTCGCGTACTTTAGTAATCCAGGTTTCGAGCCCTGATTCATGTGACGCGCTTTCTTTTTCCTTGTATTTCCAGTGGGCCGCATACCCTTTTTCAGCTATTTCATCCATTCGGTTGCTCCTTATCTGCACTTCTACCCATGTGCCAGTTTTGCTCATGACGGTGGTATGAAGTGATTCGTAACCATTGGATTTTGGTGTGCTGATCCAGTCTCTGAGCCTGTCGGGATTCGGCTGGTAGTAATCGGTGACAATGCTGTAGACTTGCCAGCAACCTGCTTTTTCCAATTCAGGAGGCAGGTCGAGTATGATGCGGATGGCGAAAAGGTCGTAGACTCTTTCAAAAGGGATTTCCTGGGAGTCCATCTTATTCCATATGGAAAAGATGGATTTTGGCCTTCCCTTGATGGTAAAACTGAAGCCCCTTTTGGATAGTTCTTTTTGAATTGGATTAATAAAATTGCGAACAAATCGGTCACGAACGCCCTTGGAAGCGCTTATTTTTTCGGTGATTTCTTTGTACCTCTCAGGCTCCTTGTATTTTAGCTGAAGGTCCTCGAGTTCGGATTTGATGGCATAAAGACCAAGTCGGTGGGCCAGGGGCGCATACAAATACATCGTTTCGGACGATACCTTGATCTGCTTATGTCGAGGCATGCTATCAAGTGTGCGCATGTTGTGAAGCCGGTCTGCCAGTTTCACTAATATCACCCGCATATCATCCGAAAGGGTGAGCAGCATTTTTCTAAAATTCTCAGCCTGCTCGGAAGTTCCGTGGTCAAAGACTCCGGATATTTTTGTGAGGCCATCGATAATCTTGGCGACTTTCTTGCCAAAATGACGTTCAATGTCTTCTATTTCCAGCTCAGTATCTTCTACGACATCATGGAGAAGGGCGCAAATAATCGATGTGGTTCCAAGACCGATTTCTTCGACACAAATCTGCGCTACGGCGAGCGGATGAAAAATATAAGGTTCGCCCGATCTCCGTCGCATATTCTTATGCGCTTCCAGCGACATATTAAATGCCCGCTTGATCAGCTTGGCGTCATTGTCTTTGAGTATAGGTTTTGCGTGTCGAAGCAGCCTTCCGTATCTCGTAATAATTCTTTTTTCTCCTGCTCTAACTCTTGCTCCGTCATAAAGCGATAATTGTTGATCGAAATAAATGAATTTTCACTAATTGACAATAAATTTTATTTGCATACCTTTGCACTCCTTTTTTTGTCATTGCGGATGTGGCGAAATTGGTAGACGCACTAGACTTAGGATCTAGCGCCGCGAGGCATGGGGGTTCGAGTCCCTTCATCCGCACAGATTAAGACCCTCATAGCCGCGAAGTAAAAAGCGTCGTTGAGGGTTTTTATTATTAACACATTAAACGTTATAGTCTTGGACATTTTATTGGAAAAAAACTCAGGCACAGAGGCCGTAATTAAAATTAACTTAAAGGAAGTTGATTATCAATCAAAACTGAAAGAAAAACTAAAATCCTACAGCAAGCAGGCCCAGATTAAAGGTTTCAGACCGGGAAAGGTACCTATGGGACTTATTGAAAAAATGTATGGAAAGTCCATCAAAGTGGAGCAGATCAATGAGATACTGGTAGAATCACTCAAGGAATACATTAAGCAAAATGATATAAAAATTATTGGAGATCCATTGCCCAATAATGACAAAATGATGGATATCGACTGGGATACTCAAAAGGATTTTGACTTTGAATACTCAGTTGGTCTCGATCGAAGATTTCACCTATGGGTTGAAGGTAGACATCAACAAGTATGAGATAGAAGTTGATGAAAAGGAGCTGAAGAAGGTGATCCGGGAACTTCAGGAGCGATATGGAAAAATGACAAATCCTGATGTTAGTGGCGACTCCGACTCTATTTTTGGCACATTAGCGCAGGATTCTTCCCAATTCAATAAGGATTGTCTTATCGAAATTCCGAGGGTAGCAAAGAAGCTACGAAAAAATTTCATTGGCATTTTGAAGGACGAAATTGTGATTTTCGACATACAGAAATTGTTTGAAAGACTCAATCGATCTCGAGGTAGCTACCGGACTGAGCCAGGAAAAGGCGAAGGAATTAGCCGGAGAGTTTACATTTATGGTTAAAAACATCAATCATATGGAGCCTGCCGAGATGAACCAGGAATTCTTTGACAGGATTTTCGGAGAAGGTAAGGTGAAGACTGAAGAAGAATTTATTGCAGAATACACCAAAATATTCCAGGAAAACCATGCCACAGACAGCGAGTATCTCCTCTACATCAGCTGCAGAAGGCGATATTGAATGAAGTTTCCATCGATGTGCCTGAAGCTTTTTATAAGCGCTGGATAATGGCCACAAACCCGGAGATGAAGGTAGAAGATATCGATAGGGATTTTGCGCACCACCTCCGCGATCTCAAATGGACGCTCCTAAAAAATCGCATAGCAGGTGACAATGATGTTAAAATTGAATATGCTGATATCGTAGCGCAAACCATAAAGATGTTCGCGCGACAGTTTGGTATTCCGGAGGTCACGGAAGAAATGGCCAAAAATATCGAAGCCGTTGCGGCTAATTACCTGCAACAGAAGGACGGACAGAATTATATGAACGTGTACAACCAGGTCCATACTGAGCGCGTTATGGATATAATAAAGCAACACGCAAACCTGAAAATGATAAAGGTTTCCAGAGAAGAATTCAACAAAGTAGCCGAATCGGAATAAGGGCCGGCGCAGTCAATTTGCGAAAGTCCTTTTTTCAAAGGGCTTTTTTTTTATTTTTGTGAAGTAGCACTTGAAAACAACAAACAAATGATAGATAAGCAATTAAATCGCGAAGAATTCAGGAAATATGCCGTAAAAAGCCAGGGCCTTAATGGGAATACGCTAGATCAGTATTTTCATTCAGTGGAAAATATGACCCGTTCGGTCATCGAGGAACGGCCAACAAGATTTGCTGAAATTGACGTTTTTTCAAGGTTAATCATGGACAGGATCATTTTCCTTAGGCTTACCTGTTGATGATAATATTTCCAATATCATTACGGCGCAATTGCTCTTTTTGCAGTCAACAGATGCCAAAAAAGACATTCAACTGTATGTGAACAGTCCGGGCGGCTCTGTTTATGCCGGTCTGGGTATTTATGATACAATGCAATATGTTTCACCAGATATTGCCACCATTTGTACCGGACTTGCGGCATCAATGGCTGCGGTGCTTCTTGCTGGCGGTGAAAAGGGAAAAAGGTCCGCATTGCCGCATTCACGGATTATGATCCACCAGCCCATGAGCGGTATGCAGGGTCAGGCATCGGACATGGAGATATCGCTGAAGCAGACCCTTTCTGTAAAGAAAGACTTATATAATATCCTTGCGAAGCATTCGGGGAAAAAATACGAGCAGATCGAAAAGGATTCGGATCGCGACTTCTGGATGCAGGCGCAGGAAGCTAAAGAGTATGGATTAATTGATGAAGTTTTAGTGACGAAATAAAATGACAATGACCCAGGTTACATGCTCGTTTTGCGGAAGGAAGAAGAAAGACGTCGACCTGATGGTGTCTGGCATTCATGCACATATCTGCAATTTCTGCATCGATCAGGCATATCAAATTTTTCAGGAAGAAAAAAAGACCAAGGACAACAACGATAGGCCAAGTTTTAATCTGATTAAGCCCATAGAAATGAAGGCTTATCTGGATCAATACGTAGTTGGTCAGGATGATGCCAAGAAGGTAATTTCTGTAGCGGTGTACAACCACTACAAGCGGCTGATGCAGAAAAAGGAAACACACGATGATATTGTCATTGAGAAGTCAAATATTCTCATGGTAGGAGAAACCGGCACAGGTAAAACCTATTTGGCCAGAACCTTGGCAAATCTTTTACAGGTACCATTTTGCATCGCAGATGCCACCGTGCTTACTGAGGCGGGTTATGTCGGTGAAGATGTGGAGAGTATTCTCACCCGGTTGTTGCAGTCAGCAAATTATGAAGTCGAAAACGCTGAGCGTGGAATCGTCTATATCGATGAACTTGACAAAATCGCCAGAAAATCAGATAATCCCTCCATCACCCGTGATGTGAGTGGCGAAGGTGTTCAGCAGGCATTACTCAAATTACTTGAAGGAACGGCAGTTAACGTGCCGCCGCAGGGTGGCCGTAAACACCCCGATCAGAAGATGATTTCCATTAATACAGAAAACATCCTGTTTATCTGCGGTGGAGCATTCGATGGAATTCAACGCGTTATTGAGTCAAGGTTGAACACCAGCCCGCTTGGTTTTACTTCGAATCATGAAGCTAAGGATCGCATGGCTATTGAGGATGACAATGTACTCCGCTACATCAATGCCAGTGATTTGAAAAAATTCGGACTTATCCCAGAACTAATTGGCCGCTTACCAGTACTCAGTTACCTTGATCCGCTGGATAGAACGACTTTACTTCAAATTCTCACGGACCCAAAAAATGCCCTGACGAAGCAGTATAAAAAGCTCTTTGAAATGGAAGGCATAAAACTGGAATTCAAAAAGCCTGCCCTTGAATATATTGTCGACAGGGCTTGGGAATTTAAGCTCGGGGCCCGAGGACTGCGGTCGATCTGCGAAGCCATAATGAACGATGCCATGTTTGAATTGCCTTCCACAAAGGAGGTTCGCGAATTGGTCATCACTAAAGAATATGCTGAAGGAAAGTTTGAAAAATCCAGGGTCAATAAGCTAAAAGTCGCGTAGAAAAACAGCAGTTAATACCCGGTATCGGCAACCATTAAATCCAGAATGCCTTGTGCAGTATTTGCCGAGGCATTTTCATTTCCCAGCCTTTGTCTTACTTTAGTATAACCCAAGAGCATGGAGTTTTTATACTTATTATCGGAAAGAATCCGGCGAAGTTCATCCACCACGTTTTCCACAGAAAAATCATCCTGTATGAGTTCTTTTACGACCGGTTCTTCGGCGATGAGATTTACCAGCGAAATGTATTTAACACGAACCAGCCTTTTTCCAATTTCATAAGTCAATTTGCTCGTGCGATAAGTCACAATCTGAGGCACTTCAAACAATGCAGTTTCAAGCGTCGCTGTGCCGGAGGTGACAATGGCTGCCTCCGAATTGAGCAGTAAGTTATAGGTATCTTCGTGGATGGGGATCACATTTGGCACGTGAAGCGTTTCAGCATACAATTCGAAAGGAAGGCTATCCACGATGGAGAGTCCGAAAGTTTTGTCGGGAAATGAACCGGCAACTTTGGCAAGAATCGGTAGCGAAGTAATGAGCTCCTGTTTCCGGCTGCCTGGCAAAAGCGCAATAATTCCATCGGTGTCCTTGATGATATGTCTTTTGAGAAATGTTTTATCAGGTAAAAAAGCATTAACTGCCTCACAAACCGGATTCCCCACGTAGCTGACAGGAACTTGAAAAGCATTGTAAAATGCTTCCTCAAACGGAAGAATCACAAAAGCCTTTTCAACTAACTTTTTTACTTTTAAGGCTCTTTTTTGATTCCATGCCCAGATTTTTGGGGCGATGTAGTAAAATTTGTGACACTTCAGCAGATGGATTTTTTGTGCTAAACGAAGGTTGAATCCGGCAAAATCAACGAAAACTACTGCATCGGGCTGAAAGTTTCGGATATCGCGGGCAGTCTGTTTGAGGTACTTTTTTAATCTCAGCAGGTTTTTAATCACCTCCCAAAAGCCCATTACGGCCATGGACTCATAACGCATGAAGAGTGAAGCGCCTGCATTATTGCATCATATCGCCGCCAATACCCCGAAAATTCGCTTCAGGAAAGCGCTTTTTAAGGGCAAGAATCAGGTTCGACGCGTGAAGATCCCCTGAGCGTTCACCACAAAGTATGTAAAATTTCATGCGTGAAGTGTGGTCAGATTATCCGTGGTTATTCACCGTAGTATTCGGCATAGTTCTTATTGGTTTCTTTCAGCTTTATGCAATGCAATGCGGCCCGGCCATCAGACATACTGTTGATTTCAGGTTGCAAAATATGCCAAAACTCCATGAGCAGGTTTTCACAACTGGTGAGTTTTCCTTTCATAAAATCGACATCCAGGTTCAGGTTTTTATGATCTACCTTATCCAAAACATGCGTTTTGATGATTCTATTCAAATCCTTGAAATTCACTACAAATCCAGTCGACGGATCCACATTGCCTTTTACTGTCACTGTCATGTCAAAATTGTGACCATGCCAGTTTTCATTGGCACACGGCCCGAATACTTCCTCGTTTTTTTCCTTGCTCCACGATTCATTGTACAACTTGTGGGCTGCACAAAAATGGGCGTCCCTGCTGATATATACCATCTCGTCAAATTTTCATTCAACTGCAAAATTAAAAAGAATTAGGACTTCTTCTTTGCTTTAATTGGCCGAAGCTGGGAGATTTGGCCAAAGTGTACACCAATACTATGATTATCGTTACCGGAGCCGCAGGATTCAGTCATCAGATGCATTCGCTGGAAGATGGAGTTCAGGATTATGTTCAGAATTACCTGGTAAAGCAGCGCTATTATTAATGGATTAATTGGGTGAATCCTGCTCCTGTTCATCAAAATCAAAAAACTCATCTTCCAACACAGGGACCTCCTCGTCTATAGTCTTTGTTTTGTCAAGAATTTTCTTCCACTCCTGGCGCTCATCAGTTATGTCCTTTTTTATACTTCGTTTTATGGCTTTGGAATCCAGTGATATTTTATAGTCTGCCGTGGTGCCGGTTATCTTGAGTAAAAGGTTGATTCCCTGACTGGCATCTTCAGTATAATCGGGCCGCTGGGAAATTTTTAAGAAATTTTTCAACGGCACACTCAGATGATAGTCAATTACATGGTCGAAGGTATGAGTACCGTTTACCAGTATATTCGACACGTTGGACCGAATCTCCATTTCCGGAAGATATATAGTTCGGTTTTCGATTTTTATGTGATTGGTCATGCGGCTGAAACGCATCCGGGCCAAGCTTTTTTCTTCCACAAATTTCGACAACTGCATCATGGGCTCGAAGTCGTTCAATTCGCCATTTTCAATCACGGCATCAATTTCAGCGATAAGCGAATTGCTATTGAGGACGAGATTTTTGTTAAAATTCATATATAGCTTGACGTCCGAGGTGACCTTCCCCTTCAGGTTTTTATCCACCAGCCAATTCTGGCTGAAATTATTGAATACATAAAAAATACTATCGATGTTCAGGCCGGTGATTTTCGCATCAGCAATGGCTTCTACTAACGCTGGATTTTTTATTGTTCACATATCCACCAATATCCACGCTTCCCCCCATGGACTTGAAGGAAATATTTCGCAACAGCGCTACTCGCTGGTGGACTGAAAGCTGACCGCGGATGTTGCGGCCATGAAATCTTTTAAAATTCAAATGATTGATGTCGCAATTGAATTTTAAGCTAACCCTGGGCGAAATGCCAAATTCATATTTTTTACTATTTCCAAGGGTTGTATCGCGAAATGCAAAATTGCTTCTGAGCAATTCGTCGAAATTCAGGTGATTCGATTTTAAGTCCGCTTCGATAATTATCGGGCTATTTGCCGACACAAACAATCCACCTAATTCCCTTACAAATCCATTGAGTATAAAGTCGTTTTGCCCGACCAATCCATGCAAATTGCTGACAGCAAGGTCGTTCTTGCGAAAGGAGAGGATCCCGTTGACTTTGTTGATTGGCAGCCTTTCACCCGTAAGTACTATACTCAGGTTTTGCAATTCTACGTCTCCATCGGCCAGGAAATTCTTCGAAAATTTTGGGTCTTTTATTGGCCCGGTAAGGTGAATATCCAGTCTGACGTTGCCGAATGCGGTTTGAACGTATTTCTCCGGCATGAGTAGCAGCAAGGTGTTTACATCTGCTTCTCCTTTCAGTTGCAGGTCGATATAGTAATTATCAAAATCTCGGATAGTAAGACTCCCGGAGAGCAACCTCTTGTCGAGTTCGCACGAAAAGTCTTTTATTTCCAGGCGATAATTTTTGAATGTATTGATTTTGCCAGTGGTGAAATGTCCGGTCAGGTTCACGTTATCAATAGCTTTCTTGTAGCCGGGATGGAAAAATGACGCTTTTTTGGCGCCAAAGTCAAGCGTGACCATTGGCCGGTTGGGCGAGTCGAATCTTCCCTCCACGTTTCCTGAAAAAAACACATCACCCTTGCTGTCGTAATCCTTAAAATAGGTAGCCAGATCATTGGAAAGCAGCGAGTTTATTGATTTAAAGGAGGTGTTCACACCAATTATGTCCAGGTCCAGTGTTTTAGCAACCTGATCCACCTGGCCGGTGACTTTAAATTCGCCATTGTCAATCTTGAGTCTGGTATCGCTGAAGGTGTAAATTTTTGAATCAGTTTTGTAATCAATATCCGAATCGATATCAACATTTTTATTATTAAAAAATACCCGATCATCAACCCGGATTTCATCTGTAATGAGCCCCGCACTCACTTTTATCGACAGTTGTTTGCCTTCCTGAATCAATGAGGCCTTTGCATTTTTTACCAGAAGTTTAAGTGAATAATCTGATTTCAGATCACGGTAAAGCACCGTTGTATTTTCTGCCGTGATATTGTTAATTTCAAAAAATCCCCCTTTGGCTTCGCCTGTCGGTTTTAAGATCAGGTAATTCGGATTTCCCAGGGCGTCAACAGAAAGTTCGAGGTCGGCATTTTCTATGTGCAAGCCATTTATCACGTAGTTTTTGTTGATCAGTTGAAAGGTATTGAGTGAAAAACTCACTCTTTTAGCCCTGGCGATTTGGACATCATTTACACCCGAACCGGATTTCACGCTTACACCTTCCATTTCGACCGAAATGCTTGGAAAATGCCTGAGAAACGAAATGTCGATTTTATTTACAGATACCGGAGTTGCAATGTAGTTATTAGCCTCTGTAATGGCATATTGAATAATTTCATCCTTTTTGAGGATTACAAACCCGATCCCGAAAAGGAGGATGGCAAGGATGGAAATAATAATGCCAAGAAGTATTTTTTTTAGTGTCTTGCGGATAATCATTGATATACCAGGCGTTGAAAAGCAATGTTCACCAATCAGTCCACAAAGAAAGCAATTATTGAACCAAAATTATGGAGCAATATTGAATTTGTACATTGGGTATTTGCTTAAATGAAATTCTATTTTACCTTTGCATTCCCATTTGAAAGGGCCTTGAAAATTGAGGTATAAATGAATGGGCTCTTAGCTCAGCTGGTTCAGAGCACCTGCCTTACAAGCAGGGGGTCGTAGGTTCGAATCCTACAGGGCCCACTTGAAAATCAAGCACTTACGAAGTAAAATTTAGTTGTAAGTGCTTTTTTGTCTTGGTAAAAACAAAAGGGGAAACATTATTTGCCTTCATTGAATTATTTTTTGGCCTTCCATATAAATTCTCCAAGAAAGTCAGATTGCATTTTTTTAATTTCAATTTAATGACTTCAAGCCGAATTATTGTTTAGGCATTAGTCGTCAACTGAGTTTAAACGTAATGCCTTCAACCCTTTTTGCCAAAAAATACTACTAAAGTTGTAGAAAAATACTACATGTGTGCCATTGCCTGATGGTGCAAAAACCACTAATTAGCCCCATCGCATACCGGCAAAGGTTGAAGCAAAGGAAAGACCAGCGGAAGGAAAGAATTTCGCATGGCCAGAGGATAAGCCGGTATCCGATAGGAAGAATCAACATTCATTCTTCCGACAGAACCATAACTGGCAGAACAGCATGTCCCGAAGTCAACCTAATTATTGCCAAAATCCCGAGGAACTGAAAACACTATGTTCCAATGGCTCGATGAGTATAAGCGACAAGAATTGAATGATGATGAACAGTTCAATTGAAGAGCAAACCCCTCTTCAGAGCGAACTCAGCCAACTATGACGGGAGCGACCGAAATCCACTGTCAATACTTGGGTTAAAAAAGGCCTTCCGAGTCATACCATCCATGGACGTATGTACTTCGTGAAAGAAGAAGTACTCGATGCCATGACCACCATGAACAGACGGATGAAAGGATACTGGACACAACCCAATCTATAGAACTATGAAAAGTAACTACGTCCGCGTTGGAACGATGTACTACAAGAAAGTGATGGTACCACTCATCTCCGGAGATAAAGTGGAAAAACTGATTCCCTGGACCGGCGAATGCATCAAACTCGATCACGGGCAAACATGTGCTGGCCAATGTGCCCAGGTACGACGGCTTCTGTCACCTGCCATCCCATACCGACTACCAGCCCACGACCAACAACTTCCTCAACCGCTACGAACCCATTACCCATAAACCAAAGCAAGGAAATTGGCGAGAACACCCTACAATTCCTTCACCACATCTTCGGCGAACAAATGAGAGATAGGAGTCGAACTATCTCACGTTGCTTTATAAAAAGCCCATCCAACCATTACCCGTATTGTGCCTGGTGAATAAAGAACCAGAAACCGGCAAGACCACGTTTCTGAACTGGCTGAAAGCCATTAATCAGAACAACATGACCTACAATAAGAACGAAGACTTCCGGAGCCAGTTCAACAGCGACTGGGCCAGTAAACTCGATTATTGCCGTCGATGAAGTCCTCCTGGACAAAGTCGAAGACAGCGAACGGATCAAAAACCTATCACACGGCCAAAACCTTCAAGACCGAAGCTAAAGGAAAGGATAGATTGGAAACAGAGTTCTTCGGCAAGTTCATCCTGTGTTCCAACGACGAAGACAGCTTTATCCAGATCGAACCGGGAGAAAACAATACTGGGTCAAGCAGATCAGACCAATACAGAACATCAAGATCAACCTGATCAACCAACTCACCAACGAGATACCAGCCTTTCTGCATTACATCAGTACCAGAAAGATGAGGTACGATCAATCAAACCCGGATGTGGTTTACAAGCAAACAACTGCAAACCGACGCACTGAGGAGAGTGATGAGAAGGAGCAGGAACTGGCTGGAGGTAGAGATGATGGAAATCCTTACTGGCCTGATGGAAGACTTCGAACTGGAGAGCATCAGCTTTTGCGTGAATGACCTGATACCGATCCTGTCCAAATCAGGCTTCAAATCTCTCCGACAAGCTATCCTGAAAGTACTCCGGGATGATTGGCAACTGTCACCGATGACCAATGCCTTTCCGTACACCCGATACATGATATTGAGCGATGGCACGATGGTGACAGGCGAGTCAAAGGGACGCTATGACAACTTCACCAGGAGCAGCCTGCCAGGGCCATAGAGGCCCCTAAAGACCAGGAATTTTGTTGATTGTTGACAAAATGATGACGGTTTGTTGACGGCGCAAGAAGGTGAGGATCAGTGCGGATAAGAGCGTCTGTCAACAAATGAACAAAAATGGAGCGTAAATCTACAGGGGGTAGAGAAGAAAGGAGTGTTTTTGTTGATTTGTTGATTTATATATATAATATATTAATAATCAATAAGATATATAATCAACAAACTGTCAACAAACCGTCAACAGACAAAAATTTTGGATGACACCAAAGAAGAAAACTTAAAGGAAAAAGAATGAAGAATAAAGAATGAAGATTAAAGAATGAAGATTAAAGAATGAAGAATAAAGAATGAAGATTAAAGAATGAAGAATAAAGGTTCTCTATCCGGCAATCTGTAATGAAGTTCAAAGAATGAAGAACACACGACCCCAGTCTATTACGGATCAGGGAAGGGAACTTATTTCTTTCCTACTAGTGAAAAGAAATTTTATTTAAAGCCAGAAGGATATGATTGAAGCAGATGAAAAACGGAAGTCAGGGAGGAGAAATCCTCAAAATGAAGGAAAAGACCCTTCCGGGAATGGAGGTGTTTTTTCGGGAGTGTCATTGCAAGATGTGTTTAAGGATTTTGCCCGGTGATCCCCGGCCTCGTGCTGAAAACACCTTGCCGTCGGGAACCGGACGGAGGGAACGCCGCGCAACTTGGCGTTCCTGGAAACAAAAAAGGAAAAAGACGGTTCAGGAGGAAGGAAATGGCTGAAGCACAAAAAAGAGCCCGGAAACTGCAATTACACCTCACGGAGGACGAATATCTCGAACTCTGGCAGCGTCGGATGACTCTGGGAAGAAAATCCATGGCCGAACGCTGAAGAAGAGCTGGTTTTGTAGCTAGAAAAGCCAGCCAAACAGGCTATAAACAGCGCGGAGTTGATTCAGACACATAGACCAAATCGGGCAGAGCCAGTTTGAAAAACGGCCAAGAATATTCATCAAAATAGCAGTGAGCCTCAGCAAACAGGAAAGAAAACCATGTGAACCGCAAATCATTACGTCAATTCAATAGCCTGATGGAGCAATACCTGCAAGACCGCAAGGAATTGGCCAATGCGTACCGCTCCGTGGCGGGAACAGATGAACCTAAAGACTACACAAAGTCATAAGAGACTTGGCAGGAATTAGGGCGTGGCCATCGTAAGTGCGATCCTGAAGGGGGAGCGTGATACTGAAACTTGTCGGAGCTCAAGGACAGATGTGTAGGGCAAGTAAGGAAACGGTAATAAAGTCTCTGGAAGGAACCTGGCGGGAAGAATATCTATTTACCCTGCAGCAGGCATACGATGCCTTCAAATTTGATCCAGTTGCAGATAGCGGGACAGTGCGATGAAAAAATCGAAAAGTCCCTAAAGGAAAGGATCAAATTAAAATCAGACAGGAGGAAATCTCTCTTAAAGAACCTAGAAAAGCTAAAGGCAAGAATACTCCAAGATTTGAAGTAGATAATCATTATCTGAAAACGCAGTTGGGAGTAGACATTACACAAACGGCATAGACAGTTGAAATAGCCTGAACGTCTTGGAGAAATGGGAAGCGATTTCAGTAAATGGCCAACAAAGAAGCAGTTTCTTTCTTGGCTGAAGGCTCTTATGCCCAACAACAAACAATCAGGAGGAAAGATGATAAGCAGCCACTTGATGAATAAAAAGAACACTGCTGGACATATTTTCCGTAAATGCGGTTCCTGTCTTGGAAGAGCAAGGGGCCTCTCGGTGATTATTATCGCATACAAGAGCTAAAAATGGCGGTAAGGCCGCAGCTATCGCAACAGGTTAGCGATTGGCATCCATCGTTTACACTATGGTGACGAGGTGAACCGATGAATCGATTTTGGTTAAAATGAAAAGGAATAGCCAACAAAGGAGGCTGAGCAATTTGGGAGAAGGTTGCTAAGCATTAAAAAAGAGCTTGAAAAAGCTGCCTGATTAACAGATGCTTGGAGGAAGTTATATAGAAGTTCCATATTCCCTGTATCAGGCCCAACTCCGAACTTTACATGAAAAACTGTAGAACAACGATAGGTGTGATGATTTATATTAACTAAATATTCTATAAAAAAGTCCGTCGTTCGTATCTATGTGTATTGATGCAATTAGACGTTTGTTTTTTTGTATTCAAGTGCGCATTCTATCAGAAGGACTCAATCGTTAGTCAGCCGGCCTCCTGCCGCAAAAGCCAGATACAGAAATAGTAATACACGTATATGATTTTAAGAATATAAGTGGGGCGAGTACAATGCTTTTCCGGACTATTCGTTCTAAATTAAGTAAGACCAACTACCTGAAATTACATATTATGTAATTTTATTACACCAATTGAAACTACATTGCTATCTTTGCGAATGTATTAAAACGTGTTGGTGTCATCTACTATCATTTAAGAAACTGAAAGAGCATTTTTGAAGCGAATTCCTCAGGCAAGGGTAGCCATGCAGGATTGGTACCAAAAGAGCTTAAAAGGCCGAATGGGAAAATTTTGCAGATATGAAGGATACCTTCAATTCGGCCGATAATATTCGGCAACGGTAGGTTTGTGTTTAATGTTTAAGGGCAACCATTATAGGATAATGCGTCAGTGCGGTTTGCTCCTGCGAAGATTTTCATAAGATGGGTGGGAAGCCATAAAGAATATGACCGATTGAAAAACATTGACAAAATTTGAACCATGGAAAAGATCATAACGCATGAGGATTATATCAAGGCAAACCTTCGACTGGAGGAATTACTGAATCTGGTGGATGACAATACTGTGGAGACTGATCCTCTGGCCATTGAACTCATTGAGGTTTCTGATATCAGTTGAGGCATATGAAGAAAAACCATCATTCAATCAGGTTGCCATCCCTAATTGAGGTTATGGACTAGGGATGTTTTCGAGATGAAACTTAAAAAGAAAGAACTTGCTGCTTTATTGTTGCACCAGTGCCTAAAGAGTATGTGAATATCTGTCCGAAAACCAGGAGATCACACTTTGAACGTGGCAGAGCCCTACGTCAAAAACTAAATATCGACAGTGATATCATTCTTGGATGATCGCACGCACCTTGTCGATAGACTGCTCAAAGCTGTCGAAAATCGCCGCCAGGATTTTTAGCGAACGTTTTGGGTGAAAATGGTGCTGGCAATACACTGGATTTTCAGCCAAAGGGTTGCCGTTTTCCCCCGTGAAGTGGATATGATTTTGCAGTAAAGCGAAAAATCGTATCGGTTGCACTTTTAGCCCAGATCAATGTTGTGCCAATTCATGTTAAGCACCTGAACCTATCCCCTTCTTTATTCAATTTGCTATGCCAGTGAACTCAGTAAAATTGACTAAATAATAATATAATACGGCTGGTAAATCATATGGCGACCATTCAATAAGAGGATTGGCTGTTTCAAATACTTTTTTACCAAGACGATTGTAAATACTTGCTGTGTACATGGTTCCCAATGTTTAGAGTTACCCTTTTTTGGCGCGAAGTTTGTCATTAGATAGATCAAAATTTGGTGTCACTACATTTGGCATTTCCAGGACAGGCTCACAATATGTAAATTCAATATTGATCTGGTCAGAATCTTTGCACCCATTCTTGGTAATTTCAACTTGATAGGTTCCCGATGCGGTCGCAGTAAAAGATGACTTCCATGATCCATCCTGCCACTTAAAACTCACGTCCTCTATGGGTATATCAATGACATGTTTTGTGCGGCCTCACATGACGCTAGTCTTCACCAAGATCAACTTTCCGGGAATTCTTTGAAAGAATGAGCCTCAACGCTGTCTCTTTTCGTACAATCGCCAAGTGTCACGTCCAGCCAATAAGTTCCTTTTAGAATAAATCAGATTTTTAGAATTGGTAGTTCCGTTGCTCCATAAATATGTTTATCTGATGGTATCTCTTCGACGTCAATTTCAAGCGGAATGGCATTATCGCATAAAACTATTGGATCGTCAAGATTCACCCACAAATGATCAAAGGTTTCTGTGGTCGATGCAGCACCGAAAATAGTACTTTCGACTTATAGCACAATGCAGAATTATTTCAGCTTGAAATAACTACATAAACTGTAAATGCGGTTGTTTGACGTAATATCAAATTTCTTCATTGCAATCCCTGAATCTTGTAAAAATCCCCAAAAAACAGAGTGTCCAGATCATCCATTGAATAAGTTTTTTGAATATGCGCACCTTAAGACATCGATGTTTAAAGCTTCTAAATTCCTGTTCGTTGTACTTAGATATAGCTGATCCTGGTAAATTGTCAAATCCCATCTGAAAATCCGACAACGCCAGGGAGCGTCGATGATTTTTTTAAATACAAGGTTGATTTCATATAAAATACCGCCGTAGGTGAACTATAAAACACTACCCTGGAATCGCAGGTTAATGAATTCGCCTGAGGCATCGCTAACACCGCAAAAGCATCTTTTATTTTTTCCGGGTCAATTTCGGGGAAGTGAATCATCAATTAAAAGATGCATGGACACCGTATCACTTTCCGGTTTTAGGGTGAATGGCTATATGAGAAAAAAGCACCACCAACTGTAAGCACTTCGCTAGCCTGGCAGGTCTCAAGGTTGACTTCGTAAACAACGCTTCCTGTGGTTACATAAGTTTTGTCTTGTGCTGAACTATGGTTGAATAAGAGTAATAAGATTAAAAAAGAGAAGCTATTTAGTATTGCCTTCGCTGATTTGAAGTATCGAAAAAATAGCAATCCTAGATTCATTCTCAAGAATTAGATCTGGATATTCTTCAGTTTAAACTGACCGAACTGGAACCCAAACTTGATATTCCATGCTTTGGGGTTTGGACTGTATTCGCTGTGAAGAACATCATATGTAAAAATTATCTGACCGCCGAGCGCATTTGAAAATCTTTTGATATTGCGAATCCCAATCATTAATCCTTCCTGCCACATCCTTCGCTGAATTATCTGTTGTGAGATGTTTCATCAAGGACGTTTTCATTACACTGAAATTCCCTATGTTCAGCAGAAAAACCTTTCCATACCTTGTGCTGTGCAAAAGCACTTACACGCAAACACATCCCTTGGCAATACCAGCATTTTGCAAATGTTCTCTTACTTGTTGTTTTTCAAATTCCTAGGCTGCAATAGCGAGCAATTGTAGCAGAAACGCCTATTGTGGAACAATGTATTCAAACGATAAAGAAGATTAGGTGAAAGATCAATCAAAAAGAATGAGTCTGATGAAACTGGAAACCGAAGGCCTTGCCAACAGGAGATCTTTTTTCAATGGTTCGCGCTTAGAATAATGTAGACTTTATAGCTGTGCTTAAATCCCGGGAGTCGGGAACATCGTAAAATGTAGGCTTCAATTCTGTCATAAGGTCTTGGGCCTCTGAGAGCTCCTCCTGGGTGATCAGCAAAGTAGTCAGTGGCCTGCTCGACTGCATAATCCTGGACCTGTTCTTTCAATGTTTGTTCATCTTCCCATCGTTTTAGATCAGCCAACATGCTTTCTGGCAAATCCTTTATGCACCTCGAGTTCTTTGGTTCCCTCGATTCAAGGCCCTAAAATTGAAAGTTGTGTTGCCTGCTGGTCAATGGTTTGATCAAATTCCATCTGGATTCCTTAGTACCTGCTGATACCCACTTATTTTTTTCGATCAGACCTTTATTTGGAAATTCTGAAGTTATCCAATCCTCACCTGGAACACTCTTCTTCCGGAGTTGCCGGTAAACCATGGATATAAGGCCTTTGTGCTACATCTTTGCTATTTCCAAAAGATGGAAGTCTGTCAGTAATTCCTAAGTTACTGGAAATCCCATACTTTTTTCAGGGATGGAGCTGCAACCGGACTTTTATTGGCTAATTGCTGCAACTTGGCGTTCTGGTTGAACGACCCCAATTTATTATTAACAAGTCCTTGTAATGAATCAATTCTGGAATTAAGCTTTTGATACTTTTTCAGAGGCATCACCCTTCGATGTTTTCAACGGATTGCTGGATGCTCTCAACACGCTCTTTTAGTGAATCGATCCGGGAATGAATCGTGGCTATTTCCAAAGAATCAATCCGATTAAGGAACTGTAGAAAGTGATTTTAGAAATTCCGGGAACTTATTTGTCCTGTAGAATCCGCATTAGTTGTAGCTACGCCTACGCTCTCCATTTGTCATTGCGAGAAAATATCGCAAGAAGGAATCAAATTAGATTCATAAATCGATCCCTGCCCATAACTAAGTAAGGACGATCCTAGTAGAAGGGCTGATAAAGAAATGATCGCACTGTTATCATAGATGTGCCTCTATCTAATCCATTAAAAATTGCCTTTATCCATTTGCTAATTTTATTTGATGGACGACCAATGTCTGATCAAGCTGTTTCTTAAAAATTCCGAACTAAATTTAATTAATTTCAAATTGATTTCCTTGATTAACAACTAGAAATTTTCCACCATGACCATTAATGGGTGGATAAGTCGGGTACATACCAAATTACTAGGTCTGCTGGATGTTGTTAAATTTCATCAATTCGACGCCAGCATTTACAGTAACTACCCACGCCCCCTTCTGGCTAATGCGGAATTCCAGGTCCACCATGGAAATTGATGGTATTGCTTAGCGTTCCCGGTACATCAAATAGTAAATGTCCCTGAATGGAAAATCAACCACCTGAACTATAAAGTTGGGGTGTGTTGTATTTGGTGTAGATCTTTGGAAAATCACCGTTTCCCTGCGTTAGTCTTACCGGCAATTTGGCGTGGTTCTGCTCAAATTGGGTATCTTTTCGATACTTCATCTGCGCGTCTGAAGCTTACCCGCAGTATCTCAGGCCCTTTTTGTATTACCTATAAGCTTCTTTTGTCCACGCCAATATATTCATCTTTGAGCCAGTAACCTTTGGTGACCATCCATCCGCTTTGGTGAGTTGGCCCTCGCCTTCTTTCTGGCCTTTTTCCAAGCGCCGGTGTACACATCCCCATTGGCCCAGATATAGGTTCCGGTGCCGTGGGGCAGGCCATCCTTGAACTGGCCTTCATATTCATCCGTTCCTTTGGCGTTTCCCTGGCCATTGGCAAGGCCCTTTTTGCATTCGCCTTCCATAGCTTTCATTGATGGTGGCGGTAAGTTTCATTTCATCAATATTCACCAACTGATTTTGGTCATCGGTGTTTGGTATATCATGAAAAATGCGACTGAAGAAGTTTAATAGTATGCATTGTAGTATAGTTTAAAAATCCATTCTAAAAAAATTACATAATTGTAATCTAAGATAAAGATTCATGATTTCTTTTATTCAGCTCCCCTCCTTCTGCTCTGACGGAATAAAGTTCCTCCTTTTTCATTTGAAAGTCCGAAGTCTCGCTTCGCCAAGACTCCGGACAGCAGGGGGTATTCAAGATTATTTTCTTCTAAATGATAACAGATACTTTTCACTTTCACTATAAAAAAAATGTAACTGATTTTTGTCGAATTTTGCGAATAGTATCCCCCAGATTGATAAAATTTTCACTATATAGGTGTAACTTTTTTAATAATTAAATACTTATCGTTTGCTTTTGAATATCCGAACTCTTGTTTAAATGTTCCCTTCTTCCTTGACCATCGTTAATGAACAAACCTGTTTCGTCATCAATTATTTTAAAAGTTAATATTTCCTCAGGGTAATTTATACTCTTATCTCTTCGAAGAAGTATGCTTGGTTACAAGTCGTGATACAACTAAAAAGGAATGATATCGTAATATTATTAAGGCAGTTAGTTTCATAAGGTTTTAATTGTTGTTAAGAACATCCTCTGGTATAACCAAATTACCTTGTTTATCTTTGGGAGATAAAGACAAATGAAACCGGGGTCAACAATTGAGTTTACAATGTTTGTATTTATTTGATCAAATGTTAGTAATTATACCTGTTGTTAGATCTTGTCTAGATTGTAAACGCTGGGACATTCCTGCGGCGCTGGTTCATCTTGTACTGGAACCTTCCACTCCAAGAATACTGCAACTCAATCCGCGCTGACTTCATCGGCTACACCGTAATTGCATATTTCAGCAATACG
>JAXHKU010000020.1:0-75315 GCA_034523095.1 Cyclobacteriaceae bacterium | reverse complement strand
TTTTTTTGGTTGAGTTAGTATCTGGTCAATGAGTTCTAGCTGCTGCCGCGGCTCAAAGTAAAGCGACAAGGCCTATGGGTAATATGAGGTTGAACAAGATTTTTTTTAATAAAGTCATGTCTTTAAATAGTTTCATTGTTTCACTTCTATTTATATGTGATTGGTATTTACCATGTATTCTGCACAAAAATGATAGGGTTCATTGTTTATCAGCTTGGTTCCATCGGGCACCAATAATGAAAACATCATTTCTCCAATTCAATCTATAATTTTCTAATGCCCTACAACGTTTAAGTATATGAAAAATTAAGGCGATTTCGAAGTACAAAAATTTCGGTTAAGCACGAGGTTTGATACGAGCCAGAATCCTTAAATTTACTCCTATTTCGCCTATTTTTTATATACATTGTTGTACCACGTTATTTTTTAATTCGATTATATTTTTTTAGAGTTTCGATGAGTAAATCATGAGGAAGAGCATATGCTGTATTTCCATTGATTCCTTCCATGGTTTCAGCTGCAACCATCGCATTAATAATTGCTTCTTTCAACTGCCTAAACTAGTCGCTTCAAAAACTGGCATTAGTTGGTCATTTGACATTGATTCTACTATTGTTGTTTCATCACGATTAAACGCTTTTTCGTTAGCAGTTGAGAAGACTAAAAAAAATATCTCCCAGAGCCGTTACTTCCACGACCGCCTACAATTCCAACTCCTAAAGGAACTCTTTGAACGATTCTTTTCAATTGATGAGGCAAAAGAGGCACATCAGTTGCAACAATTACTATTATTGAGCCATCTCCTTCTTGTCTTCTTGATTTTGGTGGCGCATTAAATCCTGAATTTAAGGTGTCTTTTAATTCAATTCCAACAGGGACACCTGTGATTGATAAGTTTCTTTTAGCTCCAAAATTCGATTGAACGCATTGTCTCCAACCAATATAGGGTTTAATCCATTCCATTTTTAAAAACTCTCGAAGAGCTCCCAGCAATTCAGAGTCAAAAATTAATTTCTCCCAAAGCGGCTGCAATCTTTTATAGCCTGTTTTTTCGGGCTAATTTTGTTCCTGGACATACCCCTTTCTTCGGGGTATTTTCCGTTTTGTGCTTCATTATCATGAAGTTTTAAGTTTAAAAAAAAAGGTGCGTCGCAAAGGGTCGGCACCTTTTTTTATAATTCTAAATTACTCATAATTAGGGTGTTATACTAATTTTTGGTAATATTTTTCATGTTTTTTTTTAAAAAGAGCTTGCTTTTTATCTATAAGGAACAAGACAAAAAACTATTTCAACAAGCGGTATTTCCGCCACGACCGGCATCCGCGTGTTCACGGTCATCAAACATTATTTCCCCCACATTGGCTCAACGATTAAATCGAAGGTGAGCGATGCCCGCGACCAACGGGGCAAGAGATACTCCATGGACGAGGCCGTCCTGTCGGTGATACTCATGTTCCTACTCAAAGAAGGTTCGCGCAACAGCTACAATCAGGACAGAGCCGAGACGAATTTTACCAGAAACATCCGCCGGCTGATGAAGATCAGACTGTTGCACGGGGACACCTTTAACGACATACTCGCCTGCATATCCGAAGATGACCTGCAAAGACTCAAGGCCATGATGGTCAAGTTGTTGATCTCCAAAAAAGTATTCTACCCACACCGTCACAACGGGAGCTACATCGTGGCCATCGATGGCACCGGAACCCACAGCTATGATGAAGACTATAGCGGAGCTTGCCTGCACAAGACCTCCGCCAACGGGGTTGTGAGCTATTCACAAGCGGTATTGGAAGCTAAACTGGTTACGCCAAACGGCTTTTGCATCAGTTTGGCAACCGCTTGGCTCGAGAACAACCCGGACGGCAAACACGACAAACAGGATTGTGAGCTAAGTGCCTTCAAGCGCCTGGCGGGCAGGATCAGGGAACTCTACCCCCGGTTGCCCATCACCATAGTGGGTGATGCGCTATATGCGAACACACCGGTAATGGACCTTTGCCTCGGGTACGGGTGGGACTACATGTTGGTACTCAAGGAAGGTGTGCTCAAAGAGCTCAACGAGGAGATAGGCCTGCGGCCTGACAAGAAAACATATGTAGATAAAAACGGCAAGCTTTCCTGGCTGGGGCAGCTCGAATGGAAGTCCCACCGGCTCTCATGGATCAAATGGGAAGATTCCTGCAACCGATTCAGCTGGCTCACCAATATGGAAATCAAAGATGCCCGGGCAGGGGTAAAGGCACAGAAGGCAGCACGACTGCGCTGGAAGATAGAAAATGAGGGATTCAACACACAGAAAAACCTGGGCTATGGCATGGAGCACAAATACAGCAGGATAGATTTCAATGCCACCAAGAACTACTACCAATGCATGCAGATAGCACACCTGATCGAACAGTTGGCTCTGTTGTCAAAGGAGGTTAGGGTGTTGTTTGCAAGTGGCGCAACGACCATCATCAAAATGAGTGAAAGACTGCGTAATATACTGGTTTTAGTCAGGATCGAGTTCAGGGATATACTGAAAACAGTCGAAACCAAGTCCCAGATAAGGTTTTCGTGACCCAGTCCAGGGATATCCTGCCCTGACTGAACCAGGACTTCACCATTTTAAAACTGAAAGGAGGCAAACCAAGATAATCGAAATATTATGACCAGGGCATCGACAAGCAAAATTTGTCGGACAGGTATCCTATGTCAAATAATCAACACGAATTATATTTATTCTTTTTACTCTGAATTGCTGAGAAGTTCCTGTTCCACCTTTAAAGCCTAAACACATCATTCCAGTTCCTCCTCCAACATTTCCTTCGGCAATCTTTCCGCTCGATGTATTTTTTATAGCTTCCAAAACATTCTCTTCTTTGACGTGAAAACCATATATGTCATTAAGGAAACCATCATAAGTTTCAGCAACTACAGGATAAATATACCACCAATCTTCTCCATTATACCAATCTGTATCTACATACCATTTCAATACTGCATCTCGAACAACTCCAACACTATTTGTGTTAGTAATCATAATTGGGGTTTCCAAAAAGCCTGATTCAGTAACCCATGTTGTACCTGTCATTTCTCCGTTACCATTAAGGCTATACCAGTTGGCATAACACAGGACTAAATTTTTTAGCCTTTCCTCTCGGAAATATTGCTGTAACTCCAGTTCTTGTTGGTCCTTTGCCTACAATGTTTTCTCCTTTCCAGAAATACTAGTGCTATATCCTACTTCAACTCCTTTAACATCTGTAATAGCATTGAATTCTCCTGTTGTACCAACAAATGGAACTCCTAAATCTCTAGCTCTTGGTTTTTGTCCGTAAGATTGGAAACAAATAGGCATTACTGTAAAAACTATAAAATATTCTTTTGATATTGGTTGGTTTTTAATGTGGTACAGTACGATTGGCTATACGCATCGTTGTGTATTTCCGATGATTTCTGACCGCAGCAATTCCTGGGTTTTAGTGAATTCTACTGGATATTTTGCGTTTTCGTCGCATTGATGCCTAAGCTATTGCAGAATGGCCAAATCTCCAAATGCTAAATGCCAAGAATATCAAAATGATAGTGATTAATTGAAACAAATCCCGGAACGGGGTCCGGGAATAGTGGGGAAATGAATTAAGAATTTTTAAGTGACTATCCCCCCGATTCCAATGTCGTTTAGCTCAATCGATGATTGCTTTCCCCAAATATGGGGTCGCAAAGACGATATTCTTATTCGCTAAACTTAACACATTACTCAGCTTCCGCTTTTCCACATTCACCTTTTCCCCTTCTCCCTTTCCACTCAACCACTCACAATACATCAGCCCCGGAGACAAAGAATGGCTTGTCCGGGTTGAGGAAACCTGCGTGTTGGGTTTTCACCATGATATCGATTTCCTTTTCGCCATTGATCCTGTACGTCAATCCTTTGTTGACTCCGGAAATCATAGCATACAGTTCTGACATCGGATCTTCACACAGGATAGCCGAATAGCGCTTCATGTCAGCCAGAGCCGTGTCGAATAATTTCTCTAGCAGGTGTTCGTGCCCGGGAAAGCAGAAGATGTTTTGGAAGAGGAGAAACCTGTAATCGGGATTAAATAAACGACGCAGTAAGGGTACTTTTGGTACTATTTTCATCATCACTTTTCCCGTTATTCCCGGCAGGCTGATGATCCTCCAACTGTCGGGAATGGCCTGCACACCGCAGACGAATTGCCCGTCTTTTTTTATGGCGTAATAATTTCCCCGGACAAAAAGGTCTTCGAAGGTAACGAGGTTGAAATGCCGGTAAAACTCCATGAGGATTTGGCTGATTTCTTCCTGGTGTTCCTTACCCAACCGTTGAACTTCCCTGTGCTCTTTCGGAAAAAACCGCGAATACGGAATGGTATGGAATGTCCCTGCTTTCCGGAATCCAAATTCATCGATAAGCCTCCCGGATCGCACATTGTCAGCGTCAACGTATGCGTAGAAAACCGCCTTTTCATCAGTATCCAGACCCTCCCCGTTCATGACGCGCGCTACCTCCTGACGGATGGAGCTTCTTGTTCCTTTTCTCTCCGCATCTCCCGATGACCTGAATTGCTCATGAAAAGTGAAATACCGCACGTAAACAGCCATGTGTTCCCGTTGACCGGAGACTACCTGGCGCTGCAGAAAGCATATGGTGCCAAGGAGTTTTTTGCCAAGATGCAGGTTTGCAAAGCGAAAGTCACGAAGGCCGGACAGCTTTTCACTCATATCAGTATGGCCATAAATCATGCTCTTCCCAGGCGTACCGACAGTATTGCGCTGAAGCAGGTCTGCTATCGCAGGCTCTACACTTTTGCTGATCTTTAAATATTGGAAATTATCCAAGGACGCTGATCACTTTATTTCCGGCAAAGTCAAATCGTTGAACACACTGGTCTCCTTCATGACTGCCTCAATCTCATCTGCGGAACGCGGCGCCAACCCGGAGAGCAATTCGCAGCCATCTTTGGTAACGAGAAAATCATCCTCGATCCGCACCGGAATGTTCCACCATTTTTTATCACACGGACTGCCTTGAGGAATGTAAATGCCCGGCTCGATAGTGATCACCATATTTTGCTGGAGTGTGTCGTATGAGCCCAGATCATGAACGTCGAGCCCGATATGGTGAGTGCAGCCGTGCGGATAGTAGCGGTTTCGTCTGGTTTCCGGATTGATGATGTCTTCCTTGTTCAGGCTTTTATACAGTCCCAAGCTCCACCAACCCTTCATTGATCACTTTCTCAGTGGCTTTGTATATCTCATCAAAGGTTGTACCTTCCCGGCAGACCGACATTGCCGCTTCCTGGGCTTTGAGCACAAGATTGTAAATGGTTTTTTGCTCAGGTGTGAAGGTGCCATTCACCGGAATAGTCCGGGTGACATCAGCGGTATAGCCATGGTATTCTGCACCGAGGTCCATAAGGATGAGTTCGCCATCTTCGATGCTGGGTTTGTAGTTTTCGATATAATGCAGCACGCAACCGTTGTGGCCGGCGCCTACAATGCTCGGATAACCTTCATATTCGGCGCGGTACTTCTTAAAGATATATTCATGCATTCCCTGCACTTCTGTTTCTGACATACCCGGCACCATCGCCTTCATAACTTCTCGCTGACCGATCGCCGAGATGTCTATGGCCTTGCGGAGAAGTGTCATTTCCTCTTCGGTTTTCACTTCGCGCAATAGGGTCATCAGTGAATCCAGTGTCTTAGTGTCGAGATTGCTTTTTTCGGGTTCCCTTTCCAGGGAAAGTGGCGAAGGGGCATAGTTTATCTTTTCCTTGAACGATTCGATGAGTTCATATAAATCGGCCGCTTCGCTTTCATTGCGCACATCATTTTGGAAATCATAAAAAATCACCTTGTCGAACCGGGAGAAATCAAGCCTGAGGTTTATGAAATCCGGGCCTTCCAGCGCAGCGGCAATATCCAGCATTGTCTTTGCCTTGGTTTTTCCCAGTCTTTCGCCTTCATACAATTCCTTCAGTGCATTTTTCTGTCTGACGAAAATTACTTCATCGGTTTTTTTACCCTGGATGTTTTGCGGTTCTTTGAATATCAATAATACCGAGTGGGGTTCCTTGTGTCCGGTGAGATAATAGAAATTCGGGTCCTGATGGTAGATGTAATCTACGTCGTTGGCGCGATTGCGGACGGGGTTGGAAAAGACCACGGCGACTGACTTATCGGGCAACATCTGGCGAAGGGCCTGCCGGCGTTCCTTGTGAAATTGTGAGCCAAGGAAGTCGTTGGTCTGCGCTGATGCAGACGCCATTGAAAAGCACAAAAGCGCCAGGGAAACCGTCAGTTTGTTTATCATCATGTCTGGATTTTGAATAATCGACAAATTATAAATTCCTTTCGCCAACGCAAAATTCTCTAGGTCTCAAACAGAATCATGGACCCTTATTGCCGGAGAATGAATTAAATATTCCAAAACCCCTACTCCCGCTGACCTAATGCCGTTAAGTTAAGATTTCTTGCGTCATTGCGAAGGAGGCACGACTGAAGCAATCTGCTCAATCCCGAAAGATTGCTTCGCTAGCGCTCGCAATGACGATGTCCTAATTGGCTTAACTTAACGACATTTCTTGATGAACCACTGAACTATTGAACAATCGAACAATTGAATTAAGAATTGTTAAACCACCGGGCCCTCCAGATACCGCTTTTCCGCATTCACCCCTTTTCCACTTTTTCACTTTCCACTTATCCACTTTTCCACTTTCACCCTTATACACAGAACTATTGAACCGAAAACTATTGAACTATTAAGTGAATGATAGTTACTTTGTCAAAAAACTTCAAAAACCCCATGAGGCTCACAACACTGGCGCGCAAAGTCGGCCGAACACCATCGCAAATTATCGCGTTCCTGGAAAACAACCAGATTGAAATTACCAATGGCGCCAATACCAAACTCGATGATGCGGCAATAGCGCTGGTGCTGGAAGAATATGAAATTGAACTCGTAAAACCCAGAGAGACGGCAGTCGAGTTACCCGTTGAGCCGGAGGAAATAATTGCTGAAATACCAGTCGAAGTTGAAGAAATACCAGTCGAGCCCATCGTAGATATTGCGGAACCCGAAATCCCGCCCCTGGAAGAAATTCCAAAAGTACGAACCGGCACCATCGATGACCTGGAAAGCGGAGATCACTCGGAAATAGACCATATAAAGGCAAAAAAGGTGAAGTTGGAAGGTTTTAAGGTCGTTGGAAAAATTGAGCTGCCGCAGAAGCCGGTTAAAGCCCCGGTGACTGAGGAAGAGGCTTCAACTCCAGAAGAAGTAAAAAAGGCCGACCCTGTACGGTCACCAAGGAAGCAAAGGTCAGATTTTCAAAAACATGATCGACGTCCGAAGCATGACAGGCAACCGCTAACCTATGAAGAACGACTGAAAAAGGAAGAGCGCATTCGTGATTCAGAATTACAAAAAAAGCTCCAGGAAGATAAGGAGCGAAAAGTGCGGTATTACGAACAGCATATCGCCCCAAAAGCGCCGGCAAAAGCCCCTAAGAAGAAACCTCAAAACGCCAATTCCGCGCAAGCGGCAAAGCCCTCGAAAGTTGTTTATACTAATCCTCTCCATCGATTCTGGGCGTGGGTCAATGGAAAACTCGATAACTATTGAATCAAATGGCTGGCAAACTCAGGCCGGCATCAGTTGAATCTTCTTCCCTGTGATGGAGAGGTTGTCACTGACAATGCCCGCATCCCACAGGTTGGAGATGACTCCGCTGATATTCGGATTCTGAAGGGCCCACAAATACGCTTTCATGGGAGTTTTCATGTCACCTGGCACTATGCGGTTCAACTTGTCAATTCTCCATTGCGGCAACGGTTTCATTTGCTCATGCTGCGTGGCGACCGGCATAGCCACTTTCATGGCAATTACGCCTAATCCGGCAGCTTTTGCTTCAATGATGGCATCGTGCATATAGCCACCATTGATGACATTGTAGGCACACATTACCACATCGTATTTGCCGGTTTTTGTTGCGGCCTTCAAAACACCAGCCGGGTCGTTGTGCGTTGAAACACCAAGAAAACGAATGAGTCCTTCCTTTTTCAATGCTTCAACTGTTTCAAATATTTCAGGCACCTGCACTTCTTCCGTACTATCGGCACCATGAGGACACATGAGAATATCAAAATATTTCTGACCTGTTCGTTTCAGGCTGCCTTCCAGTGACTTTCTTATGAAATCACTAAATCCCTTGCTGGCATCTACCTGGTGAGCATAATCCTGCGCCATGGCATTTGACAGGTAAGTCCCATCCATCGATCGCTCCTGCCCTGGCCAATAGGTAAGGTAGTATCCCGGAATATCGACACCCCTTTCTTCCCGCATTTCCCTGACACGGTTCATAATGATATCCTTTTTGCCCTGTGGCAATCCGTCGAATATTTCTTTGTATTTACTGTTCCGTACGCTCATCACGCCGCTGATCTTCGTGGTCATGAAGACCTTCTCGCGCTTTGATGAGGAATCGATGATTTTGGCATATCCCTTCTCACATTCACCCCTTCCATAAGCCGGCGCCATGTCCAGGTAGTTCAATCCACGTTCCATGGCGATTTCGGCGGGGCGGGTGTTTTTGGTAGAAACCGGATCGCCGCCATTGACGACTTCAGAAATCATGAGCCCGGTTCGGCCAAGCATTCTGTAAGACATGTCGGACTGATTGTTTCTCCACTCCGGAGCAATGGCGATTTCCTTTGGTTTTCCTTTCGGAATAGCCCTGAATGAAATGGCGGAACCGATAGCGGCAAGCGACCCTGCGATGAGAAAATTTCTTCTGGATTTCATGGTATTTCGTGGATTATAAAACCTAACAAAGAATTAAAAGCAAAAAACGTATGGAATAGTTTAAACTAATACTTTTGCAGCAGATAACCTTTTAATTTTAATCATTTTAAAACTATGGGAAAACTGATCATCATCGGCGCCGGTGGCGTTGGCAGCGTAGTCGCTCACAAATGCGCACGTGAAAAGGACGTATTTTCGGAAATTTTGCTGGCAAGCCGCACAAAATCCAAGTGTGATGCTATCGCAAAAACAATCGGCGCAGCGCACCTCAGCACGGCACAAGTTGATGCTGACAATGTGGACGAACTTGTGGTCCTGTTCAATCGCTTTAAACCCACGATGGTTATCAATGTGGCGTTGCCATACCAGGACCTCACCATCATGGAAGCATGCCTGAAAACCGGTGTTCACTACCTCGATACGGCCAACTATGAGCCCAAGGATGTCGCGAAATTTGAATATAAATGGCAGTGGGATTACCAGGAACGATTTAAAAAAGCCGGGCTAATGGCATTATTGGGTTGTGGTTTTGACCCTGGGGTTTCGGGTATTTATACCGCCCATGCGCTGAAGCACCACTTCGATGAGATCCATTACCTCGATATCGTGGATTGCAATGCTGGGGATCATGGAAAGGCCTTTGCCACCAACTTCAATCCGGAGATCAACATTAGAGAAATAACGCAGAAAGGAAAGTATTGGCAAAATGGCCAATGGGTAGAAATCGATCCGATGTCCATTCATATGCCCATCGACTATCCGAATATAGGCCCTCGTGAATCGTACCTGTTGTATCATGAGGAACTGGAATCGCTGGTTAAAAATATCCCAACCATCAAACGTGCCCGCTTCTGGATGACCTTCGGACAGGCGTATATCACGCACCTCCAGGTGCTCCAAAACGTGGGTATGACGAGCATAAAACCAATAAAATACCAGGGGATAGACATCGTGCCACTGCAGTTTTTGAAGGCCGTATTACCCGAACCCGCAGAGTTAGGTGAAAACTATACCGGGGAGACATCTATCGGATGCCAGATCAAAGGTGTGAAGGATGGAAAACCCAGGACCTACTTTGTCTGGAATAATTGCAAACATCAGGATGCATGGCGCGATGTGAAGGCTCAGGGCGTCTCCTACACAACCGGCGTACCAGCGATGTTAGGCGCTAAACTGATGATGAACGGCACCTGGATGAAGCCCGGGGTTTATAATGTTGAAGAATTTAACCCAGATCCATTCATGGCAGAAATCGGCAAGTACGGCCTGCCGTGGAATGAAATTGTCAACGGCAAACTGGCATTCAGCGACTATGAGTAATCCTGTTCCGGATAGTATTCTGGATGGCATTCCGTCGCCCTGTTTTATTCTGGATGAAAAACTCCTCATCAGGAACCTGGAATTGCTCAGCAGGATAAAGCGGGAAGCGGGAATCGAAGTATTGTGCGCACTGAAAGGATTTGCCATGTGGAGTACTTTTCCCCTGATCAGGCAATACCTCGACGGCGCCACAGCGAGCTCACTTCACGAAGCGATGCTTTGCCATGAAGAGTTTGGACAGCCGGCTCATCTCTGTGCACCCGTTTATTTCGATGGCGAATTCGATCAAATCACCAATATCAGCAGCCACATAACCTTTAATTCATGGAATCAATACGAGCGATTTGGTCAGGCAGCCGCAGATAAGGGTTTAAAAATTGCCCTCAGAATAAATCCGGAATATTCGGAAGTAGAAACCGATCTTTACAATCCATGTATTCCTGGCAGCCGCCTAGGCATCATTGCCGAAAATATGCCTGACGAATTACCTGACAACATCAGCGGACTTCATTTCCACGCCCTGTGCGAACAAAATTCTGACTCGCTGGTACATGTCCTGGAAAAAGTGGAACTGAATTTTGACAAACACCTCAGACAAGTCCGTTGGTTAAACATTGGCGGGGGACATCATTTTACCCGGAAGGATTACGACATTCCGTTATTTATCGAGGCCATCAGGAAATTCAAAAAGAAATACGATCTCGAAATTATCGCTGAACCGGGAGAGGCAATCGGCTGGCAGACAGGGCTACCTACTCAGCACGGTGCAGGATGTTCTAAAATCCAATGGATTTCGGACAGCCCTGCTCGATGTCTCCTTTTCGGCTCACATGCCTGATTGCCTGGAAATGCCCTATAAACCCATGATTTATGGTGAATCAGAAAAAGGTCATGCGTATAGACTGGGTGGTCATACCTGTCTGGCCGGTGATTTCATGGGAACTTTTTACTTTCCGAAGCCACTTGCTGTCGGCGACAGGCTACTTTTCGATGATATGATCCACTACACGATGGTGAAAACAACAACTTTTAATGGAGTTGGTCTTGCCTTCAATTGGTATCATCAAAGCAGATGGAAGTTTTCAACTGGTGAAACAGTTTGGCTACCAGGACTTCAAAGGGCCGGCTGTCGTAAATTTGGAGATTCCACAATTATGGAATAGCTTCAGTAAGTGATGATGTCTATACGCAAGATATCCACTGAAAACGCTCCAAAAACCCAGGAATGGAATCGGTCAGATTACATTGGAAATATACGCGATGCGTATAGGGATTCGTTGGCGAGCAAGCGCAATTCAGACAAAAATTAAAGAAAAAGGTGTTGAATTAACTATAAAATCAATGGATATAAAAGGGACACGGTAATGGAGACAGTAAAAGAATTCCCTCAGGAATTTGACTTAGAGGAACTCATTGAAAGACGTGTTTTTGTAGAAAAAGTTGAAAAAGGACTTGAACAAATTATCGAAGGAAAGACAATTCCTCACGAACGAGTAAAGGACATGATTAAAAAATGGTGAAAGTAATTTGGACCGAGTTTGCAGTCGAGGACCTAAAGTCAATCCACACATACATTTCACAAGACTCAAAAGTGTATGCAGACAGATTTATTGATAAAATAATCTCACGAGTTGGACAACTTGAGAATAATCCAAAGTCAGGAAGAGTTGTACCTGAATTTAACGTTGACACCTTGAGAGAATTAATAAGCATTGAAAAAGAAATG
Source organism: Cyclobacteriaceae bacterium (assembly GCA_034523095.1). Classification (GTDB taxonomy): domain Bacteria; phylum Bacteroidota; class Bacteroidia; order Cytophagales; family Cyclobacteriaceae; genus JAAUQL01. Next base: position 63,447 of record JAXHKU010000020.1, on the reverse strand, counting down.
ACACACTTATTTGAACACTGCCAATCATTCACAAAATCAATTCAGACTCTATTGGAGTCGTTCGTGTACATCATTCGGCACGACAACTAAAAGGACTGTAAATCGCCAACTGCCAACAGTGTGTTTCCGCAGTCGGTCACAGGGATTAGATACTATTTCAAAAGCCGTCGGTCATCAGCGCTGCACGTTGTTAGGATCCTAGATAGCACAAGGAATCGGATTCAGTCAGTCACATGGAAATTTACAATCGATCTAAGAGATTCGTTGCCAACAATACATAAGAACTTGCAAATGATTCATATTTGGTGTAATTTTACATCAAAAAACTATGCCAAGACAAAGTATATCTTTTCGAAACCAAATGATGAATGGTTAAAAGCTCAAATAGACAACGAGGAATATTCCAGCAAAAGTGAACTTGTCAACGATTTGATTAGACAGGCTCGAAAACAGCAAGCTCATATTGACTGGATTAGAGCAAAACTAGAAAAATCCGAAAGAAGTGGATTTACTAGTGACACCAAAGAGCAAATTTTAAAACAGTCAAAGTCTTTACTTAATGGCTGAATATAGACTTAGTAATGCAGCCAAAGAGGACTTGATTCGCATTCATCATTTTGGAGTCGAAAAGTTTGGTATTGCTCAAGCTGACAAATACTTTGACACTCTTTTTGATTATTTTGAAATTATTGCTCAAAGTCCATTTTCATTTGAATCAGTGGATTATATAAAAGAAGGATATAGAAGATGTCCTTGTGGCTCTGACACCATATATTATAGAATTAATGATAATATGGTTGAGATTATGGCAATTGTTGGAATGCAAGATTTGAAAAATATACTTTAAATTTTTAGGATTAAAATTATTCATAGATTTTAAAAGTACTGTTGGCAATCGATTAGGCGGCTGTGAGCCATGAGCCCATAAGTACTAGCGGGACTCTTACGCCTGTTTACGGATACCAGGATTTCAGAGGGCGACTGTCGTAAATTTGGAGATTCCACAATTCTGGAATAGCTTCGTAAGTGATGAGTCTGTGTGCAAGATATCCACTGAAAATGCGCCAAAAACCCAGGAATGGGATCGGTAAGTTATATCGGAAATATACGCGATGCGTGTAGCGATTCGTTGGTGGCAAGCTTTTTCGGACAGATGCGGTCCTAACGACAAGAAGATAGCCACTAGTGATAATCCATCGACTGATATAGACAAATGACTGAACATTAAATATATGAATAAACTGTGACAAAAATGTTAACAATCAATTAGATTGAAACGAAAGTTAATTGTAGTGTCAAACTATCTCCACGAACATAGAACCTAAGATGGACTATGTCGGCAAAGTGGCTGACGTCAATCAGAGGCTACATTCTTGACCATCAACTTTCGTACAAAGCACAGGTACTGCTCCAGAAAAATTATATGATATTGCTTAAACGGGACTACTACAAGAACAGTTGAAAGCACCTTACTTCATGTTCGACACCTTGATAAGAGGATCAACTGCAACTTGTTCCCATGAGACGATTGGCTGACGACTAATCAGGAGAACCTAAACCGGAGGCCAAAAGACGTCTGAAGTGACAACGAACGAACAGTTTATGATGCGGATGGTGTAATAATCTGACAGCGATGGCAATGAGTTAGTACTGAAACCTTTCGACATAAAGCTCATATTTGAGACGTTGGTAATCAAGCATCCCTCAAAATGACAGATATGTTGTAGGAACAAACAGCATTAATGTTAAAAAGCCAGCAGATCGAGTAGGCGGCTGTTGGCCGCAGCCATGACTGCAGGCTTTACTCTTACGCCTGTTAACGGGTACAAGGACTAGAAGGTGAGTTGTCGTAAATTTGGAGATTTCACAATTCTGGAATAGCTTCGTAACTGATGAGTCTATACGCAATACCTCCACTGAAAAAGCACCAAAAACCCATGAATGGGATCGGTCAGTTATATTGGAAATATACGCGATGCGTATAGGGATTCGTTGTGCACAATAGGGCAAAAAAAAAGACACCTAAACAATTGTAATATGGACAAGGAATCTAAAGACAAATTAAAGGGACCATGATTGTGCCGTTGGACTAGCAATTATTTTCGTTCCATTTTCAATGCTGATTGGTTGGAAATGATGACCCTAGTTTTGTTTTGGTTTGTGTTGACCCCTGGGTTGACAATCTATTTACCGACACTAGTTTCAAATAATAAAAATCATTTGTTTGAGTCAGCACTGGGACTAATAATCTTTTACGGACTTATGGTATTCATGATTTACAAACATTATAAAACCGACTATTTTCAAGTTATGATTCTAAGTTGCTTGATAAATGTAATCTTAGTTTCAATTATAACATGGACGAGAAGACAGAGGACGCAGACACAATAGAAAGATTCATGAATGCCCTACTGTGCACATCGTGTAGACGGCTGACGGCCAGATGACCGCCAGTACACCTCACACTCCCCTGACTGGCGCAAGTGTTTCATATCTCAATCTACTGTCACAGCGTTTGCTTCAACTTCCAGAGATACCATAATAGTGGAAGGCTGAATGTTGGAATCAATAAATTTTACTGATCCGGTTTTGGTTCCCTTTACGTTTACAAGATTTTCACTATGGGTATTTACCAGATTCAGTCCCTCAAAGCGCAACTTTTGGCAGTTGTAAATGCTTAATGAAGGTTCAACAGATGTTTTAATCAGCACATTTTTAAAAGTAATGCCCTCTGAATCAGCCATGCTAATCCCGTACTTAGCCTCAATGACCGAATTTTCCAGCGTCACATTTTGCAGTTGCATCTCCGGCAACCCCTGAAATAAAGCCCCTGTCTCTGAATTGCTCACCGTGATGCGATCCATATAAATATTTCTGAAAACCGGCGTTTCTTCTGAAACAGGATAGGCCGTTTGCTCAGGAATTTTCCCTTCATCGGCCTGGTCCGCTCCTTCCGGAATCGGTGATTTACCCTCATAATACAGGTTGAAACTGATGGCTTCCGCCGGAATGTTGATCATATCGATATACGAGATATAGATATTTTCAACGACACCACCCCTGCCACGTGTACTTTTGAAGCGCAGGCCGATGTCAGTACCGATAAAGGTGCAATTGGAAATGTGGATGTTGCGCACACCGCCTGACATTTCGCTGCCTACCGTAAAACCCCCATGGCCATGATAAACAATATTATTTTTAATGATCACATTTTCAGTAGCCATTGCCCGCTGCCGACCCACTTCATCCTTGCCTGACTTGATGCATATGGCATCATCACCGACATCGAAATTGTTGCGATAGACCAGCACATTTTTGCACGACTCAAGATCAAGGCCGTCGCCGTTCTGGCCAAACCATGGATTTTTTACGGTTAAATTCCGGATAATGACAGACTCGCACATGAGCGGATGAATATTCCATGCGGGTGAATTTTGAAATGTCGGACCATCAAGGAGGACATTTTTACAGTTGATAAGACTTACCATCACCGGCCGCAGAAAATCCTTTACCGTTTCGAATTCCTCCCTCTTTTGGAAATCAGGCACATTGAAATTATTCCGTTGATCACCCAGCTTAGATTTTTCAGACGGATACCAAATTTTGCCGTCATCGCTCACAACTCCGCCGGATTGTACCAGCACTTTCCACTGCCTTTCAGTGAGTTTCTCCTTTTTTACGGGCCTCCAGATTTCACCCGAACCGTCAATAATACCTTTTCCGGTGATGGCTATATTTTCCAGATCTTTACCGCTGATGGGCGACTGACAGCGGTAGGTGTCTAAGCCTTCAAAACTCGTTTCCACCAATGGATAATCGTTGAAGTCGCGGCTGAATGTGATAAGCGCTCCTTCCACCACGACCAGGTTCACATTACTTTTCAACATGAAAGGACCTGTGTACCAGATACCTCTGGGAACTACCACCTTGCCGCCACCTTGCGCCGAAACCGCTTGAATTGCCTTCGAAAAAGCATCCGTATTTTTGGTGATGCCGTCGCCAACGCCACCGAATTGGGTTATATCTGTTGAAAAGTCATTGAATACCGGTTCAGCAATCCTCGGCATGTCAAATGCTACGCCTTCATAAATTTCGTCCAATGAACCGACAGTTGGGCCGCTATCCTTTTTTGTCACACATGCATTTAAGGTGCAAAAAAACACAATCACCAATGCCAAAAAAATAGGTCTGTTTTTCATAGTCGGGATATTTAGTTTGAGAGGCTTACCTGAACAGGATTAGCCAATTCAACCGCCAATTGCTTTATGTAATCCATGAAATCCTGTTCATTGCTGAATCCTTCTTTTTCCAGTTCCCAGGCTGCGAGAAAGTAGTAATCCAGCTTTCCACCTAATGCGTCGAGCTTCACTATATGGCTGAATTCATCTTCCGTAAAGCCTTTAAAGGCACTATTTGAAAAAAACACCGCCAGGCCCAGGTAGTCATTATTGAGACTCTGAACGCCGAACGTGGCGATATATCCGCATTGCGATGCACTGCCATGATCAGTGAAAAGCCGGGCATTTTTATCCTTTACAATACCGGTGCATAGATTGTCGGGCTGGCCACTTATCGATACTTCATGATGAGTGAGTCGCGTGCCCGCATGGATACTTAAAATGGATTGTACATCAAAATGTTCTTCTCCCACCTTCCAACCATAATAATGTGTTTCCACTGCAGAATATACCGGTCCGTTTTCTTTGATCAGGCAGGTAACGCTATCCGTCTTTTCTACCCTCACGGCCATGCTATCGAGATATGTGGCCAGCGTGCCAATGCCAAGAGCTTTACCGACTTTAAGGACATCCATACCCCAGGGCTGCATTTCATGATATGAATCAAATCCATCCAGTCCTACATTTTGTAGTACCATGTCATTGGTCTTTTTGCCAAATGCATCGGTGGCATTTCTCCAGTCGAGGTAAAAGCGATAACCTACCATGTCCGACTTCCAGCCAGGGCCTTCGTACCAAATGAGATAAGAATGATCTGTATGCTCGGGTGGTACCCGCAAAAAATCGATATTGGAAAACTCACCACCGATATACTTCCGGTTTTCAAAATGGCCACCTTGCTTTATGGACAATTCCGCCTGAGTCCTTTTCGGGTATTCTTGCTTTGCGGCAACCTCCTGAACCAAAAATGCCTTTTTTTCCAGGGCCTTCAGCGTATCAATTACAAAGAACAGGCGGTCGTTGGTGATTTGAGAAGGGATTTCGATCTGCCCTTGAAATACTGCAATTTTACTCAGATCCAAGTCGCTGGATTGTGAGTGCAATTCTGAAAGATTGATAGATACAGGAGCATTTATTCGTTCAAACTCCAGTGGATTCGTCAACTGGAGTTTTATGGCATTTAGAGGCTTTTTATTCGCTGAATTTGACTCACACCCGCCGATAATCGCACTGAATACGATTGCAAGAAGAATGAACCTCACATCCCGGCTGATTGATACTTTATTTCGAATAGTCCTTGTTTCCATGATTACATGTTAAAATCCGGGTTTAGGTTTCCTCGGTTGCCGACCGCTTTGGTATTTAATTGTTAATTTGTTCATAAAGAATTGCAGCCATGATGAACGGCCCTACACCTTTCGGATCATTATCGCGAATGACCTCGTTGACATAATATTCGAATGTGCCATCCCTGTATGGATCGCCGCCCAATCCTGCCACTCCACATACTTGCGTGAGGCTGATGGTACCGTCTTCATTCTTTTTTATCAACTGATCTGCTATGGATTTGAATCCCTTTTTCCCCGCCTCCAGGTACTTGGCATCCAGATAGCCTTTGTTCGCTGATTTCAAAAGGAAATAGGTAAACATGGACGATGCTGAAGCTTCCAGATAATTTCCCTCCCGGCCGGGCTGATCCAGCACCTGCCACCAAAGCCCGGAGGTATCCTGATGAGCGATGATGGCATCGGCCATTTTTTTATGAACAGCAAGTATTGCGGGTCTCGCCGGATGGTCGACTGGGAAAAAGTCCAAAACATCCACTAACGCCATCGCATACCAGCCCATTGCCCGGCCCCACGCGTGAGGCGAACGGCCGGTTACAGGATCAGCCCATTGTTGTTGCCTGGATTCATCCCATCCATGGAAATAAAGCCCTTTTTCCTGATCCCAGGCGTGTTTATCCATGACGTCAATCTGATTGGCCACATCGTCAAACAAGGCAGGCTCGTTGAATTCGGCAGCGTACTGCGCCAGAAAAGGCGATCCCATATACAATCCGTCGAGCCACATCTGATGCGGATAGATTTGCTTGTGCCAAAAGCCTCCATCCGCGTTTCGTGGATGCGTTCTCATCTGATCGCGAAGGGTATCTATGGCCATTTTGTACTTAATATCCTGAGTATTTTTATAAAGGACCATCAGGAATTTACCCGGATTTACACGGTCAATATTGTAGTCTGTTTTTTTGTAGGTAAGGATGTTGCCATCTGCGGTGATCATGGAATCTGCATACGATTTGGCATAATTGTAATAGGCCGGGTCACCTGTCTTTTCCCAAACCTGCAAAAACGCAGAACATACGAGCCCGTTGGTGTATTCCCATTTGGGTTTGTCGCGAAAATCCAACAAGCGCGGATCGGGATTCCTTTTCATTTCGGAATTGGCCATCAGAACGTACAACGATTGATCTTTTGTACTTCCTTCAGTTGATGACTTCTTTTCCTGGCCTCCGCAAGCGCTCAGGATGAGGGAGATCAACAACGCCGGTATGAGTGCTTTCATATTATTTTTCAATGATTTGATTCAAATAGATTTCAACATTGGTATAATCCTTATTCTGGGTATAAAGAGCGTGATCCGAACCATCGTTTGGGTTTAACTTATGCTTTTTCTCCCAGTCATCGGGCATGCCATCCAGGTCAGAATCCTCTTTTATTCTATAGGTTTTTAATTCCGGCCAGCCGCCCACTTCTCCCTGCGTATCGATAATTCCATCATGATCAGGACCAAATTCGGCAGTTCCTTTTTCTGCTTCCAGAACCACTCTTGCATCGATGGCATCGCGGGAATGATTGGCTCCGGCATATTTAAGCACCTCTTTGAAGGCCGACTTTGCATCCTGCACTGGTATCGGTAAAACTGTCATCGGTTCAGCGCTGAACGCCGAATCGGGATGATCGGCGATGACTCCCTTCCAGTTATCCGCGGTAATCAGATCAACTCCTTCCAGCACATTGCCTGAAAGGTAAAATTTACCATACGGCGAATATGGGTTCAGAATACGGTTTTGTTTCGATTTGGCAGTTGCCGGTCCGGGTTTGTAGTAGTTGTTGACCATGTTGTGATTGCCCTGCTCACCGGCGTAGGAATTATTGGATTTCCAATTATAAATGATATTATTTCTGAAATCAACAATCTCGCGCTCAGGTTCCTTATGATATCGCGAACCGCAAAACCTCGGCATCCGGCTGTTGTGATGCGCCAGAAGGTTGTGATGAAACGATGCGCCTTTTCCTCCCCATATTCCTCCGTAGCCATGCTCCCCTTTCTCGTGGACGGATTTGTTGAGACTTTCCGAGATAATGCACCACTGCATGGTGAAATTCTCATTATCATAGCACGATGCCACTTCATCGGTTGCCCAGCTAAATGAACAATGGTCGATAATGACATCGCGCTGCCTGACTACCGACATACAATCGTTCTGCTGAGCTTTTTCATCACCCATCCGTGCCCTGATATATCTGGATAATAACATTCGGAGCATTTACTACAAGCGGGTAATTTTTCAGGCAAATTCCATCGCCCGGCGCAGATTGACCGGCTATGGTGAGATCACCGGCGGTAATTTTTAGTTCAGATTCCAGGTTGATATTGCCGGATACAGCAAATACTATGGTGCGGGGGAACTTTTGCTTCAAGGCTTCCCGCAAGCTACCGGGTCCGGAATCGTTCAGGTTGTTAACGATGAGAACCTTTCCTCCTCTGCCACCTGTGGTAAATTTTCCAAAACCTTCGGCTCCTGGAAAGGCGAGGGATTTTTTTACTTCCTCTTCCGCCTCCGAAGAGGGATTCACGCATGACCATGAAATGAAAGTAGCGCTGAAAATAATCAGGGCAGAAAAGGTTAGTGATGCTTTATAAATTCTTCGCATAATTGACACATTAAATATTCATGTTTAGCGCTGACTGCTCTAAAATAATAATGGGAATAGCATTACAAGCCTGGAATTCACCATTATAAGATCAATGTAGTTTGATCTTCGCTCAGACTGACAGTCACCCTGAGGAAGTCAGAGGTATTTTCACTATATTTCTTTTAAAGATTTAACTTAACTAATATGACATTGATTACAGGATGTTGAAAAGATATAAACGGGAGTGGATAAGTACCACTCTCGTTTTTATCTTATTATTGAAGCCAGCGTGGATCTCCTACACTATTATCGATCAGGGTTTGGTTCGTCACTTTGAAGTTACCAGTGGCAACATCAGTAAAACCGGGATCCAGTGTTGTATGGTTTCCGGATATATCGATTTTTGCTCCTGTGACGTAGGCATCAGTATAGAATCCAATCGCGTTGAAATAGTTATTATTGGAACAGGTAGGCTGAGATGTATTGGCCTGATTAGAATAATATCCATCCGTAGCGGCAATTAAGGTATTCTTCACCGTCAGAGTGTTCGTCAAAAACCGAACATACAAAATCCTGTCTGATGTATTAGAAACGCCATAGAGGGTGCAATGATCGATCAGCACATTTGAATTCAATCCTGTTCCACTGTATCCGGCGGCAGCATCCATCCTGACAAAATCGCGACCGGGGGCGCAATTATTAAATGTACTGTTGGTGACGCTGAGCGATTTTAAGTAGGTGGTCCTGAAATCAAGAAAATCACCCCCGCTTGTCAGGATGTTTGTCAGCACGCAGTTGTTAATGGAAACGGAGTCAATTGTTGAAGCAACGCTTGCCGCTACAAAGGAACGGGCAAAGTCGTGAATGTTGCATCCCGTTATTTTCAGTTTACCATACGTTACAGCCGCCGTATTAAAGCGGGCGACGTCGCTCAATGTACCATCACCGTTCATATCGAGATCAATTAATTCCACTGCCTCAACAGCATTTTCTATATTGAACTGAACATGCACCTTTGGCTTATCGTAGGGATACAATCCCCGGATGGTAAGTGATTTATTGATGACAATCAATCCGCTGAAAACTGTATAGTTTCCGGGGTAAAGCACCAATACATCACCATCAGCCGCCGCTGCAATAACAACACTGAGATCATCCTCAGGATATACCCGGGTTGCATTGCCAACATCGATGAGCGTGGTGAAACTAATTGCTCCTCGCTGCTTGGTGCCTTTCATTAAGGTAACTGTATAATCAGTATCTCCAGTCAAGCCATCTAAAATAGCTACGCCTGCAGTTTTTTCATCTGCTGTTATCACCCGTGATGTGTTCCCTGGATTAATAATGAAATTCGTCACATCGCTGTTCGGCGCCCACCTCAGGGTAGCTGTTGTAGCATCAATATCACCGTCCTGAATTGGCAGATAGATATTTTCTGCATCAGTCTTAATGGTGACCACGGACCATTTAGAGTCCGCGACACCGGTAGCACTTACTCCTTTTACCCTGGCGGAATACCTCGTTTCTCCATCAAATATTTCCTGAAGTGGCAATTCATCCGGCAGCACTTCTACAGTGCGCACGATGGAAGAAAACAGGAGGCTATCCTCACTGAATTCCACGATGTAGTGATCGGCATCATCGCGGATAATCCACGTCAATTCGATCGTTGTCAGATTTCTGATCCGGGCAGAAAGCCCAGTTGGGGAAAATACTCTTTCGAATTCAAGTTCCTCCACAAGGGGATCAATATTGTCATCGCAGGCGACAAAGGCGAGTGATAAGAATCCTGCCAGTATGCCAATAAATATATATTTCGTTTTCATAGCGTTCGTTGGATTAATAGCCATAATCATTCACAAGTTTACCGTTGCTCCCATCGATAAATACCTGCCAGATCGGCCAGAATTGTCTGGTATTCGGGTCTTGTGTATAAACAGATTCGATTTTGGCATCGTTTAAATTTGTCGGACTTACCCAAACCAGGTTGAAGTCAAATTCAGCCGTTTTATCCTCGTTCTCGCCTCTGTTTAGTCCGTAGATAACAAGTGATTCAGCATCCGGAGCGTATTCGTAGTACAGCTTTTCCGGGACATCGGAATACTCACCTGTTCTGTCGCGCAGCGCATACATCTTGGTCTTCACTTCATCCAGTTTCACTTTGAGCAGGTTCCAGCGGATAAGCGCCTGTTTGCGTTCGAATTCACCGCAAAATTCAAATTTGTGTTCGTCAACAATGGCGTTAAACATGGCTTCTTTTGAACTCAGCGCATCTACATAAGCATCAACTTTCGTTGGCCAGTCACTGGAATTAAACGCTCTTTTTCTGATCAACTTTAAATAGGGTGCTGCAGCACCCGGCCCTTGCAATTCATTGGCTGTTTCCGCAGCCATCATTATGACTTCGGCATAGCGCATGTAGAGTTTATTCACACCATCATCATTGGTTGACGTGACATATCGCTTCATCCATTCATACCTGTATTTGCCAAAAGCCCATGTGTTTAGATTTACCAACTGCTGCTTAGATAAGCCTGCGGTTGCTGTTCCATATTCATAAGGCACACAGCTGACATCGCGCCTGGTATCCTTTAGATCATAATCATAAAACACCGTTGGCAAAGGCCCTGCCTGACCACCTCGTGCCTGACCGGTATGCTGATCTACACTCCTGTGACGCACTGCGAAAGTAAACAGAACCCGACCCCGTCCATCAGAGAAGGGTATTTCCCAGAGTGATTCACCTCCGGCGGCAACGAAATCTTCGTTGTACTTTCTCCAAAGGTTTTCAAACGACGGATCCAGTTTTACAGTCCCGCTATTAATAACATCCAGACATTCCTGATAGGCAATCGGATACATAGTAGAAACAGACAATTCCGGATCTGAGCTTCTTCTTACACCATCAGGATATTGCTGAAATCCACTGGCTGCGAGGCAAAGTCTTGCGCGCAGTCCTTTTACGAATGCTTTGCTGACGCGTTCTACACTGCTGGTGGTGCTGGTTTCATTGGGCCATGGCACTAAGGTTGCAGCTTCCTCCAAATCATCGATAAGTTGTTTGTAAATCTCATCGCGACTCGTTTTTGGAAGATAAATGGTTTCCGTGCTGATAGGTTCAAAACGCGCCACGACATCGCCCCATGATTTTAACAAATCAGCATAGTAAACCGCCCGGAGAGTCAACGCCTCTCCCAGGAGATAACCCAATTCATTGCCCGGCTCAGGATTGCCAAACTCCCGTAAGCCCCTTATGCAAATATTGGCACGCTCAATACCTGAGTACATCGAGGCCCAGGCATTGTTGGTCGTATTCATATTAGCGTTGTTGGGTTTTGCATTATAAACAACCAGGTCAGAATTATCACCCACCGTTTGCGAAGTATTATACCATTCTACATCGGTATTCATTCCATACCATGGAATAAATCTTCCTCTGTAGGAGTTTGTTTCACCGAATGGAACTTTAATGCCATCTACAGCACCCTTCGCCAGGTCTGGCGTTGAGAATATTATGGATTCGTCCAGTGAGGACTTGGCAGGAGCATCAAGGTATTCATCGCAGGAAGTGAATGCACCGGCGATTAGTACTCCAACTATAAATATTATCTTTTTCATATCTGAATTCATCTAAGATTAAAAACTAAGATTTAAACCAAACACCAGTTGCCTGCTTCTTGGATAGGCCGAATAATCCACACCTGGTGTAAGTGGTGTTCTTCTGCGTGTTGAAACTTCAGGATCAAAACCTGAGTAGTCGGTTATGATAAATACATTATAACCGGTTGCGTAGAACCTGAGACTCTGAATTTTCAGCTTGCTCGTGAGAGTTGACGGTATTGTGTAACCCAGTGTCAGGGTATTCAGGCGGAAGAATGAACCTTTTTCCACAGCCCAGTCGCTGAATACGTATCGTGCCATATAAGGAGACCACATGGTTGTACTTCCATTGAGGCTTGTTAAAGCTGCCGGATCGGTAATCATATTGCCGGCAGCATCAATGCTATTCCAGCGTGCGCCTTCCTCCACCATATCAATCATATTTCGGTATTGATACCTGGGTGTAGATGAGGTGTACTCTATCTTGTTGGCGTTGTAAATATCATTGCCATAGCTCCAGTTAAATGCCGCCGACAGATCAAAACCGCCTGCATAACCGTTGATGAGAAAACCACCTGTGTTCAGCGGATTTGCATCTCCAATGATCGTCTGGTCGTCAATGGTAATATTCCCATCGCCGGTAAGATCCACGAGTTTCATTGTACCGGGGGACACAGTTCCCACGATTTGGGAGCTGTTAGTAACTCCTTCCTTTAGAATCCAGTTACCGGTACCTGCATCATAGCCTTCGAAATCTGAAACCTCATACCTGCCATCATTGCGATAACCGTACATGATACCGATCGGGCTGCCGACCTGAACCAGGTAGTCATTGCCAATTTCAGTCGATGCCCAGCCTGATGCCTGGCCAAAGTTTTCCATATCACCGAGTGAATTGATGTTATTCCTGTTGACACCGATGTTGAAAGAAAAATTAAGTCCGGATGTTCCTTTATCAATGGCAAAATAGTTAATCGTAGCTTCGACACCTTTATTTTCGGTCTCACCCATATTTCGATATTGTGTATCGTATCCTGTTCCGGCGACTGGAAATTGTATCAACAAATCATTGGTCGTATTCTGATATGCTTCAAGAGTACCTGTGATCCGGCTTTTAAAAAGTCCAAAATCCAGACCGATATTTCGGGTCTGCGTGGTCTCCCATTTCAGATCGGGGTTTGCCAATGTTTTCGATGCGGACCAATAACTATCAAATCCATTGATCCAGGCAGTGATGTTCGACTCGAAAGTTTGAATAGTCTGCCCGGCAGGAATTCGATTGTTTCCGGCTTCACCGTAGCTAAGTCGCAGTTTTAACATATCCAGCCAGCCCGATGATCCCTCCATGAAACTCTCCTCTGATATTTTCCATGCGCCTGCTACCGATGGGAAATATCCCCAACGGTTATCGCCTAAAAAGTTACTGGAACCATCAGCCCTGTAGGTAGCAGAGAGGAGGTACCTGTTTTTGAAGTCATAGTTTACACGGCCAAAAAAGGAGAGCAACTTGTCATCAGGACTGTAGTAATTATTCACTGATTGGGGTGTTCCCTGGGTGGTGAGCTTAAACGCTTCATCCGATGTAAAAAGCTCCGGAAATCCATGCACTACAGTTGTTATTTCGTTCACTTCCGACTGGATCATTTCCTGGCCAACCAATAACCTAAGACTATGATCACTGTTCAGGAAGCTTTTAAAATCATAATTCAGCGTATTGGCATTTCGGAAGCGAAGTTCTTTTCTATCGCGCAAAATTACTGCCGGCTGATCCTGGTTTTCTGCTGCTGGTGTATTTGAAACGTAATAGGTAGAAAGGCCATAGAATCTGTTGTCTGAATAACCGAAGTTGTCAAAACCTACCTCAGTTCTAAACTGAAGATTTTCAACTATGGTCCAGCCGAAACTGCCAACCATATTATAATTCCTCCGGATCTGCTGCCTGTCATTGTCTGCCGTTGCAACTAAAGGATTCACCAGGTAACTGGCGATTTGATCATCCGTGTCATCAGTGGTAAGACCTTCCAGCGGAATGGGCGTGTAGGTCACGCTGTGCTTTAGCCTGGAATCTGCTGAGGAAACCTCGTTTTGCTCATTGGCTCCTCCCCATCAATATTGGTATCTGAATACCGGATGGTAAAGCCAAGCTCTACTTTTTTATTAGGCTTATTATTCAGCTTGAGTGTTACGTTGTTTCGACTGTAATCAGAGCCTATCATGATGGCTTTTTCGTCGAACCGCGCATAATTAAATGAATAATTGATCTTTTCGCTGCCACCTCTGACGCTCAGGTCATTGCTAAAAACATTTCCTGTACGTCCATAAACCTGCTCCTGCCAATTATTGCCCACTTGCCCAAAGTACATATCCTGATCCTGCCAGGGACCAAAATAGTTTTCATACGATGGAATATCTTCCTCAATCACAGCATACTCGTATTGCCATTTTACATAATCTTCCGGGCTCAGTACACCCAGTGTTTTTGCAATCTTTTTAAAACCATAAAATGAATTCAGGCTCACTGTCACCTTTTCATCTGTTCCTCCTTTGGTGGTAATAATGATCACACCATTCGCACCGCGCGCCCCATATATAGCAGTAGAGGATGCATCTTTTAGTACGTCAATTGATTTAATGTCAGATGGAGAAACGTCGGAGATACTGTTTACCGGAAATCCGTCAACGATAAAAAGTGGGGAATTGTCCTGAGTGATGGACCCGCCTCCCCGCACACGAATTCTGATCTCAGCATCCGGCGAACCTTCTGTAGATGTAACCTGGACTCCTGCCATTCTTCCCGTAAGGGATTCAGTGACAGAGGCGACAGGCATCTTCTTGATGTCATCGCCGGTGACAGATGCGATAGATCCTGTTAAATCGGATTTTTTGGCAGTTCCATAACCGATGACTACCAATTCTTCCAGTTGGGTAATATCCGGTACCAGCCTGATGTCGATTACCGTCCTGTTGCCGATGAGCTGCTCTATAGTCATGTAACCTACCGAGCTAAAAACAAGTGTTGCTTCACTTGAAACGCTTAGGCTGTACATACCATCAAGGTCGGTAACCACACCGTTGGTAGTACCCTTTTCGACGACGTTGACACCGGGTAACGGGAGGCCGTCATCCTCAGAGATGATCTTGCCGGTGACACGATCTCCCTGGCTCACATTAGCAAAGGCAATACCCGTCAGAATCAACTGGATGGTAAAGCTGAAAAAAAAGATTCTTGCATACCACAAGTACCTTTTTAGTAAATCGTTCTTCATAATTTTTTATGTTTAGAATCCATTAAAAACTCACCAAAGCAGGTTTGGGTATATGCCCGCCCTGAGTCTTCTCTATGCAAAACTCTGTAATAATTATTGGATTCAGGTATGGTAAATTGTCGTATCTGGGGGGATAAACTGTCGCAGAGGGTGGAATTCAGGTTTCCGAAAGGCTGAAAATTTCAATAACTTTAACCTGAGAGTTATATTGCGCGAACCATATCTGACTAATGCCCGGAATTAATTCAACATCAAAACTCGTTCTCCCGAATGGATTTGTACGTCCGATCCTGGCACTACTTTTAATTATTTCGGTATTGCATGGTTATTCTCAAAAAGTCTATCGCTTTGAGCGAATGGGCGTAGCAGACGGACTGTCACAAAACAACGTGCAAAGTATTCTCAGCGACAGCAAAGGATTTCTCTGGTTTGGCACGTGGGACGGCCTGAACCGATACGACGGCAAACAATTTAAAATATTCAAAGTAAATCCAAAGCTGGAAAATACACTCACCAACAACAGGGTCATCAGTCTGTGGCAGGATATGCAGGACAAAATATGGGTAAAAACCAATGACGGTTATATCCATTACCTGATGGATGAGACGTACGAATTCATCACATTTCCATACTACCTGAAATCACTGGAGGAACGCAACAGCACCATTACCTGCTTTTTTGAAACTGATCGAAAGGAGGTATTTTTAGGATCATCCAATTCCGGGCTGTACTATCTGAATTATGATACTGCAAGTAATCGCTACAATGAACAGCAATACCTGAACCGGGGCGAAAGCACACTGAGCAGTAACACGGTAACATTTATCGTAGCAGATAACAAGGATGATTTATGGATAGGCACAAACCGTGGCCTCAATCACATAACGAGAAGCGAATTGATCAAAGACGAGCCGGGCTTTTCGAATTACTGGCTAAACTACCGATTTGTATCGGCGCTGTCCATCGACTCTATTGCCTTATTTGGAACGGAGAAAATGGCATAAAAACCCATAGGACGGATATTGGGAAATTTGATGAGTACCCGGAGATGTTCAGTGAAATTGCTCAAAATACCATAACATTAATCCAGCAACCTTTCGGTGACAAACTGACAATCGGGACAGAGAAATCGGGGTTGTATATCTATAGCCTGAAATCAGGGAAACTGGTTGGGAACATACTGGCCGGAAAAACAATCCGGCGGATTTTCCGCGATTCACAACACGATCTCTGGATCAACACCCAGGAATTCGGCATTTACAAGGTCGATTCATCCTTCACCTCCATCCGGCACTATGAATTGATTCCCAATGAAATCGAAAGCATTGTGGACGACGAGCGGCAATACATTTATGAAGATTCACAAAAAAATCTGTGGATAGCGCTTCATGGCGGCGGGCTCGCTTTATTTAACAGGGAGACGAATGCGTTTGAGTTTTATCGTAATTCGCCCAACGACAACGCCACGATCAGTTCCGACAATGTCTATTGCATCACAGAAGACAATTCCGGTCTGCTTTGGGTGGGAACAGGTCCGGCAGATGGCGGCGTCAATAAGATTTACACCATCAATGAAGCATTCAAAAGGATCGGTCTCGAAGACCACATCATTACCGGCAATGAAAATGTAGTCCGAGCAGTGATGATCGACTGCAATGGAAATACATGGGCGGGTACCAAAGCCGGAAACGTGCACATTCTGGATCAGGAATACAAGGTCATCCATAAAATCCACGAGATTCCATTGGCAACAGGTTCTTTCCCCGGACAGAATGCCTACACGTTTTTACAGGATAACGAAGGTTATGTGTGGATTGGAACGAAAGGCGGTGGCGTTTTTGTCAGTGAAAATCCAGTGTGCGCCCCGGCTACACGGTATGACAAAATCAGGTTCCATCATTACGCCTTCGACCCGGCCGACTCAAGTTCATTGAGCAGTAATATCATTTATTCCATGATTCAGGACACCAATAATAATATCTGGATAGGGTCATTTGAAGGCGGGCTGAACCTGGTACAATCGCGCACTGCGGACAGGCTGGTGTGTGCACGAATCAATACCTCAAATTCTGCGATATCCAGTGATAAAGTGCGATACCTCTATCAGGATCATGAGAACAGGATTTGGATAGCGACGGATTTCGGGATCAATTATTTTGATGTTGAAAAATTCGACCCGGATCAACCGGATATACATTCCCAGTTGTTTGATCCGCGGCGCAAATCAAGTCTTTCTTACAATGATGTGATTCATATTTATGAAGATTCAAGACACACACTGTGGCTCGGCACATCCGGTGGCGGCATCAATCGGTTGGTTGCCAGGTATACCGACAGTCTCACCTTTGAACACATCAACATAGATGACGGATTGATAAACGATATTGTATATGGAATCGTGGAGGATCAGCGCGGGAAAATCTGGTTCAGTACCGACCATGGGATTTCGGCATATAATCCATCGGACAAGACTTTTGAGAATTTCGATCAAAGCAATAATCTGAATACTGACGCTTTTAACGAGAACACATGCGCCGTCACTGCTGATGGTCAGTTGCTCTTTGGGTCAAATGACGGCCTGCTTGTTGTAGAACCGGGAAAGATAAAAGGGACCAATTACCAGCCCTATGTGGCGCTGACCAATTTTCAGCTTTTCAATAAGGACATTGACATTACCGATCCCGACTCCCCGCTGAAACAGGACATTGAAACACTGCAAAGAATTGAGCTAAAGTATAATCAGTCCAGTTTTAGTATCGAATACGCGGCGCTCAGCTATTTTGCGCCATCAAAAAACAGGTATGCTTTCAGGCTGAAGAATTTTGATGCTGACTGGAATGAGGTCGGCAATCAAACCAAAGCCACCTATACCAACCTGGCTCCTGGGAATTATGTGTTTGAGGTGAAAGCCGCCAACTGGAACAGCGATTGGAACGACACCATCCGTTCCATAGAAATTGTCATAATGCCACCATGGTACAAAACCACGACCTTGTATTTGACTTATGCAGTTCTGTTCATCATTCTCTTTGAAATCATCAGGCGATCCTATAGCCGATACCAAAAGTTACAAAACGATCTGGAAGTTGAAAAACGGGTCAATGACATCAAGCTGCGCTTTTTTACCAATATTTCCCATGAAATACGGACACCGCTCACACTGATTATTGGCCCTATTCACGACCTGTTGGAAGTAAAAAATATACCTGCAAATATCGCCACGAAGCTTCACCTGATCGAGAAAAACGGCAAGAGGATGTTGCGGCTGGTGAATCAGCTACTGGATTTCCGGAAGATTCAAAAGAGTAAAATGACGCTCAACATTCATCAGGTGGAGTTGGTGTCTTTCATCCATTCGATCATAGAAAATTTCGACCTGATCGCCGACCATAAGAAAATCAAGATCGTTTTTGATGCTCCGGTCGATCCGGTAAGCATCTGGGTCGATCCCAATAAATTTGACAGTGTCATTTTCAATATCCTTTCCAACGCATTGAAGTTTAGTCCGAAAGGCGGTAATGTTCATGTGCGACTTGATGAGGGCACGTCGGAATACGTGGATCTGGCGATCTCGGATGAGGGTGTTGGCATTCCAAAAAACAAGTTGCCACAGGTTTTTGAGCGCTTTTCACCGCTCACTCAGGAAAACGAAGAATTTGGAAGCTCAGGCATTGGCCTTGCCTATTCCTATGAAATCATGAAACTGCATCATGGGGATATTCTGGTGAATTCGGAGTATGGCAAAGGTTCTGAATTCATCATACGGATTCTTACCGGAAATACGCATTTTTCCCAGGAAGAGATCAGAATGGAAGAGGGAGAATCGCTCTACAAAGTCCGTCATGAAAAAGTCACCGAAGTTGATTTTGAATTGGAAACAAAAGAGACAGAGGACCTGGAAAAAGATATCCATATACTGCTCGTCGAAGACAATCATCAGATACTGGAGTATTTAAGTGAGTATTTACAAAAGGAATTTACAATATCAGCCCGCGTCAACGGTCATGAGGCGTTGGAATTTGTAAATCAACATCAGCCGGACCTGATTATTACGGATATAATGATGCCGGTGATGAATGGTATTGAGCTGACAAAAAAGCTCAAGGAATCCATGGACACTTCCCACATTCCGGTGATCATGCTCACCGCCAAATCCGCCATCGAAGATCAGATCGAAGGGATAGAAACCGGCGCTGAAGCCTACATATTAAAACCTTTCAATATGACCTATGTGCATGCGGTGATCAATAACCTGCTGAAGCAGCGAAGCATCATTCAGGCAAAATATATCCACAACAAAGACGAGGGGATTGCCGGAATAAAAATTACTACCAAGGACGAGAAGTTTTTGAATGACATTAACAGGCTTATAGTGGATAATTACTCTGACCCTGAATTCAACATCGATAAGCTTGTAGATACCAGCTATGTGGGCCGAACGGTGTTCTATCACAAAATAAAATCGCTGACCGGGTTGTCCCCGATCGATTTTCTCCGCCAGAAACGCCTTCACATTGCCGCGCAACTGCTGCTGGAAACTGACTACAATATTTCCGAAGTAGCCATCATGACCGGCTTCAATGATGTGAAAAACTTCAGTAAACGGTTCAAGGAAATTTTCAATCGCACACCAAGCCAATACAAGGACGACGCTCTCGCTCAGAAAACGATAAATTAATAGTAGGTTTCAATGGTGTGTGAACAAGAGGCAGTTAGTGGCTGCCGATAGTGTCTTATATGTCGGCTTCTTCTGCATATTCAGCGTATTCCTCAAGTACAGTATCCCGTCATATATTCAAGTCGCTTTTCTTTTGAGAGTTCTTGTATTGACTCGTATGAAATAAAAGTACAAGACTCTGATAAAGGACCTTTTTCTAAGAATCGAAATGGTCTTGAGATTTCTTGTAAAACCTTGTCTTTTCTTTCAATAGGAGCAACTATGTGCGCACTGATGTTCAAATTCGGTTGCAATGCCATTAAGTCCGCCATTCTTAATATTCCTGAATAAATTGACGTTGTATGCTCAACTTCAAATGTGCGAACAAATCGAACGACCCCTGATCCAAAGGACATCAATATTCTCTATCGTTTTCAGTGTTGCGTCATCGTAATTCAATGGCAAATGTTCAAGTAAACACTGAGTTTTAGGTGTCCATACTTCTAAAACACGTTGTCTGTCACTACGTGGAATCCAAATTTTTAAAGTTCATTCGCTCTCCAATTTCAGATAGAAGTGCTTGAATTTTTATGGAATCCGTCCAATGATTGCTGCTGTGTTACGGTGGTTGTAGGTGTCTCTTCATTTTCGGGAATGGAAACAGTAACTTGTTTACAATCCTAGTATTTACAGTTGGCGCTTTGAGCTTCTTTCGTCAGCTTCATCCAAAACGTAGGTTATTGGAGTCAGCTGAGTCAATATGCTTTCAAGATATTCTCCATCGCGGTCATCAAGTTTTCTTAAACTACCACGAACCATATCTGTCCAAGCAAAGACATTTTCTTTGGTAAATGTTTTGTGAATGAAAGATTATTCCAACTTATATCTTCGTCAACAGGAATTGATTTGTCTAGAGGTAAGCCAAACATTTGGAGTTACTTTAAATCTTATTATAAAAGGGTCGGCATTGGGGTGAAGATCGGGTTGTCGTTAATGAAGTAAGCTACTTGTCACCTCTAATACGCCAACCCAACGAGATTAATTTTGTTACATAACAAATTAACTTGTCACCTGGGCGCATGCTAGCCGCAACACCTTTTTGTCTTTCTCTGAAACCGGAAACTGTCTTGTTAGAATTTGTAAACGCCAAATGTGATCCGGTGAAAATTATTTTACGTAATATGACTTACCTGTCTCGATGTTTATGTACGTTAGATGAGTTCTACTAACGTTCAGCTTTCCATGTGAAATATTCATCATTATTCCATGGTTACAACTTTTTGCTTTCCGTCGTAACGGACTTCGTGGTAGGATTTATCGGCCCCATCCAACGCAGTACCGCCGGTTTTTGAAACAAATACCACATTAAAAGTCCGATTCTCCAGCATGCCTTCAAACCCACCCTGCCGATCGCCGATGGTCAATGTCCTGCCGGCTTCCGACCACACCATTGGAATAATCGTGTATTTTCCATTCTCATAATTATAATTGAGCCCTTCATCTTCGTAGAGATCGAATTGCACGTCGTCACCGGTATATACATAAATCGTCAACGGATCTGCCGGTTTTTCTCCGGTATATTGCATTTCGGGACCCAAAGGAACAATTGAACCTGCCTTGATGAAAATTGGAATCCGCTCATAGGGTGCATTGGCATCGATTGTCTTTCCTCCTTCATGGAATTCTCCTGTATAGGCATCGAACCAGCCGTTGGTCTTTGGCAGATAGACAGATCGTGAGCGACTGCCATACTTATAAACCGGGTTGATTAATAAGGACGGCCCGAACATATACTGATCTCCAATATTGTGTACCAAAGTATCATTCGTAAAATCCATCGCCAGCCCACGCATCATGGTGTAATCTTTGGTGTAGGTCCAGCCGGCAAGGCTGTAAATGTAGGGCATCAGTTTATACCTCAATTTATCATAATAGACCATTGAATTGTATGTAGGCGATCCCTCTGGCGCCAGGTTGAATATCTCGCGAAATGGAGGCTGACCGTGTGATCTGAAAAGAGGGACAAAGGCGCCGAACTGAAACCAACGCGTATTTAGCTCGCGCCATTCTTTCATATCCTCGCTCCCATCCGCTGCACTCTCATACCTTTTCTCGACGCAAAATCCTCCAATATCCATAGTCCAGTAGGGCAAACCCGCCATGGCAAAATTTATCCCTGCGGAAATTTGCGACTGCATATCTTCCCATCGCGTGCCGATATCCCCACTCCAGGTCACGGCACCAAACCGCTGAATACCCGCAAATCCGGATCTGGTAAGAATAAAGACTCGATCCTGATTGTTTACAGACCGCTGACCTTCATAAATACCGCGGGCGTTTTGCAGGGCATAGGCGTTGAAATATTGTGTTGCTGATCCAAGGGCTGTAGGATTCATGAGTGCCTTGCGATACGGGATGCTGGCATTGGACAAAATGTCGGGCTCAGTAGCATCTAGCCACCACGCATCGAATCCTTTCGTGAAATATCCTTCATTGATCTGTTCCCAGAACAGTTTGCGCGCTTCCGCATTATACGCATCATAAAATGAGCCTATGTATCCGGGATAAATCCAGTCCCGAATGCTGTCTTCAACTGCACGCCGGTACATCCAGCCTTTGGAGTCAAATTCCTTGTAGTGATCTGTGTTGATATAAAATTTCGGCCACACCGAAATCATGATATGGCCATGTAACGAGTGAACCTCACTGACCATTCCGGCAGGATCAGCGAATCTTTCCGGCGCAAATTTGTGACTTCCCCACTGATCTACTGACCAGTGCGACCAATCCAACACAATATTATCTATGGGAATTTTTCGCCTTCTGTATTCCTTCAGCACACCCAGCAACTCGTCCTGCGTCTTATACCTTTCGCGACTTTGCCAAAATCCCATGGACCACAACGGCATCACCTGGGCTTTTCCCGTTATTTGACGATAACCACTGATCACGTCATCCATCGATTCACCTGCGATGAAATAGTACCGGATATCCTTACCCATTTCAGATGAAAAAGAAATCTTGTCCTGCGTTGTCTGATCTACCGGCGAAAGTGCCTTCAACCCAATATACGAAACGCCGCCATCCGGAATCCATTCCAGTTTGATGTGACGTCTGGTTCCCTGTTGCATTTCCACGTTGAATTTTGCGACTGATGGATTCCAGGCAGTTCGCCATTTATCAAATTGCAATTCACCGTCCACCCAAAGTTTGGTGTAGCCGGCATAGTAGCATAAAAACCGGTAAGTACCTGCTTCGGAAGCCTCGATAAAGCCTTCCCATGAGATTCTGGCATTAGTAAAATCAAACCCTTCGGGGAAATTTTTTATGGTTTCGAGGTTTTCATAATCAATAGCCGTCTCCTTTTTCTCCATAAACACATGCCCTGTTTTCTGATCGTCAACATAAGTGGCCGTTAATCCGCCTGCCTCCCCATTTTTATCAAACAGCGTAAATTGATCGAGGTTGGAATAGGGCCTTGGATCTCCAAAACGCGTGAGCGAATAGTTGTCCCACAGGATTCCATATTTCCGTGTAGACACCACAAAAGGAATGGATACTTTGGTATTGTATTGAAACAGCTCCTCGTTCTTACCCTTATAGTTGATGTCATTTGCCTGGTGCTGACCCAATCCATAGAGCGCTTCCTGCTGATCAGACGTAAATCGCTGAAATAATGAATAACCCTCCGCATCATCGACGGTGATGACGGGCTGAAACTGATCCGGGCTCTTGGCATCTTCCTGGATAATCGGGTTATTTTCCAGATCAAAAAATGCCACGGTGCCATCTTCCTTCTTAACTCTGACAATTATTTTCGGCGTGCCAATGACCATTTCATCTTCCGTTTCCGTCATCGAAGCCGATACCATGTCGATATCCTCCCTCTCAATCAGACTACCGGTCGTATCAAATTCCATGGAAGCAGAGGACTCCACTTTTATGATATCATCAGCGAGAACGGTGATTCGCACAGCGCCAATTCCCTTATTCACAGGATGAATAACAAAAGTATTACCTGACTGATCGGATAATTTCTGCCCAGATTTGGAAAGCAGGAAAAGAAGGATAACGACTGATAAAAGCCTTTTCATAGTGATAGTTACAGTTTGATTCTGATTATAAAAGTAACTGCTTTAATGAAAAAAGACCGGCCTAATGCGTTTACTTCTTTCTGAATTTTTCGGTGCGCGCATCATTAATCGACTCCCGACCAGTTCATGCCATAGGCAAAATCATACGAGTTCCCTTCCGAATCTTTATAGCATTCCATGTCCTGCGGCACGTCCTCCGCCTGCTGCTCGACGGTTTCCATGTTGGCCGGCATTTGCAACGGCAATAAAGCCGATGGCTCAGCAACTCCTGCAATGATATCCATCAGGGCCTGATCCTGCACGCCAAAATGCACTAAAATCCCATTAACCGAATTTTCGAATTCCCCGAAAACCGTTGGGTTTGCCATGTTCAACACCACAATTACAGGCTTATTCTTCATCACTTTTCTGGCATTCACTATCGATTCCAAATCCTTGAAGTTGTCAGTATTTGCCGTTTTACCTTTATAACTCCGGTTCTTAAATACTTCCAGCGGATCGCCTCCGGCCATACTTTCTTCCCGCGCCGAAGCAGCCGTGTAAGGGCCATATTGGAGATTTATGGGAAAATAGCCATTTCCTTCACCAGATTTGGCATCCTCGATATTATACCCGCCACCTGATTCCGGGCTTTCGATGAAAACGATGGCGAAATCAGCCTCTGCCGGGTTGTCCGTGGTTTTGAAGTATTTGTTCACGATATCCATATTTACCGGATATTCCAGCTTTTCTTCGGAAGCTGTTCCCATGAAAGACATTCTGGGCGGAACGTACCTTTTTGGCACGTACACCGTCTGATCTTTGGCAAATGGCAAGGCGCCGGCCTTGTTTTTCAACATCACAATTGATTTCAATTGTGCCGTGTATCCGGCTTGCATGAATTCAGGGCTGCCCACGATAGCGCCGGATTTCTCTACATTCAGGTATGGATTTTCAAATAATCCAACGCGAAAAATATTGGTTAGTAATCGCACCGCTGATTCCTCGAAACGTTGCCTCATGGCTTTTTCACCCAATTCCTTTACACCCATCTGATACGCTTCCAGTACAGGACCCGAATCATTATTCCCGCCAAACTGATCCACGCCGGCCATGAGAACTTTGTAGTGCCTTTCTGCCACGGTGAGGCCTTCAACTCCCCAACTCTTTCCGGACAGGAAAACATTTATGGCAGTTTCATCAGCAGTGATATTCCAGTCAGTACAAACCACGCCCTGATAGCCATATTTTGTGCGGAGTAAATCCGTAATGATGTATTTGCTAAACGAATTACCGACGTTTTCACCATCCGGATTCTGACCGTAAGAAATCGTATAATAGGGCATCACCGCGGATGCCATTCCTGTGCCTCCCTTCAGATCGAATGCGCCATTGATGAATGGAATAAGCTGCTCCTGAAAATTATTGCCTGGATAAACGGCGTATTTGCCAAAACCATAGTGTGCATCCCTTCCACCTTCGCCAGTGCCACCTCCGGGCCAATGTTTTACCATGGCATTCACGCTTTCATAACCCCAGCCGTTGGCAATGACCGCGTCTCCGGTCGAAGTTTGAAAGCCGTCGGTATAGGCTCTTGCCATATCGGCAGCGAGTTGTGGATTTTCACCAAATGTGCCGCTCACCCTCATCCAGCGTGGGTCCGTTGCCAGATCCACCTGCGGAGAAAGCGCCGTGGCAATCCCCAGCGCCCGGTATTCTTTGGAAGCGATATCGCCAAACTGTTGCATTATCTCCGGATCGAATGTAGCTGCCAGGCCAAGCGACCCCGGCCACATGGATATCTGACCTCCTGAACCGGCATTGTATTCTGCATCTGCACGGGTCCTGTGTCTGGGGTCTGAGCTATTATTTGCCGGAATCCCAAGCCCCAAACCTTCCACTAACGCCTGCGCATTATTGTTCCACTGGGCAGCAATTTGCGGACTTTGAACGTTAGTAATTAAAACATGCCGAAGATTATCATCCATCAGGAATTTGATCTGCGCATCTGAAAGATCAGATGGCTGAGCGCCGCTTTCGCGGAATGGTTTTCCTCCATACATACCGCTGAATGGTCCACGGCCGCCAGCAGGAATAGATTGATGACCGCTGTATAGCATGAGCCCCGCTATTTGTTCAATAGTCATCTTTGATGCCAAATCTGCCGTGCGCTCCGCTGTCGATAGCCGCCAGTCTTCATAATCATCGATTTTGCCGTTTTTATTCAGATCCTTGAAGGCAAAACCCTTACTGGTAAGAATTGTCACGCCGGATTTTAAGGAATATCCCAAAACGGGCCCTCCTTCGTTCGTGACGAGATGAATGTCGCCATCACCAGATTCTGTCCACCTGACTTGCTGATTGCAGGCAATAAGTAAAAATAAAGCCGCGCAAAAAATAAGGCCGCTCACTAACAATCGATTCGTTCCCATAATCCTGGTTATTATTAAAAGTTTGAAATAACAAAATGTCAAATTCTATGTTTGATATGTCCCGCCATTACTTTTTCAGCGCTTCCAAAATACGCTCCGGGCTCATGGGCAACTGGTATAATCGCACTCCAATGGCATCATAAATAGCATTGGCCATAAGCGCGCCCATACAAATAATGGCCGGTTCACCGCCGCCCTGAGCAGGTTCATTGGGCAGATTTAATAACTCGATCTCAATTTTCGGAACCCATGAAAAACGAGGCAATTTATATGAATCGAAATTGCGGTTGTGCACTTCACCACCGGTAAACTGAACATCTTCCGTGAGGGCATATCCAAGTCCCATGGTGACGCAGCCTTCCGCCTGCATGGTAGCGCCCAATGGATTTATCACCAAACCCATGTCCTGCGCCACGACCACTCTTTCCACTTTCACATTGCCTGTCTTTTTATCAACCTTCACTTTTGCCATCATCGCCACGTAAGTGCCTGCATCCACACCGCAAGCTACACCGAGTCCTTTTCCGCCTGGAGATTTGATGGATGTCCAGCCAAATTTGGCTGCTGCTGCTTTTAGCGTTCTGATCATCCGCTCATCCTTCAGGTTTTTTAGCCTGAATTCAACGGGGTCCATGCCGATTTGAGCCGCCATGATATTGATCTGGGATTCACGGGCAAATGTATTCGTGTTGTTACCCGGTGCGCGCCAGGCGCCGGTAGCAAATGGATGCACCGTTGGGGCCGTCCAACCAGCGTTGTACGCCACGGATTTATGATTTGGAATATCGTAAAAATGTTCTGCGCCCCGCTGACCGGCAAAATATACGCCATAATCCCATAGGGTGATCTGACCGCTTTTTTTGCATCCGGATTTGATTTTGATGACTGCTGCCGGCCTGAAGGCATCGTAGAAAAATTCCTCTCTTCTGGTCCATGCTACCATGACTGGTTTTCCGCTGATTTTAGCGAGTTTGGCAGCTTCCATTGCCTGGCCATTGCTGGATTTTCCACCAAATCCACCACCGATAAACACCTGGAGGACTTGTACATTTTCTTCCTTAAGTCCCAGGCTCTCCGCAATACTGCTTTTCAATCCGAATGGGTTTTGCGTGGAAGCCCAGACTTTCAGCTTGCCATTTTCCATCACCGCCAATGCGGTATGAGGTTCAATGGGTGCGTGGGCCACATATCCGTCCAGGAATTCTGAATCAACCGCTACCTCCGCCTGCGTGGCGCCGTCACTTAAATTACCACCCTCTGCCACCATGGTGCCCTCCGGCGCGGACTTGATCAAATGCTCAAATATCGTTTTCTCGTTGAGTTCAGTAGGTGGTGTTTCGTACTCCGCCTTGATTTGCGAGAGATACTTTTCTGCCGTTTCAGGATCCTGATGGAGGACGGCGACAATCCCATCCTGGTTAATAAGTGTAATTTCACCAACTCCAGTAAGCGCAGACACATCTGCCTTTATCAGTTTTGATGCGTGCGAGGGAGGCCTGAGTATTTTGGCGAATACCATTCCCGGAAGGCGCATGTCACCTGCGTAGATTGCCGTTCCCATCACTTTTTCCGTTCCATCCATTCGTGATACCGGCTTACCAATGATTTTGAAATCTTTTGGATCTTTCAGCGGTGGTTTCTCCTGTAGGGTTTTCATAATTTTTGCGCCCTTCGCAAGCTCCGTGTAGCTGACTTTTTTGGTTTTATCATTAACTGCGAACACTACTCCATCTGCTACGTTGAGTCCGCTGACGGGTGTTCCTAGTTTCTCGGAGGCCATTTGCAATAGAATGGCACGCGCTTCGGCTCCGGCGGCACGCAGTGGCGGGCCAAAGAAACGAGTGGTAAGCGACCCCCAGGTTCCGCGGTCATACGGACACAAATCAGTGTCGCCCATGAACATATCGACACTGGCAAGCGGAACATCAAGCTCTTCGGCCAGCATTTGAGCCAGGGAAGTATTGATGCCCTGCCCCATTTCGATTTTTCCAGTATAACAACTCACCCTGCCATCAGTTCCAATTTTCAGATAGGCATTCAGGTCGCCGGGATACTCCTGGGTTACAGATGCTTCCAGAATTTCAAAATCACTGAGCGCAACGGCGATAACCACACCGCCACCTAATCGCCTGATAAACGAGCGGCGCGACATACCGTAGGGGATACTTTTATCCAGCAGATCAACGGAATATTTATTGTTGGTTTTCATATCAATTTCCTCCTTTTGGTTCTTTTGATGCTGTCTGCACGGCGTCGATGATTCGTGTATGAGCGCCACAACGACAGAAGTTGTCGTCCATGGCAAGGATGATTTCATCACGCGATGGCAGTGGATTATCCTTTAAGAGCGCCGCCGCCCTGATGATCATGCCCGGCGTGCAATAACCGCACTGAAGTGCGTCGTGTTTCAGGAATGCCTTTTGGACGGGATGCAGGTTATCTGCAGTACCCAGACCTTCAATAGTGACCACGTTTTTGCCTTTGACGAAATCTGCCGTAACCATGCAACTTCGCACGGGCTTGTTGTCGATTAGTACGCTGCAAGCGCCGCAGTACCCCATTCCACAGCCATATTTGGTACCGGTGAGTTCGAGGTCATTGCGCAAAACCCAAAGCAACGTCCTTTCAGGATCTACAGTAATTTCCTTTGCCTGATTATTCAATTCAAAGCGGATGGTTTCTTTCATAGTGCTGGATTTCAGGTATTGATAATTCGATCCTATAATTTATGGAATATTAGAAACAAATTCTAAAGTAAATCTGATAATGGGATAGGTAGTTTGTATAATCCAGAAATTCAGACAGTCCTATTTTCCAATGGTTGACTACACCTGGAGAAAAACCATCATTCAAATGCCGTATATTCGCTGCATGGCTAAACTTTTTTACCGTCCTATGAAATACTTGTTGATGTTTTATCCGGTACTCCTGTTTATTCAATGTTCATCTGACAAATCCGGTGAGCGCATCAACCGTTTTGAGGTTATAAACCGACATAATATCCAGCAGACGGGCTATGATTCGCTTAGTTCGTTAACGGTCGGCAATGGAGAATTTGCATACACTGTTGACCTGACCGGGATGCAGACTTTCCCTCTGGCATACGAAAAAGGAATACCACTGGGCACCCAATCGAACTGGGGTTGGCACAGCTTTCCGAACGACAGCAACTACCAGTTGCATGAAGTGTTGGAAGAATACCAAAGCTGCAACGGTAAAACTGTTTCATACGCCAAACAACCAACATCAGGGCGGCCACAGCGCGCGGCAAATTGGCTGCGGGCCAATCCGCACCATCTTCATCTTGCCATCATTGGCCTGGTGCTGATAAAAAATAACGGTGAAGAAATGCAATTGCACGAAATCCGGGAGCCTGTGCAGACATTGAATCTATGGACAGGGAAAATTGAAAGCAAATTCAAGGTTGATGGTGTTCCGGTAGTTATTGAAACACTATGTCATCAGCAAGCTGATTTGGTGGCGTTCAACATAAATTCAGCATTGATAAGTCAGGGCAAATTAAAAATTAAGATTAAATATCCAGGTGCGTCAGATAGTTTTTTCGGGCCCGGATATGACTGGGAAAATGATGATAATCACAGCAGCAAAATTATCGAGACAACAGAAAATGGCGCCACAATAAAACTCGGCCTCGACACTACCGTCTACTTTGCGCAGCTGAATTGGGAAGGCATTGCCGAACTGGCCATGGCGAAGCAACATCACTATGAAATTGTGCCAAAAGGCCAGGGTGATAATTTTAAATGCACTGTGTCATTTGCGCCCAAACTGTCTGAACTGTCAATGGCCACATTTAATGAAACTGATCAAAATAACAAAAGCGTCTGGGAATCATTTTGGCAATCGGGTGGCGCAATTGATTTCGGTCGTGTGTCTGACCCCCGGGCAAAAGAGTTGGAGCGCAGAATCGTACTGTCGCAATATCTCACAAAAATCCAGTGCTCGGGAAGTCTGCCGCCGCAGGAAACCGGCCTCATTTATAATAGCTGGCACGGAAAATTTCACCTGGAAATGCATTGGTGGCATGCCGCTCACTTTGCGCTTTGGGGACGGCCCAAATACCTCGAAAAGTCCATGGACTGGTATATCGACCATCTGGAGGAAGCGCGCGGAATTGCAAACCGTCAGGGATACGACGGCGTCCGATGGCAAAAAATGTCGTCACCCGATGGCCACAGCAGTCCGTCTAATGTGGGTGAATTCCTTATCTGGCAACAGCCACACATCATTTACTTTGCAGAATTATTGTACAGGGCCGATCCTTCAAAAGAGAATCTTACCAAATATAAAGACCTGGTTTTTGAGTCGGCTGAGTTTATGGCTTCCTTCGCGCAGTTCGATTCCACCGATGAAAAATTTCACCTTTGTCCACCCATAATTCCTGCCCAGGAGCGCTTCAAAGCTACTGAAACCAGCGACCCGATCTTTGAGCTGACTTACTGGGAATGGGGCCTGAAAACTGCTCAGATATGGAAGGAGCGTCTTGGCACAGAAAGAAACCAGAAGTGGCAATATGTACTTGCCAAACTCGCACCTCTGCCTCAGGACAATGATCATTACCTGCCCACGCACGAGGCAACTAACTTTTTTGTAAATGCAGAAAAACACATTGACCATCCTATCGTTGTTGGTGCTTATGGGTATTTGCCAAATGAACAAGTCGACACATCAAAAATGAAACGGACATTCCGCGATGTGATGCAGGGATGGAACTGGGAGACAACCTGGGGCTGGGACTATCCGCTGCTAGCGATGACGGCCACACGGCTATACGAACCAGAATCGGCTATTTCTGCTCTTTTAATGGATACTCAGAAAAATACCTACCTGGTCAATGGCCATAATTATCAGAATCAGCGATTATCCATTTATTTACCGGGGAATGGAGGTTTGCTTTCGGCTGTGGCCATGATGACTGCAGGATTTGACGGTTGTACAAAAAACAATCCCGGCTTTCCGGATGATTGGGACGTGCGCTGGGAAGGATTGTCGCCGATGTTTTAGGTACGATTTGTTCGCTAAGACAATATCCTAGGGTTCCATTTCTTTTGTTGATTTCACAGGATAGAGCAAATCCTTAAAGGCCTGGCCATATATTTCCCAGAGCGTAAGAAAAAGTCCCGCGATGATAGGACCTATGATAATCCCGACCATTCCAAACATGGATAAACCGCCAAGCGTGCCAAACAGTATCATCAGGTCTGGCATCTGGGCATCCTTCCCTACCAATCGTGGTCGAAGCAGATTGTCGATATTGCCAATAACGATGGCACCCCACAATATCAACAAAATACCACTCCACATATGGCCTTTAATAATTAGAAATAATGCGGCTGGAAACCATATCAATGCCGGGCCAAGCGCCGGTACCACTGAAGAAACGACCATGAGCATTCCCCAGAAGACCACATTGGGAATGCCCGCTATGGCCATTCCAACCGCTCCCAGTGTACCCTGAATAAGACCAATGAGAAAGGTACCTTTCAACGTGGCTCTCGTTACTCTGGAAAATTTCGTCAATAACAATTGCTCATCGTGATCTTTCAATGGCAGGTAATAGAGGATTGCCCTGAGGTATGTACTGCCATATACCAGAAAATAGTACAGGGTAAAAAGAAATATAAACAGTGAAAAAACGAAACCAACAGCGCCCGTCGAAACATCTGTCAGGCCGGAAACGACTATATTTCCTATCGCTTCCACGATATTGCCGATGGTGGTGAGGAGCTTTGCCTGATCAGGGAAAATTTTACTGATGATGGGTACAGATTCAATTTTAGCCAGTAAGGATTGCGGATCGGCCATGATTTCATTGATGAGCGGCACGACGGACTTGCTCGCAGAGATTGCCTGATCCAGCAATATCAAAGAGAGTCCGGCAAAAGGAATAAGTATTGTCAGAATAAAAAGAAAAATGGTCAATAACGCTGAAATGGATGTTCGCCCTTTAAACCATTTGGTGAACCTATGATAAATTGGATTGAGCAGGTCCGTGAAAAGAGCGGCCATGAGAATAGCCAACAAAAACCCACGGATCATTCCAATAAACAACGCTGAAACGCCCAGTGTAATAACCAGGATGCTGATACGACCAAAATTTTCCTTTGTCATGATTTAGCCTTATTTATAGATACAAGCCTCTAAGATAAATAAAGCATCGAAAATCCATGGAAATTTGGTGGAATTGCCGGGTCCAAGGACACCTAAACAGCTTACTGCAACAACTTAGTAACTATTATCAACCCTTGTTTATCTCACGTCCTTCACGCACCGGAAACCCACAGGGTAGCGGCTGATTTTTTCGGGCAATAAGTAATACCGCTGCGTGGTGCGATAAAATGACTGATTGTTGAAATTGGAACCGCCACGCATCACCTTGTATTGTTCGCCATATTGCTCCATTGGAACTTCATTTCCCGGATATGGCGCGTACCAATTGGAAGTCCACTCCCACACTCCTCCGGCCATATCGATGCACCCATAGGGACTTTCGGGCTTCGCAATAGCGCTACCGCGTGGATGCGACTGATCCCAGATCACATAGGTGATATCAAAGGTATTGCCCCAGGGGAACATCCTTCCATCGGTGCCGCGTGCAGCTTTCTCCCACTCCTTTTCCGTTGGCAACCGCTTACCAGCCCAATTCGCGTATGCATTCGCCTGGCTCCATGTGACTCTTGCGGCATTGTTCTCCTTCCCTTCCGGAATTTTGAAAGCCGGATCAAACCGTGCAAATTCCACATTCGACACTTCATACCGGTCGATATAAAAAGCTTCGGTAAACGCGATATGCTGCGGTCGCTCATCCGGATCGCCGATTTCACTGCCCATGATGAAACTGCCGGCCGGGACATAGACCATTCCTTCAGGTGGCGCAGACTGTATTGGATTTTGGGCAATTAATTGAACCGCTGACAACAGCATGGTCAGAAATCCCAAACTTGATTTTATATTGATTTTCATCTTATTACCATTTAGGATCAATGATACCATAATACCGCCCGAACCAATAATTTCTGATCATGGCAGCGGCCATACCTTCTTCTTCTGACTTCACCATTTTAAAACTGCCATCTTCCTGTGGAATATTAAATTCTCTGGATTTTCGATCAAATCCCCACATATCCTTAATAACCTGTTGTCGCTCCGGCGTGAAAACATCTTCACCTGTAAGCACCTGGTAAACCATTAAAAACCATGGGCTGCTCTCCCATGAAAGGTCCATGGCTTTCCAGTCGTACCAATGACGGTTAAGGTTCATTTTATACTTGATCAGCAAAGAACGATCAGTTTCATAGCGCATCAGCATATACAATGAACGCGCTGCATGATAGTCGTCACCCACGTTATGGTATTCGGCCGGAAAGACAATCTTGGAATTGATTTGCTTGTCATCATAGTGGTAGCGGTCGATGAGCATATAATAAGCTGCATTGTACCGCTCTTTCCCTGTGATGTGGTGGGTGACTTTTAAACCCATAAGTACTTTTAGCGAATTGAGGTCCTGATGCGGAAGGTCAGGACAGAAATTGCCCCACAGCGTCATTTTACCGTCCAGATCAGTGAGTTTAAAATTGTTATCCACAATTCGACCCATAAAGCGATCCAGCAATCCTGCCGCTTTTTCCTTATACGCCTCATCTGCGCAAAACTCCCAATAGGTCCCAACGCCATAGAAAATAGACACAAACTTATCGGAACTCAGATCGCCCAGCCAGCGGTAGCCGGGCATGGAACTTGACCAGTGCCATTCATGATACCAAAGCATTTCTTCGTGCCACAGAGGTTTATCGGTCTGGTTGAAGCTGCGTGCCACGAGTCCGGGAACTCCGGTGACCTGCTCCAATTTTAGAATCGCTTCGAATATCTGGTTGGCGATTTCGCGATCTTTCGGGTCTTTGGTGATCGTGTACTTGAGCGAATACGCCGCGAGCATCTCCGAGGTGGGATCTAAGCAATCAGCCTGAGAACCTACAATCGGGCGGTCCAGTCCGGCGGGCGGAAAGATCACATGCTGCATAATGGCTCCCTCATTCCAGTGGTTTCCCAGCATGAGTTTGTCGAACTTTTCCACCTTTACATGCAGCGGATCAGTCTTTTTAGGGAATTGATTGACCTTTTGGGCAAAGGCCAGATTACTTAGGAGAACTAATGAAAACAAAAGGTATAAACCCGGGAAGTGTCGCATAGTTTCGTATTAGGTTATCTCATCATCTGAATCATGGTTAATTCGTGAATCAGCCAATACTATCTATACTTTTGAATCAAAAAAGCGACTATCAGAATATTAAAAAAAAAGTTAGTCAAAGACCATTCAATGACACGCTTACTGCACCCACTTTTTTATGCAGGAATAAATTTCAGGGTGTTGCAGAAGGTCCAGATGTTTTGCATTTCTAACGATGAATACATGATCTTCCGGGAAATTAAGGTTAAAAGCCGGGTTCTCATGCCGGCCAAGGGCGCTGTATAAGGGTACGAGTCCATCGCCGATGACTTCATCCCGCAGGCTGGTCGAAACATCGCTGATCACTGCCGCTGCTGCAAAACAATCGACATCGATGGGCAACGGTACAGGTGTTCGCTGATCACCGAGCGGCTCAAACCGGTCATTCCTGTTCCAGTCTTCGTCAATGATATTGCCATAGCGCATGTCTGTAACGCCGGCACTTCGCAATTTCCCCAGCTTAGCGATCGGTGCGCTGTACGTGTTGGATGCAAGCATTGTATCGATCCAGTTGCCTGTCTGCTCCAGCGGCGAACCGTGATGTGGCGTGCCGAGGAAAATAATCTTTTTCACCCTTTTTAACCATTTGTGGCTTGCCTGAAGGCCATAATGCCAGGCACTCCTGGCTACAAGACCACCCATGCTGTGAGTGAGGATCACCAGTTCGTTTTCGACCGGTATTTTGCCAAAAGCCGAGTCGAGAAGATCGCTTAATTCCTTACCATTTTCAGATATATGCCTGCCTGAATTGTAATGTAGATAGACCGTCTGATATCCAAAATCTTCAGCCAGCGCCGCCCCATGATCGTGACCCTTCCTGTTCCACTGCAAGTCATTCATGCACGATCCATGGATCAGAAGCACAATTTTTTTGCCTGCCTCAACGGCATCAGTAAAAAACGGAGATTCTGATGTCAGTGGCTTTCCATTTTTTCGAAGATGCATGTGGATGGCCAGCGGGTTGTTTGTTTTCAGTAAATGATCGCCAATGACGCCATTAAGTGCTGCCAGCAGCGCTTCCTGCTCAGGTGTTGGTTCTTTTTCATTAACAATAACCGATAATTTCCCAAGCAGGACATCAAAACCTTTGCCCGCGATTCCTGTGATCGACCGGATATTTTTATACACTAAACCGGTAATTCCGGATGGACGCTTCTTTTTATTGCCGAGTATTCCGCCAAGACTGGTGATGTTGTAGTGCATCGCCTCCACGATATCAATGACGCCATTGACTGCATCGATCGCCAAGCGGCCTGCTCCCCGAAGGTCTGTTATGGAATTGCGTTTTTTTGTCATAGTACCTTTTTGACAATACCCTTATTTGTTACTTACTTTCTCGAAAACTTGTTTCGATGAGATATTTCACATTCTGTCATTACTTATTTGGCATCTGCATGCACCCAAATAAAACTAAAAGTACATAATTCAGACCTCGATTCCACTTCACTCAATATCATCTCATTTGCAGATTTCATCCTTCCATCAAAACAAATTGTAGCTGATAGTATAGTGTTGAGAAATGGGGAATGGTATAAAACTACCTTCGGCAATAATCAACCTTCCATGTTGGTAATAAGGAATGCAAATCATTCATTGAATCTATATGTTCAGCCAAATCAATCCTATGATATTTTCCTGACTAATGAAGGCATTTCCATTGAATCAGAAGATAAAATCAATGAAACTATGGTTAAGCTCGAAAGTTCGGTCGGAATTTTAAACCATTTTCAAATCAATCTAAAAACCTCATATGCTGGCCAAATATTATCCCTGCTCTCTGACTTACTGGAATTCCAAAAAGATCATATAGGAACTGATATCAAAACCAGCTCATAAAGTACAAACTTGCGCTTTGTCAGTCTGTAGCGTTTGAAATACTGCAGGATCGCCAGGCGATGGACTCTCTGGAGAGCGCCTATTTAATCAATCAGAAAATAGATTTCCAAAACCCCGAATACATAAACTTCTTATTTGATTACTATTTGCGACGCTTCAGGAATTGGGGGTTGAGGAAACAAACCTATTCTGATGATTTGCCAGAACTGGAGGTTATAAAACAAGAAGTGAATTTAATCCTAATGATACAGTGAAGCAACTCGCCTTTTTCCACATGGCAAGGAACGCTTACAATTCTGCCTGGGTCAGTGATAATAAAGAGATTACAGAAATTGTTGATGAGTTGGCTCAACACGGGTTACACGGCGACATAAGACAATCAGCTGAAGCATTGGCCAATCGCTACAAATTATTAAGTAAAGGCGCAAGATTACCAGACGTCACTTTCACTGACCTATCCAGCAATACAATTAGGTTATCAGAATTCCATGGAAAATATGTACTGTTAGATTTTTGGTTTATTGGCTGTAAACCCTGCCAGGCTGATGTGCCCTACCTGAAGATTCTGCACGCTGATTTTAACTCGTCACTGGAAATTGTGAGCATCAACCCTCGTGACGATTTGAATAAAATTAAGGAATACAAAAACCATGAAGGTCTTGGATGGTCGTTCTTAAAATCTGATATGGACTCTGAAGCGATGGAGATTCTGCAGGTCAACTTTTTCCCAACGTATTTTCTGCTCGATCCGGATGGCAACATTATCCTTCCGCCAATAGATTTCTCAGGTGAAAAAGACCTTTATGAATTGATCGCGGATCAGTTGAAAAAATACGGAATTGAACAATGAGCCAGCTAACCATTGAAACTCCCGCCTTGGAAAAGCCAACTTACGCGCTTTTCTTCCTCTTAGTAAGATATTTTACGAGCAGGTATATAATGGAGAAGAAAAAGAAATAGACAAGGCCGTACCTGATTTTTTCATCTTTCTCCAAGTCAACAACGGGTGGAACAAATGTAAACAGGACGATACCAATAGATAAGAATAAAAGATAAACCGTGTTGTATTCCTTTCTCAGATACCTCTTCCACTCAAACTCCATGCTGCCGAATGTTTTTGACAAGCCAGTAACATTGGGAATCCATCGGTTTACTCTTTTGCAATACAAATCGTAATCGCCGCCAAACTTGCTTCTCAGGAAGTTCTCTTCAGCCAATACAATCGCCTGATAGATAAAACAAAAGACCGGCACGACTATCACCATAAAAATCAGTGAATTGGAAATGAGGCCAACACCGGTCAGCATCATAATATTGCCAACATACAGCGGATTGCGGCAATGCTCGAAAATGCCCTGAGTCACCAGGGTATCGGCGTATACCTTTTTATCTTTACCCCCTCGTTTTATGTATTTTAACCCAATGGTTGCGGCTAGGATGACCTGGCCCGACAGGGCGATAATTATCCCTAAAACCAGCGGAAACAGATAATAGTATGGGCCAAAAATCCCCTCAGTAAAAATTACCGGCGAAGGGATAAAAATGGTTGAAGCAAATACCGGAAATAAAAGGTTTCTGTATTTGAAAAAGAAATTGCCAATAGAAATCATTTTGTGAGACTTATTTTAATGCAATGATGCCGGAAAAATTATACCACTTAAAAAATACTTCAGTGTGTGAGAAACCCGCGTTCTGTAGCATTTCATGGTCTTCACTCAACTTATAGGGAATCAATACATTTTCGAGAGCCTCGCGTTTTTGCGCAATCTCCATTTCACTATAATGATTCCGTTTTTTAAAATCATAGTAGTATTTGATGAAGTTTCTGTTGAGAATGGATTCTTCGGCCAGTATCTTTTCTACCAATATTAAACATCCTCCTTCATTCAAGCCTTTTTGAATATCCTGCAACAGCTTTACCCTGTGCAAAGGTCTGATAAACTGAAGCGTGAGACAGAGCACCACAACGGAAGCGTTTTTAATCTCCACACCTTTATTCAGGTTTGCATACTGCAATTCGAACTCCCTTTCAAATCCGCTCTTTACCAGATTATCCCTGCACTGATCGAGCATTTCTGATGAATCATCTATTCCTATAAATTTGACATCATTGGCTACCGTGGCATTCATATTGACCATGGATGTTCCGGTAGAGCAACCCAAATCATAGATTGCGCTGCCGGCCGTTGCATATTGGCCGGCAAGCTCCGATATCATGCGTTGCATTTCGATATAAAAAGGCACCGAGCGGGTAACCATGTCATCAAACACCTTTACCACTCTTTGGTCAAATTTGAAATCGGAGGATTGCTCAATTGGGTTTTTAAATACTTCGTCCTTACTCATTATTATTGCTTTTAAATATCAGTTTCATCATGTAACAACTGACCTTTTAGTCTATTAAAAATCCAGATGACATTTCAATTGCCCTGGGTCACAAATTGCTGTTGGGGAGTAGCTAAAAATAACCTTCAAGGTTACACTTAATTTTAGAGTTTTCCATATTTCAACCTAACAATCTCAAATAAACAGAAAAAAGAATTACCCGATTCCAGCATCTCTGCAACGCCATCGCTTTCAGGTGATTTTAAAGATTAAAAAATAATCTTGTCTGGTTAAGAAAATAGCCACTTCCGATGAGAACCTGCACCAAGAAATTCAGTCTCCGGCTAAAGTCCCCTCCTGGAGGGGAATACCTTGAACTGCGGTAAAGGCATTGGCAAAAGGGAAGGCATGGTTTTAAAATCCTTAGCTAAACGACTTTGGATTATAAACTAGTAATCAGCCGACTGATCGTGCATTCTCCACCTTCGGGTGCTCCTCCGGGAATTTGTGCACCATGGTTTCTTTGTGCATATAACTTACCTCCATCATCGGGTAGCCAAAATCTTCCACTACTTTCCCCCTGATCCGGTAGAATCCTCTTCCCCTAAAAGGGTAACTCACAGATGTATTGGGGAAATGGGTGGTATCGAATACATTCCCTTCACAATCGAGAAACGTGCCGAACTGCATGAGCTTGTGGTCCTTGGTGTGCGTGTTTTTGGTCGTGACGAGATAGCCGACGATCTCCACGGTTTTACCGGTTCGGCGCATCAGCTCCGAGGCTTTCACATTGCCGAACTGCTGCGATTCGAGCAACAGGAACGGATCGCACAGGGTAAATCCCAGGAGCTCCAGTTCGTCGAAGGCGTCCTCAAATGGCCGTTTTTCCAATACCGGTACGCTGTACGGCACCGTTGACTCGAAGATGGACATGGAATGCCTGGTTTCCTTCTTCTCACCAAACAACAGCCGTGCCTCCCACAGCAGCGTGCGCTTTGGTTTGCCGCTGAACCGGAACGCCCCAATCCGGATGAGAATATTTATTTGCTCCAGGCCCAGCGGTATGCGGTGCACGAAATCTTCCATAGACCTGTACGGGCCATGAGCCGTCCTTTCTCTGGCTATGCCCTCTCCTATCTTTTGCTCGAGGCTTTTCAGGTGAATGAATCCCATGTAAATGTCGGTGGAGATAATTTTGGTGAGGTAGTCGCTGGTATTTACACACGGCGCCTGAATCGTTGCTCCGGCCATGCGCGCTTCATGAAAGTAAAACTCCGTTTGGTAAAACCCGCCAAAATTATTAATCACACCCACCATGAACTCCAGTGGATGATAGGCCTTCAGGTACAGGCTCTGGTAACTCTCCACCGCATAGCTCGCTGAATGCGCCTTGGAAAATGAATAGCCCGAAAAGCTCTCGATCTGCCGCCATACCTCATTGGTAATGGTGTCGGGATAGCCCTTCGCTTTGCAGTTGTCGAAAAACTTCTGCTCCACCAGCTTGAATTCCTTGCGCGACCGGAACTTGCCCGACATGCCGCGTCGCAGGATATCCGCTTCGGCCAGGTCGAGGCCGGCGAAGTGGTGCGCCACCTTGATCACGTCTTCCTGGTAAACCATCACACCATAGGTTTCCTTCATTAGTTCGCCCATCTTCGGATGGATGTATTCGAATTTTCCCGGGTTGTGATGCCGGTAAATGTACTCGCGCATCATGCCCGAACGTGCCACCCCGGGCCTGATGATGGAACTGGCCGCCACCAGCGTAATGTAGTTGTCGCAACTGAGCTTGCCAAGCAACATCCGTGTGGCTGGTGATTCAATGTAAAAACAGCCCATACATTTGCCCTGCATAAGCAGTTGATTCAATTTCGGATCTTTCTTAAAGCTGGCTGTCTGGTTGATGTCGATACTGATGCCCTGGGTTTTTTGCACTATTTCCACCGTATCCTTGATGTGACCCAGGCCGCGCTGACTCAGTATGTCATACTTGTGAATGCCCATGTCTTCGGCGCCGTACATGTCGAAATGAGTGACTGGAAATCCTTTCGGTGGAATCTCCGTCGCCGTGTAGGTATAGATGGGTTTTTCGGTAATAAGAATTCCTCCTGCATGGATGGAGAGGTTTTGCGGCATATCCTGCAGAAGCTCGGCGTAGCGGAAGATGAGCCTGGTGATTTCATCCCTGTCGCGCATCTCGAAGGGATGGTCTACGATCCTGTCGATTTCGGCCTTGGGCAATCCGAACACTTTTCCCAACTCCCTGATCACCGACCGCCCCTGAAATGTGTTGAAGGAGGCCAGCAGCACCGCATGGGTGGTGGTGTATTTTTCGAGAATATAGGCGATGACTTCGTCGCGGTCTTTCCACGAAAAATCAATGTCGAAATCGGGCGGCGAACTGCGGTAAGGGTTCAGGAAGCGCTCGAAGTAGAGGTCCAGCTCGATGGGGTCCACCTCCGTGATGCCCAGGCAATAGGCCACCATGCTGTTGGCCCCGCTGCCGCGACCTACATGGGCGAAGTTGCGGTGCCTGGCAAATTGCACGATATCATGCGATATGAGGAAATAGGCCTCAAAATGCCGCTCGGCGATCACGTCCAGCTCCTTCATAAGCCGCTGCATGGCATAGCTGCTGTACAGGTCATAGCGGCGGCGAAAACCTTCCAGCGCCAGAGTGCGCAGCAGGCCATGATCTTTCTTATGGGTTTCTGTGAATTTTTCTTTGTTCTTCGGTGTGCCAAGCTCGAACGAAATGTGGCAATTTTCCAACAGCGATTTGGTGTTGGAAATAATCTGCGGGTATTGCCAGAAGTGCGCCAGCAGATCAGACTCGGGCATCATCATTTCGTTGGGATTGGCTTCAAGCGCTTTATCGAGTTTGCTGAGAATCGTATTTTCCCCAACGGCTCTTAGCAGCCGATGAATATTGAACCCCATTTTGTCCCTGAACGTGACCGGATGGAGAATTACCAGTTTGTGGAGGTAATCCTTGCAGGTACTTCGGGCGATCCTGATCACCTCCTGGGTTTTCACACCGATAAATTCGTTTTCGCGAAGTTCAGCCGGATCGATACCTCCGAAAGGATACACAATATACGCATGAGCAAACTCCGGCGCCCTGACCGGCAATGGCATATCCAGAGCATTGTGGCGTGACAGGAACCTGTTCAGCTCTTCGAACCCGGCATTGTTCTCCGCCAGGCCCACATAAAGCAGTGAATTTCCATCACGGAACTCGATGCCCAGCGCCAGTTCGAGGCGAAAGTCAGGTTCTGCTTCCCTGCACAGCCGCAACAGTTCTATGTAGGCGGAAGTGTTGTTGATGTCTGTCAACGCCAGCTTTTTCACATTGAACTTCCTGGCTTCGGCAAGCAATTCCTCCGGGCTCAGGGTACCGTATTTGAAGCTGAAACAGGTATGACAGTTGAGATACATAGCGACAACAAATTTAGTAAATACTAATTTATTTAGCGCTAATATTTTTAGTTTAATAGTTCAATGGGAAATGTGTAAATGTGGATAAGTGAGGAAGCGGAATAGAGGGAGTATGATTCCGAAACATTGAACACCAACCGACTACCACACTAAGCGCAGAATTGATTGCGTATTCGTACCATCGAAAATCGGGGTTCAAGGATTTAACGTGTGTATTGTGATGGATTAGATACGATGGCATAGTTGCGAACTGTGTCTGGAATTGGCACGCGTTACGCTGCGCTAAACGCGCGCCATAAATGTAATATGATTCGCAAGTCAATTTTGTCCTCTCATTTCCCGCAATTCAGCATAAGGAACTACTTTTACCCGTTCCGCCCAACCGGTATAAAGTTTTTCCAGTTCAGACGCCAGTTCAGGATTATCCTGAATCAGGTTTTCGGTTTCACTGCGGTCGGTTTTCAGGTTATATAATTCCCAGGGAAGTTCTGCACGTTTTTCATAATCGAATCTCGAAACCAGTTTCCAGTCGCCTTTTCGGACCGCCCGGTTTCCTTCGTGTTCCCAAAATAGTGTTTCGTGTGTAATTTTTGCTGAAGCATCTCCAAACAACGGGACAAGGCTTTTCCCTTCGGCAGGCAAAATTTCATTTCCTTTAATAGATTTGGGATATTCGGCTCCGGCAATTTCTGCCAGTGTGGGCATAATATCGATGATGTGTGACACCTGTGTATCTTTTCTCCCGGCTTCAATCATTTTAGGATACCAGGCAATAAACGGAGTGCTGCTGCCGCCTTCGTGTGTCCAGTGTTTAAACCAGCTAAACGGCGTGTTGCTGGCGTTGGCCCAACTGTATTCGTAACCATCGTACGAGTCGGGCGTGCCGGGCAGTGCACCGGGTTTCCCGCGGTGAACAGGTTCGTGGCAGCCACCGTTATCCGATAAAAACATGATAATCGTGTTTTCGATTTCGCCGGTTTTTTCAAGTTCTGAAAGCAGTTTGCCAATGTTCTGGTCCATGCGGTCAATCATGGCTGCATAAACTGCCATTAGCCTGTCGTAATATTGTTTGGTGCTATCGTTAAGCGCATTCCAGTCTTTTGACATTGGGTTTCGTTCCGAAAGTTTCCATTCAGGCGAAATAATGCCCAGTTCAATCATCCGTTTGTACCGCTCCTCTCGAAGTGAATCCCAGCCGCCCATGTATTTTCCCTGGTATTTCTGAATGTCTTCCTCAAAAGCGTGCAGCGGCCAGTGCGGTGCGGTGAACGGCAGGTAAAGGAAGTAGGGTTTTTCAGCATCTGTTTTCCTGAGTTCAGTAATATAATTGATGGCGCGGTCGGTAATGGCATCGGTAAAATACCACTGCGAACCGTCGTCGTTTTTGAATAACTGATATTCAGTTTGGCCGGCTTTAATCCACTCACCAACCGGCTGGCGCAGTGTATCTTCAATGACCAAATCGCGGCCTTTAACAATGCCAAAATAGTGGGCAGTAGTACCGTTGCTCGGGTACTGCCGGTGAAAGCCACGTTTCATGGGCCAGCCTTCGGGTTCGTGGCCGAGGTGCCATTTCCCCGAAATAAAACATTGGTAACCGGCGGTTGAAA
Organism: Cyclobacteriaceae bacterium; assembly: GCA_034523095.1. GTDB lineage: Bacteria > Bacteroidota > Bacteroidia > Cytophagales > Cyclobacteriaceae > JAAUQL01. The sequence continues at coordinate 19,864 of JAXHKU010000020.1, read as the reverse complement.
GCACTTCGGCCAGCGTAACACAATGGTTATTCAAACGGGTTTGGTAACCGGGCAGACTGTCGTTTTGGAGCATGTCGCCCACACCGGTCTGGTGCGGGTACAAACCTGTCATCAACGAGGCACGCGACGGACAGCAGCGCGCAGCATTGTACATACTTGTCATTATCAGTCCTTCGGAAGCCAGCCGGTCGATGTTGGGCGTTTGGATTTCCGAACCAAAACAACCGATATCGGAGTAACCCATGTCATCAGCCAAAATCAGGATGATGTTGGGTTTTACGGGTTCCTGTTTTTGAGTGCAGGCCGTTCCCATTAAAAGTAAAAGGGTTATCGCCATAAAAACTTTTAAACGCTGACAGGTCCTGCGGACGCTGACAGGTTTTACCATTTTGAAGTTGTTAGCCTTCATCTTCATTTTTTTGATGGTTTAAAATCGGGATTCGGAACCGGCATTTGCGCATTCACACTTTTTCGCCAGTCTGCCAGCAAATTGTACATTTCATTTGTTTTTCCCTTCATTTTTTTCGAAAGGTCGTTCGATTCGGAAATGTCCTCTTTCAGGTTATACAATTCAAGTGTTCCTGTTTCGTAAAGTTCAACCAGTTTGAAATCGCCAACCCGAACTGAGCCTGCAGGCCTACCCAATTGATTGGAAAAATGCGGGTAGTGCCAGAAAAGCGGCCGTTCGGTGTCCTGTTCTTTTTCGGGTTGAAGTAACAGCGGAATGATGCTTTTACCATCCACATTTTCAGGGATCTTGTTGATTCCTGTCAGTTCGCAAAACGTGGGCAGGTAGTCGGTTGTGCTGAAATAGTTTTCGGTGGTTTTTCCGGCAGCCAGTTTTCCGGGCCAGCTAAAAATGGCAGGCACGCGGGTGCCACCTTCATAAATGTGGCCTTTCCATTTTCTGAGGGGAGCAAGATTGGTTGGGATTGGTCCGAGTTCATCTAGTCCAAGTCCGCCGTTATCGGAAGTAAAAATCACCAGCGTGTTTTCGAGCAAACCGTTTTCTTTGAGCGTTTCCATAATTTGGCCCACGCCATCATCGAGGCTTTCCATCATCGCGGCATAATACGGATTGAATTTTTCTTCCGACTTCCCGTATTTGAAAAAGTACTTGCGCAGCTTGTCGCCGCGAGGAACAATGAAAACATGTGGAACTGAATATGACATGTAAAGAAAAAACGGCTTCTCCCGGTTTTGCTGAATAAATTCCACACCGTAATCCGTGAGTTTATCGGTCAGATAATTTGTGCCGTCGTCAGTGAACTCGTTCTGGAACGAATCGAGAAAAATGGAGTAGTTGTAATAATCGAGGCCGTTTTTGCCAATCATCCGCGAGTAGTCGAAACCCTGTTCCCATGGATTTTGCCCTTCTGCGTTTCCGAGGTGCCACTTACCCACCATGCCGGTTGTGTAGCCTTTGGTTTTCAGCAATTCGGGCAGGGTGGTTTCGCTTCCTTCGAGGTAAGGTTTCCAGTTGGCGGGCAAAACCGGCGAGTTTTCATCGGTGCGCTCGCCTTTAATGTAATTGGTGAGTTGCAGCCGGGCCGGGTATTTCCCGGTCATGAATGAAGCCCTGGTGGGCGAGCAAACCGGACAAGCTGCATAAGCTTGTGTAAACCGAATGCCACTTTCAGCCAGTTTGTCGAGGTTTGGTGTTTCGTTGAATTTGTTGCCGTAACAGCCCAAATCTGTCCAACCCAAATCATCGGTCAAAATGAAAACGATATTGGGTTGTTCATTGGTATTATTTTTTTGCTTTTGCGAACTACCTGTAAAGGGAAACAGGTTTGTGTCGAAGTTATGATAATCCGCCATTAACAACGGTAGGCGGCATCCATTCAATGTTGTTCTGTAATCCATTTCGAGTAATGTTACCGTTCATCCAGTCCCCCCGGACAGGAGGTTTCGCTGCGTTGGGAGGGTTTATAAACGAATTATGGAGACTTCTCGGTAATAAACCGCCCAGATTGACCTGATGCTGCCAATGCAGATAAAAGCACCAGAATACAGAAGAGAAAATTTTTCATGGGATTGCGTTTATTTAACGAATATGCAATTACCTGTTCAAAAGTCTGTCATGGTCAATCCTGCTTTATTATATCTCCGCCAAAAATCACGAAGGCAAATCATAAACCTTACCGGTTTGTTATGTGGCGCTCAGAAGGAAAAATGATTGCAAATCTTCCCTGTCGAGTGATTAGCGTAACGCAGGCTAGTGCCGAAGAACTATCCGACCGAATACATTCAATTTAATCTGGCATTTTGATCGATTTTTGGGAAGCCCAATTCTGAAGAAAAGATCAAAATCTGGACTATTACCCCGATAATGATCAGTATGGCTAATTCCAATTGAAGAGTGACTTTACTGGATGCCACTATCTGTTTTGATTTGTTGATCAACCTTTCCCCCTCTTCCATTTGAATATTTGAAAGTCGAGAGAGGTTTGAAGAAAGTAAGGCATGCTTTGTATTAGTCCTGATCAGTTGTTCCTGAAAATTAGGTGGTGTTTCCGGTGAAAGAATGGAATCTTCCATGATAGATTATAAAACCCAGTTTTAGTTTGTACTGTTATAACATTTTGTAATTTAGATTCACTAACAATAGTGGTTACCGAATTCAGATAAGTTCATCGACAACGAGCTGAACCTGAATGAAGTAAACGCAAAACGACCAGTACCAATTTGAACCATATGGAAGGCGATCCAAACGAAAAGCAATCCCTGCAATCAAAAGTTGCGTCAGCGGTATCAAAAATCACCGAATCCACGCTGAAAAATGAACAAATCCCAGAATCAATACCGGCCAATGGGTATTCCAGACTGAGCTTAATCAGTGGTTTTTTCAATGGTATGGGTGTCGGCTTGTTACTCGGATTACTACTTGGTTTGGCTGTGTCGCCAGTCGTCAGCGGAATCATAGGAACATTATCCTCGTTGTTGGTCGTATTGCTGGGGCTGAACGAAAACTACCTTAACCCGGTAAAAAGCATCAGGATTGGCTCGTTTGGTTTATTCTGTGTCATAGGAATTCTATCAGGAAAATACCTGGTCAACAATAACTCATTCGCACCTTCCTTAGAAAAGTTTTATGATGAATACCGTGAAATAGGTTTTTCTGATACTGTCGCGCGGGATCTGATTGCCTATCAAAAGTTCAGGCTGATCCCTGAAGGATTTAAGTTTTCGATACCCGCAGGAACAGATTCCTTGATGAATCAGCAATTCCAAAGCTCCCGAACAGTCATGTTTTCGGCAGAGGTAAATGCGAGCCAGTGCATTATTTTAAAATCATCCAATGAGAATACGGATTATGTGGACCTGGCGCACAATTTTACCTTAGCAGGTGGCACATGGGCAGAACTGGCCAATGACATCGATCCTGAGCTGCCGGAAAAAACAAGGTCAAAGACGTTACTGTTGCTTCGGGATATTTTCTGCGAATCAGAAGAAACCGGTACCATCAAAGTACAATTCAGCCCGGCAATGCAGAAATTAAATTCGGGTGATCCACTTGAAAAAATCAGGCAGACTATACTTTCCGACGGTGGCAGGATCTGGAACGATATTGCCTCGGGTATCGACCAACAGATAGATCCGGCTGATCAATTAAGAGTTTATTTGTCCCTCACTAAAATTCTATGCCATGACTAGTAAAATGCTTTTGTTGCTCTTCTTCTTATCATGCCATTTAATTGGTAATGGGCAATTTAGTCCAGATGTAGCGAGAAAATCCTTAGTAAAAATTATGGTTACCAGTAACGGTAAAGCAAATACCTGTTCAGGGTTTCTATGGAAACAAGGCAATTGGGTCGTCACCTCACTGCACGCCATGAGGCCCGGGGGCAATGTGCTTGTGCAATACCCCGATAATAATTGGAAAAATGCCAGCATCAAGAAGATAAACATAAAAGCCGATTTGGTATTGCTGGAACTGACACCCGGGCAAACGGTGCCCGCTGGCGTGCTGCCACTTCAGGGGTATTCTCCCAAGCAACTCGTATTTGACGAACCCATTTATGCAGTCGGATACAACAGCGGTTCTGAAGGCAGCCCCACCCGTTCGATGAAAAAAGGCGATCTTAAACCGAAGGAAACACTTGAGTTCCTCGTTCCGCCAGCCGACCTGGCCAAAGTGAAACAAGGCGGCATACCACATTACCAATTGGATATCATATACATCGATGGCAGCCTGTTGCCAGGCTATTCCGGCTCACCTGTTTATGATAGATCTGGTAATCTGGTCGGCATTGGCGATGGCGGATTGGAAGGCGGAGCCTCGAATGTGAGTTGGGTAATACCGGCAAAATACCTTCTCGACCTGGAAAACTCAACGGCCACTACCCTGCCTCCCGGATTCGAAAAAACGGTACTGCACTTTTCAGCAGAGGCGGAAGTGAGTTATACTTCCGAAACTCCTGAGGCGATTGATGAGCTTTTTGCAGATGAGTATAAATCCTACAACGGCGGTGATTTTATGTTCTATTACACCAAAACCCGCACCCTCGATGAATTATTCAACAGTTCATACGATCCTGGAAATATTAGCAAAATAGTCAATGAATTTCAGGCAAACCGTTTATTCCTCGATTATAACCTGATGAGTTATGACATTTATGAAGATGCCAATAATGGAATCGTGGTAGCAATTCCTGAAGATCAGCCATTTGATTATGATGATAATTACGGCATTTTTTATACGGACTTAACCAACTTTCCTCAAGGATATTATTATTCATTGAGGTTTGAAGGAATAAAGGGTGACTTCGGATCGCAAACTATAGAACAAACAGCCATGGACCTGGTTGCCAATCTTACTGAGAGTTTAGGCGGTGCATCAAACGGTTTCACACCTGAACCGGATTATACCTACAGCACGACTATAGACGACAGCCGTAGTATTGCGCATATAGGCCTTGTCGGAAATAGCGCGTTTATTAATACGGATAATATTTCGGTTGTTAAAATCCTTTATATCACCCTGCTGCAGGACGCGGATGGAGCCTTTTATTCTATTGCCGAACTTGTGATACCGGTGGAAGTTTACACTAACGCCATTACCTATGGTATTGATTGCATTAATAACTATGATCAATCACCGGAATACTGCGATTTTTTTGAATCCTATTCAAAAATCATGTGCGGGGCTCACCTGACTACCTTTGCTAACAAACAGGGGAATTAGATGAAAAGTGGTCTATACCACTTTTAGTTTCCTCGCTTGCTGCCAGGGGTGTCACCATGAAGGCCTTTGCGTTCCAGTGGTAGGATACCTGCCATATCGCCAACGATATTAATCAGTTCCGTTCCTGAGGGAATCACAATTTTTGCATTCTGCCCCAGAGATGTTTCCAATGCCTCAAGTTTCCGCAACATCTGCGCATTCCCGACAAAATACTTATCGGCTGCTTCATTGACCAGTTTTATGGCCTCAGCTTCGCCTTCGGCATGCAGGATTTTTGATTGTTTGTAGCCTTCAGCTTCTTTAATTTTAGCGCGTTTCACACCGTCGGCAACGGTTTCTGCGGCTGTGGCCGAATCAATAGCTGCGATTTTTTCATTCTCAGCCTTCACTACTTTATTCATGGTTTCCTGTACATCTTTCGGCGGATCTATTTCCTTCAGCTCAGTCCTTACTATTTCAATCCCCCAACTCTGTGTTTCGGTATGGAGGGTCTTGTATAGTTCGGCATTGATTTTACCGCGTTCGCTATTGGCTGATTTTAGCGTGAGTGTTCCGATAATATTCCTTAGCGTAGTTCTTGCCAGGTTCACAATCTGGTATTTGTAGTTATTCACATTGTAGATAGAGACCTTTCACGCTTTCCTCCTCCGATTTCACCCTGAAATAAACCTGCGCATCAACACGCGCATTGAGGTTGTCGTTGGTGATTATTTCCTGCGGCTCGGCATCGACCATTTGCTCGGTGACATTGACGAGGAACAGCCGGTCGATGACAGGAATAATCCAATGAAATCCGGGGTTGGCGAAACGATGGTATTTGCCCAGTCTTTCTACAAGTCCGCGTTGAGTGGGTCGTACGATCCTTATTCCAATAAAAAAGAAGATAAGTGCGGCGAGAATAAAATAAAAATAGAGCATTTCAGTATGGCTTAATTAGTTGAAAAATTTGTTTTCCCGGATAAACTGACCTTCTTCTATAAAAAACTAAACCAGATTCGGTAAGTAATCCAGTTAGCTAAATATAGCTTAAAATTCATGAAAGAGCTACGTCATTTTGAAATGAATTACAGGACTCACACGTTGATTAGCCAGATAAACCCGGGCGATTTCTTCCTGACTTTCTGCCGGAACATTCATTGTCTCGATAAGTAACAATAATAATTGCATTTTATCCATGTACCTGCCTATTTTTACCAAAAGGAACCACATGCTATGAGTAATCCATCAGAAAAAGATTTTCTGTCACATGTTGCGCCCACTCTGATGCTGGATCACCGGGCCATCGTAGAAAAGACGCTGAATACACTGAGAGAAAATATTGACAGGAAACTGGTTGGGAGGAACCTCCTGCCCGAACAATTCACCATGCAGGAATTGCAGCGGGTCTATGAAGCGATCCTGGGACACAAACTTCGCCGGACAACCTTTCAGCGGCGGATGCTCAGCATGGGAATATTGAAGCGCCATGAAAAAAGATTTTCGGGAAAAGCCCATAAGGCACCATATTTATATAGTTTCGACCCGGGGGAAAACCGCCAATAAAAAAGTGCCTGAAAATCCATACGGGTTTCATGGTAAAGCGGCCATTAAAGGTTTTTAATGTATATGATTTTCTCCTGTTAACTTTTCAACATTATGATGAAGCTATCCCTATTTTCCCGGCGCGTTGTACCTTTCATGGCAGTATGCCTCACAAACGTTTCACTTCTCATGGCCCAGACCCTTATCCCCATCGAATCTGCCAATAATGCGCTCGTTCTCCAGACCAATAAGGACAAGAGCGTGGGCATTATTTATTTTGGTGAAAAGCTGAAAAGCGCTGCCGAATACGCAGAAATCCCCGGCGCGTACCGCCAGGCACAGGATTTTTCAGAATCGCTCAACAATGCCTATACGCCTGCCGGATCGAAAAACCTTATGGAGCCGGCCATCATCGTCACCCATGCTGATGGCAATAATTCGCTGGACTTACACTACGTATCACACAAAAAGGAAAGCGTTGGGGACCAGGTATATTTGTACACGATCAGCCTCAAAGACCCGGTTTATCCATTCGAAGTAAATCTTTTATATAAAGTTTATTATGCCAACGATGTGATGGAGCAGTGGACAAGCATTCGCCACAGCGAAAACGGCAATGTATCCCTTCAAAAATTTGCTTCTTCAAATATCTACCTAAAAGCCAGTGAATTCTGGCTCACGCAATACCATGGAGATTGGGCAAAAGAGATGCAGCCCGAGGTATCCAAAATCACCCACGGCATAAAAACCCTGGATACCAAACTTGGCACGCGAGCCAATCTGCTTCAGCCATCCGTCTTTATGGTTGGCCTGGATGGGCCGGCGCGTGAAGACGAAGGAAAAGTACTTTATGGAGCGCTGGAATGGAGCGGCAATTTCCGCATCGACCTGGAACTGGATTTTCAGGATAACCTGCGCATCATTGCCGGCATGAACAATTATGCCTCCATCTATTCTCTCAAACCGTCGGAAGTATTTGAAACACCAAAATTCCTTTTCTTACTTTCGAATAACGGCCAGGGTGAAGCGAGCCGTAAATTGCATCGCTGGGCCAGGGACTATAAAATCCTCGATGGAAATGGCGATCGGCTCACCCTTCTTAATAACTGGGAGGCTACGTATTTCGATTTCAATGAAGAGAAACTTTTCAAATTGCTGAAAGACACCAAAGAACTGGGCGCTGATTTGTTTCTGCTGGATGATGGATGGTTTGCCAATAAGTACCCTCGCAACAATGACCGGGCAGGACTCGGCGACTGGGAAGTGAATAAAACCAAACTTCCCAATGGCGTCATCTCATTGGTAAAGGAGGCAAAAAACAACGATGTGAAGTTTGGTATCTGGGTGGAACCGGAAATGGTGAATCCAAAAAGTGAACTGTACGAAAAGCACCTCGACTGGGTGGTGAGGCAACCACAAAGAGAAGAACATTATTTCAGGAACCAACTGGTGCTGGATCTGAGCAATCCTCAGGTGCAGGATTTTGTATTCAACACCATCGATAATTTATTCGTCCAAAATCCGGGACTTGCCTACATCAAATGGGACTGCAACGCGGTGATCTACAATGCGCATTCGGCATTCGAAGAAAATCAATCCCATTTCTACATTGATTACGTGAAGGGATTATATAAAGTCCTGGAGCGCGTGCGTGCGAACTATCCTAAAACGCCCATGATGCTTTGTTCAGGTGGCGGTGGCCGTGTCGACTATGCGGCTCTGCAATATTTTACTGAGTTCTGGCCCAGCGATAATACCGATCCCCTGGAGCGCATTTTTATGCAATGGGAATACTCCTATTTTTATCCCGCAATTACCTCAGCAAACCATGTGACCGACTGGGGAAAACAGCCGCTGAAATATCGGGTTGATGTGGCCATGATGGGCAAAATGGGTTTTGATATTGTGGTGCATGACCTCGCAGAAAACGATTTGAAATTTGCCCAGCAGGCCATAAAAAACTACAATGAAGTAAAACCAACCATACTCCATGGCGATCAGTACCGGCTGCTGGATCCGAAAGAAAATAGTGTGGCCTCGATCATGTATTTGAATCCGGATAAAAAGGCAGGTTTGATTTTTAATTATCTGGTAAATAACCGGTATGGTCAGGGAAGTTCGAATCCGATAAGGTTGAAGGGACTGGATCCGGAGAAGCGCTATGTGATCAGGGAGATAAATCTGTACCCGGGTAGAAATTCCAGGATTGATGGATCAAAGACCTACAGCGGAGATTACCTCATGAAAATCGGGTTTAACCCAGAGGTAAGCGCATGGAGGACGAGTGTTATTTGCACCTTGGAAAGCGTGGACTAAGATCAGAATATTTCTAACTGATTAACCGTCAGTCAAGCACGTTGTAGACCACCATGGGTTCAGTCTTATTCTTCAACTTGATCTCACCTACCATCGTGCATTTGAACGATTCCTTGATCTCTTGGTACGACTTGTCATTGATAATGATCTGACCTGGTTCGGCCGATGATTGCAATCGCTGGGCGGTGTTTACCGTATCGCCGATGACCGTGTAGTCTAACCTCCGCAATGTTACAGACCCAAGGTTGCCTGAGATCATTTCACCGCTGTTTATACCGATCGAAACCTGAGGGGTATATGTGCCTGCCGATCCTGAATTGGGGAGTTGCGCTATTCTTTTCCTGATCGCCAGGCTGGCGTCCACGGCGCGATCCAGATGGTATTCGCCACGAAATACGGCCATGATGGCATCACCGATAAATTTGTCGATGTAACCGCCCTGAGCAATAATCTCCTTTACGATGATATCGAAATAGTCATTGAGCAGCTTTACCACTGCGTCAGGTGCTTCCTTTTCGCTGATGGCCGTGAAGCCGCAGATGTCGATAAAAGCCACCGAAGCTTCAATAGTTTCATTGACCATGAGGGATGACTCGTATTCGCGGCTGCCCATAAAGTTGAGCACCGTTTTATCGACATACATCTTCAGTATGTTGTTTTCCTTGATCGCCTGGAGGGTTTCTCGGATCATTAGCACCTGTCGAAGGGTTTTGTCCATGGTCAGCGACAAATCATCGAAATTGATGGGTTTAGTGATGAAATCAAACGCTCCGCGGTTCATGGCGGTGCGAATATTTTCCATATCGCCATAGGCCGACACCATGACTGATTTCACCAGCGGACAACTTTCATTTAGCTTGCTAAGCAATGTCAGGCCGTCCATTTCCGGCATGTTTATATCGCTCAGCACCATGTCCACATCAGGGTGTTCTTTCAATTTTTCCAGCGCATCCTTTCCATTCACAGCGAAAACAAATTCGTACTCGCGGTCGCGGATTTTTTGCCTGAATTTCTGTTTGATCAGTATCTCCAGATCCGCTTCGTCGTCGGCTACTAATATTTTGGACATTAATTGATAAGGTTTAGTCGTGCTTTCAACGCTGTGAAATCAACAGGTTTTGTCAGGAAGTCATCGGCTCCAAGATCCTTTGCAATTCTCAAGTTTTCAGCATCGCCATAAGCCGTGATCATCATCACTACCGGAGGTGGTTTCAGGAACCTTTTTTTCACTTTCTCCAGCAACTGGAGACCGCTCATACCTGGCATGTTGATGTCTGAAAGGATGAGCACAGCCTCATGCTCCCATGTTTCCAGCTTCTGCAGTGCATCCTCGCCTGAAAAAGCAAAGGCAAATGAAACATGCTTGTCCCTTATTTCTTTTCTGAAACGCTGCTCAAACAGGATCTTGATGTCCTGCTCGTCGTCTACTACTAATATTTTCATTGGTTATCGGTTATAATTGGTAATTGGATAATAAATGTTGTCCCAAGACCTTCGGTTGTATCTACATCGAGCGTACCCCGATGACCTTTGGTGATAATGTCATAGCTTATGCTCAATCCAAGGCCCGTTCCCTGACCGGTGGGCTTGGTGGTGAAGAAGGGTTGAAAGATTTTGTCTTTGATATGCTCTGGAATTCCATTGCCATTGTCACGCACTTTTATCACTACATTGTTTCCTTTTTTCCTGGTAGTTACCGTCACAGTAGGCTCATAGGCTGAGTTTACATCCTGGCTTTTCTTTTCTGTGACTGCAAAAAATGCGTTGGTGATCAGATTGAGAATTACCCGGCCAATATCCTGTTGTACTGCATTTACTTTTCCAATGCTTTCATCAAACTCCGTCTTCAAGGTCGCGTTGAAAGATTTATCCTTCGCCCGTAAGCCATGATAGGCAAGTCGCAGGTATTCATCGGCCAATGCATTGATATCCGTTGGTTCTTTTTTATTGCTGCTGCTTCGTGAATGCTGCAACATGCTTTTCACGATGCCATCGGCCCGCTTGCCGTGAAAGATTATCTTGGTTTCATTTTCGGCAATATTCTGTGCAAGTGCTTTTACCTCTTCATAATTGCCGGCTGCAATTTCTTCTTTCATTTCCTCAATCAACTCTTTATTCACTTCCGAAAAGTTGTTGACAAAATTCAGCGGGTTTTGGATTTCATGGGCAATGCCGGCAGTGAGCTCTCCTAATGACGCCATTTTTTCGGCCTGGATGAGTTGCGATTGTGTGGTCTTTAATTCGTTATAGGCCTTTTCAATTTCTTTCGCTTGTATTAATTCGCGCTCGCGGCTGCGCTCACGCTCGCGCAGTTTGATACTTCTGCGTACTGTGCGATCGGTGGTAATGGCAAAAAGCCCAAATAGAAAAACATAAGACCCATAAGCCCACCAGGTGCGCCACCAGGGCGGATGAATGATAATCTCTATCGACTTGCCTTCTTCATTCCAAATACCATAGGCATTGGCAGCTCGTACTATAAATTCATAGTTACCCGGGTCTAAATTGGTGTAGGCTGCGAAGTTCCGGTTATCATAGATCCAATCCTGATCGTAACCTTTTAGCATATGGGCATATTGATTTTTTTGAGGATTAGCATAATGAAGGGCTGCGAATTCAAAGCTTAAATTATTTTGATTGAAGGCTAAGGAAATATTTTTTGCTTCTAATAGACTTTCGGTGAGTGGGGAGTTTTCTGTCATATCCTTCACTGACTTATTAGATATAAACAAATTGGAGATAATGATAGCAGGTGGTGTTTTGTTGGAAGTAATCTTACTAAATGTGGTAAGCCCATGCTCACCGCCAAAATAAAACCGTCCATCAGAAGCCCGCGTCGTGGTGAGTGATAAAAAGACATCGGAACCCAAGCCATCCGTTGAGTTGTAATTGATGAAGGTGACTTTGCCCAGGTTTTTATTGGTAACCATTTGCGACAGCCCATTTTGCGAGGCAATCCACATTTCGCCATCATCGCCTTCGACAATACCTTCCGTCAGATTAGTCGGCAATCCATCAGCTTCGGTGTAGCGGATAAAGGTTTCTGTGGATGGATTAAATTTATTGATGCCTTCGGGGGTTGCCAGCCAGATGATGCCCTGGCTATCTTGTTGAATATCAAGGACGTTATTATGACTAAGGGAATTGTTATCGTTGGGGTTATGATAATAATTTTTAACGGAATTAGTTGAGGGGTCGATTCTGTTAAGTCCGCTACCGGCAGCAGCTACCCAAATGAATTTGTCGGTTATTTCGATGTCGGTAATACTTACTCCGTCAATCGCTAATTCTTCCTGCTCCGGATCTGCGGGAGTTTGAAAGGATGGAAATTGCTCTTCGTTTTGTGATTTTACCAATACGATGCCATAGAGTGAAGTTTGTGTGGGTGGCGTCTCATTCCATTTACCAAAGGAATGACTGTCGTCTGAATAATAATGCAATGTGTACATACCGGGTTGAAGTCCTACAGAGCCTATTTGGATTCTGTTTTTAGAATTTCCACCGGCATGATAGGTATGGTCAAAATCACCCATGAGCCAAACGGTGTCTTTGGCTGCATCCTCTATCCAGCCAAAGTCTGCCCGCATCAGCACCAAAAATTTCACCAACGGTCATAATCCAATAATTGCCAGCGGTTTTAATTTCTATTGGTATCGATATATTTTGATTGTCGGTCACTTTTTCAATGACGCCCACCTTCTGATCTGTAGTGATAAGCTTTTCCATTTGAGCAACCAATTGATCGGGGTATTGCCGGAACTGCTTACTAACAACTCGTTGCAGGGTATTGGTCTTGGGATTAAGGATATTCAGGCCACTATTGGTACCTATCCATAATTGACCTTTGTTATCAGGTTTGATTACCCGAACCTGGTTATTCGAAATTGAATTTACGTTTGTTGAGTCGTACTTATACCGTCTTACTTCTTTGTAGTTGTTGTCCAGTTCAACTAAGCCATCGCCCCAGGTGCCAAGCCACAGCGAGCCATCACTATCCTCGGCTAGACTTCGGGCTGAGCCGCCAAACATATCATCAATTACGTTGAAAGATATTTTGTCAAAAGCTTGTTTTTTGGGATCATAGATATTGACACCACCGCCCCGGGTTCCCAGATAAATAATACCCGGTTTTACCTTGGAAGCGAGAATGCCAAAAGCACCGCCTGAGCTCATGCTTTTTGGGTTATTAGCATCATGAGCTAAATGTTGAAAGGGTTTGTTGACCGGATCATACTTTACCAAACCGGCTTCCCGACTGCCAAACCAAAAAATGCCACTGCGGTCGATCATGAATTGTGTAATCGTGATGTTCCAGCCATGGGTGCGCATGATTACTTTTCCGGCAATTTCAATCTCTGTAAATCGATCAGAGATGCCATCAAACTTTAACATTCCACGAAAATTATTAGCAATCCAGATATTGCCTTGCGGATCTGGTGAAATACTATTCCAGTTGTTCCAGTTTTCTCCAGGTCGTGACTCATATTCTTTTAGTATCGTGAATGCCTCTGTTTCAGGATTGTATTTATAAACACCGCTGCGAGTTGTGAATCCAAAGCGTATTGGTGCTATCGGCATATATGGCGGTGATAGTATTCTCCGGATGGGTGAAATTGATACCTTCCATTTTTTCCGACGATATCGGTTTAAACATATCTTCACTGCCTGCCTTCCGCATCAAGCCATAACTCATGGTTCCCAGCCATATATTTCCGTTCGAGTCCTCGGTAACTGCGAATGCAGGGCCGTTAATCCGATCTGGTTCTACAGCATCGGCTAATTCATATTTCGCCATCTTCCATTCATCGGATGCGGCATCGTATTGCAATAGCTGAAGATTAAAAGAGTTGACCCAAAGGTTTTTCTGCGAATCGATAAATAACTTAAAGCCTGCTACCTGTGAATCAACGGTAAAATTAAAAACGGGTGCAAACTCATAGTTCTTAAATTCATTTTTCTGGCGGATGTATTTGGATACCCCCTTGCCATTGCTCACCCAAATGTCATGGTTATCATCTTCCAGCAGACTCCAGATAAGATTGTGTTGCAAACTGGTGGTGTTGCCGGGGATATTCTTAAAAGTCTGAAATGTATACCCATCGTACTGTTGCAAGCCATTGGCTGTACCAATCCAGATCAAACCATAGCTATCTTGTATCACTGCGTTAACAATTGGTGAAACCACACCCTCCGCCACGGAGACGTACTTTGGCTCAATGGTTTGAACCTGTGCCTGGGAATAAAGTGAAGTGTGCGAAAGAGAAAGCAGAATTAGTATGGATACTATGAGTGGCAATGTCTGCTTGGCAGATGGTTCAGATATAGGCATTTGTAAATATAAGATCAGGGATTTAAGAGATTAAATGATTCAACGGTTTTTTTTATCAATAATGGGTAGCTCTATTATAAACATCGCCTCCCTCCCCTTCCTTCGGTCTCCAACTTCAACTCTCCTCCATGCGCCTTCACAATATCGTAACTCAACGATACATCCAAGCCCTGTTCCTTGTCCTGTTGGTTTGATTATAAAGAATGGTTGAAAGATTTTGTCTTTGATGTGTATCAGGAATGCCTGGGCCGTTGTCGGAGATGATGATTTGTATGGAAGGTGACCCACCCCCAACCCCTCCATGGAGGGGAGTTGTTTTCGTGGTAACATGTACCTCAGGTTTATAACCATCGATATCTTCCTTAGCCTTTTTGTCGACGGCGTAGAATGCGTTGTTGATCAGGTTGAGAAGCACGCGGCCGATATCCTGTGGAACTACGTGAATTTTTGACAGTTTTGGGTCGAAATCGGCCTCCCCGAAAGAGGCATTGAAACTTTTGTCCTTTGCCCCAAGCCGTGATAAGCCAACCTTGCAAATATTCATCGGCCAGGGCTTTAGATGTCGGTTGGTTCCTTTTGGCCTGTACTTGTGCGACTGTGTTCCAGCATACCTTTGACAATGCCGCTTGCTCGTTGGCCATGATGTTGGATTTTTTGCAGATTTTGTTATAGATCATCGTCCAATATATCTTCTTCGAGGCCTTCGTTTCATTCTGACTTTCAGCTTTGACCTTTACTTCATTCAGCTCATCAATCAATCTCTTAACTGACCTCTGAAAAGATATTCACAAAATTCAGTGGGTTTTGAATCTCATGAGCGATGCCGGCGGTGAGTTCTCCTAGTGAAGCCATCTTTTCGGATTGTATGAATTGGGATTGTGTTGCCTTCAATTCTGTTAGTGTGAGTTCAATACTTTCTTTTGCTTTTTCCAGTTTTACAAGTTCATAACTCAAAATAGGCAATGGCAAACGCTTCGGCGGAAACGCTCTTACCAGGTCAATTTCATTCTCTTTTAATTTATCGACATTTCCTACATACAACATTCCCTGAGCAAATGGAATAAATGTAAGTCCAATGATTCAGGTGGCGCCGCCGGACCTGGTTTGCTGGCTTCGATTTGCCCCTGCTCCATCATAGATCTGTCCAGCTTATAAATCTTTTCTTCTATTCCAATGCTGATGATATACTTTTTTATTTCTCCAGCTCGCCACCGTCTTTCTGTCAGGTCATTTGCATGGAACGAAAGACTTATAATTTCCAGTGAATGACCATCGGGTGCCGACAAGTACACTTCTACATTTTCTAACTCTTCCTGTATGATAAACACACCACAACGTATAAATGAACACCTAAAGTTGTTAATTCATTAAATACTAATGGTGTAATGCGTTGCAGATCTTCGGTGGACCGCATACTGGCGATCTCTCCTCTTTACTCTTTCCAGTGAAGCTTGCTTAATAGCTTCCCTTGCCTGGGCTTCCGCTTTTTCCAAATCAAGGAAACGTTGATAGATCCGTTCAAACTCCCTTGCGAATCGCACAACAATCTGTATTCTTCTTCTGTTGGCGGACGGGAATGGTTGAATCCCAGGTTACCGAATTTATTCTGTCCCTCGCAAGAATATAATCCCTCCGGGAAATCTGCAGCACTTATCCGTGCTTCTTCAGGCATGGTGGAAATCACTTCGTTAAGTATTGACATTACTTTTGGCACTTCATCCGGTGGGTAAACAAGACATTGATAGCTAAGCGGTTCACTATTGCGCCACTTTTCTACAGCCTCTGCCCAAACCGGCATAGCATTCGCATCAATGATTTGCTCGCCTACATTTCTTGCTCCCTTCTTACCGGTGAGGCGCAAGACTGAAACGATTGTTCTCTACATCAATCAAACTTAAATGGGCACAAACGGGGTTGATGCCTAAAATATCATATTGCTCACAAAACAAACCAATCACTTCATTCAATTCTTCGGTATGCTGCATAGCCATGGCTTTCGCCCTGATCCTTTCTAAAGAAGCTTCAATCTGAGATTCTCGACTGTGCTTCTGCTTTTTGCAGATCGAGAAAGCGGCTGATAAAGTCTGTCCAAATTCTTCTGCAAATCGACTCAATAAAATTTATTCAGTTCTTCTTCAAAAGTGCTTTCTGGTATTGTTTATCCCAATATCATCCAAACTCACATCGGCTGCAGTAGTAAATCATACCGCCCGGAAGAGTCTTCCGCGATGAATTTTTTGATATCCTTCCGGCAGAGATAATCAGGAGAATGCCATTAAAAATTTCCCTAGATACACGGCAGCGTTTCCGGTAGCAATTCAAACCCGGCAATTGAATCGGGTTTTCAGATTTAAATGTTCGGCTGCGTCCTTCCATCATATCAGAATCATCCTATGTCGAGCACCTGTTCTGCGTTCAAAACCCTTTGTGAGCCTTTCCCGCCCTGTCATGCGATAGGTAAATGTGACTTTTTTCTCAGGTCTAATCAATGTCAGATGTGATCTATACCGTTTTGACATCCAAGGCCGATGCAGTTCGTTCAAATATTATTGGTAGCACTTCAGTGAGTCTCATCCGACTTCCGCGCATAGCCATTGCTTTTGCCCTCACTCTTTCCAGTGAAAGCTTGTTATCTGTCTTCCTTGCCTGCGCTTCTGCTTTTTGGCAGGTCGAGAAAACGGGTATAGGTCTGTTGAAATACTTTTGCAAAACGTTCAATCAGTTTAACGTTTCCGGGATCCGGCGATTCATTAGTAGTAATACCGATAAAACCATGAGAGAAAAAAACAGAATTGATGTACCGGTGATCTTTAACTTGATTTTTATCAAACGGAATACCTAGTTCCTTACCCATATATTGGAACCATTCTTCTAATTGTTCACCATATAAATCCTGAACAATACAATCTTCTTTTTCTTTTCCAGGCCTCAAATACTTCGAAAATTACCAGGCGATTTACCGGCGGCTGCAACAAAAAGTTTACTGATTTTATGACCTTGCTGATTGAGTAACCCAAACATCATATGTTCTGTCTTCGTCATTTGCAATGCCAATATTAAAACGGTCAGGTGTATCGTCAGTAAACTTATCTGTTCAAAAAGAACAGATGCTATTCTAAGCTCATTACTGTTATGCATTGCCATTGTCTTTGCCCTAACTCTTTCCATTGCTACCTGTATCTGGATTCCTTTGCCTGTGCTTCCGCTTTTTGAAGATCCAGGAAACGCTGGATATACTCGTCCAAACTCAGTAGCAAACCGACTCACTATATTTTTTTCTTCTTCTGTTGCCCTTCTGGATAGAATTAAATCCAAATACCCATACTTGAAATGCCCTTGTGTAGTAAACAACCCGTCAGGAAAAGATCTGCCGGATTTATTTTGTGTCTTTCTTCGGGTAACGCATTCATTACTTCACTCATTACTTCCCAAACTGCCGGCAATACTTCAGGTGAATAGTCAATACAATCAACTGAATTCGGTGCTGCTTTTTTCCAGTTTTCAAATGAAGCTTTCCAACTTTCTACTGCATAGATGTCAATTATTTTGCTCTACCAACACCTTTTCCTTTCGCCAAGGTCGCTCAAAATCGAACACGAGCTTTTCATTGGCTTCATCAAACAATGTTAAATGCGTGAGAACAGGGTTAATACCCAAGAAATCAAATTGTTCCAATAACACGCATAGGCACATCACTTTAATTCATCCGTTTGATGCATCCCCTATTTACCTTGCCCGAACTCTTTCTAATGCCATTCTCATCTGTGCCTTCTCTTGCTGTGCTTCTGCTTTTTGGATGTCGACGAATAAGCGCTGATACACCCTCGTGAATTCCACACAAAAGCGCGAAAGGATTTCCTTTTCTTCTCCGGTGGCTACCTGTTGATGGTCGTAGCCCAGGTATCCGAAAGGGGTATAACCTGCCAGAGAACATCCACCGTCTGGAAAGTCATCGGTGCCCATACGATCTTCTTCCGCAGATGGCCCAATGTTTCGGCAAAAATGCCAAAGAGTTGGGGGATAACTTCCTTGGGATAAAAAATCACTTCTACCGTATCAGAATTGTTATGGATAAATTTTTCATATAAAGCTTGAAGGGGCTCCATACTATCTACCTGTACCACTTGGCTGGCCGGGATTCTTGTTCCTGATTTTCCGGAGGCCACAGGTGAGGGGACTCTAATTTTCCGGTCAAACAATTATAAATACATTGACCAATGGCACGCCCAGGTTATCAATCCACGGAACAATACTCTCTAAAAACTTTCACTAATCATCACGGATTGCATGGCCAGAAGATGGTCCTGCACACGCTCCAGAGATAACTGAATTTTGTTCTCTTGCCTGTGCTCTGCTTTTTGGATATTGATAATGCGCTGGCAGACACGTTCAAATTCCCGTGAATAAAACGGATAACGATTGTGGTCTCTTCGGCTGTAGGGGGATGGAGAGTTATTAAATCCTATGTACCGAAACTCGATTATGCCCTTCACAGTCGAATATTCCTTCGGGAATAAATCTTCAAAAGTTATCTCTTCTTCAGCAGGTAATGATCGAAGCGATTCTATCGATAATTTGAAATAAATCGGGAAGACTCTGGTGGATATATCAGGCATTGAATGGCTATGGTGTTTTTGCTTCTTCCAGGTTGGGATAATGGTTTCTTTCGAAAGCAGGCATTGCATCCAAATCAATGATTTGCTCACCCGATATTTGGAGGCCCATGTTTTTCCGGTAATCCTGAAAGCTGAAGGTGTTACTTTCCAGGTCCATCAGAGTGAATATGTGTATTTGGCATTCGATACCCAGTGCTTCGATTTGCTGAACATGACGCTGAGCACATCATTCAATTTCTTCAGGCATGCATGGCCATAGATCTTGCACCAATTCGCTTTAAAGCCGCTTCTATGTGCGCTTCCCTTGCCTGGGCTTCTACTTTTTGCGATATCAAGGAAGCGCGTGCAGGTCTTCGAATACTTCGCAAAACGCAACAGCAATTGGTCATAATCAAATATATTGTTCAGGCATTTCGTTAGTGGCAATGCCCAAAAACCCTTGTTTAAAGTATATGGAATTTATATACCGATGTTCCTCAACTACTGAATAATGTTAAAAGGTACGCCCGCCTTTTCGATAGCATAACGAAGCCAATTCTTTAATCGTTTGCCCGTTAAAATGTCTCAATGATGTGGGTCTCTTTGCTTTTCACTAATTTGCAACTTTTACCTACTTTTAGATTCTTTTACGTCAAAAAGGTAAGTAGTTTATTTAAATTTTTACCTTCCTGATCCGTTACCCAAATATCAAAAACTTGTTCCTGTTTCCATTGACTATTGCGATGTTAAACCGACTTGGTGTTTTTGTTAGCAAACTGACTTGTTCAAATAGAACAGCGGCCACCCTCAGATAATTCCGAAGAATTGATGCATAGCCAAAGATCGAGCCCGCACATGTTCCAGGGATAACTGAATTTCGGCTTCCCTCGCCTGTTCTTCTGCTTTTTGCAGATT
>JAXHKU010000019.1:0-74986 GCA_034523095.1 Cyclobacteriaceae bacterium | reverse complement strand
ATGATTTGATGAATGCCTTCTAGATTAACATGCGAAGCATTCATCGCTGCGAAGGAAGTTTCAGACGTTATCGTCGAAACTGGAAAAAGGTAAAGGATTTCATGCTAAACAGACGAAATAAATTCTATGATGCGAAAGGTAGAGCAGGCCTTTTTAAAATATGAATTTGGAAAGTATGATTATCATAGGCTTGACAAAAGGAAAAGAGAACTTGTTAATGTAGTAGAAGCGCTTACCGAATTTCAAAAAACTGGCCGGATTTTTTTAGGACCGAGAAGACATCAACCTAAGGAATTTGGTGGATCTGCAGCTTCTGACATCATGGCTTTCATTGAGGATAGGAAACAAAGCCTCAAGTTATCAGAGAAGACTATTCAATCCTACATTTTTCATCTTCATCCGTTTTCAAGTTATGTGCAAGATAAGAAAATCAGACTGAAGGCGATAAAAGCTTCGCAAATACAGGATTATATAACGGAAATGAATCCTGATAGACCAGCTAACAAGCATGTAGCGCTTAACATTCTTCGATGCTTTTTTAAGTATCTCTACGAACAGCAGATACTCTCTAAGGACTATTCAGGAGTCATTTCAAAAGACAAGCTATAGAGAACCAACCCAAGCTGCCATCAACATTTACGGATACGGAAATAGCTGATCTATTGAAGGCTGTAGATAGAGGAAGTCCAAGAGGAAAGCGGTATTATGCTATACTTTTACTGGCAATTAAATTGGGACTCAGGGCCTCCGATATATGTGAGTTAATTTTTGATAATATCATATGGGATCGGAACGTCATACAGCTCACGCAATTCAAGACGCAAAAGTATTTGGAGCTACCGTTGCTGCCGGAAATAGGGAATGCCATTGTTGACTATCTTGGAAATACGGTCGCCCTTCCACGGAAGATAAGACACTGTTTTATCCACGTACAAAGTCCCTACGAAAGGCTTCATTCTTCGGATATTGGTAATCTGGTTCGTAAATATATGAACTTGGCAAGACAAATTACTCTAATAGATAAGCACGGTCCGCATTCTCTCAGACATAGCTTTGCAAGTGCCCTTTTAAGAGAAAAGGTGATCTTGCCCGTGATCTCAGAAGCATTAGGTCACAGTAGCATGGAGTCAACCATGTAGTATTTACGCATCGACATAAATACGTTAGCAGAGTGTGCCCTTGAGGTTCCGTTTATCTCCCCTTCATTTTACGAGCAGAAAGGAGGTTGCCGTCATGACTAGAATTTATTATAGCATATATGGACCACTGATTTCGAAATTCATAGCGCTAAAAAATAGCCTGGGTTATCAATATAAGGATGCCGGTGGTGCACTATCACTCCTAGACCGTCTAGCACAGAACAATGACATTATCAAGATCGGAGTTACAAAAGAGCTTGCTGATGAGTATAGCTTGAAAAGGCCGAATGAATCTGAAAAAACGAGGTATAATAGAATACAGATATTTTGCCAGTTCGTTCAATTTTTGTGTGACCAGGGAATTAGATCATACGAACCCAGGCTTCAAAATGCAGCAGATCTTTTGTCCCGCACATATTTTC
The DNA here is from genome assembly GCA_034523095.1 of Cyclobacteriaceae bacterium. Taxonomy (GTDB): domain Bacteria; phylum Bacteroidota; class Bacteroidia; order Cytophagales; family Cyclobacteriaceae; genus JAAUQL01. The sequence continues at coordinate 73,425 of JAXHKU010000019.1, read as the reverse complement.
AACTAAAGAGATGTCCGCTATTTCTCTGTTTGCGATTCATTGTCACCTCCCCTCCGCAATCGTAACACAGCGGTATTTGCCATTCCTTTTTAGTAAGGTTGTTGTACGGAACAGGGATAAGAATCAACGAAGCGCTACACCTGACGCGAAGTGACATAAGCATCGAAGAAAACTACCTGATACTTAGAAAAACGAAAAGTGGCAAAGAAAGGATCATTCCCATAACAAGTTCACTAACGGAGGTCTGCAGAGGTTATTTGACGTACAGAGCTTTGTTTCCCGGTGTCAAAAAAACGAGCAGGATATTCATACTGCCTGATGGTACTCCTCTCTCGTCATATACTGCTTATAAATGGTTCAGAAGAATTTGTTGGTCAGCAGAGATCTCCCACGGAGGAAGAGGGAAAAGGCCCTCGCCTTCATGATATTCGACACACGTTCAGTGTCCACTCTTTAGCGTTAATGGCCAGACAGGGATTGGATATGTACCATTCTTTGCCACTCTTATCGACTTATTTAGGTCATCAATCTCTCAATGCGAACGGATGGATATGTACGCCTAACAACGGAAATGTATCCGGATCTTATTAAAAGAATGGTTAGTGTATCAGCGAACGCATTTCCGGTAATCGATCTAAACCAGGATGATGATGAAGCCAACTAACTTCTCAAAACACCTGACCAGCTTCTTCTCCCAGTATCTTCCAGGCGAACGAGGCATGAGCCAGCAGCACTATTAGCTCTTATCGTTTTACGTTTATACTATTCCTGACCTTTATGGATCAGAAAAAAAACATAAGTGCGTCCAGATTAGAGCTTGTTGATATTACCAAGGAAATCGTTGTGGATTCCTTAAACTGGCTGCAGGTTGAAAAAAAATGCTCTGCCGCCACGCGGAATGTTCGGCTTGCTGCAATGCACGCCTTCTTTCATTTTCTCCAGTATCAACAACCAGATCGTATGGCTGAGTGGCAGAGAAAACTATCTATAAAAGCAAAGAAAATAAAAAGTCCATCGGTTAGCTATCTATCAGTCGATGGAATCAAGCTTTTATTAGAGCAACCCGACCTCTCCACACGGAAGGGAAGGAGAGACTTGGCCATGCTGGCTCTGATGTACGACTGTGCAGCCCGAGTTCAGGAGATCATCGACACAACCTCATCTTCTATACGTCTTGATAACCCATATACAATAAAAATTGTCGGAAAAGGTAACAAGACTAGAATTGTTCCGTATGATGGAAGAAGGGATTGCACATATAAAAAGGTATATGAAAGAAAATAGCCTACTGGATATCCATCTTAGGACAGTCACCCCTTTCTGCAACAACCGTAAAGAAAAGTTAACCAGAGCTGGAGTGAACTGCATTCTAAAGAAATATGTAACGATGGCTAAAGCAAAAAACCCTGTTATAATACCAGATAGACTAAGCTGTCATTCATTGAGACACTCTAAGGCAATGCACTTGCTACAGGCAGGAGTAAATCTGGTTATATCCGAGACTTCCTCAGGGCATCAGTCAGTTCAAACCACTGAAATATATGCCCGGGCAGACTCTGCACAAAAACGGGAAGCTATAGAAAAGGCTTATACTGATGTAGTTAAAAAAGAAATACCTTCCTGATTTGAAAACCATAATCTTTTGCAATGGTTGAAAGGCCTTTGATTGCGATAATGTAAGACAGATAGGCACTGTAAGGGCTTAATAAGACAACTAAGTGATACAATGTCCTTCTACTTTTACATTATCATATAGTTTGCATTACCTACGTAATGTAAAACTTAACATTACACCGGAAAGAGCTTTCTCGCTTCTGCTTTAGGGCATCAAGCTTGCGTCCAAGGCTTTAATGTTACCTATTTTAACACCCAAAAACTACATATTGAAAACCAAAATGGCCAGGGTGGAAGGAACCATCTATAAGTTCTTTGAAAAACTTCTCCAAGACAAGCTTGCTTATACTCGATGATTTTGGCCTTACCCATTTAGAAAAAACAACAGCAAATGGACTTTATGGAGATGATCGAAGACAGACACGGGAAGTTTCTCGATTATCGCCTCACAACTACCTGTAGCAAGCTGGTATGATGTGATCAGCGAAGAAGCCATCGCCGATTATCATCACTTTTTTATTATGCGAAGTAACTATTAGGAAAATCTTGTAAATCAGCTAGTTCTCGTTTTTGGATCTGTATTTAGTTCACATAATATTTTCGTTTATAAACTTGAGACATATGCTCACAAAAGCTTATTAAACGAGATATATTATGCAAAACAATTTTGAGTTCAATGACATTAGTTTCAGAGCCTACAATTACCTAAGGGATCAGTTATCATATAAGTATGTTACGATCCGTCACTACAGAAGCCGCTGGCGCCCGGTTAAAGAGTATATGGATAGATATAACCTGGAATTGATTAATCCCCAGGTATGCAAGAACTTCCTTTAGAGCTTTACAAAGGAAGGTTTCACACCGAGATAACAGAAAATGAAAAGCTCATTGAAAAATCTGTCTTGGTGTTATCCGAGTTTATGAAACCGGCATGATTAAGCCCAAGTGTAAGGTGAGATATTTGAAATGGTCCTACCGGCAAATTACATGAAGGAATTCCTGGCCTACAAGCAGTCGCGCCGGTTGAAGGAAGTAACCCTGGAAAAAATCAGAAAGCCATCTTAGCACTTTTAATTTTTGGTTATCCTCCAACCGCATCCAGGATATTAATGATATCAGCTATTCTCATATTATCGCTTTTATTAAAACGCTTGCTGTAAATAAAAAAGCGCTGATCCATGACACATTGATGGATTTACGCGGGTTGTTCACATTTTTGTACGAGAACAAAAGTATTACTGAAAGCCTTGCAATCTTCATTCCCAAGGACAATTATCAAAAGCAGGCCAAGCTTCCTTCTTATTATACGGATCAGGAAATACAGAAGCTGCTGATGTCGGTCGACCGAGGGACTATTGTCGGTAAAAGGGATTACGCGATACTGGTTCTGGCTGCTTATCTTGGCCTGAGAGCTTCAGATATAGCCCGGCTTAAGTTCCTGAATTTAAATTGGGAACAAAGTAAAATAGCTGTAACCCAATTTAAGACGGGAAAAGAAATAACACTTCCCTTGTTGCCTGTTGTTGGAAATGCGCTTCTTGACTATATACAGTATGGAAGACCCAAGTCTGATGAGCAGTACATTTTTTTGTTTGTAATATCACCCTTCCTCCCGATTCATCCCAGTACTTCTGCCGGAATGATAAACCAGCAGGTTCACCTATGCCGGATTTAAATCCACTAACAGGCGTCATGGAGGGCACGCGCTCCGGCATAGCCTTGTAAAAGAGCTGCTTGCTAATAATCAGTCACTTCCTGTAATAAGCGAAGTTCTTGGCCACAAAAGCACAACATCCACACGTCATTATATCAGGATAGATACCGAATCCCTTGGTCAGTGTGCGATGGAAGTTCCTATGGTTGCCCCGTCTTTTTATAATCAGGAAAAGGAATACTATTCTTATGAACAGCAAGGCATTCTGGAGCGTATTCGCTCCTCATCCTGGCGGTTTTATCAGCATGAAAAGAAGTCTGGGCTACAAGTATGAAGAAGAAGAAAGAGCCCTTCGCACGTTTGACCGGTTCCTACTGGCTCAGCAGCATACCAGCCACGGACTAACGAAAGAGATCGCTGACAAATGGGCACAAAGGCGTCACAATGAGGCAAAATTGACCCTATATGGCAAGGTCAGAATAGTAAAGCAGTTTGCAGAGTATCTACAGGATAAGGGAATCAGCACCTATGTTCCCCATCTGCCAAAATATCCGGTAAGCACATTTATACCTTATATTTATTCCCATCAGCAAATCAATGCGATGTTCACAGCCTGTGACAAGCTCCGAATGAAAAACAGGAATGTGGATTCTTGCTTGCCATATCATACCTTGTCTGATCAGGATGTTATATGGAACAGGTATCAGCATCGGCGAGGCTTTATACTTAAAAAATAGAGATGTAGATCTAAGTATCAAATGTCTCAGCTATTACGGACTCAAAGAATGGGAGAGACAGGTTGGTACCCATTTCAAATTCGCTTGTTGCGGTTTGCACGGACTACATTGAGTATCGTCGTAAACTTCCTGTTATAGATGTAAATCTTGACGACAAACTATTTTTTGTATCACTTAGTGGAAGAGCTTGTAAAAAAAGCGCTGTATCCTACTGGTTCAGAAAGGTGCTCGTTCTTGCAGACATTCCATTCACAGGGAACAGAAAAGGCCCCAGAATCCATGACATCCGCCACAGTTTTGCCTGCCATTCTTTTGTAAAGCTCGCTGACGACGGGCAGGATCTGTATTGTTCGTGGCCGTATCTGTCCACTTATCTGGGTCATCAATCACTTGAAGCTACTGAACAATATATTAGGCTAACCTCTCAAATGTATCCTGAACTGCTTAAGGGTACAGAGGGGTTGTATGTTGATATCCTTCCCGATATTCCTATTAATAATCAGCGATGAAAAAGGTTACTGATTTTGCCAGGCTTACATCCGGCTTCCTTGGCGAATACCTGCCAAATGAAAAAGGGGTTAGTGTCAATACGATAAAATCGTACAGCTATACTTTCATTCTGCTGATCAAAAATATATGCAGCAGGTTATGAAGGTTCCTGTTACTCGATTAACGTTAAGTCATTTTAACAAGGAGGTAATCATTGGCTTTTTGGATTGGCTTCAAAAAGAAAGAAAATGTAGTGATGCTACACGTAATCAGAGGCTTGCAGCCCTGTCTTCTCTTATCAAATATGCCGAATATACGTCTGTGAGCAATTTATTTAACTTTCAACAGACATTATCAATCCCACCTAAAAAGACTGTTAGGCATGCCATGGACTATCTGACGCTAGACGGAATAAGCTTTTGCTGCGGCAGCCAGATATCGAAATTCCTAAAAGGAATCAGGGATCTTACTCTGCTATCGCTGATGTACGAAAGTGCAGCACGGGTTCAGGAAATTATCGACCTGACTCCCGAGTCGTTGTTTATTGTCAATCGACCATACAGGGTCGTACTTCATGGAAAAGCGGATAAGTACAGATCAGTGCCACTGCCGGATAAGCAGGTTGAGCTCCTTAGAAAATATATGGCTCAGAATACACGATCAAACAGAGAAAATGTAAAGAAACCGCTGTTCCCAAATGCTCAGGGTCAGAAAATGACACGAAATGGAGTCAATAATATCCTGATGAAATATGTTAAAATGGCCAAAGAAAAAGATGCATCTCTAATGCCAAATCATCTAAGTTGTCATGCGATGCGGCATTCAAAAGCGATGCAGTTGTTGGAGTCAAAGGTGCAACTGATCCATATCAGGGACTTTTTGGGACACAAATCCGTTTTGACCACTGAAATTTATGCCAGGACCAATCCCAAATACACGTTTGAAGCTGTTAAAAACGCCTATAAAAACATCACAGCAGATAATATTCCTGTCTGGGAGGGTGACAATGAATTAATGAAAATGTTAAGAGAACTTGCCAAATGAAAGAAATATTATGCGAAGTTTTTGCCACTACTATTCTTCTAAATGCTTAGAAAACAGTAACTAGTGAAGAATTACTTCGCATAATAAAAAGTGATGATAATCTGCGTTATGCTGAATATTCAGCATAACGCCGACGCCATTTTGGACAGATTAGTGCACTCTTCATACAGAATTGAAATCAAAGGAGAAAGTCTAAGAAAAAAACAGTAAAATTGTCAGTCTATTACGTTCTTTAAAAAACTGAAACCTCGAGAGGGGTCACTATCACCGGAACGGGGGTCAGTATGATCCGGAATATCCATGTTGTATTCAATAAAATTGTTGGCAGCCTGAAAAACATGGTCAGCAGCAAGCACCTGCAGACACGGTTGAAAAAATGGCGCAGTGGTATAGAAGCCACTATTTCGAATCTGAAAAGGGGATTGAGCATATCCAGGTGCAACTGGAAGGGATGGGAACACTTTGGTTGAAAGGTGCTCTGGTCGGTGATCGGGTACAATATCCGGGTGATGACCGGGCTTCTGGTAGCCCGGATTCGATGAAAAAGCTCAAAAAAGAGTGCTGTGGGATCAGTGGCTCCAATTGGTCCGAAAAAGGTCAAAAAACGAGCCCAATGGGCTGATTTACCAAGTACTTAGATTCCTAGCTTTAAAATTTGATCACTTGGCCTTTGCGCTTTTAAAAAGAATTATTGAAAATGACTTACTTTATGGACAGACTCTAATTAGATTTTCTGAGAAAAATCTCATAATCTCCTTGATGTTTCGATCAAAAATTAGAAGTAATAATATGTAAATAGCCCCACCGACTATGACATTGATTGAAAACTTTATGTAGTCATTCGGATACGAAATAGAAGATTGACTCCGAAAATGGCCAAATACATTACTAGGCCAAAAGCAAGCAACATCCCTGAATTTTTAAAATTGGTAAATAATCAATACCACCTATTTTTGAGATGATTATATGCCAAATACTCCCAACCGTGATTTTGTGACCATTATCCCAAATGCAACAGATATTAATGAAGCATGTCAATAATTTAAGCGGCAAGTATTGAATAGAAAAATAGTGATGGAGTTTATACTTCCAATAGAAACTCTAAAATCGGCACGGCCTTTGGCAATTATGACAGATGCCACAGGTACCCGAATGAAATCAATAAAACGGAAATAGCGGTAATTTGAAGAATTGGGATGGTGGGCATACCAGTTTTCTCCAAAGTAAATCATTACAAATTCATTTGCGACAATAGCAATACCAATATATACAATGGAACATTTACCGCCATAAGAAGAAAAATGACAAACTTTCCGATAGTAATTATTTATTTTGGCGACATCATCTTTAATCTTAGAAAACACTTGGGAACATGACATTGTTGATAATCAATTAATCGTCAAACAGCGGCATAACTACCAGCGAGTATGCTATGCTATAAAAACCAAGCTGCTCAGTGCCTAACAGCTTTCCTATCAGGATTTTGTCCCAATTTGCACAGATGTAAGCATAGCGCTCCACTCATTTGAAAAACACCAAAGCTTAACGACTTTTACTTAGCCAAGGTTAAAGTAGAATTTTGGCCTGTGAAATTTTAGTCCATTAAAAAATCACTAAGGAGGTATCTACTATTGTTCTGGCCAATTTTTCATAAACCAAGGCATAAACCCCATCCGAAATATGCAGAACTTCTGCAATAACGAAACTCACAATGTTGCTAACAAAATCTATCTTTACGGAACACTAAATTCAGAGCTGAAAGAGTACTTAAACTGCGCGCCCATCGGCCCAATGCAGGAATTGCAAGTAAGGTCAAAAGACCAGTCAATTGTTCCCTCATTGTAAAACATGACCGCCACAAATGGACTGATAAAAAAGTCGTGCAATAAAAAAAACTATAACACCTTAATAAATATACAACCAATATAGGGTTGATAGCTGATTATGTGTTATGTCTTTTGCCTGTATAATAGCCATACCCAGGCCCATTTGCGCGCCGACGGATCTCCAAAACCACAACGGCCTCCACCATCCGTCGATCCAAAATCAGAGGGAGTGGCGATCTAGCCATGATGGCGGTTTTGGCAATGGTGATCAATAGCCAAACAGCAGAAAAGCTATTCCATTTTACACCTGAGATGGATTTTTCTTTGAGAGATTCAGCGATGCAATTAGCCTAATCCTTGTAGAAAATAAATATCATAAATCACTCTTCAAAGTAGCGTAGCAAAAGCGTCTGGTAAGTGTTCTAAAGTGGAAGTTGGTAATTATTTAATAGTTTTGTTTCTTATGTTCTTTAATGTTGCATGACTATTTCGATTACTATTTGCCGTATTGTAAATGCAATAGTTTATATAGGTCCCGTTTAAATGATTTTGAACCATTAAGGAAGATACTTTCATTTTCGCTTTTTATTTTTTTCTTCGAAATAACTAATTCTATAACTATGTCATTCTTTTGTCCATCCACCATAGCTTCAGTCTTTTTTGTGTATCTTTCCTACAAACAAATGGTAGTTTAACCGTCTTTTAATAGCCAATCCGCAATAGTGAACAAGATCAGATAAACTGGATCTCCAAATATTTCGACGACGGTAGTCCCTGGCCTTGGCAAAGATCAGAATTAGTTAATCCTGCCCCGCTGCCTCCGATGATAATTTTTGCACTGGCGAACAGATTTACTTTATCCTGGAAAGATAACTTACTTAAAATAATGGTTTCAAACCCATACCTTCTCGATCAAATCAATGACCTCGGTCCTCATTGGCTATTGTTCTTATTGCTGAGTCCTTTACTGCTTATGTAATACTTTCCATTTGTGAATTTATTAAGGTCTGTAGATGGAAAGTCGTTATAAAGGTAGTCGATGACCCAGTCACTTAAGTGATAGTCTTTGCTCTCGTCGTGTATGTCAGGCGCTAGAATTTGATCAGCCTTGATATGTTGAAATTTTGTGCTTTTCGATTACTTTTTTTCTTCGGTGATACCAAGAATTTTCAGAGAATCCAACTGGTAGTCGTATCTTAATTGTTGGCACATAAAACCAATCTATCTTGTCGAACAAACCTGCTGATTTAATGAAATGTATTCTTCGAAACGGCATCTATTAGCCAATGATCAGTAATTGATATACGGAAACCACCACCGGCAACCATTGGATATACTGTTCCACTAAAATACTTAATCTCTTGAAAATATTTTCTTTTAGAAATTCTACTGTTTGCAATCGAATCATTAGCGTTAAGGCTTCAATCCACTGAAATGTCTCCAATCACCTTATTGTCCTCAGACATTATTGCAATTGTTCTATGACAGTCCGTATAGATTCGACCATTGTTGACTTTTACTATATATTTTTTGAACCCTGTACGAACCATCGTAGAGGCTAAGATAGGGAGATTGATATTTCCCAGAAGCTTCATCCGGTATTTCTAGTTTTGATTCCCTCGATGGGTATATTTCATGAAAATAGTTGTTTTCATCCGTTTGCTGATCTAGAAAATGATTTAACGTTCAAGATATCTCACCTTTAGGTCTTAATTGGTAATTATAAAAAAAAATCGTACTGAAGGTATTCTTTGGAGAAAAAGAAACTTTTTTTTGAAATTCCCTGATAGTCATATTATTATGTGGTTTGCATTTATATGTAATTGTAAACCAGCCTTGTAGCCACCTAATCAATAAGCTTTTTTGTTTTCTGTATTCTAACAATTATTTACCACTCAAAAGGACAAATAGTGATAGTCAAATCGCTACTTAAGGAACTGGATTTAATGTTTCTTTTTTTCTTTCTCACTACCGCTGATATAATAGGGATTTACCCGCGGTAAACATTCTCAAGCGGTAGTATCATTGAATATGATATGCAGATTTTTGAGAATTTGGCTCTTGTGGACATTATTTATTTTTTCAAAGCTGTTTTTACGGGTGTATCTGTGTCTGACCACATATAAATTAATTTCGAAGAATTTCGAAGCAATAAGGAAGTCACCAACTAATCCAATCGGTGGCGCATCAACGACGACGAAATCATATGAATTGGAGAGCTCGTTTAGTAAATGCTCTGTTTTTGGGGATAGTAACAAGTCGGATGGATTGGGCGGTTTTGGCCCTGCCGGTATGATGTCCAGATTTTTGATGCCTGGAGATAAAATACAATCATTAAGATTGTTGGATCCGATGAGGTAGGTGGACAATCCCGGTTTGAAGGTTTTCAAATCAAAATAGTTACCCAAAGTCGAATTTCGCAAATCGGCATCTAATAAAAGCACCCGCTTACCAGACTGTGCAAGTACAATGGAGAGGTTGATGGCGATAAATGACTTGCCATCCTTACTTCCTGCTGAGGTAATACCTAATGATTTTATTTTTAACCTCTGGAGATAAAAATTGCATATTTACCCGGACATCACGAAATGATTCAGCAAGCGCAGATCTAGAATTGTACTGGGTAAGCAGTTTCTTGTTTTTACTGCCTTTTACTATTGAACCGAGCATTGGAATCGGTGTGGCAGCAGGCAATATCTCCTTTATTTTTAATGCGTGTACTAAGTTGGTCTGCAATGATAACAATTACTGCAGGAATCAATAAGCCAAGAAAGAAGGAAAGTAAATAAATAAATTTACCTTTCGGCCATAAAAGATCTTGTTCCGTTCTGGCATATTCCACTATCGACCAATCCGATTGATTGGTAGCCAGGGTAATCCCGGCAGCAGCCTTGCGTTGCATCAATAAATCGTACGTGTTGTCGCTAAAGGTAAACTTACGTTGAATGCCGAGTTTTCTACGTTCTGCACTCGGCAGACGGTTGATGTTGGCATTCACCTGATTTAATCTGTTTCTCAGGTTTTCCAATAATACGTTATAGTTGCTTATAGCACCGTTTAGGGCATTTCTCAGGGAATTTTTTGTGGTTTCAATTTCAAGGTTCACACGTTGTACTGCCGGGTTAGCTTCCGTTGCTGTTCGTCTGAGATTCGCTTTTTGTTGCAGAAGTTCCGTTAATTGAATCAACAGGTTATCGATCAATTGATCCCTGAAATCCAATTTTCCAATAATAGACGGGGAACCTTCTATAGTTTGTAAACTACTTAACAAAGGTATTAAGGTTTTTAAGTTGGGCATTATACTTCAGAAATCTGTGTTTCTAACTGACTTCTTTGCTGGTACAATACTGTTGTTTCGCCAATGCTAGCTTCTGCGTATCCAATGGATTCCAGGTCGCCTTCTGCCTTGGTTAGTGAGGTGGATACATCGGCTAATTGAAAATCAATGAAATCTATGGTCTTTAACGCCTCCTGGTTTTTTTCATTTAAATTATTCTGAATTACAACTTCCATTAAAGTGTTCAGAAACATCATGTCATTCTGAAGGATCTGCGATCCCAGGCGCATGTAAATAATATAACTGTCTCTTGCAGTAACTTCCAGTTTGAGTGCGGCTATATACTTTTCAGTTAATTGGTCAAGATCGTTTATATTAAAATAAAGTGGATCTTCTCCGTATTTTTTAGGGTCTCCAATAAGCTTTACAGTAAACGAAAAATCAGATCGATGGCTTGCGAATAGGTTCATCAAATCTATACCTCTTTCTGAATTCTTGTTTTATAAAGGGTTTAGTGATGGAATATTGATTTTGAAAATTATAAAGACTGTAGTTTTTGTCTTCATCAATGGCAAATTGTAAATAAAATTCCTCGTTATTGATGGCCTCAACGTAAAAATCAGTACCAGTCAGCTGGTTGTTAGCCGAATCCAGTACCACCTGAAAGGGGCAATCTGTCTTGTAAATCTCATATTTTGCAAATCGTACCTTTTCTGAAATAGGAAATGGCCAGATCAAGTTGGTTGACAGTTTGCTTAATAAAATTTGTCGAATTTATTCTCGATGACTTCTATCCTAATCACAACATCCTGGTTTCCCCAATTCAATCGGCGAGAAAGGATTTTTTCGGCTTTGCTGCTTCCTGTATTGTACTTTAAGATGGAATAAAAGAATAAACTGGCACGGCTGTTTTCACAATAAATACAGCAATGGCAATCGCTCCAAATAGAAAAACGGCAAAAATATACCATTTAGCAATAAACTTTTGAAGTAGCTTATTAATGTCTATTCCTTCTTCTTTTGTTGTCTGATTCATATTGTAGGTATTAAAAATTCAGTAATTAAAAATTTGAAGCACTTGTACTAAGTTAAAAAAACGAAATTTCGGAAACTATTCAGCCTGTTTTCTAAATTTAATTAGTTTGGATAAAGTTTAAGATAGTAATCCTGCTGATATGGCCGCAAATGTTGTGGCTCAAAAGCACGAGGTTATCCCTAAATAGGGCCGGCTTTGATGTTTCTACGTAGATGGCATCATTTGGAAGCAGGAAATAATATGGAGATTCAATGAACTTCGGATTGGTAAGGTCGAGCTTGATGATATACGATTTACCGTCAATTTGTCGGATCAACCGGACATTTTTCCGGTTTGCGCCGAGATTTGCGTCACCGGCACGGCTCAGCGCTTCAAAAATTGTCGCCTGGGTATTGTAAAATGTAAACAGTCCCTGGATTTCCTACTTCGCCAAGCACGGTGATTCTGTAGCTTGTTAATTTTACCAACACTATGGCATCCACCAGATACTTGTTGATTTCATTCTGAACCATTATCCTGATCTGTTCGACTGTTAACCCGCTTACCTTTAATCGACCTACAATGGGTAAATTAATGACCCCATCCTCGTTTAATGAATATCCAGATAGAAATAAAGCAGCATCATTTACCTGAAATGCACCTCCACCACCTCTGGCAGCGTCTATATTAAAGAAGGCTGACTGATCGGGATCCGGACTCTGCACCCTGATGTTTAATATATCATTTGGTTGCACCAAATAATCCACCGGGTTATTCGGTAATCCAAGCACACTTTCTTTAGTTTGGAGATAATTTACCTTTTTAACTGTATAACATGAAGTACTCAACAGCACAAGGACGATAAAGTAAATCTTATTCATAATAGTAATTTGAGAATTCAAAAGTAGACAAATCTTTATTTAATACAAAAAAAAATGATTAAAGTAATAAAAAATCGCAAGCTTTCAGCAGAGAGGTATTTTGATTGTCCTATCAATCTGGCTATTAATTTTAATTTTGCAATCATTTGATAATTATTTCCAATCCGCAATCAGCAAAAGTATCAATTTGCATCGGAAGCCATTTAAAGGATAAAAGGTAATAACTTCTTACAACTACCCAACATTTGTTTTTAAAAATGTTACCTGACTTATATCTTTTAATGTGTAATAAATCCTGCAGAAAAGTAAGCCTCAGCTATTGGATTATTGCCCATTTATACCAAAAAAAGACATCAACTAAGTAATCTGGAACTCATCGGGTTCGTGTTTTTGACTATTTCTCTTTTTTCATGAATTTATTCTGATGAGTAAACTTCGGCATCTGATTTTTAGATAGTTACCCCAGTTGGCGACTAACTGTCTTTTCATAGCCATGTTCAGTGAAGTTGGGGCCAGGTAGTTATAAATCGTCAGCTGAATGGAATAAGATTGGCAGTTTAAAATGGAGGCGAAATGGATTGACAGATATATTCAGGAAGAACCAGTTAGAATATCCAATTGAACGAAAGGCCCCATGGAAAGAGTTCTCCGTCTGGATTTAGCGCCCACCAAAGTCATCACCAAATCATCGATAATCACTGGTGACAATTGGAGTTTGAGAGCCAGGCTTTTGCAGATTTCGATCTCTTTATCGTCGATTTCCTTATTGACTACCATCACTTTGACGAGGTCTTCAAGGAGCTTGACCTTAGCGCTGTAACTGGAAGGGGGCGAAAAACGCACGGATTTACGCTTTTCTTTCAAGGCCATTATTTCATCCCTTGTAATATCATACTTGCCGCCGATAGAAATAATCAGCTCAATTTCCGTTTCGTCGATATTTCCATCGGCATATGCCACATCAATCAGGTTCTGTATATGGCTGAGTTGTTTGTCCCTTTCATTACTGCTGAATACTTTAAAAAGTCCCATGGTAGGTCGTTTATGTGTACAATACTTGAAATATCCCTTTGGCGTCTGAAATGTAATTAATGCCTGTCTATTAACTCTTTGTCTTCTTTCCGAGCTCTGAATTGAAGTCTTTGGCCAACTGCCTTGACCCTTTAACCATCGCCCCGCACTCACCCATAGTCTATAACTCATTACTCATAACCCATAACTCAGGGTCACCGCTTTTCCTGGAGCTGTATCAGATTGAGAGCTGATCCCGCCCTAAACCATTCGATCTGGTTATCATTATACGTATGATTCGTAACGATCGTATCCGAACTGCCATCGGCGTGCCGGAACACCAACGTCAATGGTTTGCCGGGAGCGAACGCATCCAGATCAATGAAATCGATGATGTCATCTTCATGGACTTTGTCGTAATCCGCCTCATTGGCAAAAGTAAGCGCCAACATACCCTGCTTCTTCAGGTTGGTTTCGTGGATTCGGGCGAATGATTTCACCAATATAGCCTTTACGCCAAGGTGTCTCGGCTCCATAGCGGCATGTTCTCTTGAGCTTCCTTCACCGTAGTTGTGATCGCCGACTACGATACTGCCGATTCCTTTTGCTTTATAGGCTCGCTGGACTTTTGGTACGCTGTCATATTCACCGGTGAGTTGGTTCTTCACTTTGTCTGTAGCCTCGTTGAAGTAGTTCACAGCGCCGATCAATAGATTATTGGAAATATTGTCGAGATGGCCTCTGTATCGCAGCCATGGACCAGCCATGGAAATATGGTCTGTGTAGATTCACCCTTGGCTTTTATGAGCAATTTTAGGTTCTTAAAATTCTTGCCATCCCACGCTTCAAACGGTTCGCCAGCAATTGCAATCTGCTCAGAATCCCTTTCACAATCACCTCCACGTTCTGCCATCCGCGGCGGGGCCTGATAGCCGGCGTCCTTACATCAAGCCTAGAGGTGGCAATTCAAATCCGGTTGGCGCGTCAAGCTGTACTTCCTTCCCGTCCTCATTAACTAACTTGTCTTTCAGCGGGTTGAAGGTGAGATCACCGGCGATAGCCAAAGCAGTTACTAATTCCGGCGAGCCAACGAATGCATAGGTATTTGGATTACCGTCGGCACGTTTGGCGAAGTTCCGGTTAAAGGAATGCACGATCGTGTTTTTCTCCTCTTTATTCGCACCTGGACGATCCCATTGGCCGATGCAAGGTCCACAGGCATTGGCAAAGACACTCGCTCCGATTTTGTTGAAAGTGTCAATAAAGCCACCGGCCGACGACACTCGACCTGCTCAGAACCCGGGGTTATCGTAAATTTTGATTTGGTCTTTAACTTTTTGTCAACCGCCTGCTGTGCTAAGGAAGCAGCTCTTGAAATATCTTCATAGGATGAGTTTGTGCACGATCCTATCAGGCCAACTTCAATCTTCGTAGGCCAGCCATTCTTCACGGCTTCCTGCGCTAATTGTGAAATCGGTGTAGCGCGATCGGGCGTAAACGGCCCATTCAGATAGGGCTCCAGTTCGGAAAGATTTATTTCAATCACCTGATCAAAATATTGCTCAGGATTTGCATAAACCTCCAGATCACCTGTGAGATGTGTCTTTATTTTGTTGGCGGCATCAGCTACGTCATCACGTCCGGTAGAGCGCAGGTATCGCTCCATGGATTCATCATATCCGAATGTAGAAGTAGTTGCTCCGATTTCAGCGCCCATATTACAGATGGTGCCTTTTCCGGTACACGAAAGTGATTTTGCTCCATCGCCAAAATATTCCACCACACAGCCGGTTCCGCCTTTCACGGTTAGTATTCCCGCGACTTTCAGGATGACATCCTTGGCAGAAGTCCAGCCATTGAGTTTGCCGGTGAGCTTCACGCCAATGAGCTTCGGGAATTTTAGTTCCCAGGCCATACCGGCCATCACGTCAACGGCATCGGCGCCACCAACACCAATCGCGATCATGCCAAGTCCGCCGGCATTCACTGTATGGGAATCTGTTCCGATCATCATCCCGCCCGGAAATGCGTAATTCTCCAGAACAACCTGGTGGATAATACCTGCCCCTGGTTTCCAGAATCCTATTCCGTATTTATTTGATATCGATGAAAGGAACGTAAAAACTTCATTGTTTTTATTTAATGAATCCTGTAAGTCCTGCGTTGCCCCGACTTTCGCCAGGATTAGGTGGTCAGCATGAACGGTTGAAGGTACGGCAGCTTTGGATTTACCAGCATGCATAAACTGCAAAAGAGCCATCTGTGCGGTAGCATCTTGCATTGCCACTCTGTCTGGCGCGAAATCCACATAGGACCCACCTCTTTTAAAATTCTGAAGCGTTGACTGATCAAAAAGGTGACTATAAAGAATTTTTTCTGTAAGGGTGAGCGGTTTTCCAAGTACTTTACGGGCTGCCTCTATACGGTCAGCCATTCTTGAATACACAGCCTTAATCATTTCAATATCAAACGCCATTTTGATCAGAATTTTAATGTGTTAAACAATGCGTGCAGAAGCAAAAGTAATAAGAATTCATCATTAAGATATATTCGCCTTTTGATTATATGGAACAAATTGAAGCTGTAATTGTTGGAGATTATTCGTTTCTCTTGAATCGCAAAGGTTCCTCGGCTTAATCATGTTTTTTTGTCATCCTGAATAGGACTTCCCGGCGAAGACGAAAGGGTTTTTGAGAGGGCCTCATTTTATTTTTATATTGCACGATGTTCAGGAGGTTTATGATATGATGGTTCCATGATTACGGCACTTTGGGCAATAGTTCGAAGAGCAGGGATTGCACCCGAGAGATGCGGAATGTTCTGCGGAGGTTCGTGGCGTCTGGATATCGATCTGCTTTTACCAATTCAGAAGGTGCTTAAATGATGGAAGGGCTCGTTATCAAATCTACCGGGTCGTGGTACGATGTGAAGCTAGAAAATAGCCAGATCGTCAAGGCGCGGGTCAGGGGTAAATTTAAAAATGATGACCTTCAGGTGACAAATCCTGTGGCTGTTGGCGACAAAGTCATGCTTGAGTTTGAAGCAGATGGAAATGGCATCATCACACAGATTTTTCCCAGGACAAACTATTTAATCCGGCGATCTACCAAAAAAGAAGCCTTTGGTCAGATACTGGCCAGCAATATCGATCAGGCTGTTTTGGTTGCTACGCTGGCATTTCCCCGAACTTCGATGGGATTCATTGATCGATTCCTTGTGTCGTCAGAGTCATTTCGTATTCCCTCGGTTCTTGGTTTTGAATAAATTCGATCTCTGGGATCAGGAGCAATCAGTGGTCGCCGAATCGATCAGAAATGTTTATTCAGCAATTGGCACGACAGTAATTTTCGTTTCCGCGAAGGATGGATATCAACTGAATATTCTGATGGAAGCACTGATTGGGAAGACATCACTGATTGCGGGTCATTCAGGTGTCGGAAAGTCAACCATTCTCAATGCCCTTGCGCCCCATATCCTTCAGAAAACTTCCGAAGTATCGTCTTTTGCCAATAAGGGGACCCATACCACAACTTTTGCTGAAATGTTTTTTCTCGATCCGATCACAGCGGTTGTTGATACTCCCGGAATCAAAGAATTGGGACTTATTGACATTTTCGATGAGGAAATCAGTCACTTTTTTCCGGAAATGCGCGACCTGTTTGGTCAATGCAAATACTACAATTGCACCCATCACCATGAGCCGGGCTGCGCAATCATTGCTGCGGTGAAGGCTGGAATAATCGCAGAATCACGGTACAAAAGCTACCTCAGCATGATCAATGAAGAGGATAACCGGAGGTGAACGAAAGATTGATAAGAGATTGGTAGGAGATTGAATTAAGAATAATAAAACAATCGAAGGAAGAATTGCGAATGGATTCGGCAGAGAGCAAAGGAAATCAATGGAGATTAAATCAGTGAAATCCGCTAATCCGTGGCAATCCGTGATTCAGACAGGTTGGGAGATTGAAGGGAAAAGATTGATAAGAGATTGATGGAAACGAACCATTGAACCAGCTTACTCTTTCAGACTTTTCAGGGCATCGAAAAGTTCCTGAATTCCCAATCCCCATACATTATCGGCTATTGGATATTTTTCCGATAAGGGCGATACAACAAAAGTATTATCAGGCGCAATGTCACTGACGGCTGACCAAAAACCTTTGGTAAGATTGGCGGCCTCTGAGGCTTTCACTTCAATGACTATTTTTTTGCGTCCTTTCACCAAAACCAGATCGAGTTCAGCGCCCTGGGCTGTTCGGTAGAAAAATGGCTCATAATCGCTTAGGTAAGCGCAGACGTTTTCGATGACGAAGCCTTCCCATGAAAAGCCAAAAACCGGATGAGAGGCCAGTTCGGCGTAGTCGCCGATATTGAGCAGATTATGCAAAATTCCGGTATCGCGTATATAAAGTTTGGATGATCTTACGAGGCGTTTGGCGGTATTGCTTTCCAACGGCTGCAATTCACGTGTCATAAAAGTCTGGTTCAACAGATCCACGTAATTACGCACGGTGGTATGACTCACCCCCAACGACCGCCCAAGGTTCGATAGGTTAAGTAATTGGCCATGGTTATGGGCAAGCATTTTCCACAATCTTCCAATGGTGTTTGCAGGGATAGAATACCCGATCTGCGGAATATCCCTCTCCAGGAAAGTCCTGATAAAATTGATGCGCCATTCGCGACTCATGCTCAATGATGCCTTAAACGATTCAGGAAACCCACCCTGAATCCAAAGGTCATTTACCAGTTTTATAGCGGCTATTTCCGGATAAATAAAGGGAGTGAGCTCCAGATAGCCAATCCGCCCGGCAAGCGTCTCGCTGCTTTGTTTTATCAATTCCCTGGAAGCAGAACCAAGGATTATAAACCGCCCCGGAATCCGATTTTTATCAATCATGCTGCGCAAGACCGAAAATATTTCAGGAACGCGCTGAATTTCATCAAGGCAAATCTGCCTGTCAGCATAAAAACTAAAAAACTGTTCAGGGGCAGTCAGCTTTTGCCTGTCAGAGTCAAGCTGCAAGTCGAGGTACAGACTGTTTTGATTCTTTCGCAAAAACTCTTTTATCAGGGTGGATTTGCCACATTGCCTGGGGCCAAGAATGGCCGTAGCCGGGAAGAAGTTGGTGAATTCTTCCAATGACTTTTCGATGAGCCTGTTGATGTACTCCATGACACCAAGTTAGCAATAAGCCAAATATATCCATGTAATTTGCATTTATAACTTTCAATTTGCATGAAAAATCAAACCGATAAACCATGGAATGCGGGATGGATGGGAGCGTAAATCAGTGAAATCCATTAATCCGTGGCCATCTGTGATTCAGACAGGTTAGGAAAGTGATGGAAACCATTGAACCATTGAACAGTTGAACCGCTGAACTGCTGAACTCACTTCGCTCTCGAGGCCAGAACTAAGTAAACGACAATTGGCACAAAGGAAGCAGCCAGTGTGAGTAGGAGGAACAAGACACCCAGTCCGGCAGCTTCGCCGAACGCAATGCGGATGGTGAAAATCTGTATGAAAAGGAAAAGCCCGATCACGGTCACCTTCACAAACGACAACAATGTTTTGGCCAGCCGGTACTGGGTCAGGTAATTGGTTTCGGTAACTTTTACCGGGAAATTAAAAATGTAGGGGAACCTGCTTAGTATAGTAAATCCGGCGTAAATCACCAGCGCGACCATCGGCAAAATCAGGAGTGTCGATTTGCTGCCCCAGTCATCGGGTGCGCCCGATGCGCCAAAATGCGTCGGCACCTCTTCGGGCAGTGATGACCACACCCTGATGAGTTGCGCAAACATGATAAAAACGCCGACAGCTGCCAGGCCTTCCAAAACAACATCTAAGGTAGATAGGGGTGGATTGGTCTTGGGGCGTTCAAAAGATTTCATAGTCTAAAAGTGCTTAAAACACCAGTGAATATTTTTTTTGGATAAGGATTAGCTTGGGAAAATGGCGAATTCAACTTCGCTTATTCTTCGGTATGCGACACGTATTTCTCAAAGTTCAGCAAAAAGGACATAAAACGAAAATGCCGGACATGTATCCGGCATTTCACAATCTAAAATTATATCAAAAACCCAGATCCTATATCAATGCCGTTAAGTTAAGAGAGACGTATGACTCTGCAGGAGTCAAATGATTCTACAAAGGCCCGATATGCTATCATCATCCGACCCCATCCGGGGACGAATTGTGGTAAATAAACGACATCGTATCATATTTACGAATGGCTGGATTTGCGCTGCTTTATTATGATGTAAAGGGCTATGAAGGCCACAATAAGGATCAATGGGAGGATCGACATATTGCGAAGCGTGCTGTGCGCCCCGGCTGTTTCAATCGACTTGCCCATGATCGGCAAAACCATCGATGTGGCCACAAAACCAGCACCACCTAATATCGACATGCCCAGGGCGCCGCTTTTAGGAACATATTCCGAAGCTGCACCAATCATCGTCGGCCAGAAATAACACACGCCTACCGCGAATACTGCAGCCGAAAGGACCGTCATGATGGGACCGCTGGATATGCTGAGAAGCATGAGGCCGGCAAAGGCAATCACCGATGAACCCAACAGTACACCTGTCGGATTGAGTTTGTGGATGAGGCCGCCAGCAAAATATCGTCCGACAGCCATAATGCCTGTTACGACCGCCAAAATGATCATGGGGCCGATGCCATTTTCCTCGAGCAGCGCATTGATCCACTGTGTAGTTCCCAATTCCGAGGATGCCGTGAGCAGCATGCAGAAGAAGATGAGCGGAAACAACAGGCTGATTTTATTGATAAGCCGGCCTTCAATGACGATGAGAGCGATGATAACGCCAACGATGATGAATGGTATAGCGCTGTCGAACTTTACTTCAAACGCAGGAACGGTGGCTACAAGAATCATAAGGATCACGGCAATGGTTATCGTGAAAGGCGCTCCAACATTACGCATCATTTCCTTGTAGGTAACTCCGGTAGAAACACGCTCTGTTTCGGGAATTTTCTGCCCGAAAAAGAGGAACCCATAAATGGCCAATGGAACAAACAACACACAGACCAATACCTGCCAGGGTAGATTTACCGTATCCATGATGAGCGAAGCCAGCAGGCTGCCAATGACGATACCTCCGGGGAACCAAACATGAAAGCGGTTGAGCATTTTAGTCTTTTTGTCAGGGAATATTGTTGCTACTAATGGATTGCAGGCGGCTTCCACACTTCCATTTCCCAGCCCGATAAATACGTTTGATATGAAAAGGGAAGTCATGTCCTTAGCAAATAAGTAATATGATGCCGACAAAATGCATCCCAAAGGCCATCCAGAGGATGGTTTTGGTTTTTACCATATCAATGAAATAGCCGCCCACGAACATGGCCACGGCAAATCCCCAAAAAGCGGGACCAAATGCACGCCCTACCTCTTCTTTGCTAAGTCCGTAGTCATCCGTAAAGACGCCTTCAATTTTTGCCCTGATGGCAAAGGTGAGTGCCGTAACCAGGAGGGCTAGGCAACTGGCGATGAATAATCGCTTGGTATTACTTTTTTCCATAATTGAATACTGGTTTTTTAGGTTTTGAAATTTGTTAGTTAGTAGGCATTAAACTGCCTGGTATTTTGGGTATTAAAAAACGTTTCAATTAAAAGGCGGCCATCAGGCGAAGCAGATATCTGTCCTCCATTGCCATGCTTAACTTTCATACTGCAGTATCTGAAAAACTCCTGCAGTCTTTGCCTAAGCCGGTTAAATATAAATATTTGGTAATATATTAAAAATTCTAATGGTGATATTTACTATAAGCAACATCACATCAAGGTTACCGACGGCTGGGTCTGCAAATAAAAAAGGGCAACCTCATGGTCACCCCTTATATTTTTCGTAGGTCGCTGCTAATTACAGGACTTTCAATTTAATATTCTTGTACCACACATCATCGCCATGATCCTGGAGGCCAATGTAGCCTTTTTCTGCGGGATCGATAAAGCGTGGCCAATCCTTGAATTTACTATCTTTCACCATGGTTTTCCACTCGTCAGTCCACAGGTGGTATTCAACGACATTTTTTCCGTTCTGATTGTAGATCACGGTGCCTTTGTAAACGGTGATAACGACCTTGTTCCAATCGCCAACGGGTTTGGCGTTTTGTGGATTTGCAGGGATAAGGTCGTAGAGCGAGCCGGCTTGTCTGTTACCATCACGGCCAAGTTTGGCGTCCGGATGTCGATCATTATCCAGCACCTGCATTTCAGGTGATGACATGTAGATCGGTTCGCCGGCGACTTCCTGCCCGAGGATGAATATCCCGCTATTGCCACCCTGAGAAATTTTCCATTCGAGGCTGAGTTCAAAGTTTTGGTACTGTTCTTTGGTAATGATATCGCCGCCATCTTTTGCGCCGGCCTCGCCGCGTCCTGAGCCGTTGCACTTAATGGCGCCGTTGTCAATGATCCACCCTTTCGGAAATTCCTGTTTGCCGTAGCCTCTGAAATTGTCGGTTGATTTACCGTCAAACAAAAGCACCCATCCTTCTTTCTTTTCTTTTTTTGAAAGGGCGTTGTCGCGGCTTTTTTGTGCAAAAGCAAATGAAGCGAGCATCACAAATACTACCAATATGCTTATTCTTTTCATTGTTTTAATAAATATTAAGTTCTGATAATAGATTGTTATACATGAAAAAGTAATGGCCCGATTGAGCCATTACTTTCTTTTTTAGTGCATTAATGCGTGCAATTATGCAGGCATAGGAGGCAATTCCCAACCTTCTCGGTATGTATGCTTAATGAGTTCATTAGCATAATCAAGAGCAGGAACAGGATCAGTCCAGGTCTTTTCGAATGATGGGTGACCATCGTGGATGGTGAATCCGTCTTTGATAACGGTCCTAACTTTTTCCTCGTTGGTGATATTCGTGAACTTCATGTTTGGTCCATCCCACTCGAGAGTTTTATTCAGTGACTGGAGTCTTACCGCGAGTACGCCCATTACCACCATTTCATTGAATGGTCCGGCTTCTGCGAAGTCCGAGGTACATGGCTTCCGGCTTTCAGGACTTTCTTTGCTCGCTCTCACCCAGTCAAGCTCATGAGCGCCCTGTCCCCAGCCTTTACCTATTTCTTTCTCTACCCTTCTTTCAGTTGCAGGTACTTCTAGTTTTTTGCCTGAAAGCAATTCCGGCTGAACTCCATAGCATCCTACATGCAGGATGTCTTTGGTGCCATAGAAGAATGATCCTCCGCCTTGTTTATTCGGGTTTTTGCCTGCCGGCCAGTTGTCGGGAAGCATGGGTTTGATACCACCATCGTACCACGAAACTTCCACTTGCGGCATATTGAGTTTTCCAACCTTCGCTCTTGCAGGGAATGTCATTTTCACTGCCTGTGCCGATGGAGCACAACTTTCTAATAATAAGGTAGAACTTCCCTGGGCTTTGATCGGATATCCCAACTTCAAGCCTTCAAATACAGGGTGGAGAATATGGCAAGCCATGTCACCAAGTGCGCCAGTTCCGTAATCCCACCATCCGCGCCAGTTCCATGGGTGATACACATTGGCAAATGGCTTCAGTTTGGCAGGTCCGGTGAACAGATCCCAGTTCAATGTTTCAGGAACCCAGTCAAAACGGTCCGGCGTATTCAGGCCTTGTGGCCAGATAGGACGATCAGTAAATGATTCAACTTTAGTGATTTCACCTAAAGCGCCACTCCAGATGATTTCGCAGGTTTGGGCCACGCCCTCGCCTGATGCTCCCTGGTTCCCCATTTGGGTAGCAACCTTGTATTTGGCGGCAAGCTTGGTGAGAAGGCGCGACTCGTAAACAGAGTGAGTCAATGGCTTCTGCACATAAACGTGTTTGCCCAGCGTCATGGCATGCGCCGCAATGATCGCGTGAGCATGGTCGGCGGTGGCAATGACGACGCCATCAAAATCTTTGGCCATTTCATCAAACATCTTTCTCCAGTCCCAGTATTTTTTTGCTTTTGGGAAATAGTCGAAACAACCTTTTGCGTACTTCCAGTCCACGTCGCATAGCGCCACGATGTTCTGTGATTCGAGGTTTTTCAGGTTAGCGAAACCCATTCCGCCGACACCAACGCCGGCAATATTCATGGTGTCGCTTGGCGCTTTGTAGCCTTTGCCACCAAGCACGTGACGTGGAACAATCGAAATTCCTGCAGCAGCGACCATGGCGCCTCCGATGAATTTCCTCCGATTGATTCCGGATTTTTCAGTATTCTTCATAATTGTCTATTAGTTAAATAAAAAATCACTTTTTAGTATCGGTAAAATTAGAAATTTATCGAACAAAATCAGCCTGATTCAGGTAATCAAAACTAATTTTTATTGAATCCATAGCGGGGATGACGCTCATATCCAACTCGACGAAGAAATATTCCATGCCGGATTCAGCCTTTTTGGCGAAAATTCCCTTGAAATCGACATTGCCTTTACCCACTTCCGTGAATTTGCCTGATGCTGCATCGCGGTCTTTTACATGCCACATGCTGAATCGACCCGGGTATTTTGCAAAATAATCCAGGGGCTTATATCCGGCCTTGATGATCCAGTACAGATCCACTTCAAAGGAAACCAGGGTAGGATCGGTATTCTGAAGCAACAGGTCATAGGGTACCTGATTGTCGATCAGTGTGAATTCGAAATCATGGTTATGATAGGCAAATTTGAGGCCTGCATTTTTACAGACTGTTCCATAGGTGTTAAACTTTTCACCGAGCATTTTATAATCATCCAGCGTCTTGCGCTCATTTCCACCGAGGAAGGGAAGCACCAGGTATTCAACGCCCACGGCCTTTGAGTCCTCTGCGATTTTTGCCACATTATCTACATTCATACCGCTGTGCGAACTGATAATGCGGAGTCCTAGGTCATCGCAAATCTGCTTAAACTCCATGGGGCTCTTACCATAAAACTGGCCATTGTTATAGCCGGCCATTTCTACCTGGGTATAGCCGATTTCGGCCACCTTTTTCAGCGATCCCAGCAGATCGGTTTGCATCTCTTTTCTTATAGTATACAGTTGGAGGCCTATCGGTTTAGCTATGTTGGCAAAGGATGACCGATACGCCAGAAGGCCGGAAGCGGCCAGCATGGAGGAGGTTTTTAGAAAGTTTCGTCTCTTCATTTTCAAGGTGTTTAAATTGTCAGGGGATGAATTTAACTTTATACTGAGTAGGCAATTTAGTATTACTTTCTGAGGCAATTCGGATTTTTCCACATTTTCATTGGTGCGTGTAAATTTTTTATCCCGGGTTTAGTGGCCCGATGTGGGGGATGTTATGAAAAGTAATGAGGGGAAGTTCAATTTCGATAAAATGTGAAGATTGTTTTTATATTTGTTTTTTTTAGTGCACACTCAAAATCCTGGACAATAATCAAAACTCAATCTACTAATGGAACAGAAAAACGCTAATTACGGCCTTGGCATGACCTTTATGGCCGCGATCTTTTTTATTTTTGGTTTCATAACCAATTTTAACATTGCCATGAAAGATCAGGTGCAGTTGGCATTTGATCTCAAAACGCTTTATCCCGGTTGGGAAAATTTCCTTGCCCAACTCGTAAACGGCGTATTCTTTTTTGCCTATGCGTGCTTTAGCTTTTTATGCGGCAGCATCATTAAAAAAATCGGATATAAAAGTGGCGTGGTAGCCGGACTTATCCTTGTTGCCGTGGGTAGCTACATGTTTTTCCCGGCTGTAACTGCACTTTCATATCCTTTGTTTCTCCTTGCTGTTTTCGTGATGGCAACAGGAGTTGTTTTTCTGCAGACCGCAGCAAACCCTTATGTAGTAGCGCTCGGGCCACAGGATACTGCTCCCGCCAGACTCAATCTGACGCAAGCGCTTAATGGCGTTGCTACTACCATTGCTCCATTCCTCGCGGGCGTTCTTGTGTTGGCTCCGGCAGTATTAGCTCTTGAAAATGGCGCCACCGCTGCCGAAGCAGCTGAGTTTGTTAAAATGCCCTTTGTAATCATTGGTTCTGTCGTATTACTGATAGCTATCGGCATCTCATTTGTTAAACTGCCCGTTATCATTGGCGATTCTACCATTCCTTCGAATTCGGTATTGCGCAAACCACAGGTGTGGCTGGGCGCTTTGGGTATTTTCTGTTATGTAGGAGCCGAGGTAGGTACTGCAGCCCAGATTGGCCCTTACCTGAGTGCTGATGGTATGGCGCTTAATCTCGCTGTAAAACTTACTGCTATATATTGGGGTGGCGCTATGGTTGGCCGATTCTACGGGTCTATCCTGCTGAGCACCCTGCCAAATGCCAAAAAATATCAGTATTCTGCCTATGTCATGGTATTTGCATTCTTTGTAGGATGGTTCATAACATCTGCTGATGTGAAAGCAGGGCAGTTTATTTTTGAATCAAAACCACTGAATGGCCTGATTTTCTTAGGTATTGCCGTAGCAAACTTCTTCCTCATGATGTTCGGTAAAGGCAAAGCAAACCTGGTTCTTGGAATTTTCGGAACGGTCAATATATTCCTCACATTTGCGGCATATATTCTTCCTGCCGAAGTGGGTATGTGGTGTCTTTTGTCAATTGGTTTCTTCAACTCAATCATGTTCCCGAACATATTCTCACTTGGTGTCAATGACCTGGACCCATCGGAAATGCCGTTGGCCTCGGGTATTATCAATACCCTAATCGTCGGTGGCGCTGTAGTTCCGGTATTAATGGGTGCGTTTACTGACCAGATCGGTGCACGGGCGGCGCTGTTGATACCAATTGCATGTTATGCATACATCGTATTCTTTGCGCTGAAGGGAAGCAAGATCAGGTAATGGACTTGCAGCAATTATTTTAGTTTTGAATCAATCAGAATATTATTTTAAATCATTAGTAACATGAAAAAAGTAGCAATAGGTATCGATATAGGCGGAACTAACACGGCCATTGGTGTCGTTGATGAAAAAGGACAGGTTTTATATTCAAAAACACCGCAGGTACCCACTCCAAAAAAGGAGGAGAATCCCAATGGTGATCCTATGAAGTCGGCCACCATTCTGACAAAATACATCGATGTACTGGAATCCGAGATAAAGAAGGCCATGAAAGCGGTTCCCGATACCCAGGTCGTTGGAATCGGAATCGGAGCGCCAAATGGCAATTATTACAGCGGGACCATTGAATATGCGCCAAACCTGCCGTTTGTCGGTGTCGTGCATTTTACTGATCTCATAAAAGCCAAGTTTCCTGAAATGAAGATCGTGAAGCTCACCAACGACGCCAATGCAGCGGCACTTGGTGAAATGATCTATGGCGGTGGGAAAGGCATGAAAAACTTTGTCATGATCACTCTGGGGACAGGCTTAGGCAGTGGCATTATCGTGGATGGTGATCTCGTGTATGGACATGATGGTTTTGCCGGCGAGTGCGGGCACACTACTATTGTTCCGGGTGGTCGCGTATGTGGCTGTGGCCTCAGAGGACATTTGGAAGCGTATTGCTCAGCAACCGGTATCAAGCGGACGGTATTTGAATTGCTGGCTGAGTATAACGACAGCGAGAGCGAACTGGCGAAAGTGCCATACAATGAAATGAACGCTAAAAAAGTATTTGATGCGGCTGAAAAAGGAGATGTCATCGCTAAAAGGACCTTTGAATATACGGGCAAATTATTGGGACAGGGATTAGCTGATACGGTGGCTCATTTAAGTCCTGAGGCCATTTTTCTATTTGGTGGTGCGGCAGCGGCAGGTCATTATATTTTCACGCCGACAAAAGCGAGTCTCGAGGCAAACCTCTTACCAATTTTTAAGAACAAGGTGAGTATTCTTCCATCTGAATTAAGTGAAGGCTCGGCTGCAATCGTCGGCGCCAGCGCTTTGGTGTGGAAGGAAGTAGAAAAAGGAGCATAGAAACGGACTATCCATTTCTGCCAATATTTCACGCTTAAAAAAAAGCCCCAATGCATCAGAAGGGCTTTTTTTATATCCTTATTAAGCGATAATCCATTTTCTATGTGTGCACGTATTCGAAACGGTTATAGCATTTAATCTCAATATTATTCACTTTGGCTTGTGGTGCTATCACTTCAAAGATCAAATCCTTGCTCCAATAGAGTGATACCGTAAGGTCGCCTTTGAATATTCTGTGAATTAGTATCGCCGTTTTTTTCAGATACTCGATCTGGGTTTTTGGCGTCATTTGGGAAAAACTATTCGTTGTCATCGTTATCATTTTAAGAGTCTGAAACCAAATTCTGTACCACAAATTGTATAGTTATATTCGTTCAGAATCCAAAAAGTAATCTTGGATTTGTGATATTTATTCTACTAAAAATTATTTTTACTTACATCAGGGCAGACTAAAACAATAGTAAGCATTTCCGGCCCGGGTCTCTGGCTTTCCTCCGCCACCGGCTGCCATTATCACGAATTGTTTGCCATCGATCTCATAAGTGGCGGGAGTCGCATAGCCGCCCGCATCCATCTGGAATTCCCACAAAAGTTGCCCGGTTTCTTTACTATATGCATGGAACCGCTCATCCATCGTGGCTCCGATAAAAACAAGTCCGCCACCGGTGACTATGGGTCCGCCCATATTGAAAGTGCCTGTTGGCGGTAGTCCCCTGGCTTCAAGTTCCGGATAGGTGCCAAGAGGTATCTGCCATTTTATGTTTGCCTTGTTCAGATCAATGGCTGTGAGGGTGGCCCAGGGCCGCTTATTGATCGGAAATCCATCGGGATCTTTCATCACATTATGTCCGGTGGCCACGTATGGCACCTGGTTGGAGAAGCTAAAATTAAGTTTGCTTATGTCGAGTTGTATCTCGCGGCCTTCATTCCTCAAAAATGCGATAACGGCATATTTTTCATCATCCGACAAGGAAGTAAACTTCGGCATCTGGTTTTTACCTTCCTGCAATACCTTGTACGTGTCTTCGATGGGCCGGCCAATGATGATTTTTTTGAGGCTGTCAAGCGATGGGGAACCCGGATTTCGCGGGCTGTCATATCCATGGCAGGTAGAACAGATGGTCCGGTATAAATGCTGGCCGAATGAAAACCGGGTGAGGTTTTTTGGTGGAACGGTTTTGATCATGGAAATCCATTCTGCTTCATTGCTGCAATTCACGATCAGCGTATTATTCTCCGGATCAAAAGCAGCGCCGCCCCAGTCAGTGCCTCCGTTGAATTGCGGCAGCATGATCGACCCGTTGAAACTCGGGGGAAGAAAAATATCGCCAAGCGTCATGCCTTCTATCTGTTTGACTACATCTTCCCGGGCCTCCGGATTTAAGTCAGTTATGTCATCTGCACGAAAGGATTGCCGGGCATAGGTCAACGAAGGTGGCGGGAAAGGCTGCGTAGGCCAGGTTTCTTCGCCGGGTATTTCTGAGGCTGGCACAGGCCTTTCTTCAACCGGAAATACAGGCTCGCCTGTTTCCCGGTCAAGCACGAATAAATGACCCATTTTAGTCGCCTGAGCCACAGCGTCGATTTTTTTACCGTCTTTCTCCACGGTCACTAAGTTTGGCTGGCAAGGCACGTCATAATCCCAGATATCATGATGAACCACCTGGTAATGCCAAATCCGCTCGCCGGTAGCGGCATTCAACGCAAGGATACAGTTGCCAAACAGGTTCTGGCCTTTTCTGTCACCGCCATAATGATCGTACGTAGGTGACCCGGTGCCGCAAAAGACCATTCCCCGTTCAACATCGAGTGTGAATCCACCCCAGGAATTTGCCCCTCCGGTTCGCTGCCATGCATCTTCAGGCCAGGTTTCATACCCGAATTCACCGGGGTGAGGAATTGTATGAAAAATCCAGACCATTCGGCCCTGTTTTCACATCGTAGGCACGTATGTGACCCGGTGCCGCCGCCGCCGGTCCTTCGCCGAGTGTAGAGCCAAGGATGAGCAGGTCTTTGTAAATGATCCCCGGCGTGGCTGCCGTAACCCAGGTGAAATTTACATCACGGC
This sequence comes from Cyclobacteriaceae bacterium, assembly GCA_034523095.1. Taxonomy (GTDB): domain Bacteria; phylum Bacteroidota; class Bacteroidia; order Cytophagales; family Cyclobacteriaceae; genus JAAUQL01. The sequence goes on along the minus strand of JAXHKU010000019.1, from coordinate 43,917 downwards.
CAAGTCCTTCGTATAAATCCACTTTTCCATCCTTGCCAAAGGAAAGTACCGGTTTTCCATCCATGGGATTCAGGCAATACAAATTGCTCCCGGCGACATAAAACAGGCGCTGCTGCAGATCGTCGGACCAGTAGGTTACGCCGCGGTTTACTCCGGAGGCGCTTTCACCATTATAAGGATCAAACTTCCATAACTCCTTTCCACTTGCTGCATCCAGCGCAATAACTTTCAGTCCGGGGGAAGTGATGAACATGCGATTGCCTACGATGATCGGGTTGCACTGAATGGTCGTTCGAGGGTTTTCGCGCATATCATCCATGCGGTATGTCCATGCGACTTTAAGGCCGGCCACATTTTTTGTGTTAATCTGACTGAGCGCTGAATATTTAGTGCCTTTTTCATCTCCGGAATAGACTTCCCATGTAACATGTTCCGATGACTTTTTTGTGCAGCTCGCCACGATAAGTAGCAAAATGAATGCGAGCATAATCTCCGGTCCATAAGCTTTTTTACGCTGGAATTTATTTGAATTGCGGCGGCTGGTTCACTTTCGGGCTTTTAACAAAAATAGAAAAAAACGGTGAACAGGAAAGCAACCAGCGAATGAACCAAGACCATCCGCCGGTTTCTTGCATTATAATGTGTATCCCTGGCTTCTCAGTGATTCCACCACTGCGGTGTTATTGGTGATGAGATCGATCCGTTGTTCAACACATTTTCCGGTCCGATATCCATCTTCCGGTGTATTGAGTACATAATCCAACAGTTTTTCTACTGTGCTGGTAGCCACATGCATCCGCGTATCCGAGGAGGCGTAGTATAAAAAGATATCGCCATTTTCGCGACAAATCCAGCCATTGGTGAAAACCACATTCGACACATCGCCAACGCGCTCTTCGCCTTCCGGCGCTATGAGATAACCACCTGGCTTTTTCACCATTTTCGAAGGATCCTTCAGGTCAGTCAGGAACAGGTACGTGACATAGCGCAATCCAGCGGCTGTATTCCGCACACCATGAGCAAAGTGCAGCCATCCTTTTGGTGTTTTTATGGGTGCCGGCCCCTGGCCGTTTTTCACTTCATTGATGTTATGATAAGTGTTCGGATCGATGATGGTTTCTTTTTCAATCACGGCGTGTTCCATGTTGTCAGCCACGCCAAAACCGATTCCTCCACCAGAGCCGGTTTCGATAAATCCGTCCATCGGCCTGGTATAAAAGGCATATTTTCCATGGACGAATTCGGGATGCAGTACACAGTTGCGCTGCTGCGGCGATGGCGTTTTCAGATCATCCAGTCGCTCCCATGTTACCAGGTCTTTTGTGCGCACGATGCCGCATTGCGCTACAGCGGAAGAGTTATCACCTTTTCGTGCTGACGGGTCTTTTCTCTCCGAACAAAACATGCCGTAAATCCATCCATCTTCGTGTTGGATAAGGCGCATGTCGTACACATTGATATCCGGATCGGTGGTTTCCGGAAGCAGAATCGGTAAGTCACGAAAGCGGAAATTGTCGATACCGTTTTCGCTTTCTGCAATGGCAAAAAACGATTTTCTGTCCCATCCCTCTACCCGGACAGCGAGGCAGTATTTTCCATTGAAAAAGATAGCTCCTGAATTAAAAGCCGCGTTCACGCCCATGCGCTCCATCAGATGTGGATTGGAGGCGTAGTTCAGGTCGTAGCGCCAGAAAAGCGGTGTATGCTCAGCCGTGATGACCGGATACTCATACCTGTCGTAAATGCCTGTTGACCTGGCCTGTGGCTTATTTTTTCTTCGGATGAGTTGATTGTGCTCGGCGATCAATTGTTTTAGTTTGCTGTCGAATGCTGCTTTATCCATGGATATTGAGTGATTTTTTATAGGAAATTCTTTTCAGGGCGAAATTAACCCAATTCCCTTATCCCTAAAAATCCATAGACGCAATTCAATGATTATTATGGGATCTGAATTAAATTTCACCGTGAAACAGGGCATTATCCATGAACTTTTATCAATTTTATTTTCGCGTTTAAAAGTGATAAAATCAACGCATAAACAATTTGACTAACTCAGAAATATAAATACTCCATGACGGAAAGTAAGATAAAATGTATCGGTGTAATGACCAGCGGCGGAGATTCGCCGGGAATGAATGCAGCCGTAAGGGCCGTGGTAAAAACGGCATTGATTCGCGGCATTGAAGTGTACGCGCTTTTGGATGGTTATCAGGGGATGGTCGATGGCGGAGATATGATAAAAAAGATGGGATGGGGCAGTGTTGGAGGTATACTTCATAAGGGCGGGACAATTATCGGCACCGCCCGCTGCAAAGAATTCAGGGAACGCGAAGGACGAGTCAAAGCTGCCATGAATCTGGTGGAGCGGGGCATAGACAACCTGGTCGTGATTGGCGGAGACGGCAGCCTCACCGGCGCCAACCTCTTTAGTAAAGAATGGCCAGCTATCCTGGCGGAGCTCCTGGAACAAAAAAAAATCACCAAAGCCCAGGCAGAAAAGCACCCCAGATTAAACATTGTGGGGCTCGTTGGCTCCATCGATAATGACCTGAGCGGAACGGACATGACCATAGGCGCGGATACAGCATTGCGGCGTATCGCAGATGCACTCGACGCGCTCAGTAGCACAGCAGCCAGCCATCAAAGGACATTCGTGGTGGAGGTCATGGGTCGCAATTGTGGGTATCTCGCGCTGATAAGCGCCTTAACCTCCGGCGCAGATTATGTTTTTATTCCGGAAAGGCCGCCTTTATCCGATGATTGGGCAGCCGAGATGTGCGAGAAAATCCTGGAAAATAAGAAGGAAGGAAAGCGAAAAAGCCTCATTATCATTTCCGAAGGAGCTAAGGATAAGTTAGGAAATCCGATAAAAAGCCATGAGGTTGTTGAAGTTTTGCAGAGCCGGATTGGCGTAGATGCACGGCTCACTATCCTGGGCCATGTACAACGAGGTGGCGCACCAACCGCGTTTGACCGCTATATGAGCACTGTACTGGGGTATGCGGCGGTGCAGCATCTCATTAATAATCCGGACGAAAAAGAATCCAAGATCATTGCCCTTCAGAAGAATACCGTAAAAGCCATTCCATTGATGGAATCCATCAGGGAAACGCAATCGGTTCCTGAACTTATTGCGTCTAAGCAATTCGATAAAGCCATTGAATTGCGCGGTGGAACTTTCGCAGAATCGCTCCATACGTTCAACACGCTCAGTAAAGCCAGGCCGTTCACCAAGGCCGGCGGAAAGGACGCGCTCAATTTCTTAATTATGAATTCAGGAACGCTTGCACCGGGGATGAATACTGCCGTTCGGACCGCTGTACGGCTTGCCATCGATAAAGGGCACCGGGTGTTTGGCGTTCGCAATGGATTCAAGGGACTCATTGCCAACGACATCTTCGAATTCAACTGGATGCAGGTGGAAGACTGGACTTCAATAGGTGGGTCTGAAATCGGAACGAACAGGAAAAAGCCGGAAGGGCGAGAGTATTATCAGATCGCCAAAAACCTCGAAGCCAATGCCATCGACGGGTTGCTGATCATCGGAGGCATTACCGGTTATATGGCAGCCTACAACCTCCTTAAAAAACGGAGCGAATTTCCGGCATTTGAAATACCGATTGTCTGTTTACCTGCTACCATTAACAATAATTTGCCGGGCACGGATTTCAGCATCGGTTCAGACACTGCCTTGAACAGCATTATCGAGGCAGTAGATAAAATTAAGGAGTCAGCGGTAGCCAATCAGCGCGTTTTTGTTGTCGAGGTAATGGGCCGTTACTGTGGGTTTCTGGCCATGCTTAGTGGCCTGGCCACCGGGGCAGAGCGGGTTTATTTACATGAAAATGGTGTTACTCTGCAGGACCTACAAAACGACGTGAACATGTTTAGACAGGCATTTGACGAAGGAAAGCGGATGGGCCTGGTGATAAAAAGCGAATACGCAAATGCCATTTATACCACACCCTTCATCAGCGCGCTTTATGAAGAAGATGGAGGCGATGCATTTGATGTGCCGTCAGGCTATTCTTGGGCACATTCAACAGGGCGGTAATCCAAGCCCGTTCGACAGGGCTATTGCCATACGTATGTCCACGGTAGCTGTTGATTTATTGATAAGTAACAAGCAAAAGGAGAAGAATGATGTGTGCAGTATCGGAATCCATGGTGGTCAGCTCGACACAAAAAATATCGAGGATCTGGATAGAATGTTAGATATGAATTACAGCAGGCCCAGGGAACAGTGGTGGCTTAAGCTCGAAGAGATTGTAAACCTCTTTGGACGCAGTTCAGCAATGCAACCATCAGAAAAGAAATAAAGCAAATGAGCATTAAAGGACTGATCTATTTTCTTGGGTTTTCACTGCTTTTTTTGAGTTGTGGATCGGGTGAGAAGCGAACCCAGGTGCGACCCGTTTTTTCGTTATCCGATTACTATTCAACAGATCCGCGGCTCGACAGGCTTGTGGACTCGGTTTTTACATTGCTTACTCCATCAGAGCGCATTGGTCAGATGATTTTTACATCGGCTGGTACTACCGGAAAACCTACAAAATCAGTCGAAAATTTGATTAGTAAAAAGGCCATTGGCGGAGTGCTGATGCTCAGCGGTGAAAAGTCACAATTAACCAAACTGGCGGAGCGATTTGACAGCCTGGCGGCCATGGCGGGCCTGACACCGCTTATCTATAGCGCCGATGCTGAGCCATCGCTCATCAACCGGAAAATAAATGGTTCCGTCATAGTGCCTCCGACTGTCGAACTGCAAACTATAGCAAAAACCCATGAGGTGGCAACGCTCATCAGCAACGAATTGCGGTCTATGCATATACGGTACAACTACGCACCGGTGGTGGATCTGAGTTCAGGAAATCCGGCCATAAAAAACCGCTCATTCGGAGAGGACAGCACCACGGTAAAGAGTTTGGCGCTGGAATTTATTCAAACTTCAGAGGAGAAGGGAATCGTTACTTCTGCTAAGCATTTTCCAGGCCACGGGCTTGTCAGCGGTGACACGCACCACCAATTGGTGACCATCGACGGGGAAATGAGGGAAGCCCCGATGTATAAAGAGCTGATTCAGTCCGGCATTATCACGGTCATGGTCGGTCATATCGCGGTAATCAATAACAGTGAGTATGATACAGACGGCCTTCCGGCGAGTTGTTCAAGAAAAATTGTTACCGGTTTGCTGCGCAATACCCTGGGGTTTAAGGGTATTATTACCACCGACGCCATGAATATGGGCGCTCTGAAATCCATTGAAAATCCATCCCTTAAAGCCATGGAGGCCGGTTGCGATATGATCCTCATGGAACCAAATGAGTTGCTGTTGCTCGATCTGGCCGCTGCGAAATATGCCGAAAACCCAGCCTTCCGCCAGCAGATTGATGAGTCGGTAAAAAGAATCCTCCGCTTAAAAATGTGCCTTAATCTGTTCTAGCAGGCTGTTCTTAAAAGGACATAATCCGCTTTTGGTCGAAAATCACATCGTGCGGCATACAAATCCTTTTCTTTCATGTAGCTTTGCAGCCTTATTTATAGCCATAAATTATATTCTAATGAAAAAAGTACTTTTTATTGTCCTCGGTTCCGCGATATTTCTTGGTGCCTGCGACGTTTTTAAAAGCGATAAAAACCCGGCATACACCATTGATGCTACCATTCGGGGTATTGATGATTCTACCTCCATATTTCTCTATGTTCGCAATGAAGGAGAAATGAAAATTCTGGACACCGTGGCGCTGAAGGACTCCAAGGCGCAATTCACAGGCGTAGTAGATAGCCCTGAAATGATGTACCTCAACATCGGTACCACCAATAAAGCGATCAATCTTTTTGTAGAAAATGCCAAAATACAGATATCTGTTCATGCTGACAGTCTGGACAAAGCGGTTGTTACAGGCTCAAAAACCCAGGACGACTTCATGGCATTCAAGACAGCCCTGGAGCCGATTGAGCAGCGTTCCAACGACCTGAACCAGCGTTATCAGGTGGCTATGGCTTCCGGTGACACGGCTGCCATCCGGCAGATTCAAATCGATGCCGATCAGCTTTACCCCGATCAGAATGCCGCCATCACCAGTTTCATCAGTGATAAAAATGCATCTTTTCTCACGCCCTATATCATCAGGAATTACCTTGTTTTTGAAATGGAAGTGGGGCAACTGGACAGCATGCTTTCCAAATTGGACACGACAGTTCACCGCTCACCTGACTATAAGTTCCTTGCCGACCGCGTAGCAGTGATGCAAAAAGTGGCCTTAGGTCAGCCGGCCCTTGATTTTGCCTTAAACGATCCGGCAGGGACTCCCGTGGCTATTTCTTCTTTTAAAGGCAAATACCTGCTTATCGATTTCTGGGCGTCCTGGTGTGGCCCATGCCGCAGGGAAAATCCGAATGTGGTGCAGCTCTATAACGATTTCAATGAAAAAGGTTTTGAAATTATCGGCGTATCCTTTGATGATGACCGTGAAAAATGGCTGAAGGCCATCGATGATGATAAACTCACCTGGGCCCACGTAAGCGACCTGCAGGGTTGGGGATGTGAAGCCGGAAAACTCTATGCAGTGAATTCAATTCCTGCTACGGTATTGCTCAATCGTGAAGGCATAATCATTGCTAAAAACCTCCGTGGTGATGCGTTGAGAAAAAAGCTGGAAGAACTCTTGCTTGCTGAAGGACAAAATATTTAAATTGATTGCATAAATTTTTTAACTAAAACTAAGACGATGAAAAATGTATTGATCCTTGTAGTCCTGGCATTTGTAGCTTATAGCTGTGCTTCGACAAAAACTGCCACAAAAGCGGTTGATATCGCAATTGGTTCATGGAATTATGTGATAAGCAATACACCTGAGGGCGACGCAACCGGTGTGATGGTCATTTCCAAAGAAGGTGACGTGTATTCTGGTGTACTGAACACCTCGCAGGGCAGTGCTCCGCTTGAAAACGTAACCGTGACAGACAACAATCTAAAGTGCACCTTCAATTATATGGGGTACACCATTGATGTCACCGGGCTTTTTGCCGGCGATACCCTCACCGGAAAATGCTCCGTGGAATACAATGATTTCCCAATGACAGCTACAAGGCAGAAATAGCCGGTTGCTGTATAAGTATTGAAAAGGGGCTCTCGGCCCCTTTTTAATTTTTTTTTTTATTTTTTTTGTGCAGGGAATATAGGGAGGAATAGTTGTTGCGATTTCTTGGCATAGCATGCAAAAGTCCATGCATTTGAATGCCATAGGATTGAAAAAGATCCCTGGAGGAGGAAGGTTTTTTTTCTGATCGGTGGTCTAAACAAGTGGAAGAGAGAGATGAGGGTTGGTGTGGGGGGAGAGAGATGGGGGGGTGGGGGATAGAGTATTTATATAATGTGATAATCAGCAGGTGGGCTGATTAAATAAAAATATGGCCTGCTTAAAAACTGCCAACCGATTCCACTATTTATTTAAGGCTGTGGGGGGGGAATGAAGACCGCTGGCCCGACAAAACAGCGGGAGAAAAGATGGAAAAAATATAGGGGGATACGGAAAGGGGAGAGGGGTTCGGTGGGTGTTCGGGGTAGCATTGTTTTGTCTTGATTCCTATTCCTGGGGGGGGGGGGGGGAAGCTACCTTGGGGCATGCTTTTTGGGTTACTTTCTTTGCATCAAGGGGAAAAGAAAGTAACAATCAGTGAACTCAATCAGGTACTTTTGTAGCAGGCCAGTAGCCGGGGGGGGGGGGGGGGGGGGGGGGGGGCGGGGGGGGGGGGGGGGGGGGGGGGGGGGGGGGGGGAGGAAGAGGGGAGAGGAAAAAGGAAGAGGAAAGGAAAGGAGAGGAGGGGGGGGGAAAAGAAAGGAGCCTCTTCGAGTGCTCATTTTCGCCCGTGTTTTTGATGCGAAAATGTTTTTTGAGTGCACGATATTTTCGACTTGAAACGGATTCATAGTAGAGGTTTAAATAGTTTAACTTCTGTATAGTGAAAAATAAATACTACACGAATGATCGAACTGTAAAGGGATTCAGACGACAGATTTACTTATTGTAATACCGGGCCAAATGAATGATGCGTCCAGCCTAAAATTAAATACAATTCCTGGTGGTTTATCTACAGGTTTGAAAAATTTTGTGACGGCGCGTTCGGCACTCTGACTGAACGATACTAAATACAGGTGATATTGCTTGCGCAGGCACGGCGACCAATCGGCATTTGTGGCATAGGTTCCTTTGTATATCTTTGTAGCCTGAAAACCGAAACATTTAATTTTTAATCCCTTAAGCACATTCCACGTGAAAAACGAATTTGACTTCAACATAAAAGATATTATTTCCCACGCAAAGGAATACGGTTTTGTATTTCCGTCAAGCGAAATATATGATGGTCTCCAGGCAGTTTATGACTTCGGTCCGTATGGTGTCGAATTGAAAAACAACCTTAAAAGTCTGTGGTGGCAGGCAATGACCAAGTTGAATGAAAACGTAGTCGGTATTGATGCCTCCATCTTCATGCATCCGCTTACATGGAAGGCTTCCGGTCACGTGGATAGCTTCAATGACCCGATGATCGATAACAAGGATTCAAAAAAGCGGTATCGCGCTGATGTACTCATTGAAGAGAAAGCTGCGGGATTGGCAATAGAAGGTAAACAGGACCAGGCTGATGCACTTACGAAAACGATGGGCAGGCTGCTCGATGCTGAAGACCTGGAAGGCGTTCGACAACTTATTATCGACAATGGCATAGTGTGTCCGATTTCCGGCACTTCCAACTGGACGGAGGTCAGACAATTCAACCTCATGTTTTCCACGCAAATCGGCTCCGTAGCCGACGATGCCAGCAATATTTACCTGCGACCGGAAACGGCTCAGGGTATTTTCGTGAATTTCCTCAACGTGCAAAAAACAGCGAGGATGAAGGTGCCCTTCGGCATTGCTCAGATCGGCAAAGCATTCAGAAACGAAATTGTTGCCCGGCAATTCATCTTCCGCATGCGCGAATTTGAACAGATGGAAATGCAGTTCTTTATTCGTCCCGGAGATGAAATGATGTGGTACGAACACTGGAAGCAAGTGCGCCTGAAATGGCACAGAGCGCTTGGCATTCCGGCAGAAAACCTGCGATTCCACGATCATGATAAGCTCGCTCACTATGCCAATGCCGCTGTGGATATTGAGTTTAAGTTCCCGTTTGGTTTCAAAGAAATCGAGAGGGTATCCACTCGCGCACCGACTTTGACCTCGGCAACCACCAGGAACTTTCGAAAAAGAAGATGCAGTACTTCGATCCGGAACTCAATAAAAACTATGTGCCCTATGTCATCGAAACTTCAGCAGGAGCAGACAGGTTGTTCTTTATGCTGTTGTGCAACGGTTACAAACAGGAAGTTGTGGGTGAAGGCGAAGAGAGAAAGGAACGCACATACCTGAAGTTTCACCCGGCACTGGCACCGGTAAAAGCCGCTATTTTCCCATTGGTGAAAAAAGACGGCCTGCCGGAGATCGGAAGGAAGATTTTCGAAGACCTGAAATACGACTTCAACATGATCTACGAAGACACACAGTCGATCGGAAAGCGATACACACGTCAGGACCTCATCGGCACGCCATTCTGCATCGCGGTAGATCACCAGACGAAGGAAGATGACACCGTCACCATCCGTCACCGCGATACCATGGCACAGGAAAGGGTAAAAATCCAGGACCTGAAAGCCATCATCGAGAAGGAAGTTTCAATAAAGAATATTTTCAGGGAGCTATAGACCTGACAGGTTTACTGTCGGATCCCTGATTTTTTAGTATAACAATGACGCTGGGAATTATCCTCTTTTTTGCCCTGGTACTTTTTATCCTTTACAATATCATCGATATCGTAAGGATAATCATCAGGTGGTATTTCGGGGATTATGCCAACAAATATCTACTCGTCGCCCGGCTCGACCCGTTGTACAAAAAGCCGATGGAGAAGTATTTGCGCTTTTATCAGCAACTGAATACCGCTGACAAAGGGATCTTCGAAAAGCGCGTTCAGAAATTCATTAATCAGAAGCAGTTTATCGCCAGGGAGTTTGATCGCGTTACTGATGAAATGAAAGCCCTCATTGCCGGAGCGGCCATTCAGCTCACCTTTGGCCATCCATCCATTTATTTGAAGCATTTCAACAGGATATTGATTTATAAGGATACCTATTATTCAGAAATTTCCCAGCGCTATCACAAGGGCGAAGTGAACCCTGGCGGGGCGATTGTACTTTCGTGGAAGAACTTTGTGGATGGGTTTATCGATAGTGACGACGGTGTAAATCTCGGACTGCACGAGATGGCTCATGCGCTGAGACTGGAAAACGCCATTACGAATGAAGAATATGGATTTCTTAACGACGATATATTGAAGAAATGGACGGATCTCTGTTATCGTGAAATTGAAAAAATGAATGATGGCCTCTCAGATTTTTTTCGTCCCTATGCTGCAACAGACAGCCAGGAGTTCTTCGCGGTTGCCGTGGAGAATTTCTTCGAAAGACCGCAGAAATTCCATGACTGGGATAATCTGGAGCTTTACGCAACCCTGGCCGGGGGGAGGATACTCAATCAGGATTTGTTGACAAGATCGAAATGGGTCAACGGCCGAATGATGTGAAATAGTTTCGACCTCATCGGTCAAGGAAGAGATATTCCTTATGACAAATCATTTAAGTCACGACGTCGATGCTTTCCTGAGTCAAAATCCGCTGATGAAAAGTGCCTTTATCGCAATACCAAAAATTTATATGTTGCAAGAACAAAGGAACCTTGCTTCAAGACCAGGGTGTATGTTCCTACCCGGGCATTTTGTAATGTAATCAGGTGGTCATTACCCAATTCATCTGCTATACGACCCGAGTGAATAATTTTTCCCGCAGCGTCCAGAACCTCAAAGGTATATTCCCTCAGTCCAAAGGAAGTTCTCAGGTAAAACCGGCCCTGATTGGGGTTGGGAAAAAGTGATATAAATCTCGATTCTTCTGTGCCTGGAGTTCCGGTTATTCTTTTTATTCGCAGTAAGGTACTGTCTGAAAATACGCAGCCTTCTTCGGTGCTTGCTATTATATAAAATGTGCTGTCATGGTTTATTTGAACAATATTGCCTGTTTCAGTCAAGGTGCCATTTTTCATTGAATTCCAGGAGTAATCATATCCAATATTTCCTGTCAAAGAAACGGTAGTATCCAGATTGACGTAAGTGCCTTCCGCCACGGCCAAGTAAGGCGTCGTGTATATATCCAGTATTTCCGGAGGTTTGATTTGCAGGACGATTATTTTGATGGGTTCTTTGGGCAGAGGTGGAAGTTCGCCGATGATGTATTTATAAATGGCACCTATACCGTGAGCACCGCCTCCGACAGCCAGACCAAAAATGGTATCGCCTACTACGATGAAATCATGTGGATTCGCAACATTATCAGCGCTTTCAAAATCATATAATTTGCGGTAATTGCTGCCATTTTTATTAAAACTGAAAATTCTCCCAAGTCCGTTGTTCCCACCACTCATGGAGGTGCCGTAGATGAAATCTCCCGATGGTACAATTTTAAAGGGTATTCCGTCCAGCGTCGTGAAACTATATAGTGCTGCAAAGTTAGAACCATCCGGGTTCATCTTCCAGAGCGTGCCCATACCGTATTCTCCATCGCTGTACGTAAGGCCATAAAGTACATTGTCAATGACCATGGTGGTATTCGTTAAAGGCCAGGCGGGTGATTCAAAAGTGACTGGTTCTGTTCCATCTACCTTTACGCGTTCAAACCTCCCTGTCTGATTGAAGCCCGTTCCGTAGATGAATCCATCATGTACAATTTCCAGATGAGGATACCCATATAAATCTGAAGTTTTCTCAAAATTACTGCCGTCGGTGCCGATGCTGAAGAGATAGCCGTTCCCACCGAATGCTTCATAACCTACCCCGTATATCGTATTATTAGCAACCACAAAATTGTACCTGGGCCAGCCAAACATGTATTCAAAGCCATGAAGCGTTGTCCAGGACGAGCCTGTGATGTTGGTTTTAAAAAGTAAACCGTTGTCGTTGACACCGCCAAGCCGCTGCGCACCAAACAAGGTAGTATCTGCCACCTCGATGTCTGTTCGCGATGCATCCCACGCCAGCCACCTGCTTATATCCGTGCCGTCATATCGCATTTTTAAAATAGATCCATGGCCAAGCGAACCTCCGTTTTCATGAAGGGTAATCAGCCACGGCGGAATTGTCAGGATTTTCGTAGTAGCATCGCCATCGGTCTGATAATAAAAATCGTATAGGATAGTGAGTCTACTTGAACTGGTGCGGCTTGCCTTATGGTTTTCTCCAGATTTTTGTCCGTATGAAAACATTCCCACCGTCAGGATTAGAATGAAGGTGAGTATTGTTTCAATTATATGAATTCCAAATACCTTTTTCATTTTCGTAAAGTGAGGCGACCTAATTTCTTTTTCAATACAATTTCAGGAATAGACTATTTATTCTCCCAATGCAGGATTCAGGGATGAAGTCACCGGACTGATATAGGTCAATACTGCTGGTATTCCAGATATATCCTGCATTGAATTTGATAGTTACGAGTTCGCTCCTGAAGTTCTGGTAGGCAATCAGAATCTGAAATGCATTGCCTGAAAGGACTTCCTCTGATGTTGGCTGGCGTCCCAGTGCCGGATCTATAGCATCGGCAACCATACTGGAGAAATTTTCCGTAAATGAAGCATCATTACATATTAGGCTAACTATCGAGTATGAAGTGACGGAGCTACCTGTCATTTGAATTGTGGGCGGAGCAGATTCGTAGATAGAAGGCCATAGACTGATTTGCATACTGCCGATATAAGTAACCTTGTAATACCTGAAATCCGGATCATTAACTTTATCTTCCGGGCATCCACACATTATGTCATACCAATCCTTGGTATAATCTTTAGTATCATTGATATCGACAGAACCCTGAAATGCTACCGGGAGGCTCAGTTCCTGTGATTCAAGCGTTGATGTAACTGCCTTTATCTTTCCAACCCCTCCTTTGTTGGCTATTATCATACCGGACTGCTCAACGATAGAAATTGCACCGCTGCCTGTATAAGACGGAACTTCTGTAATTTGAATATCACTGCCGCAGTCGATAGGATCTCCATATTGGTCTTGGCACCATGCTGATGCCTTGCAGGTTTGACCCGGATATAGTCCTCCTGGGCAATCCGTAATGATCTGAAGTGTGTAAGGGTATGGACATTGGCGGAACGATGCACTTTTCGTGTAGCTATCACTGACAGGATGTTGGTTGCTCGCTTCGGATTGAGTGCCATCCGAGGCCGTTACTACACTCAGAAAGTATTTGTAATCTACACTATAGCTCAATGATCCTGAAAACTTTGGCACCGTACAGCCAATGGAAAAGCTAGCTTTACCCTCGCTGGAGGTCAATTTATTTAAATAATCAGTAGTGAGGCCGTTCGGCACTGTTATCTTCACATTCTGACCTTTAAGCGGCATGCCACCAATAGTAACTGTTATTTCAAGAGTAGTGCGTTCACCGGCTTCAAGGCAGTCCTTCGCAAGTGTATGACTAACATTCGGACGGCAATTCTTCCCGATTTCCTGAATAATCGCAGATGCTTTTTGATTATTGCACTCCAGGAACGTCACCTGTAACTCATCCTTTGTTACAAAGCATTCTTTTCCTGCAAGGCTACCAATATAATCATGAGCACTGGTTTCTATTCGTATCAATCCCTCGCGGCATTTATCCTCAGCAACACGTCCACCGGTTTGTGAAAATGAAAGAACATCGGGTATAAGATGAATGCGAGACGAATTAAGATAGGAGGTTGGAAATTCAATGAATTTTTGTTGTTGAGAACAAATGAAATCTGCCGGTTTCTTTTCCCAACTGTCGGAGGTATTGTCAAACTGGAATAGGACGGGGATGTCGTCAGACTCATATTTTGGCACAGGGACCCGTATTCTGATCGGTTTCAGCAACTCATCGTTTGCAGTAATTATAAGAATACCGGCTCCAAATGACTTTGCCGTATCGGCCTCTAGCGGTATTTGCGACTTGCTCGCCAGGCTGTCGAGCAACGATACACTTACCGTAATGCTCTCCCTAACAGCGCCCGGCGGGACAACTACGCGGATGCCGGAAGACAACGAGTATACTCCACCTTCAGGTTCAAGCAGAAAGGTGTTTCCATTTACGATAACAGACCTGAAACTCACCAGTGCGATATCGGAATAGACAGGATCACAGTTTTCAACTGAAAGCTTCAGCCGATAAAATGCCGAGCTGTCTATGCGAATCCAAAGAGAATCCTCCATGTGTTGGAGGGGCTTCCAGGTCAGAGTGTCGGTACTCTTCTGCCATTCAAAAATCCCGGACGCATTGCCAACCGTGAGTACTACCGAGTCAAGAGTAAAGGTGTTGGAATCAATTTTTGTCTTAACGAAATATTGCGCATTTGCATCGGTAAAACAGAAAGTGAAAACTACCGTAAATGCGACAAAAAAAACTGATTCTTTAACTTTGAAGTTATTCATAATCAGTTGTTTTAGGAGAGTAAAATATAATAATTATTCCATAAGAAAGCAAATGAGACCTGTGTTATTTTATACATATTGAACGGACCATAATACAGGGAATATCCTGGCCGGTTATGCATAAGAATGAATTGAGAACTGCAGGTGCTCTGGAACGATAACTACAAAATAGCTAAGTCACCAGGAAAGAATAGGTTGGGCAAATCTGTGCAGGAAGATGTTGAAATCCTGTTATCATTGCATTTATGAATTCTGCACATGACAAATCTTAAGAAGGGGGTCGGTAATGCCCATAAATTCATTGACTACAAAATTGGCTTGGCAGGCGCTATCGTCATGGGTGGTGTAGTGTTTGGCATCAATTACTTTTCAACCCACAACCTGGCTGGTTCTTTTACTGCCTCCTTGAAACAGGGAGCTTATACATTCATATTTGGGGGGACACTCATGAAGGCCTGCGAATACATTGCAACCACCGTTAAAAAGCAGACACTGGCCATTGTGTTATCGGTTGCGATTCCTTCAGTCTTCACATTGATATTAACCTTCACGATGCACAATCTGAAGGGTACGCCCAAACCCTTTGAATCCACCATTCCAACAACCATCATCATTCCGGCAACGGCAATTTGGGGATACAGAAAGAGATTGAGGGAAAAGATTGATACGAGATTGAAGGGAAAAGATTGATACGAGATTGAGGAGATTGATGGAGATTGAACCCATCACTAACTCAATCACTAATCACAAATCACAAATCACAAATCACAAATCACTAATAACCCATCACTCATCACTCATAGCCCATCACCCTATTCCAGTATTATCTTCTTGTTCTTCGGGTATTTCACCGAGTAGGTCATGATCAGTTCTTTCGTCTCACTGGGTTTTAAGGATAAATTCCAGGTCACAATACCAGTCACCCCATCGCGCTGGCCTCCGCTGAGTTCCTGGGTTTCCACCTCTATTTCCTTATTGGTTGACAACGGGATCTGGTCGAACAATTTCAGTGTTATAGGATACGATTTGTTATTGCGGATGCTCGTCTTCCAGGAGATGGTTTCCTTTTTATTCGCACCGATGAATTGCGCCTCAGAGAATCCTTTTACCTTATCACGCTTCACAATGATGTGGTTGTCAATGCCAAAGGATAATGTGAGCGTGTCGGTGAACTGGGAGGCGTTGATGAAAGTTTTGCCCACATAGGAGTTTTCCAGGTAGATGTTTGCTTCGCCATCGATAAGGCTGGAGCCCGACCAGTCAGCGATGTTGCCAATGAGGTACACTTTGTCTGACAGTTTGGGGACGCACTGGTATTCGTAGATGGCGTTGAGTTCTTCGTGTTTGAAGATCACAGTATTGAGCTGATTGTCCGAAAGTATCGTTTGTGGATTGTCGATCGTGAACTCGGTGGCGGTTTCGTTTTTGTAGGTTACCGAAAGCGGAGAAGCACTTGGGGCAGATTTGTCTTTTTTTGTTGTAACCATTACTACACCATTCGCCGCTCTGCTGCCATAGATGGCAGTGCTGGAGGCGTCCTTAAGCACATTGATACTTTCTATATCGTTTGGATTTGGTTGATAGCCGGGACCTTGTGGAACACCGTCAACAACGTAAAGCGGCTGGCTATTTGCATTCATGTGAATTTGATTCCTCGAATTGCTATGGACGGTTCACTCCTCCAACTCATATCACTTGATCTCTAGGGCCTGAAGGAGCCATCCCAGGCTAGCCGCCTTCCCCTGCCTTGCGTAGCTAAGCTCAGGAAAATAATAGCTCAAACTCCATGGCGACAATTCCGGTATCTGTCCGGAGATATGCGACTGGGCAGTGGAGAGAACAACCGGGACATTCTTCCAATCGACGCCGGTTTGCTGGCGAACATTGCCTTTATAGGCGATGCTCAATGGTGTGTTAGTGCCCGTATAGCGAATGTCATAGGATACATACCAGCTTGCATTTTCCACCAGGTAGGTCACCGTCAGTGGTGCCTTCAGGCTGCTTTGTTTATCTATGGTAATCTCGATGATTCCGGAGGGGAGTTCCTGGTTGTTGCGCAGATTGTTGAGTTCGTTGTTGTATTTATTCAGCAGATCCTCAAAATCTTTACGGTTTCGCTTTTGAGCCAGGATTTCAGTATTGGTTTTACGGAGACTTTCGCCGTAGTAGTCGCTCATCGCCTTAAATGCCGCGAGGTCCAGCGCCTCATTTTTACCGGAAACCGACTGGTTGACTTTTAGAAATTCTAATTGCTCGGTAAGCGTTTTAATGCGAACGTCTGTGTCTTCTATTTTTCGGGTAAAGAAAACGATACTGTCGGCCAGCTTTTGCATGGTGGCGCTGCGTTCCAGCGAATTCACATAATCAGTTTGGTATTGCACATTCAGAATGGTGAATGATCCGTCGCCTTCAACCCGTATGGTATTTTCATTGATGTAGGGCGACAGTTTGGTGAGGCGCAGGGTGAATTTTCCTTTTTCCGGGGCTATGGTTGCTTTGCGCGATACCTGCGCTCCTGACTGGTAAACGATCACTTCCGTAATCTCTGAGGGAGGTCAAGGGGTGCCTGTGCATGCAAAATTCCTGTAAAGGCCAGAAAGGTAATCAGAATAAGATGGCGTGTTGTCATGGTAGAAAAATGTTTAAAAATGGTTTTCCAAGATAGACAAAAAAATACTCCGGCAGGTTGGTCGCCGGAGTATAATTGCATGACAATAGTGGCTAAATCAGCTCGCTTTGAACTAATTTGTAGATTGTTTGCTAAAGCTCATTACGATTTTCATCACAATGGTTTCTAAAAGTTCATCGCCGTTCAGGTCGAAATCCTCGTCTTGTGTCATTTCGATGATAAGCGTTGATTCTGTCAGGGTTTTAATCGCAGCCAACATTTCATCGATGGTTCCCTGATCCAGAGTAATAGTTTCACCATCACTGCTGATCTTCCAGGTACCGTTGTCCGGATCCCCATCAAAAACAGCAGTATAGGTTCCGCCAGATTTAAAATCGATTGTACCGTTGAACATGCCCATCAGTTCATTCTGAATTAAATCAGCCAGAACCTGTGCTTCAGCAAGCGTCATGTCGGCTTCATCCATCAGATATTGAACCAGTGATTTTTCGTTAACAAACAAATCCATCGTAGTGGAGGTGATAGTCCATTCACCAACAAGGAGGTCCGACGGGGTATTTTCGTCGTCGTCGTTACAGCTGACAATGAGGCATAGTACCGTCATAGCACAAATAAGGCAAACGGTAAATAATGCCTTCCGGAGTGTGTTTAGTGTTTTCATTTATCCATGAGATAAGACTATAAAATATAGTCATTTCGCTTCATTATTCCTTGATTTTCAGCGTATTTATTATGCCCGATGGAGGTGTTTCACAAAGGTGTTTTTGCTGCAATGAATTGCGGAGAGCAAGGGATTTCAATTTTGAAAAAGCGATGTAATTGTCAATTGCTCATGCGCGGGAGTTGAGAATTTATTTGAAATCTGCACTTCAATTCAAGACCAGTTCACTATTTTCGCATGGGTTCTTGAAGAACAATAAATAACATGACTGAAAAGAAAATTGCTATCATCGGTGGCGGAAATCTCGGTGCATCCATCGCCATGGGTCTTTACAAATCAAAACTATACCTTCCCGAAAATATCACTGTCACGCGGAGAAAGACGGAATTATTGCTGGAATTGACCAAAAAAGGCATCAATGTCCATACAGACAACGAATTGGCTATCAAGATATCTGATATCATTATTGTCGCCGTTAAGCCAAAGGTGGTCGATTCGGTATTGCAGGAAGCAAAAGAGCTTTTGAACAGAAACAAAATGGTTATATCGGTGGCTACCGGGATTAAGCTGGCGCATATGCAGTCGATCATAGGAGCAGATGTACCGCTTTTCAGGGCTATGCCAAATACTGCCATATCCATCCGCGAGTCGATGACCTGCATAGCAACTACTAATGGATCAGAAGCCCAGATCAATGAAGTCATCGAGCTATTCGATAATCTCGGCAAAGCGCTTCGTATTACCGAGGAGCTTATGGATGCTGCGACCGTGCTGGCGGCCTGTGGCATTGCCTATGCCCTTCGGTTTATCCGGGCTGCTTCCCAGGGCGGTATCGAAATCGGGTTTGATGCAGCAACAGCCCAGACCATTGCCTCGCAGACGGTTCGGGGAGCGGCGGGATTGCTGATCAAGGGCGGACAGCATCCGGAGTGGGAAATTGACAAAGTGACGACTCCGGCAGGCATTACCATTTCCGGCCTCAATGAAATGGAGCATCAGGGATTCAGTTCATCACTCATCAAAGGAATTAAAACTTCTTTCAATAAAATTGGGTAGGCAGTTTGCCATCAGCGACATTCACGGGTGCTCCGCGACATTCCGGAAACTCGTTATAGAAATATTGCGATTTACCCATGAAGACACGCTTTTTCTCCTTGGTGATTATGTAAATAAAGGGCCTGACAGCAAGGGAGTGCTGGATTTCATATTCGAATTGCTTAACTCCGGGCATCATGTATTTTGCCTGAAAGGAAACCATGAAGCCTACCTGCTCGATGCGCTCAGGGATTCTGACAAGGAGTCATACTTTCTGGCGCGTGGGGGCACAGCAACCCTTCAGAGTTTTGGAGTGTCAAAAGTTGCCGAAATCCCAGTGGAATATCTGAATTTCATGGAAAGCCTTCCTTTGTATTTCCAACTCGATAAATACTTCCTTGTCCATGCGGGATTTGATTTCGAATTACCGGATCCTTTCAACGATGAACCTTCCATCCTGAACATCCGACAATTCGAGGTAGATTGGAGTCAGACCGCAGGAAGATCAATTATCCACGGCCACGTTCCTACCACAATGGAAACCATTAGTAGAATCGGTAAATGCAAAAGCGAGCCATATTTCCATCGATGCGGGATGTGTTTACACTCATATCCACTTCATGAGTCATTTAGCTGCGCTGGACCTGGATACCCGACAACTATATTTTGAGAAAAATATAGATATGATGAGTTAAAGATATTTTGTCCAGAAGAACATGGAATGCGGGGCTTCTGAATAGCCCTGGCTTTTGTATAATCCGCGGGCGCTGAGGTTGTCCTTGCGCACTTCAAGCGTGATCTTTCCGCAATCCTTTTCTTTGGCTCTCGCATCTACCTCCTCGATGAGTTTTTTACCAATTCCCAATCCCCTGTGAGTTGGCTCCACATAGATGTCATGGATATTCAGCATGGGCATAGCAAGGAAAGTCGAAAAAGCCATGAAACAGGTGACTACGCCAACGTATTCCGAGCCGTCTTTTGCAAATAGAACCAGTAATCCGGGTTGCTTTTGCAGTTCATTGATGACGCGTGATCGCTGCCCGTCGCTCCATGCCGGAACTCCACCCATCGGATCGGCCATGTATGCCGCGATAAGCCGTAAAAACTCCTCTGCCTGTCGTGGATCAGTTAGGTCTGCATCGACTATATCGATTTGTCTGTCATTCATCATGTATCAAAAAGTAAGTTGATTTATAGGTTTTTTAATCTGTATTTTCTCACGTTGATATCGTATTTGGCAATTTTCTGCTCCATCTGGCGCGTGGTGATTCCGAGGTTATCAGCAGCAAGTCCGACATCGCCTTTGGTTAATTTCAGGTTGTCCTGAATGAGTTCCTTTTCCACTTTCGCCAATACCGACTGAAGTGGCCCTCGTTCCGGCGATCCCGATGAGTCTCAGGAGTCTGAAGTGTTGGGGGTAAATGGAATCCGTAGATTACGCCTGTGTTGCCAAGGATACAGGCGCGTTCCAGGCAATGTTCCAATTCGCGTACATTGCCCGGCCAGTGATAAGCCATAATCATGTCGATAGCCGATGTGCTTATCCGCTTCACGTTTAGCCCATGAGTTTCATTATTCTTCTGGATGAAATAGTCAATGAGCTGAGGAATGTCACTTTTTCGCTCGCGTAGCGGCGGAATATAGATTGGAAAAACATTGAAAAGGTAGTAGAGTTCTTCAAGTATTTTGCCTTCTTCAAGAAGGCGTTCCAGGTTTTTGCTGGTGGCGCATATAAGTCGCACATCCACATCTATTGACTCAGCTGAGCCCACGCGCTCCATTTTTTTATCCTTGACGAGCCGCAGTAGTTTTGCCTGGACATTAATAGAAATATCGGCGAGATCGGTGAGAAATACGGTTCCCCCGTCTGCCCGTTCAAAAATTCCAATGATGTGTTTTGATTCACCGTTATTTTCCTTCAGGCTATGCCCAAACAAATCGACCTCAAGCGTAGCTTCCGGAATGCCCGAGCAATTCAACTGATCGAAATCCAAATTTGCCCGCTGGCTATTGAAATGGATGGTTTTCGCCAGGAGTTCCTTGCCGACACCGCTTTCTCCTGTAATAAGCACATTGGCGGTGGTGGGTGCTACACGGGAGATCAGGTTGAAAACGATCTGCATGGCCTGCCCGTTGCCGATCATGTTGGCTGGATTATATTTAATCTTTAGTTCAGATTGCAGGCGCTTGTTTTCTTCCTGCAGCCTTTCCAATTCTTCAAGCTCATTTTGCCTGGCTTTCAGGGCCTGGGCGATCATGCTTCCTATGATAGAGATGAGCCGTATGTCTTCTTCGAATGAAAAATTATTGTTGTAAACCCGGTCAACGCTCAGCGTTCCGATTACTTCTTTATCGTGTTTGATGGGGACGCAAAGGAAAGACACGTCTTCCTTTTCTATTTTATTGCGGGCCATGGTTTTATCGAGAAATTGCGGCTCATCGGATATTCTCGGTATATAGAGGGACATCCCTGATTCGACTACCTTGCCGATGATACCTTCGCCCACCTTATATTTTCCTCGTGCCTTTTCCTCGGTTGATAGTCCGTACGCTTCTTCGATTTTTATTTCCGACGTTCCTTTGTTGAGCAGCGTAATAGTACCGCGATCCAGACCTGTATATTTGGCCATCATTTCAAGGATCTGGTGCAATACGTCTTTTATATTCTTGCTCTTGTTCAGGCAGATACTGATGTCGAATAAAAGCGTAAGTTCCTTGAGTTCAGCCCTGCTGTTCATATCGATCCATTTAATGCTTTAAAATGACCTGCCACGAATGAAATGCCAATTTAGTCATAATCAATAAAATGACTAATATATTTTCAAATATTCAAAAATAATAAAAATAATTGTGATGAGTAGGGTAGATGAAGCTTGTTTTATGCGAATATGAAAAAATTCAATATTGCTTTCCGAAATCAGAATGCTTCGTTGAAGCTGATGTAAACGGAATTGCTATCATTGCCGATGCCATAATCGATGCGGGCGTTCATCCGTTTTTGCACTTCAAAGCGGAATCCAATCCCTGCGTTGGGAAGCCAATTCCGCATGTCGCCAAAGTCAGCCATTACGGTACCTGCAGCCAACCAGCCCGCTAAGCCAAACCGGGACATCATATCGCCATCTTTTCGGGGAGTTTTGCGCATAAACATATAGCGGTATTCGGCAATGCCAAACAGCGAATGCACATCGCGGTAACGTCCCCAACGGTAACCGCGCAGATCGAAGGGCGTGCCGATTTGTGACATTTCGGGCCATGGAACCTTTCCCGTCGCGATGCGGGTTTTTGCCTGCCAGGCCAGTGTACTTCCGGGACGCTTGATTTGTTTGTATTGCCGATAGTCCATGATGATGACATTATAGGTTGGCTTGCCGCGCGCCGCTGAACTGTAAAAGTTTGAACTCAACTCAAGAAATAGTCCTTTGTAGGCATTTACGGTTATGTCGCGCGAATCGTACTGCACCAAAAGACCGGCTGAAATATTGTCGATATCAGCGCCGTATGTTTGATAATTTGGGTCGTCAAGCAAGCGCTGGCCAGGGTCGGTGGCAGAGGTAGCGTTGTAGTCTAAAAGCAATCCGGCGTAAAAATATTCACCAAAACGGTGTGAATATTTTAGAAAAATCTGGTACCACAGGCGCTGGTATTCCGTTGTAGAGTCGGGCATCGACGGACTTTTTCCAGCGTCGTAGCCAATACCCCAGTAATTGTCGGGCATATCCTTTATCCAAAGATCGCCCATGAGACGATTCTTGTCATTTTTAAAAAAAAGTGAAGGACGGAAATTAGCTATTATTGCACCGGTGGTACTGTAGCCAACGGAAAATGGAATACTCGAAGACTGGATTTTTTTATCTTCCTTGTCAAGTTTAAAGGACATAAGGCCACCAAGGGTAACCATGAGTCCGACTTCTGGTGAAACAGAAGGAGCAATGAAAGGAGTAATCCGGAAGTTTTTGGATTCGACTTTGGCAACGGATGCAGAGTCTTTTTTTGTACTTATCTGTGGCAGAATGTTTTCGTCTTCCCGTTGAGCTAATGAATTGAAAAAAAACAAAATCAACACAAAAAGTAGAGAGAATCGTTTGGCCATTCCATTAAAATTTGGTGCAATATAAAGATTTATGAATACAAAATTGGGTGAATTCCAGCCCCGATTCTGGCCTTGGATCCACGGCCATTTGCTTGATTTTACAGGTGAATTGCATGGTAAGCAGCCACAGTTGGACAACTAAAATATCAATTGAGATCGGCGATATCCCGGTGACGAAATCATTGCAATTGTTCCACTGGGTATTTATACCTTTGTCGTCTCCTATTAACTGAAATTCATTATTTTTCCATGAAAATATTTCTAATTCAGTGCGATGGAAATCACTTATTCTTACTCAACCTCCCTATGGGTTTGATCAAAAGAAAAGAAAATAAAGGAGGGGGGAAAACATCAGGAGGGAGGGTACGCGGGGCAGGAAGGGAGAGGAGGAAAGCAAAAAAAAAAAAAAAAAAAAAAGAAAGAAAAAAAAAAAAAAAAAAAAAAAAAAAAAAAGAAAGCGGCAGGCTACCGAAGCCGATGCGCTGGCCATATGTTCTATTTACAATTACTACGTTATTCACACGATTGTTACGTTTGAAGAAACCGCTGTTTCAGAGAATGATATGCGAGAGCCAGGATAGTTTT
The DNA here is from genome assembly GCA_034523095.1 of Cyclobacteriaceae bacterium. Classification (GTDB taxonomy): domain Bacteria; phylum Bacteroidota; class Bacteroidia; order Cytophagales; family Cyclobacteriaceae; genus JAAUQL01. The sequence continues at coordinate 20,370 of JAXHKU010000019.1, read as the reverse complement.
GACGATCTGAAAGGTGAAAAAATAACGCTCGTAGGATTTTGGGCAACATGGTGCAGCCATGCCAGCTATACCTGAATTGAATAAGCTGTATGAAGCCTACAGTCCGATGGCCTTGAAATTATTGGCATCAATTGCGATGGACCGCGAAGTACTGCCAAGGTGGCTCCGCTGGTAGAAAGTATAAAATCGCCTTTGGTGCTCCTCGATGTGATTCATATATAATAATAAGAAGTTCCCTACCCCTGTCCTTCAATAATGGTTAAGAGAGGGTTTGAAGGGCATGAAAGAGAAGATGAGAAAAGGGAAGTGGGCGGGAGTTGGATAAAGGAGTTTGTTTTTGTGGTTGGTTAAAAATAAAATCTAGTGGGGAGGATGGGGTGGTAAATAAAGGGTTGATTGGGTCCTGTTCCTCTGCTTAGGGGCTGGGGGATTTTTTTCCTCCTTATGGGAGGCTTGTGTGGTGGGGTGGGAGGTGGGAGGGGAGAAAGGCGCGGTTGGAGGGGAAGAGAGGGAGCTGTTGGGGGGGAGTCCTGGAAGACGAAGAAATTGGTGGCCGGGCTTGGGGAGGGTGGCTGGAGGGAGGGTGGGGGGTGCGGGGGGGGCAGGTCCGAGGGAAAGGAGGGAATGTTTGCAAAGATCAGCCATGGGATAGTATGTGGAAAAGCGGGCGAAATAATCGGCTATGCCGATGCCGGCGGTGAGTGGAAATCCCGCTGTGCGTACCGCTATTCATTGGAAGCACCGTATCGGAAATACCGGCGAAGAAGGTCGTGGAGATGGTTACGATGCTCTATATAGAACTAATCGGGCTTGTAAAAGCGCAGAAGTACCATGCTCTCATGGGGGTATATGGCTTCCCAATGCTGCCAGTGTGGCCCTACATGAAAAATTGGGTTTCGAAAATACCGGCCACTTGGTGGAGGTGGGACATAAATTCAGCCAATGGATTGACGTGGGATACTGGCAGCTGACCTTTGAGGATTGATGGTTGCCCTGGGTTCTGGGAGCTGGGTGCTAGTATGCTGGGCTGCTGGGTTAACTGAATCAATCTGAATTTTTTTTCAATCTCATTCAATCTGTTTTTTCAATCTCGCGTACTAATCCCTCTCAATCTCCCTGAGTTCTCCCTCAATCTCGTATCAATCTTTTCATAGCTACTTCGCCTCCCACACAACTCGGGCATTGGCATTGTGAACGGTCATGATTATACGGATTGGCGATGGTATAAGGATCAGCCTTACACTTCTATTCGGGTGCAGCTTTATTCCACCAGTAGGCCTTCATTAGGGCCAACGCCGTAAATTACATTTCCTCCGGCATCCGTTTTCAATGTACTTTTTCGCCAGGTAGGCTATTGGCAATAGCACATCCGATTTCGGACAATACTCGTCATGAACCGCTTGAAGAACTTCTTCGAGGTAGCTATCATATTTCTCAAGAAATTCATCTTCGGTGTCGTGCAGGTCTTCTTCCACCTGATCATATGCATCATCACTATAATGGATCGAGGCAAGAAGATTGCGTTTGATTACCAGCGCCACGAGGTCATTGTTTAATTGCTTGAAGTCCATTCGGTGAATTTTTTCTAAAGACAAAACTTCCAAAAAGTAAAGTTCCCGTGCAAATAATCGATCTGATTTCTTTACAAAACCTACATTTTGGGCTTTATAAATCGAAATATTGCCAGAGATATTTTAGTGGCGCATGGGAAAAACACGGTATTATCGTTTATTTTTACAACCATTAAATCTCACAAAATAACGATTTTACCATGGATACAGAAGTTAAAAAGAAAGCCCAGACCTGGCTTCAGAGCAATATTGACAAGGAGTCAAAAGCCGAAATAGAGCGAATGCTCAGTGCCACCGATCCTACAGAACTTATTGATTCGTTCTACCAGGATCTGGAATTCGAAACCGGTGGTTTGCGAGGCATCATGGGTGTTGGTAGCAACCGGGATGAATAAATACACCATCGGCAAGGCCACCCAGGGATTGAGTCAATCACCTTCTGAAAACATTCCCCGACCGGCAGATCAGCGTGGCGATTGCCTATGACTGCCGGAACAACAGTACCTATTTCGCCGATATCACTGCCTCTGTATTTTCTGCAAATGGCATAAAGGTATATTCCTTCTACGAAACTGCGCCCAACTCCTGAATTGTCCTATGCCATTCGCACACTCGGGTGCCAGAGCGGCGTGGTATTGACGGCGTCACATAATCCGAAGGAATACAATGGATATAAAGCCTACTGGACCGATGGTTCGCAGGTGACGCCCCCACACGACGAGAATATCATTGCTGAGGTAAATAAAATATCCTCCATCGACGATGTGAAATTCACGAAAAACCCAGCACTCATTGTGCCAATAGGCAAAGATATCGATGAGAAATACCTGAAGGAGGTTCAGGCCCTTACGTTATCCCCCGAATCCATAAAGAGGCAGAGCGATTTTAAAATCATTTTCTTCCATACATGGCACAGGTATTACGCTGGTGCCTGAGATTCTGCGGCGTTTCGGCTTCAGAAACGTCCGGATCGTGGAAGAGCAGGCAATTCCTGATGGTAATTTCCCGACAGTGGTGTATCCAAATCCGGAAGAAGCGGAGGCAATGAGCATGGCATTGAATATTGCAGTCAAAACCGATGCTGACCTTATCATGGCCACCGATCCTGATGCGGATCGCGTTGGAATTGGAGCCAAAAACCATCGCGGTGAGTTCCAGTTGCTCAATGGCAATCAGACAGCGGCGTTGCTTGTTTACTACATGCTGACCAAGTGGTCGGAAAATGGCAAGCTCAATGGCAACCAGATGATTATAAAAACGATCGTCACCACCGATTTGCTCTCGGCAATTGCGCAGAAATACAAGGTAATATTGTTATGAAACACTGACCGGGTTCAAATACATCGCTTCAGTGATCAGGGAACTGGAAGGTAAAAAAGAATATATCGTAGGTGGTGAAGAGAGCTACGGTTATCTCTTTGGTGACTTTGTACGTGACAAAGATGCCATCGCCGCTTGCGCGATGGTTGCGGAAATGGCCGCTTGGGCAAAAGACAATGGATTCAGTGTGTTTGATCTCCTGCTTGAGATTTATAAGGAGTTTGGATTCTACTAAGGAGTCGCTCATTTCCATTACCCGAAAGGGAAAAACCGGAGCAGAGGAAATACAGCAAATGATGAAAGACCTCCGTGCCAATCCGCCGACATCTATTCAGGGCTCACCGGTTATTGCCGTGAGCGACTATAAATCATCTGAAAAAACGGATTTGCGCACAGGCAGGAAATCGAAGCTTGACTTCCCGAAATCCAACGTCCTGCAGTTTGACACGGAAGACGGCACCAAGGTTTCCGCGCGGCCATCCGGTACAGAGCCGAAGATAAAGTTTTATTTCAGTGTGAAGGAAGCTCTGAAATCAGCCGCTGACTTTGATAAAGTTCAGGCCACAGCTCGATAAAAAAATCGAAGGAATCATCAAGGAGCTTTCGCTAAAAAGTAGGAGCACAGGGGAGGAGCATGTCGTGATGTGGGGGGTATATTTTTTGCTGGGGCGCCGCGGGGGAACAAGAAAACCCTCAGAGGCGATAAGGAATTCTTTAAGAATTGGGCTTTTCGAAGATGTCGATCTGTTCGATATTATGTGTAGGCGCAGGGGGGGGGGGGGAAAGGAGATAGACACTCAACTAATATAAAGAAGAAAAGTAAGTATATTTTATCTAAGAGGGAAGGGAGTAACGAAGGGTAGTAGGTAGGGGAATGGAAGAGGGGAGAGGAGAACGAGAGGAAAGGTGGTTATGGGGGGGGAATTGTGAAAGGGAGGATTATGGGAAGGATTGGTGTGGGGGGGTGGGGCGGGGAAGTGAAATTATACGATCGCACTCAATTTAAGGATTGCAATATGTCAATTGGATCCACGAGGATTGGGGTAGAGGATGGGGAGACGTCGGGCATTGGGGCTGGGGATTTGAAACTTAATAGGCATAGGATGAGGGAGGAGGGAGAGGGAGATGGAGAGGATGGGTAGCGCGCTACGACAACAAAACAAGAACTATAAAAATAGAAGAGGCAGAGGCAGAAGGAAAAGAGGTAAAAGGTAGATATGGATGAGTATGGGCTCTAAAACACCTCACCACCTAAGAAATCTTCGCCGCTATAGACGAACAATGTCCAGTCAGTCAATAGATTATTGAACGAAAAGAAAAAAATAACATTAATACCTGCGACTGTCGTAGTAGGATGTGTGAATGCTGAAATCATACCAATCACCATGTATATAGATCCAATCTGCAAGCGCAGGATCTATCAATAAGGAAAGATACTTCTCCTTCCCGTATTCCCGCATTACATATATAATTTCGTGCAGCTTTGTTCTAGGTATATTAACGAGGAGTAGCTTTTCTAGAAAGAATTGATTGATTTCATTTACCCGAAAGGGAAAATCTTGGGCAGATAAAACACCAGGTATAAAAGAACGGCCTCCATTACCAGGGAGGCCATTCTTATTTCAGGCAAATTGTGGTTGGTAATTAATGAATTTGGACATCGGTCTTATTTATTCTCAGGGGAGCAGCAGATTATATTTTTTTTCAATCACGCCACGTGAAATTTTCGTTTCGCGCTTCATACATTCGGACAAATGATCCTCCCTCTACCTGACGGGTTTCTTTCATGAAGTGGCCGTTGATAATTGTGTATTCGGCCCAGGTACCAAAGCCGGCATAGATCGGTAAAATATAATCACCAATTTTGGTGCCATCCGATGCATAAACCGGTTCCGTTTGTCCCTCTAATGATTCTATGGTGATCTTACAATTTGAAGTGTTGAGCGTGTATCGTCCAACGTAGCTATTTAATACATTTCTATTATTATAGCCGGGCGTGCCACCACAAAAATCAGTAAGTTGTGGGTTGACATTTTGTGTGGATTCAATGAGTTCACCTCCGACATCTCCCGCTGCAAATAATTTCAGGTAGTCAAGTTGAACCATCACGGAGGTTTCATAATTCACAACCCGATGGCTTGACGTATTGAAGCAATTATCATAAAAACTATTTCCTTCACTATCGCAACACCCGGCTATGGTGCCATCTACGCTCTGCGGAAACATGGGGCCTGATTTGAAAATGCCGTTTTCCGTTGTATAAATCCACTCCCAGATCAGATTGGGGGTGAAGCTGCAGTCCGACCCCTGTTCATCAACATGGATCGGCCCACCAATTGGATCCATAGGCGTACCGTCATCTCTCTTCGGTACAATGGTCACGTCAAATACGATAGGAAAATCCCATCCATCTGTATTGAAATCAAAATAGAAAACAGCAACCGAATCAGTTTCTTCTTCCACCTGAAAAGGCACCTCAACATACGAAGCGCTGCCTTCGACATAAAACATCAGCGATCCCAGGCTTACTGAGGGTGGTTTTTTTATTCTGATGCGTTTTATAATATCTTTTACCCAATAAATGGTGTCGCCTTCCCAGATCTTGAGATCCGCTTGTGGAGTGAAGGTTGGCAAAGTTCCTGCTATGGTCGTAGCATTCTTGAACTTTAGGCTCCCGGTAATTTTGTCAGGATCTGCATTGGTATTCAGATTGTTATTGGGATCCGGATCTTCATCGGAGGGTTCTGTACAAGTGTAAAAACCCAGGGGCAGTATTAATGCAAAGCATAATAACACTGCGGAAGTGAGATTAATGTGTTTCATGGCTCATGTGTGGTTTTTCGGATAAATTACTATCTTCGAAGAACTACATGAAATACCTCAAATGAGGTATTTTGAAATAACCATCACCATGAGAAAGACCTATAACCACATTGACCTGGCCAAAGCCTTCGGAAAGCAGGATTACATCATCTACGAGAAGGATTACCAAGAGCGACTTATTAAAAAACTCAATGAAACCAGCTTATGGGCTGCAGGGAAGTGTTTTTCGCTCATTGGCAATACACACACCTGGCAAACTGAAATGGTAACCGGTAAATGTTTTGATGTGACCGGTTATGAGAAGGAAGAAGTTTTGGCGCTGCATGCACAATTTGTTCCGAGTTTTATTGTGCCGGAAGATTTCCCATTCGTACTGGAAATAACGAAAGCCGGAATGGAATACCTGCATCAATTGCCTGCAGAACAGCGACCGTTTATGCATGTTACATATTTCGTAAGGGCCAGGCACAAAAACGGGCAGACAGTTATCATTCAAAACCAGAGTATTCCCCTGGCTTTCGATGAGCAAAACGTGCCATTCATTTTTGGCAATATTATATCCGACATTTCTTACCTGAACCCTACCAATATTCCTTTTGCACTGGTTGTAAACCGTTTTACGAATGAACAGTTACACCTGGATCCGGTGAAACTCCAGTTGAAAAAACACGATACTATATTTACTCCGCGCGAAAAGGAATTGATAACTTATCTGATAAAAGGCTATACAAGCAGACAGGCAGCCGAATCCCTGAACGTCAGCTATGAAACGATTCGGACTCACCGAAAAAACATATTGCAAAAAGCCGATGTGCGCAATACAAGCCAATTGCTTCGCTATGTGCTGATGAACGAACAACTTTTGGGCGGATAAATCCGGCCCATTCATAAATACCGGACGAAAACGGTAAATATTTTTTGATTGCACGGCAAATAAGGTTGCACAAATGATCCTCTAATCCATCAACATTTTCTTTGACGCGGTACATTCAAAGTTTCTTTTGTACTTTACACCCTATAATCATACCTGGAACACTATGACATTTCACGGAAAAAATATCATCGCCGGAGCAGTCTCCGCCAAAGGCAGCGAATCGTTTTCGGCATATAACCCGCAAACAGGCGAAGTACTGGCCACCTCTTTTTTTAATCCCACAAAAGCGGAGATCGACTTGGCTTTTGCTGAAGCGGATAAGGCTTTCGATCAATTTCGCCAACTATCCAGGGAAAAGCGCGCTGCTTTTCTCGATGCCATCGCTGACGAGATAGTGGCACTTGGCGATGCGCTCGTTCAACGTGCCGTACTCGAAACCGGTCTGCCGGAAGGGCGTATTGCCGGCGAGCGTGGCCGTACCGTTGGCCAGTTGAAGATGTTTGCCCAGGTAGTTCGCGACGGCGACTTTCTTGACATATCCATCGATACAGCACAACCCGAAAGAAGTCCGATACCCAAGCCGGACATTCGCATGATGAACATACCCCTTGGGCCTGTGGCGATTTTTGGCGCCAGCAATTTCCCACTGGCTTTCTCTGTGGCGGGCGGCGATACGGCGTCAGCCCTGGCAGCCGGATGTCCTGTTATTGTAAAAGCCCATCCCGCCCATCCGGGGACATCGGAGCTGGTGGGTATGGCAATAAAAAGCGCCGCTGAAAAAACCGGCATGCCGGCAGGAGTGTTCAGTCTGCTGCATGGCAATGGGTTTGAAACCGGTCAGCTTATGGTCAAAAATCCATATACGAGAGCGGTCGCATTTACGGGATCATTTCATGGCGGTAAGGCACTATTTGACCTCGCGGCTTCGAGAGAAGAGCCAATCCCATGCTTTGCTGAAATGGGCAGCATCAATCCGGTATTCCTTTTGCCGGATCGCCTGGCCAATAATGAAGAGCTCATTGCCAGACAATATGTGGATTCCATCAACCTGGGTGTTGGGCAATTCTGTACCAATCCGGGAATTGTTTTTGGGATACAGGGCAAATCGCTGGATAAGTTTATCGCAGCGGCGACTGCGGCGCTTTCTGCATCAGTTGGCGGAACCATGTTGCATCGCGGTATCAGAGATAATTTTAATAAAAGTGTTAAAGCGACCATCGCGGAGGGTGGGGTGGAAGTACTCGCCAAAGGGGATGGCACCGGCGATTGCACAGGCATTCCGCATCTGTTGAAAACCACCGGCAGGGAATTCATTAAAAACCCAAACCTCCAGAAGGAGATGTTTGGCCCCGCCTCCATCATCGTGGAGTGCGCCGACGAAGCTGAACTTATGGCAGCAACTAAGAACCTCAGCGGAAACCTCACCGCCACCCTACAGGCTACAGAAACCGATCTTAAAAAATCCGGTTGGTTGATTGCCGCTATGGAAAGAAAAGTGGGCCGCTTGCTCGTGAACGGCTTCCCAACAGGCGTAGAGGTCTGCCATTCCATGGTACACGGCGGACCATACCCCGCCACCACCGACAGCCGGTTTACTTCCGTTGGTGCGTCGGCTATTCGTCGATTTCTGAGGCCTGTATGCTATCAAAACTTTCCGGAGGTGATCCTGCCTTCGGAACTGCACCTGGAAAATCATCAAATTCCCATAAGAAAAACGAACGGCAAGTACCTGAGCTAATCCATATTTCTATAGTAATTTCTCCGTAATCGGTCTTTATGAAAATAAAAACTAAGAATTTAGTTTGAAAACTAAAAAATTAGTTTTAGCTTCGTTAGATTATCCATGGAAAGTTATATCAATTTAGGTTATTCCTTTCAGCGGAATGCGGCTTATTCTATTCTCTTCGATCATCATCAGTTCATAGGTTACTTCTGTTTCATTGCTTCCTTTATTTCCTCATTAAAATTCCATATTCCTGCCCCATATTCCTACCATATAAAATACTCTTGCTCCCCGATAAAACATTCTTCACATATATCCTTTACCATGAATATCCTCCACCGCTGTTGGAGTTTTTTCTGTTTGGCGTATCCATATATTTATTATTCCATTGGTCTATTTACTATGATCATGGTTTCAAAAAATTCTGGGCCTGGTGGTAACATGAATTGAACAACCCCTCGAGGATATTCTGTTTATAGTGTCCCGCTATCCATCTTGTCCTTTTCCTTCCTGAATAAATTTCTTCCAACACTTTTTCACTAGTGTACTACATAGAAAGCAATATCAGCATCAGGATTTCACCTGAACAATACCATAGTCTCGATTTGTGCTGCCAAACCATCAGATCTTGTTCTTCTTTAGTCCGTTTGTGTGGATCATACAACGAAAGTTGTCGGAGGTTCATATATCTGGCTGATCGCACACGACAACACATTGAGGAACAAGATATATTGGTCTTCTAGGCTTTTCAATGGCAGGAGGTATCTATGAAATTGGGCAATGCATATTTAGGTTCAAGTATAAAAAAACGTATCGAAATCATGAAAAATCCAGCAAAAGTGACAGCGGTTAAGCATTACATCGCGCCAATCCTACTTGTTTCTGCCATGTTTTGGCTGTTTTCTTGTGAGGAAAATCAAGATGCGGCTTATCGTCCGTTCAGGTTGAACAAAGCCAGTTTATTTTTACGGACATAGATCTGAGATTAGCGATCAGCTTAAAGACTTGACGATTTTCCGGAAGATTTTATCCAGGCTTATGTTACTAATCAACCAAGCATCCGGAAAAATATCATTTTCCTACTCAATCATTGGCAATGAAATGGATTTTGACATAAATTATTCAAATATCCACGCCTGATTTACTGGTTTTTATAGTGATCCTGTATTTCTTAAAAAGCTGACAGGTGAAGAAATAAACATTATATTTTCAGAGGGTAAATTAAGCCTGATCTAACTTTTCTCTCAATTTCTATTATCAGGGTTGCAGATCGTGTTAAATATTAGGAGTATTGAAGAAGAATCATGGGGACGATGAATTTATGATGATGTCGATGTGCCTGCGGAATTTAATGGTGGCACAAGGGCGCTTCAGTCATTCCTTAAAGATAATTTAATATGGAATCCACCGACAGCCATCAACCCGGATTTTCATGATAGTCTTGTTATGAGTTTTGTGGTAAACAAAGGCGGTGGCCTTGTCTATACCAATGTAGAAAAAGAACCAGCCACAACTGATGAAGATCTGAAATATTCCATGATGAAAGCAGCCTATGATCTCCTTGGCAAACACATGGCCTTTGGGTTCCGGCCCTACGGGTATGATAAGTATGTATTTGCTAAGCATAGTTTACATATTGAGTTTAACTCAGGTACAGCAGTAAAATTTTAAATAGCACCAATGAAGCAGCTCACAAAAGCAGAAGAACAGGTAATGCAGATCCTTTCGGGATGTGAAAAAAGGATTTGTGAACGATATTCTGGATCAGATGCCGAACCCTAAACCTGCCTATAATACCGTATCGACCATCGTGCGGATACTGGAGAAAAAGGGATTTGTGGCATATACCGCCTACGGCAAGACGCATGAATACTACCCGCTCATCGAGAAAAACAATTACCGCAGTTTTTACCTCAAATCCATGATCACCAACTACTTCGGCGGATCATTTGAGCGGCTCGTGTCATTCTTCGCAAAGGATAGTGACATGAATATCCAGGAAATGGAAGAACTCTTGAAAAACGTGCAAAACGAAATCAAAGACACTCCAAATGAATAGTTTGCTCAATTATTTCATCGAAGCCAATCTGTACCTCATCAGCATATATATGATGTATCGAACTGCTCCTGGCGCGCGACAAGCACTTTCAATTTAACCGTGCTTTTCGTCTTGTCTGGTATCGTGCTCTCGCTGGTGTTTGCCGCTGGTTTCTATTCGCGGTTTCAGAAACTGCTTTGGCTGTGGACATTATGCTGCCCGCAATTACTATCGGTGAAGTGCAGCAACAAAGCGTGACATGGCTCTAGCAGCTGGTGGCAGATCATCATTATCGTTTATATCGCCGGTGGTCTGCTAAGTGCAATCATACTAATCCGACAAATATCACGCTTGCTGAGACATTTGCCATTCAGGGGCACTGAAAAGCAGGATTACAAAGGCTATACCGTGGTCGCTACCAATGGTGAAATACCCACCTGTTCATTCTTCGGGTATTTGTTTTGGGATAAAAGTGCGGAACTGACCGGATGCTGAAAAACGACAGATTCTGGATCATGAGATTACGCATATACGGCAATGGCACAGCGCCGACATCCTGTTGGCGGAGATGTTGCGTGTTTTCTTTTGGTTCAATCCGGCGGTCTATATGCTGAAATCCCGCTTGACCGAAGTGCACGAATATCTTGCGGACCGCTGGCGCCACCAGCACTGGGAAACGCATAGAGCAGTACAGTAAACTGCTCACGCTCCAGGTTTTTAAGGAATATGATATTGGCTTAAGCAATCATTTTCATAGTTCTCAAATTTTAAAACGTATTCAAATGCTAAAAACTCAAAGAAGAAGTTCGCTCTGGATCAGCATCGCTTTGCTGCTCCCCATGTTTGCCCTTATTTTCGCTATCATTTCCTGCGAAACGGAGAAAAAAGAATTCGCAGAAGTAATAGAGGTACCTCTAGAGTCTGCTGCACCAGCCCCTGCTGCAACAGCCCCTGATGAGGCAACTAATGAGGTGTTTACAATTGTCGAGGGTCAACCTGAACCTGTTGGAGGTATGGCCGCCTTTATGGAATATGTCGGCTCACAAATCAAGTACCCTGAAGAGGCAAAAAAGCCGGTATTGAAGGCCAGGTATTTGTTCAATTTATTGTGAATGAAGATGGAAAGCTTACCGAGGTACAAGCTGTTAGAGGCATTGGCGGTGGTTGTGATGAAGAAGCTGTGCGGGTAATAGAGTGCCAGTCCGGCATGGAATCCTGGTATGAAAAGCGGCAGAAAGTTAAAGTAAGATTGATTTTACCCATCACCTATAAGTTGGGTTAGTCAGTATCAATTCACGGCGGACGCCGTTTTTTTTCCAGTACAACAACTAATGATTTAGTTCATAAGCTAAATGTTTGACAAGATAGGAGATACTTACACGTCAGGCATAAGTTTGGCGGTGTAAGGTCCCTTTCTACTTGAAAATCAGGAGGGTCCTCCTTATGGATTTTTAGCAGATTTCAGTTCCTTTTCTCTATCAACCATAGAGCGTAGTGTGTGCTCCTTAAAAATCCTCACGGATTCATCGCGAACCTCCTTAAACGCCTCCCGGATCGAACAAACTTCTTCGTCCTTGCATTCTTCACAACGCTCATAAAAGTTGAATGTGACGCACGGAAGCAAGGCAATAGCGCCATCGAATATCCGTAGTACCTGGGCAATGTTTACATCCTCCGGGTTTTTAAGTAGATAATATCCGCCGCCCTTTCCTTTTTTACTACTCAGAATTCCGGCATTGCGCAGATCGAGTAATATGGCTTCGAGAAACTTTTGAGGGATGTTTTCTTCTTTGGCAATAATGTGGATACCTACCGTACCCTCACCATATTTTCTCGTCAGGTGAAGCAGGGCATTTAAGGCATATTTCGATTTCTTGGAAATCATAGTATAAAAGTAGCTAAATGAACTTCGTATGCAAAAAACTATTTTCGGCGGATCTGCCTAAAACTACGCTGCAACTAGATTGATCAGGAGATTTGCATCTAAACCAAAGATATGGTTTTTAAGCAACTTATCGGCTTGAAATAAAGAATACCCCAAAAAGAAGAGGGGGGGGGGGGGGGGGAGAAGGGGAAGAAGGGGGGGAAAGAGGGGGGACCCCCCCCCCAACAACCCAAAAAAAAAAAAAAAAAAAAAAAACCCAAAAAAAAAAAAAAACCAAAACCCCAATATGATTCATGCACTATCCTTCGTGTAAAGGGCAAATGTTAGGTCTTTTAGACTTTGGATACGGATTGTGAAATACCAAAAGCCACTTATGATCCATGAACAATCTGTGTCAGGCCGCGAACTGTTGAATTATACATTAAATACCATGAAGAATTGGAACTATCTTAATTAGCCAAACCAGTAATTGGCGACTTTGGAAAACGCGGTGTGCGTCCTGCTATTATTTTTTGAATTTGGAGGCGAAAGTTAAGAAGCTTTCATTACGGCTTTTATCAATAGCAGGACTTAAATAGCCGAATTTGTGCAGGCTACTTTCTTCATTTTGGAGAACCCAGGTTAAAAATTCCACGGCAAGAGGGTTTGGAGAATTTTTATCAACGGAAAGGTTCAGATATTCAATAGGCAAATTGTTGATGTCCTTTGAAGCGGTTTCTTCAAGACGTTTAATCACATTTTCCAGTGAGCCATAGAATTTCTCATCATCTCCAACTCGTCCGTTACCATTCAGGTCGACAGGAAGTACTGTTATGCCGGCGACAGGAGTCTTGTCCGCCAGGTTATAAATCAAGGAAAGCGGCAAAAAAGAGACTGCCGATGAGTCTCGCAAAATGGCTTTTAACAGGTGTTCATCGGAACCGGCAATGGCCTTACCTTTTACGTCTTTTTGCTTATAACCGAAATACCGGGTAAAAATCGTAGGAGCTCCGGCTTTTTGCAGACGGGTATAGACCGGTGTACGGAACCTTTATTTTGTTCTCATTACTTGAAAAGATATCGTTGAAATATATCTGGTTGATCAAATCATTATCTAATCCCTTTTCACCATATATTTTTGCAAATTCGGAAAGGCTATTTGCCACCGGCAATACAGCGTAGCGCGCCACATAGGCATAAGCGCGGTTTTTTGTGATGGTATTGTCCGGATCGTATGCCTCAATGAGTATGTCATACTGCGCCGGATCGGACGTTCCTCTCGACTCAATGATAACCTGGATATCGGGGTATTCTTTGTTGAAATCATCGATCCATTGCTGCACGAGCGGATAGGCAAACCGGTACGCCGGTTACAAGAATTACCTGTTGCTTTCTCTCTTTAGGCTGATCATCATCTCCTGGTGAAGCGATGACTTCGGATGGTTTCGCGGAAGCGGTCAGTGTGGATTGCGCCTTACTTTCTGGTGCAATCAGAAAAACAAGGCTTATGGCAATAATTAGTAATGCTTTCATTTTAATTTGATTTAGCTCTTTGAAACGAATGAGTTATCCTGAAAGTCAAATTGGCAGACTGTTTTGTTGATGGATAATTGACATTTTTTCAGACTCTCCATTGGGATAAGCAGAGTCAAAGGTAATAACATTTTATAATAATCTATTAAATCTATAGGAAATATATAATAGATTTATAGTTTTGTGCAGAAATACCAGTTTAATCAATGAATTAAACGATTCAGACTACTTTGAGGCCCTTTTGTAGTAGGTTTTGACCAGTCATAAAGCGCATCAGCAGTGTCAAAAAAACTATGACGATAGGCAAGTCTTGGGTCAGCGCAAATGAAATCGATTAAAAATTTTACTATAAAAAAGCAATTCCAATGAAACGACTATTTTACTTAATACTATCCATCAGCCTGCTTGCTAAACCTGCATTAGCTCAGGATGAAATACGAGGTTTGGTGCAGGATGCGAATGGTACACCTCTTATGGGTGCAACAGTGCAGATCAAGGGCACCAACATAAATTCTATCACAGATGCCAATGGACAATTCGGTATTCCTGCTCAAAAGACGTTGCCTTTTACACTGATCATCAAATTTGTCAGCTACAAAACGCAGGAGATTGAGATTTACGAACTGCCCGATGAGCCTTTGGAAATTATTCTGGCTGATGATAACCTTCTGGAGGAAATTGTTGTTACCTCCAGGCGTAGAGAAGAAATAGCACAAAACGTTCCTATACCGATAACCGTGATCGGAGGCGCTCTTGCACAAGATGCAGGCGCGTTCAATGTAAACCGTCTTAAGGAGATGGTTCCGTCGGTTCAGTTGTACTCTTCCAACCCAAGAAACACCGGGCTTAGTATCCGTGGGCTGGGGACAACATTTGGACTCACCAACGACGGTATCGATCCCGGAGTGGGTTTTTATGTGGATGGCGTGTATTATGTCAGGACTGCCGCCACTACCATCGACTTTATTGATGTGGAACAAATCGAAATTTTGCGCGGGCCTCAGGGGACGCTCTTTGGTAAAAACACCGTGGCCGGGGCTTTCAATATCACTACTTTAAAGCCGAGTTTTACTTCGGGAGCTACATTTGAACTCAGTTATGGCAATTATGGATATATTCAGGCCAAAGCTACGCTGACCGGGCCTTTAGGAAAAAAACTCGCAGGACGGTTGTCGTTTGGGGGCACGCAACGTGATGGATTGCTCTATAACACCGCCACACAAAAACCAGTGAATGATCTCAACAATCTGGGCCTACGCGGACAGTTGTTATATACACCAACAGACAAGATTGAGATCAGGATTATAGGCGATGCTACGCAACAACGCCCCGATGGCTATGCACAGGTGTTTGTTGGCGAGGCGCCTACGCTGCGCGCTCAGTACCGCCAGTTTAATCAAATCATAGCTGACCTTGGTTATGAAGTACCCTATACCAATCCGTTCGACCGGAAAATAGATCATGACACGCCATGGCGATCTGGTCAGGATTTTGGAGGAATGTCTCTGAGCGCTGATTTTGAGATTGGCCAGGGAAAACTCACGTCAACCACAGCATGGCGATACTGGAATTGGGATCCGTCCAATGACAGGGACTTTACGGGACTTACAGGACTGGCCTTGTCTCAAGCGCCATCGAGGCACGACCAGTTTTCACAGGAGGTTCGATGGGCTGGAGAATTCACGAAACGACTGAGTGGGGTATTTGGAGTATTTGCTTTTGGTCAGGAACTCAATACAGACCCTTATCATACCGAGGAAGCGGGAAAAGATCAGTGGCGCTTCTCACAGAATACCACAAGTACGCTGTGGGCAACACCAGGACTCCTGGATGGATATGGTATCAGAACGGTTTCTAAACTCAATACGATCAGCGGAGCAATATTTGGCCAGATCGACTGGGAGATAACCGAAAAGTTGAGCCTCTTACCCGGCCTGCGCTACAACTATGATGATAAAAAAGTGGATTTCAACCGTACTACTTATGGTGGTTTAGAAACGGATGATCCTGCGCTGCTCGCAATCAAAAACTCTGTCTATAGTCCGCAGGCATTTAATGCCCACGTCGATGAAACCAACTGGTCAGGTCAGCTGACTCTTTCCTACAAAGCCACCCGGCAAATTAGTACCTTCATCACCTATTCAACAGGTTTCAAGCCTGTCGGCATTAATCTTGGTGGTCTTCCGTCGCAGAATGGCCAACCTATCATAGAATTGGCTGTCATTAAACCCGAGGAAGCACGACATATGGAATTCGGGCTAAAGACAGCGCCAACATCAGGTTCCACGTTGAATCTAACAGCTATATAATACACAAATCCTGGACTATCAGACGCAAGTTCAGGCAGCAGACCTGGCAGTGAATCGCGGCTACCTGGCCAATGCAGAAGAGGTGCGTGTGCGAGGTGTTGAACTCGATGGCAACGCAAAATTCAGCAGGCATTTCTCCTTATATGGTGCGCTGGCATATACAGATGGAAAATATATCACATTTACCAATGCACCTCCTCCCTTGGAAGAAACCGGTAGTCCGACTTTCAAAGACATTTCAGGAGGAAGGCTTCCGGGTATTTCCAAACTGGCGGCTTCTTTTGGTGGTGAAATTTCTGATCCCGGGAAATTCTTAAGCCAGAAGGGGAGATTTTTCCTGGCAGTTGACGGATATTACCGGTCAGAATTCTCGTCCAATCCTTCACCATCGACGTACCTGGTTGTTGACGGATATGCGTTACTCAATGCCCGCGCCGGCTTCAGAACCAAAACCGGTGTTTCGGCTTTTTTTTGGATCCGTAATCTTTTCAACCAGGATTATTTTGAACAGCTATTACCAGGTGCAGGTAATGCTGGCCACTATGCCGGGGTACTGGGCGATCCACGAACATTTGGCATTACTTTGCGGTATACTTTATAGACATATCAGGGCCAAACAGGCTATTCATCTATAACTTGATGTGACTTAAATAATTGTAGAAAAAAATCATGAGCGCCACCGATTATCGCAATCGGTGGCGATTTTTAGCGTTAAACATTAAAGAGTGGCTCCGGTATCTAGGGTTGAGAAAATCCCATCGTCTTCATATCAATTCAGTATTATCTTTTGAATTTGAAAGTAAGGCAGTATTTTCAACTTTATTTTTATAGCTATGCCAAATCTTTCATACGCCCATGGAGCATCTGACATTCCGTTGTTGGGTGAAACAATAAGTCAAAATCTCAAACGCACTGTTGATCGATTCCCGGATGCTGAAGCGCTGGTAGTACCTTATCAAAATTACCGCGCTAACTATGCTCAATTCTGGATGCAAACCACTGAAGTCGCTAAAAGTCTTCTGGCTTTCGGAGTAAAAAAAGGAGATCGGGTAGGCATCTGGTCGGCCAATCGCTACGAATGGGTCATTATCCAATATGCCTCCGCGCGGGTTGGCGCCATCCTGGTCAATATCAACCCTGCCTACAGACCTGTGGAATTAAAATATGCGTTGAAGCACTCTGGCGTGAGCCTGCTCATCATGTCGAAAGCTTTCAGGCAAACCAATTACCTCGAAATCCTCAGCCAGGTTCGCAATGATTGTATTCATTTACAAAAAGTGGTGGTGATAGACCATGATTGGGCGGCATTTCTGAGCGAGGGGCGACACATTTCTGATGGTGCATTGGAGGAGATCGAGAATAGCCTCCAGTTTGACGAAGCGATTAATATTCAATACACATCAGGAACGACAGGTTTCCCAAAGGGCGCGACCCTCACGCACCACAACATCCTGAATAATGGTTACTTCATTGGGGAGCGGCTCAGATATAACCAATTTGAACGGGTATGCATACCCGTACCATTTTACCATTGTTTTGGTATGGTACTCGCCAACATGGCCTGCACATCACATGGTTCATGTATGGTGATTCCTGGCGAGGCATTCGATCCGGAAATCGTTCTGAAGACAGTGCAGGATGAAAAATGTACATCCCTGTATGGTGTTCCGGCTATGTTTATCGCCGAACTCGATCACCAAAACTTCAGCCATTACGACTTGTCAACGTTGCACACTGGAATCATGGCGGGCGCAAGCTGTCCGGTGAAAACCATGAATGAAGTGATCGGACGCATGCATATGAAAGATGTGCAGATTTGTTACGGCATGACCGAGACATCGCCCGTATCTACACAAACTATGAGCGGGGACCCAATTGAGAAGCGTGTTTCCACGGTAGGTCGCGTACAAGAGCACGTGGAAATAAAAATAGTCGATAAGGATACGGGTTATATACTGCCATTGAATTTACAGGGAGAATTATGCACCCGTGGATATTCAGTGATGCTGAAATACTGGGATAATGAAGAAGCAACACGAGCCGTTATTGACGATGCAGGATGGATGCACACGGGCGATTTGGCGGTGATGGATGAGGAAGGCTATGTGAAGATTACCGGACGGATAAAGGACATGATACTTCGCGGGGGCGAAAACATAGGCCCATTGGAGATAGAAGAATTTTTGCGCTCACATGAGGCCGTGAGCGATGTACACGTAATCGGCGTGCCGAGTTATAAGTACGGCGAAGAGGTGATGGCGTGGATAAAGCTCAAAGAAAACAAGATCGCGACAGGACCCGAGCTTGGAGATTATTGCAAAGGCCAGATCGCGACTTATAAAATACCGCGGTATTGGAAGTTCGTTGATTCTTTTCCTATCACCGTTACTGGTAAGATTCGCAAGGTAGAAATGCGTGAAATATCCACGCGTGAGCTGGGCCTTGAAGGTGTGCGACAGGGTGAGAAGTTTGAGTATATCGATACCGATAGTATTAAATAGCATCAATTATTCCATACGCCCTATTCTACCTGCTTCACTGCACTCAACATCACTTCTCAGGGTCATTGTCAGGTTGAGCGGAGTCGAAACCTGAAGCGGAGTCGAAACCTGTTGCGACTAATCCACATGAATAATCCGAACATTTACCAGATGCAGTATGCCGGCTAATGCAACTGAAATTTGGTATCTACACAACTTTACAACCGATTTTAGACAGCGGCAAAAAATAAACTGACAAATCAGTTAAATAACTGATTAAATAGTTTGTAAACTGAAAAATCAGTTATACCTTTCGTTCATTAAAATACCAAAAGGAAAAATTCGATGAAAAGTCTCACAAGAAAGGAAGAAGAAATAATGAAAATCCTCTGGGATATCAAGGAAGGATTTGTCAAGGACATCATTGATCAATACCCCGACCCAAAGCCGCATTACAATACCATTTCCTCCATTGTGCGTCTACTGGATGAAAAGGGGATCGTCGGTCATAAGGCTTTTGGGAACACCTACCTGTATTTTCCGGTGCTTAAAAAGGAAGATTACCGGAAGACATTTATGAAGGATGCTATTCGGGAATACTTCGACAACTCATACAAGCAAACTGTATCGATGTTTATCGATGAGCAACACCTGAGCAAGGATGATCTTGATGAACTCATTAATCTGATCAAATCCAAAAAAGAGGAACTATGAAAGAGCTCGTTCAATACCAGATCGAATTCGCAATCTGCCTGGCGGCACTGACTTTGTTGTATATTTTTCTTTGGCGGAAGGAGACGAATTTCAGTTTCAAACGATACATATTACTGGGTATCCCGATCATTTCATTCATTATACCCCTGATTAATCTGGAAATTAGTTGGGAGCCAACCCGTGATTCAAATACGATACAATACATCACCTTTTTGCCAAGTCAACTGGAATTGGTTTATGCACCTATCGCTGCCGAATCGGTAAGTGGCTGGGAAATCTCATTTTGGATTTTCATGACAGTGGCATTCATCATGCTGCTACGTTTGCTTGTCAGTTATTATAAAATTTGGCAATTATACCATCAATCGGTACCCGATCAATCCGGTAAATTCCGCCTGATCGATGACCCAAATCAATCATTTTCGTTTTTCAACATCATCATGATCAACCGCCGGCATGCGGTATCAGAAGAGCTGGACTATATCCTCAACCATGAACAGGCACATCGCCGTCAGGGGCATTCGTATGATGTGTTGTCGCTTGAAATACTCAAAATGTTGCACTGGTTCAATCCATTGATTTGGCTGATTGCCAGGGAAAGCAGGCAAAATTTGGAGTACCTGGCCGACCAGGAAGTGGCAGCAACATTAAGTAATGTAGAAAATTACCAATACGCCATCGTGCACCATTCGACCAACTCGAGCTATCAACTTTTAAAAACACAATTCTCCAAATCAAACCTAAAAAACAGAATCGTCATGATGAATCAACCAAACAATCGGAGCATCCGATCAGGGAAACTGTTTGCGCTCCTTCCAATTCTTGCAATACTTTTTATGTCGTTCTCGCTGAAAATCGAAAATCTGGATATTAGGAAGGAATTATCGCAGCCCTTCCGTCGATTAGTGTACCTGAACAGTCGCCTGAAACGAACGATTTTGCTGAACAAATAAAACCGAACCAAATGCCCGGTGATACTTTAAAGCAAGAAAATGAAGAAGTGTTCAATATTGTGGAAGATCAACCATATCCATCCACCGGCGATATGGCTACGTATTATGCAAAACTCAATGCTGATCTTCGGTATCCTGAAGCTGCCAAAGCTCAAGGGATTGAAGGAA
>JAXHKU010000018.1:0-75041 GCA_034523095.1 Cyclobacteriaceae bacterium | reverse complement strand
GTTTTCAGATACGCAAAAGGAACTTGGATTCATCCATGCGTGTGTGGGGACTGAAAACTCCGCTGACCATTCCACTCCAAATGAAGGAGCGCTACAGTATCAACGCATCGGGAAGTGATGAGGAAGATCAAGGCGATGTACCGGGGAACATCTATCCCGGATTTCCAGAACCTACCCGCTGGACTTTTATTGGCTATGGACGGGCGAGATCCTGGCACATGTGGAAGGAGTGAAGGATGAAAGAGGTTGCCAAAACTGAAAAGGATATCAGGTTGGCCTATGAAGCACTGGGACGAATTTGGGACCGCCATTTGGACTGGCGACAAAGCGGTATCGGGTGCTGGGGCCTCCAAAGGACCGGACACATATATCGACAGGGTGCTTCCCGAAAGTATATCGCGTCCAAGTTGTATCAATAGAGCGCTGGGTTACGAATCACTGGAGCCAGGTTTACAAAATTCAGGACCGCCCGAAATGGGCCATTCCATGGATGGAAGATGACCCAGGGACTCATAGCCACACAACTGTGGGCAGAACAGCTGCGCAAAGACGCCACTGGATGCATGCAGGTATGGGTGTGAAGGTCTTTTTGGAATTCACTGGCGCACCAGAGAACTCGGGCCGAATATTTCCGCGCTGGCAAAAGCGGCCTGGGAGTGCAGCTCATGGGTTGAGCAGGCTGACCTGGCGCAAAGAGATATGCCAACTTTGGATTTTTACACGGACTGGGCAAAAAGCGAATTTGGAATCACTGATGAAAAACTGGCGGCCATATTCGCAGAAATAGATAGCAAGGGAACGGAATTGAGAGAAGGCTACAAAGGCGACTCCCCGCTCAATGCAGCTACCTGGACCCTGGGCCCGGGTGCATTGATGGTTCAGGAGGCGATGCCTGAGAGAGTAGCACGGTACGATTTCATTTCCGAACTGGAGGCATATCGCAGCCAGATCATCGGCTCCGGCAACCTGGAGCGCTTCGAATATTGGGTGAATGGTTTCAAATTGAACCGCGCAATGGTCGAAACCGGCCTGACGTACAAAGAGCTCGACAGCCTGGTGGAGGTTGTCACAAAAGGGAACCTGTTGTAGAAAAACAAAAGCAATTGCTGGCTGAAAAGGTTATACCCGTGCGCCTCGCCCTCGCCGCAAAATGGACCGAGACCATGACCTTGCTGATGTCGCGAATCAGCACCAATGGCGAGCTCGGCACCCTCGCCAATTTGGAAATGCACAGCATAAAAAAACTCGGCTACCTGATGGGCCTTGATCATGCCATCGAGCAAATTTCCGGTACGCCTTTATCCGCTGAAGCGTTTCTTTCAAAAGAGTTTAGCGGAACTGAAAGGCTTATTGTCGCCACAAATCCATCGGCGCTCAAGAAGGACGATACCTTCCATATCAGGGTGAGGGTGCTGACAAACGCAGAAAACATCAGTGGCAAATTGTTGTGGAAGCAACTTGGAAGTGCGGAATACCAGGAAATACCGCTGAAGCACCTGGCCAGAAACGTATATGAAGTTAAGGTTCCGGTCACCATGTTTGCTGATGATTTTGAATACTATATCGAAGCCAAAGTGGATGAAAATGTACTGAAATACCCAGCGACAGCGGGGAGCATCAATCAGTCGGTACTGGTATTCTGAGAATTCTTAGGGCAGTTCCGCGATCACCGTTTTTCCGGCGAGGGTTTTATCGTTGACGTTTACGGAAATTTTTGTTCCGACAGGTAAAAACACATCCACGCGTGAGCCGAATTTGATAAATCCAAATTCTTCGCCCTGCTCCACCTGCTGGGATTCGGAGATATAGTATTTGATTCTTCGCGCCATAGCACCGGCTATTTGCCTTATCAGAAGTGTAGTGCCTCCTTCCATTTCATAAACTATGGAAGTCCGCTCATTTTCCGTGCTGGCTTTCGGATGCCAAGCCACGAGGTACTTGCCTGCATGGTATTTCAGGTATTTTATCGTGCCGCTGACCGGGTTACGGTTCACGTGCTTGTTTATTGGCGACATGAAGATGGAAACCTGCACCCTTTTGTCGCGGAAGTATTCCGATTCAACCGTTTCTTCGATTACCACCACTTTACCGTCGGCTGGTGCAAGAATAAATTTTGGATGTTTTACGACCGTGATAGATGGATTCCTGAAAAACTGAAGGCAAAAGGCGAAAATGACAGCCGAAAAGAAAAAGAAAACCAGGTGAACGGGGTGGCTGTCAATTGTTTTGACGACTACCACGTTGATGATATTAAGAATGATGAATAATATCAGCAGAAATCTTTTTCCTTCTTTGTGGATTCGCATGATGAATTAATAAAAACTAAAATCCTCCCCGGTAGCTATATGCCTTGGCCACCTTGTCGATCGCCACAATATAGGCAGCAATTCGCAATGTTACTTTATAGCGAATCGAAGTTTTGTAGACGTTATCCAGGGCACTTTTCAGGATCCGGTCACTCCGTCGGTTTACGCGTTCTTTGGTCCATTTATAGCCCAGCCTGTTTTGCACCCATTCGAAATACGACACCGTGACACCACCTGCATTGGCTAATATATCCGGAACTACCACGATGCCTTTTTTTGCAATGATATCGTCGGCAAGGGCCGAGGTCGGACCGTTGGCGCCTTCCACAATGAGTTTTGCCTTGATCTGATCCGCGTTTTTCACGGTGATTACATCCTCCAGGGCTGCGGGCACGAGCACATCTACTTCCAGCGTGAGGATGTCATCCTTGTCGGCCAGTTTTTCCGCGCCATCAAATCCGTCCAGCATTCCTTTATTTTCATTGCGGTAATCCATTGCCTTTTGAATGTCAATACCCTCGGTGTTGTAATAGGCACCCGAAATATCGCTGATGGCAACAATTTTTGCTCCACGCTCTTCAAGAAGCAATGCAGCGTAGGAGCCAACGTTTCCGAATCCCTGGACTGCCACGGTGCAGTTATATGGATTTATCTGCATTTTTTCCAGAGCAGTCAGGGTTGATACCATCACCCCCCGGCCGGTAGCTTCTATTCTTCCTTCCGATCCACCCAGCACGCCGGGCTTACCCGTAACTACGCCGTTCACCGTCATGCCGCTGTTTCTGGAATATTGGTCCATCATCCAGGCCATTTCGCGCATAGATGTTCCCATGTCCGGCGCGGGGATGTCCGTATCGGGACCGAAAACACCGAAGAGGGCAGTCGTGTAGGCTCTCGTAAGTCGCTCTATTTCACCGGACGACATTTCACGCGGATTGCAGCGTATGCCACCTTTAGCACCACCAAACGGGATATCCACCACGGCACATTTCCAGGTCATCCAGGCGGCCAGGGCTTTTACCTCATCAAGATTTACATGCGGATCGAAGCGCACACCACCCTTTGATGGACCCAATACATTATTGTGAATGACACGGTAGGCTTCAAAAACCCTGATCGATCCATCGTCCATGGTAATCGGAATGTTGATGATGACCTGCTTGTCGGGCGATTTTAGCACGTTGTATATCTCTTCATTTAGTCCGAGGTGTTTGGCTGCGATTCTGAATCGCGACATCATCGATTCAAATGGATTTTCCTTGTCCATTATGGGTGCCGGCTCTATATATCCCATTTTAAAAATTGTTAAAATTCCATGTAATTAAAGATTCAAAATTATGAATATTTAAACAAATGCGCTTTTCGCCGGTCTAATTAATTAGAATAACTTCAGAAAGGCGGCAATAAAAGGCAATGACAAAAGCATGGCATCAAACCGATCCAGGAATCCGCCATGTCCCGGGAGGGACTGACCGGAATCTTTGATTTTGATGCTTCTTTTAAAAAGTGATTCCACCAAATCTCCATAGGTGCCGACGATCACGGTGATCAGACCCATCGCCACCCATTTCCAAGTCGGCAATATTTCAGTAAACTGCGGAGCCAGAAAGGCAATTGCAAGTGTGAGAATAGCGCTTCCGATGAGGCCTTCCCATGATTTCTTTGGTGATATGCGTTCAAATAGTTTCCTTTTCCCAAATAGCGTTCCTGCAAAATACCCGCCTGTATCACTCGCCCACGTGAGCAGCAGGATTCCGGTTACGATTTCAAATCGGTAGGTGCCCGTACAAAACGCTATAACATGCATCAGCGCGAATGGAATTGCCACATAGAGTATTCCCAGAAATGTATAGGCGATGTTGGTGAATGGCTTTACATCGGATTTTTTATACAGTTTTATAAAGTAAATGATCGTGGCGAATGGAAAAAGCAGGAAAATCACCATCGAATCTACGATTTTCATCTGGGCCAGAAACGTGAATGTATAGATCAGCACACCGGTGAGCGTTCCCCAGAAACTCAGAGGCAGGTAGCCGTCGATCCCGACTAGTTTGTAAAACTCACGAAGGGATAGCAGTGTGATGATAAGAAACACCGCGAAATAGCTCCAGGACTGCCAGTAAATCGCTGATATTATGATTGCCACACCAACAATGGCGACAATCACCCGCTGAGTCAGGTTGGAATATTTATTCAAATGATGATTTCATCCTCGACGATTTTCAATGCCTTCACTACATCTTCATTTTGAACCATCACCTCTACCTGGCCATTGAACATATGGATCGTAGTGTCTTTTTTATTAATCACTACCGCTGTAATTCCCCACTCGCTCAATATGCCACGCACGATTTCTGCCCGTGACAATGTAGGTGTTTTATATATTGCCGACCATCCTGTCATCTTCCCTGTTTTCTTTATTTGCTGAAACGTAATTTTTGAAATATACAATCAATACAATAAATAACACACCAAAGACAATGATATAGGTTAATGGGAGCGCTTCGTTTGTTTCCGGATCAATATCAGTGAGGCCCTTCTGATATGCGTACAAAGCCAGTACGGAAAAGAAATTATTGAAAAAGTGGGCAAAAATCGGAACCAGTAAGTTACCGGTCCAGAAATACAGATAGCCAAAAAGAGCTCCGAGCAATAAACGTGGCACAAAGCCATAAAACTGAAAGTGAATGGCGCTGAAGAAGAATGCGGCCAGCCAGATGGCGACATGTGGATTTTTGTTCATCCGAAGAAAAATATTCTGAAGCAGTCCACGGAAAATCAATTCTTCACCAATTCCCGGCAGTACGGCAATGACCACAACAGCCAAAAGAAAATACTCCGGTGAATCAAATTTTGTGAGGTAAACGGTGAGCTCCTTCATACTATCCTCGAGCGCCTTTGCCCATTGTTCAAGTCCGCTCAGGGACTCCGGTAGTGTGATGGATTCATTCCACTCGATAACGATAGTATCCACGATCATAAACGAAAATGAAACCATGACCGTGAGCAGCAATATCATAACCATGTTGGCCTGCGGCCTGAAGTAATCATGGAAAAAACGCCCTTTTACCAGGGTGAAATAAAAAATCAACGGGGCGATCAGAAATCCACCAAGATGGTTGAACCCCTGAACCGCCATAAGCAGCCATCGTGTATCAGGGTCGCCCATGGGATTTAACAGCAAATCCATAAAGGCTGAGGTGCTGCCCGTAACAATAGTGATAAATCCCCATGCCAGCACCTGGCCGATAAATAGCAAACCGCCGATGGAAATAAACGTCAGCGCGAGCAGTAGTATCCATGGATTGGTTACAGCGGACCTCAAGGGGATTTTTCAAAATCGTTTTTCATCGTATTTTTTTGTGCATCAGGTTTTATTGGCCTTATAATTTTCTGCGGTGGCAAAATATCCTTAAGGCGTCTATTCGCCAAATAAATTGTGTTTTTTCCATGTGGTTATTTGGCTCTGATTCGAACGGATTATTCGGAAGTCCGCTCGCTGGCAGGTTTTAGTTTTCCCTGAAGCAGGAGGTTGTATTCTTCGCAGCTAAGGTTACCGTGTATGTCGCAGTAGGGGCAATCGCGGTAAGTGAGACCCAACGCCGATCGTTTTATGATCACCGTCTGCCCTTTGCAAACAGGACATAGCACCTTTCCGGATGGTCCACAGTCTATTTCAGGCATCACCGTGTAGTCGATCTCCCTGCCCGGATCATAGACGGTATCTTTATTTGGCGAGGTCGAGGCGAGGTATTTGTCTTGGGCCATTTTCAGATATTGGGTACATTCATCAAAGAACTGCCCGGAAGTTCCTTTCAATTCGATATACTTATTCAGCCAGTTTATACTTTGCTTGAACTTTCCCAGGTAATATGAATTAGCGCCAAAATAATAGCAAATCTCAGCCGGCAGCACTTTCACGGCACCCAGGACTTCCCTGAACGATTCGTCGGCTTCTTCATAATTCGCATTTTCAAATTGCTTTACACCCAGATCCAGATATTTCAGATTGTCCAGCTCAGCCGGGTCAGTTACCTGTGCCCGTGTCACCGCGGAAATGCACAGTATCATGATTGTAATGCATACTATTGTATTGATTCCAAAAAAATTCTCCCTTCTCATTGCGTTTACATCAATTCGTAATTTAATCGTTGAGCAATACTCCTGCCAAGAGTTATCTCATCAGTATATTCCAGTTCACCGCCAATCGGTATGCCCCGCGCAATGGTGGTGATTCGGACGGGGAAAGGCTTCAGTTTTCGGGCAATGTAAAAAGCCGTCGTATCACCCTCCATAGTAGGGCTGAGGGCCAGGATTATCTCCTTTATGGCTCCCTGGCTTTTTTCTACTCTCGTTATCAGGCTGGGGATGTTGAGCTCATCAGGGCCGATGCCTTTGATCGGTGAAATCACCCCGCTGAGCACGTGGTAGTAGCCCGAGTACTGGGCGGTATTTTGTATCGCAATCACATCCGGCGTATCTTCAACAACACAAATCAAACTGGTGTCCTTGCGCATCGATTCGCAGGTGCAGTCTTCCGTGTCTGAAATTATATGGCAAATACGGCAATTCCTGGTCTTGCGGCGAAGGTTCAGCAGGGCATCGGAGAGTTGTTCCGTCTGGCGCTCGTCCTGTTTCAATAAATGCAACGCCAGCCGCAAGGCAGTTTTTTTGCCTATCCCGGGGAGTTTTGAAATCTCATTTACCGCCTCTTCTATCAGCTTTGATGGGTATTGCATCGGTCACGATTTGTTGCCAAAAGTACAAATGAAAAGTACGCTAATATAAATGAAGGTTGGTATTTTATAAAAATTATCCATAATTGCAGCCTTTCAATTGAATTCTCAGCTCTTTTTTATGAAAAAGAAGTTTATATATGCCGGTATAATAGTCGGCTCACTTATCATTCTATATTTTGTTTTTGCCGGGGTCAGCGAATACATCGCCTATAATCGGAGTATCCCGAAGGAAGTCCCGGCCGATTCCACGTTTCTGCCGGCACCGCCGCCGAAAATATTGTACGGGCTGATAGTCGATTCGCTTGTTGTCGAGGAGAGCACATTTGGTAAAAACGAAAATCTCTCAGAAATTCTCAGTAAATACAATATCTCCGCGCAGCAAATTGCCGCTATTAATCAATTGCCAAGAGAATCTTTTGATGTGCGAAAGCTACAGACCAAGAAGCCCTACACCATTATCCATGAAAAAGATACACTAAAAACGGCCCGGGCGTTTATTTATCATCCCAACCTAATAGAATTTGTCGTCCTCAAGTTTGATGATTCGCTTCGCGTGTATAATGGCGTTAATCCGGTTGATACGGTCATCGAAACTACCACGGGAGTCATCGAATCCTCCTTATACAATGCCATCACTGACGCCGGGGGTTCGCCCTTACTTGTCAGTGACTTGTCAGAAATATTTGCATGGGCGATCGACTTTTTTTGGCTGCAGAAAGGCGATGCATTCAAAGTGGTTTACGAGCGGTACGAAGTGCATGGCGAGGATGCAGGAATGGGTAAAATCCATTGTGCATGGTTCCAGCACCAGGGAAAGCCCTTTTATGCCATCCCGTATGACCAGGGTAATGGCATGGAGTATTTTGATGACCAGGGCAATTCGCTGAGAAAAACCTTTCTGAAGGCGCCATTAAAATTCTCAAGGATCAGCAGCAGGTTTACTTACAACAGGTTCCATCCGGTTCTCAAAATCCACCGGGCTCATACCGGAGTTGATTATGCAGCCCCGGTTGGCACGCCGGTTCAGGCCATTGGCGATGGAACAGTCGTGATGGCGGCCTATTCGGGGGGTGGAGGAAATACGGTAAAAATCAGGCATAACAGCGTTTATACTACCGGCTACATGCATTTATCACGTTATGGAAAAGGGATAAAAAATGGCGCTCAGGTAAAACAAGGCGATGTAATTGGCTATGTCGGATCCTCGGGATTGTCCACCGGGCCGCACCTCGATTTTCGGTTTTGGAAAAACAACCAGGCAGTTGATCCGCTGAAAGTGGATCCGCCACCTGCCGAGCCGATTAAAGCAGAGCACCGTGCAGCCTATGATGTAGTGAAAGAATCGATGATAAACCGGCTGGATTCCATAGAGGTAAAAAACTTACAACCACCTGCGTAGCAGTGTTGCGATAATAATTTTTTGTTCAGGTGAATTTGATTTAATTTGGATGAGAAATACCGCAGAAAAAGACGCTGCGCAACAATTTTTCTCTCATCGATATGACTGGCGTATTTGGACTTTATAACAAACTCACTTCCATAGGCGTGAGTGCAACTGACATTGATTACAAAAAAAGTGTCATCAGAATTACTAACAGTATCGCCTTAGTGTTCTTTGCTGCTGGATTTATCTACACCTCTTTTTCCTTTTTTCTTGCACCGCAATTGGTCGATGTGTGCATCTTTCTGTTCATCGGCAGTGCGCTGATCATTGGCTTGAACTATCTGCAAATGGTTGATGTGTCCAGGGTAGCATTTACGCTGCTCATCAGCCTCGATGTGGCCGTCTATCACGGATACCTCGTTCAGGCTGGTGAGCCGCTGATCATCTCAATTTATATCGGGCAATTTGTGGTAGCTATTCTACCATGGATTTATATCGACATTCGCGAGAAGTGGCTACTCAGCATAGCTCTATTGATAAGTTTTTCCGTTTTCGTCATTCAACCATGGACCAATGAGTTTCTAACCATCGAGATGGAAAGCAGTATGTTCAGGGACAATGTATTTGCAATTCCCACCTTTGTTTTTTCCATTGGCGCTTTACTGTATTGCATGTATTTGCTGCAAAGAAAAAACGTCGTTGCAGAAAAACACTCCAATAAACTGCTCGAAAGTATCAGGGAGCAGAATAAGGATATGGAGGCGAGGCAGGTGCAGCTAATGAAATTGCTGGATGAAAATACCAAAGCTGCTGAAACGGAAGAAAAGCGCAATTGGATTGCACTGGGTCTATCGCAACTGGGTGGCACACTTCGCGGTACCATCGATGCCAATTTTTACCATTCCCTTGTCGCTGAGTTGGTAGAATTTATGAAAATGAACCCAGGCGGGAATTTATGTGGTGGAAGAGGAGCATGGTGAGAAAATCATTGATCTGAAATCGTGCTATGCTTTTGACAGAAATAAGTTCCTGAAGAAAAAAATTGAAATCGGGCAGGGCCTCGTCGGTCAGTGTTACCTGGAGAAAGCGCCGATTTTTTTAAAGGAAGTGCCTGAATCATATCTATATATTACCTCGGGCCTGGGAGATGCGCCACCAAGATGCATTCTGCTGGTACCTATGATTCATGAAAACACGGTGGAGGGCATTATTGAAATTGCCTCTTTGACTGTCCTCAGCACTTATGAAATAGAATTTGCCGAAAAATTCGCGTCACTGTTGGCATCTTTTGTTGCAGGTAACAGGATAAATCAACGTACAAAAACCCTTTTGGAAAAATTCCAGATACAGTCGGAAGAATTGCGCTCTCAGGAGGAGGAGATGCGCCAGAATATGGAAGAAATGCAGGCCACGCAGGAAGAGATGCACCGCAAAGAGCAGGAGTATGTGCAGCGGATCACTGAATTGGAAAATGAAATCGGACTTATCGCCACCGGTAAGGTCGAATAATAATTATATAAGAATTTCTTTGCACTCAAAACCAATTAGCCCCTAATGTCAGTATTGATGCCGGTATTGAACCCGGCCTTAAAAATTATCTTCGGATAAAATCCGCACTTCTAACCAGATAGCCCTGATCATGGCTGGAGTTGGAGTATGTTACACCGTATTTTCAATTATTTATTATCCTCCGCTTACTATATACCCAAGCTTTTGCATTGTACTTTCATTTGGAGCCATTGCATTAAATTACATGGGAATATACCATATCTCCATTCACCTTTCTACACTTGTTATATTGTTAGCGTACCTTTCATGGTTTTATCATGCAACCTGGCCAACCGACAATCACGTCCATGCTCGTTATAGACTTTTCATTGACAGTATACCCTGGTGCTATTTGTTGGTTTCGGGAAAAAAGGCTGTTGGGTTTTTCGCTTGCGGCGTGTTTCTGCCTTTCCAGTTCAGGGTTGGGCCAATGATTTTTTATCCATGGAGTTAGATAGCAGCTTGTTCAGAAGTGGTTTTTTGAATATTGCATCATTTTATTTTTAGCATTCTAATTCTCGTTTCTTGTATGTATTTCATGCAGATTAAAAATTATAGTCAAAGTAAGCAATGAAAATCTGTTACTGAATATTCAGGAAAAAAATGCTGACATGGAAAAGCAGCAACTTCACGGTGCAAAAAAACCTGGAGGAATCTGAATACTTGCCCTGAATAATCGAGAGAGCAACAAAACTGGATTTCGAAAGGGATAGCCGACATTTCGGATTTGCTCAGGCAAAGCAGTGATGAGGACATCTACAATTTGCTTCTCAGGAACATAATCAAATATATCGGCGCAAACCAGGGTGCATTGCATTTGCTAAAAGAGGATGTGGGAGATAAGTTCCTTGAGATGGCGGCATGCTAACGCGTATGACAGAAGGAAATTCGTGGAAAAGCGAATCGAGATTGGTCAGGGTCTTGTAGGACAGTGTTTTTTGGAAGGCGAGCTAATACGGTTAAAGGAAATTCCAAAAGAATACATTTCCATCACTTCCGGACTTGGTGATGCGCCTCCGACATACATTGTGATTGCCCCCCTTAAGCTGGAAAAGTCAGTTGTGGGCGTTATGGAATTGGCTTTTTTCCATAACCTGGAAGATCACAAAACGGACTTTCTCATCCGATTGGGTGAAATGATCGCATCTTTCATTACGACTAATTCATTGAATAAAAATACCATGAAATTGCTGGAACAGTCGCAGCTTCAGATGGAGCAACTGCGTGCTCAGGAAGAAGAGATGCGCCAGAATATGGAAGAACTCCAGGCCACCCAGGAAGAGATGCACCGCAAAGAGCAGGAGTATGTGCAGCGTATCACCGAATTGGAACAGATGACCAGTGAATTGCAAAAATCATAACCGCGATAATTGATGAGCTGTTGTCAGTTTCACATTATCGGGCACTAATGGCCTCAAAAAAGCGTTTACAAAGGAAAAGCAATCATGAGTTTTTCAAAAATCAATAATCTATGAACAGATCGGGTATTTTTCCATTCGTCTTTGCGCTTATCCTCATGTCATTTACTGATATCGTCCAGGCCCAGGAGAAAACAGAAAGGTTTATTTTGATCGAAGCTCCTTGCCAACCAACATTTCCAGCGCCGCCTTCAGGAAAGGACAAGGTGATCATTACCAAAGTATTCAAGGTCCAGTATGATTCGCCATTCGAACTGGTTAGCGCGGAGCCGGAACTTATCACCCGTTTTGAGGTCGCACTACAAAAAGCTTACCCGGGCTCCCGCAACCTGGTAAAGGATATCCTGGTCTATATGTTGGTCACCGAAAAAGAAGCCCGTGAGCTTTACAACAGAAAACAAAAGCAGTTCAAACTCATGGAAATTGCTGTCATCGAATTGAAAACAGAGTAGCCTCGATTTTTTATTTATTTTTTAATGTCGGAGGGAACTAATTCACCCTCCTCTTCATTTACATAGCGTAGACCTTACCAGAAATTTTTTACAACTATCAAACTATTCCAAGATGACTAATATCTATCCAGAGAAGAAAAATCTCTACCGCTTGCCCTATTCCATGAATGATAATCCTATCGGCTGGATTGAGGCCACGGACATCTGCAACATCAAATGCAAAGGCTGTTACCGGCTGATCATGGGCGAGGGCCACAAACCGCTTGAGCAGATCAAAGAAGAAATACTTTTCCTGAGAAAATGGCGCAATTGTGATAACATCACATTGGCGGGCGGGGAGCCGATCCTTCATCCACACATCAAAGAGATTGTGGCCTTCATCACCAGCCACGGTATGAAAACAGTGATCCTCACCAATGGAATGGCGCTGAACGACAAGGTAATGCAAGACATGAAAGATGTGGGGCTACTTGGCTTCAGCTTTCATATCGATAGTACACAAACCCGCCCTGAGTTCAAAAAGCAGCAGATCAAGAGCGAGATGGAATTAAACGACCTCAGGCTCAAATATGCCAAAATGCTCAGTAAATATGGGTTTTACTCACATTTTGGAATTACAGTCACAGCAGATAACCTAAAGGAAGTACCTGAATTTATCCGCTGGGCTAAAGACAATATTCTTTTGATCAATGCCATTTCTCTCATCATTTACCGGGGTATGCCGGTAACAGAAGGTGTCACTTATCACGCCAGAGGCAAGCAGGTAGACATGGAGTTGGGAAAACTTGGATATACCGTTGACAGGGAAGAATATGAAAAGATTTACATAAAGGCGCCTGATGTATATGCGGAAATAAAGAAACATTTCCCCGACTACGAAGCCATGGGCTACCTTGGAGGCACGGCCGATCATGAGAGTTTCAAGTGGTTGCGGGGGAAGTTTGCTTACCAATTCCAGGGGCAAAACCTTTGGCGCTCTTGGAGCCAAAACGCTGGAACTGGCACAGTCCTTTTATCATTTTACCAATGGCCACTACCTCGTATATCCCAAAAACCGCATAGGAAAAATGGTGTTCCTGATGTCGGTTTTCGATCCTACAGTCAGAAAAGCGCTTTGGAAGTTTTTGAAATATTGCCTTGGAAACCCGCTGCGCTTTTTCTACCCGATGAAGTCACTGGGCATCGGTATGGTGCAGGCCCCCGATGTACTGGAAGACGGAAGGATCGATATGTGCGACGACTGCCCTGATATGTGCGTTTTTGAAGGAAAGCTCGTGAATTCATGCAGGCTGGATGAATGCCGGATCTTCGGTGACTTACTCACCATTCAGATTGAAAAGGATACGTTTAAGCAAAAATCTCCTGCGACGGAGTTGGAAGAAGTTCAGATTTAAAAAGTAAAAGAGGCCCAAAAGGGCCTCTTTCTCTCCTCTTCATAGGCATCCTGCATTTAATGCAGGATGTTTTATTTTAAACTGATTTTAGTTGCTATAGTTTAGTCCGTAGCCAAATGGATAGAGCGGATTTCCGGAATCAAACGGCACATCCTCCATTTGCTTTTCTACTGCCTCCATTGAAATTGGTAACTCAAAAGGCAATTTTCCGGTAGGATTGAATTTCCCAAAAACCACATCAAGAACAGCATCATCGTAAGCGCCGAATTCCCCGAGAAGGCCCGCAGCGCCATTGGCGATTTCAGGCATTACAGCCGGACGGTCGAGATACATACAGATGATGGTAGGTTTTTTGGCGGTGATAGCCAGAATACGGCTCAACTCAGGTTCTGTGAAGTTCAGGTGCCCCTGGTGAAAAAGAGCCTCGATGAAATTACCATCCCGTGGCTCCCATGGCGTCTGAAGGCGCAAAACGGCAACGTCCGCGTCGGCCAGGCTGTCCACAACAGTGGCATATTTTCCAGCGACATCTTTGGCAATATTTTCCACATAGATTTTCACACTTCCCGAAAGGGGAAGAGCCATGGTGCTATCTGTATCCATGACGTTTTTCATAAGCACTACCGATTTGCGCTGGGCTTCTTTTCCTTTTGCCACAAACTCAGGTTTACCAACCGTATTTACCGCGTTTTCAACATCCAGGTATGGATTATCGAACAGCCCGATCATGAATTTGGCTCGCAGCAATCTGCGTACTGACTCATCGAGACGTGCTTCTGATATTTGACCTTCTTTGACCAATTCCAGTAATTCTCCGGTATTGGCATTGCCACCAAATTGGTCTACGCCGGCATCGAGTATCTTTTTGATTCGCTGTTTTATTGAAAGATCATCAACTCCCCATCCTGTACTTTCAAAAAGCGGAAAGCCAAGCAATGAAAATCCTTCCACGATACCCCAGTCTGTGCACACGATGCCATCATAGCCATACTCTTTTCTTAACAACTCCGTGATAATTTCCTTGTTGAAACTCATGCCCACATTTTCGCTGGTCTGATCTACCGGAACACCATAATACGGCATGATCATCATGGTGCCTGCTTTGAAAGCGGCCTCAAAGGGTATGATGTGATGGCGGAAATTATTCCCGGGATACACCTGATCCATTCCATAGCGAAAGTGCGCGTCCCAGCCGTCACTCTGAGGGCCACCTCCCGGCCAGTGTTTCGTCATGCAGGAAACGGTATGATTGCCGATTTCAGTTCCCTGGAAGCCATAAATGTAGGCTGCCGTCAATTTTGCTGATAAGTTAGCATCTTCACCAAAGGTGCCGTTTATGCGTGCCCACCGCGGCTCTGTGGCCAGGTCGGCCATGGGGTGTAGTGCAGTTCTTATACCTACAGACCTGAGTTCTTCGGCCGCTATTCGACCAAATTCCGCCACAAGAGCGCTATCGTTGGTAGCGGCCAGGCCGATGGGCTCGGGCCATTTGGAAAATTCCCCACCCAGCAATTCATTGCCTATGAAGTTGCTGATGCCATGCCTCGGATCGGAACTTATGGTTACCGGAATGCCCAGTCTGTCCTGCTCGGCGAGTTTCTGCAGGTTGTTGTACCAGATGGCTAAATGTCGGGTATCAGGAATCATGAACAGGTTGTAGTGTCTGATCTTTTTATTCAGCATTACGTCATAGGTCGAAACCATGCTGAATGCTGATACGTCCGGTTTGTCGAGAAGCTGGCCCTCGGAGCCCACACCTAATGGCGGATGCCAGAGCATTCCAACTTTTTCTTCTACATTCATTTGCGCCACCAGATCTTCTACCCTTGCCTCCACCTGCTGACGGCTGTCTTCATAAACATCCAGTTTGCCATTACCATTCAGATCGCGAAATGTGTGGCCATCCTCGGTAAGCGTTTGCTTCTCGGTAAGTACTGACTTAGCGGAAGAATTGATGGTGAAATAATAAATATGGAAGGACAGCAGCGCGAGAATAATAATGCCCACAATCCCAAGCACCGAATACATAATAATCTTCAAAAACTTCTTCATCCTTTTTATTGAGTTTTAATTTCTAACAAAACACATTGAATCATTGGTATAAAAGTATAATCCTCCTTGATCCCAGTCGTCCAATCTGTGATATTTTGGACTTTGGACATTGTGCAATTCTTCCATTCAGGTCTCTCATACAGCCATTTACTACCTATTTTTACCTCATACACAAAAGGCAATTGTCCGGCAGAGATGTGTTGTATCTTCGAAGCTGAAAATAATATTTTACTACAATGAACAAATTAAACTCAATCGCACTTATTGGCGCGTTTTGTCTGGGAATTATCCAGACTCATGCGCAGATCAATGCACGCTTGCTTCAGCAACCCGACGTTTCAGAGACCCATATCACATTTGTATATGCAGGTGATATATGGACGGTTCCCAAAAGCGGCGGTACCGCCACACGACTAAGTTCGCCCGCAGGAATTGAAAGTTTCCCCAGGTTTTCACCTAATGGAAAATCGATCGCTTTTTCGGCTAATTACCAGGGCAATATTGATGTATATACCATGCCGGTAACCGGTGGCATGCCATGGCGCCTTACTCAGCATTCTTTTGCTGACAAGGTCATCGACTGGCATCCTGATGGAAAAAGAGTCCTTTTTTCATCAAGCCGTGAAAGTGGAAGACAGCGCTACTCCCAGTTTTATCTTGTTGCAACTGTGGGAGGACTGGCGGAAAAACTCGTTGTGCCTTATGGTGAATTTGGCACTTTTTCGCCCGACGCAAAGCAATTTGTCTATACCGATAAATCCCGGACATTCCGCACCTGGAAAAGGTACCGCGGAGGAATGGCTCCGGAACTCACTCTTTTCAACCTGGAAACAATGGCTTCAGAGCGCATCGCCTCTAGCAATGCCAATGATGAATTGCCCATGTGGAGCGGTAATACCATTTACTTTCTCTCCGATCGCGATGGCAACAGCCGGGCCAACATCTGGTCTTATGACATCGCCTCCAGGGCATTGAAGCAACTGACCAACTTTACTGATTATGATGTTCATTTTCCGGCAATCGGACCAAAAGATATTGTTTTTGAAGCGGGTGGATTGATCCATTTGCTGAATCTCGCGACTGAAAAAGTGGCTGAAATCCAGATAAATGTAGTTACAGATCAGATCACGCTCCAGCCGAAACTGATTGATGCAGTTGGCTTCATGGCCAATGCTCGCATAGCCTCTGACGGAAAACGGGTAGTGGTGGAAGCCCGGGGCGATTTATTTTCTGTTCCTACCGAGAATGGCTACGTGAAAAACCTCACCCAATCCAGCGGTGTGGCTGAGCGCTATCCGGCGTGGTCACCCAATGGAAAATTCATCGCTTTTTGGAGCGATAAATCGGGAGAATATGAACTGCAACTTTTGAATATGGAAACGGGCAAGGAAGAATCACTTACTGCCTACGGGCCGGGATTCCGGTATCAGCTCTACTGGTCTCCGGACAGTAAAAAACTTGCTTTTGTCGATAAAGCCATGAATATGAAAATTTACGACATACAAGGAAAACGTACCATCGAGGTAGACAAAGGGTCGCAATTGTTCGAGGGCGGATTGCGCGGATTCAAAGTGTCATGGTCAGCCGATAGTAAGTGGCTGGCGTATAACAACGAGGTCGGCAATGGAAATATGGCTCTTTTCCTTTTCGACGCCAAAGCTCTTGTAAAGCATCAGGTAACCAGCGGGTATTATCAAACGATGAATCCGGCGTTTGACCCGGAAGGAAAATACCTTTATGCATTGACAAACCGCAGTTTCAACCCCAATTACAGCGAAATGGATAATTCATTCATTTATCCCAATGCCACTCAGGTAGTTGCTATTTCGCTTAGAAATGATGTTCCCTCCGTCCTGGCGCCAAAAAATGATGAAGTGGAAATAAAGAAAGAAGCAACGGATTCAAAATCCGGTAAAAAAGAAAAGAAAAAGGAAGCTGAAAAGTCTGATTCTACGGTGGTTAAGGAAGTAGTAATAGATATTGATGGCTTCGAAGGCCGCATGGTATTCCTGCCTGAAAAGCCGGGGAACTACAATAATGTTCAGGCTGTGAAGGGTAAAGTGGTTTTCATGAAAATGCCAAATACTGGTTCGGATGAAGAGAAGGGAGCCATAAAATATTTCGCCCTGGAAGAAAGAGAAATAAAAACTATTGCCAGCGGTGCAGATGATTTTCTCATCGCTGAAGATGGCGGCAAAATGCTCGTAGTCAAGGATCGGGCTTTATTTGTAATAGATGTCAAGGCGGATCAAAAACTGGAGAAGGCGCTTAATACTGCCGACATGAAAATGACCGTAGATCCAATGGCAGAGTGGAAACAGATATTCAGAGATGCGTGGCGCCTGGAGCGCGACTTTTTCTATGATGAAAATATGCATGGTGTAGATTGGAATGCGATGTATGAGCGCTATGGAAAGCTTGTTCAGGATGCCGCAACACGCGAGGACGTGAATTTTATAATCGGTGAATTAATTGCCGAACTAAATGCCTCACACACCTATAGGGGCGGTGGAGATCAGGAAAGTGGAAAAAAAGTAAACGTAGGATACCTCGGCGTGGACTATGAATTGAGTCAGGGTCATTACCGTATAAAATCCATCCTGAAAGCAGCGCCATGGGATATCGACACAAAATCACCTCTGGATATGCCGGGCGTTGAAGCCAAAGCCGGTGATTATCTGCTCGCAGTAAACGGTGTCCCTGTGGATGTGAAGTATGAGCCTTTTATGGCTTTTCAGGGTCTTGGTGGAAAAACGGTTGAGTTGACGCTCAACTCCCAGCCAATCTTAGAAGGATCACGGAAGGTGATCATTCAGACACTGGAAAGCGAGGAAAAGCTTCGCTATATGGCCTGGATCGAAGTGCAACGCAAAAAAGTAGATGTGGCTACCGGCGGTAAGGTCGGTTATATCTACGTGCAAAGCACCGGTATCGATGGGCAAAATGACCTTGTGCGCCAGTTCATGGGCCAATGGGACAAAGAAGGACTTATCATCGATGAGCGCTTCAATAGCGGGGGCCAGATTCCCGACCGATTCATTGAGCTCCTCAACCGGAAACCGCTGGCCTTCTGGGCTGTGCGCGACGGCAAAGACTGGCAATGGCCACCTGTCGCCCATTTCGGATCAAAAGTGATGCTCATCAACGGTTGGAGTGGCTCCGGTGGTGATGCATTTCCCGATTATTTCCGGAAGTCGGGTTTAGGACCATTGATTGGTTCAAGGACCTGGGGTGGGCTTATCGGTATTTCCGGTTGCCCGCAACTGATCGATGGCGGCATGGTTACTGTGCCTACTTTCAGGATGTATGATGCCGACGGCAAATGGTTCCGCGAGGGCCATGGCGTCGATCCGGATATCGAAGTGTTGGAGGATGCAACAGCGCTCGCCAAGGGAGGTGATGCACAACTGGAAAAAGCCATCGCGGTAGTGTTGGAAGAAATGCAGAAAAATGGTTTTAAAAAGCCACAACATCCACCTGTAGAGCCGCGATAAATTTGGATAAGGTAAAACAGTACGCCGGAGTAAGCTTTTACTCCGGCTTTTTTATGACCGACCTGCGGTAATCGGACGGCGTGAGCCCGGTGTGTTGTTTGAATAAAGCATTGAATGACGATTTGGAATTGAAGCCGCACTCAAGCGCAATAGTTAGGAGCGACATATTCGCACTTTGAGGATTCTGCAACATGTGCTTCACTGCTTCCACGCGGTAATCATTCACCATTACAAAAAAGTTTTTATTCATTTCCACCTTAAGGATTTCAGTAATGTAGTGACGCGGCAGTTTCATTCCTTCGGCGAGTTCGCTCATCGTCAATTCCGGGTTCAGGTATGGCCGCTCTTCCGTCATGAATTTTTCCAGGCTGGCGATTAGCGCCCGGCGTTTTTCTTTGGATAATACAATATTGTCTTTCGACCCATTTTGTTCCGAAGCCTTCCGTGCTATCGAGGGCTGATTAAATCCATAAAAACTCAGGAAAAAGCAGAAAAAAGTCAGACCGGCTGCAGGGATAAGATGCGAGGTGTTGAAAAGAAGGTAGGCGATATTTCCTGTCAGAAGGTTCAATATAAGTGCCAGGTAGGTGAAAACGAAAATGGCGATGATATGCCTCAGCCAGCCCAGGTTTACACCCAATGAATCATAGGAGTAATCGTCGCGGATGGACTTTTCATGCTTTCGCAAAATCCGAATCGACAAAAGGCTATAGACAGAAAGTGAGACCAAAAGTGCAACGACGCGCGATATATTCAGAATAAACCAGAACGTAGAAAATTGAATTTCTTCCAGGCGGATCGACTTGTTCGTGAAAAACACAACATGCAATAATGAAAAAAGGAAGTATGGTCCGAAATGCCAAAACTCCCTCATTCTCCATCGCACACGGCCTCCGGTAATGAACAGGGTGTACAAATACAGAAATGGCCCAAAAGTAAGTGCGTAAAAACCAAAATTCGAGGTAACCCCGTGCCATGGGGATTTGGTGACTTCAAACAACATATGCCACAATTCCAGGGAAATGAATATCATCCACCATGCCAGCAACTTGTCGGAAATATCCTGTCGTCGCCTGGCAAAGAGGAATAGCGCCGCAAAGAGGCTCTGTGCAATGCCGATGTGAAACAGCCAGTTCATTCACTAAAAATACCTAAAAAATCCATGACCGGGGTTGAAATACTTACCGGATAATCTGCGGTTTTCAAAAAAGGTTCTGTCAGCAAAAGAAATACACATTTTGCTAACGTATTGATTCATAGGAACATTGAAAA
This sequence comes from Cyclobacteriaceae bacterium, assembly GCA_034523095.1. GTDB lineage: Bacteria > Bacteroidota > Bacteroidia > Cytophagales > Cyclobacteriaceae > JAAUQL01. The sequence continues at coordinate 54,982 of JAXHKU010000018.1, read as the reverse complement.
CTATGTCGTATCAATTCATAAGGTAAGACCCCTAAGACTCTTTTTTTTCAGCATGCCCGGACAACCTTCCGTTAGTTTACATACAACAACGATAATACAGGATCAGCAAAGTCTTAAAAATTAAAGTAAAGGAGGAATTGCTGACAGGATATAGAAGAGTTTTTCATGGTTAGGTTGTCTGTTTAATCGAGAAAGCAAGTCGCATGACTTGCTTTTTTTCTTTTATACCAAATTGCGATTCAATGCACTTCTGCCAGACGATATCAGCCATAAACCGGGAAATCGTTTAAATTTGTCAGTCATAAAACAATTAGCCATCAAAACAGTATTTCTATTAAACATAAACAATTATGAAAGAATTTATCACCAAGCAGCGCTCGCTCATGGAAGAGACGGAGCAGTTGCTCAACAAACAAATTGAACTTGAAGCGGTATCATCTGCTCTGTATCTTTCCATGGCCTCATGGGCGGAGATCAAGGGCTATCAGAATTCATCGGCCTTCCTTTATAAGCATGCCGACGAAGAACGCATGCATATGATGAAAATTTTCCGGTATGTGAATCAGGCTGGCGGTCACGCCCTTCAGCCGGAAATCTCCGGAGTACCGCATGACTTTAAAACCCTCAGGGCAATTTTCGAAAACATTCTCGAACATGAAATCGTCGTTACCAAGTCGATTCATTCCCTCGTAGATCATTGCTTTATCAATAAGGATTTCACAACATTCAGTTTTCTCCAGTGGTATGTTACCGAGCAACGCGAGGAAGAAACGCTTGCCCGCCGTGTGCTGGAATTATTTGATATTATTGGTGAACAAGGCCTCGGACTTTGGACGATCGACCAGGAGATTGGCAAACTTGGCGCTGGCGCATCTGCAGCCTGATGAAGGAGCTGCATAAACTATTATCTTATTAGAAAGAAAGGCTGTCTCAAATCCTGTATTCGTCAAACTCCGGCTATGTCTGGTATGTCAAAACGATCATGGGTTTGGGACAGTTTTTTTATGGCGCTACCATTTGCATAAGAATAGTGCATCAGCCAGCCTCCCATAGAGTACCGAGCGCGTAACCAAGCACAGCCAGCAATACAGCTACCGGCGCCAATGAAGGATGAAATGCCGCAGCGACTATAGGAGCACTTGCCGCTCCACCGATATTGGCTTTGCTGCCCACCGCCAAAAAGAAGTATGGTGCTTGATGATTTTTGCGGTAATGACCATGAACCAGCACGTGAATCGATCATCCAGATCAGCCCGACCATAAGAGCTCCGGACTTGCAAATATCTCCCTGATATCCATCTTCATTCCAATCGTCGCGACCAAGACATAAATAAAAACGCTGCCAATTCGGGATGCTCCGGCCCCTTCTAGTTTTCGTGCACGGGTAAACGACAAGGCTAACCCTATGGTAGTAGCCACTACGATGAGCCAGAAAAAACTGCTTGTCAGGCTGAACTTGTCGAGCCACGGAGCATTTTGCTGAAGAAATGGCGCGAGGTTATCAGCAATAAGATGGCTGAGCCCGGTGGCTCCAAATGCGATTCCCAGAATTGCCATCAGGTCAGGGAGCGACGGGATACGCATGGTTCTGGCGCTAAGTTCCTGCATTTTAGCCTGGAGTCGGATAATAGCCGAATCATCCGCTTTCCAAAAACGTGTCGATGGATTTTGACCAGGTCCACTCCGAAAAGGATGAATGCCATCCAGATTTCGGCAACGATCACATCGATCGTTATCATTACTGCATAAAGTTGGCCTGAAGGTTTGAAGATCTCATACATAGCTGCCTGGTTGGCGCTGCCGCCGATCCAGCTTCCGGCTATGGTACTCATGCCCCTCCATATGGCCGCATCGCCGGTGCCGCCTACCGACCTCAGGCGCAACTATCGATATGATCAATATGGCAAGCGGTCCGCCCGATCAATTACGCCAAGGGTGCCGGCGAGGAACATGATCAAATGCTTTTAGGCCAAGTTTCAAAATTTCCTTCAGATCAACACTGAGCGTGAGCAACACCAGGCACGCCGGTAAGAGATAGCGTGATGCAACAAAATATAGTCCCGATGCATCAGGATCGACTATCCCGGCAGTAGTAAGCAGTGACGGCAGAAAGTAGCAGAGCAAAAGCATGGGAATCACCTTGTAAAACTTCCGGATTTTTGGATGCTGGCTTGAAGCAGTTATGAAAATAATTGCCAGAAGAACCATCAAAATCCCAAAGACGACGGCATCATTAGTGACAAGCGCTGTTTTTTGTACTTCGTGCTGCATTTTTAATTTTTAAGTAATCCGGAGAATTCCGCAACCATGCATAGTTCGCTCAGCATCATGGCTGTAGCTCCCCAGACTATTTTATTATCAATTTCAAAATAGGGTGTTTGAATTTTGAACTTCCCTGAAGCTATCACAGTACCATGCTTACGACAAAATGGATCAAAAAGCGCTGACAGGTCAGTCTCTATGACTGCCTCGACTTCGTAGGGATCGATGAGGAATTGGGGCTTTTTTTCAGCAAATCCTATCACAGGGGTTACAAGGTAATTGCTCACCGCAATGTATAAATCCGTCAGGCAGCCCCCAATCTCAACAGACCTCCGGGTCAATTCCGATTTCTTCATGCGCTTCGCGCAAAGCCGTGTGAATGAGATCGCGGTCATTCTCCTCGTGTTTTCCTCCCGGCAAACTTATTTGTGCACTGTGCGCGCCGCTGTATGTGGGTCGCTGTATCAATGGAAATTTAACGATTCCGTCATCGCCAGGATAGAAAAGAAGCAATACCGCACTCTTTACCGGTTCCCCTGTGAATTCCGGAAAGCGAAACGTATTATCACGATGTGTTGGCAGCATAATCTGGTGCGCCAAAGCGCCCGGCAACTTTTCCTTTATCCCTTCAATGATGCCTTTCTTGAATGAACTGAACATGCTGAATTTTGATATGGGGTAAAAATAGCAAAGAAAAACTTAGGGCAAAGAATTTGATCTTTGTATTAACTTCGCGGCAAACCACTTTACTATGCTGGAGAATAAGCGCATAATCCTTGCCTCGCAATCACCCAGGCGCCAGGAAATCCTGCGGGCTGCAGGGATTGACTTTGTTGTGAAAGTAGTCGATTTTGAAGAAAAGTATGCCGATCATATTCTGCCGGAGCAGGTGGCACTATACATTGCTGAAAAGAAGGCTAAACATTTTCCGATACTAAAATCCGGTGAGAATACTCATCGCCGCAGATACTGTCGTTATCATCAATAATACTATCCTTGGCAAACCCGCCAATGCTGAGGAAGCCGAGCAAATGCTCAGCTCCCTCTGCTGAAAAACCCATCAGGTGATAACGGGCGTCGTGATTAAGGACAAGGAGAAGATGGTCTCATTTTCCGAAACTACCCTGGTGACTTTTAAAACGCTCACTGACCAGGAGATCGAATTTTATGTCGAAAAATTCAAACCGTATGACAAAGCAGGAGCGTATGGGATTCAGGAATGGATCGGCATGATCGGAATTACGCGCATTGAAGGTTCATTCTATAATGTCATGGGTTTGCCTATTCACAGTCTTTATGAATCTCTTTTAAAATTCAGGTAATGTAGATTTTTCAGTGTTTCACCCAAAAATAGGGCGTGAAAAGAATGAGAACGGTGAAAAGTTCGAGTCGGCCCAGAAGCATCATGAGTGACAGAAACCACTTGGCGGCATCGCTGAAAAAAGCATAATTGTAAACCGGGCCGACTTTACCGAGTCCCGGACCAATATTACCAAGACAGGACGCAACAGCGCCAATGGTTGTTTCAAAATCATAACCTAATCCGCTGATCACAACTGAGCCAACGGCAAAAACCATGAAGTAAATAATCATAAAGGCCATCACATTAAAAGTGATTTCCGGGGAAATTGCTTTTTTGTTCAGGCGGACAGGGAGCACTGCGTTCGGATGCAATTGTCTCCGCAACTCCATCAGGCTGTTTTTCAAAAGTAAAACGTGCCGGACAATCTTAACGCCACCGGCGGTACTGCCTGTGGACCCGCCAACAAACATAAGCATGAAAAATACTACCGTGAGCAGGGGGGACCATATGGTGTAATCAGCGGTGATAAAACCCGTGGTTGATACGATAGAAACGAGCTGAAAAAGGGTGTGTCGCAGAGATTCTTCAATGGTGTAGCCGGTGACCGAATACACGACCGTAGCGATTAGGACAGTAAATATTACGGTAAAAATGACGTAAAACCTGAATTCCTCATTTCTCCAGATGGTTTTTATCCGGTTGTGAAGGCCAAAGTATAGCAGTGTAAAATTCGTTGCCGCTAAAAACATGAATATAATAAATTGATATAATGAATAAATGGCGAGGTATAGTAGGCAATACTGTCCTGCTTAGTTGAAAAACCGCCTGTGGCCATGGTGGCCATAGAATGATTTACTGCATCAAAGAGCGACATCCCGCCCAGTTTTAGCAGTATAGTTTGCAAAGCAGTCAGACCAAAGTAGATTAGCCACAAGCGCTTTGCGGTGTCAGTGATCCGTGGTTTCAACTTGTCAGGTGTCAGACCAGGGGCTTCTGCTATAAAAAGCTGCATTCCTCCAATACCAAGGAGAGGGAGTATCGCTACCGTCAGTACAATGATTCCCATACCGCCAATCCAATGTGTGAGGCTTCGCCACACAAGTAATCCGCGACTCATGGATTCAATATCGGTGAGTATCGAAGCTCCTGTGGTTGTATAGCCCGACATGGTTTCGAAAAAGGCATCGGAAAAGGACGCTATTTCGCCGCTTACCAGATAGGGCAGCGAACCAGAAAGAGACAGTAAGACCCACCCCAGGGTTACCACAAGGTAGCCTTCCCGCTTGTTAATATCCGTTTTTACTTTTGGTTTAAACGTCAGATAGGCGAATGCCCCGACGCTCACGGTTATGGCCCCGGAAATAAGCAGGTCTAGCCATACGGGCTCATTGAAATAAACAGAAACAGGTATGCATAAAAGTATAAAGCCTCCATTGAGAAGGAGCAACAAGCCCAGAAGAGAAAAAATGGATAAGAGATTAAGCTTCATTCAACTACATGATAATTAGATCACCTTCAGTAAATACATACCGGAAAAATGCTCATTTGAAATATTGGTCAACCTCGTGGAATGACTCCGGTAGGCTAAGAATTACGGCGCGGTCATTGGGCCTAAATTCAAAATCCCCAAAAGTAGTATATCCGATGCCTTTGCGTACCACTCCGGCAATAATGGCGGCTTTTGGAAAATGCAGGTCACGCACTTTCTTTTTATTGATTTTTGAATGTTCCTTCACTTCAAATTCCATTATTTCTGCATCGGAGCCATGAATTCCGGTCAGGGAGATGACGTAGCTCTGCCTGATATACCTTGAAATGAAATTGGCGGCGATCAACTTTTTATTGATCATGGTATCGACACCTGATGTTCTCCGAAAGATGGATATAGTCCATATTTTCCACGAGCGCGATGGTTTTTTTTACACCGCAGCTTTTGGCGTCAAGGCACGATATGATATTCGTTTCGGAATTGTTGGATACAGCAATAAAAGCGTCCATTTCCTGTAGGCCCTCTTCTTTGAGCAGTTCTACATTTGTCAGATCACCGTTAATGATCAGGGTGTCATTGAGCGCATCCGCCAGAACCTGGCACCGGTCTTTGTCCGATTCAACGAGTTTTATTCTGTATTTTTTACTGAGACGTCGTGCAGCATGGTAAGCCACTTTTGTCCCGCCAAGGATCATCAGATTTTTAAATGTCACCCTTTCCTGGCTGGAGAGCTGAATAACCTGTGAAATGCCATCCGGAACGGCGATGAAGTAGGCATGGTCCTTGGGCATAAAAACTGTATCACCGTGGGGAATAATGGTTTTTCCATTTCGCAAAATGCAGACGGTGATGAAGTTATGTTCGGTATTCAAATGGGTAGTTTCCTTTAAGCTCTTATTGGCTAAAAAGCTATTTTTATCGATGTTGATACCCACCAGTGTGAGCATACCGTTGTCAAACTCAAAGGTATCTGTAAGCGCTGCTTCGCGCAGAAGTCGCTTTATTTCACGTGCAGCCAGACTCTCCGGAGAAATCAATTCATCAATACCCAGATCTTTCAGGTTTAGTTTTTCGGTATCAGTAAGGTATTCGGTGTTATCGATACGCGCTATGGTTTTTTTGGCGCCGAGTTTCTTCGCGATGATACAGGTCAGCAGGTTTGTTTCCTCTGAATACGTAACCGCGATAAGCAGATCTGCTTTTGATACATCGGCTTCCTCAAGGACTCTGTATGAGGTGGAGCTTCCCTTGATCGTATGCACATCGAGGTGGGATGAAATGTAGTTGAGCCGGTCCTGTATTACATCCAGGATCACGATATCCTGCTTCTCGTGTGTAAGTGATTTGGCGAGATAAAAACCAACCTCACCTGCTCCTGCTATGATTATTCTCATGAAAATGTCGCTTTAAAAAAAGCCTTCAAATATACTCACCCAATCCTATCAAATATCAACTTCGCATCAAACTCCTCAGACTCCATGGACTAATCATTCCATGAGTGGCTGTTCCAGCAGCGTGCGGCTGTAATTGTTCCAGAATTCTGTGCTGCTGGGGGCATTTTGCAGATACAATGGCATGTCTTCCTGAAGTACTACGGATTCATTGTTTTCAACCTTTTTTCCAGTATAAATCATGTTGACGAAATATTCCCGGAAGACGGTCATTTCTGCGATTTCGGTGGTCGTGAGCAATTTGAAGTAATTCATAAAGGAGAAATACTTCAAATGCATCTTTTGCTCGAATTCCCTGTATTCCACATTCAACTCAAACCATTTACGGGTTTCAAGGTTTTTGGTAACAAAGTAGGCATAGCTGAATTTGATAATGGCATAGTCGTCCATCCTGATAAACAGCTTGCCTTTGATGGATACGTGCGCTGAATCGAAATCTTTCTGTGGAGCAATATTGATGACACAGACCTCCCTGCCATCGATAAACGTATAAAACTCGATATCGAAATCGTAAGTTCGCTCAGCAAATGTGTCAAAAACACCAATAAACGGAACCGGCATGCTGTGATTTCTTATCGGATTATGATAATAAAGGTTCGAAAACTCATTGCCTTTGAAACTTGGCGAAATGCCATGCAGCAATAACTTCGTGGAGTCTTCGGCAAAATCAGAAACATATTCCTTGAAATACCTTGGATAATCTTTGCTGTAGCGCAATTGGGCGATCTTTATATCGGATTTATCAGAGGGGACACTGAAAGCCAGGGTCTGCTGACATCATTTACCCCTTCAAGAAAGCTGACATATTCATCATTTTTGCGAATGTAGTCGCGGTAATAGCCTTCCAGTTCGAATGCTTTTCTGGGATAGTTCTTCGGAATGCGCGAAATGGCTTTGGCAATAATACGCCTCGCGGTGACGCGTTCGTCTTTGATCACTATTTCAGAAAGTTCATTGGTATATGGTTTCAGTAAAATTGCAAACTGGGCCTTATCGCCCTTGATTTCTGGAATGGCAATCTGAAATGTTTCATAGCCGATCGCGGAAGCACACACGGTATCTGCTACTGAGCCGGCGGGTATTCTGAATTCAAAAATACCCAGATCGTTGGCTACGGTGCCGATGGACTTGCCGCAGATACCGACATGGGCGAAACTGATTCCTTCGCCGGTCTCAGCATCAGTAATTTTGCCTCTTAGAAAAATTTGCTGCGCATGCAGGCAAAATGAAAAAAACAAAAAAGTAAAAGGTAAAATCCTCTTCATGAACTGCAAAATTAACAGAATGAAAACTAATTCTTTCCCTGAAACACCTGAAAACATTTTGGCTCGATGTTTTCTGTTGTCCGTATCGATTTAATTCTACATGTGTGATTCATCTGGAATTGAAGCGAAAAAACACCTCATTTATACCGATCTGCTAAAATTGTCTGAAAGGTTTCATAATTTTAATTTGTTGGATGAGTTTTCAAATCATGGTTGGCCATAACAGAAGTAAGTTTGTTTTTCTCTGGGTTTGCATAGGATTTTTCGGTCTTGCCGTGCTATACCGATATGTATTTATCGTATTCCAAAATGCGCCGGAGAAAATAGCGTTAACCATAGAAAAACGCCTGCAAGCCGGGATTGGTGATGCCGACCTTCAGGTGGGGCAGTTGCGTGAAATAATCCAGCAAACGGACAATCCTGTATTTGGCGATTTTTTCATCAAGGCGAATTATCCATACTATATTTTTCAGAATAAGCGAATCTTGTTTTGGTCCGACAACTCCATGGTTCCAATGCCTCGCGATATTATTGGGGATTTCACAGTTTCGTTTATCCAGACAAGCCGGGGGGACTTTGTGTGCAGAAAAGAGACCATTTCCAGAGAAAATCAGGTCTATGAGGTTGTGGTTTTTATACCACTCGTTGAAGAGTTCAAGGTGGTGAATCAATATTTACAACATACGGTGAACAGTCGGGTTTTTACGGATTCGAATTTTGAGTTATCGCCCACCAAAGCGGATGACGAATTTCTGCCCATACATCTGATGGACTCTGATGTATTTTTTATAAAGATTGGCAACACCTACTCCAATGCCGGGACTGTGCACCGAATGGCAATGGTGCTTTTTTTCCTCATTTCCGGCGTCAGCCTCGTATTATACCTCATCCGGCAAAGCCGTGAAATCACCAGGGATCATTCCGTAGGAAGCGGTTTGCTATTTCTTTCTTCTGCATTGGTGGCGCTTCGCAGCCTGATGCTCCTCACCGGCTTTCCGTCCGATTTGGTATATACAGAATTGTTTGATCCGCGATTCTATGCTTCTTCACTTATCAATCCATCACTTGGAGATCTGATACTTAATATCGGCTGTCTGCTTGGCATCGGACTTTATATGTTCAGCAATTTTATGAAACCCGCCTTCATAAAAAAAATCATGGCCAAAGGGGCAAAAACGAAACTGGTACTGGCAATTACAGCAAGTTTCTTTTCTTTTTTCTGGCTTGCCGTGCACCACCAGATTATGAGGACGCTGAATTTTGATTCGCGCTGGTCCATGGATTTGGGTCATAGCCTCACACTCGATGGCCTGAAATTAATAAGCTATCAGGTGTTTTTTCTCAGTATAGCCGTTTACCTGTTGTTTTCGCATGTTTGCTTCCGGATTCTGGAAAAGGCGGTTTCCGGGCAAAAGCGACTATTTTTCTTGTCTCTGATGATTGGAATGGGGCTCTTTCTGGGACTGGGATGGATGTTTAATTTTGATGTGCTGGTCGTCGCTGCCGTCAATCTGGCTTTTATTTTAATTGTCCGCTATTACAGATTATACAGGTCGCTGGGTAAAGTTGAGTATCTCACATTTATATACCTGTTTTCCTTCGGGTTGCCGGGAGCAGTTGTTGGCGTTTATGCTAATTATCAGTTCCGCCAGAGCAGGATGGAGTACAATAAATCCCGGCTCGCCAACCAGTTGCTTGTAGAGCGCGACTTTTTCACTGAGCTTCAGCTTTCGGACGTGGTTAATGCTATAAAACAAGACGGGTTCATTACCAAAAGAATCATCAGCCCGTATGCGTCAAAGGAGATTATCGAAAAGAAAATCAGGAACGAATACCTAAATAACCTCGACAAATTTGACATTGGCATTTATGTCTTTAACTCCAGGGGCGAGCCCTTTGAACCGTTTAATATCACGGATAATTTTCACGACTACAAAGCCAAACTTAGTTCCTTCAAAACAGAAGCGGAAGGTCTGTATTTTGTGAATCTCGCCACGCGGCCAGGCGACTTCCCGGTATGTTGTCTTTGTCAATATCGAGGAAAGAGGGCAGACAGTCGGCTATATTTTGCTGGATTTGCGACAGAAAAGGTTTGTGCCGAATTCGGTTTTCCCATTGTTATCCAATGAAAGCAATTACAATGTGCCGCCTGACGTGGCAGGCGATTACAGTTTCGCCGTATTCGTAAACAATCAGCTGAAGTATAATTCCGGAGCATTCGATTACCGCAATCACATGATTGTGTTGGCAGGCCATGCGCCAGAGTTGTTCGAAGGGAGTGTAGTGCTTTCCGGTTTCAATCACCGGGCGTTTCAGGGTGAGGGCAACCGCTTTGTCATTGTTTCGGCAAAGGAATCGACATTGAGCCAGCGAGCTGCCAACTTCAGCTTTCTGTTTCTCATTTATATTTTCACCATATTAATCATCCTCATCTCACTTACCGTTTACCAGCGGCTCCGGCACATTACACTTAATTATGCGACAAAAATCCAGCTCTACCTGAATTTTGCCTTTTTCACCCCACTCATCATTGTCAGCCTCTCTACGGTGAGCATAATTATTCAAACGTTCAAAACTTCGCTGGATCACCAATACCTGGAACTGGCTGACAATCTTGCCAACCGTATTTCAGGCCCGCTCAATGAATACCGCTCATTAGCCATTGAGACGGAGGAACTAGCCGATGAAGTGTCGCGCATGGCGGAAGTAGCTGATCTTGATATCAACATATTTCATACCAACGGAAGGCTCATAACTTCCAGCCTGATGCAGGTTTATCAGAATGAAATCCTTTCCAAAAATATCGAACCGACAGCCTATGTGGGCATCATTGAGGACTTATCATCGGCATTTGTTTTGGAGGAAAAGGTGGGTTCACTGAACTATAAGAGCGCCTATGTAGCCATCAGATCCTTTGATACCGGCGCCATCCTCGGCATCCTGGGCTTACCTTTTTTCGAATCACAAACCGATCTGGATCGCAGGATTATCGACGTGTTGTCGAACATCATAAACATCTTCACGCTGCTTTTTATCTTCTTTTTATTCATCTCCTTTTTTATTTCACGAGGACTCACCTTTCCGCTAAGGCTGATCACCCAGAAAATAAAGCGCACTACACTTTCATCATTCAATGAACCACTAAGCTGGAATTCGGATGATGAAATAGGGATGATGGTGACGGCATATAACCGGATGCTTGTAAACCTGGAAGAAAGCAAAAAGGCATTGGCAAAAAGTGAAAAAGAAAGCGCATGGCGTGAGATGGCTCGCCAGGTAGCACATGAGATAAAAAACCCGCTAACACCCATGAAGCTGAGTTTGCAGCATATGCAACGCACCCTCCTTGAAAGCAGAGAAAACGGAGAAAAAGAAAGGAAGACGCAGCAAATTCAATCCCTGCTGGAACAGATCGAAACGCTCAACGATATTGCCACGTCCTTTTCGGATTTTGCAAGGATGCCAAGCCCGTCGATTGAAAAGGTAGAGTTGCGGGCGCTTCTTCTCGAGATTATAGAATTATACAACAAGAGTGATGAGGGTGTTATTTCTTCTGACATCCAGCCAGATGAATTCTATGTGGAAGGTGACCGAAAGTGGCTCGGCAGGGCTTTTTCAAACCTGATCATCAATGCATTCCAGGCAGTTGGTGATTCCGCCAGGGCAAAAATCGATATTAAGATGCACGCATCAGGTAGCGATGCGATAAGGATTGAAATAAAGGACAACGGAAGCGGCATTCCGGATCATATCAGGGAAAAAGTCTTTTCTCCGAACTTCAGCACGAAATACACCGGTTCTGGGCTGGGTCTGGCCATAACCAGAAAGGGCATTGAACATGCCAATGGTAAAATCTGGTTTGAATCGGCGGAAGGCAAAGGCACTACCTTTTTCATGGAAATAGCGCGTATTTGATGATGCGCAAATTCATTCTGCTCGTTTTTTTAGTGCCCGGATTTGTCCAGGCGCAGGAAAATCATCAGAAGTGCAAAGAAATTGTGTACGCTGGCGAGGCGTTATTACTCGATTCATTGACGGTGATTCCGGAGTCCATTGTTGTGAGCGACACCGCCATCGTGTTTCACTATGATCCGTCAAGCGGAATGATCAGTTTTCCGCAATTGACAACGAGGGATACCGTGCGGATATGTTTCCAGACCATCCCCTACCAGCTTCATAAAAACTACTATCGCAAGCTCCCGGCAGAATATCGCGAACAGCAGGTGTTTCAGTCTCCCGTCAGCGACAACAACCGGATACTCGATCAAAAAGAGGAACTATTTCCAACAGATAACCTTCAGAAAAGCGGGAGCCTGAGCCGCGGTATTTCATTTGGCAATACGCAAAACGTGGTAGTCAATTCAGCCCTTAATTTGCAGTTGGAAGGAAAACTGTCCGATAACCTCAATATCAGGGCATCTATCACGGATCAGAATGTGCCCTTTCAGCCGGAAGGCAATACAGCGCAAATTCAGGATTTCGATAATATATTCCTCGAAATCTACAACGATGACTTTTCCGTGCGCGGCGGAGATGTCGTCTTTCGAAATAGGGACTCTGAGTTTTTGAGGTATTATAAAAACGTGCAGGGCGGCCTGCTTTCGACTAAGTATAAATTTGGGAATTCATCAGCCGAGACCACCCTTGGCATCAGTGGGGCCAAAGGAAAATTCGCCAGCATACAACTCGAGGTGGAAGAAGGCGTCTCTGGTCCATACCGGATTAAAATCCCGGACGGCAATGATTTCATTATTATCCTGGCAAATTCCGAGCGGGTGTTTCTGGATGGCAAGCAGCTTCAACGCGGATTCAACTATGACTATGTCATCGATTATAATAAGGCTGAGATCCAGTTTACTACCAGTGTACTCATTACCAAGTTTTCCCGTGTGCGTATCGATGTGGAATATTCTGATCAGAATTACAGCCGGAGCATCATCACAGGCAGCCATTACCAAAAGTCCGGAAAGGCTTCGTTTTCATTTAACTATTATTCTGAAAAGGACAACCCCAACAATCCCTTGTCTTTTACCCTCTCTGATGATGACGTGGATCTGATGCGGGGTATTGGAGACAGCCTGGATCTCGGGGTGCGATCCGGTGCACAGGAAGCTGAATACAATCAGGATGAAGTGCAGTATCAATATGTCGATACCCTTGATGGCGATGGTAACAGCTTAAAAATCTATCAATACTCCATAGATCAGGAGGCGACATTGTATAGGGTGTCGTTCAGCGACCTGGGGCAGGGCATGGGCGACTACATCCTCACAAACAGCACCGCCAACGGCAGAATATATGAGTGGGTATCACCAATTGCAGGAATATCCCAGGGGAGGTATTCACCGGTAAACCGGATTCCGGCGCCGAACAAGAAGGAGATGATAACCATCGGAGCATCATTTGATGTATCCAAATATGAAAAGGTTTTTGTTGAATCAGCCTTTTCAAATAACGATGTGAATTTGTTTTCAACCCTTGATGATGGTGATAACCACGGCATTGCTATGAAGGGTGGTTTTGTGTCGGAACGCCGACCGGTGAATTTCATGAAGGATTACCGGTTTTCGGCACGGGCAGACTATGAAATTGATAATGCTTTTTTTAGCGCCATCGACCGGTTTCGATACATCGAATTCGACCGCGATTGGAATTATTCACCCAATGAAAGCAAGGACCAGTCGGCAGATCACATTTTCAATGCAGGATTTGGCCTGGAAAAGGACGCGTTCAACAAGCTGAGTTATCGCTTAGTAAAGCGGAAACGCGATATCTATGTGGACGGATTACAGCAATACGCGGACTTCTACCGGACGATCGGCAGATTACAGGTGAAAACGGATGTATTTTTCCTTCGTAATTCCTCAGAAGACTTTGATTCGAAATGGAACAGATTTGTCGGTGAAATATCCTATAAATCCAGTGTTCTGACTCCCGGCTACAGGTTTACGCTCGATGAAAATACGGTCTATGCCCAGGATACTGACTCGGTAACAAGCACAGCAATGAACTATCGCGAACATACATTTTTCCTGAACAGCAACGACACCCTCAAAACGAAGTTTGGGCTTTCTTACAGCATCAGGGAAGATAAGAGCCCGGTGCTCGGCGAGCTGGAGCGTGGAAATACCTCCGGGACGGCGCAGTTTTTCGTCACCACAGCGGCAAGTCCGAACCAGAAGCTACATTTTCTCCTCACTTATCGCAACAATCGTAACTACCTGGCTCCTGATGGGCCGAAAAATGAAGAAACGCTCATGGCCCGGACGGATTGGTATGCGGGCCTTTTCAAGCGACACGTGCGGTCTGACCTGACATACGCCATCGGCAATGGACGTGAATTGCGACGTGAGTTTGTATTTGTACAGGTACCCACAGGAGAAGGAACGCATACATGGCGCGATGATAACGGAGACAGTGTACAGGATCTGAGTGAATTCTATATCGCCGTAAATCCGGATGAAAAAAACTACATAAAGATCTTTGTGCCTACCAGCGACTACATTTTTGCCTACGAAAATAATTTCAACTACCGCCTCAACCTGGAGTTTCCACGCAGCTGGAGTGAGCGAGGAGGCATGCTGGAATTTTTATCAAAAATATCCAACAATTCCTCCTGGAGTATAATCAGGCGAATCACCGACGATAATATTGCAGCTCGCTTATTGCCGTTTTATAGCGACATAGCGCCGGAGGATGTGCTTTCTCAAAGAGAAAATGTGCGGACCCGGTTTTTCTTCAACCGCGCCAATCCTGGTTTTGGGGCTGAGTTCGGGTACAACAGGGCGTCTTCCAAACAATTGCTAACCCAGGGATTTGAATCACGGCGCATGGAAGAATACACAGCCAACACGCGATATAACCTGTCGCGCAGGTACACATTGAAGGTGTTATGCCTTTGGGGGCCTGTATGGAGCAACTCCGATTTTTTGCAGGGCCGGGTGTACCGAATCGACCAGTTCAAGCTCACTCCCGAACTGGCATGGCAACCATCGCCCAAAGTCCGGCTATCTATGATCTATGGATTTTCGGACAAAATAAACGAAACCGGAGAGCCACAAGAGACGGCCACCATCAATGAGATTTCCACGGTGGCACGGATTAGTAAGGCCACGGACTTCTCGCTGGATGCCCTGGTGAAATACAGTGATATCGCCTTCTCCGGAAACAGCAACACTCCTGCGGCCTATGAAATGCTGGAGGCTTTGCAGCCCGGCAATAACCTCGTGTGGAATTTCACCCTTCAGAAGAAGATCCTACAGGGCCTTCAACTATCCATGGTCTATGAAGGGCGCAAGTCGGAAGAACGTGCGGCAGTGCATATCGGCAGAATGCAGGTGAGTGCGTTGTTTTAGAATAAAAAAACCTCAGGGGGAATTAATTGTCCCTTACTGGCTCGCTGAGAGGGGTATGAGGGGATTCGGCGGGGGGGCGCTGTTTTCGATACCAGGGTTTTGTCTTAGGTTCAGTCCTTTTTGCAGCAGCGCTGTGGTCAAATAAATTATTTCAGATTCGGCTGTGGCGTCATTCGCAGGTAGGGCTTTATCTGATTATAACCTTTCGGAAAGAGTTTGTCTGCTTCCTGGGCTCTTTTAGTTTTTTGGAAATGTTGGTTTCTATTCTGTTTATATTGTTTTGGTGGTGTTAATTTTTCCCATCTCCCCCTTTTCTAACTTCCATTGAATCTGCATTCGGCTATGAACTCCATTCTCGGATCCTTTCGGTATGCCATAAATTTAGTTTGTAGTTGATCATCCTGTCTTCAGGGTTCCCATCCCCTGGGTTTTTATAAAGGTTTTAATCAACTTTCAAATTATATTCATTGAAGGGCTTTATTTTCACTGCGTGTGTAACAGGAATTATCCTGATCTTCATCCTCAAATCATAAAATGGCATAATGTCCAGGATTGCTTGTCCGTCACGCCTTATGCCATAGCGAAGTGACCGGGCAATTTCCTGATCTGTCAGATTTCCAATACCGGTTTCTGGATCCGATGTGATATTTGGCGGATATAAATTACATATTGGCAGCCAAACGTGGCCCTCCGCTTAGGCACTTCCTCACCTGCAAGCCTCTTGCTCTGTCCTTCGCCGGACGTGGCGATCGGCACAATGCGCCCCCCCAGGCGAGAGATGTTTTCCTCTGGCATTACCGCCACACTGTCCTTGCGGTTTTGGGATAGGGCTTCAAATTTTCTTTCGTAGGCCAGCTGTGCATACAATGCGATTCCGGCAATTAGTACTACTATAAAAATCGCAAGGACTTTTACAGCCTTAAGAATTGATTTCATGGGTTTGCGGTTAATAGGTTCAGTAAATAAATGGTCGGATTTAAGTTTCTAATAAAAATTGATTAACATGAACGTAGGCCATATTTGGGTCATCTGCGTTTTAACTTTCAATGTGACTAGCCATAAAATGTAATTCAATAACAGTCGCAATAGCGGCTGATGAAGGTTTTCAAAATTAGTAAAGTCATTATAAATTCGGCTGTGGGGTCATCCTCGAATATGGTTTCACGACTTTAAATCCTTTAGGGATAGCTTCTCAGCTTGTTCATTGCTTACTGCCGGAACGATGACACAATCTTCGCCATTTTTCCAGTTTACCGGCGTAGCCACTTTGTGATAAGCCGTGAGTTGCAACGAATCAATCACACGCAATAGTTCATCAAAATTTCTTCCCGTAGACGCTGGATACACAATGATTAATTTCACCTTTTTATCCGGACCAATGACAAAGACGGATCGGACGGTTAGTTTGTCGTTGGCATTTGGATGAATCATGTCGTACAATGTGGAAACCTTTCGGTCTTCATCAGCAATAATCGGGAAATTGACTGAAGTATGTTGTGTTTCATTGATGTCTCCTATCCATGCTTTATGCGATTCGAGACCATCGACACTCAGTGCCATGACCTTCACATTTCGCTTATCAAATTCCTTTTTGTATTTGGATGCAGCGCCTAGCTCGGTAGTACAAACAGGAGTATAATCAGCCGGGTGAGAAAACAGTACGCCCCAGCTGTCGCCGAGCCATTTGTGGAATTCAATAACACCTTCGGTAGTTTGTGCGGTAAAATTCGGAGCTTCATCTCCTAATCTCAGAGTAGCCATGTTGGTTTGTTTTAGTAAATATTTGGTTTAGTTTGTCCCGACCTGATGATTCAGGAAGGGACATAATAAGAAACCGAATTTCTTCAGCAATGTTTTTAAGGGGAGGATGAATTCCGTGGCAGAATGATCCATTCGTCATAATCCAAAGGAATGGTATTAAAAAAAACAGGCCTTCATTCTATATCGCTATAAAAGAAAGGCCTGAATTAATTTTTTTGAAAAACGACTAATTCACAGCATCTTTCAATGCCTTGCCTGGTTTGAATTTAGGCACTTTGGCAGCTTTGATATTCAATACGGCGCCTGTTTTTGGATTGCGGCCTTTGCGAGCGCTTCTTTTTGATACGGAAAATGTTCCGAAACCAATAAGCTGAACTGGTTTTCCTTTTTTCAGGGAACCTTTCACTTCAGCGTGATAGCTGTCAAGGACTTGCTTAACTACAGTTTTGGCAACAGAAGCACTTTTTGCAACGGCATCAATCAATTCTTGTTTATTCATGGAAGTAGCGTTTAAATGAGTGAATAAAAATAAATGTTAGTAGCTTAATTAGGATGAAATATAATCAATTAAATTATCAATCCAATGTAGCACAATTCTGATAAAAAGTATTCTCATTTGATAAAAATCAACATCCAAACCAAAAGTATTGAATTAGTGGTATGCCAAATGGTTAGTTACCTCCCAAGTTTTGCATGAGAAGTTACTTCGTAACCTAAAAAGAACCATTACAAATCCAAGGACAACCTCCTATTTTACCGGCTTTAATGTAATTGAAAACTCATAATTACCGGGCAGCAGGCGATGCTCAGTAAGCGTCGAAAGCGAGGTGTCTCCCAGTCCATTGACCTTATGATCAATATTCAAAAATACTTTGTCTGCTTTTTTCAACTGGAACGGATACATAGCACGGTCGAGGTTGTCGGTTGTATAAGGCTGCGCGCTGAAATTGAACGCCTCGCCTTCGATCAGAAATCCCCTGCCAGCGCCATTGGTCATCTTCACATAGCTCACGTCTGTCCTGTTGCCATAATCCTGCGGGATGAGGTACGGCACCACCATATCGTCCACGGTTGAAGTCCAGGTACCCATTTTGTAACCCGTTTTGCGATCCGGGTAATTTTCCTGCGGGCCGCGACCGTACCACTCAACATTCTGGAAATCCTTTGGTAATTGAAATTGCAAGCCGACTCTCGGCAACCATTGGGGCATCAGGCCCCGTGCTATGGATTTTACATGAATATTGATCTCCCCTTTGGCATTGATCTCATAGGAATACTGATTGCTGAATTCGCCTGTCCTGGCCGGGTTATAGGCCGATTCAGATATGTTGATCACTACCTTTGTTTCATCAGGCTGATAAAAGTCCAGGGAATTGACCTGGTATTGCAATTGGTCTATGCCCAGGGTGCGCCAGTGGTTGTCGCGGCTGCGGCCCATGCCCGGTGTAGTTTCTTGCGTGCGGTGCTGCCAGTTGTTCCAAGGGTCGATGTCATTGGCAAGGGGCGCGCGCCACACGTTGAAAAACGGGCCACCGGCCAGAATACCGGATCCGCCATAGGTCAATTGCTCAAATTGCCCGGTTTTCTTAAGCAACACATATTCAAAATTGTCCCCTTTCACCATGACCTTATCATTGGTTTCAGAAACTGAAACCGTCCGGTAGATCGCTGGTTCTATGGTAATTTTTTGCACCTGTTTGCGGATCTGAAACTGCTCCCATGCCACTTCATAGCCCTTTGGCAATAATGCAGCCGGCTCTTTTAAAATGACACTGAGATTCAGCCAGATATCCTGGTCTGCATTCAGATCGACACCTTCCATTGGGATTTGAATGATTTTATTTTGTCCGGGAGCCAGATCAACAACGATACTTTTTATCTGCGGGTCATTCGCCTGTCCGATGGAATATTGAAATTCCAGTTCGCTGAGGTTGGTGAAGTTGAACCAGTTGGTCACTTTCACTTTTCCCTGCGGCAGGTTTATGGCTTCGAACTGCACCGGCTGGGCGGATTTTTTCACCTGCCACAATTCGGGTTGCGGGGTGCGGTCGGCCCAGATGAGACCATAGGTGCGGCCTTCGAGACCTGTCATATAGAAATGGCCTTTCTCTTCGACATCATCAAAATCAAGGTATAGCACTGCGTCATCCGGGCTGATGATGTTCAACTGATCAACCGGAATGGCTTTGGGATATATGCGCACCTGGTCGATAATGGCATTACTGAGCATGCCCTTCGTTTCGCTGTGGTGGTTTTCGGAGTCACGTCCGATGGTGACCGGGAATGGAGAATTCATGATTTTTCCGGTAAACGGATGCGAAGCCTTTAGTTGGCCGTCAAGGTATAAATTCATCACTTTCCCATCATAAATACCCACCAAATGGTGCCAGTTGCCTTCCCAGTCTGCTGGAACTTGACATGTTGCGGATTGCCGCTCACTTCCGTGAAGGAAGAATTCGATCGTGTTTGCATCTTTTTGGATGAGCCCGTAAGCGTGGTTGCCCTTGGATAGGAAGTAATTGGTATGGATGAATTTCCTGGGTTTTACCCATAATTCCAGCGTGATTGGCCCGGTGATGTCGAGGCTGGGGTCGCGGTAAAATTCCACCCATTCGTCATGACCCGACAGGTCGAGTGCTTTCCCAGCTTTACCTTCTACTAAAGCAGCCCTGCCCATGATGGCTCCGTGATTGCCGGCAAGCGATTTGTCTTTGAGAATCCTCAGCGGGTGTTTGATGCCGGGACTCACCCAGTCCCAGATGGCGCCGCCTGTAAGCCTTGGGTATTTTCTGATCAATTCCCAGTAATCATCGAGGCCGCCCATGCTGTTACCAGTAGCAGCGAGGTATTCGTCCATAAACGAGGGACGGCTGTCGATCGCAGGATCCTGCTCGGCCAGTTTTTTCAGTTCGATCGGTGGCCAGTAGCGTGGGCCAAAAATGTCTTCAAACGGGATATCCTCGTTGTTTCCGCCATACATCCACGCCGGACGGCTGGGGTCAAGTTTGCGTCCTTCTTCCATCAGCGATTTGAGGTTTTCACCTTCGCCGGCTTCATTGCCCGCGCTCCAGAACACTACAGAAGGATGGTTGCGGTCGCGCTTCACCATTTTTCGCCCGCGGTCCACAAACTGGGCTTTCCATGCGGGGTCTGCCGAGAGGTATTCGTGGTTGTGGCATTCCGTTCCTGCCTCATCCACGATATAGATACCGTACTCATCGGCCAATTGGAGGTACTCAATATTAGGTGGGTAGTGGGAGGTGCGCACCGTGTTTATGTTGAACTGCTTCATGAGTTCAAAATCTCTCCTGATCGTTGCAATATCCATCAGTTTGCCATTTTCCGGGTGATGCACATGGCTGCAAACCCCATTGAACTTTACTGGCTTGCCATTCACGTAAATGGCGTTGCCCTTCACTTCCGTTTCGCGGAATCCCACCTTTGGCGCATAGGCTTCGATGACTTTGCCTTTGCTATCCAGCAGTTCCATGGTGAGGGTGTAGAGGTTGGGCTTTTCGGCCGACCACTGCTTTGGTTTTTTCACAGTTTCTCCAAAAAAGACATTTTGGACATTCTCTTTTTCAACCCGTACCTTTTGCATCATCCGTTTCAAAAGCACCGATTTGCCAAACTCGTCAAGTAAATTGACCTGTAAGGTAACCTGCTCATTTTTTTGTGTAAAGTTGGCGATACCGATTTCAAGGTTGAATCCGGCGTTTTCATACTTTTCATCGAAATCAGTATAAAAGTAATAGTCGCGCATGTGCAACTTTGGCGTGGCAAACAGATACACATTCCTATAGATTCCTGATAGCCGCCACATGTCCTGATTTTCCAGGAAACTGCCATCGGAATATCGAAGCACTTTCACAGCGATGGTGTTTTTGCCGGGCTTCACGAAGGCAGTGACGTCATATTCGGCAGGCTCGAAACCACCCTGGTTATAGCCTACTTCCTGGCCATTGACCCAGACATAGCTCGCTGACTTCACGCCTTCGAAATGCAGGAAAAGTTGGCGGCCGTCCCATGATGCAGGTACCTCGAAGGTTCTGAAATAAGAACCCGTCGGGTTGTAATAGGCCGGAACGAAGGGTGGCAATTCGGGAAATTCCATGGTCACGTTGCGGAACATCGGGTGCCCATAACCTTTCATCTGCCAGTTGGAAGGTACTTCGATTTCGGCCCAGCCAGCAACTTTTGTTTCACTTTCGTAAAAATCAGCCGGAGATTCGGCCACTGTCGATGCCCAATGGAATTTCCACGGGCCATTGAGCGACAGGTAATACGCGTTGGCGCTCCGGTCATTTTTCAATGCCTCATCGAGGTTCACATAGGGAGTGAGCGGCGCATGTGGCTCGGTTTGGTTGCGTTCGAAAACAGCGGGATTTTCCCAGTCGTTTTGCGCAAAAGAATTGGCTCCAAGGAGCAGCAGTAGAAAGGTGAGCAGTTGTTTCATGTGCGAATAAAAATTTTGTTAAAAGTAAAAAGTTGGTAAAGGATAAGTATCGTATTCAATGTTTTTGAATTTCCGGTTTTGTGAAAAACCAGCTGAAGTTCATGGCGTGCCCAATCATCACAACATCGTTAAAACAGGAATCGAGTGCAAGAGAATGGAAGTATACTATTCACCTCCTTAAAACGCCTTGCTATCGACATCCCGAATGAACCGTATCAACCCTTCGAAATAGACCTTCTGGTCATCGTACTGGCAAATATGGCTGCCGTTTGGGCAATTCAAATATCGGCCTCGCTGCACTTGTTGCGACATCCATTCCATATGTTTTGGGTCCATGGTATCGAATTGCGCGCCGATGGTGAGTGTAGGAACTTTTATCTTTGGTAAATCGGCTTTCCGATCCCAGTCCCTGAGCGAAGCATTCCCGGTAATTCCAAATTCGCTGTAGCCTTGCATATACACATAGATCTTTTGATTCGTATGCTTAAAGGCTCTGTTTATGGATTCCGGCCATTCATCCAGTGGCATTCGCAGAATGTGTTTGGTATAGTAGTGCGTCATTAACAACTCCGAATACCTGGGATTGGTGAAGTCCTTTTTTGCTTCTATTGCCTGAATTTCGCCATAAACTGCCGGATCCAGCTGCGGTCCCAACACCTCCTGGGCATAGCGGTTATAATCTGGAACACTTGCCATCATATTGGATATGATAAGTCCTTTCAGGTTTTGCTGATACTTCAAGGCATACTCAATCGCAAGGATTCCTCCTCCGGAATGTCCCAGCAAAAAGAAATTGGTGCTGTCGAGCTTTAGGGCTATGCGTACCTGCTCAACCTCATCGGCAAAGCGACCCATGTCCCAGAGCGTGGTGTCATCCGGCTGATCGCTGTAGTAGGAGCCCAACTGATCGTAGTAGATGTATTCTATCCCTTCACTGGGCAAAAAGCCATCATAACATACAAATTCTTCGTGTGTACCGCCGGGCCCGCCATGAAGCAGCAGGACTTTCATGGTTGGATTACTGCCAACACGTTTTGTCCAGACCTTGAATTCGCCTTTCGGTGTCGATATCGGGATCATTTTTATTCCACCGGTAAACTGGTCGTCGCGATTGGCAAAGCTTAGATAGTCGTTGGTGGACTGGTCTTGCACCGTCTGGTCAGGATTGCAGCCAAAAAAGACCAGAGAGGCTAAAAGGAGATAAGCGTATTTCATGTGCTTAGGTGTGTTATTGCAGGTGTATAAAACAAACTGACATAATCGAACCTGAAAACACGGCCTCCATTTTCGTATTAACGTGTCACCTGTTTCACAATCTGATTTGGTGGAAAGTTAGCAGTTTTTTTTTCTTTAGGTTACGTCCTGGTCTTGATAAAAGTTAAGAGCGAAAGGAAATGAACGTGTACTTAATTATACCTATCAACTATTCCATTATTAGCGTTAAAATGCCAATTTCACATTCACGAACCGGGTAATGCGAGTCCTATGAAAAAAGTGACGGTGGTGCTGACCACCTACAATTCGGAGAAATTCGGGTTGGAAGAACCTTGGCATCCATATTTAGACAAGAAAAAGGTTGGGAGAAATTTTTCAGTTGGAAGTGATCGCCGTGGATGACTGTTCGTCGGATGGCACGCTGGAGATAATGAATAAATATCCGGTCAGTATTTTTTCAACAGGTAAAAATTCCGGCGGGCCGAACAAAGGAAGAAATATCGCTCTTCAAAAAGCTACCGGAGATTATATCTGCATTGCCGACCATGACGATGTGTGGAAGGATCACCGTATTTCGACGTTGCTACCTTACCTCGAAAAAGCGCCGGTTGTTTCATCGGGCTATACCATGGTCGATATGGTCCGCGAGCGAAATATCGACAGGGTCGCGGATACAGCAAAGCCCTTTCTGTTTTATCCAATTAACGAAACATTCGAAGCCCGGCTTACAAAATCGCTGACCGGTCAGAATACATACCTGGGCAGTCTTATTTACCGAAAGGAATTGAAAGAAATACTATTCGAAGAGCACTATGGCATGGTGGATTTCGACTGGGTTTTGAGGCTATTTAAAGATCGTGAATCCATCGAAGTGTGCGATTCGCTCTATATTCGCTACGTTGATGGGAAGAATCTATCGCTGAACAGTACCTACCGAATGAATGATTTTAACTGGTCGCTCCAAAGTATTGCGGACTATAAAAAAGAATACCTGAACGAAGTGAAAACAGCCTGGCGCAAGATTCATGGCAGCATGGCGAGATACCATTACCTGATGGGCGATATGAAGAAAGCAAGGTTTTATTTCAGAAGGGCTGAATTTTCGATAAAAACAATCGTCTATTACCTCACAACCTTTGTGGGGTCGGGTTATGTAAAGAAAAAATTCAACATCTTTGGGTGATTCAAATCCATCCGGTTCGATGCTCGGCTACCTTCGAAGAAAAATCAATTTATTCACGCTCAACGCGGCTGCGGCTTATCGAAAGCGAAAGCTGGCAAAAACCATAGACCCTACCAAAGTAGCACATTTGGAGGAAACGGTTTCCTGCAAAAAAGCATGGTATGGCAGCAGTTATGGTGGGTTTTATATAAATCCTGAACTGTTGAGCAGTAGGTCCGTTGTCTATTCCTTTGGCATTGGTAAGGATATTTCGTTTGATTTAGCATGTATCAAAAAGCATCAATGCCATGTATTTGGCTTTGACCCTACACCCAAGTCGATCCAGTGGATAAAAGCACAAAAAACCCATGGCAATTTCCATTTTTACGAGTTTGGTATTTCGGCAGGAGCATCAGGAAAGGCCACTTTCTATATACCTGAAAATCCGCACGGCACATCCGGCAGTCTATTGAAATCTGGTGAATTGAACATTACCAAACCTATCGAAGTGACCATGAAATCCTTTGATGACATCACCGCCGAGTTGGGTCATTCGCACCTGGATGTATTGAAGATGGACATTGAGGGTTCTGAATATGAGGTGCTGGAAAATGTGCTGAAATCCCAGGTGACGATCGACCAGATTCTTGTGGAATTTCATGACCGTCAATTTGATCAGGAAACCTATCGCTCAAAGCCCATCATAGAAAAAATGCAAGCGGCGGGGTATGGGATTTTTGCACATTCAGATACGTACGAGGAGGTGTCTTTTATAAGAAACCAGCGTTAAATCACTTCACCACCGGCCACGGGAACATCGAAACTAAGCCGATTCGCCGACCACTATCCTGCGATTTGTGGGCGGCTTCCATGATTTCCAGCACATGCAGTGAGTGTTCTACATTGATCAGTGGCTCCACCCCCGTCAGCAAACTCTTTGAAATCACCGTAGCGCCTTCCTGCCATACATAGGTTCCGGCTTCCAGCACATGTCGTACCGTATTTTCATTTTCTTCCACTGCCATATCTACACCGAAAGGAGCCCAGTCATATCCGATCAGGTGCATGTTTCCTTTTGTTCCCCAGATCGAAATCGACGGTTTTTCCTGCCCGGAACCTTCATGACCATACGGATCAAAATAGTTGAAACCGCTCTGAACATTTGACAGCGCCCCACTTTTTGGTGCTCCATGAGAATCATGGCATTATCTTCCTCCTCAACCTTCATGGGAACTGGCCGGTTTGCCACTTTACGCACCGGAGTGCGATGATGTTGAGCATGGCACAAACCGACTTTACCAGGTCCGAGAAGATCCTGTCGAGACTAAGAATACTGTTCAACGGCCAAATCCGGCAGACTACCTCCATTTTTCTCATAGAAAAATGCTGACCAGTCAGGCCCCAGGTGCCCATAGTGTCCATGGGCTGCAGCTACTTTACCCAGCTTGCCTTCATTAATTCGGTATCGTGCCATAAAGGCAAATTGTCGGACTATTCACGACTGCTGGGGCTCCCCAGAGGCGGAGATTTTTACTCCGTGCAAGATCAAGTAGCGCTTTGCCTTCCGCATAGGTGGTGGCCAGCGGTTTTTCGCTCCATACATTTTTACCAGCTTCCAGAGCAATCTTGTTGAGCCGCCCGTGTTCCTGCATGTCAGTTGTATTCACCAGCAGATCAAACGGAGCGCCAGCCAGCATCTTTTCTATCGAATCGTATTGGTTTGGAATATTGTATTCTTCTGCCCGTATTCTGGCCCTTTCGGGAATGATGTCGCAGGCGCTCACCAGCTCTACATGCGAAGCTTTGGAAAGGTGCGGTAGGTACTGAGTCGAAACACTTCCACACCCGATAATGCCAATTTTAATCTTCCTTTGAGATTGCATGTTGTCCAGGGCCTTTATACTGAAAGGCGCCAGGATAGAGGCTGCTCCCACAAGTCCGGTGCGGTACAGGAATTCTTTGCGTGAAAATGTTTGATTGGTATCCATAAGTCAGACAAGCCAGATTTTGGTATCAGGTAGAATGATCGAAAAGTTCGCTGATTTTCAACTGAATTAAAATGGGACAGGATATTATCTCTGGTTCACGAAAAAATTTTTGTAGGTGTATGAAAATAATTAATCACCGAGGTAGGAGTTTTTAAACCTCACCTGTTTCATAGCAGACAGGATAATTCGCATGGAATTCCATATCAAAAAAATGGACGGCATGAGTTCCCCTGATTAACAACTATACCATGAAATTGAAAATCATTGCCTTTATCACTGCCCTGCTGGTTATCGGGTTCGCCACAGCACTCTTTTTGTATAATAAGCCACACAAAGATATCCGGTCAGCGAGGCCGGATTACATTACTAATGTGGAAACACTCATGCTGGAATTTGGAGCAAATCAGCAGGCGGCGTTTGAACGATATGCCGGTAAAGTGTTGCTAGTAAGTGGTCAAATCGGAATCATTGTCGGCTGCCTGAAATCGACACTACAAGAAACTTATTGCATGAAGGCGAGTCTAGAGCCAGGTACGAGATGGATCTCAGCTTTTTAGATGAAACAGGAAAATTTGATCACTTGACGGACTCGGTCGATGTAAAAGGACTATTCGTCGGCTTTGATGACCTGCTGGGGAAAATCCCGATTGAAGAAATGTATTGTTGGACATTGAATAATATTATGGGTGAAATTTTTAGAACTCGAATTTCGGGTGTCACATTGCTTATCACAGCAGTCATCGTAACGACTGTTTTTTCATGTGTTCACGAACCCTTTCCGTCGCCTGGAGGTGGTCCCGATCCCGGAAATGGCGAACCGGTTGACACGGATACGGTGAATTTCAATATGAGTCACTAAGAGATCGCGAACGCGGGCACAATTTACTTCAATACCCAGGTGCTGCCGATCTTCATTTCGAATTGTGCCATCAGTGGATCTCATGAGATGCCGCCTCGCACAAGGATGGCGTAGTGACCACCAATTACACGAACATTATGAAGGGTATCAAAGCTGGTGATTTGAAGGATAGTGAGAATTATGAAGTACTAATCACTTTCAGATTCGGAAGACCTTATGCCGAGGAAGCCCGGTACCGAACGAGGTAATTTCGCTACCAACGGATCCAGATAACCACGATCAAAAACTGGATTTTACAAGGAGCTAAGAACACGACTTGCAATGGGTGTGATACGACCAATTACACTTTCAGTGGCAAGATCAAATCGATCATCGATCTCAACTGCGCCACTTCTACAGCATGTCATGGTTCGGGAAGTAAATACGGACCAATCACCACGTATGCTCAATTGAAGGCGTTGGCGGACAATGACCTGATTCGAAGAGGGTCTGTTGTGTACAAAAAAATTCATGCCGCCCGCAGCGCCATTGGTCGACTGCGATAAGGACTTTACTGATGAAAAATGGATTGATGACGGAGGCTTAAATAATTAAATCATGAAAAGAATAAAATCAACTCTTATTGCCCCTGGCGTTTATTTCAGCGACGCTTCTGGCGTCATGCTATTACGATAATGTAGAGGAACTTTACGGTGCTAATAACTGTGATGTCAGCAATGTGGATTATAAAACGGTGATCAAGCCAATTATCACACAAAACTGCGCCACCTCCGGTTGCCATGTGCCCGGCACAGGTCGAAAGGATCTTACTACAGATCAGGGTATTGCTGATATCGTAAATGACGGCAGACTCAATAGTATGGTAATTGTCCAGAGAACCATGCCGCCATCACAACCCTTAAGCTCCTGCAATATCGCCTCACTTCGGCAGTGGCTGAACACCGGCGCTTCAGTCAATTAATCCAACTAAACTTATAATATCACCATGAAAACAAATCTCACATTACTATTTGCCCTTCTCCTTTTAAGCAATTTGGCTGTAGCCCAATCAAAATTTTTCACGCGAAATGGTACGACTAGCTTTTTTAGCAAGACACCCATGGAAAACATCGAGGCCGTCAATAATCAGTCTTCCTCCGTTTTCGATACTGAAAAAGGAGAAATAGCCGTATCAGCCCAGATGAAAGGATTTGAATTTGAAAAAGCCCTGATGGAAGAGCACTTCAATGAAAACTATGTGGAATCTGAAAAATATCCAACGGCCATGTCAAAGGGACCATTAAGAATTACGATAAGTCGGCTTTCAAGACCAATGAAGAAAAGCAGGTAGATATTGAGGGCGATCTCACGCTGCATGGAGTTACAAAACATATTTCTACTTCCGCCAAAATCACATGGGGTGAGGGCAAAATCGCTGCGTCAACGGAATTCAGTGTTACCGTAGCGGATTTTAACATAAAAGTACCCAGCGCAGTCATCGGTAATATTGCCGATTCAATATTAGTCAAGGCCGTATTCAACCTGGAACCATACACCAAATGAAGCAACTACGCTTATGCGCATTATCCCTTCTTATCTGGCTTTCTGCCGGTATTTCACTCAAAGCCCAGGACGACCTGCTGAATATGCTCGAAAGTGATATCGCCACCAAGATGACTTAAGGAATTTGTTTACGCCACGTTCCAGACCACGCAGGATCATCAGTGGACAGTGAGCTTGAAATTTGGCAGGCAGGCACCTGAATTCCATCATTGTGGCCATCGAATCCGGAAAAATCAATGATGGGGCCTATGCAATTTTTTGTCTGGATCAGCGCCACCATTCGCTTAGGGCTGGAGTATGGTATTTCTGACTGGCTCAATGTGGGATTGGGAAGAAGTTCGTTTTTGAAGACCACTGACAGTTATTTGAAAATAAGGGCGTTGAGGCAATCGAAAGCCAGTTGCCTTTCACCGGCGGTAATCTTTTCAGCGTGAGCAGCCAATGGCATGAAATGGAACGAGCCTGAACGCGACAAAATACTACTCCTTCCTACTATCTGCTTTGCTTACCGGATTTGCTGTTGGCGCGAAAGTTCTCCACGCTCGTTAGTTCGCAAATCACGCCGCTGCATGAGTCCAGCCGGAATCATTGTAGAAACTGCGGAACCGTGATCAACGTAATGACGTATATGCCGTGGGTGTTGGAGGAAGAATCAAAATATCCAACAGGGTATCGATCAATGGAGAATATTTCTATCAATTACCGGCTACAAAAGTGAATAATACATATGATGCGGTTGCTCTCGGTGTCGATATCGAAACAGGAGGGCATGTGTTTCAGTTTCAGGTCACTAATTCCAAGGGCATGATCGAACAGTACTTTATTCCCATGACCACGGGCAATATTCTTGATGGCGATATTTACTTTGGATTTAACATCAACCGTGTGTTTACGGTAGGTAAGAAAAAGAAAAGCGACTAATGATCATTAGTCGCTTTTACTGGGGAAATTATACTTTTTGATTATTGCAGTACGCCAAATACTTTTAGTACCACATCATCAAGATCATATTTCAATTTATCGAGTGACTGGATAATCTGCGCTTTTTTCTCATGGAAGGCGTCTGCCTTATGCTGGAAAAGATCCTTATAATACTCGATGCCATCATGCAGGTTCTTTTGGAAAGTCTCGACGTATTTTTGATTCTTATCGGTAATTGGCTTGGCCATTTCATTTACTCTGTTGCGCAAATAATCCACGTACAGGCTTAGCTCCTTTACGAACATATGTGGCCTGTCGGTTCGTTCGATTACATTGGTTTTTCCATAGATATGACCTACCATTTCTGAAAGCGTGGTCAATTTGAGAATAGCCATATTTCAGTCCGGACAAACGAATACACCAGGACCGCTCCACCTTGTAATCAATTTTATTTTTATGCAAAGCAGCGGTACCCAGTCCTACGCAGATGCATGACTTTTCAACTATTTTGTCATACTCTTCCTTGTATTTTACTTCGTCGTTCGCATGGGTTTCCTTTAAATCCCTAATCTTTACTGAACTGGTATTGACGGGAAGAGATACAAATCGCCTTTTCGCCAAATTCCTTGTTGATCTCAACAAATTTCTTTGGGCAGGAACTACCTGGCCGGTCTTTGTCAATATTGATTTGCTTTTCGATATCCTTGGTATTGCCACGGAGATTATTGAAAGGTACCCCCAATGGAGAAATTCCACTCAGATACAGGTCCTCTTCTTTTGCATCACACAGTAATTGCAACGTGTGTTCATCAACACTTGTCACCTCCGGCACAAGTAGGAAGGGTGTTCCCCATCCTACAGAATCAACATCGTAATGGTCTATGAGAAACTGATGCTCTTCATGCGTACCCACACCGCCCTGAGCAGTTATGAGAATTGGCATAGCTTTTTCAGGACAGGTTCTGTTTTTTGCCTTGAGCGCATCAGCCAGCATGGCATGCGTAGTCTCGATCAACTCCTGGCGATTATTCTTAAATTCTTCCAGAATTGGGCCCATGAGGTAGCCGTCAGTAGCAAATGCATGACCGCCACAATTAAGTCCTGATTCAATGCGGTATTCTGAAATCCAGATGCCCTTCTTGGCAAGGAATTTTCCCTGAATCAATGCAGAGCGATAGTCACTGACTTTCAGGATGATTTTTTTCTTGATAAAACCAGTAACATCCGGATAAAAATCGTCGAAATTCTCGATATAGCTGTACAGCCTTGGATTCATACCAGCAGATAGTACAACGGCTGATTGCAGGTCGCTGTTGGCAAACCCGCGCAACGCAGCGTGTGCATCATTGAATTCTGTCGGAAGTTTTTCTCCGTTCCAGTAAGTTTCTCTGTCTAACTTGGTCATGATGTTGACATCGATGGACCCGACCGGCAAATGGTTATGAATCCAAATCTGGAGTTCTTTCAGATTATTTTGGTGCATGAACTGCTGGAACCTGATTTTTATTTCAGACAAGTCGGGGAGCATTTCGATGTATTTTTCGAGCTCGCCGCCCTTCTGGTGGATGGTTGCTTTTAATTCTTCCACGCGTTTTTTTACCAGATCGTTCATCAGGTTCAGATACGCAGTGATGCGCTTTGCGCGGAAGTCCTCAATTTTATCGGTAATGGCCTGAAAAGGAATGCCAAATTCGCGACAGTAAAATTCCCGCATTTTTTCGACGAGGATGTCATCAACCAAAGAAATCACTGATGATATGCCGTATTGTGCAACCCTGACAGGTGTGTCTATTGTATATCCGATCCCCATGACCGGAATATGAAATGAATGAGCATGTGTCATGTTCTACCTCCCCCTTCTATAAATTAGAGATCAAAGATAACTGATTTTCATGAAAATATACAGAATATTTGAATATGGCGCCATAGGGCAGCATTTCTTATAAAACTATAACGGTTTCCTAACGGTCATCGTATGCAATACCCGGCATTCATTAAAAAGAACTACCAGGCGCCAGCTATGAGCCACAAGCAGCACGGATCAAAGATGACAACTTGATTGATAGAAATTGATGAGAGATCAAATCCATCAATCATAACTCATAACCCATAACTTATAACTCATAACCCATAACTCCTCACATTTCGTATTCTAATGTTTCAATGGTTACTTTTGATCCTCAATAAATTGTAACTATGGCCAACGAAGCCCAGCGTTTTGAAGACTTTAATCTGAACCGTCAATTATATAACGCGATAGAGGATGCGGGCTATAGTCTTCCTACGTCCATACAGCAAAAGGCCATTCCAATAATTCTAGGCGGGCACGATCTCATCGGAATCGCCCAGACCGGCACCGGAAAAACAGCGGCCTACCTGCTGCCTTTATTGTTTAAGGTGAAATATCCCCAGGGGCTGTACCCAAGGGCATTGATACTGGCGCCGAGCAAAGAACTGGTGATTCAGATTTATGAAAACCTCATGGCGTTTTCGAAATATTGCCAAACACGGAATATCTGCCTGTACGGGGGAATCGGCCCAAAAGCACAAATTGAAGCATTGGAAAGTGGTGCGGATATCATTGTGTCTACTCCCGGCAGATTCCTGGATATTTACAGCCGGGGCAGCCTGGTTGTAAAGGAAATTAAGACTCTGATACTCGATGAAGCTGATAAAATGATGGATATGGGCTTTGCCCCGCAGATAAGGGAGATACTGGAAAAAATTCCGCGAAAGCGGCAAAACCTGCTATTCTCTGCAACCTATCCCGAAAAAGTCCAGCGTATTGCCAATGAGTTCCTGACGTTTCCCCACAAAATAGAAGTTACACCTCAAAGCACACCGGCCAAAAATGTGGGGCAGACATACTACCACACGCCCAATCTTCATAGCAAAATCAGTCTGCTGGAGTTTCTGCTGCATGATACGCAATTGGACAGAGTGATCGTTTTTACCAGAACGAAGGAGACGGCAAATAATGTGTTTAAATTCATCGAGCGAAAGTGTGGCGGTGATGTGAGGGTGATCCACGCCAACAAAGGACAGAACAGCCGCATCAATGCATTCAATGAATTCCGGTCCGGAAAGATCAGGGTGCTCGTGACCACAGACGTCACTGCCAGAGGACTGGATATTGAGGAAGTGAGTCATGTAATCAATTTTGATGTGCCTAGGCTTCATGAAGAGTATGTGCACCGTATTGGCAGGACGGGCCGCGCCGACAAAAGCGGACTTGCCATAACTTTTGCCACGGAGGTTGAACTTATTCACCTCCAGGAAATAGAAAAAATTATGGGTGTAAAAATACCGGAGACAGCCATGCCGCCGGAAATAGTGATCGTGCCGACGTCCAAAGAAGAAACAAAGGAAATAGCGCTGGAAATAGACAATATCAAGCGGCGCCGGGACCCGGAATTCAAGGGAGCGTTTCACGAGAAAAAATTCAAAAAGAAAAAAGTCGCCGCTGTCAAGGCGAAAAAGCAGTCGGGCCGCAAGCGAATTTAATTTGCCAAAACAGTGCAAATGCCAATAATTCGTTCGAAATGTTTTCTATGAGATATGATTATTTTCCAGTGTGTTAAAATGGCAAAAGCCTATAGATAATCGCTGATATCCTACCGGTCGTTTTTTGGAAATCGCAACAATTTTTGTCCACAATAAATTATACATTTGTGCCTTCTTTTTCGGCGTTCTATAAAATTATTCAAACCAGTATGAGGTCCAATTTGAAACCGCAGGATATATTCGAATTCCGGCATCACGGAAAATCTGACGAAACCACCCTTTTAAAATTAAAGCAAATAGGAGCAACATCAGTTGATGAACTGATCGATCAAACGGTGCCCAAATCCATCAGGCTGGACAAGCCGCTCTCCCTGCCGGAACCGCTTACTGAACTTGCTTTTTTGAACGAAATAAAGAGTCTTGCCTCAAAAAATAAGATCTCAAAATCCATGATTGGCCAGGGATACTACGGCACCAAGACGCCGACCGTTATCCTCCGGAATATCATGGAAAACCCAGGCTGGTACACTGCCTATACGCCCTATCAGGCCGAGATAGCCCAAGGCCGACTCGAAGCGCTGATCAATTACCAAACCATGGTCATTGAACTTACAGGAATGGAAATTGCCAACGCCTCTCTTCTCGATGAAGGTACCGCAGCTGCGGAGGCCATGGCAATGATGGCCGGCATGAGAAAAGGAGATAAAAAAAGCGCCAATAAATACTTTGTCGATCAGGCTGTATTTGAGCAAACGCTCGCTGTGGTGAAGACCCGCGCACTCCCGCTCGGAATAGAAATAGTAACCGGCGATGCTGCAAAGTTAAATCTTAGTGACCCGGAGTTGTTCGGGATCCTCGTGCAATACCCGAATAAATTTGGCGAAATCATCGACTATAAGGCACTTTTTGCTAGCGCGAAAAATCATCATATTTCCATAACGGCTGCTGCTGACCTGCTGAGCCTGGCACTGCTCACTCCTCCGGGTGAATTTGGTGCAGATGCCGTCGTCGGATCAACGCAGCGGTTTGGCGTACCTATGGGATTTGGAGGTCCGCATGCCGCCTACCTTAGCCACGAAAGACGAATACAAGCGCCAGATGCCGGGCCGCATCATCGGAATTTCCGTTGACCGCCATGGGAATCCGGCGTATAGAATGGCCCTTCAGACCCGCGAACAACATATTCGAAGGGAAAAAGCCACGTCAAATATTTGTACAGCCCAGGTACTGCTTGCAGTGATGGCCGGAATGTACGCCGTCTATCATGGATCGGAAGGCATTCAACGCATTGCCACAAAAGTCCATCTGCTCGCCAAGTCGTTTTCCAAAGCAATCGAAGCGCTTGGGTTTTCGGTAAATACAGGATTGTTTTTCGATACAGTCAGGATTAATCTGGAGGACCAATCGAAAATTGAAAGCATCAGAGTAAAAGCCGAAAACGCAGGATATAATTTTAATTATTTTCATAAAAACAGCATCGTCGTTGCATTCGATGAAACCTGTGAAATTGCTGATGTAGTGAAGCTGACGGAGTTATTCGCAGCCGCAAATGGCCGAACATTGGAAAGTGCAGGTTTAGATGGGATTATGAATCAGGTCAAAGTTGATTTTCCGGAAGAACTTTCCAGACAGACCGGATTTCTCACGCACCCTGTTTTCAATAAATATCATACAGAGCACGAGTTGCTCAGGTACATCAAAAGACTGGAGAATAAAGACCTTTCCCTGGTGCATTCCATGATATCGCTTGGTTCATGCACAATGAAACTCAACGCCACCACGGAAATGATTCCCGTGACCTGGCCAGAGTTTGGAAACATACATCCATTTGCTCCAAAAAATCAGGTCACCGGATATCTTGAACTTATTGATGAGCTGGAAAAATACCTGTCTGAGATCACCGGGTTTGCAGCCACCTCGTTGCAACCGAATTCAGGCGCGCAAGGTGAGTACGCCGGTTTAATGGTGATAAAGAAATATCAGGAACATATTGGCCAGGGTCATCGTGATATCGTGCTGATACCTTCTTCTGCGCATGGTACCAATCCGGCCAGCGCTGTGATGGCAGGCGCGAAAGTCATCATCATCGCCTGCGATGAGCATGGTAATATAGATGTAAATGACCTCAGGCTCAAAGCGGGCGAGCACAAAGATAATCTCGCCGCACTCATGGTGACTTACCCTTCCACGCACGGTGTATTCGAAGAGAGTATTGTGGAAATTTGCCAGATTATCCATGAATTCGGAGGCCAGGTATATATGGATGGCGCCAATATGAATGCACAGGTCGGACTGACGAGTCCAGGCAAAATCGGCGCAGATGTTTGTCATTTGAATCTTCACAAGACATTTTGTATTCCTCACGGCGGTGGTGGACCAGGCGTAGGGCCGATCTGCGTCGCGCCGCATTTAGCACCATTTCTTCCGGGAAACCCATTCAGCGGAAGCGAGAAGAACGATGCTATATCCATATCATCCGCACCTTATGGCAGTGCTGGCGTTTTACCGATTTCCTATGCATATATTAAAATGATGGGAGCCGACGGCCTCACCAATGCAACACGGATCGCCATTTTGAATGCTAATTATATCAAAGCGCGCCTTGAAAATGCATATCCAATCCTTTATTCTGGCAAAAACGGCCGTTGTGCCCATGAGATGATCCTGGATTGCAGGGAGTTTAAAAAAGCAGGCGTTGAAGTAGAAGATATCGCCAAGCGATTGATGGACTACGGATTTCATGCGCCCACGGTGTCGTTTCCTGTAGCCGGCACACTCATGGTGGAGCCTACGGAGAGTGAATCATTGGTAGAGTTGGATCGTTTTTGCGAGGCCATGCTTGCCATCCGTAATGAAATTAGCGAAATAGAAAATGGCCTGGCTGATCCTGCGAATAACGTTTTAAAGAACGCACCACATACAATGCATTTGGCGACCAGTGAATCATGGAACCTTCCCTATAGCAGGGAAAAGGCCGTTTATCCATTACCCTATGTTGCTGAAAGCAAGTTTTGGCCATCGTGTGGCCGTATTGATAATGCTTACGGAGACCGGAACCTGGTTTGCAGTTGCCTTCCCGTGGAGGCTTACGTGCCGACCAACGAACCTACCCTGGCTTAGGCAGGGTTTATGGATTGGTTTTTAATTCGATCTGTTTATTGATAAAATCCTCGATCTGTTCTACATCGAGTCTCTTGGCGATGATGGTCTTTTTTTCGTCGAGTATATACAACTGAGGTGTTGTTTCGATATTGTATTCATACCTGAAATTTGAATGAAGCTCCGGATCGGCCAGGTTGATAAAGCTCAACTTCTGGTCCCTGATGTATTTTTTCCATTCGTCCACTTCCTTTTTAATGTTTGCAGCAATCACAGCTACGCCCATGCTTTTTAGCTTTTGTTCGTATAGATCGCGAAGAACCGGCGTTTTCTTTTTACAATGCCCGCAATCGGGGTCATAAAAGTAAATCACAGTATAAGGCGCTTTGATGTTTGCGAGATTCACAGGCCGCATCAGCGTGTCCAGAAGGATGAGTTTTGGCGCTGGTTTTCCGATAAGATTAGGCTTCAGCCGATCTACACGGTCGGTGATTTTGGCAATTAATGCAGAGTCGGCCCAGAAGGCGTCGCCGGCCATGTAGTAATTTTCTGCCAGGTCAACGAATACGGCATCCATGCCCATGATATTGGAGGTTTCATATTTGTACGTGATGTTGACCACACAATAACGGAATACCTCCTTGTCGGCCCTGGATTTTTCAATGATAATATGTGCGGAAGAAATGATGGAATCCGGATGTTTTACGGTCATTTTCTCCAGATACTCATCGACCTTCTGATAAAAGTTAGGCGTTCGGAGCATTTTCGGA
The DNA here is from genome assembly GCA_034523095.1 of Cyclobacteriaceae bacterium. Taxonomy (GTDB): domain Bacteria; phylum Bacteroidota; class Bacteroidia; order Cytophagales; family Cyclobacteriaceae; genus JAAUQL01. The sequence continues at coordinate 18,580 of JAXHKU010000018.1, read as the reverse complement.
TCAGAGAAATCCATGTAATCAAAATAGTGCTCCTTGTAGTATTTATAGCCAAAATTCGGATCTATGTCCTTGCCATCTGCGCCTTTGGGCGACACGGGCACCTCGACGGCGATTGTAGATTTGATGAATTTAGCGGCGAATGCTTTGGGATTTTTTTGGATCAACTCGTCGCGATAGGTTTTTACTTCAGTGTCGAGAGAGGACAATTGGGCAGTTATTTTGTCTTTTTCCGCCTGATCGGTGGTGTTTTTCAGCTTTTCGGAAAGGTCTGTAGCCTGCTTTTGTTTGTCCCTCATGAACCGTTGAAATCCAAAAAAGAGCTCATTTTCCAGCGAGCCGGAAGATTTCATGTTACCGACTATATCGAGTGTATCTGTTTCGAGTGTAAACGTTGGTTCCGCCACGACGATATCAAAGTATAAACTCGCCGGAGGAGCGGCATAGATGAAGTACAATCCGCCATCGAGTGGCTTACTTCCTGAGAATACAAATACGCCCTGATCATTTTTTTGAGCGGTGTCGGCCAGGTATTTTTTATCACCATATGGATAACCCAGATAGCAAACATCGCCCTTATAATTCTTAATTTTCACTTTGATTTCATACGCATCATCGGCAGCATAAACCGATGCCGACAGCACCAACAAGATTGCAATGATGAAAAATGACCTTTTTTCCATACTGATTAAAATTACCTTTTTTTATACCTGAGCGCGTGTTTCCGTAACCATTTCGGGAACTACACAACTTCCCGTACTTTCAATGAGCTGCCGCTTTCATCGATCACCTCAACAACCTTGCCCATCTCGATATATTCTCCACGCGTGAATGCGTCTTTTATTTCGTCTTCAATCATGATTTTTCCGCTGGGGCGGAGAACAGTATATGCCTTGCCCTTTAACCCGACATAGGTCCGGTTGTTGAAATTGGATGTGAAGCCTTCGCTGCTTTGCTGGGTGTTGGTGAGCGATATTTTCCTGAACATCTTTGACTCAGTCAGCTTTACACTTCCATAAAAGAGCAGGAAAATTGATGCCATTAATGCAGAAATAGTAGTTACTGTGGCTATAGCAATGTCAGTGCTAGGTACAAAAGTAAAATCGAAAAAGTCATTGTTGAGCATTACGAGAATCAGTGAACCCACCATGAGCACTATTCCGCTTATCCCGGCAACGCCAAATCCGGGGATCACAAACAGCTCTACCATGAGCAGGATGACACCGATGAAGAATACAACAATTTCCCAGTTGGCTGCCAGACCGCTGAGGTAGTATGGAACAAAATAGAATATAGCAGCAACCACGGAAGCTGCCAGTGGAAATCCAACGCCGGGCGTTTGCAATTCGAAGTAAATACCACCGATGATAATGAGTATTAGGATGCCGCTGATCACGGGATTCAGAAATATCCGGATGATTTTTTCTGTGAAACTCAACTTGTAATTAATGATCTCATAGTTCGAAACGCTATTCTTTTTCAGTAATTCTTCGATGGAGGCAACTTCTCCTTCGCAATAGTTATTCGCGATGGCTTCGGAAGTGGAAAATGTGAGCACTTTCCCAGCCTGGGTGACGCTGTCGATGGCCAATTCTTCATCCACCATAGCCTCGGCAATTCGCGGATCCCTGCCATTGGCTTCGGCGGTCGATCGCATAATGGATCGCATATACGATTGGTATTTATCCGGTGCAGCTTCGCCCGTCGCGACAACAACAGTGGCCGCGCCGATACTCGCGCCAGGTGCCATATAGATGCTGTCGCAGGCAATGGAAATGAGCGCTCCGGCAGATGCAGCGTCTTTATTGATAAAAGCCCAGATGGGTTTTTCACACTCCAGAATTCGGGTACGAATATCATCGGCATCAGTCACCGCACCTCCGTAGGTATCCAGCTCCAGGATTATAATATCGGCCTCAATCGCTTTTGCCTCATCAAGCGCGAGTTCAGCATATCTGTTGGTTCGAGGGTCGATCTCTGAATCAATTTTCATTACAAACACCCTGGTCTTTTCCTGGCCAAACGTGTTAACAGAAATATGCAAAAAACTCCATACTGCGACAGCTAAAAATATGGATGTTCGAACGCTTCGAAGTTTCATCGTTTTATTGGATTTAGAGTAAAATTAGGCAATTGGCGGTCAACCTTATGTGATATAGTTTAAAATCAGTACTGGAAACGGGATAAATACTTGAATTGTTCTGATCGCGGAGTAAAATACAAATAGTTTTTATTCTAAAACCCACGCGGCACTTAGCTAATCGGTGGACTGCAGTTCTCTGACAGCGATCCAGGCCATCAATCCGGCTCCGGTTTCAAGCGCGTCTTCATCGATGTTGAAGGTGGATGTATGGACATTGGAGATAATTCCCTTCTGTTCATTGCGCACGCCGAGGCGGTAGAAGCAGGAATCAATTTGCTGGGAATAAAAGGCAAAATCTTCCGCCGCCATCCAGATATCCAGATCGACCACATTTTCAGCTCCCATGTACTCGATGGCATGGTTTTTTGACCGTTTTGTCAGCGCAATGTCGTTGTATAGAAATGGATAGCCATGAACTATCTTGAAGTCACAGGAACCGCCCATTGATTCAGCCAGGCCTTCGGCAAGTTTCTTCATTTTTTCTTTGGCTTCCCGGCGCCAATTCTCATTGAGTGTGCGAAATGTGCCTTCGATCTTCACCTCATCCGGAATAATATTGGTGGCGCCGTTAGCTATGAATTTTCCAAATGAAAGTACAGACGGTATAGTCGGCGTTGCGCGACGGCTCACGATCTGCTGCAGCGCCACGATGATATGCGATGCAATGAGAACCGGGTCAATATTTTTATCGGGCATGGCGGCATGACCACCCTTACCGTGTACCGTGATATATAATTCATCCGCGCTGGCCATATACAATCCTTCGCGAAAGCCAATTTTACCCACAGGAAGCAAGGGCGTAACGTGCTGAGCAAAAATGCTCTTAGGTGCAGGGTTTTTCAAAATCCCCTCACGGATCATCATGGATGCGCCACCAGGAGCCACTTCTTCGCCTGGCTGAAATATCAGCTTTACCGTACCCTCAAAGTCATTCTTGATTTCATTCAAAATGGCCGCTGTGCCAAGCAATGATGAGGTGTGCACATCATGCCCACAGGCGTGCATAACTCCGGCATTTAACGATTTGTATGGAATATTATTGGTTTCATGAATAGGCAGCGCATCCATATCCGCACGAAGTGCGATGCTTTTCTTTTCAGGATTCCGTCCTTGAATCAATACACTGACGCCCGTACCAGCGATACCTTCCTGAGGCTCCATGCCAAATTCCCGTAAGATGGCAGCTACATACTTAGCCGTTTCAAATTCCTTGAAGGATAGTTCCGGATGGCTGTGAAGGTGTCTTCTTACCTCGATCACTTTCCCCGCCTGGGCAGCGGCGAGTTGCTTTATTTTGTTTTTTATTTCCATGGAAATTAGGCCTATTTCAGCGTATGATTTTCAGGAACGAGTGTTGCACCCGGAAAGGAAGGTTTGAGTTGATTCAACGTTTTGTATGCGTCCACACGGTCGAGATAGACACCGACGGTTACACGCCAGCTTGGTTGTTTATAATTGAGTTCCGGCTTGGTAGCAGGCAGTAGCCGATATACTTTTTCTCTGACCTGATTGGCTTCTTCACGGCTTCTGCCGAGATGAGACCTGAATGGTATAGGTCTGATGGATTTTATTCTGATTAGCAGCGACGACGCTATCCATAGCAATATCCATTTCACCATTGATATCGTGTGTGGCAGGAACGTATGGCCCCTTTGGCTGACTGTAGGATGGTTGGTCTGAGCTTTTGTCTTCTATGGGTTCAGCCACGGGGCGATAGCCGGAAAGGTCTTCCGAATAGATTTCATCCTGTTTGGTAGTAGCAGGCTTGGTTGCACACGACCATGACCATAATGCCAATATAAAAAGAATAAAATAGCGGTAGTTCATGGCTTTAATCTTCAATAATCACACATTTATTTGCCAGTACATCTTCTTCGACCACCTTGAACTTCACGTCTTTCTTGATTGTTCCATTCTCATACTGCACACTCACGCGGTCATTACGCCCTGGAAGATTGATGGCTTTTCGGGGCTGAACTTTCTCGACAGGCGGTCGGTTTGGAGCGGTCGGATTTGCTCCGCCGGAAAGAACCGATTGGGATTCTTCCTTGGTTTCTTTGTAATTTTTACGCGCCTCACGACGGTTACGGGCTTCCTGAACTTCATTGGCATCACGGACGGGGAGGTCGGCTTTGCTAAGAAAGGTAATGGTGTCTTCGTTGACTTTGGCGACAAACCGCTTGAAGAGTTGAAACCCTTCGAATTTGTAAATTAGCAAAGGATCCTTTTGCTCGTACACCGCATTTTGTACCGATTGTTTTAAATCGTCCATCTCGCGGAGGTGTTCTTTCCAAAGCTGATCGATTATTGCCAATGTGGAAATTTTCTCCAGACTCAGGACGAGTTCCCGACATTCTGTTTCCACATTTTTAAGCAGGTTCGTAGCTACACCGATTTGCTTTTTTCCATCGGTGAATGGCACCAGCACGTCAACTATAGTAGCTCCTTTGTTTTTATAAATATCCTTGAAGATTGGCCTGGCGCGTTCCATGATACGGCGGTTCTTTTCGCGGTAACCATTGAGGGCTGTATGATATAATTTATCGGCCAGCTCGGTCGGGTTCGATGAGTTGAATTCATCATGGGTAAGCTTCAGATCAACACCAAGAATACTGATACTGTTGAGCATGAGGCTGTCGAAATCTTCCGCATTCTTGGCATTAAGCCCAATATCTTCGCAGGTATCGTTGAACATATTCAGAATATCCAGTTGCAGGCGCTCTCCAAACAACGCGTTTTTGCGGCGTTTGTAAATAACCTCCCGCTGTGAGTTCATTACGTTGTCATATTCCAGCAGTCGCTTCCTTATTCCAAAGTTGTTTTCCTCCACTTTTTTCTGTGCGCGCTCTATCGATTTGGTAATCATCGAGTGCTGAATTACCTCACCTTCCTTAAGTCCCATGCGGTCCATGAGTTTGGCAATACGGTCCGAACCGAAAAGGCGCATCAGGTTATCTTCAAGAGACACGAAAAACTGCGTAGATCCCGGATCACCCTGGCGACCCGATCGACCGCGCAACTGCCTGTCAACACGCCTGGATTCATGACGCTCTGTACCAACGATGGCAAGACCACCCGCCTTCCTGGACTCCGGAGTAAGCTTGATGTCCGTACCGCGACCGGCCATGTTGGTTGCGATAGTTACTGTGCCCGATTCTCCGGCAGAGCGCACAACTTCTGCTTCCCTTTGGTGTTGCTTGGCGTTGAGCACCTGGTGTTTTATTTTTCGCAGGTTCAACATTCGGCTCAGAATCTCCGATATTTCTACCGAGGTAGTACCCACCAGCACCGGACGACCCGCTTCCGTTAACTCGACGATTTCGTCGACGACGGCATTGAATTTCTCCCTGACTGTTTTATATACTTTATCTTCGCGGTCTTTTCTGACGCACGGTTCATTTGTGGGAATAACCACCACATCGAGTTTATAAATATCCCAGAATTCACCTGCTTCGGTTTCAGCTGTACCCGTCATACCGGCAAGTTTGTGATACATACGGAAATAATTCTGGAGCGTGATGGTCGCGTAGGTTTGCGTTGCATCCTCCACCTTCACATTTTCCTTGGCCTCGATTGCCTGGTGCAAGCCGTCGGAATAGCGCCTGCCCTCCATGATACGGCCAGTCTGCTCATCCACAATTTTTACTTTTCCATCCACTATGATGTATTCTGTATCTTTTTCGAAAAGCGTATAAGCTTTCAGAAGTTGATTAATTGTGTGAATCCGTTCTGATTTTTCTGCATAATCCGAGAGAAGCTCTTCCTTCTTTTTCAGCTTGTCCTGATCAGCGAGCGTTGTGTCGTTCTCAAATTCAGCGATTTTCAAACCAATATCAGGCATGATAAAGAAGTTGGAGTCTTCCCCTTCGCCGGTAATGAGGTCAATGCCTTTTTCGGTCAGCTCGATGCTGTTGTTCTTTTCATCAATGGTAAAATAAAGCGGAGCATCCGCTTCGGGCATAAGCTTTGAATTATCCTGAAGGTAAATGTTTTCCGTTTTCTGAAGCGTTGCTTTCATTCCTGACTCACTGAAGGAACTTAATCAGCGGTTTGTATTTTGGTAAACCGCGAAACGCCCGGAAAAGTGGAAGTCCACCTTCTTTATGGTTGCTTTCGTTAAGGAGTTTTTTTGCGTCTATGAGGTATTGAGAAACAATTTTTTTCTGCGCATCAACCAGTTTCTGAATGCGAGGTTTCAGGTCATGGAATTCATGCTCGTCGCCCTTAGGTACGGGTCCTGAGATAATCAATGGAGTCCTGGCCTCATCAACCAGTACGGAGTCCACTTCATCCACCATGGCGTAGTGATGCTTTCGCTGCACCAATTCGCTGACCTCCCTTGCCATATTGTCGCGCAGGTAGTCAAAGCCAAATTCGTTATTCGTGCCATAGACAATGTCGCAACCGTAGGCATTGCGGCGGGCTATGGAGTTTGGTTCATGTTTGTCGATACAATCTACCGAAAGTCCATGAAACTCGAATAAGGGGCCCATCCACTCCGAGTCGCGCACAGCGAGGTAGTTATTTACGGTAACGATGTGTACTCCCAATCCGGCAAGGCCATTGAGAAAAGCCGGAAGTGTAGCAACGAGTGTTTTACCTTCACCGGTAGCCATCTCCGCGATTTTGCCCTGGTGCAGTACCATGCCACCGATGAGCTGCACATCGTAATGCACCATATCCCAGGTCAGTTTATTGCCTGCGGCGATCCACTCATTGTGCCAGGTGGCAGTTTCACCCTCGATGGTAATATGTTGAAATCTCGCTGCGAGCAGCTTATCGCGCATCGTAGCAGTGACAACTAATTTTTTATTCTCCTTGAGGCGTCGGGCGGTCTCACGCATGATGGCAAATGCCTTTGGTAACACCACGAGCAGGGTCTCTTCGAGTTTTTTATTCCGTTCTTCTTCCAGTTTGTCGATGGCGTTGAAGGCTTTTTCCTTTTCGTGAATATCGAGATCTGGATTGTCGTCGATATTTTTATGGATTTCGGCAATCTGAGCGTCAATATCTGTGAGGCTCTCCTTGATCTGATCCTTAATGTGCTGCGTATGCTGCCTCAATTCGTCATCACTGATATCATGGAGTTTTGAGTATTCTGCCCGGGCCTTTTCTACATAAGGCATCACCTCTTTTATATCCCTGTCAGATTTTGTTCCAAATAATATTTTTAGAGCTTTACCTATCATTTCGTTAGAATATTTTAATCGTATTTATGTACTGTACCACCAGCCCCTCTTTTGATTTTTTTCGGTCAAAACATACTGGTATTTCGAGTGTAAAGTTATTGTATTCTTTTGTTTTAGTTATAAAGGAAACAAAGTATCCATACGGATATTGCGCATTGTGGTTCAATGTTATTCCGGAGTCTTTTCGTTCGGGTGTTCGTTTTTAAAATCCACCCAATACTGTGTAATTGTTGATTTTACTTCTTTTCTCAATAGCAGCAGACCAATCAGGTTTGGAAGCGTCATCAGGGCGATGGTAATACCCGAAAATATCCAGATGATGGTTGTATCGATAAAAGAAGCCACAAAAAAACCAATGACATAGACGATGCGGAAGTAGATGACCGATCCGGAGCCGAACAGGAATGTCATGGCTCTGTCGCCATAATAGGACCAAGAGATCGCAGTGGAGAAAGCAAAAAGCAGCAATCCGATAGCGACGATATATTTTCCCCATTCACCGGCATAGCTTCTCGTGAAGGCAAGTGTAGTAAGCGGCGCACTATGGATAAGCGATTTGCCGGTGAGATGAAATTCGTTGATCGGGTCCTGGATATTGCCATTTACAACCTTAAGTGAACCAGTGAATAATTTATTGCCCTGGAAAACCTCTACATCTTCAGCAAGCGACCTGGCATGCAAAAGGCTCACCGCGCTGGATATTTTACCATTCTCTACAGCCAGATCTCCGGTGAATGTTCCTACAGGTACACTATGATTCAGATACTCGAAAAGAACCGATCGGTCAACTTCATTATTTTCATCATATTCCCTGTCCAAAACCGTGAGATCGGCGAATTGAAAATCGTTCTGGTGCTTCTCAGTCCACACACCAGAGGTGAGGATGACCAACCCTGTAAGCATACAAATGATAACGGTATCGATAAATGGTTCAAGAATGGCGACCATCCCTTCCGAAACCGGTTCGTGAGCTTTGGCGGCCGCATGGGCAATAGGCGCTGAGCCCTGCCCGGCTTCGTTGCTGAACAAGCCGCGGTTTACCCCACGGTTAAACGCATAAATCATGGCCGAGCCAAGGAAACCTCCGGCTGCAGCAGTACCGGAAAAGGCTCCCGCGAATATGGAAACAATAGCCGGGATGATATTTTCATAATTGTACGCAATTACCAGTAAAGCCCCGAACAAGTAAATGATGGCCATAGTCGGAGTGAGTAACTGAGTCACCTTGACTATCCGTTTGATGCCGCCTATTATTACCAGGGCCAGGAATACAGCGAGTATTGCACCCGTTATCCAGTGTTCCAGGCCAAACGTCGTGTACATGGAGTTGGCGATGCTATTGATCTGCGGGAGACTACCGGTGCCAAAGGAGGAAAAAACTGTGGCGATGGCAAACACCACAGCCATCCATTTCAGGTTTAATTTCTGGCCGAATATACTGAAATCAGCATGCTTCATGTAGTACATCGGTCCACCGGCCATGGTGCCATCCTTGGTTTTTTCGCGGTATTTATGAGAAAGCGTCACCTCGACAAACTTGGTCGTCATACCAACAAGTGCCGTCATCAGCATCCAAAAAAGCGCTGAAGGTCCACCGAGAAAAATGGCAAATGCCACGCCGGCAATATTACCGGTGCCCACCGTGCCAGAAAGTGCAGTAGCAAGTGCCTGGTAGTGTGTGGTATCGCCGGCATCACTTTTTTTATCGTATTTACCGGTCACTACACGAAAGGCATGCTTAAAATACCGGATTTGGGGAAATTTAAGATATATGGTAAAAAATACGCCTGTAAACAACAATAGCCAGGCAAACCACATTGCGCCACCAATATTATTATCAATCAGACTAAGAATATCTTGTATGAGCTGCATCCTTTTTATATTTGGGAAGTGGCAAAACTATAAAAATACAATTGTTAATGAAGAATTATTCGCAATCAATCACTTTTGCAAATAATCGCGGTTGGTATAATTGTTAACTTTGAACAAAAATTACGAATGAAAAAGACTGCTTTATACGACACCCATGTAGCGCTCGGCGCCAAGATAATTCCTTTTGCCGGCTATGAAATGCCCGTCCGTTATGGTTCAGATCTGGAGGAACATCAGACTGTACGGAACGGCGTTGGAATTTTCGATGTATCGCATATGGGCGAGTTTGTGTTGAAAGGCCCCGGTGCATTGCCCTTGATACAAAAAGTTTGCAGCAATGATGCATCAAAGCTTCAACCCGGCAAAGTGCAATATTCATGCTTTCCCAATGCCACCGGTGGAATTGTGGATGACCTGCTCGTTTATATGATCAGGCCTGAGGAATATATGCTTGTCGTAAATGCAAGTAATATCCAGAAGGACTGGGATTGGGTCAATTCGCACAACACGTTTGGAGCACATCTGGAAAATATATCCGATAACGTATCACTCTTCGCCGTTCAGGGCCCGATGGCTACCAATGTCATCAGTAAAATCACCAGGGCTAAAGTGGCATCCATGGAGTATTACACATTCTGCAAAGGAAATATTGCAAGTATTACTGAAGGCGCCATCATCTCCGCAACAGGTTATACCGGCGCGGGGGGCTTTGAAATATATGTGTATAATGAATTCGCGGTAGAGGTTTGGGATACCATCATGAAAGCCGGCGAGGAATTTGGCATAAAACCCATAGGTCTTGGCGCCCGCGATACTCTGCGTCTGGAGATGGGTTACGCCCTTTATGGAAACGACATCGATGATGAAACTTCACCCATTGAAGCCGGACTTGGCTGGATCACTAAATTCAGCAAGGACTTCATTAATTCCTCGAATCTGCTGAAGCAAAAAGAACAAGGTCCAACCCGAAAACTCGTCGGATTTATGATGGAAGACAAAAGCATTGCCCGTCATGGCTACGATATTTTGAATGAATCCGGCGAGAAAATTGGCATAGTGACGTCCGGTACAATTTCTCCCATATTGGGAATCGGCATTGGCATGGGCTATGTGAGTTCTGAGTATGCGGCTATTGGCAGCCAGATCGCTATTTCGGTGCGAAACCGCCCGATGAAAGCCCGCGTTGCAAAAATGCCTTTTATCCAGCAGCGGCCATGAAGAAAATTGATATTTGCCTTACGCCCGAACTCATCCACCAATATGACCTTCGTGGATCTGTGGTCGTGATGATTGATATACTGCGGGCCAGTTCCTCCATTGTCACGGCAATTGCTCACGGCGTGGGCTCTGTCCGGCCGGTGGACTCGTTGAATGAGTGTAGGGAGTTAAAACTCCAGGGTTATATCGGGGCGGCGGAACGCGGCGGAAAGAAAGTCGGCGGCTTTGATATCGGCAATTCGCCATTCAGCTTTATGAACCCTGAGCTGGAGGAAAAAAATATTGCCATGACTACAACCAATGGCACCCAGACACTCAAAAAATCGAAAGGCGCACTCCAGGTAATTGTTGGGTCATTTCTGAATTATTCAGCATTACTCGCCTACCTGGAGCGATTACCTTGCGATATTCTGTTGCATTGCGCGGGGTGGAAGGGAAAGGTCAATCTGGAAGACACACTTTTTGCCGGAGCAGTGATTCATGGACTTAAGCAGCTTTTTGAATACGATTCAGATGTGCCGCTTATGGCGCTGAATCTATTTAAACAGTCAAAAAATGACCTGAAAGCCGCCATTGAGGATTCATCACACGTAAATCGCCTCATTGGTCTCGGTTTGGAAAAGGACATCGATTTCTGTTTGAAGTTTGATGAATACAAGGTTATTCCGGTTTTGAAGGGAGACTACATCACCCGCATGAAATTATCCGACATGCTATTCTAACGGAGCGCTTGCATAGCCTTGCTTCCGGTTCTGGTATTCTGTCAGATAGTAATCTTTCAAATAGTCAGGATGGTAATAAAGTATGGATGAGCGGAGATAGTAGGTTTTAGCTTCCGAAGTATTGATAACCATTTCCCGACGCACCGGCCTTCCTTTTTCATAAATCCAGTTTTCAAAAATTTTAGCCCCTTTGGCTGTTTCAATAAGTCGGCTTTTCAGCCTGGAATCATCATCATACGTCAAAGTAATTTGCTCCAGCAACTGGCCTTGCGAACGATTTTCGACAATATTTACCCTTATCATGCGGCCCTTGTCATCATATTTTGGTGCTACGGTTTTTCGCACAGTTCCTTTCTCGTTTACTAAAAACCGTTTTGTGATTCTGCTGCCATCTTTGCGGTACTCCCAACGCTCGCGCTGACTGAGGAGGTGGTATTCAGAATAAAACTTGATGTATTTATTATAAATATCCATGGCTTCGTCCATCGCTGGAAATACCTTAAATTCCTGCCCGGTGAGTTTATACTCGATTTTCAGAAAGGGTTCCGGGAGTCCCTCGGAATTATCAATTTTGTAGAAATATTCAAATTCAGGTTTTTCACTGATAAACCCGAGATTCTCGAGGTACATGATCCCCGTGCCACGAACGTACGTGATATAACCCGGAACAGTAGTGGCTGCGTCACTTTCGGCGAGTACGTCCAGTAAAATCGTCGCCATGGTGATTTTGTCGAACGACTCCTGCTGGTATTCGACGTCGATAATGGCATCCAATCCCTCCTTAATGGCCTCAATTTCCAGTCGTTTTTTCAGTTGCTCGAAAGAGGATTGTGCCCTTAATCTCGAACTGGATATCTAGCACTTCGAAAAATGGCTTTGATGGCAATGAATCGCCCAGAAACCGCACTTCCGTGCCAAAGTTTGGCGATTGTGTGGGGATGTCATTGATCAGTTGGTTATACCTGAGATGTGGACTACAGGACAATAAAACGGAGGCGATGGATAGTAGAAATGTCTTTTGCATGGGGGTGTCTGATTTTCAAAAAAAACCGCCCAAAACCCATGCCATGGCGAATGCTCTACCTGTATTTTTTTACTGCTAAATTAACTTATTTCAGTCAGGCTGAAATGTCAAACGCTGTCCGCGCACTGATTCATCAAATCGGCCATTTTCATAGGCGAGATGTCCCGAAACAAAGGTGTGGGTAACACTGGAAGAAAACTGCTGCCCATCGAAGGGAGACCAGCCGCATTTGTAAAGAATATTAGAACTGTTCACCGTCCAGGGACTGTCAGGGTCAACGAGTACAAGATCGGCGAAATATCCTTCGCGAATAAACCCGCGGTCCACAATATCGAAAAGGATGGCCGGATGATGACTCATTTTTTCTGCGATCCGTGTCAATGGGAATTTACCCATTTTATATAACTCCAATGCTGCCACAAGGCTGTGCTGCACCAGAGGGCCTCCCGAAGGTGCTTGGAAATATGAATTGGACTTTTCTTCGCGGGTGTGAGGAGCGTGATCTGTCGCCACTACATCGATCCGGTTATCCAGAACCGCAGCAAGAATGGCATCGCGGTCAGCGCGTGATTTTATCGCCGGATTCCATTTAATCCAGGTATTTTTTTCTTCGTAATCTTCATCACAAAACCAGAGGTGATGCATGCATGCTTCGGCAGTGACCTTCTTTTGCGCAAGCGGAATGCTGTTATCGAAAAGGCTCAGTTCGTCGGCGGTAGAAATATGAAGTACATGAAGCCTGGAACCATATTGCTTTGCAAGCCTTACGGCCAATGATGATGAAAGAAGACATGCCTCGCGACTGCGGATTTCAGGGTGTTTTTCAAAAGGGACATTTTCACCATAGATGCTTTTGTATTTCGCCATATTCGCCTGTATGGTAGCTTCATCTTCGCAATGTGTAGCGATAAGCATATCCACCTTGCTGAAAATTCCCTCCAGCGTACGTGGATTATCCACGAGCATATTTCCGGTGGAGGAACCCATAAAGACTTTTACGCCACAGACATTTTTGCTGTCGGTTTTGAGTACTTCCTCCAGATTGTCATTGGAGGCACCCATGTAAAAGGAATAATTTGCCAACGAGGTATTCCTGGCTATCGCATACTTTTTTTCAAGTAGTTCCTGCGTCAGGGTATTTGGGATTGTATTGGGCATTTCCATGTACGACGTGATTCCGCCAGCCACTGCTGCCCTGGATTCTGTGTAAATATTGCCTTTGTGTGTTAGCCCCGGCTCGCGAAAATGTACCTGGTCATCGATAATACCCGGCATTAAAAGCTTGCCGGCAGCATCAATAATTTTTTGGACATTTTCTGCTGGTATTCCATTCCCGATCTGTGCGATGCGCTCGCCTTGAATAAGAACGTCGGCTTCCCGGATGGATTGTTCGTTGACAATACGAGCATTTTTTATCAGAAAAGTTTTCATTGAATTGATCTTGAGCAGTGAATATACTTTGTGAATATGAGTGTTGCAAAGGATATCTATGTAGAATTCACCAATCGGATGTCATGTGCTGCTATCGAATTCTCCTCAGTTAATTTTTATACTTTGGGTAATCGCCATTAATTGATCAATATCTTCATCGAAATCTTTGATGGCATCTTTTGGGAAATCGCCATACCCTTTCATTTTTTTGGAATTCGCATCGCAAAGTATTTCCCACATTTTCGACTTTTTATAGTCGATGATTCGCTGCAAACTATAGGTCGATTTCACTATGCCATATTTTTCAGTCATCCTTCTGATTTGAACCCGTGCCTTTTCAATGGTTTTCAGGTTATGTTCCAAAGTGGCGTGATCGACATCTTTGACAATTTCAGTACACAGATTCTTCCCCGACTTTTTTATGAGATCATCGACTTCTTCGAGCAGATTTTCCACAACCTTCAGTGTTGAAGTAAGTGATCGTTTATGGTTTACGGGAAGGTTTATTATGTTCTCAGCCATGATTATAAGATTAATGGAATTGAAATGGAAGTGGTGCAGGCAGATAAAATTATTGTATAACAGTGGATAAGTGACTGCAAACGTCTTGTGCCTGATTCCACTATCTGTAATTTAAATATAGAGCTTTTGCCATCGAATGAGAAATTAAGTGGCTTATAACTCCCACAGTATTGGAGAAAGAATAAAACTTCGATTTTTCTCCAGAGGGTACAACCGCACAAATTTCCCAAATGCGGGAAATATTGTCTCATATTGGGATAAAACTTAGAACAACAACAATTTTAAATTACTGTATTTCAGGGCTATATAAAATGTGCATGCTTTTGGCACAATGCAAATTCGTGGTTGGTAGTTGATCAAAGAGAAAGCCCTAGGGAAGAAGGACAGTGAAGTTGAACCGTGGGGAGTGAAGTTGGACAAGGCGCTTTCTCTAAGATCGAATAACCTGAAGAAGTCAGGTTATCAAATTTGATGAAAAATTTCGTGGCGTTTAGGATCGGACTGTGAAGAGGATACGCCAGTTGAAAGCCTAAAAGCAGTGTCGCAGAAGCGGGGTCTGACGGTGAAGTTGGAGCAGGGAAGATGTGCAGAAGGTAAGGGAGGTTTTCGACAAATTGGAATCTGGTGACTGTACTGAGTGATTAGTGAAGAGGAGCAAAAAACTGACAGTACAGCGCCTACATTCCAGGACTTAAAAGAGATTAAAAACAATTGTGTGGTTGGTAGTTAGGTTGAAAAGCGGGACGCCTGTCCCGCTTTTCATTTTTATAGGGGTTTAGAATAATAGCCTCACCGCTGCCAGTGCCGTCGTCACAATTATAAATATCCGGTACGACTTTTCAGGAATAAGATTCACCAGTTTGATGCCCAGGTATGCGCCTATCATGATCGCCGGAAACATCGCCAGGTTCAGCGCAAAGGTCTTCGTATCAATGGTACCCCAGAAAAACACCTGCCATGGAATTTTGAACAGGTTTATGATAAGAAAAAACCAGGCAGCCGTACCAATAAAAGTGTTTTTTGGCAACATCATGGAGAGGAAATAGATTGACATAACCGGTCCGGCTGCATTTCCTATCATCGTGGTGAAACCTGCCAGCAGTCCGGTAATAGAAGAAAAATACCAGTTGTGTGGTATGGCTTTCATCGAATTTTTCCGCTCCCTCCAGATCATGATGACCAATCCACTGAGAATAATGAACGCGATAATATTCTTAAACACCTCATCACTGACAATCTGCCCGACATACAATCCAATGAAAATCCCGACAACGGTACTCGGCAGCAGCTTCAATACATACTTCCATTCTGCATGGCGGTGATAATAGGATACCGCGAAAATATCGGCCATGCTGAGCATAGGAAGAAGGATGCCGGCACTTGCCCGTCCGCCGAAAATGGTAGCCAGGATGGGCACGCTGAGCATTCCGGCTCCGGAAATACCCGTCTTGGACATGCCGACAGTCATGGCGCAGAGGACTACCCAGGCCCATTGTTCTGTAGTGAGATGGAAGGACTGTAAGAGGTCTGTCAAGGTGGAATAATAATGAACAAGTATATGGCATTTGTAGGGCATTCTCAAAAGTCCGGCGTCTTAACAGAGAAATTTTGCCAAAACAATGTGCCGAAACCCCAGCAGCTCCGACGGGGAGTACGGAAAAAGACTTGATATGAAGAGTTCCACTTGAGTCGGATGGCTCAGCTCTGACCGCTCGACGGTAAGCTGTTTTTTGCAATGATTAGCCTGTCAGATATTTTTTCCAGTGTCAAACTGTATTTTAATACTATAAATTCAATCGTTTTCAGCGTGTAAATAAACACGTGAGTGGGGTCGTTTCTGTAATACCAATTCGTGAAATTGATATCGGGATTATAAAGATGAGTCATTATGTAAAGTCGTGCTTCCGGTTTTAAGAGACGCACCAGCTTTTCTATTTCTAGTTTTGGCTGGTTAAAATGTTCAAAAACCTCACAGCTAAAAATATAGTCATATTGATGATTCAAATAGTCATAGACGGGATAGAAATAGGGGTCGAATAATTTCACCTGATAATCCTTGTCTTTTAATTGTTTTGCTATTACCGGCCCGGTTCCACAACCATAATCCAATCCAAGTTGCTGTTTATTATGGTTTTTGAGAATAGCATTAGTTATCGGTGATGTGAAGTTTTGATAACCGACATCAGCCACATCGTTATTGTGTTCTTCGTACCTTTCTTTCTCGCGCGTATTGTCAATAAAGTACTTTTTGTCCTTTACATAAGCCCCACAAGTACTGCAAATGAAATAGTATTCATCTACCATCTTAGTTAATAAAGTATCACAAAGTGTGCAGTTCATCTTACGACTCAATTAATTGACTCAATTTGCCGGTGTGTGTTAAAAATAATTTGTGCATAGCCCTTGTGCATGCTACATACAGCATTTGTTTGTCGGGCTTGGTGTGATAATTTTTTTCTGTACAAAACGGAACAATTACCGTATCAAACTCAAGGCCTTTGGCCAAATGAGCGGTTGTAATGACTATTCCTCTGCCAAAAGCCACGCTCACTGCGTTTAGCAGATTAATGTCATGTTCGGTTTTTAATGCTTCATGTAAAGAGTCGGCTTGTTTCTGGGTTTTGCAAATGATGCCTAATGAGTTAAACTCACTTTGCTCAAATTGAGCAATCAATGATTTAATTTTATCCTTTTCATCATCAATGTTTTTGCACAAAATAAGTTGCGGTTCTTCTCCGTGCCTTTCAATGGCTTCAATATCTGGTTTTTGACTAATGCGTTTGGTAAACTGTGTTATTTCGTATGTTGAGCGGTAACTTTTATTCATCGCCATGGTAGTTGCACCGCTAAATACTTTCTCTATGATGGTTAAATTTGACGAGCTAAACGGATTTACCGATTGGTTTACATCTCCCAGAATGGTTTTTTTGCAGGGGTAGAGCATGCTCATAACCCTGTATTGCACTTCTGAATAGTCCTGCATTTCATCAATGACCAGATGCTTTATCTTGGGATTTGATTTTATTCCTTCCAAACGCGATTTTAGATAGATGAAAGCATATACATCGCTCCATTCATAGACATTACCGGCTTTTGTCTTCAGCAATTCCGGCTTGCCTAACCATTCATAGAAGCACTTATACAACATCCTGGGGTTGTAAGAGGGAAACATTTTGCGGATGGTGTTGTGCAGATCTGTGCGGTCTTTGTACTGAATTTCTATTCGATAGTGTTTGAAAATATTATCTACAATCTCCCTAACTACTTCATTAAACCTTTTAAGCAAAGGCATTCGTTTATATCGCTCAAACGACTCTCTGATAAACCAGGCAGGGACAGGTTTTCCTTTTACAGATATGTCGGTTACATTAAATCCTTCATTTTCAAGATAAATTACATATTCATCTAGTTTTCTTAATATTTCATTGGAGGATTTGAATTGTATCCGCTCAATAAATTTTGCGTCATGCTTTTCTAATATTTCAGCTACCTGCTCAAAAAACGTTTGAAAGTTTACCTGATATTCTAAGATCTCGTTGGCTATTTCTTCCATACTGGTTTCTGCTACCGTCTCTTCGCCTAACTCGGGAAGCACATTTGAGATATAACTTGCAAAAACCTTGTTGGGGGATATGATCAATATATCTTCTGAACTGATTGTATCTTTAAAACGATAGAGCAAAAATGCAATGCGGTGCAAGGCTATGGAGGTTTTGCCCGAACCTGCTACTCCTTGTATGATTAAGTGCCGAGCCTCCTCATTTCGAATAATTGCATTCTGCTCTTTCTGGATGGTTGCCACAATGTTTTTCATTTTGGCACTCGATGCCTGGTTGAGTTCCTTTTGAAGCACTTCATCGTGAATGGTTACATCGGTGTCAAGCATATATTCCATTTCACCTTTTCTGATCCGGAACTGTCTTTTCAGGGTGATGTCCCCTTGAATTACTCCTGAAAGCGCTTCGTAGTAGCCCTGGCCCAATTCAAAATCGTAAAATAAACTTGAAATAGGTGCTCGCCAATCGTAAACTAAATTTTTATTTGACTCAGTATCCTGGAAGTTATGAACGCCCACATAAATATTTTTGAAATCATTTGACCGGGTTTCCATAAAATCAATTCGCCCAAAGTAAGCTGTATCTTTCAGTCTGAGCAGTCTTTTTCTATTTTCAACACTATGTTCCCCCTGCAATGAAAAGTTAAAAATAGCTTCACGCATATTGTTCTTTTCAAGATGGTCCATGTCTGCTTTATGCTCCTGCATATGCCTGTTCATAGAAGTGACTTCATTACTTTTTAATTGTATAGCTTCGTTAATTTCAGATAGCTTTAAGTCAACTTTTTTCAATAGTTTAAGTAAGTATTCTTTTTCTTTTTTCTCTTCCGTCATGAAAATAGCTTGAGTTGATCGTGAAATTGCCGACAGCATGCTGTGGTTACTTCACCGTTTTTCCGGCCGCAA
>JAXHKU010000017.1:0-73953 GCA_034523095.1 Cyclobacteriaceae bacterium | reverse complement strand
ACGTATTGCTTGATGAGTCATTTATGAAAGGCATCAGCTGGCTGAACGATCTTAAATTGCGTTTTGGATATGGTGTTACAGGAAACCAGAATATCCCTGGCGGAAGGGTGCCAAATCTATACGGTGGAAGCACATTTGACACATTCTATGATATAACAGGCGGCAACACATCCCTGGTGCCCGGTTATCGTTTGACCGCCATAGGAAATCCTGATATGAAGTGGGAAGAAAACGTATCGCAGAACTCTTGGGTGTTCTGACCTTGCGTTTTTCGACAGCCGACTCAATATCGTATTTGACGTATTCTCACGCACGGTAGATGGCCTTCTGTTTGACCCGGCATTGCCAGCAACTGCCGGTCGTGCAGCACCGCCGATTGTGAACGTTGGCAACATGACCAACAAAGGATATGCGTTTCAGCATTGGATACCGCGGTGGATCAGGAGATTTCACATGGAACCTGGATTTGAACGGTGGGCATTACAGAAATGAAATTGTATCGATCGATGGCGCGCAGGACTTCTTCTATGGCCCGGTTGGTGGCAGGGGTGGAACAACGGTTATCAACCAGGGAGCTGAAGCTGATTGGATCATTCTTTGGATATAAAGTGGATGGCATATTCCAGAATACCGAAGAAGTGACCAATTACATCCCACAGGATGGAAAAGCCGTTGGACGTTTCCGTTTTGCTGATGTCAATGAAGATGGCAAAATCACTTCTGCTGACCGCACCGTCATTGGCAGCCCGCATCCGGATTTTACCGCAGGTCTGAATTTTGGAGCCAATTACAAAAGGTTTGATTTCAACGCCTTTGTATTTGGTTCGTTCGGCAATGATATATTCGATATCACGAAAGGATTCACCAATATTGAAGTGTTTATTCAGTACCAACGTTCGTCAGGATCTTTTAACCGATTCACTAGATATTTGAAGAAACCGGCGTAGGTCAAATATCCAAAATTCTCACAATATTAGTGACCAGTTTAGGTACCAATTCAGCAGTTTCTATGTAGAGGATGCTTCTTATGTTCGTCTCAGGAACCTGCAGGTTGGCTATACATTTCCTGCCAACAAGATATTCAGCATGTTGAGATTGTATGTGTCAGGTCAAAACCTGTTCACAATAACCGGTTATAGTGGCTATGACCCTGCACTGCCTACCATTTCTCAGAGTGGTGCAGCAGGAGAAAGATCCGACCAGGCAATGGGTATCGACAGGGGGACATATCCTAACAGCAAGATTTACACCTTCGGTCTAAATGCCGCCTTTTAATTAAAACAGAATACGACAATGAAAAACATAGTTAAAATATTAGGTCTTACAGCAATAGTTGCTGTAACACTCGCAGCCTGTAATGATTCCTTTCTGGAAAAGAATCCACAAGGTGAATTAGATGCTACTGCGCTCGCCAACCAGAATGGTGTTGAAGGCGCATTGATTTCAGCCTACTCTATGCTAGACGGTTGGGGGCAACTACGGAGGTTGGGGCAATGCCGCCAGCAACTGGATTTTCGGTAGTGTATCTTCTGACGATGCCTACAAAGGATCGGAAGCCGGCGATCAGCAGCCTGCAGCAGACGTTGAGTTGTACCAGTGGGCGACCAGTGGCGCCGATCAATACCTGAATGATAAATGGACTGCTGTGTATGATGGCGTAAACAGAGCCAATGCTACTATCACTCTTCTGGCAACGGTGGAGGGAGTGTCTGAATCTGACCAGAAACGCATAAAAGGTGAAGCCTTGGCGTTGAGGCCGCATTATCACTTTGAGGCATGGAAAAATATCCAGGAACATCCCTTACTGATAAAGAAGAAATGATGTTGATTTCCGGAAGACTAACGTGGGCACCGGCCCTATTCCTCTCATGCCTTGGCGATCTCGATGAGGCCATTTCTTTGTTGCCGGAATCACAGGCACAAATAGGACGTATCACTAAGTGGACAGCAAAAGCCATAAAGGGACGTATCCAGGTGTTTAGTGGCGACTATGCAGGCGCACTCGTTACACTCAAGGAGGTTGTGAATAGCGGGGTTTATGCACTGGAAGCCAATTTCCATAATGCATTTCGTCAGCAAAACAATAACGGAAAAAGAAAACGATTCTCGCCTATCAGGCATCTGTCAATGACGGTAACACGAACGGTGAAAATGGCAACAGGTCTGACCGTTTGAACTTCCCACATAGTGGCAGCCCATTTGGTCGGCTCGCGGTTTCCACCAGCCATCTCAGAACCTGGTGAATTCCTTTAAGGTAGGTGCTGATGGTCTCTTCCATTGCTGGATCCTTCATGGAACAATTCTTGATGTAACTGCAACTGATGCAGTGGATCCACGTCTTGACTGGACTGTTGGCCGTGACGATGTTCCGTTCCTGGATTGGGGCAAACACGCTGCTGGATGGATCAGGGGCCAGGCAATATTCAGGCCCTTATAGTCCTAAGAAGATGATCTATGAGAAAGCCTCCGGCGCCGGTAGCGCAGTAGGTTGGGCCAGTTATCAGCTCAACTCTAACAACCTGCACCTGTTAAGGTATGCTGAAGTGATTCTGCTGTTGGCGGAATGTGAAATCCAGGTGGGCTCTGTCGATGCAGGCATGGTTCTTATCAACCAGATCCGTACAAGGGCAGCTGCTGGAGCACAAGGTCCGGATGGTGGAGCAGTGGTAGTTCCGATTGACAATGCCGGTATCGGCATGGGCCATGTATAAAATTGACACCTATCCTACTTCTGGCTGGAGCAAGGCAGATGCCATGAAAGCGCTAAAGATGGAAAGAAGACTCGAACTGGCTATGGAAGGTCATCGTTACTTCGACCTGGTACGCTGGGGTGAAGCACAATCTGTATTGAATGCGTATGTAGCAGTTGAAAAAACAAAAAGAGCATATCTCGCACAAGCGGCTCCTGTACAGGAACGTCATAATGCGTATCCTCTGCCAATTATTCAGATTGAACTGAGTACGATCTCTAATGGTGAAGGCACCGTAGAAGAGCGTCTGGTACAAAACGAAGGCTGGTAGTAGGTCAAGTTTAACTGATTTGAAAATCCCGAAAGGACCTATCCTTTCGGGATTTTTTTTGATCAGCGGGTGGTCTATTTAGCAATCCTGTAACGATGTCGGTTGGTTTAAGACGATGCCTCATTGCGAGATCCATTTTTTTACAAAACACACAACCCGAGATGACGAGTCCAAATAATAATTCCCGGCCCCTTGCCTCGCAGACGGGTTTGACGGAATCCCCAACTATTTGCAGATTGGCTTGAAACCTCAAGGAGACCCCGGAACAAGTCCGGGGATTTTCGCTATTTATTGTATTCTTGGTGCCATCTATGAAACACGTCATCGGTAGTGAAACGAAGCAATCTGCCCATACCTTTACTACAGTAAAGATTCCCCTCCATTGGAGGGGTTAGGGGTGGGTATATGGCGTAGTCCAGCATTGCCTCAATACTGGTTTTTGAGTTAAATTTAAAGATAGCAAAGAGAGGAAGGATACAAAGTGGTGCCGCTTGTAAGCGTTGAATTCCAGTGTGACTAAGGGCTTGGCGATACCCACCCCTAAATCCCCTCCGCAGGAGGGGACTTTTGCCGTGAATTCCCACAGGGAAGCGCTCTTCCCATGTGACAATTTTCTTAACTAAAGACATTAAATCCAGTATATTTAGCCTTTCAAAAGTTCCCCATTTCCATGCATAAAATTTTTCGGGTTGTTCTTTTAGCCTCTGCTTCTTTGTTTTCTATGTGCCAATCTTCGGATACGGATAATTTAGATGGAGATAGCGCACTTTTTACACTGCTTTCTTCAAAGGAAACTCATGTTGACTTTGTAAATAAAGTTGATGACCAGGAGGACTTCAACGTGCTTAAGTATCGCAATTATTATAATGGCGGAGGAGTAGCTCTTGGAGATATCAATAACGACGGCCTGGTGGATATCTATTTTACCGCAAACATGGAATCCAATAAACTCTACCTAAACAAAGGAAATTTTGTATTTGAGGATATTACCGAAAAAGCCGGTGTAGCAGGAAGTAAGCCCTGGAGCACGGGCGTGACCATGGCCGATGTTAATGGAGACGGATGGCTCGATATCTATGTATGTAATTCAGGAGATGTTTCGGCTCAGGACAGAGTCAATGAATTGTACATCAATAACGGCGACCTCACCTTCAGTGAATCAGCCGTTGAGTGGGGCCTGGCCAGCGATGCCTTTTCAACACATGCCACTTTTTTTGATTAGAACCAGGATGGCGATCTGGACTGCTTTCTTTTGAATAAGCAGCTTCAGGAGTCCCGATCGTATGGAATTGTATTAAAGAGTTCCAGAACAGTAAAAAGGTGAAGAAGGTGGCGACAGGCTCTATCAGGAATGACGGCAGTCGTTTTATGGATGTTACGAAAGAATCAGGAATCAATTCCGGCGACATTGGTTTTGGGCTCGGCGTATCAGTCAGCGACCTGAACGGCGACCTTCTGCCTGACATTTATGTGAGCAACGATTTCTGGGAGAGGGATTACCTGTATATCAATAATGGCGACGGTACGTTCACAGATCAACTGGAAGACCGGCTGGCGAAGACCTCCATGAATAGCATGGGCGCTGATATTGGGGATGTGAACAACGATGGCTTTGCCGAAATCATCACCACCGATATGCTTCCGCCTGATAATTATCGTCTAAAAACCATGACCCAGTTTCAGCCATACCGCATGGGATCCATGAAATTCGATTCTGTTTATCACCATCAGGTGATGCAAAACTGCCTCCAGTTGAATGATGGAAACGGCAAATTTCAGGAGGTTGCTCATCTGGCTGGCGTTGCCGAGTCGGACTGGAGTTGGGGGGCCATGATACTTGATCTTGACCTTGATGGCTGGAAGGACATTTTTGTGAGCAACGGCATTCAGCGTGATCTCACTGATTTTGACTTTGTCGAAATCATCACCAATAAAGCAGTCGTGGACAAGATCGTGGAGGAAAATAAGCGATTCGATTTCAGGGATTTTTTGCCATTTATGCCGGCCAATAAGATTTCCAACTATGCTTTTATTAACCAACATAACCTGACATTCACCAATATGTCAGCCCAATTGGGCTTATCGATGCCATCATTCAGCAACGGCTCCACCTACGGCGATCTGGATAATGATGGCGACGCTGACCTGGTGATCAACAATGCCAATATGGAGTGCTTCATCTACCGGAATAATGCCGTGGAAAATAAGCACAATAATTTTTTAAAAGTCCAACTCGTTGGACCACAAGCCAATGCCCAGGGTATCGGCGCCATGGTGATTATCACAAAAGGAGGTATGCAGCATGTGCTTCAGCATTATTTATCACGGGGATTCCAGAGTTCTGTGGCGCCGGGACTGATTTTTGGCCTTGGCAAAACGGATAACCTTGATTCCGTACAGGTAATCTGGCCTGATGGAAAAATGCAGGTTTTGCAGTCAGTCAAAGCAAATCAGACCCTCACACTCAGCTACGCAGAAGCAGAATTGCACTGGTCTCCGGTGCGAAACCAACGCCAATCATTATTTACCGAAGAAGGCAGCAGTGCTTTTGTCGGTAATACTAAGCACACTGAAAACACCTACAATGATTTCCTCCAGGATCCAATGTCATATCAGGCGCTTTCTATGGAAGGTCCTAAGATTATCTCGGGCGATGTTAACGGCGATCAATTATCAGACATAGTGCTGCTCGGCGCCGCGGATGATCCAAATAAATTATTCATTCAGAACCGTGATGGGAAATTCTACTTTAAAGAGCAGTTGTCTTTTGAGGCCGACAAGCAGCTTGAAGCTACCTGTGGCGCTTTTATAGATATCGATTCAGATGGAGACCTCGATTTGCTTATTGGCAATGGTGGTAATGAAATGGCTAAAGGAAATCAGAATTTTGCCATGCGCTCCTTTAAGAATGACGGAAAAGGAAGTTTTTCACCGGACGTCGAATCAACGCCTCATGTGAGCGGCAATTTATCATGTATCGTGCCCTCTGATTTTGATGCGGATGGCGACATGGATTTGTTTTTAGGAGCGCGATCCGTCCCCTCGCATTACGGACTTGTGCCCAGCAGTTTTCTTCTCCTCAACAATGGCAATGGCACCTGGTCAAATGTTACCACCGAGGAATTCGGAAGGCTGGGAATGGTGACCGCCGCTGTGACAAGTGACGTGGATAAAGATGGCGATCTGGATTTGGTTGTCGTTGGCGACTGGATGCCGGTTACCATTTTTGAAAATACTCCGGGCGCACTGACAAAAAAAGGAATTATTAAAGACAGCTTCGGATGGTGGTCTTCCATAATAGTGAAGGATTTGGATGGTGACGGTAATGATGACTTCGTTCTTGGCAATTGGGGATTGAATAGTAAAATGAGGGCAACAGCAGAAAATCCATTGAAACTCTATATGAAGGATTTTGACCGCAATGGCAGTGTCGATAAAATATTGGAGTGGTATCCATCGGCAGACCAAATTGCCTATCCTTTTATTTCAAAAGATGATCTCACAAAGAATATACCTCAACTCCATCAGAAAATTGCAAAATATGCTGATTACGGCAAAATGACCTACGCTCAACTTTTTGATGACAGTCAGCGCCAGGGAGCACTGGAACTCAGGACAACTACGCTGGAGAGTGCCATACTTTGGCGCGATGACTCAGGATTCAGGTTGGAGGCGCTGCCACTGGAGGCACAAGCTGCTCCGGTATATTCTATTCTGTCAGAAGATATGGATGGCGATGGCATTATGGATATTCTTTTATTCGGAAACCACTATGGACTGAAACCAGAAATGGGCAGACTGGATGCGAACAGAGGGGTGTTTCTGAAAGGAGAGGGAAATAAAAAATTTCATGCATTAACTGCTAGTGAAAGTGGCTTATTCATCACGGGTCAGGTGAGGGATTCACGACTCATTGAAGGTGCGGATGGTAAAAGAAATCTCATCGTTTCCCGTAACAATGAATCCGCCCTGTTATTTCAACTACGAGACCAGTAGTTTATAAAAGCACCGAAAACTCAGAGGCCGATTTCTTTAAAATCACCATTGGCATAGTGGAGAATGATCTTTTTGCAGTTATTCGGCAGGATCATTCGTCTTGTGGATTGCGATAAATAAGTGCCGCCATGGTAAAATTCCTCTTTCTTTCTGCTGCCATCATTCATCACCAGTTCGGCCCACGCAGCATTTCCGGGATCTATGGTCTTTATGGAACCGTCTGTTGGCCATGCATGCACGATGAGAGAATCCTTATTTTGTGTGGTGAGTATCATCTCCCGTCCATCTTTATCGATTAAAGCAGCAATGCCTTTTGCATCACCGGTAACACGGAAACCCGATTGGTAGGGTTTATGGAATGTAAACTCGCCATCACCTCTGCCGCTGAGGTACAACCCCGGTGAGGCCTCTATTCTGCCGGTCATTAATTCAATGGAGTAATCATTACCAATCAGGAGCAGGTCGGTATTTCCATCACCGTTAAAATCCTGGGGAAGTATGCCAAATATGGGTGCGATCTGCGCTTCATTCGGAAGAGGTTTAAGGTGAAATTCACCCGCGCCATCATTTATCAGGCAGGCCGATTTGAAATAAGTCCCTTCCAGGTGATATGCATTCTCCAGTTCCTCCGGAGTAAATAGGTCATGAATCGTTGATTTACCGAATGCGTTGTAGGTTTTTACCCGCTGGAAAAGAAAATTTACCTGCTGAAGCATAGCGTCGCGGGTATGGATAGGAAATGGTTTTTTATTGAAATTCTCATCACTATTATACCGCACAACGATAGGGTCAACCATACCATTGCGGTCGAAGTCAGATGCATAAATGGACAACGGGTATTGCGCGTCACCTTTAAAAATACTGTTCAGGCCAAGGTTACCACAGATGTAGTCGATATCGCCATCACTGTCGGTGTCAGCGCCGGTGATGCAATTCCACCAGCCTGCAGAAGGCTCCTTCAAAAATTCGCCCGAAACATCTGTAAAAGTCCCATGATTGTTTTTTAAAAAATTGATTCCCATCCATTCACCCACGACGATCAGGTCGGTCCAGGAATCATTGTCAAAGTCAGTCCAGATGGCATCGGTGACCATCAGATTGTCGGTAAGGCCGGGGCAAATCGCCCTGGTGTTTTCGCGAAATATTCCGTCATCATTTATAAGTATGGCGCTTGGTTCACTCATCGGATACTCCCAGGGTTTAGACCGGGTTCCAACAAAAAGATCCAGATCACCATCCTTATCAAAATCACATGCCTTGACGCATGAACCTGATTTTCTCAGATCCGGTAAAGCGTCCTCCTTATAACTGAAGTACCCCTTGCCATCGTTGATGTAGAGCCTGTCTCTGTAAGACGATGAACCTGCTGCCCATTCTATACCACCACTGACCAGGTATAAATCATCATCGCCGTCGTTATCAGCATCAAAAAAAAGAATGCCCATGTCGGTGGCGCCCAGGGTGTCCCTGGATATGATGCGATTTTCAGACTGGAAATTTCCTTCAGGGGTTTGAATCATAAAAACGCCAGGGCTCAGTTTGTTTCCACCAATATAAATCTCCTCCAACCCATCACCATTGATATCGCTTACGGCCACTCCGGGTGTGTATTGCGAGAGTTTATGCGGTATGGTGTATTGCAGGTTGAAATCGTACAATTCTTTTTCCTGATGAAGAAAACCGATTTTTTTATCACCCGGTAATCGTTGAAATGCATTTATCCTGATGTCTTAAAATATAAGGCGCTAACGGACTATCGGTTGTGTCATTGTCATATTTCAGTGTGATGTGTTGGTTGGATGGGATATCCCGCGTTACCGATTTTCCACCGGCGGGCCATAATACCACCAGTGAATCAACATTCTTGTTGGCCCCGATGCCAAAATGAATGACACCATCCATGTTCGACATAAAACCATGGGAAGGGCTGTATTCGATAAATTGCATTTGACCGCCGGTATATAAGAGAACCTTCGCGCCAAGGGCATTCCGGTTATTATCGCCGCCTTCCAGTTGGACCCTGAGGAAATTTACTTCGTCCTTTTTTTTCTGACTCTCCACCGTGTTGTTTTTAAAGAGTGTCGCTTTCTGGTTGATATTGTTGGTCACAAGGTCCAGATCACCATCATTGTCGAAATCAGCATAGGCGGCGCCATTGGAAAAAGTTTTTGCATCAAGGCCCCATTCGTCAGTCATTTTGGTAAAAGTGAGGTCGCCATTGTTTTTGAATATGTAATTGGCGATAAGTACTTCGGGTATTGTATCAAACAGGTCAGACCGCCGACTTACCAGGCTTTTGTACCGGTTCATATAGTGCGCAAAATCCATATCGGTGACGTCGCCGGGGAATCCGTTGGCGATAAACAAATCCTTGTTTCCGTCATTGTCAAAATCGGCAAATAGTGGCGACCAGCTCCAGTCCGTTTCAAAAACACCGGCCTGAAGACCGATTTCAGCGTAGTGGATATTTCCTTTTTCATCAGGTCCCATATTCAGATGAAGCATATTCCGGATAAACTGATAGTCGTAATTGAACTTGTCGTAATTGATCTGGTTCATCGGCGTGCTTTTCAGGAGCATGGTTTTTTTACGGTAATTCATCTCCGGCAGCATATCGAGGGCAAAAATGTCCTGTAATCCATCGTTGTTAATGTCGGCTATATCGTTGCCCATGGCCGAAAAACACTGATGCTTCAGAAAATCCGACACCTTGTTGGTAAATGTGCCGTCCTGGTTGTTGATATACAGGATATCATTGGGCAGGAAATCATTAGTGATATACACATCCGGCCAGCCATCAATATTCAGATCACGGATGGCAATGCCATGACTGTAGCCTTCCACGAGTATTCCGGCGCTGACTGAGATATCCGTGAATGTGCCATTGCCGTTGTTCCGGTATAACTTATCAGAATTGACTGAACTTCCATCGACCACTTTTGGTCTGAACTCGCTGGGGAATTTGGTATCCATGAAATTATTAATGATAAACAGATCCAGGTCGCCGTCTCTGTCGAAGTCGAAAAAGGCAGCATTGGCAGAGTGGCCATGATCCGCAATGCCCCATTGGACAGCTTCCTCGCTGAACGTAGGAATACCGTCCGCATTCAGGCCTTGGTTAATATATAGCTTGTTGAGACGTCTTACCGAATCGGGATATATGGAAGCACAGACATACAGATCGGTCCAGCCGTCATTATTGATATCAATCACCGCTATACCCTGCGACCAGATGTCGCCTGCTTCAACACCCGCTTCATTACTAATATCTTTGAATTGGAAGTCTCCCTGGTTAAGGTACATTTTATTAGAAACCTGGTTGCCTGAAAAATAAATGTCCTGAAGTCCATCATTGTTAAAATCCCCAATACCAACCCCGCCACCATTGTAGATATAATAGAAATCAATAACATTGAACGTGTCGGTGGCCTGGATATCGTTTGAAAAATGAACTCCCGAACGCTCGGGCGAGATCACAGAAAATTTCTTATTGTTCCCCGCCTGATAGCAACCGGTGATAAAAAGCCCGATAAGCAGCAAAAATGGTAGTAAAACAGCTCTCATTCAAAGAAAGTTAGTAAAAGTGAACAGGTTCAAAAATGGCCAATTTATTCATCTAATCATAGAGGCCGTGGTTGTCAATTGAATGGATTTTTATCTTAATCTAGACTTGGATTATTTGAATGGAAATACAGTAAGTAATGAATCAGGCCAGGAGCGCACCGCACTTTTACTGCTGAAAACCTGACGCGCTGAATTGTGAAGGGGTTGTTCGTCAAAACGCTAATACATGAATATTTTTTTGATTTAACAAACTGGAGACTTAACCTCGTTTAGTTTTCATGTTAACGTGAATCTATATATGTAGATCCCGTATCAGTCGTTATCTAATAGATATAGTCAAAATGACTAAGTGTAAATATTACATTTAACATTTGTATATCATAAAATTTTAATTCTAACTTTATATTGTTAAAGCTAATTAACCCGAAATCAAGGTGCCTATGCATGGAAATTTTACACTCACACTAAGTCGTTATCACAAAAGTTTTTAGTTGTTGTTCTTTTCCCTGATTATCATTTATGGGAAATATGATTTTTATTTTGAGTGTTTTTTTATCCTAGATAAGGCGGATGCTTAACACAAACAAACTAAGCAAACTATAGGGAGTTATCTTTTTATTTTTAATTAAATAATTATGCTTTTTTTCGAAATATATTTTGGGCGTGTGTTACTCTTTTGGTTTTGTGTAGTTATAGGGAGGTGTGGGTGTATGGGGAGGACGGGTGGGGTGGAAATTGGTGCCCTGGGTTCTTGTTGGATGTTTAGCGGAGGTGGAGGTCTTTTTGGCGCGTAGGTTGTTTTTTGGTACATGTGTAGGATTTTGATATGGTCCCCTAGGCGTGGGGATGCGTTGGGTCAGCGTTTGACTGGTTTGTGGGAGGTCTGGTAAGGGTAGGCAATTTCTTGGGGGTGATGGGCAGTTTGGCGGGCCGGTGGTCAGGGCAGTTAGAGTTTCGCACATTGAAGTCGAGATGCAGTTCGGGGTTTGGTCAGGGTGTGATTGGATGCTAGGGGATGTGTGGGAACGGGTGAGAAAATATTTACACCGGACAAGCCGATCCCCGAGTTCGGGTCAAAGCGCACCCGCCTTAATATTGGTGAGATGAAAAATATGGGTATATATCAATTAATTTATCGCAAGGTGTGACATTATTTATCCAATGCTACATTGACAACCTATAAAAATGAGATCGTAAAAATCGCTCCGGGGTACAATTATTTTGATGCTGGTGGATCAAGAATCGGTGCTTTCAGCCGAAGCCAGGTAGGCAACTCCTTAGGTGAATTTTTCGGTTATAATGTTGTTGGTTTATTCCCGGAGTCTGATTTTACCGTGGACAGTGAAGGCAAGTATGTACTGGATGCTGAATTGCCAGTACAGGATGGCGCAGAGCCTGGTTTTTTCCAGTATGAAAATGAAAATAACAAACTGGGGCAAAAGTGACATTTGCGCACCATTTTACATTTGATTAATCTTATTTGGATGGAAAATTTTAGCATATGATGGGGAGTTTACTAAATGGTGTTGAAGGGACAAAGAGTAAGGACCTCTTGTATTCAGCATGGCGCCCAGACAGAACCGATACCGACGTTCCAAAAGCTTCTAACAAGTCAAATTTCTCAACGAACACACAATCAACAGTTATTATGTAGAAGACGGTTCGTTTTTAAGACTTAAGCAATTACAACTTGGGTACACATTACCTAAAATACTTTAGGAAATGTATTTACCAATTTACGCTTTATGTTCAGGGAGTTAACCTTTACTTTACAGGCTATTCAGGAATGGATCCTGAGGAGGCACAATTGGTGAATCAGGGGTGATAACAACCTTGGGTCGACAGGGGTAACGTGCCGGCTGTAACAGTATCTGGTTGGTATAAACATGTCATTTTAATTATTTTAATTGATAAGAATTATGAAAAGGATTTATTATATCCGGCTTTAGTATTTGCATAGTATTTGGAAGTATTACCGCTGTAAAGAAAAATTCTTGAAATCACACCAAATGGTGCTTTGGACGGATCAGTTCTGGCGACGGCGGAAGGCATTGATGGTCTCCTTCTCGGAGCTTACTCCATGCTCGATGGAATTACCGATAAGTGTGGTTGGGGAAGCAGCATCTTCCATGGGTATTTGGAAGTATTCGGGGGATGGAAGCGAATAAGGGAACTACTCAGGAGACCAACTACATCAACCCACTTAAAATATTCGAGGCACCTACAAACCCATACCTTAATTTGCGATGGAGGGGTATTTATGATGCCATTTCAAGGTGTAAATGCTAAGTAATTAAATTGGCAGCAGACGCAGGAAATATGACAAGCGAAACAAGCTATTTTTTACTAGGCAAAATGAGAGGCTGGTATCATTTAAGCTATAAAATGTGGGCCGATGGCTACAGGAAAAGGTATTTTTTATGTGGATGAAACTATGATTTGGCTATGTAACCAATGATACGGATGTCGGCCAATTATATCAGCTGATTGATCAGGAAGAATTTCCAAATAATATGGGTCAGGTTGGCCGATTCAATGGCACAGTTGCAAAAGTTTATGGTTAAAGCAAAATGCAGATGAACGGATAGCAGTGGTACACCGCTGCTTTACCGGTTTTGCAGGATGTGGCAGCAACAGGGACAAACTGTAGGTCAGAAAGCTGGATTGATGGCGAAATACGGAGATATTTGACATTGAAAACCGAAATGGTGTCGAATCGATTTATACGGTTCAGTACTTGTGAATGATGGTGGCCTTGGAATGGCGGATGGGGCGAAGTACTAAACTTCCATATAAGGGAGGAGACCGGAGTTCGGAATCCGACTCGGAATTTTAAAAAACTGGGGAAATTTTATATAAGATGTGAAGAGTGACCAGGGGTTGCGGATTAGGATGCAGGCATACGCCTACTGGGCAGTAGGAAGAAGAGGTATCCCGTATTGGGGTTGGGGACCACATACGGCAAAGACTGGATACGTGACCAGATATTAGGGCCATTAATGGTAGAAGCAAGTTATAAGAAGTCTCAGGAAGGTCAAATACGGAAGTTGGAAACTGGACGTTGGTTATACAGCGAATGGTTAAGAATGATCGTATTCTGACGTATTCTTTTGATTGCGAATGTAAAGCCATTCTTGGCCAAGGTGATTGGGGTCTTGAGAAATTAACTGTACGTGCACGTGCAGCAAATCCTGCAGGGTTTGTGAAGGAAACTGATGGATCTAATGCAGCCAATTATTCGATTAGTTTGTATACCCCATTTGCTGACCAAGCGACAGCCATAAAAGCGGTTCAAATGGAAAGAAAACTTGAATTGGGCATGGAAGGTCACAGGTATTTCGACTTGCAGCGTTGGGGTAACGTGACTACTGAATTGCAACGGGCGTAATTGAAAAACGTGGGCACAACATGTATACCCTTTCAGACTCGGTCCGGAAGATGCGAATTATCGATTCTCCATACGGGATGAGCTCCCTCGGAGAGTAATAGTGGTCTGGGGTGGGGGGGTAAGAGAACAGGTATCGTGGGAGCCGGATACATCAATGTAACCAAGCGGGGGATTTCAAGTGTGGGAGGGCGCGGGTTTAATCAGAGGAACAATATTCCAACTCCGGGATTAACCGAGGGCAATGGGTAGGGCGTTGGATATAAAGAGGGAAGACTTTTTTGCCCTCGGTAGTTGGAAAGGACAGGGGGCGCTTAGAAAAGGAGGAATATGGCAAGCAGACGACATTGGGGTTGTATAGGCGGATAGATAAAGCATTATTAATTACGTATAGCAAAATATGCAGGTGAGTAATAATTTAAACAACGGTGATGGCACCTTTTCGAACGTAACCCTAGAGGCAGGAATAGTGTATGAAGGGTTTGGTTAGGCATCGCCACCGGTGATGTTAATAAAGACGGCTATCCTACCTATATATTTAAAGATTATTTTCAACATTATTTTTAATCGGAGATGGAACTTTAATTTAAAATTTGTCCCTCCCTGGGCAATATGTTTATAATAATGTGGGTATTTTTATTTAATTTAAATTGACATAATCGAGGGCAGGGATGCCCATATCAGTGTATAGGACGGTTAAGGAAAAATATAATTGTTAAAGCGACTAAGGCAAAATATATTTAATACGAGAATTAACATTCAATAAGGTCTTTATCTTTTAGCATTTTTAATGGCGACCTATATGTGTAAACAATTAATTGAGGCCTTTTTTAAAATATTCAAAAGAAGTAGAAAGAATCAGAAATTTATAGTAAATTGTTGGAAAGCAAGGAAATACGATGGCACGGTGTAATAATATTGAGTAGGACAAATACATTTAGGAATGAGAGGTATTATCATCTTTACCTGTTGTGATGGCATTGGAGATAAAATAGATTCCATTAAGGTGACTCTTAGGCAATCCATTTTATTTTTAAAGGATTCGTAATCGCGATGGTAAATAAAAAGACCGTTTCCCATAGGACAATTAAATTAAAGGGAGACACATTTTGTAATTTATAATTTTTTTTTTGGTTTCTAGGCCCCGGTGAGGGGGCGGTGGCGGGTTTTCGGGTTGTTGTTTCGCTCATTTTATTTATGTAATGGGCTGATATAATAAAATTTATATTTTTGGGGAAGATGGTATTAATGATGTTTGAATTAGATGTTTTATGGAATATGGTTCAGCGGTATAGGCGGTGGGTTAATTAAGGGCTTGCGAGTGTAGCTATTTAATTTCCATCAGGTTTTATATATATATTTATCATCCACCAAATAATGGGAATGGGTGTATATGAAAAATGAAATACACTCAGGTACAAGGGCCTCAAAAAACTAGGTCTAACAGATTTATATTGAATAAATAATTATGGAGAATTTCCTTGTTTTGCGGTCCGCCCCCGGTCTTTTTTCATTATACGCTTAAATAAAATGGTTATTGTTTGGGTTTTTTTTTTTTTTATTATAAATTTCAGACAGGTATTATTCCCTAGGAATCGGGCCGCGGCCAGACTCAGTATAAGAGGCGGCACACGTATTATATCGGATGGATACATTTCTTTAGGGTCCATATTCATTTTTTCAACTAGCTTTTATTATTTATTACGGTGACAATTTCCATTTTCATCATTATATTCAAATAATTTTACAAGTATCTAGGTCGAGGGTAGCGCAGGATCGGGATGATATTTCGTTCAAATTTAGAAAAATCCGGAACGGCATTATATACCTCAAATGGCGGCTATATGATTTATCCCATACTCCATTCCAGAAGCGGCCCAAAATCAGTGGAATACCATGGAGGTTATAGATATTGATGGTGATGGTGACAAGATTTGGGGGGGCCATATTATAAGGTCACTATTATATACACAATCTTACAGTTCACCAAAAAACTGCCCTTCTTTTGCTTAGGAACCAGGTGCGTCACTAAGGTCATATATCCCTTTTCGAGTCAGTATTGGGGCATTTATGAGATCACATATAAAATTTTTAGTTCTGCGTAATCGGTGACTTACCGCCTTATTCTGAATATATGTATTGTGGACGGTGAAAACGTAGCCATGCATTTTTTATATTCGAACAAAATACCATCAAACATTTGAATCCCGATTCTGAAAAAAACGGCTTCATCATCTACCGCTCCTCCGCCGGTTCGGGCAAGACGTATAGCCTTGCGCTGGAGTTTATTTCACTTTGTATTGCAGACCCCGGCTTGTACAACAAAATCCTTGCAGTAACCTTCACCAACAAGGCTACGCGGGAGATGAAGGAACGGATCATCGGTAACCTGGAAAAGCTGTCGATCAATAGCGACCCGGGCCTTATGAAAGACATCAGGGAAAAAGTTGGATGCACCGAGGACCTGGTGATGGAGCGAGCCGCCAAGGTGCTGGACAATATTCTCCACAATTATTCGCAGTTGTCCATCAGCACCATCGACGCATTCTTCCAGAAAATTGTCAAAGCCTTTGCCAAAGAGCTGGGCCTCATGGGCAATTTCAGCGTTGAACTTGATCAGGGCAAAGTGCTGGATGAGGTTATCGATTTGCTTATCGAAGACGTAGGGCCTGACAAGGAGCTCACCGAGTGGCTGATCGACTTTTCCACGGACGCTGTAGAAAGTGGAGAAGCATGGGACATTCGTCGGAAAATCAAAAAATTTGCTTCGGAGCTATTGAAGGAGACAAATGTTAATTCCGGTGATGGCGATGCCACTGATTATCGCAGGTTTCTGGATGAACTTAAAAAAATCAGGAACCGGTTCGAAAAGGAGATGAGCCAAATGGCGAATGAAGCATTGACCATTGTGAGCGATCATCGACTTTCTATCGATGATTTTTCCAATAAAATGAGTGGCCCTGCCGGCTATTTTTTAAAAGTCAGTCAGAAAAAGGATTTTCTTCCCGGCAAGCGTTTCATCGAAGCCGTTCACGATGAATCGAAATGGTTTACAAAAAATTCACCGCAGATTGTTACTATCCGCTTGGCGCTCAACGCAGGTCTGATGGCGAAGGCTGGCGCATTGATGAATTACTTTGAGGAACATCATCAGGCCTATTTTTCAGCAGTTCAGGTTATGGGCAACTTTTACCTGTATGGCATTTTGGCCAAACTTGCTGCCAAGTTGCAAGCGTACAGACAGCAAAACGACATAATGCTCATTGCGGATGTGCCTGTATTTTTGCAGAAAATCATTGCAGAAAACGAAGCGCCATTTATATATGAAAAGACCGGGTCCTGGTACCGCCATTATCTCATCGATGAGTTTCAGGATACCTCCGGATTCCAGTGGAAAAATTTCAAACCACTGGTAGAAAATGGTTTGTCGCAAGGCCATAAAAGCCTGCTGGTTGGGGATGGAAAGCAGTCGATTTACCGATGGCGCGGAGGCGACTGGAGTCTTATTTTGCACCAGGTGGAGGAGGATCTGAGTCGCAACTACGTAGTGACGAAAAACCTTCAAACCAACTGGCGCAGCGAGGCAAACATCGTTGAGTTTAATAACGCCCTCTACCACATAGCGCCGGGTCTCGTCGCGGATAATCTCTATTCTGCCATTGAATTACCTGATGCGACCATTAAATCGGAACTTAACAATTCCGTCGAAGATATCCGGAAACTATACGAAGGAGCAAGGCAGGATATATCGGCGATAAAATCAGCGAGCCATGGAGGTAGTGTATTAATAAAGGTATTTGAAAAGGATACCGATAAAAAATGGAATGACCTGGTGCTGGAGCAGCTTCCTGCGGATGTTGAGCGGATACAGGATTTGGGCTATTCTGCTGGAGAAATAGCCATACTGGTGCGCAGGGCAGAGGAAGGGAGGATGGTCATTGAGCAACTTTTAAAGCATAAAAACTCCATGAATGCGCGACCCGGCTACTCGTACGATGCTGTCTCGGGGGAGTCGCTTTTCATCGGAAAGTCTCCGGCGGTGCGTCTGCTCGTAAACTGCCTGAAGTATTGCGCCAACCCGACCGACAATTTGGTTCTGGCAGATATTCAATACAGTCATTATCTGGTCAGGAAAGCCGAAAGCGATCATCCTGACATGGATATCATTCTGTCAGAAAGCAGCCTGCCACTGGATTTTCAACAGATTTGTACAACCATAGCGTCACAACCGGTGTTTGATATGGTCGAGAAATTCATCCGGCTTTTTGATTTGAATCAGGAGAATTTGCGCGGCTATATAGAGGCATTTCAAAATGAGGTATTGAAATATTTTTCTGATCGCACAAAAAATCTCAATGACTTTCTGGCCTGGTGGGATGAGGACGGAAATCTGAAATCATTGGCAGCAATGGACACCGGCGATGCCATTCGTGTATTGACGATTCATAAATCCAAAGGCTTGGAATTTGGCGCTGTGATTATTCCGTTTTGCGGATGGCAGTTATCACCCGAGCCCAGGCATGGCATTACCATTTGGTGTGAAACTGAAAAAGCGCCTTATGCCGGTAAGGGTAAATTCCCGTTGAAGTATTCGTCTGCCCTGGAGAATACCTATTTTGCCAGGAACTATTACCAGGAGATGATCATGGGAAATATCGATAATCTGAACCTTCTGTATGTGGCGACGACCCGCGCCGAATCGTACCTGCAGATAAACTGCCCGCCGGAATCCGATAAACTAACCACGAGTGGCGATCTCGTTGCCATGTCTGTAAAAAGACTCTGTGAATTGACCGAATCGCCATTGAAGCTCCTGAATTACAGGGATGATTTCCATAACAACTGCTACCGGCTGGACGGACAAAAAAGACATTCCACCAAAAAAACCGATTCCGTTAAGGAAATTCAACCCCACGGTTACCGGTCGGCGGATTGGCGCGAAAAAGTGCAAATCCGGTCAGGTGCGCAGGATATTGATGCCGGCACAATACCGGATTGGAAAGCGCGGATTTCTTACGGATTGCTGATTCACGAACTTTTAGCGGATGTATCAGGGCAGGAAGAAGCGCTCGCAACGCTTGAAGATCGACGCAGCAATCAAAGCCTGACGGATGAAGAGTTCGGTAAGGCAACTGCTCAGATAAATCGCATTTTTTCCAATGCCGTGGTACTGGATTGGTTTCATCCCCGTTGGTCTGTGAAGCGTGAAGCGGAAATCATTTCCGGATCAGGCCGTGCCAGGCGTCCGGATCGTGTGATCATTGATGGAAAAAAGGCAGTTATTATTGACTTTAAAACCGGACAGGCTCGCGACAAGGACAGGCAGCAGGTGACTTATTATACCAATTTGATGAAGGAGATGGGCTTTGAATCCGTGGAAGGTTACCTGCTCTATACGGAGCATGGGGAAGTGGAAAAAGTAGTCTGAGATGAAGTTTTTAGAAGAGCTCGCTGATGATTTTATAAGTCGCTATCCAGCCGGTGGAGATGAGGTGACCTACGTGTTTCCCAACAGAAGAGCCGGACTTTTCTTCCGGAAGTACCTGGCCGAAAGGGTGGTTAGTCCGATTTGGTCGCCCCGGGGTTATGAGTATTGAGGAATTTATCGTCGCTCATTCGTCCCTGAAAAAAAGTGAAAAGCTGGATCTGGTTTGCGAACTCTACCAGGTATTCAGGAAAATACTAAAGAGCGAGGAATCCTTTGACTCATTTTATTACTGGGGCACCGTACTCCTTGCCGACTTCGATGAACTCGACAAATTCCTTGTCGATCCGGAAGAGTTGTTTAAAAACCTGGCTCATGTAAAAGCGATAGAGGCAGACATAAGTTATTTACAGGAAGATCAGCGGAAACTCATCATGGATTTTTGGCGCAGTTTTGAGCCGCTCCAATCATCAGAGCAAAAGGGTTTCCTTGCACTTTGGACCAATCTGCCGAAGATTTATTCGGGCTTTTGCTCAGCGTTGTTATCTAAGGGTCTGGCCTATGATGGTCTGATTTACAAGCAAGTGGTTGGTGGATTGACGAAAAAGTCCATTCCACCCATTGCTCCAAAAACAATTTTTGCCGGGTTTAATGTTCTCTCTGTTTGCGAAGAAAAGATCATGGCTTGGTATGTGGAGAACGCTGCGGGCGAGGTTGTTTGGGATATCGACGATTATTATTTCAGCGATCCGAGGCAGGAAGCCGGGCGATTTCTGCGGGAGCTCAAAGGCACCAATTCGATTTTACGGAACACATTCCGCAAGGAGTATCCCAATAGGTTTAATGACCAGCAAAGGTCGATTTCGGTTATCAATGTGGCAACTGATACCGGTCAGGCGCAGCAACTGCCGGGAATTCTCCAGTCGCTCGGAAGCGCGTTTGATGAAAATACTGCCGTTGTGCTGCCGTCCAATGAACTGCTTATACCGACACTTTACGCACTGCCGGATTCGGTGGAAAAGCTTAACATTACCATGGGTTATCCCTTGGCGCTTTCGCCGGTATTCGGATTGCTTCAGTCATTGATTGATTTAGCGGAAAGCGGAAAAGGAAAAACTGTCAGCTATTACAAGCATGTGCTCAATGTACTGAGGCATCCGCTGATATATTCCTACCTCACGGCCAGCGACCAGGTGTTCATCAGGGACATGTTGAATGACAATCAGCTTTGGGTGTCTTCTGAAAAGCTCCAATTATCCAATAAGGAACTGGAGGGAGTCCTTTTCAGGAATATGAATTACGGACTGTATTCGTACTTACTTGATATTTTGGCATTTCTTGGTTCACGTGAGCAGGAAACCGTTCAGAAGGAATTTATTTACCATTTTTACCGCCTACTTCAGCAATTCCAACAGTTTGCTGAATCGCGAAAACTCATGCTTTCTGCGACGGCGTTTAGTAAATTGTTCAGGTTAATTGTGCAACAAGAGCGACTACCCTTTGAGGGCGAACCGCTGGATGGATTGCAGATTCTGGGAATTTTGGAAACGAGAAACCTCGATTTCGACAATGTGATTGTGCTGTCAGCGAGTGAGGAAAATCTTCCTCCTTCACCGCGCAACACGTCGTTCGTTCCATACAGCATCCGCAAAGCCTACGGACTGCCGGTAGCTGAGCATCAGAATTCGATGTATGCCTACATCTTTTACCGACTGCTACAACGGGCGAAAAACGTATTTCTCGTCTTCAATTCATCCGAGGCTGATGGGAAGGCCGGCGAAGCGAGTCGGTACATCCGTCAGTTAGAGCGCGAATCGGGCATGCAGTTTACCTTTGTGAATATCGCGCCTGAGGTCACCTTGTATGACCCGTCCCCGATTATCGTCAAAAAAAATACGGCCATTATCCAGAAGCTGATGCAATATGCGAGCACGGACGACCACCAGAATAAACTGACTCCTTCCGCGCTGAATATGTATCTGGATTGTAAACTTAAATTTTACTTTCGTTATATAAAGGGCCTGAAAGAGCAGGAGGAAGTCGTCGAAGAAGTTGATCCCATGGTGTTTGGGAATATTTTCCATAAAGTCATGGAAAACCTATACCGCAGGCATGACGCCGACGGTCGGCGGTTGATTACCGAAGAAGCAATTTCAAACCTGATTTCCCTCGTGCCGTCTGAACTTGACAAGGCATTTGCAAACCAGTTTGGCGCTGTTGGGCAGGGCTACACGTACGAAGGGCAATTTCTGCTGGCACGCGAAATCGTAGAAAAAATGGCGCTTAAGGTACTGGAGTTCGACAAGAAACAAGCGCCCTTTGAAATCCTGGGGATCGAGGCCAATGAAAACAAAGGAATGTCATGGACCATTCCTGTAATGTGCGGCGGCACGGAGATTAAGATTGGAATAAAAGGAATTATCGACAGGATCGAGCAGAAAGACGGTTGTATTCGGATTGTGGATTATAAAACGGGGAAGGATGCACTGGATTTTGAAGGCATATCGTCGCTTTTCGACACAAGCAAAACAAGTCGCAGGAAGGCTGTGTTTCAAACAATCTTTTACGGATGGATATACTATAAGGCATTTTTAAGTGGGAACAATTCGCCACTTCAGGCCAGGCTTTTTAATATCCGC
This sequence comes from Cyclobacteriaceae bacterium, assembly GCA_034523095.1. Lineage (GTDB taxonomy): Bacteria > Bacteroidota > Bacteroidia > Cytophagales > Cyclobacteriaceae > JAAUQL01. Next base: position 51,923 of record JAXHKU010000017.1, on the reverse strand, counting down.
GAATTGTTCAATGAGGGCTTTTCGCCAATGATCAGGTTGAAAGAGGGGCGAAACCAACAAATCGTAATGGATATCAGGGTATTATTTGATGATTTTGAAGAGCAACTTAGAACGCTATTGGAAGAAATATTCGATGTCAGTGATTCATTCACACAAACCGAAGACAAAAAGCGTTGCGAAATTTGTCCGTATAATGGAATTTGCAGCCGTTGATATAAAAAAGTAAAAGCTCCGATAGGAGCTTTTACCCGAATGTTAAACAGGTGTATGAATAAATTTGTGTTATGTACTTTTTCATTCCTTTTAGTAAACATTGGTAACCCCTGATTATAACTATTTTAATACAAAAACGCATTTTGTTTAAAAATTTACATTATTTATTGAAATATTAATATTTTAAAACTGAAATGATCAAAGTACTTTTTGTTTGTCTTGGTAATATTTGCAGGTCCCCTTTGGCTGAAGGCATTTTTAAACATCAGGTGAAAATGGCTGGACTGGAAAAGAAAATTATGGTTGATTCGGCAGGAACTTCCGGCTGGCACATTGGCCACAGTCCTGATCCGCGGTCAGTAGATATCGCGGAAAAAAATGGTATTATACTCGACAGTCTGGGTCGGAAAGCCGTCGCTGAAGATTTCAAAGAGTTCGACTATATACTCGCCATGGACCGCGAAAATTTCCGCGATCTGGATAATCTGCAAATATCCAGCTCAGACAGAAAGGCGCAACTCTCACTTATGCGCGATTTTGATGATATAAGCCGGGGCGACAATGTGCCTGACCCATACTACGGCGGCGCCGATGGATTTAGAAAGGTTTATGAAATGCTCGATCGATCCTGCGCCAATCTGCTGAAGGAGATCATTTCTACCCATAAACTGCAATAAAATATGGCCGGGACAGAAAATCATTTTTATGCGTTGGCCATTTCACATTGTACTGGAAAACCAATAAAAGTATTCGGCGCAAGACCGGTGTCGGGAGGCTGTATAAACAACGCCGTAGTTGTGGACACAGACCAGGGCCAATTCTTTCTGAAGTGGCATTCGGCCATTCCGGCTGACATGTTCGAGAAGGAAGCCATGGGTTTGCAACTACTAGCCGAGCCAAATATCATCAAAATCCCGGGGGTAAGAGGTTATGGTCACATAGATGGAAGGCACTTTTTGGTGCTTGAATGCATCAGAAGTGTGCGGCAGGCAAATCGGTTCTGGGAAAATTTCGGTATTGCACTTGCTGATCTGCACCGAAACAGCAGCAAATATTTTGGCCTGGATCATGACAATTACATAGGCAAGTTGCCCCAAGCCAATACACCAACCGACAATTGGATTGATTTTTTCATCAGGTATCGACTGGAAGCCCAGCTTCTGCTGGCAATTGAAAACAGTTTAGTGACTGCTGATTTCATTAAATCGTACCGAAATTTTTATAATCGGCTTCCACAACTTTTACCCGCAGAAAAGCCGTCATTGCTCCATGGTGATCTGTGGAGCGGCAATGTCATGGTTGGGGCAGATGGCCAGGTCTGTCTTATCGATCCGGCGGTGTATTACGGTCATCGCGAAATCGAACTTGCCTTTACGACGATGTTTGGTGGTTTCGATGATGAGTTTTATTCAGCCTATGAACAACGCTGGCCGCTCGAACCGGGTTGGCGCCAGCGATTCGACATTTATAATATTTATCCATCCATGGTCCACGCCAACCTTTTTGGGACATCCTATCTGTCAGGCGTTAGGGTAGTTCTGAGGAAATATCAATAGTGACCATTGTATTACATCATTTCCGCAACAGTAAAACTTTTACAGGACTATTTGCAGATAGAAAGGCATTTGCATACATTTGCAGTCCTTTTAGGAAAGCCAAAATTTTAATGAAATGAAAAAGGGTATTCATCCAAAGTATTCAGAGGTAGTATTTCACGATACACAGAGTGATTTTAAATTTCTCACACGATCTACCATGACGTCAAAAGAGACGATCAAAATGGAAGATGGTAAGGATTATCCGGTGATCAAGATCGAGGTTAGCTCAGCTTCGCACCCGTTTTACACCGGTAAGAAAATATTTGTTGATACCGCAGGACGTGTTGAGAAATTCAACAAGCGATATAAAAAATAATCATACAAGTAATAGCATAAAGGTCTCCGTTATGAATGAATAATGGAGACTTTTTTATTTTTACAGGATGAACGTAATCCTCTTTGATGATCCGGCCACCAGGCAGCAACTTCTGCCATTTACATACACACGCCCAATTGCCGACATCAGAGCTGGCATACTGACAATCAAAGAAAAATGGGAGAGGTATCTTCCTGCAAACTATTCCTACCTCACCGAACCATACCTTTCCGCAAAGTTCCCCTGTCAGAATGAAGCAGACTCCATGTACATTCATGGCGCCGTGCTGCCTGACAATACGTTGATCGATGCTGTGCGAAATCTGAAAATTGACCAGGCGCTTTTCGCTGGAGACCAATTGATTGCCATGAGAGGGAATGCATCTACGATCATGGATTTGATGGAAAGGGCAAGCCATCCTGCTATTGAGAAAATTTCGCTTTTAGTTTCGCCGCGGATAATTCAGCATACCTGGCAGATATTCAGGGAAAACGGCGTGAACATACGTCATGATTTTGACCTCATAACAAAAGGCCGGAAAAGCCAGCCGATCACTGACAAATACACGGCTGTATATGCGCCTCAGAATATTTTTATTGAGGAGAATGTTACTATTAAATCCAGTGTTCTGAATGCCGAAAACGGACCCATCTATATCGGGGCTCATTGCGAAATCGGTGAAACCTCAGTAATCCGCGGGAATAACGCTATCTGCGAAAACTCCGCTTTGAGTATAGGCACTCAAATCCGCGGCGACTCAACCATCGGGCCCTATTGCAAAGTTGGTGGCGAGATCAGCAACTCTATGATTTTTGGTTACAGCAGCAAAGCGCACGAAGGCTTTCTGGGTAATTCGGTCATTGGTGAATGGTGTAACATCGGCGCCGGCACGAACACCTCCAATTTGAAGAATACCTATAAAAACATCAGAATCTGGAGTTACGCCACCGAGCGCTTTGAAGATACGGGCCTTCAGTTTTGTGGTCTTATCATGGGCGATCACAGTAAATGCGGCATTGATACTATGTTTAACACCGGCACGGTAGTAGGAGTAAACGCGAATGTATTTGGGGCTGGGTTTACGCGGGCATTTATACCCTCATTTTCCTGGGGAGGGGCGCAAGGCCTTACGACTTACAAACTGAAGGAGGCGCTGGAGGTGATGCCAAAAGTGATGGAGCGAAGAGGTAAGATACTCACCGATGCCGATATAGAGCTATACGCACATATATTTGAGATGACGGGTAAGTATAGACCGGGAGAAGCGTTATGAAATTTTCTGAAATCACCGGGTTACAAGAGTTAAAGGAAAAGCTCATCCGGGCGGTGAATACCGAAAAAGTCGCGCATGCCCAGATGTTTGCCGGATCTGAAGGCAGCGGAAACCTGGCGCTTGCGCTGGCTTATGCCACGTTGCTCAATTGCTCGAACCGACAAGAAAATGACTCCTGTGGCACCTGCCCGTCATGCCACAAAATGGCAAAACTCATTCATCCCGACGTACATTTTGTATATCCCGTGTCGCCCATCAAAGATGTGAAGGAAGCTATCAGCGACAGTTTCATTGCGGAATGGAGGGATTTTATCATTAAAAACCCATACAGCGGCCCAAATGAATGGTCACTGAATTTTGGTGGTGAAAACAAACAACTCAATATATCGCGGGAGGAAAGCAGAAGCATACTCCGAAAATTGTCATTGAAATCGTATGAAGGTGAATACAAAGTGATGATCCTCTGGCTTCCGGAATACCTTCACCCGGCGTCCGCCAATGCATTGCTCAAAATCCTCGAAGAACCATCAGAGATGACCGTATTTCTCATGGTCACCAACGACTACGAACAGATCATTAACACCATATTATCGCGCGTGCAGATGTTGAAAGTGCGCCCTTTTTCTCATGAAGAAATAGCGACTCATTTGCAAAAACATCACGAAGTCAGTCCTTCAAAGGCTTCGCAACTCGCCGGCATCTCCTCAGGGAACCTCAATCACGCCATCCACCTGCTCGAAGAACCGGACGAGGATACGCATGAGATGTTTCATAAATGGATGCGTAGCTGCTTTTCCAATAAAACCGATGAAATGGTAGAATGGATGGAAGCATTTGGTAAGGCATCCAAAATAAATCAGCGAGGCCTGTTGCAATACGGCATGGCCATACTCCGCGATTGCCTTCTAAAGACCAACAACCAGGACGCACTTATCAATGCGGGCAGCAAGGAGCGGATGTTTGTTGATAATTTTTCGACTATACTTGATCAGGAAAAGCTCAAATCGATTTATGAAGTGCTAAATACAGCGCAATACCATCTTGAGCGAAACGCCAATGCCAGGATTGTATTCCTGGATATTTCGCTGCTTATAAGTTCAATATTTAATAAAAAGCAATAGCGCCATGAAGATTACAATTGGAACAAGAAGGAGCAAGCTGGCCATGTGGCAGGCGCATTTTGTAAAAGATCAACTGGAGCAGGAAGGCATCGAAATAGATCTGATCCCCATTGAAACCAAAGGCGATAAAATTCTCGATGTCTCCATAGCGAAAATTGGAAGTAAAGGGGTTTTTACTGAGGAGCTTGAACAAATGCTCGCCGATGGCACCATCGATCTGGCGGTGCATAGTGCGAAGGACCTGCAAAGCATTCTTCCGGAAGGCTTTGAGATTATCGCATTCTCAGCACGCGAAAAGGAGCATGATGTTCTGCTGAGTTTTAACAAGTCATTTCGTCTGGACAATCCGGATGCATCTTTTGTCATCGGCACATCGTCAACGAGGCGCATTGCAACACTGGCGCATTATTTTCCAAAAATTTCTACCGTAGAAATGCGCGGGAACCTCCAGACACGCATCGCCAAATTGGAGTCGGGTCACTGCGATGCACTATTACTCGCCTATGCCGGCGTCGCCAGGATGGGTTATAAAGATATGGTGAATCAGGATCTCCCACTCAATGTGTTTACGCCTGCAGTTGGGCAGGGGAGTCTCGCCATCGAGGTGGCCAGGGATCTTTCCACAGAAAAGAAAAAGCGCATCAGGGAAATCCTTAATAACCCATTGGCCGAAACAAAATTACTCGCCGAGCGGGCCTATTTGCGAAAGCTCAAGGGAGGTTGTAGTATTCCGGCCTTCGCCAATGCGCAGATTAGCAATGACCAGATTATTCTTACAGCCGGCATTTTCAGCCTCGATGGCCGTCAACTTATTTGCAAAACCCACTCCGGCTCTTTGACGGAACCGGAGCGTATTGGCAACAGTGCAGGCGAGGATGTATTGTCATCCGGCGGAGATAAAATTCTCGAACAAATCAACAAGGAACTCCATCGATAACTTTTAATTCTATTCGAACCGCTGTAAAAATTGATCGATGAACAGATTAACATTTAATCAACAGATAATGAAAAGCACCCTGGTTTTATTACTCATTCTCGTGCTGGGTTTTTCGGCATGTGCAAAAAAAGATTACCTGGTCACGATTAAAACATCGTATGGGGAAATCAAGGTAATTCTCTATGATCAGACTCCGAAGCACAAGGCAAATTTTCTGAAACTGGCCGAAAACGGTGATTACGACAGCACTGTATTCCATCGGATCATCAGGGACTTCATGATCCAGGGAGGAGATATTTATCAAAAAATTGAGAACAAGGGAAAGGAGGAATATACAATTCCGGCAGAATTCGTGGATACACTGATCCATGAGCGGGGAGCCCTGGCCGCTGCCCGTAATCCTGACAGTATGAACCCTGAGAAAGCCAGCAGTGGTTGTCAGTGGTATATCGTCCAGGGTCGGGTATTTGCAGCAGAAGAACTTACTACTGATGTGGGGCGAATGAATCAATACGTGATGCAGTACCTTCGCAAGCCGGAAAATAGTAAGCTCGGACAGGAGCTTTCACTTATTTACCAGCAGCAGGGAGAACAGGCTTATGTGAAGAAACTGCTTGAATTGCGCCCGGTGATCGAAAAGGAGTTCAATACTTCCTTCGCTGCGGACTATTCTGCTGAAAAGCTGGAGAAATACACCACTGTCGGCGGCGCACCCCATCTCGATGGAGCCTACACGGTTTTTGGAAGAGTAGTTGAGGGTATGGACGTTGTCGATAAAATCGCAGCCGTACAAACGGCCAATGAAGCGCCGCTGGATAAAATTTATATGACGATGAAAGTGGAGAGTATGAGTCCGTCGAAGCTGAAAAAACAGTACAGAAACCAATAAACATTTGAGAAGGATACTCATTACCGGAGCAAACGGATTGGTTGGGCAAAAGCTCGTCGAGCTCCTCGAGTGTGAACCTGATGTTGAAATTGTTGCTACAGGAAGGGGACCCGCACGGGTAAGTTTTGAGAAGGCCCGCTACCTGGATATCGATCTCACGAACAAGGACCTTGTGAACTTCCATGTCCTGAATTTACAACCTTCATGCATCATTCATTCCGCAGCCATGACACAGGTCGATGCCTGTGAAAATGACAATGAAGCCTGCTGGATTGCCAACGTCATTGCCACCGAAAATCTGCTGGAAGCGTCTGTAGCTTTGGATGCATTTTTCCAATACATCTCCACGGATTTTGTTTTTGACGGAACGGAAGGCCCATACGATGAGGCCGCTAAACCCAATCCGATCAATTTTTATGGAAAATCCAAGCATGCCGCTGAGCAATCCGTCATTCGGTCAGGGCTGCGTTATGCGATTGTCCGAACCGTGTTGGTTTATGGCGTAGGTAAAAACCTTTCCCGGTCGAACCTGGTATTATGGGTGAAAAATAATCTGGAAAACGGCCGGAAAATCAGGGTGGTCGATGACCAGTGGCGAACTCCGACGTTGGTGGAAGATCTGGCGCTGGGTTGCAAATTGATTTGGCGCATGGAAAAAGAGGGTATTTTTCATATTTCAGGCGATGAATATCTTACGCCATTTCTAATTGCAAAACAGGTCGCCGAAGATTTTAACCTTGACTCATCACTCATCGAACCGACCAATGCAAATGAATTTGTGGAAACGGGCAAGCGACCACTCAAAACCGGTTTTGACATTTCGAAAGCAAAAAGAGAACTCGGGTATGCTCCACACTCACTTCGGGAAGGATTGGCCGTGGTTATAAAGCAGTTGGAAGTCAGGGAGTAAACAGCACTCCGATCGACAATTCATAACCCGTAAAATCCAGCATCGCTTCATCAAATTCAACGAATTCCTCGGCAAGTGAAGTCGCATCCGGCGGCAAGCCTTTATACGTTCCCTGCATGTCCAGCTTCGTCTGCCCGGCGAGGTAGTAGGCCTCCAGGCTGATTCCGAACTTTTTGGAAAGGTAAATGATGTATTCTGCGCCGAAGTGGTAGCCAAATCCGGGGTGATTTGAAACCTGCATTTCTGAGTTCAATACCTCCCAGCCGGTATATTCCAGCAGTTCCCTGTCGAGGTTGCCTTCGTTGATGTTCGTGCCGAAATTATAAAAAGCAAAACCCCCGCCTTTGACCTTGAAAGCCTGATTATCAAAGAAGACAGTGAATACCAATTCTGCCGGTACCAGTATGGAGAAAAATGGGCCGATCAGTGGTTTTTCAGATTCCCAGGGAAGGTTCTTTACACCCATGCCCGATATCCGGTAAAGTGTAAACCCCGACTCAAGGGCAATATTTTTTGTGAGGTCAAACCCCACACCCCTGATCGAGAATGGCGTGACCGGCACTGAGAAATACCCGTTTTTTGGGATGAAATAAGAGAAGGATAACCCCAGGTCCTGGGCATTTGACATACTTGCCACGCAAAAAAGCATTAAAAACCCAAGGGTAGCCATCCTGGTAATATTCACTAATGAAATCATGTACTTACGGAATAGGACAACCACTGGGGATTTGTTTTTTGAGGCCCTGCCTCGTGTGTCAGGAATTCATTTTTGAATAATGCGTCACGAAGTATTCTTCAAATTTTTGCGCAAGCTCAGTTTCACCCTGGCTTTTTAGCGTAGTCACAAGATCATTCAGAATTACGATGTTCTTTTGCGTCTCGTTATCGATCGAAAGGTTGTATTTATCAAAATAAATCAAAGCCTCATTGGCCCTTTCTCCCATGATCGCCGCGATTTCCCTGGCCTTTTCCTTCTCGCCAATATTGTAAAGTAGTTTAATGGTTTGGGCGGTTGTATAGTCATAAATTATCGAGTTGTCAGGTATAGCCTCTAATGAGCGAAAGATGACTTCTCGTGCCTGTTCGGTTTTGTTTTCACGGATTAGGGCAGCAGCCAGGCTATTCATGGTAGAGCGATGGTTCAGCGCAAAGTCCCTGTGATCTTTCGAGTTGTAAACCTTTGGGTCATTAAGGCCACGGAATTGAAATCTCTCCATTACGTTTCGGTACATGATTTCCGTATTTACCAGTTCAGCACGGGCGCTGGGATTTTGCACAGGCAGCAATCGGTAAGTGGCGCCTTCCTGAACCACGTAATCCTTGAGAAGAACGCTGACACCCTGGAGCGAGGTATTATTGAAATAGATGGGCCGTTCCCAGTTATTGTTAGCGATAAGGTCAAGAATCATCAGCGTGTTTTTCTCAAGACCGCCGCGTGTCAGATTGAAAACCATCTGACTCGTAACGAGTGATTCCATGCCTTTCGGAATGATTCCCTTCGCGATGACTCCGGCAGAATCAACAGGTAAAAAAAGCGATTTGGATGGAATGGAATTATAGCTTCCCAGTCTTGTCGGAACCTTCAGTCCCGGGTGATCTTCGCGGATGAGTTTGAGGTACTGATTCAGGCTGATAGCGCCACCTTTGATGTTTTGATTCTCCATATACGGCAAGTAATCATTCGGGCCTCCCTGCCGGTAATTGTCATGAGACAGTGAAAATGGCAAAGGATCAGATTCATATGCCTGGCGGGTCATTTGGTCGATATACCAGTCGGTATTGAAATAACTGAGTACAATTACGCGTACGTCAGTTCTGAATCCTTCAACTTCCTGCACATACCACAGTGGGAATGTATCATTATCACCACCTGTGAAAAGTATGGCGTTAGGTTCGCAGGACGCCAGGAAGTTTCTTGCTGAATCGACTGAGAAATAGCGATTGGTCCGGTTATGATCGTCCCATCCCTGTTGTGCCATGATGATCGGAACGACTAATGTAACAGCCGTGGCGATAACAGCCCCGCGCATCATGTTTCCGCTCTTTTGACCAAAAAACTCCGCCAGCGCCATTACGCCAATGCCGATCCACATGGCAAAGACATAAAACGATCCGGCATAAATATAATCGCGTTCCCGTGGTTCTACAGGGGGTGAGTTCAGGTAAAGTACCAGTGCTATTCCCGTAAGGAAGAATAAAATTGCCAGTACATAAAAGTCTTTCCTGTGTTTAGCATAATGGTAAAAAACACCGATCAATCCTATGAGTAGTGGCAGGAAGAAAAAATTGTTCCGGGCCTTGTTCGTTGCGAATTCTGCAGGTACTTCCTTGAGGGCATCCCAGGGAGCCAGCCAGTCGGCGTGCTGGAGATCACTTTCCCTTCCGGCGAAATTCCATAGGAAATAGCGCGTGTACATATGGCCCAATTGGTAGGAGAACATGAACTGGAGGTTATCCACGAAGTTTGGCAATTCGTTTTCTCCCAGGCCCATATACTGCCGGTAAAGGCCAACGTGTTTAGGATCATTGCTATAGGCACGCGGCAGGATGGTTGTCCTCTGAGGATCATATACATAGTCAATTTTTCTGTCAGAGACTTCGTACTTATCCTTGCCTTTTATATAGATCGGGGCACCGGCGACCTGATCATCGAGTTTCGCATCGAAATATTGCCCATGGAGCAATGGCCGGGAGCCATATTGTTCACGCAGCAGGTACGAAACGAACGACATTACGTTTTCAGGGTTGTTTTCGTCGATAGGAGGATTATATTTTGACCTGATGATGATGGAGGTATAGGATGAATATCCTATAAGGATAAATGCCAGGCTTACCAATAACGTATTGAGCAGCACTTTGGCTCTTAGTTGTGTCTGGTAAATTCCATAAACCAGCGCTGCGATCAGTACGATTCCGAAGAAAATGATTCCGGCGCCAAACGGCATTCCTAACCCGTTTACAAAAAGAACCTCTAATTTACCGGCAATCCATGGGAAACCCGGGATAATTATATTGTTGATGAGGATGAGAAAGGCCCCGCTGATGACAAGCGTTGCGATGACGCCATTCCTGGTAACGGATGGATATTTTTTGAAATAATAGATGAGGCCCAGGGCAGGAATCGTGACTAAGTTGAGCAAGTGAATGCCGATAGAAAGTCCCATCATGTAGCTGATGAGAATGATCCACTTGTTGGCCAGGCTTTCGTTTTCGATAACTTCCCATTTCAATATTGCCCAAAATACAAATGCCGTAAAGAACGATGACATGGCATATACTTCCGCCTCTACAGCCGAAAACCAGAATGAATCTGAAAATGTATAAGCCAAAGCGCCAATGGCGCCACTTCCCATGAGCAGCATTGTCTGCGCTGGTGTTTCATTACCTTTTTCAACGGCAAAAATTTTACGGCCAAGAAGGGTTATAGTCCAGAACAAAAAGAGAATGGTAAATCCGCTGGCAATTACGCTTGCGATATTGATCCAATAAGCCACTTCTTGCAAATTGCCCATAGCCAGAAAGGAGAACATTCTGCCGATAAGCAGGAAAAGCGGCGCTCCTGGAGGATGAGGAACTTCCAGCTTGTAGGAAACGGCAATAAATTCGCCACAATCCCAGTAACTGGCCGTTGGCTCCACGGTGAGCCAGTAAACGACCGTAGCAATGGCAAAAACTGCCCATCCTGATATATTATTGATCTTCTGATAATTCTGCATTATCTCATAAAATTTAAGCGGCGAAATTAGCAAATATATTTCTTAATGGCGGTCTAATCTTATTAAAATGTCGGGGCAAACACATTGGTTTTTAAGCGATTATTTATAAACAATCACATAATATCCCAGCCAAATAAGAAAAGGCAACACCCCGCCCAACAAACCTATATACACGGCATTGCGGTATTCTTTGCGACTTTTTACATAAATGCCGGCGATCACCAGCACCCAATACACAACTTCGAAAAGGTTCATGGCTTTCAATGGATAGTGCCACTCCTTAGCCACATTTTCAAAATTGAACAGATTCATAAGCGACAAGGGGTAAAAAGCCAATACCTCAAAATAATTGGGATCGGTGCGGACCAATAAAAACCACGCAATCTTCATGAGTTCCGGGATCACAAAAATGATTTCGGATACCATAACGATCTGCCAGCACGATGCGTAGGTGATCCTGTATCCAAATCCGAAGCTGGCCACCCAGATAAAAAAGGCGATGAAGGTGAATTTAACCATGTAAACGGCAGGAACCGAGAGGTATTGAAGTGTCGTCAGGATCTTGAATATACCCAGCTCGCCGCGTTCATCGAGGATTTGAAAGGCCGTAATTTCAAATTCAATAAAATTCTTTTTAATAAATAGAAGAAGAAAAGTGAGGAGACACAGCAATATGAAGAAATGCCAGCTTTTAATTTCCAATAAATCTCCGGCGATGCCTGTGAGTGGGTATTCATTTTTAAACATTTTGCTATAAATTCAAATTTTAAATGGTGCAGGTCGTTTTGGAAGGAGATTGAAAGTGACCATTCCAAAAGCCTTGAAATGTACGCACTTTTTGGATTTTGTGGCTTATGGAAAATTAGCCTATATTTAAACGTATGAGTTTTAGCGTCAGGAATTACCTCTTATTGCTCACAATTCCATTTGTATTTTTTATTCAGGCAAGCTGGGCTCAGTCCAACCAAGGCCCTGACTCATTGCTCATTGCCGATATGAATGTGCAGATTGAAGTTACCCACGGCGCTGAACGATATGTATAATTTCAAATTCAGCGGGGCGCGCCGACAGTTTATTGGGTTTAAAACAAAATATCATGAGCATCCCTTACCGTATTTCCTCCTTGGCCTGAATATCTGGTGGCAGATGATGCCGGATCTGGCTGTGGAGAAATACGATGAAGAATTTTATGCCTACATGGATTCCTCTATCATGAAAGCCAAGGTGCTCTATGACAATGAGAGGACGAGAATCGAAGGGGCATTTTTCCTTTCGGCAGCCAATGGTTTCAAAGCGCGTCTGTTTTCTGAAAGAAAGAAGTGGCTGAAGGCCGCGGGCACTGCCAATAAAGCCCTAAACTACCTGGATGATTGCCGGGGAAAAAGTGAGTTGAGTCCGGAACTGCTTTTTGGCGATGGGTTATACAACTACTTTTCGGTTTGGATTCCAGAGAATTACCCCCAACTGCGACCATTCCTTATCATGTTTACAAAAGGAGATAAAGAAAAGGGCCTCGAGCAATTGCGCGAGGTGGCGCACAATGCCTTTTATACCCGCACGGAAGCCCAGTACTGGCTGATGCGTATCTTATTCACGGAGGAAAATGATTATCAGGGTGCGCTGCATGAGTCGGAGTACCTGTTTCAAACCTTTCCGGACAATGCCTATTTCCAGCGGTATTACTCAAGGCTGCTCTTCCAGACAGGTCGGTATGCACGAGCAAAGATTGTATCGGAGGATTTACTGGCCAAGGTTGATAGCGGCAAGGTAGGATACGAAAGTATCAGCGGCAGGTATGCCTGTTTTTACCTGGCACGGATATATGAGTCAAGTATGGATCCTGATAATGCCTTTCATTATTACCAGCGCACTGTTACATTTTCTGAGCAATCAAAGGCCTACGAATCGGCGTATTATCAATATTCCCTTTTGGGGCTTGCGAGGATTTATCAGAAACGCGGCCAGAAAAAAGAGGCTGAGAATTGCCTGAAACTTGTCAGGAAGTATTCTAAGGGAAAAGATGAAGCCAATAAATTGGCCAAGGACTACCTGAAATCACTCAAGGACGATGGAGATTAGGGATTTATTCGTCACTCCACTCTTCCTGACACTCCTCATTATTGTTGCTTATTCCGTAAGGCCATTCGTTACCAACGCCCTCACCAAAAGGTATTTTATTCCGGCATTGTCCGTAAAACTTTTTGGCGCCATCGCCCTTGGGGTCATATACCAGTTTTACTATGGAGGGGGGGACACATTTACTTATTTCAATCTGGGCAGTAAGTATATTTATCAGGCATTTCACGAAAAACCCATGTTGGCGCTGAAACTTATTTTTGCAGGAAAGGATTATGCCACCGATACATTTGAATATGCTACCAAAATCTATACCTATGGTGATTTGTCGTCCTATTTTGTGGTTCGCATAGCGGGCGTCCTAGACATATTGACATTTCACACCTATTCGGCTACAGCCACGTTATTTGCCGCCATCAGCTTCAGTGGACTCTGGGCTTTATACAATGTTTTTGTCAGGTTATACCCGGCAAGGCACCTTGGTATTGCTATCGGAATATTTTTCGTGCCATCGGTATTTTTCTGGGGGTCGGGCATTATGAAAGACACCATCACATTGGGAGCGCTGGGCTGGGCGACGTATAATGTTTACCAGATTTTTATGCTGCGAAATCAGATTCCATTCAATATCGTTATCCTGCTGATTGCCTTTTTTTCTCTTTATACCATAAAAATTTACATCCTGTTATGTTTTATCCCGGCGGCGATTTTGTGGGTCTTCTATTCCGGTATTTCTAAAGTGCGGAATCCCTTGGTGAAAATCATGGTGGCCCCCGTTGTACTAATCCTTGCCGGTGTCATAGGCTATTATTCCATCGTTAAAGTGGGAGAAGACAATCCGCGGTATGACGTTGATCAGTTAGCAACAACCGCTCAAATCACCGCCGAATGGATTCATTATGTCAGTGAACAACAAGGGGGATCAGCATATACGCTGGGGGATTTTGACTATTCGCCGACGGGCATGTTGAGGAAAATGCCACTGGCCATCTGGGTCACGTTGTATCGGCCATACCTCTGGGAATCGCATAATATCGTGATGTTGTTGTCTGCTTTGGAATCCCTGGTTCTTCTGTTTTTTACCCTATTTGTACTATATAGGACCGGTCCTTTCGGCTCAATACGGATGATCACATCACACCCAATACTGGCTTTTTGTTTTGTATTTGCTATTGTTTTTGCATTCGCGGTAGGCGTGTCAACGTATAATTTCGGATCATTGGTGCGATACAAAATACCATTGTACCCCTATTTCGTCGCCGGCTTGTTTATACTGCTTGGTTATTCAAAAAGTGAAAGGAAAAGTGAGGCATTGGAGTGAACGGAATATTTTTCCAGAACTTTTTTGCGGCCTTCTATACCTATGGATTTTCGAAGCTTTTCTGAGACGATCAATTGTTCAAGGTAAGTAAACCAATCTTCCTGATTTTGGCAGAGAAACCCATTAATCCCATGATCGATTATTTCCCTGTTCGCCCCAACGGATGAAGCGACGGCTGGTATTTCAAGAGCCATATATTGCAACGCCTTAAAACCACATTTGCCTTTTTCCCAGTCTGTATCTTCGAGTGGCATCACACCAATGTCAAAATATTGCAGCTGCTCTATCTCTTCGGACTGGCTCCACGGAATAAAAATATAGTCGTTGAAATCCCAATCGGGAGGCTGATTGGAAATAATGCGGATTTCGAACGCATGGACTTTTTTTAATTTTTTGAATACCGGAACCAAAGGAAGGAGATATCGGGTGGTGGAATGTGTGCCCGTCCAGCCAATGACTAGTGGTTTAGGAACTGAAGTATTGATAAACGGAACATGATAATCAGTATCTATGGTCGTTGGATTGATGATGACCTTTTCACAATATTCACGCGCAAAATCTGCCAAAAATCCATTGCCACAACTCACCTTCCAGCTCCAGGAACAAATTTTCTTCACTTTACCATGATTCTTAATTGCGGCAACCACCCTGTTTTGGTCCGATGTATTTGGCAACCAGATGGCGTCATCGAAATCGTATATGATTGGTTTGCGAAATATTTTCGCAATAATCCACTCAAAAAAAGGCGGACCAACCGGCAATACTTCCCTGTGGATAAACACGTACTGATATTTTGGCACTATGAAGAGTAACCCGATACGACCAATCAATCCCTGCGCGAAGGCCAGTATTTTCTGTATAAAAAAACCACGCTTATAGAGGATATTCCAGCCCCATCCTGACCAAAATGAATAAATTTCATAGCTATAACCTTGCGCTCGGAGAACCATGAAATATTGCTCAAAACGAAATCGCTGTGAAGGAGCCGCGCCAACTGGATATGGCACAACAAACAATATCTTTTTCAATGACATTTAATAGCTCTCACCTGGATTTGGGAAATCCTTCGATTTTACATCAGCAATGTAGCTTTCCACTGCTGCCGTAATAATGCCCTGCAAGTCAGCATAGCGCCTCAGAAATCGCGGATTGAAATCTTTGTTGATGCCCAGCATGTCGTGCATCACCAGTACCTGGCCGTCGGCATCAGGCCCGGCGCCAATGCCAATAACGGGTATTTTAAGTTCGTTGGCTACTTTTTTTGTGAGGGCAGCGGGGACCTTCTCCAAAACGATAGCATAGCACCCACAACCCTCCAGCAATAGTGCGTCGCTGAGAAGTTTGTCAGCTTCTTGCTGCTCCCGTGCACGAACGCTATACGTTCCAAATTTATAAATCGACTGGGGTGTAAGTCCGAGATGCCCCATGACGGGTACTCCTGCGCTTAGAACCCGATCAACGGATTCCTGTATTTCGGCGCCGCCTTCCATTTTCACAGAATGCGCCCCCGATTCTTTCATAATCCGGATGGCTGATCGCAATGCCTCCTGAGAGTTGCCCTGATAGGAGCCGAAGGGTATATCAACAACAATCAATGCCCGCCTTACGGCCCTGACGACCGAAGTGGCATGATAAATCATCTGATCCAACGTGATCGGTAAAGTTGTTTCATTTCCAGCCATCACGTTCGAAGCCGAGTCACCGACCAGAATGATGTCTATTCCAGCGCCATCGATCAGACCGGCCATACTGTAATCGTAAGCAGTGAGCATGGATATCTTTTCGCCAGACTGCTTCATAGCAAGTAGCTGATGTGTGGTGACTTTTTTGATTTCAGAAAACTTGCTGGACATGTTCTTAATTGTAGTTGGATAAGATTTGGTCTTGGAGTATTGCGTTCAGGTTTATTGGGTTTTGGGCAGATTTATGTTGAGCAACCTTCTGCAAGCCCAATAAACTTCTTTTCAATACAAATAAACTCCATACTTTCCGGAGTCGAGCACTACCTTTATATGGTCATTGAGGGTAGTAGCCAGTTGATATCCTGTGTAATCGGCAGAAATAGGGAACATCTTATGACTCCGATTGATCAGGACGGCGGTTTCTATTTTCTTCACCTTCACATCCATAAATGGTCTAAGACTCTGCAGGAATGTCCGTCCCGTATGAAGCACGTCGTCCACCAACAGGAGAACATATCCTGTGAGGTCGGAAGGATTGCAATTCAAATGGATGGTCTCCAGATTTTCCGGACTTTTTTTAAACTCAATTTTCAACAGCTCCACCTGAACCGGACTGATTTTTTGCAATTCCTTCGCCAGAAGTTTGGCCAGCTTATAACCTGATGGAATACCGGCAATATAGATTTTCTTTTCAGTATAGTTATTTTCATAGATCTCCCATGCGATCCGGCTTATCTTATGCCTGATCTGCTGCATCGAGAGAATTTTGTTATCTTCAGTGGGCATGGACGAAACTAATTTACCGGTATCACTTTGCTGTCCTTGAAAGTAGATAATACTACCATCGACTGCATATTATTTATTTGCTTAATATCACTCACCTTTTCAAGCATGAGTTTTTGATAGGATGTAATATCACGTGTCACCACCTTCAGAATAAAATCTCCTGCGCCCGTAATATGATGGCATTCTATAACTTCTGGTATTTTATTGATTTCATCGACAAAGGCTTCGATATTGGCTTTATTGTGGCCGTTGAGGGTAGCAAGAACGAAAGTCGTAACACCAAGTCCAATTTTCTCTATATTGAGCTTTGCATGATAGCTGGCGATAATTCCAAGTTGCTCCAGCTTTTTCACCCTTTCCAGGGTAGGGGCGGGAGAAAGCCCTATTTCCTCAGAGAGTTTGGCGTTTGTGATTTTAGCTCGTGCCTGCAATATTTCCAGGATTTTCTTGTCGATTTCGTCAAGTTTAGATAGGTGACTCATTTCTATACCAAATAATATTTTGTGCCAAGTTAAGAATTAGTGCTATTATAATAAATGATTTGGTGAAACATAAAATTTTCTGTAAGGGGAAGGGAGCGCTTGTTGGTAAATACAACAGTTTCGGGAATCCTATCGAAAGATGAATCCTTCTATATTTGCCAAACCGCTCCCTCCGAGGTATTTTCGGTGAAATGATCTTTCTTAGCGAGGCAAGACTCCTCGTGTCTTGCATATCATTCGGTAGGAAAGATGTCCGGCGAGCAGACGGTAGCACCGATCGATAGCGGTTCTACAGCAGGATTCCACCATGGGTCCACAAGGAATACATAATCGGCAGTAAGATGATCCCCATGCCGCCGGCCTTCAGACTTCAAAAGAAAAAAACGGGAGCGCCGTCGGCGAAAATGCTTCACGCTTGTTCCCTTCTCCTTCGCGCCGGATGTCCATCGAAGTATCGTGGAGTATATGCTCTTTGTAATGCTCCGGATCAGCTCAGCATGAAAACAAACGCGAAAAACGATAACGGGGCCCGTGTCCCGAGGCGCATCAGTTCTTTTATTTTAACAGACAGTACCAAGTCCTCCGATCGGAAAGAGAAGGGGTTGCAGACGCGAAGGTAAACCCTCACAACAAATTTTTTTTTTTTAGCAAAAAAGAAGGAGATATGGGGTTAGGGGGGAATAAAGGGGAGACTTCATGGGGGGGGGGTATGAGGGGGAGAGACAAACCTTTAAGTCTAAGTTTCAGCATCCTGATAATTTCGATAACGCTAGCATTTAAGCGGGGGGGGTTGATTTTGCTCAAATTTTCCAGCAAAAAGAATATCCCTGTGGGATCGACCTGGCGAAGCTGTGTCGGTAGAAGGCGTATTTATAAAACAAAAAATTATTGAATGTCCAGGATTATTGTTGATGCAAGGCAAAGCAAATTCAGAATTAACTGGCGCGAATTGCTGGCCTACCGCGATTTGTTCGCCGTGCTGGCCTACCGCGACCTGCGTGTGCGATACGCCCAGACTTTCCTTGGATTTACTTGGGCACTATTGCAGCCGCTGGCTACGCTCACCGTTTTTGTTTTAGTATTTGGCATGGCGGTGAAAGTTGACACGGGAGGGATTCCTTATCCCTTATTTGCCATTAGTGGTATATCCATGTGGGCATACTTTGGTTTTGTTTTAAACCAATCAGGAACAAGTATTGTGGGAGCCCAGGAAATGATCAAGAAAATTTACTTTCCGCGTTTGGTTATCCCTTTGAGTAAGGCAATGGTAGGTTTTGTGGACTTCGGAGTGGCGCTGATGTTTTTGGTTATACTTATGGTTTATTACCAATACCTGCCTCCGGTGCAAGTCGCATTTGCGCCACTGTTCATCATTTTGAATATTATGGCCGCACTTGCAGTAGGAATTTGGCTAAGCGCCTTAACTATAAGGTACCGCGATTTTCAGCATGTGGTGCCTTTTATCGTGCAGTTTGGTTTATATGCCACACCGGTGGCGTATCCTGCGAGGCTTGTTCCGGAGAAGTTTCAGTTGATCTATAATCTAAATCCTATGGCAGGCGTGATTCAGGGTTTCAGATGGAGTATATTTGGCGGGGCTCAACCTGATATTTATTTTTATATCTCTACGGCGGTGATCCTCCTGCTTTTTGTCACCGGATTGATATATTTCAGGCGCGTGGAAAGTATAATGGCGGATATTGTATGAGTGATATTGCGGTCAAAGTAGAAAACCTGGGGAAAAAATATATCATCGGCCATAAGAAAGCCGGTGATCTAAGAAATGCTTTTTCTGACAAGCTACAAGATTTATTTGGGAAGAATGCCGGCCATGAAAGAAGAGTTCTGGGCTTTGCGCGATATTAATTTTGAAATCAAGAAAGGGGAAGCCGTGGGCATTATTGGAAGAAATGGGGCTGGAAAAAGCACACTTCTGAAGATACTCTCGCGCATCACGAGTCCTTCTACCGGCCGATTTGAGATCAATGGCCGTGTGTCGTCCCTGCTTGAGGTTGGTACCGGGTTTCATGCAGAACTCACGGGTCGGGAAAATATCTACCTCAACGGTACTATTCTGGGCATGAAGCGGCGCGAAATCAAAGCTAAGTTTGATGAAATTGTCGATTTCAGCGGCGTAGAGAAATTCCTCGACACCCCCGTGAAGCATTACAGCAGCGGCATGACGGTGCGGCTTGCCTTTTCTGTCGCCGCCCACTTAGAACCCGAAATACTCATCATCGATGAAGTCCTGGCAGTGGGCGATGCCGAGTTCCAGAAGAAGTGTCTGGTAAGATGGATGAGGTGAGTAAGAAGGAGGGAGGACTATTTTATTTGTGAGTCATGACCTGAACGCAATCAGTAAACTTTGCGTCCGCGTGATGGTATTAAAATCCGGGATAGTAGGGCTTGATGCACCACCATTACAATCAATTCGATTTTACAACTCGGATAATAAAAGTTCCAACGAACACCTGATCAAAGCATAAGTCTAAAGACAGTCCATTGTATTTCAAATCAATCCGTTTAAAAGATGAGCAAGGAAATAATTGTCGTGAATTTTTGATCTAGCAATCCAGTGTTTATTGAATTTGAAATCGATTTTAAGGAGGAGGCGATGAAGTGTGACCTGTTTGTCATAATATTGAATTCAGCGAAAAGGAGAATTTTTTCAATGGAGTCAAATGTCTTAAGAAAAACAATGACACTTATGATTGAACCTGGGATACTTGCTCGAGGAGTTATTCGATATATACATTTTTCAATCAACCCCATGTTGCACGAATTGATGAGCATGAGGATATATGCACTTTTGAAAATCATTGATAACGGCAAGCCAAATGTTGAAGCATGGTGCCTATGACTATGGTGATGTGTCTTTTTGGAAGGGGACGCTGCGTTTGTTATTAGAATAAAATATCGACTGAATTTCATGGAAAGATATCAATTGAATTTGAAAGGATTGATCAATAAGCATCATTTGAAAAAGTTATTTAGAAATTGGGGTCAGGGACGGGAATGTCTTTTTTATGGTCAAATGCAATCGAAAAATCGCAGTTGACCCAAATTTTAAGTTTGGATTCGAAGGAAATCAGTTAAAAATCGGATCTCAGCATGTTGCGTGGACCAATGTTCCAGTCAAACAACCAGTGACGAATTTTTCGAAAAGGAGGCGGATAAAGTATTTAAAAAGAGCAAGGTTGACATTGTATTGATCGATGGGATGCATGAGTTTGAGCTTGCCCTAAATGGATAGTATCTGAACGCCCTCAAGTATCTTGAAGAAAATGGTTTCATAATTGTTCACGATTGCAATCCAGCAAGTGAGGAAGCTGCTTGTTCCTTCCTTGACTGGCAAAAAAGAGGCTACAAAGGTATTTGGAATGGAGATGTATGGAAGGCGATCTATTTCTTAAACCAAACTCATCCGGAACTTGAAGTGTTTGTCGCCGACTGTGATTATGGCCTGAGGTGTAATTACACGAACGAAGGAAAAACGTAATATCTCAAAGAGTCACTTATCCATAGAAAATGTTAAAAAGTCTATCCTATTTTGATCTGGAAAACAACAGGAGAGGAATTTTAAATTTGCATGATACCCAACACCTTCTAAAAATGATTTGATGGTTTTTAATAGAAGGAATTGGATTTAAGCGTCCTCATAATTTCATATAATACGCGAAGTTTTCTAAAAGATTGCCTAACTTCAATTTTGGAAAGTGAAACAAGCTTTTCTTTTGAAATCATCAGTTGTAGATAATAATTCGACTGACAATACCCAAAGTTTAGCACTCGATTACCCGCAAGTAAAATGGTTTTTTAATCACTTTAATTTTGGATTTGCGCGAGCCATGAATCAGGCATACCGGGAGTCAAAAGGGAGGTATATCTTTTCATTTAATCCGGATGCAGAGGTTTTCAAGAATACATTTGAGCGATGCATTAATTACATGGAGGCTCACCCCAATGTCGGAAAGATAGGCCTAAACACTATTAATCAGGGCAGGGAATCATTACCCGTCACAATCTTCGAAAAGTATACCCGTCTTCATTTTTTGAATGTTATTTTTTCCCAAAAAGCCAAAAACCCTTCAATCAACCAAATTGCCGCAAAAGTGGATTTTATTTTTCGCACAGGATGATGATCAGAAGGGCTGCTCTACCTCAGAATTATATTTACGATGAAAGTTCATTTCTTTTTTGGGAGGAGTATCCACTTTGTAAGGAAATTGTCAATAGAGGGTTTGAGATATTCGTCGTACCGGATATTAAAATTATTCATCATGGAAGTGTCAGTTTCAAGAGAGACCCAAATAGAGTTTATATGGCCAGATTACTGAGTTGCAGTCACGAGTGGAGGATAAGGGAAGATCACTATGGATACAATAATGCACTTATTAACTTTTTGATCAATACGCTAGACAATTTGATACTTGTATTGGGACTTGGGTTAAAAGCCATGTTTTTTCCGGTAGACATGACTCGTGAAAGCGAATTAATGGACAGGAAAGCCCGTCTTAAGGCAGCATGGAAAATATTAATTATGATAAATGTCAGGTGGCGGATATTGATAGCGAAGTGATGACCTATTTCAACGGCAGGAAAAATCCTGATATTATAAAAGCGACGCTGAGTTAATATGAATATGCCATTTTTTTTAGTTCAGGCCGGCTCTCATTCGGAATCTATTTATCAGTTTTTTGATCAAAAAGGTAAAGTCGTTTTACTCTCTGCGTTACTGGCCAAACTTTAGTTGTAGCAACGATATAAAGGTGTTTGGCACAGGAAAGATAATTGGTTATACGACTTCGCCAGTTATATCGCCTATGGGATTAATCACCGATTGGAGCGGCTCACTGATGGCCGTCAGTTACACAAGTCGTTTTTATTGCGGTATTACGATCACTTTGTTCAGCATGTTTTGCTAAGCCTGTAAATACTGATCGCCTGGTCACAGACATCATTATGGAGCATGAAGAAGAACAAAAAATTTGGTGGCAAGTGTATTCTTGAGCATCCTATGCCATATGTAGATTACTGGATGGGTGTAAATGAGAGTTTCTACCGAGATCCAGATATCCTCATAAAACCCGGATATAGCCGTTTTTCACGTGGGGTAATAAAGCGAATGAAGGAGGAGTGCAGTACAGCCGATTTTATTCAGGTGCATTCCTCTTTTGTAAGAGGACATTTGTGAGCCGTGGTTTCGATGAGAAAAAAATCCTCCTATGTCAACTGGGAATTGAAATTAATAATTTTTCCAATTTGCAAAAAATGAAGCACGTTGACGGAAAGCTACGGCTATTGTTTGTGGGAAGGCTTGAACTATTGAAAGGGATACATACACTTATAAAAGCGATAAGAGGTTTTACAAATGAAGCACTGGAGATTGTTTTGGTTGGGAAAATATTGCCAGAGGCAATACCATTTATACAACCTTGCCCTGAAAACATTACTTTTACCGGACCGGTAAATAAAGAACAATTATCCAAAATATACAGCGATGCTGATGCCTTGATATTTCCCTCCTTAAACGATGCTTTCGGAATGGTGATTCTGGAGGCAATGGCACACGGTCTGCCGGTTATCGGTAGCCGTTTCAGCGCCGCCCCGGACATCATTGAACATGGTATAGATGGATATATACTCGACAGCAATACACCTGAAGCTGTAGCCGAATCCATTTCCTGGGCGATAGATAACAAAGAATATTTGGCCGAAATGGGGGAGAAAGCGAGACAAAAAGTAATGAGCCATTATACATTAGAACACTACTTTAGTCGGCTGGAGAGTAATCTGAATTATGCCGGCTTTGAAATATGAGCAGTCAAAAAGTGATATTTGTTCATGGTCGACCTTCCGGTCATCCTTTACACGCCAAGTATGGTGCTTCTGTCACAAATCATTTTACCTATGAAGACCCGTGGTTCAGATGGCACGACAGGCATTATTCGGCACCAATAAGATATCTCGCATGGTTTATAAATGCCTTTTACTTCATACATTATAAGAAATGTATTGTACTCACCGAGGGTCTCAGAATTACATTGGTTTTATCTAAAATTCTCAGCTTAGGGAAAATTAAATTAATTGCCTTAGTGGATGATGAATCTCCTTATTTCATTTATTCCAGGTACTACTCCCGACTCTCATGCGGTAAATTCGTGGGCATACCGGCAGTATTCCGCTTGGATTTGCATTGGAAAGAATGAAGTCCGCCTTAGTCAATAGAATTGTTAATAAGCACAAATTCATATTTACTGGAATTAATGGTGTTTCTGAAGAAAGGATAAAGCAATTGACATCGGTAAAGTATGACGTAGCAAGCAAGAGAATTGTATTTATAGGTAATGCTGGGGCCTCCTGGAGATTATGGTATAAAGGCCTAGATCTTATGGTACGGGCAGTTGATCTGCCTTATCACCGAGGGGTATGATGTAGTTTTTGATATTGCAGGAGAATGGGATTCTATCCGAAAGACAGACCTTGTGGCTAGTATGCATAATCCTGAGAAAGTCCGCTTTGTCGGTGTCATAGAATCTTTGGCGAGTTTTCTGGAAGGGGCAGCCATTTATTTACATACGGCAAGAGGTGATGCATGGGGAATCACTGTAAATGAAGCAATGCAGGCTGGTATTGTTCCAATTGTTTCAGGAATGGACAGGAACGAAGGAATGTGTGCGCCAGGTTTCTGAAGATTTGGTAGTGCCACTAGATGAGCATATGATTGTTGAAAGGATAAAATGGTTTTTTAAACTTTCAGCCGAAGATAAACTTTGTCTGTCTCGACAGTGTAAGATGGTGGCCTCTTCTTATACTGAAAATAACGCTATTGAACTATTTCGCAAGAACTTCATGAAAGCCGTTTCACATAATTAATAACTACAGCCCATGAAGAATCTGCTCCATTTTAGCAAAGTTATCAACAATCATGACTTCATAGATGTCGTAGTGAAAAATGCTAATCCGATTAATTTCAAAATGATGGCGTCTTCATACCGTGGAGAATCCAATATAGAAAACCCTTACTATGAAAAGGCCGGAATTCCCTTTTTCAATCTTGAGATCGATCATGGGTGGTTTTATATGTTTTGGGGAGCATGGCGCTTATCGAGGATTCTGCGAAGAGAAAATATTGATATACTTCATACACATCATTATTACGAAGCTGTTATAGGTACAATGGCTTGTTTAATGAGTCATAAAACCAGGCATATTGTAGGCCGACATTATCACGACCAGTTTTATCTTACGACTTCGGGCGCTAAACTTTGGTTTTATCTTTTTGTAGAGAAGATTGTTAATTCAGTAGCCTCGGCAATAATAGTACCATCTACAGCTATTGTGGAATTACTAAAAAGACAAGGGGTATCTCCAGAAAAAATAAAACTCATTCCGTACCCATTTGATTTTTCAAAGAGTAGATACAATACTTTGTCATTAGATGAAATTAGTAATTTAAAACAAAAACTGGGCATCAATAATAAATTCGTAATCGGAAATATCGCTCGACATCATAACATCAAAGGACAATTGTATCTGATTGAAGCATTTCATGGATTGCATAAACAATTACCTGATATATTGATGTTGATGATTGGTGACGGCCCATTTCATTCCAGTCTTTGTGAAGCAGTGGAACAGCGCCAATTGCAGGATGCTGTTGTTTTTGCAGGTTGGAGAAAAGATGCTCATAGGTTGATAAATTGCATGGATGTCGTTGTACACCCCACACTACAAGAAGCCTTTCCTCAAATTATGATTGAAACTATGGCGCTTGGGGTTCCTTTGGTGATTACTCCTGTATCTGGCGCTACTGACGTAATAGAACATTATAGCAATGGTTTTATTGTTCCCTTTAAGAATATAGATAAGATTGTCAGAGATTGTGTCGGCCCTGTACTATGATAAATCATTGGTGGAAAGAATAGGGTGTAATGCTCAGGAATATGTTAGAAGGGAGTTTACAATTGAAAGGATAATTCCGCAATTTGAAACGGTTTATGAACGGATTTAGTAGGAAAAACTTCGAACCAATGTTCCTAATTTCTATCATCATCCCTACTTATAATCGCGCTGGAGTATTAATTCATTGCATTCATTTGGTTGTAACTCAGTCCTATGCAAATTTTGAGTTGATTTTGGCGGATGGCGGCTCATCGGATGATAGGGAGGAACTAGTAAAAACCTGCAAGGATAATAGAATTTGGTTTTTCAAAAAGTAAAATAACGAACGTGCTATTGCCAGATATTTTGGAATAGAGACAGGCATCAGGAGCTAATGTTTCATCCTTTGCCTGATCGTATGTATAATTGTTTTTTGGCGATTGCCGACACTCCTGTTCATAGGGATCATTTTTTTTTGCTGAAATGAGCCAGAAAAAAAATGAGATAAGACCAATAGATTATTCCCTGAAAATAGAGCCTGCTAATTTCAAAAAATGCTTAGGTCTTATTGATTTTTAGTCTTAGAAATAGTGTCGATCTATTCCTACACTTTTTAAAAGCGTAGTACATTTTTACCATTTTGGTTCTTAGATGACTAAGTATATTCCCTCATTAAATGGTTTACGAGCATTTGCAATAACGCTTGTTCTAATTTCTCATTTGACGCATACTCCCAACTTTCCTCAATTTATTAATAATGCTTTTCAATCTTTGGGGTTAGGGACTTTAGGCGTTCGACTTTTTTTTCTTTTAAGTGGTTATTTAATAACCCATGTTTTATTAATTGAGTATAAAAGTACCGGTAGAATAAGTATTAAGAACTTTTTTGCCAGAAGGGTGCTAAGAATTTTTCCAAGTTTCTATTTTTATCTTGCGTTTTTGGCTTTTTTGGCCTATTTCGAAATCATTCAAATATCATATGAAGCCATTTTATTAGCATTTCTATACATTCAGAATTATAACGTCTGGCAAAATGGTGAAGTATTCGTATCCACTTGGTTTGTTAAACACGCTTGGTCATTATCAGTTGAAGAACAATTTTATCTCATTTACCCATTTTTATTTAAAAACACTCTTGCCAAGATTAAGAATAGTTTTTTAATAATTGGAGTCGGTGTCGTTGTAACTGGTACTTTTTTCAGGGCATTAAATTATTCTTTTCCTGAAATTTCCAGATGGGTGGGTGGGCCATTTTTTATGCATGTTGACTTCTTGTTCGTAGGGTGTTTAATGCGCTATATCATAGTAAATTATAAGTATGCTATTAAAAGTATTTTTTCATCGTACAAAGATATTATTCTTGGATTAGCTTTTATTTTGGTCTTAATCAGTTCCATTCATGAATATAAAACTGGCATTAATATTGTAATTTTTGGTAATTTGATCCTTCTTGGTAATACTGTGATATTTAGCTATTTTTTGCTTTATCCAGAATCGAGCTTAGGTGTTTTATTTGAAACAAAACCTTTAAGTTTTATTGGAAAGCTTTCATATAGTTTATACGTATGGCAGCAGTTGTTCCTGGGTAGTACTTCCTTATGGCTTAAATACAAATATTTGACTTATTTCCCGATAAATATCATTGCTATATTCATTTGTGCTTTGTTTTCTTGATTATCTGGTAGAAACCCCCTTTTTAAAATTGAAAGTAAAATTTGCTATTTGGGTTTTATCTGTATCAGTTCTGTGAGTGTTTGGGTGTTAGATCACATTTTACTGACTGGTTTCGAAGGATAATACGGCCAGACTATCGTCTGACCTTGGTTCTTGCACCAACTCTTTTACATTATGTCGGTTAAATTCTCCATCATCATCCCTACCTACAACCGCGCAGATCGGATTTTAAGCTCAATCCAGTCGGCGTTTGATCAGCATTATTCTGATTTTGAAATAATCATTATCGATGACGGAAGTGCTGACAATACCGAGCAGGTTATTTCATCTATTCAAGATCCGCGCATCAAATACTTTAAAAAGAAAATGAAGAGCGGGCCATCGCGCGCAATTTTGGCATTCTGCAGGCTGCTGGGGATTACATCACTTTTTTGGATAGCGATGATGAATTGTATCCTCATTACCTAGATGAAGCCCTAACATTAATAAAGCAATACAATCGACCTGAGTGGTTTCACATTGCTTATGAAATCAGGGATGAAGCGGGGAGGGTTCTCAGGAAAGAACATAGGCGTAAAGGCAATATAAATCAGTCATTGATCACCGGCAACCACCTGAGCTGCATAGGGGTTTTTGTTAAAAAGGATATTCTAGAGCAACATCAATTCAATGAAGATCCAGACATTATTGGCTCTGAAGATTATTTGCTTTGGCTGAAACTGGCGAGTCTTTTTCCTCTGCGGTATTCCAATAGAATATCTGCCTATGTGGTGCAACACAGAGGTCGCAGTGTGATTAATTTTAATCAACATCAACTCATTCGCCGTATTAAAAAAAGTATTGAAATTGTAAACGCGGATGCTGACATCAGAAATTTCTCGGCCGGTCAATGTCCCAATTCAAAGCCCACCGCTACCTCTACTTGGCCAATCATTTGTCCAGGGCCTCATTCAAGTTTCTCTCTGAAATATTATCCTATTTCCATTCGTATTTTCCTTCCTATTGTTTTTCACCGCAATTCGTATTCATATCTTAATTCACTTATTATGCTGAAAAGCTAAACTTTGAAAATATCCATCCTCTACCTCACCTACGATGGTCTATCTTACCCACTTGGTCAGTCGCAGATATTGCCTTACCTCGAAGGACTGGCAGCTCTCGGGCACCCTATCACGATAATCAGTTTTCAAAAAGTTAAGGCTGCTGGGCGCTGGTTCAGTGCGATACAATGGAACCACAACGGAAATATCTATCGGCGCATTCAATGGAGACTTATTGATTAATTTTGAGTCTAATATATACCCTGATCCCGACATTTCTTTTT
Organism: Cyclobacteriaceae bacterium; assembly: GCA_034523095.1. Taxonomy (GTDB): domain Bacteria; phylum Bacteroidota; class Bacteroidia; order Cytophagales; family Cyclobacteriaceae; genus JAAUQL01. Next base: position 23,721 of record JAXHKU010000017.1, on the reverse strand, counting down.
GACAGGCAAACTATTCAAGTAAAATTCACCTAAGAGCACCTGTCTGCCTCAAATCTTCAAACTTTTCATCATGGTATCTTTAAAAAACCGAACGCATTCCATAGTATTGAAAACAATTTGTCAGTAATATCCAAGCCTTATGAATTTGAAAGCGCGAGTAAAGGAACAATTAGAAATACTGGAAATTCAACTGACGCCCGGCGAGATAGCCAACGGGAGGAAGTGGCGTGATGAAGGAAGGTGTATCCTTTTGTCGCAAGCAGGCAGCCGCTTTGATTTCACCATCGAACATGATACGCCCAACGCAAAATTCTGTGCCTTGGGCATAGTGAATGATGATTGGGTATTTTCTCAGTTGGGCCTAAATACCCCCTGGGATGATGCCGGATATGCATGTCTTTTAGTAATAAAGGATGAGCTCAACGCACTTAATCCGAAAGGGAGTGATGAACATAAGCGATACACCTGTGAAGGTATGAAAAACCGTGTACTTGAGGAGCGAAGGCTGCGTGCGAAAAGGCTGATTATCGGATAAAATGGGCGTCAAATATCCATGGCGATCATTTACTGACCAACGAAGAGGGCATATCGTACAAGGTATTCCTGCGTGACTTCACGAATGAAACCGGCTACAGTGACAGCGAAGATGCCAGGCTAAATAAATTAGGCACCACCAAGCACATTATGTTTGCCTTTGATCAGCTGAAGAAAGATAAGAATCTTTTCAGACGCTTATCGCAGGAGTATCCGTTCATCGAAATATTCTGCGATCCACTGAACGAATATAAGATTTCCTGGTACTATCCGCACGAAATAGGCGATGAAGAGAAAGCACTCATCAGTAAGTACTTCGGCAGCAGCACATTTATTGACGATGGAGAGACAGAGAATTTTGCCGGCTTTCTGGAAGAAGCCAAATCTTTTGAAAATATAAAGATTCGTCCTGAGGTACCTGATCTGGTCGAGTCGTTTTTCGATGAAAAGCTGCTAAGGCAGTTAGCGAACAACGCCAGCTTGGATTTCAGTGCTATAAGCGCCGATCTGTTCGACTATCAGAAAGAAGGGGTCGCCTTTGTCTTATTCAGGAAGGCCGCCATCATCGCCGATGAGATGGGCCTTGGAAAAACCCTTCAGGCCATAGCCGTGGCCATACTTAAGAAGCAAATATTCGGGTTTAGAAAAGCCCTTATCGTATGCCCGGCGTCCTTAAAATCGCAGTGGAAAAAGGAAATAGAACGTTTCACCGATGAAAATGTCCTGATCGTTGATGGAACTCCTCAGCAGCGCGAACGCATTTATCATGACAGTGCCACGTATTTCCTGATCGTCAACTACGAAACCATCCTGCGCGATGCTTCCGCAATAAACCGGGCAGGGATCGACTTCCTGATCCTGGACGAGGCACAGAGGGTTAAGAACTTCGAAACTAAAACGGCCTCCGCCGTCAAGCGACTTAATCCTAAACACACGCTGGTGATTACCGGTACGCCCATCGAAAACAAGCTGATCGACATATTCTCTATCATGAGTTTTCTGAATCCCCGGTTTTTTGGCCCTCTGTGGGAGTTTTCCTATCAGCACTGCCTCTTCGATCCGGAGCGCAAAGACAAAATAAACGGGTACTACAATCTAAGTACACTCAACGAAAAGCTAAGGCAGGTAGTCATTCGCCGACAAAAAAGGCATGTTCTCGACCAGTTGCCAAATGTGAGGCAGATCGAAATACCGGTCATGTTATCGCCACTGCAGCAGGAATTGCATGGTGGGTTTGCCCGATCGCTCACCATGATTCTGAACAAACCTTTCCTCACACCATTCGACCTACAGCGCATTCAACTGCTGCTGGCTAACATGCGAATGGTATGCGATTCCACTTACCTGATCGACGATCAGACCAACGAATCGCCAAAACTCCTGGAGCTCGAGTATATGCTGCTGGAGAAACTCGACATTCAAAACAATGACATCAAACTGATCATATTCTCCGAATGGAGAAAAGTGCATAAGCTTATCGGTGAAATGCTCCGCAAATATGATATCGGCTTCGTAGAACTCAGCGGAAAGGTACCGGTAAACCAACGCGGTGATGTGATTAAAAAATTCGAGTCTGACCCACAGATCAAGGTTTTTCTTAGCACAGAAGCAGGAGGAGCAGGATTAAACCTGCAGGTGGCAAATACGCTTATCAACTTTGAACTTCCGTGGAATCCCGCAAAGAAAAATCAACGCATTGGACGAATTGACCGGCTGGGACAAAAGAGCCACAAGCTCACCATTTACAACTTCATTACCCGCAAATCCATTGAAGAGTCCATCGCCGCAGGGCTCCTGCTGAAGCAAAACCTCTTCGATGGTGTGCTGGACAAATCGAGCGATATGGATTTCGTGGATTTTTCACAAAAGGGCAAGTCGCAGTTTATTGCACAATTGGAAGAGATGCTCGGCCAACTCGAGCTAGAGGCCGAGGCCGCCATCACATCTGAAGACGCGATGGAACCCTCGATTATGATGCAGGCGGATATTGAAGCAGAACATTTGGCACTCACCGAAACCGAGACATCGACCAAAGCAATGCAGATGGAAATTGATTTTTCTGAAGAAGGGATGAGGAAACCAACGAAGCGGCGGGCAGTCAGGAAATGGCGAGCACGCAGGAACAAAAAGCTCGGGAAATGGAGCAGGTTATGAACAATGGTATGCAATTCCTCGCAGGATTGTTCAAGATGTCCACTGGAAAAGATATGGTTATCGACAGCCAGAATATCGTAGTGAACAAAGAAACAGGTGAGGTGACCATGAAATTTAAGTTGCCTGGTTTTTAGGGTTCTCCCGGTATGCCAAAGTCCATCCTCTACCTCACCTACGATGGCCTGTCTGACCCACTTGGTCAGTCGCAGATATTGCCTTACCTTGAAGGACTCGGGGCTCGCGGGCACGCTATCACTATCATCAGTTTTGAAAAAGTTAAAGGTGCCGGGTTCCTCGGACTGGGTCCCCGGTTAAATATTATTCCTTTGAAATACCACAAATCGCCACCTGTACTATCTACACTGTATGATCTTTATCTGCTGAAAAGAGCGGTTAAAAAAGTGCTGAAAACCCAGAAAATCGACATTGTTCATTGCCGCAGCTATGTAACGAGCCTAGTAGGTTTATGGGCGAAACACAGATTCGGGACAAAGTTCATCTTTGATATGCGCGGTTTCTGGGCGGATGAGCGGGTGGAAGGCGGGCTGTGGAATATGTCGAACCCGTTGTTCAGGTGGGTTTATGGATATTTCAAGAAAAAGGAAAGGCAGTTTATTGAAGAGGCCAATGCAGTGATTTCGCTTACTGAAAATGCCAAACAAGAAATAGAACAATGGGAGAATTTCGGTTCAACAGTTCAACAGTTCAATGGTAAGATCGACAAAATCGCTGTCATTCCTACTTGCGCCGATATGAATCATTTCAATCCAGAAAGAGTGTCCCATGAAAAAATAGAAGGGGTAAAGCATGAGTTGGGAATTCATCAAGGCGACTTCGTTTTGCTGTATCTCGGTTCACTGGGTACATGGTACATGCTGGAAGAGATGCTGGATTTTTATGATATTTTGAGGTCGAAAATGGATAAGCCCCGCTTCCTTTTTGTGTCACCGGACCAGCAAGTATTGAAAGTAGCGCTTACATCCCGAAACTATAATCACGGCGAAATTATCCATACTTCTTCTTCAAGGGCCGATGTGCCGCTTTTTATCTCGGTTTCTTCCGCGTCGATCTTCTTCATCAAACCGTCCTACAGCAAAAAAGCTTCGGCTGCCACTAAAATGGGAGAGATCATGGCCATGGGGAAAGCCAGTCTTCACGAACACAGGCTGGGGTGATGTGGATGATATCTTAAAGAAAACCAGGGCTGGAGTTCTGGTGAATGGCTTCAATGAAACAGCCTACGATAATGCCGTGACATCCTTCTTATCCCTCCAGTTTACCGGTGAATCCATAAGGCAACATGCCGTGAAGTACTTCTCTCTGGAACAAGGAGTTGCCGCTTACGACCAGATTTACCGGAGCATTTAAACATCATCCGCAAAATACCCTCCCTTCACCGCATCAACTGCCTTCCTCACTGAGCCGTGTGTTAACAACAGATTGTTAGCGGTTTCATAATCCACACCCAGTTCCTGCATAATCATTTTGGTGCCGCGGTCCACCAGTTTTTCGTTGGTGAGTTGCATATCCACCATCTTATTTCCCCGCACTTTCCCCAGCTTTATCATCACGGTTGTTGAAATCATGTTGAGCACCAGTTTCTGAGCGGTGCCTGATTTCATCCGCGTACTTCCCGTCACAAACTCAGGTCCCACAACAACCTCTACTGGGAATTCAGCAGATTCTGCCAGTCTTGAGTTTTGGTTGCAGGTAATGCATCCGGTCACCAAACCGTTCTCCCGCGCCATTTTCACAGCGCCTATCACGTAGGGTGTCCTGCCTGACGCAGCAATTCCTATGACTACATCCTTATTGGTGATATTGTGTTTGAGAAGGTCGCTCCAACCCTGCTCCGGATCATCTTCTGCATATTCTACGGCTTTTCTGATCGCCTGATCACCGCCAGCCATAATCCCTATCACCATATCCTGCGGCACACCAAAGGTTGGCGGGCACTCGGAGGCATCCACGATTCCAAGCCTGCCACTGGTTCCTGCCCCGGTGTAAAACAAGCGGCCCCCTTCCTTCATTTTCTCCACAATCCGCTCTACTAATTTTTCAATCTGTGGTATCACCTTTGCCACAGCGTGTGGCACAGTTTGGTCCTCTTTATTGATGTTGGTGAGTAATTCGCTCACTGACATCTTTTCCAGGTTGTCGTAGTAGGAAGGTGATTCGGTTGTGCTCACGGGTTGATTATTTTGGATTTGAATGATAAGAGGTCAATCCATCGATAGGACTTTTTATAATGTTGCCGATAGAAAAACCGTTGTATTTGGCCACATTTTCCAGGATTTCCTGGTTGTAATAAGCCACCGAACCAACGAAGTGACATTTGGTTTCGGCGTAATGATCGTAGCGGATAATATAGTTTTCCGCGAAAGCGGTGAAACTGTCGAATATGAGCTTATAGAAATAGGTTTGATCGATATGCTCGCTGATAAATTTTGCGAAACTGGCCAGGTAACGGCTCGGCATCGGTTTGTGATTCACCTGTTCCAGAATGATTTCCTTATCGATCAGCAGTTCCTTGCGGATTAGTTCCATGCAATTTTCCGGCATATGACCACGCAGGAAATCCGTCACCATTTTCTTGCCCAACCAGGCTCCGCTGCCTTCGTCGCCGAGAATAAAGCCGAGCGATGGAATGTTTTCAGCTATTTTTTCGCCGTCATAGCGACATGACCCGGAGCCTGTACCCAGGATACAAACGATACCCGGTTTGTTGCCGCTGAGCGCACGGGCAGCGCCGAGCAGATCAGAGTAAACGAATATCGCGGCTTTGCGGAATGACGGTTTCAATGCATCTGAAATCTTTTTCTGCCGCTCGGCGGTGGAGCAGCCTGCACCATAGAAGAAAATAGTATCTACGAGTTCAGATTCTACATATGGGGACAACGATCCTTCTACCTCTGCGGTCATTTCGCCCAATTGTTGGTAGTACGGATTGAAGCCTTTGGTTTGGATGCGGGTTATCTCCCTGCTTCCATCCATAAGGCGCCAGTCTGTTTTAGTTGAGCCGCTGTCAGCGATGAGGATCATTGATAGTATAAATTAAGATCCATAAAGTTGGTCGAATATTCAAAGAGCGTTTAACGATCTGGAATATTAATTTTAGAATAATTGTTAAGGTGTAGTTGATTTTTAGGACACAATAAACTTTTTTGGGTTTCTACGCGCATCCCAGATTCTTACAACCTCAATATGTTGATCACGGATCAGGTAGTAAACTAAGTAATGGCGCACAATTACTATTCGAATGTTTTTGTAGTCAGTCTTTTTTCCAAGTTCCGCTTGAAATTGTAGTTTTTCAATGGCTTTATCGAACAATTGATCAAGTCTCTCGCTAAAGGTTTTTGATTTGTTGTTGGTAATCCAGTAGTCGAGAATTTCCAGTTTGTCCTGAATAGCCTTAAGAGTCCATATTATCTCCTTTTTAGCCATTCACGGGTCATTTTTTTGGCTTCTTCATCAGGAATTATATTTCCGGATTCAATGTTCTTTAGTCCTTCATCAATGAATACTTTCTGCTCCTGAGTAAGTCGGATACTTTCAGCTCCAAGCTCTAATTCCAGCTGAACAATTTCCATAATCTCTTCAAGGATAGATTCATCTTCGATATGCGAAATTTTCTCAATAAGTTTCTCCTTCGTATTCATACTTGAAAATTACTAAAACTTTCTCAATAAGAAGTTAACGGGCTATTTAAACCCCTGCGACTTCAGGAAGAAATCTTTCATAATCGCGTCCCGATCAATGTGATACACCATCCTGATCAGATGCCGGTTGGCATTGAACATGTACTGATCGGTATCGCTTACGCGTGGAGCATGGACTAACTGCGAAGGTGTCCAGTCGCTGTTGATCATCCAGGCAATGGAAGTCATATCCCAGAGCACTTTTGACCAGGCGAAATGATCTTTGTGGTAATCTTTGAATATTTCGAGCAGGTAATCGGAGATGGCATTTTTACCTTTCAGATACAGTTCCATTTCCGGCACGGTGGTGGTAAACTGGCTCACCACACCCATGCATGGGAATTGCACGAAAGGTACTCCGCTGTCTAAAATCACATTGGTTGCAGCGATGTCCTGCATCATGTTAAACTCCCTGGTGTCGGGCCAGGTATGCGCATTTCCCCCCAGCCATACCACCACGATATTCCTTGTGATTTCGGGCTTTAGCAGGATGGCATTTGCCACGTTAATGATGGCGCCGACCGCCACAACGTATAATGGTTTTTCGGGCGAATGCGCCATTGCTTTTTTTATCATATCCTCTACTGCAGGACTGGTTTCAGGCTTCAGGTCCTTGCTCAGGTAGTTCTTCGAACCTTTGAATGCGAAACTATCTGGCTTTTTATTCATTTTTCCCAGTATCCGCAAGATCTCCTCATAACTCAGTTCCATCCCTTTTGTGGGATTATCTGCACGGTTGTTGGAGAATGGTGCGGCGTAAACGCCCAGCAGGTTGAAACTCTCTTTGGAAAGCAGCGCATACACCAGAGCAAACTGGTCGTCGATTTCATTATAAGTATCTGTGTCGAAAACAACATCCGCGCCTTTCATGGGTTTTTCGAGCATTTGAAGCCGCTGGATTTCAGAGAGCTTTGAATAGTTCTGAGCGTTACCAATGGTAGCTATAGAGATAGCTAGTAGGAAAAATGATTTAAAAAGTTTCATATGCTGGAAATGGGTTAGTTTCTGATAATTCAGATGATTTATGAATAAAGATAATGTCTGTTAGTGATTTAGTGAAATCGCAGGACCTTAAATTAGAGTTGTGCTAAAGCACGGAGAAAATAATGGCTAAAAACCCAGGAGTTGTTGCAAGTTAGGCAAGCAGTAGTACTGTGAAATTGGCAAAAGTAAACATCGAATGATGGAAATGTCTATTGACAATCGGTCTACCGCCCGATTGGATTCATTATTCTGTTAATGCTAATTGTTTATATCTTGAGTCAAGCACCTCTTTATAGGCAATCTTCATGTCGTCTGTCAGGAATGATTGATCAATCCAGTAGATGGAGTTTGGCTTGCTTTTAATCATCCGTTGGAACGCCCCCTTGATCTGCTCTATCTGTAAGGCCCAATCCGCCGCCTAATTGTTCGAAGTGGTCCCTCTTCAACTTCGACCTCTTTCCAGCTAATGTCAAAGCAAGTTCCTCTTTGTCCTCCGGTAGTACGATGGCTACATTCAGCAAATCATAGGCAGGCGCCAGTACCCAGCCGGATGGGCTCTCTATCATGGAGAAATTTTTCAAATGCATATCGTTGTTGCCGGTGAGAAAGGAGAAAAGAACTAATTCAAAGTAGAATACTTTATCAAGCAATGTATTTTCAGAATAACTTCCGAGGGCCTTTCCAATCTTCTCCATGGAGCTTTTATACTTATCAAACGCTTTGGTGATCTGAAACATGTCAATCATATGGATTTTATCTCCGGCTTCTGTGCGGTCAACACGCTTAGTGATGTAGGATAGTTCTCCGGAAGACAATCGGATTAATGATGAAGGCACCACACGAATTCCGCAACTTGCCGCGATGCGCATGGTCACATGTTCGTTTTGGGGCATTTCGGGGAATCGGTCAGATGGCGGTTTGAATATATATTGGCCACCTAATGCACCAACGATAGTCAGCCGTGAATCTGCATTTTTCTTTAGCTTTCCTGACCAATGACATGGACAATTTTGGTTGAACGCCGGGAACCGCCACACTGCGTTCCACGATATATTTTGCAAGTTCATCCATTTGATCCAGGGAGTATCTCTACTTTAGGAGGTGTTGAAGTGCCAAAGAATTCCAATGAACACTTTCCATGGTAGTCGAGTCCTTCTTCTACCGTATTATAACAATACAAACATCTATTCGGCATCCTCTTCTGTTATGGGTTTAACACTCACAGCGCCAATACAATTCTGACAACACGCCAATAGTAGTCCCATCCGGTCATTTTTATTGATCTTCCAGTTTTCAGAGGCAATATCCAGCAGCCAACCTTCCGGGATCAGCCCTTCAAAAAATGGAAAGAGTCTTTTGTCGGTGTATGGTTGATCTGTAACCGGCATAGTGAATGTGATGAACTTCGCCGGATAATCTTCCACGTATCGTTCGTCATATTGGAATACATACTCGCCCTCATTTGTTTCGGTAATCACACCAGCCAAATGATCATTATAAAATACCTTTCCTTGTCTCATTCATTAAGCTCTTTACTGTTAACGGGCGCTAACTCATGCCCAAACATGCGAAGTACCAGGTTTACCTTATCCATATTCAAATTCGTTTTTCCCTGTTCTATTTTGCGGATCACAGTTAGCGCAACACCGGCACGTTCTGCGAATTCTTCCTGGGTAAGATTGACTTCTTTCCTGCGGTCTTTAACAAATGTCGCTAATTGCTTCATTATATGCTTCTGGATATAATACTATTTCAAATATACTAAATTATATGTATTTGGATATAATTGAGAAAAATATCAAGAAAATATATGCTTCGGCATATAGAAGGACGTTGGGGTGGGAGAAAGTGCGATACTGGGTTTTTCGAGAATATTTGAGATATAAAAGAGGCGGAAGGCGGGTTGCGCTTCCCATTGTGGTTCAGAACAGAAAAATGGTCGCGCTTTGCACGGTGTTGCACGCAAACCTGTGGGTTTCGATACTATTTCTATTTTATTTTGCTCGTATTCTACGGTCTTTGGTAGATTCATACTCACTGCCATTGAATAGTAAAACAGAAGTCCATGTCATATCTGTTTCAGGCATTACGCAATCTGCTAACAATACTTCTCGTCCATTTATTTTCTTGGAGATTACATTCAATCCAAAGATTGCCTCGTCATCTTTGCTTTTGTAAAGAGTCTTAAGTGTATTTTCCTTAGTCTCTATAATATATGCTGTTGTATTTGCCGAAACTGTGGATAATATTGACTCACTGTTAAAATTATAGTGACTGACATTCCACAGTAGACTACTGTCTACTCCAAGGTATTCGATCAGTTTTGATTTTAAGTTTTCATCTTCGAATGAAGTGAACGAAACTTTCTCCAAGTCATCAGCCGGATTACCAATACAGAATAAGGGGTTTTTAGCATGTGGATTTTCAACCAGAAATACCGCTGCAAAACTACTTTCTATATTCCCCTCAACATATTCAATATGGTCAAATCGGCCAGTAGTGAGCTTGTCATTTTCGCTATTATAAATATTAATGGTATGAAGTCCTGTTAAATTGAAATATTTACCTGCCTTATCAAGATCAATAAGTGTTCTTCGATTTTCCTCGTCTTCGAAAACCAAACTGTCACCCATTTTTGAAATATCAAGATAGAGTTGGTCATTAATGTCATTCAGAAAGTATAAGTCGGTATAAAATGTATCATTGTCTCTGAACTTATGAATATAACCAGCATAGCTTAGGGTATCCGAGTTAACTGAATTGCTTGAAACGTCTGTTGTTGAAATTGTGGTTTGATTAGTGGCAAGAGTTTCTGATAGGCCTTTTTCCGTCATAGTAAGTTCATTTGATTTAGGTTTTGAACAACCCATAAATCCCAGCAATACTAGAAATGCGAATCGGAGTCTCATAGATGATGGAGTTATTGTTAAAAATTAAGATCAGTTTATTTTTTGGTTTCTGTCTTCCTCTGGATTTTTCACAAAATTTGCCTCAAAAAAAATAGCCAAGAGTATTCGACACATGAAGCTACCGGAAAATCACTAAAAGTCCAAAAGTGCATGGTAGGGACTCAGAAATCTATCACAAGCGGATTATTGCGTGTACTTCATCATTTGGATGGTCCTTTTATTAGCAGTATTGTCTACAGGATTTACGCATTCACTTTCCACCGCATGGATATTTTGTGCTTTTCCCAGGCGGCTGAGCCAGTCAATACTTTTTTGCATAGCTTCATCGAGCAGGACGGAGCCATCAAAATCAATGATCACCATGAGGAAGCGGGTAGTATTTTCTGTCACCATGGTACGCAGCGAGTCGCTCGTGGGGCTGCCAAAAGCGCCTAACTCATCCCTGAAAAGAGGCAGGTTTTCAATATTCAATTCGCCACGGCCAATGGCTTCATAGGGTTCGTTTGCCAGTCCCACACCAAATTCAACATCGCCGACAATTTTATCCGCATCGTACCCACCGATAGAAAAGCCCGTATCGAGCGAGACGAGGTTCAAGATATCCACGATATTATTGATTTCATATATCCCTTTGCCACTCACCACGCGCCGGGTCAGCGCTTCGGCGGAGGGTCTGTATCTGCTCGGATCTTTTCCCAGAATACGGTATGCTTCCTTCGTTGCTCTGATGGTTGGTTTCTGGCTGACAGTCTCAATGGTAAGCTCCTGCTGGATTTTGGCTATAATTTCATTCGAGAGTTTTTTGATAGGGACACCAGAAGGCCCAATCTGAACTTCGCATGATATGCAGCAAAGTCGAAGTAGTGGTATCTTTTTTATAAGAGCATCACTGATTTTCAGATTATTCATAGAATGCTGGAATTCATTTTTGGTTTTGCGATTACGCAAATTGCGTAAAATATTTTACACAGTGTCTGTTGCGCAAAGTGTGTAATACTGCTGCCTATTCAGCGGTTCGTGTAGCGGCTGTCAGGAATTAAGTTTTATTTCGAGGAGGGTAAAAATATCGTTGAAAATGGTTTCATCAGTCACCTTGATTCTTACGCCACGGCCTTCAGCATAAGCCTTGGCGTTTTGCAAGTCATTTTTAATGTCTTCACTCACTTGACTTGACATCACTTTATCAAATGCCTTTGGACCAAAGACGAATGCGACGAGAAAAAATCCCTGCCTGGGAAGAAAATAAATGATGTTGCGCTTTTTGCTTTTCATGCGAAAGCTCCAGCCGTAGTTTTTACCAGGAAAGTTCCACTCTTCCCCAGGGTTGGGAGCATGGTCGTTGAAGTATTTTTTCAGTTTATTCCATAAGGAATAGGTTGCGCCAAGTTTTTCGATGAGGTCACTGTCTCCGGGAATGGCCGTTTTTTCCATGAAAATGCTTTCCATATTCTGCTTGGATGAGTAGTACTATTATGGAACAAATAAAAAACGGATTGAGTTCTTTTTGACTTAAAATATCCCGGATAGCGTCTATTTGGCCTGGAGTACCTTTTCGAGTTCCATCCGTTCCTTCACAAATTGGCTATCGGAAGGATAGATTTTGATCAACTCGATTTTTTCGTCTTTTCCTTTTAACTCCACAAGACCAAGATCATCGTAAATGATATCCTGCTTCTTATCAAGCAGGTTGAAGAGCGATCTTGACAAAAGAAGATCTGCATCGAAATGATTGCACATCGACTCCATCCGTGAAGTGGTATTCAATACGTCGCCGGTGTAAACGATTTCTTTTTTCAGGTGGCCAATTTCAGCGGCTAACACGATGCCAGTGTGCATAGCGCCTTTGAATTTTGGCTGAAACCCATAGGTTTTCATGAAATGTGCTTTCTTCAATTGCAAACGGTTGGAAATCTTTTCGAACAGGCGGAGGCAGTTATTATTCGTAATGCCATTCTCCAATTCCCAGGTAAAGACGATTTCATCACCTACGTACTGATATATTTCTGCCTTTGTTTCGATGATAGCCTCCGACATTTCATAGATCGCGTCATTCAGAAATGTATAGTAGGTGTCATTGCCAAGTCGTTCGGAAAGCGATGTCGATGCCTTTAAGTCAATGAAGAGAAACACGCGGATCTCCTTTTTTGGGCGGCGATATCTTCCTCTCAGATAGTTGTTGAGCATATTTTTGCCTACCAATTTTTCAATCTGAAAATAGGTAGAAACTATCAGAGCTACGGCAAAGGCGGATAGTAGCGGACTGAGAAAATGCAATTCTTTCAGATGCTCCCATACCGTCTTGTCATCGACCGGCCGATTTATAGGGCGTGGAAAAATCATCCAAATCCCAGCCGAAATTAAAAATAATATGAACAGAATACCCGCGACCTTGATGGCGAATTGAAGCGCAAGATTGATACTGTCGAACCGCCGGTGTGAGGTTATTTCTTCCAATACACCAAGGAGGAAACCATAGATGAATCCTATGATAATCTGGTTGTAGTGTATCTTATTGGTATCGATATAATATATGGTCGCGAAGATCAGGCTGGTATAAATCCCAAACCTGATCAATCGGATCAATTTGTTTCTTTTTGTAATACTTAGACTTGCCATTGGAGTATTTTATACTTAGAATCTAATATACCGAAAAGTCAACTAATATGAATTTTCGGGTTTAGAATCAGCATGAACTGTTGCACTTATGACGTGCCACACGATGAAAAGTCACATTAATAACTTTTCATGCAGGATCATTTCACTTAGTAGGAATACCCCGGACGACTGAAAAAAGTCGTCTTTAATAGCTGAATTCCGCATTATGAAACATCACAATGTTGAGCGAAATCCAGAATATATTGGCATTGAAGTTTTCATAAGGTTTCACGGTACCCCCATCTCCGTCTGACTCCGTATAATTTTCTTTATAGAAATTGGTGAAGTAGTATTTGAATTTCAGGTTGGCGCCATCGGCAATCTGCACACCAACTAAAACGGATTGCTGAAGGCCTGTCTGGTCTGAAAACCACTTGCTATACTTCGTTTTTTCTTCATTTACAATCGTCTTCTCTTTGTACGCGAAAGGAATTTCTAATTCGTACCCGCCGTAAATATAGGTTTTGTCCATGTTGCCGATCTTGAATCCTACGGGAATGCCGAGATTGTAGGAGCGAACTTTTTTTCTCGTGTTTTCATCAACGTCATAGATGAAGCCAACATTGTGCATGCCGAGACCGGCAAAGAATCCGGCCTTTTCAGAGAAGTCAATGTTCAGGTTGTTTTGAAAATTGAAAAACGGAGCAAAGCGCACCGGGCCACCTAAGTTCTCGCCATCATCGCTGGCATTGGACCAGGTAAATGGAAATTCGATGATCGTGGTTGAATAAACATTTTTGTCCTGGCCAAAAACATAGGTTGCGACTACCAGGAAGAGCATGAGAAAAGTAGATCTGATTTTCATTTTGTTGAAATGGTTAAGTTAGACATCTGTCAAACATCGCCTTATTGGCAATTTTTTAGCGGCAAATATAAATATTATGTTTGATCAACTATACTTTCAATTATATCCAAATCATTGGGAATGGAATAATCCCAGTATTTCATGGCGAAATCGAGCTTTTCCAATACTACATCCAATTCCTGCCGGCTGATTTTGTACCCATGCATCTTATGTTCTTTTTGCGTTTCCAGATAGGATCGCATCAGCGGCTGTAATTTGGCAAAGTCACCGATATCAAACTGTCGATATATTCTTTCAAGATGCTCCAAGGGGTTCAACTCAAACTCTTCGAATCTGATTTCGATCAAATGGGCGGGATCAATAAGTTCCCGATCCTTAAGGTAATCATTGAGCAATTCCACGTAAATGTCCAGCACCATCCGGCTGATTTCCTCACCCGAGAATTCTTCCAGATTTACCGTGGGATAGAGTTGGGTGAAGAATTTTTTGGATGAGAGGTACGTGGTTATCGGATTGCGCATGATGAAAATATATTTCGCACCAGGGAAAATGTGCGTTAGTCGCGGGATGCGTCCTGTATTTACCGGATTTTTAAGTATTGGTCTATAGCCTACGGTATCGTGTATAGCGCGACGGATGATTCTTTTGTAGGTCTTTTCCCAGCGGTCTATCTCTTGGGGCTGCGCCGATTCGAAGCGCACAAAGTTGTTGTAGTAGGTTTTATAACTTCGCGGAAAATAAAACACATGGTAATATGCCGCCTCTGTCATATTGCTCAGGGCGTACTCATCTTCCTGTGGTAAATGTACAGCCAGTCGCAGGTTGTCGCCGGGCCGCACTTCGGGCATAAAAGCCCGCATGAGCGGTCGCAAAAACCACTGACTTTTCAGGTTATTTGGAAATACAGCATGATATGTTGTAACGTAGGCCGAAGACGGATCCTGGGTCATCAGATTGTGAAGAAGCGTGGTGCCGCTTCGCCAATGACCGAGAATAAATACCGGCGGTTCCTGGATTTTTAGCCTTTTTTTATTCAGGAAGAAGTACAAACGGTCGATCCAGTGAAAAAGCGAGCAGAACAAAATGAGGATGATCGTAACCGGTATTCGAGAATAATATCGCGGCGCTATTTTTTTGCCACGAAGTACCCTGAAAAAATTTGAAATTGTGGTGCCACCTAAAGGAGATACCGGTGGTAGCTTAAATTCTGCCATGAAATAAAAATACTTCTTTTACTGATAGATGAACTAGCCCACAGCAAAAAAGCAACTTCTTCTTCTGTGAACCGAGTATGGTGCCTGTATTGCCTGATTGCTTAACCTGCGTCACCGGCAGAAGTATCTTTTTTATTGCCTCCGGCTCCAATGGGGAGCCTTACGTACAGGTAAAACCCGGAGTTTTTAACCGTGACTCCATCAACATTGCTCACATTCATAAGACCATGATAATAATTGAGGCCGCTGCTGACGCTTTTTAACTCCTTTTTCCACTTATATCCTACGCCACCGATGAGTCCGGCATCCAGGCGTTTGTACTGATCGCGTGCGTCGATGGTGTAAGTAAGTTCGTCATCATTATAGTCGGTGGTGAAAATGTCCTTTGATTTATTCCTCAAGCCGAGCTGAAAGCCGCCTTCAAGGAACCAGCGGTTATTGAATCGCTGATGCCACATGATGGGCACATAGAAATAGTTGATTTTTTTGGTGAGTTCACCATCAGCAAACACGTTGTCTATGTCATCTTCACCTACAGGATAAGTAGCCATGCCCGAAGCGCCTGTACTCGATTTCACCTGTACTCCGGTACTCAAATACGAGCTGCCTTCAATGTTGATGTGAAAGTAAAATCCGAGGTTAAAATAGTTCACCCCATTGGCATCGCTGATGGTACGGATGTATGACCTGTTACCGCCACCTGTCAGTCCGAATTCGACTTTGTCGCTATTGAGCGCATCGCCGAAAAGGAGTGAGATGAGGACCTGCGAATTGGCAGTAAAGGACATCAGGAGCAGTAATGACAATGTACTGGCGAATATGTGCTTTTTCATGTTGATTCGAGATTAGCTAAGATAGTGTCTGGAATAAAAGTATTCGATATGGTAAGAACCGGTATAAAAATATTTTTGTAAAGGCAAAGGTAATGGTTATGATGCAAATTGGGTATTATTCATCGTCAAAACTATTGTTCTCGGTATCCCTGAAAGTCACCTGAAGCCTTACAGTGCTTTTGGGCACATCGATCTTGCCGATTTTCAGTGTTTTAATATTGGCTATTCCGAATTTACTTTTCAATTCGGCAAATAATTCATCCCTTTTTTCCGGCCTGATCATTTCGAGATTATTATAAACGATGATCTTGGTTCGCTCCTTACTGCCGAAAAGAAAGTATTCGCTAAGCCCTGCCAATAGTAGTATAGTAACATCGGTAACCACAAGTTTATAAAACGAAATGTCTTCCGGCACAAGCTGGTTTTTTGTCTTCCCGATCGATTCCCACACCAAAGTTTTATATAAATTACCAGTCCGTGCATAATTCAGCCAGTAAATTTGAAATGTTATGAAAACACTATCTCTATTCTCCTCCTTCAGTTGGTGTATTTTATTGCACCCGCACAGATTCATGATTTTGATTCGCTGTATCAGCATGATGAGAACTTTAGCAAAGTCATTGCTTCCAGACCCGACTTCAATGACTTTTTTGCCGGGAGGAAACAATCGCAGGATTACCATAGCATCGGATTTTAAAAACCTCATCAAAAAAAAATTTGATGGAGAGTATCAGCCGGCGACTTTGACCTTTTTCATAAGTGATACCGTGGCGTTACGCAGGGAAATTACCATAAAACCCAGGGGGAATATGAGACGAAAGACCTGCTATTTCCCGCCGATCATGCTGAATTTTCCAAAGAAGGAAGCCGTCATGAATCAGATTAGGGAATTTGATAAGATGAAGATGGTAGTTGATTGCAAAAAAGGGGAAATGTATGACCAATATCTCCTTGGTGAATACTATGCATATAAAATTTACAATGCAGTCACCGATTACAGTTTCCGCGTAAGATTGGTCGAATTGACGATGACGGATAGTAATGATCAAATGAAATCTATGACAAGCTATGCCTACATCATAGAAAGTATTGATCAAATGGCGAGTCGACTGAAAGCCATTCCTATCGAAACCAAAAACATTCGTGATCCGCTCACCGACCTGAATACCCTGGCAAAAGGGTATTTATTCCAGTACCTCATCGGAAATACGGACTGGTCTATTCCGGGTCTTGCATAATCATATAAACCCCTCAAGTCCACTGACTATGCCATCCAGTCTCCCTATGCAATACCCTACGATTTTTGATTACGCGGGTATTATCAATACAAACTATGCCGTTCCCGATGAGCAACTTGGTATACGAGAGTGTGAGGGAGCGGGTTTACCGGGGCGTTTGCATCGACCAAAAGTATCTGATTGAAGCCGGCAAGGACTTCAAAAATGCAAGGGAGAAGATTTATAATATATACACAAATGGTTTGCAGAGTTCGTATTTCAGAAAAGTACCATTGACTATCTGGATGAGTTTTTTACGATTTTGGAAAACGAAATAAGTTTCAGGAGAAATATCCTCGATCAATGCAGGGAGCAATAAAAAAGACGGCTACCTGACAAAAAGTGTTTTTGTGAATCTGATGGACTTTATGGAATATTCCGCGGAATTTGCAGGATGTGAATCCGCAAGTAGGTGCGGTCCCCCCCAGACTTACAAGGCTGCTCCAATAAAGATATTATGACACTGATGGCCGGATATGATTTGTCTTTGATTTACGTACTACCACCGGGATAAGAGCTGAAGGATATTTTTTCTAATATGAGAATAATCAACGCTATTGAATTAACTTTTTGAAAAATACTAATTCCATGAAAAATCAAACCATATACCCTTCCATATATGACACGACCATCAGGTTGCTCATCCTGATGCTGATCGTCGCATGGTGCCTCCTCATCATGGCTCCATTCGCCAGTATCATTTTATGGAGCCTTATACTCGCCATTGCCATGTATCCGCTTCACAAGACCCTCGCCCAAAAAATGGGCGCGCGGCCCAATTGGCTCGTCGATCATTGTCCTCTCTTTTCTCATTATCTGTCGTTATTCCGATTGGTCTGCTGATCGGATCCCTTGTTGAAGAAGTGAAGGTGCTTAAGGAGATGCACAATGCGGGCACATTGACCATTCCTCCACCAAATGAAAAGGTAAAAGAATGGCCGGTAGTGGGAAATAAAATTTATGGCGTCTGGCAGGCGGCTTCCACCAATATGGAACAAACCGTGATCGAATACAAAGAGCAACTCACCGATATGGGTAAGACCGTGGTAAAGGGAATTTTAGGTTCTGTGAGTGCCATTGTTCAAAATATTGCGCATTTACTCATAGCTGGTATTTTGTTGGTTTTTGGAGAATCGGAGAGTCCATACGCAAATTGTTCAGAAAGATCGCAGGTGCCCGTGGCGATGAATTTGCCGATGTCGCTTTTAAGACCGTGGGCGGTGTGGTAAAAGGATCAGTCGGTGTGGCGCTCATACTGGCCTTATCCTGCATGGTATTATTTTTATGCTGGCAGGCATTCCTTTCGCGGGTATCTGGACTTTGTTGGTGTATTATATTATGTGTTCTTCAAATACCAGTGATTTTTGATAACACTCCCCGATTATTGTCTATTTGTTTTCGCTGAGAATGGAAGTTACGACCGCTATCGTGTGGACCGTAGTCTGGTCACAGCAGGCCTTTTGGGATAATGTTCTCAAGCCACTTTTATTAGGCAAAGGAGCGCCAGTGCCCATGCTTGTGATTTTTATCGGTGTGATTGGCGGGTTCATATTTTCCGGTTTCATAGGAATGTTCACCGGCGCCATCGTGCTATCCATTGGCTATAAGTTATTTATCCGATGGATCGATCTCAGCAGAAGAAGTACAAGCAGAATAAGGGTTTAAAAGCACCGAACCCGTTTTACCTTTTGGGTAAACCCCCGTAAAACAATACTTGCAGGTGAAGTGGCACGCAGGCGCTCCTACGCTAGTTTAATTGACTACAGGATGGAGGACTGTTTATAATCTGATTCTTAATACATGGGTTTTGGTCAAATTTTACGGGCGGAGTATGATCCTTTTGCCGCGCAGTGTAAAACTGTAAGAAGCCCAATTGCTTACGATTGGATATTCAGAAGCGGTTGAGCGTAGTCATCGTCGATCCTTCTTACGTCCACCGTGATGGTCATTTTCTTGTCCCCCGCCTGAATACACAATGCCTTTCAGTGGCACGATATTCGCAAAATCCCGTCCCGTGGAATAACATGTATATGCTCCTGGTTGTTTACGAGCAGATATGATTCTGTTGAGTCAAACTCTAGCCATCCGATTTCAGGAATGTAGAGGTCGATCCATGCGTGGGAAGAAATATCAGCCCCACCAGCTTAGGTTTGCCCGTAGTCGGGAAGGTCTCCACATAACCGCTCATATAGCGACCCGCTAATCCAATGGAGCGGACACACGCCAGTCCAAAATGAGCAGAGTCCTGGCACACGCCCTTTTTAAAATTAAAAACTTCTTCCAGCGGTACGTGCTGATCTCCGTGAACCCTGGTGTAAATTTAAAGTCTTTAAAAATCCGGTGAGCTCGAGATCGAGCATGGCTGACATGATCGGTCGATCGGGTGTGAATGACAGAAGGGCGTATTCCGCAGCCCTTCTTACGAAGTAGACATGCGACGATTCAAGATAAAACTGCTTGATGTCATTCGGAGTTTCTCTGCCTTCTTAAGACCTTTTGCCACTAATTCCCAGGCTGGCGTTTGTTCGGACTCTAGACTCGATCCAGTTTGGTGCGGTCGGGTCAGTGGTGGTGTTGCTCTGCACTTCCAACTCCCGGTGTGGTTTCTGTAGATAAAAGTAGAGGTATGGGTTTTCAAAATAGTCACGCCGTTTCACCAAGAAAATTAGGTTCCGGTAAGTATGGAATATTGGGGATGATCCAACTGGTTGAAAAAGGGAAACAGATGCCCGCCATTGATATACAATATTATGGCAAAGCGTATGCTGAGGTTTGATAGACGTATTTCGTTTTATGAATTACTTCATATTTCATCTCTCTGGGAATTTGCATTGTTACGAAGCCAGACTCGCTGGCTGTATGATTGCAGACCATTGCCGATAAGATTGGACACTTCCTGAAGATGCATGGTGACGGTTTTGAGAAAATGTTACTAGTTTCTTTCTTTGCCTGGTTTTTTGCGTTTGCCACGGCGAAGCATGAGACGGATCCGCAAGTTGCATCGAGGGCGATGGCTTCCAGTAGTTTTTCTCATCGGGACTTTAGGTACTGTTCATTTCCGGATGGTAGTCGCGCGATCTGCTTATCAATTTCCGAGACCTGATAGCGATACTGAACGCGGGGTTTTGTTCATTAAGCAGCAACAGCAGCGTAAGTACACTGGAGATTTCAAATGTCGATCGATACTTGTATCGGTAGGTAATTAGGCTTTCATGGTTGATGAGTAAATTTTCAAGCAGGGTTTTTTCTGTATCTGCATCATGTTTTTTAGCGAGGATACTCTTCAGAATAGCACATGTTTTCATTGATGATTCCGAAAAAGCGGCCAATGACTCAGCAGGTTCCACGACTGGCTCCCTCATCATGGTATCGACGTTAAGGCCCTCAAAACGCCAGAAGTTCCACAATCAGATCGTTGAGCGAGGAGCTGCCATGGACGTTCCAGTTGATCTACATATTTTTCAGCGCCGCTGATTCAGCAGCAATGCTGTTCCAGAACGCGCCAAATATCCAGACTCGAGCCGATCCCTGACAGCATAACCATTTCTCAGGAAGGCTTGCAATGATTGGCTCAGTCCACCAATTTTTTCGGGATCCGAAAATGATAGCGATCAATTCTTTGGTGGGATTTTGAAGGTTTTTTTCTCCGTAAATTCCGGTAAGGGTGAGCGTTATTGGGCTTAGCGCTTCCAAAAAGGCTGTCAGCACGATGTCTCTTCCGGATGGTTTTCGTCTTCTATTTTTCATTATATTTTTTCAGGACGATCCTAATCAAGCGGACGATAAGAGATCGACCGTTCGGCATATCGGCCGAGCCAGAACAAACTTTTGCCTGTGCGGCTTGGGTAAAAATTTTCGCGATTCCGCTTGGCGATTTGTTTGCGCTACAGGAGGGTAATATTTACGTTCTTCGCCCAGTACCCATGTGTCCTTGCTTATCCCTCCTGACTGATTTAAAACAACAAACACTCCGGCATTTACGGAGCTTCTGGATATCTCCCCGGCATAATGTAGGTAGGAATTGTCGCTCGTATCGGCAATAGTCATACCGACACCGCATTGCGTGCTTCATAGTTTGCCATTGATGTATGATGGTGTCGTGGAGAAATTGACCATTTCCTGACCCACATAGAGGTAAGGCCTCATAGCCATTTCATCTTTCAAATTAGCGATTTGCTCTGCGCCGATAATGTCGGTCCGTTGATGGATTTGTTGGCGCCTGCTCCCGGCATATCCTCCTGATAATCAGTCATCGGATGTTGTCCAGCACATATTGTTTTTCTCTACCCTGACTATACGACTCAGGGAGGCGACGGATGGGTAAATATTAAGGTTTTCCTTCAGTAAACGCGGCTGGCAAATTGTGGGCAGAAAGGCCATCAGTCCGGGATTCTCTCAATACGCGGCAACCCAATCGGATTTAATGATCAGGACCTATTTCTGTCGCATCAGCTTCCATCAGACCTACAACACGAAGGTGAGAGCGCATTTCAAACTCCAATGGATCACAGTAAGACGTCATCCACCTGCCGGACTATCACATCTACCTTTTCCGATCCTTTTATGGTTTTTAGCCATACATACCCATCGCTCACGGTAAGATCACCGCCTGTAACAGAAGCGGTGTAAACCCCATGAACGACTAACGCAAGACGCACGTCAAAAGGAATAGGTTTTATCTGGGTTGTTCCCGGGCGTACACGATCACCAATGGTTATCTTCCTCGATTCCGCCAGGCGAGGTTTGCAAGCGTATTTTTCAGGGTCTGATAGTAGGTGGTAATTTTGCGCATGCGGTCTCTCGCGCATCATTTCAATAAAAGCCTGTGTCATGGCCACACGGCTTCTGAATACGACGGTAAGCCGGCTCCCGAAGGAGCGTCCACCCTGTTGTGGAGTACCCAGATTTTACCCCGCAGGCCCTCTGGCAATATCGGCTGAGTAACGAATTTAATTCCGTTGCTCCCCCCGGCAGCTTTATTTCATCCATCTGCCTCAGGAACCCTTTGTGATTGATAATATGAGTCTCAAAGGAAGATGCCCGGACTGGATTAAATTTCTATTCTGTAAACATCGCTGAGGATAAAATTCAGCAGTTTTGATTCGCTGTTCGAGACCTTGTTCAATGATCCGCCAATTTCTTTGCCTGAACAACCGGCACGGGATCGAGCATCCATGGGCGGTTCATACCTGCCGGGTCACCATAAATGTTATATGTTACACCGTTTTCGCGGAGCTGATTTGCCACAATACGTTCACGATCATCCCATTTTCTCGTTGCCCAGTTTATTTGGGAACTCGCCACGAGCTTCTCCCAATGAGGAAAATAGTACCGTTTGCTGACGCCAATTCATCGTAAAATGGCGCGTTATCTTCCCTCCGTTCATCAAGATAGGTGGAAAACCATTTCTCCTGAGGCCAGAATATTGTCGTTCATTTGTGCTTACTTTTTACTTTATATCGTTGTATATCCATGGATAATGGGTAATTTGTATTTATCGTTTCTTCGGTTAAGCATATTGGTTCACGGATTCACTTTCGTGACAAACCTACCCGCAGCTACCTGCTTTAATACTGTTGGCTCCACCAGATTGATGGAATGGCCGAAATCGAAAAACCGTGATATCCTTCGCGATTCTGCTTCATAACGATTTACCGGGAATGTTTCATAATTCCTGCTGCCCGATGCGCTACATGGGTATTTACACGCTGCCACCGATTTGCCTGACCAGGTATCGAACAAGTCGATGATCAGCGGGTGTTGAGTCCTGAAAGTGGATGCAATGCCGAAGGTGGCTGCCATGCCCGATACCGTATTCCGGCCACATATTCACCTCGTACTCCGGTAATTCTCCAGAGGAATCCTGCATCCATTGCAGTATAACTGATACCGCGTATCGGTAAGGCCATGGCTTTTACCCTGAATCCGTTCCAGCGATGAATCCACAAACCTGGCTGTGCCGGTGCTCGACATTCTTCTCCAACACATGCCATGGTCTCCATTGCCATTTTCATTTCAATATGGATATCATCGACCTGCAACTGGCCGAGGAAAGGAAAACGAAAGGCGAAGAACGGATCGAACGGACCCAGGTTGAAATCATACCTCGCCGTTTTCACAGATCATCCATCACTTCACCCAAATCCTTGTAGCAATGTGGAAGCAGGAAGCGATCGCGTAGCGAACGGCGCCCCACTGACGAGTGGATGATTATAGGGTTTTGCCCAGAACCACGCCAGCAGCGCACGGATCAGTAAAACTGTACCATGCTCATCCGATAGTGGTGCGGCATATCAAAACCGCGAAAACTCAGGATTCCCAGGCGGCCACTGGACGTATCGGTGAGAAAGTTTGTCGATGCAAAACTCAGCCCGGTGGCATTGCCGGAATATCGACAAGAAGGTGACGAATATGCGATCCACCAACCAAAATGGCACTTCATTTTCTGTAATCAGGAATTGCCGGAATGCCAGCTCCAGTTCATAAAGTAATTCATCACGTCCTTTTCATCAAACCGGGAGCCTGACTCGTCGGTCCTATAAATTGCGTGGAAAATAATACGATAATGACGGGCGATGCTGCCAATAGGCGATGAAGCTTTTAAGCAAATCAAGTCTGCGTAGCACGAGGATCGGCAGGCGTCATGCCTCCCAGTGTC
>JAXHKU010000016.1:0-70852 GCA_034523095.1 Cyclobacteriaceae bacterium | reverse complement strand
GCGCTATTTATCAAACCGGCCAGCTATGTACTCTGACATGTAGAGTCCAAGGTCTCAAAAATTTATAAAACAACCGTGCTTCTCTGCCCAATCGAAGGCAGGTACGTTTATTCACAATATCTTCCTGATTATTCATTGGTTGCAGGGAAGGATACCACATGGTATGACCAGGTTTATCCACCAGTAATTGCGGTTTTGACCAGGCCTGTGAATGTGTTCCTTCGCCAATATCCTTGTTGGGATTAAACGATATAAATAAACTGCTTCCCAGCCACGACGGCCCTGTAACCTTTCCCATAAGCATTACCCAGCATTCAAGGTATTCATTCCAGCTTACGGAAGGGCCCCAATGAAACCCACCCGACGGAGAAGAAGCGGCTCCCCCACCTTCGGTAATTGGGATTTTTAGACTTTCAACAGGCATGCCTTGTGCCATCCCCATGGTATGGTAAAGCCGCTGCCATCCCAACGGAGCGCTTTACCCTGCGGGTTGTCCAGGTCAGACTTTTTGATACGCGGCTACGCTGATGCACTGGCCGTTCCATTCGTTCAGGACTATAGGTTGCTGAATCATAAACACCCGGGTAGCCATATTCACCGTAAAATAAATAAAGGTATTCACCACTCGCTACGGCTGATGGATCGCCAACTCCGCCAGCAAATGTGTTTGATGTGTTGAATGGTTTCAGGATCATTCGAGGCTGCTTATCTTCCAGAAACAATCCTTTGTTATCCCAGCTCCATCCGCCATCAGTGGATTTCATGATGCCTATACGACAAACTGCTGCCGGAGATTCAGGCCCGGTCAACCCTTGTGGCCAATAGCGGTCGATATATCCTTCGCCAGTCGCTGAATCGTACGGGAGTGTGGATGGATAATTTTCGTTGTGATACACGGCATAAAGCGTCTTTCTGTCGGATCGTCTGTATCCTGATACACCGTTTCAAACCAGGCAGCACCATGAAGCCCCTTTTCACCAATCGGCGCATTGGGAGGCATCTTTGGCTCGATAAAGATCTACTCCCAAGCTACTAAATGCATGATCAGGATCAGGGCCACTGGCAAATTTCAGTTCACGGGAATAGCCCCACACCGGGTCTTCGCCGTATTTGCCGGGGAAAATACGAAATGTATCACCCACCCAGGCTTCCGCCATATTGCAGTCCACGAAGTTGTTGAACCGGAAGGTATCCGCTGGAATCAGGGTGAACCTGGATTGGAAGTCTGTGGCAATTTGCTCTACTTTTGGTGTACACTGCACTGCGTATACTTGCCAGCACTGCAAAGGCAAATATTGATCGCTTAAAGCGAATGGGTATGTTTTGTATTTTCATAAGGGATTATTAGATGCTTGAATTTATGGATTTTCTCGGCTTATTCAAAGAAAATCCAGCAATACGTACTTAACAGCTTAAAAAATGTTAAATCCATATGGCTTAGTTAAGCGCTTAAAAAATAGCAGATCATCATTGCCGACGATAGCCGGGTGATGGTGGATTCTACGACCGGTTGGCCCTTATAATACACATTGCCCTGTCCGGTGATAACCACGACAAGTTTATTATCAACCGTCACATAACTATCGCCTATCCCGGAAAGTAAAATATTTGTTGTCGCTGTTTTCAGATCATAGGCGTTGAGGACGATATCACCGGAACAACCCATAACATGACTATTACACAATCCCTTGTATGCTACGATGCCGCTGCCTACCAAGTCCGTGAATAAGGAATCAACATCAAGCGCGGCGTGAATCTCTCCAAGTCCATACAATTCCATGACTAATTTATCGGCGCTCAATGTGTCTTCTACAAAAATTTTCCCGGTGCCCGACATGCCAATTCTGTTGAGTTCCGGTACTGTAATGTCAACCCGGATGTTGGCATTTCCATTATAACATTTCGTCGTTCCGATGACGAGAAGACCATCGTCGATGATTGCAGTAGTGGCGGCCACCACATTTTCCGGACCCTGAATTTTAAAATAATAATCCGCTCCCTGCGTGATGTAAACATCACCAATGGTATTGAATACCACTGCGTTAAAACCGACGATGTCACGGACTTCGCTTTTGGTTGAACTATCAACCCGGTCACATTCAATGTCATCGCTACAGCTAAAAAATGTGGCCATAGTAGCAAGTATTGCACTAAATGCAAGGATTCGAATTGCTTTTCCGGACTTGCAAATCATTGCTTTGTAGTCCAGTCCTGCGTATTGTTTGTGTTTCATTCTATTTTAATTGGACGATTTATTACCTGTTAAATAGAAAGTCCTTAAAATCATTAAACGAACCAGTCATGGAAATAGCGTGCTTTTCGCGGTCGATTATTGTGCTAAGACGTTGCGGTATTTCCACAGTTTGCCCAATCAAAGGCTCCACAACATCATGAAATTTGCACGGATGCGCGGTTGACAGGCAAATACCGGTTTCATTTGGTTGTAAAAGCTCATTTAGTCCGCCAAAACCGATGGCGGTATGTGGACACATCAGGTAATTGTATTTCTCAAAAACCTCCCTGATGATTGATCTCGTTTGAGAATCAGTGAACGAAATGCCTTGTATTTGCTCTGGTTATTTCAGAATAATTCCCGTGATAAAGGTCTATGAGTCGCGCAAAATTCGACGGGTTACCAACATCCATGGCATTGGCAATAGTCTGCACGGACGATCGCGGGAAAAAGTCGCCGGAGAGCAGGTACGAGGGCACAATATCGTTTGCATTGGTGGCTGTAATAAATCTGCTTATCGGGATACCCATCTTTTTCGCAAGAAGACCGCCACACAGGTTTCCAAAGTTTCCACTAGGAACGCTGAATACGATATCTTTTCCTGTATCCATCAACCTGGATACCGCATACGCATAATAAAACGACTGTGGAATAAGTCGCGCGATATTGATCGAATTGGCCGAACTGAGGTTCATACTTGAATTGAGCTCCTGATCCAGAAAAGCCGCTTTTACCAGCCGCTGGCAGTCGTCAAATGTTCCGTCCACTTCCAGCGCTGTGATGTTCTGGCCGATGGTGGTGAGCTGCTGCTCCTGGATTTTTGACACTTTTCCCTTCGGGTAAAGTAAGGTTACCTTTACTCCGTTCACACCCAAAAAACCTTGCGCCACGGCGCTGCCGGTATCGCCTGACGTAGCCACCAGGATATTAACTTCTCTGCCGTCTTTCTCAAGAAAGTACCCCATGACGCGCGCCATATACCTGGCTCCAAAGTCCTTGAAAGCCAGTGTCGGCCCATGAAAAAGCTCCAGCACATATTTGTCTGTAGCTATCTTTCTAACCGGCACGTCAAAATCAAACGCATCCACGACAATATCGTGCATTACTTCTGCCGGAATTTCGTCCCCGATTAGCATCCGTGAACCCTCATAAGCGATATCCACGTACGACTGCGAAGGCAACGTTTTGATGAATTCAGGGGAATACTGCGGAATGCTCTCCGGCATGAATAAGCCATTATCATCGGGCAGGCCTTTGAGAACAGCTTCCTTGAAACTAACAGGTGGAACTTTTCTATTGGTACTGTAAAAACGCATCGTCGATTCAGTTAATTCGCTATGCGGCAAAGTTACCTGAAAAAATGTTTTTTTGAGTTCAATAGTTATTGGTTCAATGGATCAAGAGGAAAAGGGTTGAAGTGGAAAGGGGTTAAGCGGAAAAGTGGTTTACTGACTAATGTGAATGCAAATTTATTGGGCGCTGTCACTTCCTATATATGCGACTTTCTTTTTGGCGCTTTGTAAAGAAGCGGTTTTCAACGTATTTAAGTAGCCATAGTGCCAAACCTATAATGGTAAGAGTTTTTTATTCATTGTCGAGCCAAACAACTTTTTGCTCTGACTTGTGATTTTGTCCAATAATGTCCCTGTATAATTCTGGTCGCCTTGCTTTTATGTATCTATTTCCACCTGCTTGAATAAGTTTTTCGGCCGTGAACGTAGCCGTTACAAAACTGTCTTCAAATGAGCGGCATTCTGCAACAACATCTCCAAAAGGGTCTATAATCATAGAGCAACCATTTTTTAATTGGTCATCGTCCATGCCAATCGGATTTGAAAAAACCGCGTAAATTCCATTGTCGTATGCTCTCGCCGGCAACCATTTCATCAGCCAACTTCGTCCTTTCATTCCGTCAAATTCTAATCGCAACGATGTTGGGTCAGCTTCTCGATTTTCCCATAGTTTGGGGTCAACAAACCCTGCACCTGGTCGGGTGGATGGGGTACACATGGTAACGTGTGGCATAAAAATTATATTGGCACCCAATAATGTGGTAGCCCTCACATTTTCCACAACATTATTGTCATAACAAATCAGGATACCGCATTTCCAGCCATGGATTTCAAAAACGCAATACTCATTTCCTGCGGTTAAATATGGATTAATGAAAGGATGTAATTTTCTATACTTTGCAACAAGCCCATTTTTATCAACACAAACGTAGGCTTTGAATAAACTATCATTTTTATCTTTTTCAAACAGCCCTGCTAATATGGTAATGTCAAATTTGGTTGCAATTTCTTTGAGTTTCAAAATACTTTCTCCTTCCGGAATGAACTCAGCCAAATCGAGCATTTGTTCTTTTGTAAGATGCCTTGCAAAAGTATATCCTGTAATAGAACATTCATGAAATGCAATCACGTCCGAATCTTCTTCAGATGCCCTTTTTGACAGTTTTTCGATTACAGAAAGGTTGTAATCTTTGTCACCACTTTTATTCTCAAACTGAGCAGTAGATATTTTTAACTTGTCCATTTGGGGTGTTGATTTAAAATTGATACCAAGGGTTTGAGACTTGGCGAAGGTGGCGATTTTCACCACAAATGTTCATATGAAGCCCCAGACTGAAATTATACAAAAAACTTTCATTCGAAGCAATGCACACTGCATTGTCGTGTAGCACTTATTGTGTGTTCGTACTGCTTCAACTTATCAGTGGCAAGACACTTTAGTGTGTCCGTACTTGCATTAATTTCTTGAGTTTATTATTCAGCAAAAATCTTATTCCAATCTTTTTCAATATCAACTACGGTCCATCCTTTTTCCTGTGCTTCGTCCAATCCTTTATCCAATCTTCCGATAGAGGAATTACGATCATAAGCCCATTCACGCAATGAGTCCGTATGGTGAACATACAAAGCAAATCTTTTTCCGCTACCTGCTGTGGTGTATTGCAGCATTTGTAAATCACCATCAGAGTTTCCAAAAGCAGCAATTGGGCGTTTTCCAATGAACTGATGAATTCCAATTGGTTTTCCTTCTTTATCGTCAATAAAATTTATTTCAGGCAGTTTGACAAGAACCGGTTTTCCTTCTCTCATTTCAAATTTAACCTTTCCTGAACTACCAATTACCTGTTCTGCATGGAATACCATAAACCTCTTCAGCCCACGGACGCATAAAGTCTATTCCTCCGCCTGAAACAATATATGTTTTGAAATTATTTGCGCGCAAGTAGCTTAGTAATTCAATCATTGGCTGATAAACCATCTTCTTATAAAGCCTATTTGTTTTTGGATGCTTTGCTGTGTTAATCCAATTGTTTACAGTTTCTGCAAACTCTTCGGTGGTCATGCCGGAATGTGTAGTCATAACAAGTTCAAGTAATCCATGCTCTCCGTAGGAGAATACCTTTGTGATGTCATTATTTATGGCAGCATTTAACAAAGGATTATTTTTCCACTCCGGATGTTGAGGAGCCATTTCTTTAACCCGATCCAATGCAAATTGCAATTGAAAATAATATGGTTGTTCTGACCATAGCGTGCCGTCATTATCAAATGTTGCAATCCTTTCTGAGGGCTTAACATAAGCAGAATCTCCCTCTTTAGTAATAGCATTAACAAAACTGATTATTGCTTGCTTTGCATTGCCTTCATTCCAGGATGGAAGAGGGTCGGCAAGTAGTTGTTACAACATCTATTAGTGGCACTTTGATCAGTTTTTTGTTGAGGGCTGTTTTCACAAGCGGTGAACACTAGCAGCATAATGATGGCTATTGTGTTTAATAATTTCATTGATATAAATTCTATTAAATTGTAAAAAAGGGAAACGATTTGCTCCCCTGTTATTATATATTTATATCTTGAATTAATGATCTGCAGGTTTTATCATCTCTGAAAGGTTTCCAACTTCAAGAGACATACTTGCCTGACTTGGCGGAAAATCTTTAAATGTTTGCACAAATTTTGCAACCATCGCTCCAGCAGGTCCAAAAACCCAACTCCTGTTTTCAGCCCATTCATCATAGCCTCTTGAAGTTGTCATTCTTTCAAATGGATCTTGTTTTAAGTTGATGACATAGGGTGAAGATAATGGTGTTTGTGGTGACCTAAACCACTTTTCCTGATCGATAAATAATACTTTCCAGTCTTTATAACGAACACCGTGAAACTTGCTTTCTGTAAAATAATAGAAATCTTCACGTTTGGTTTTTCCTTTGTTTAAAATCATATCACTTTGATCGTAACCATCCAAATGAACTTTATAATTCATGGTTCCTATTTTTTTACCCTTAAGCAGTTCAGATTTCACATCTCCGCCACCTACCCACGACAATAAGGTAGGCATCCAATCTTCCATGGTCATAAATTCACCTGTGGTATAAGCTGCCGGAATATGGTTTTTCCATTGTACAACACAAGGTACTTTGAAACCACCTTCCCAGCCACCAGCTCCTTTTTCTCCTCTGAATGGCTGGTTGCCACCATCTGGCCATGAGTTGCTCGCTGCTCCATTATCTGTAGTAAACATAATAATGGTGTTATCAGCTACTCCCAATTCTTCCAATAAACTTGTTAACTCACCCACTATGTCATCCATTTCTTTCATTCCATCTGCGTAAATGCCGTATCCGGTTACACCGTCATATTTTTTAGATAAATTGGTTCTATAATGCATTCTGGTAGTATTGTGCCAAACAAAAAACGGTTCGTTTTTAGCTACCGCATCTCTGATAAATCGTTTTGATTCTTTAAGCACATCCTGATCCAGATTGCGTTGTACTTCCTGTCCAAAATCGCCTAAATTCTCCACCTCTTTATTACCCGCCCATGAATGAACGATTCCTCTCTGTTTGTCAAGTCCTAGTTTTTTTAACATTTCAGGATCTTTAGGATATTCTGATTGCTCAACATATTCACCGGCATTTAAATGATAGAGTATTCCGTAAAATTCATCAAAGCCATGATTTGTTGGTAAAAACTCATCTCTATCACCCAAATGATTTTTTCCAAATTGACCGGTTCTGTATCCCAGGGGTTTCAATAATTCCGCAATAGTTGGGTCCGATTTCTGAATACCTTCAGGTGCTCCAGGCAATCCAACGGAACTTAACCCGGTGCGCATTGGATATTGACCTGTAATAAACGATGCACGACCTGCGGTGCAGGAAGCCTGAGCATAGTGATCCATAAAAGTTATCCCATTGTCGGCAATTTTATCAATGTTGGGTGTAGTTCCACCCATCATGCCTCTATGGTAGGTACTTATATTCCACATACCCACATCATCACCCCAGATAATCAGGATGTTGGGCTTTTTGTTCTGTGCATTGACCAATGAAGTTGCACTTATAAAAGCAACTAAAATCAGCAATACGTAAAGGAAGTTTTTTGAAATTTGATTTCTGTCTTTCATTTTTTTTAATGCTTTAGATTAAGGATAAAATTACTGGGCTTTCCTCAATTGTTCTTCAATTTTACTAAGGTTGAAGGAACCCGGTGATTGACTTGGCGGATATTCCTTCATGGTCATTAGAAATTTAGCCGCCAATCCTTGTATGGGTACAATCACAAATGGACGATCCAAAAACCAATCATTATAGGTATTTGAATTGTGTTGTGCTTTTTCAAATGGGTCTCTGCGAAGATTAAATAACAAAGGCACGCGTAATTCTGTAAAGGGTTCGCGCCATACGCCAAATGCTTCACCACGGTTTTCAAGAAAAACAACTTTCCAATCCTGATAACGGGCGGCTACAATTTGACCATCATCATTCACATACCAAAATTCATTGCGGGGCGAAACTTTTGATTTCCCACTTAGATAGTCAAGCTGATTATACCCGTCAATGTAGTTTTTATAAGAGCGTCCGTTAATAGTTGTGCCTTTTAGAAGGCGTTCTTTTACATCTGCATCACCTGCGATTGCAGCAAAAGTTGGCAGCCAGTCTTCATGCGAAACTATTCCGTTTAATGTGGTACCGGCAGGAAATGCCCCGGCCAACGAACAAATGTAGGAACACGGTAAGCACCTTCCCAGTTAGAATTTTTTTCGCTTCGGAATGGTGTTGTTCCTGCATCGGGCCAGGTATTGTAATGCGGGCCATTATCGGTTGAATACATTACAACAGTATTATCACTTAAGCCCAATTCATCTATCAACTTTAGCAATTCACCGACATGCATATCATGTTCCACCATTCCATCACTATATTCATCCTGCCCGGAAATGCCTTCGTGCTCTTTTTTTACATGGGTACGAAAGTGCATTCGAGTTCCATTCCACCAACAGAAAAATGGTTGTCCGGCAGCATTTTGACGTTTAATAAAATCCTTTGCTGCGGCCACCGTTTCATCATCAATGGTCTCCATTCTCTTCTTAGTTAGTGGTCCGGTATTCTCAATGGTTTGTCCGCCTTTTCCGTCAGCTTTGCACTTTAATACACCGCGTGGCCCGAATTGTTCTCTAAATGTTTTTCCATTTTCCAATTTCATATCACCGGGGTAATCTCGACTTTCAGGCTCCTCTTCCGCATTGAGGTGATACAAGCTTCCTACAAATTCATCAAAGCCATGCATAGTTGGCAAATGTTCATCACGGTCGCCCTGATGGTTTTTCCCAAATTGACCCGTAGCATAGCCTTGACCTTTCAGAACAGTTGCCATGGTGACATCTGTTTTTTGCCACCCTTGTGCTGCACCGGGTAATCCTACCTTTGTCATCCCGGAACGAACCGGCACTGAGCCACTAATAAAAGCAGCACGGCCTGCCGTACAACTTTGCTGAGCATAATAATCGGTAAACGAAACCCCTTCTTTCGCTATTCGGTCAATATTGGGCGTTTGATAACCCATCATACCGCGGTTATTGTAGCTGATATTCCATGTTCCAATATCATCTCCCCAAATCACTAGGATATTGGGCTTAGCGCTTTTTGTTGTTTTGGTTGTTGCACTCTTTTTTGTTTGTGCAAATGTGTCGGTTGTACTTAAAGTACAAACCAAAAGCATTGCAATAATCGTCCAAATCTTTTTTCTCATTATTTAAAGGTTAATATTGGGCCTACTCTTTTCGGGTTTCGGCATTCCCGCTTTTAACGATGCAAAGTAATTATTTTAATTGAGTTTCAATGTCGCACTGTCGCCATAGCACGAAACCCAACTTAGCCAAGTCTCAAACTAACTATTGAACAGCCACTTTTGGGCTGAGCGGTTCGTGCTACTTTCGCTGTAAAGGCCAGTTGGTCAAAGTTTGCAGTCAGACTTGTTAGAAATCTTTTCATAATTATCATTTGCCAACTGTCAAAGGCGCTCCAACAACTTTCATGTCATGGTCTGCAAAAACTTTTACGATTTCTTCTTTTGTCGGTGGAGAAGTCCATTTATCTGTAACCTTAAAAAATGCTTCCATTTTTCCTGATGGCAAATAAGATACTATCATCTTTCCTTTTTCGGTCAGTTGAATAAAAGCATGTTGAACATTTCTCGGAAGGAATATAGTGTCGCCCGATTTCATTGGATATTTATCGTCACCAACTTGAAACAGATATTCTCCTTCAATTACATAAAACCACTCGTCTTGAAAAGGGTGGATGTGCAAAGGCGGTCCTCCATTTGGAGTAAGTCCGGTTTGCTCAAATACCGCTAAATCATTTTCAGTATCAGTACCGGAGATTTTGATGTCTAATGTGTTCAGCGTAACCCCTTTCATTTTGAAGTGTTCGCCAAATCTTGCATCACCTTCATTTACTTTAAATCCTTTTTCAGTTCTCATAAGAATGTTGCTTTTTATTTTGGCTAAAATACTCAATGGAAATAGAGAGAGTGCAGTTAAAATAAATGTTCCTCGCTTCATACTATTGTCATGGTTTTAATTTGTGTTTGTCTATTAGCGCATTATCAAGTTTACATTGTCTTCAAAGCATGACCTCTAGCTCCAATGTAGACCCAATTCCAACGAAAAAATAATAGACTTTAAATCGCCAAATCCCAGATCACCAGCTGCCGCTGGCGCCACCGCCACCGAAACTGCCGCCGCCAAAGCCTCCGCCGAAGCCGCCTCCACCACCAAAGCCTCCGCCGGAAGACCCACCGCCAAAGCCTCCCCTGCCGAGGCTGCTGAGTATTATGGCATCCATGATAGTCCCTGCTGCTGAGCGCGGTCCTTTGTTGCGCCTGTTGCGACTGATAATGAAGATAATAATGAAGATAATAAAGAGAAGAGGCAGGAAACTTTTCGGATTTGGGGAACTTTCATCCTGAGGCCTGGAACCCTGGTATTCACCACGCATCACATAAAAAATCGCATCAGCTCCATAGTCCAGTCCGGCATAGTAATCGTCATTTCTAAACTGAGGCAATATTTCATTCTCAATTATACGTTTGCTCATGGCATCGGTGAGCAGATGCTCCACTCCTTTACCGGTCTGAATCGCTATTTTGCGGTCGTCTTTGGCTAACAAGATCAAAATACCATTATCCTGCTGCTCCTGTCCGATGCCCCATTTTTCTCCCCAGTTGGCGCCGAGGTAGTTGATATCTTCACCATTGGTAGTGGCGATGATGACCACCACAATCTGCGTGGTGGTCGTATCGGAGTATTTTATCAGTTTATTTTCCAGGGCCGCCTTTTGTCCGTCATTGAGCAGGCCGACATAATCATACACGCTTGTCTGAAAGTCAGGCTTTTCGGGTATCTGGTATTGTGCAAAAACGCCATGAACCCCAAAAATCATAAGCGCTGTAAAAAGTCGGTATTTAAAAGAAAACATAATTCTATGCATTATGACCTGGAGATGTCGTCCGGTAATTCATTTTTATCGCCTTTTTCCCATGGGAAGTATCGCTTCAGTTGTTCGCCGGCAACTTCAACTCCCTTGACGATACCATCTTTAAAAGCTCCTTTGCGAAACTGCTCCTGCATAGCATCCTTGGTGCTATTCCAGAAATCCGACGGCACCACTTCATTGATTCCCTGGTCACCCAGGATGACGAAAACTTTCGAATCGGTCGCGATGTATATGAGTACGCCATTGCGGGCCTCCGTCTTCTCCATCTCCAGCATGTGAAAAACTTTCGTCGCATGCTTCATCGGATCATCGGCGGTGGTACTTTCAATGTGCACACGGATTTCCCCGGAGGTAGAGGTTTCCGCCTGGCGAATTGCCTCTATAATTTCAGCTTCGTCCTGGGCCGAAAGGAATACTTTTGATGCGGCCATTAACTATTTAAAATCGAATTTTACATCCGGCGCTTTTTCGGCACCTTCTTCAGCGGCAAAGCGGGTCATTTCATCAAAATTAAAAATGCCTGCAAGAATACTTCCGGGGAATTTCTTGATGTGAACATTGTAACCATTAACTGATTCGTTGTACCGATCCCTGGCTACATTAATGCGGTTTTCAGTCCCTTCCAATTGCGATTGCAGCTCCAGAAAGTTCTGGTTTGCTTTCAGATCCGGGTATTGCTCTACGGTGACAAGCAAACGTGACAGCGCCGATGAAACACCTGATTGTGCCTGCTGGAACTGGGCCATTTGCTCAGGGGTTATATTGGTCGGATCGACCGTGACCTGTGTCGCTTTGGCTCGTGCTTCGATGACCTGGGTGAGCGTTGTTTTTTCAAAATCAGCAGCACCCTGTACTGTTTGAACGAGATTGCCAATGAGATCATTCCGACGCTGGTAAGAACTTTCGACGTTTGCCCATGTTGTTTTTGCCGCTTCCTGAAGAACTACTGCGTTGTTGTTGAAGCCAACGGCCCAGCGATAGAGTGCAAATACGATGATTACGATGATGACTACGGGAATTAACCACTTTTTCATGTTGTATATTTTTTTTACTGAGGATTAATAACGTAAAGAAAACAAATCGGGTGCGTTTTTCTCAATCAAATCGAGATATTATCCATGAACGGCTTATTCTCCGTTTCATCCATGGAAAAATGCCAAATATCCAGCATGCCAATTGTTTCGGAAAAGCGGAATACCTAATTTAATGAGTCTATCTAAAAACCGCTTAAATCCCATAGAATATGAAGTCGCTCTACTTTCTACCTCTTCTCCTGCTAACTCTGTCCGTCTTTTCGCAGGATTTTCAGCCCAATTACGACGAATCGAAAATTCCACCGTACACGCTGCCACAGTTGCTCATCGGCAACAATGGAAGTCCTGTAACTACCTCAGGTGAATGGGCATTGAAACGGAGGCCGGAGATTTTAACTCTTTTTGAATCCCAGGTTTATGGTAAAGTACCTTCGGGAAGTGTAAATATTGAAACACAGCTTCTTAAGGAGAATTTGACACTCAACGGTAAAGCGAAAATGAAACAGGTGCGGATGACGTTCAGCAATGAAAATGGCCAAATTTCCATGGACATACTCATCATTCTCCCCAACTCTGATGGCAGGAAAGCCATTTTTACCGGTCTTAATTTTGATGGAAACCATACGATTATGGATGATCCGAATGTGCTGATCACAGAAAGCTGGGTGGATAATGATGAAAAATTGCAGATTAAGGACAATAAGGCTACCGCTTCATCGCGCGGAACGAGCAAAAACCGCTGGCCGGTGGAGATGATTATCGACAGGGGCTATGGGGTTGCCACGATTTATTATGGCGACATCGACCCGGATAAGAACGATATGAGCGATGGGATTCATAAACTATTTTATGAAAAAGGCCAGATGCAGCCCAAGCCCGATGAGTGGGGCTCTGTCGCCGCATGGGCCTGGGGACTGAGCCGGGCTATGGATTATTTTGAAACTGACCCCGACATAGACGCAAGGAAGGTGGCAGTGATGGGGCATTCACGTCTTGGCAAGACTTCCTTATGGGCCGGAGCGTCGGATCCTCGCTTCGCGATGGTCATATCCAATGATTCGGGTTGTGGTGGCGCGGCGCTTTCCATGAGAAAAATTGGTGAAACCGTTGGCCGGATCAATACTGCATTTCCGCATTGGTTCTGCGATAATTTCAACCAATACAATGACAACGAATCCGCACTTCCCGTGGATCAACACATGCTCATTGCACTCGTGGCCCCTCGGCCGGTATATGTCGCAAGTGCAAAGGATGACTTATGGGCAGATCCAAAAGGTGAATTCCTGGGCGCGTATCTGGCCGGGCAGGCATACCAACTCTATGGCCTTGATGGTCTGCCAACCGATACAATGCCGGCAGTGGATCAGCCGATTCAAAAAACGATTGGCTACCATATCCGAACCGGCGGTCATGATGTGATGGATTTTGACTGGAAAGCGTGGATGGATTTTGCAGATATGCATTTTGGCAGATGATAGGAAGCCAGGTTTACAAAATCGGTATTTTCACAGATTGTATGCTGTAGCCGGAGATACCCTCCCCATGGCGCAAGTCTGAGACTTGTGACTAAAAATGAAAGGTAGGATCTATGATCCGGGAAATGACTGGAATGCTAATGAGATTACTCCACAATTCCCCTCTGCTCGACATTGCTAATGTCGCAGAGATAAGAGGCGATATGCCCCTTGTGCCGCTAAATGCACCATTTATCAAAAAGAGTTATATTTGGTTAAGTATATCAACTTATGGATAACGAAAATTTACAGATCGATATAGAAAAGGTAGTTAAGCACTGGGTTGATACATCTGATGAAGATTATAAAACTATGTTAACTCTCTATGATTCAAATTCATTTGGCTGGGCCTTATTTTTAGGGCATATTTCTACTGAAAAATTGCTTAAAGCTTATTATGTTAGGAAACACAAAAAACACGCGCCATTTCTTCATAATTTATACCGATTAGCAGAATTAAGCGAAATTGAGCTAACTGACCAATATTCTGATT
The DNA here is from genome assembly GCA_034523095.1 of Cyclobacteriaceae bacterium. Taxonomy (GTDB): domain Bacteria; phylum Bacteroidota; class Bacteroidia; order Cytophagales; family Cyclobacteriaceae; genus JAAUQL01. Next base: position 56,787 of record JAXHKU010000016.1, on the reverse strand, counting down.
GGCTTGATAAGATTACCTCCTTTAATCTAAATGCCCGGTATGATGATTATAAAAGGGAGTTTTATTCTTTATGTACCAAAGATTTTGCCCGTGAATGGATTGAAAAAATAAAAATTACCAGGATATGGATAAAAGCGATGCTGTAAATATTGCACAACAATATGCTTCTGCGATTAGTAAAAGATTCAGCTATTCGAAGATGATACTTTTTGGATCTTATGCAAAGGGTAATTTCAATGAAAATAGTGATATTGATATTGCTGTGGTTTTCAAGGATTACAATAATATTATGGATATGCAATTAGAGCTTATGCGACTCAGACGTAAAATTGATAGTCGGATTGAACCGCATCCATTTAGAGAGGTAGATTTCGATCTTTCCAATCCTATTGTATATGAAATACTAAAGTATGGCCAGGAAATTAAAAACAACGCGGCCTAATAGAATAGAACCTTTGCAGTTCAGAGACTTTCAGTTTTCAAACTTAATGCCAACTGTTTGGCATTTTCAACGTCAGACAAACGATCATAAGAAAGCCAATCCGAACATATATTCCTCCATAGCAACCCGACACTCCGGCAAGTTTACCTTAATCAACCTTTTATGGTGCGAAACCGGTCATTTGTTGAAAATACTTGCTGTAGCCGGAGATAACCGCTAATTTGTAGAGAATGAAATCTCCATTTAATATTAACAAACGCCGATACGTCCTACTCAGCCATCTCATCTTCTGGGGTGGATATCTGTCGCTCTCGGTGTTTGTATTTAGTGGCCGCGAAAATTTCAACCTCGCCCTCCAGCTCAGCCTCTTCCAGATAATCCCGCAAATGGCCATAGCCTATTTTAACATGGAGATCCTGATCCCGCGGTTTTTCATCAAGAAAAAATACCTGCACTATGCGGGGTACACCTTAGCCAGTTTTGTTGCATTATACCTGTTTTACGACGTCGTGATGCCACAGATATACCGTGCCGTGATGCCGCCGCCACCGGAGGAAGTTCGCCATTGGATGCGCCAGTCGGACGGGGTGCCGCGCAAGGACTTTTTTAACCCAATGCGGAAAATGCGGATCGTCTATGCACTTACTCAGACGCTCGCCATTTTTTTCCTTTCTACGGCCTTTAAAACATCACAGATTGCTATCCGGCGCGAAAAAGAAGCGTCAGATCTGAAAAGCGAAAACCTGAACTCGGAACTGAAATTTCTTCGGTCACAGATCAACCCGCACTTTCTCTTCAACGCACTCAATAATATTTACTCATTGTCCATCATCAAGTCGGACAAAACGCCAGAAACCATTCTGAAACTTTCGGAGATGCTCCGCTATATCATCTATGATTGCAATGCGGAAAAAGTACCGCTATCCAAGGAGTTAAACTATATCGATAATTACATCAGCCTGCAAAAACTTAAGGTGGAGTTCATGGATAACGTGACCGTTGATTTCACAAAAGCCCAGGGCGATTTTCTTATCGCTCCCATGATACTTATTCCATTTATTGAAAACTGTTTTAAGCACAGCAGCATTGAGGACCAGAAAAATAGCTGGATTTCCATGACGCTTTCCACAGAAAATGACGAACTGAATTTTTATATCGCCAATAGTTTACCGGCAAAAAGCCAATCGACCGACAGCACTTCCGGCATCGGTCTGGAAAATGTTCGCCGGCGGTTGCAATTGATTTATCCTGACAAGCATACGCTGGATATAACCCAAAAGGATATGACGTTTTCGGTTTCGCTAAAGATCCAATTGAAATAAACCGGGAGAATCATATGACTGGAAATTCAGCACATTTTACATGCCTTATCGTCGATGATGAATTGTTGGCCAGAACCCTTTTGCAGGAGTTTGTTTCAAAAATCCCATCGCTTCAGGTTGCCGGTTTGTGCAAAAATCCCTTAGAAGCCATGGAGATTATGCGAACTCAGTCCATCGATATTCTTTTCCTCGATATACAAATGCCTGAACTCACCGGAGTGGAGTTTTTGAAAGTAATAAAAGAAAAGCCCGCGATCGTTTTCACTACGGCATATTCGGAGTACGCGCTGGAAGGATACCATCTCGACGTGACTGACTATCTGTTGAAGCCCTTTTCATTTGACCGATTCTTGAAAGCTGCCAATAAAGCCATAGATCAGGTGCAACTCCGGAGAAATGCAATCGAAAATGCACAAAATCCCCAGGCCGAATATGTGATGCTCCACGCGGATCATAAAATATACCGGGTGGCGCTCCCGGATATTAAATACATAGAAGGATTGAAGGAGTATGTTTCCTACTATACTGCTGAAAAACGGATCATAGTGCTGCAATCCCTGAAATCGATTGAAGAAACGCTCCCATCAGATAAATTCATCAGAATCCATAAATCGTATATTGTGCCAATAGCCCGGATAAAAAACCTTGATGGCAATCAGGTGCAAATCGGCGATAAACTACTACCTGTTGGCCGGAGCTATAAGGATGAACTCCTCCGAAGAGTATTTGGGAATGCCGCCATTTGAGCCGTAGGGAATAAACCATTCTTTAATGGTCGAAATAGAAATCTGATTTTTTAATTAATTTCACGGCCCATTTATCACAAGGTTCCAATCCCGTCAGATTCAATTTATGGACAACCAACACAATTCACAAGACCATAATGATGCCTATTCCATGTCACGTGAATCCTTAAAGCGTCTGTGGAAGGATATAAAGGAATCGATTGCCGGAACTGAGCAGGATTTTACCCAGGGATCTTTGTCAAGAGCCATCATGCTGCTCTCCATACCTATGGTTCTGGAGATGCTTATGGAGTCGCTCTTTGCTGTGGTAGATATTTATTTTGTCTCCAAACTTGGCGCCGATGCAGTCGCCACCGTTGGTATAACGGAATCCCTGATGACCCTTGTTTACGCGATTGGAATAGGATTCAGCATGGCGACCACGGCGGTTGTGGCAAGGAGGATCGGGGAAAAAAATAACGAGGGCGCTGCCATAGCCGCGTCGCAGTCGATCATAGTAGGTGCAGCGATCGCTTTAATCCTGGCCATCCCCGGACTGCTCATGGCCAGGGAACTCCTCAGCATGATGGGTGCTTCACAGGCCGTCGTGGATATGGGTTTTCCATATACTAAAATCATGGTTGCCGGCAACGTGGTGATCATGCTCCTCTTCATCATCAACGCAATCTTCCGAAGTGCAGGAGACGCAGCCATATCAATGAGGGTTCTTTGGTTTGCCAATATTTGCAATATAATTCTCGATCCATGCCTCATATTCGGACTTGGCCCATTTCCTGAGCTCGGCATACAGGGAGCCGCGATTGCTACAACAACCGGCAGAGGCCTGGCAGTAATATTCCAGTTTTACCTGCTGTTCTCCGGGAAATCACGCATCAAACTCACGTTGAGGAGTTTTGCAATCCATCTGGATATTATAAAGAAATTATTCAGGTTGTCCCTCGGCGGTATTGGTCAGTACATCATCGCTACGTCCAGTTGGATCGGGCTGATGCGGATTATGGCCGAATTTGGCAGTGATGTGTTGGCAGGCTATACCATCGCCATACGAATTATCATTTTCTCCATGCTGCCGGCCTGGGGTTTGAGCAATGCTGCATCCACCCTTGTCGGCCAGAACCTCGGCGCCCGGCAACCTGAACGCGCTGAAAAAGCTGTATGGAAAACCGCCTACCTGAATATGGTGGTTATGCTTTTCTTCGCGGTGATCTTTCTTAGCTGGCCAACTTTCTTTATTCAATTGTTCATTGATGATCCTGAGGTAATCGCCCATGGATCCAAAGGTCTGCGGATTATCAGCCTTGGGTATCTATTCTATGGATTTGGAATGGTAATGCCTCAGGCTTTCAATGGCGCCGGCGACACCACCACACCGACACTCATCAACTTCATCACCTTCTGGGTTATCGAACTTCCATTGGCTTACCTACTTGCCAATAACCTTGGTATGAATGAAAACGGCGTATTTTATTCCATCGTTTTTGCAGAATCACTTATGGCGCTTATGGGTATTTGGCTATTCCGGCAGGGGAAATGGAAGACCAAGATGGTCTGATGTCAAATCGTGTCAACGAAACAAATTCGGTCGATCAGGCCAGGGACGAAACGTTTACCGCTTCATGTTCCACAAAATACATGGTTTTTTCACCAGCGCCTTTCACAGAAATCTCTCCTCGTGGAGTGCACTGGAACCGATCTTTGATAAGTTCATAGGTAGCTGAAGAAATGTTAATTTTCCCGGGCTGACTATTTGACTCCATTCTGGAAGCAATATTTACAGCATCTCCCCATATGTCATATGCAAACTTGTGGATGCCTACAACACCTGCAACGACTGGTCCGGTGTGGATGCCAATTCTGATTTCGAAATAGGGCTTCCCGGCTTGCTTGCGCTGCTTAATTAGCTTATCCATAAATTCCCGAATTTCAATGGCAGCCAGCGTAACATCGACGGCATGTGAATCATTGGGTTTTGGGAGTCCGCCGGCAGCCATGTACGCATCGCCGATGGTCTTTATTTTCTCCACACCATGCCTTACCATTATTTCATCAAAAGCCATATAGCAATAATGAATTTCTTTGACCAAGGCAGGAGGACTTAATGTGGCTGATAATTCCGTGAACCCTTTAAAGTCAGTAAACAAAATGGTGACGTTGCTATAGCTGCGGGCCTGGGCAGAACCTTTTTCCTTTAATTCTTCTGCTGTTTCTGCCGGTAGAATGTTGAGAAGTAGTTTATCTGATCGGCTCTTCTCCTGTTCAATGATTCTGTTAGTACGCCGAATGAACCTATAACGATTAAACATGCCTCCCGCTAAAACCAATAAGACTATTCCGGCAAACACTGCCGCATAGGTCACAAACCTTGTTTGCTGGAGTTCGAGCGCTTGCAGCTTGTTCTTGCTGGTGATGGCATCAATTTGACCCTGCTTTTTATCAATCTCATAGGTGAACTGTACTGTCCTTATCTTTTTATTGGTATCCGTATTGAAAAGGGTGTCTTTAATCGCTGCAAAAAGAGACTTATATTCAAACGCTTCACGATAATTGCCGCGAAGATTATTAGTCTCGGCCAAGCCGTTATACACATCTTTGAGAACAGCCCTTGCGCCAATTTCATTTGCCAGCGATTCGGCCTTTTTGTAATTTTCATAAGCGCTGGATAGATCTCCCTTTACCTTACGGGAATTGCCCAGTCCCAGAAGTGTCTGGGCCATTTCAAGTTTGGCATCCTGCTGCCTGGCCAGTTCGTATGCCTGAGTCTGGTATTTAATTGCCTCGTCGTATTTGCCTTCTTTTACCATGACCTCTCCCAGGAGGTTCAGTGAAAAGGACAGATAAATGGAATTGGCATTGGCCACGAGCGATTTTTCCAGATAATACTGGGCCGAATCGTATTGGCCTTTTTTCAGATATATATCACCCATGTTATCGGTGATGACACCGAGGAGGTCGTTGTCGCCAAGTTCTTGTACGATGTCAAACGCCTGCCAATAATAGCCTATTGCTGAAATCCAGGTGTTTTCCTGAACTTGCATACACTGATCCAATATTAACTTTGGCGGTTCCAATTCGCGTGATATCACCAAGTGCTTCGGATAAATATAAGGACCGGAGATAATATTCAATTGCTTTGTCATAAGCAGCCTGTTCAAAATAGAAAACGCCAAGATTATTGAGCATATTGGCTATGCCAAGGGTGTCTTTAATACTTTCAAAGGTTCTAAGAGATTCCTCAAAGTAATCAAATACCTTCTCAGATTCACCGCTGTTTTTATAAGCCATTCCAATGTTTTTCTGGGCATAACCCACTCCCCTTTTGTAATTCAGCTCTTTGGCCAGGTCTCTTGGCTAACCTCTGAGTAGTTGATGGCCTGCATTGGAAATTCCGTTATTAATTCTCCTTGCAAGTTCATTCAAGTGCATCAACCCTTGTTGAATCCTGTGGAAGGGTAGTGATGAGTAGTTTTAGACTATCAACATTGGGATTTTGACCAACGGTGGAGAAAACAATAGTAGAATAAACGATCAGGAAGGTAAAAAGGAATATTCGAACTTTCATTCTATAATTAATCCATTCTTTAAAACCGTCTATCATCCATTGTGTCGTTGAAGTAACTAATGTAAATAAAAAGGGAGAAGAATTCTTACTGTTAGTAAAACTCTTCTCCCGGAAGAACCATAGAATATCGACTACTGTTTAATGATCTTAATAATTTTCTGTTCGTTTTCCATGCCCAACTTCTAGTAGGTACATACCTCGATTCATGCCGGTCATATCGAGTTCCAATCGGCTTCCCGATGGATTCATAATCTACCCGGCTATAGTAGATTTTACCCTGCATATCAACAAGTTGCACTGTTACATCGCCGATGAATCGTCCACCCATATCCACAAACAAAGTGCCTGACACCGGGTTTGGATATGCATTGAATTGTATCATTTCATCCAATGCATTCATATCCTTTGAGGTAGCCCTGCCTTCTTCCTCGGCAGCAGTGCGTGCGTTGGTCTTGCTGGATCTTCACGTACAAGGCGCCTTTCACATAGGTCACGTTGTAGTTTTGTGGTGAGTACATGCTCCTGGGTAATGGCGTGATGGAAAATGTACCTGGTCCCGTAAAGATGGTCTGCTGGATTTTATATGTAGCTGCCGAACTAAACACGGTTTGCTCAGTATCGCCATTGGTCAGACCCGTGATGGTTGATGTCCAGACTGGCAGAGGATCAAACTGAAAATACTTGTTCTTTCCACCATAATAAATATAGTAATCCTTATCATCGGCACGTACTGTTAGCGCTGCTTTGGTAATGGTCAGATTTGCCGGCACAAATGTCATGGTGTAGTTGATCCCAGGGCTTAGATTTCCAATATTGATTGAATACGTACCCACATTTTCACCGGGTTGACGGCTCAATGCCCCGGTAAATTCATCCTCTCCAACCAATCCAACAGTAGTGTAGGCCAATATCGGATCGTCTTCGCCATACACCTTTGATTGTCCCCGGGACTACCGTAACCGTTAGTGCAGCTGGGGTAATTGCAAATATGCCTCCGCCGGATAATGTGGTAGTATAATTGGACCCGGCACTCAAATCACCAATCGTCACTGCATATTCACCCACATCCTCACCTTGCTCTCTTGAAAGCGCTCCTGTGAATGAATCTTCACCTACTAAGCCAATAGAAGTATATTCCAATATCGGATCGTCTTCGCTATACACCTTGGATTGTCCCGGGACTACCGTTACTGTTAGCGATGCTGGGGTAATTGTAAATATTCCTCCGCCGGATAATGTGGTAGTATAATTGGACCCGGCACTCAAATCACCAATCGCCACCGCATATTCACCCACATCCTCACCTTGCTTCTTGATAGTGCTCCTGTGAACGGAATCTTCCACCTACTAAGCCAATAGAAGTATATTCCAATATCGGATCGTCTTCGCTATACACCTTGGATTGTCCCGGGATTACCGTTACTGTTAGCGATGCTCGGGTAATTGTAAATATTCCTCCGCCGGATAATGTGGTAGTATAATTGGACCCGGCACTTAAATCACCAATTGTCACTGCATATTCACCCACATCTTCACCTTCCTCTCTTGAAAGCGCTCCAGTAAAGGTATCTCCACCAACCAGGCCTGATGATGAATATTGAAGAATCGGATCGTCCTGCCCATAAACCTTCGTCTGACCCGCCAGGACAGTAACTGAGAGGGAAGCCGGGATTATTGCAAATTCTCCAGTGATAACCGTCAGATCATAATTAGGTCCTGCACTCAGTGTCCCTTGTGAAATCGCATAACTGCTCCCTTCGATAGATGCATCCTCACCTGGCGCTCTTACGAGACTACCGGTAAATACACTATCAACTATATCATCGAGTACGAGTGGTGTATCTTCCGAAATGGTAAAAGCAAATTCAGCCGGATCATCGGCGCCATAAACTTTCGTTGAATCATTTGCAATGACGGTCAATGGCGCAGGCAGAATCTCGATCATCCCCTGGCCATAATCAATATCAAAATTGCTCGTATTAAGATACCCTTCACTATTCCCGTTCGAAATGTATGCCCCTGGCAATACCCAACAATGATTATAATCTTCATCGCTTGTGACGTCTAATCCCGTAACCAGGTGAATTGGGTAGATATTGGTGACAGGAAGATTTGCTCCACCATCGAGGTCAGTATTGTCCTTATCGAAAATAAAAACCACCTCCGAATTACTCTCCTCATTGAATAATTCAGCGTTTATTAAGCCACTTGTGTTGGCCAATGATCTCGATGCATTCGTCAGCAGATTGAAATCACCGGTAGCTAATATCTGGGCATTTGCCAGACTCCTTGAAGCATTTGCCAGGCTCCTTGCGGCGTTGAGTATGAGTTCTGTGCCTCCTGGGGTTTCTTCATATGCCTCGATTATTTGTGTATCAATATCTACAACCGTATTTCCGTTAGCAAGGCTCCTGGAGGCATTGGCAAGACTTCTTGCGGCATTGGCCAGGCTTCGGGACTGATTAATTACGGCAGTTCCACTTATCAGCCATGAGGTGCCATTCGCAAGACTTCTTGATGCATTGGCCAGGCTGCGCGAGGCATTGGCCAGGCTTCTTGATGCATTGGCAACTGCATAATCGACATCCGGTGAAAACAGTGATTCATATTCCAGTAATACGTCATCGAGGAGCGCCTGGTCGATCACTACCCCAGGAGTAGTCACTTCAATTCGTGACTGAATCGCAGGAATTGAGTCGCCATAATACAGGCCTGTGATATCTTCTGGCGTAATTTTAATACCCAACTGCAATATTGTGAGCCTACCCTGGTCTTCTATGGCCGGGAATTGAAAATCATACAATTCGGTTAAAGCAGCTTCAGGAGCAGTTTCAAAATAAGGGATGATTTGCCAATCGCCGACGTTGCTGATAGTAGTGGCCGGGGCGTCATACACGATGGTGAGCCCTAAACTTTCCAATGTAATTCCTTCCGGTAAACCGGTAGCAGTATAGGTATATTCCGGTAGTTCTTCGAGGTAGTACTTGGTTTGGTTATCTGATTTTATAGTCACCACCATTTTTTCCACATCAAATATTTTCCTTACCACGGAGCTACCACCATCGCTTCCATTAGTTCCATTCCTGGGTGGTGTATAGACGCTGATTCCAGGGTCACCATTTAGAATAATCGTCGCTGAAATCTCTGAACTACTAATAAATGTTGCCTGAATCGTGTCATCACGAACTATAATTTTCGATTCCGGAGTAAAATAGTCTCCGTCGGCAGTGAGAATGATGTTGGTGTATTCTTCACCAGCAACTACCTGCTGGTTAACACTGATTCCGTTGAGCTGTGGTACTGGGTTTGCAAATCCGGATAGAACACGATTCGCCTGAACGAAGCCATTACCTGACACTACGTCATATCCCGGAACGCCCATATCAAGTGCTCCGGCTTTCAGTTTGTTTTTTAAGTCTGTTGGAGTCCAATTGACACCAAAATACTTTTTACCTGCTTCTAATACCTGTGCGGCTACTCCCAGGTTGTGGGGGGCAGCAGCCGAAGTGCCTGTGAATGTATAACCCGGTCCGTTTGGATTTGCGGGCCCAGATTAACTGTTGTATATACGCCATTTGGAGCCGTGAAATCGGGTTTCATGCGATTCTGCCCATTGACCGGAACGCCACCTCTTGATGAAAAGGAAGCTATTGTGGGAGGATTTACACCATAAGGAGGTGTGTTACTAAATAATACAGCGCCAACTGATACAGCTCCTGACGGCATTTGCCTGACCGACAATGGTACCGGCTTCAATTCCCGCGACCTGATCGTTCCATGCAAAACCAGCCGCAGGTGTCCTGAATAGCGTATATTTAATTCTTTTCCCTGAAGGCATATTGGCACCTGTAATGAGGATGTTAACAGGATAAGCCGTGGTGCCAGGCACGCTGAATGCCATAAACTCTTGTGGATCTTCGCCAATATTATTCCTGTTTCCACTGTAAAGCAATTGATTATTATCAGCCACCACCCATATATCAAAATTGGTTACAGCGCCAGTGGCTTGTTTTAGCGTAGCAAAAGGTTCATCCCACTCAAACTTGATAAGGTACCGGCCAGGCATCAGGCTCAGGCCCTGCATAATATCGCCACCTCCGAAATTATGGGCTCTCAGCGTATTGTCATTTGGGAGGAAACTGTAATTGGAAATAGTGAAAGTAACAGGAGAAGAGACGGATTCGTAGGATTTGTTACCGAAATTACCGGCAGATGTAGCGTAGTAAATATTTTTTTTATAGACCGAGTCAACTGCATCTGCTACAATTCCATCCTGAAAGTACGGTTCTGTGATGTGAGTGATGTCATCGACAATCAAATCGCAATTATAGTCATAGCCTAGTTTCAAAATTCCACTGGCAAAATCTCCTGAACTAATAATACCCGTATGAAAAAATAAATCAGCTTCGGGTACTATATCATGGACGAGTCTGAGCCATAGCACGTCCTTCGTCAGTTTGGTTGAAGAATATGCCGCTACTGGGATAGTCTTTTAGAACAATGACATCAGCCGGTAAGTTTCCTGTGCTCACATCATCCTGGGCTTTGAGCAGATTATTATAGCTATCAGATAAGATACCGATTTTAAGCCCTGCACCTTTGAGTCCCCAGCCATTTCTGACAACGTCAGAACCCTGGGCAGAATCACCCTGTGTGAGGACGGTACCTGCATTAAGTATCGGGTGTATATACGGCACGCGACAAAATTGATGAGGTTCCCGTAATTGTTGAGCTGCAGTACATTTGAAATCGGAAAGTACCCGGTGATTAAAAGGGTGTTTAATCCGTTGTCGATCTCATTGGATAGTCCTAAAGTGCGGAGTATGGGCAACAATGTACTGACTGGCACTTTCATTTACAGCAATGATCTCAATAAGTACCTGCTGATCGGAAGTTATCTGAAAAACTTCATTTGATGTAGCCTGCCTGGCCTGGATCCTGAGCAAGGTAATATAGTTCAGGCCAGATAACACCACCTTCGTTGGTCCCATTGAAAATGGGATCAAGTCCTGCGTTGGTGTCGCGGCAATGTCGGGAATTAGAACTGGAGGTTACAATTTTTATCGTCCCATTAGGCAGCACCAGTTTCCATTCGCATTTGTCCTTTGACTTGAATTCCTGGGTGAATACATTGTACTGACGCCCCTTTTTAAAGTAGTTATTCGCATTCTTTTTAGTCTTCCCAAAATTGTATATCACCGTACTTTTATCGACGGAAACTGTTACAGCCTTTGGATTTTTGTTGTCATAACCGAATGAGGCAACATAGGTATCGTTTCCAATATATTTTACACACTCGCAGATAGGCTCGATATCTTTGTTCTTTTGGCCATACGACTCCGAAGGCAATAGAAAGAATAGTACGGGGAGGATGAGGCTTAATAAATACTTTGTGCGCAGTAGCGGGAATAATAGGCGTGTTCCCAGATAGGAGGTTCATAAAGGTTCAGGTTTAGTGGTTCAAAACAACAACAGATCGCAATATAAACTAATTGTTCAAGTTATCATGCGAAAAGTACAATTTATTCTGCCCAATCAAGCCAAAAACAGCACTAACAACGGATTTAGTCAATCCGGACAAGAGGAAATCATCGTGGTTTTAATCAAAGAGTGAAATGCGCGGGTAATTCTAAAAAACAAAAAAAACCCGGCTGACCGGGCTCATATTGGGCAATTAATCGATTTATCTTTTCATAAATGCCGAGTACATCCAAACCAGTTTTTCCTGCGCTCGAATATAGTCGCTCATGAGTGCATTGGTCCCCTCATCATTTATTTCAGCAGACACTTCCAGTATCACTCGCTGCTTTTGCAGCAAAATCTTGAAAGCATCAAGGATTTGTTGAACAGCCTTGAGGCCATCTGAAACTTCACTACTTTCCTTTATTTCGGAGGTCTTCAGATAATCCGTGAATTTGTGTGCCGGATTGTAACCGAGGGTGAGAATACGCTCAGCAACCTCATCGATTTTTATAAACAGGTCATTGTATAACTCCTCAAATTTGAGGTGGAGCTCAAAGAATTTTTCACCGGTGATATTCCAATGATACCCCCTGGTATTTTGATAAAATACCGAATAGTTCGCCAACAGATCGCTCAGTTGCCCTGCCAGGTCTTTACTTTTTTGGACACTGAGTCCTATTTTATTTGTGTTTTCCATGATTTGTGAATTGCAATTACTTAATGCTTTATCCTCTATGTAATTAAAACAACTATTGAATGGCTAATGTTCAATCGGCCAACAAGGATTTAAAGGTGAGTCTATAACTCCCGGAGAATGAATACAACTGAAGCAGTGAAAAAATTAAATATTCGGCAGTTTCCAGGGATCGCTGTATTCAGGTATCAGCAGCTCATTGGCTTTTTCTGAATTGGAAAATCTGTTGGCCTCATCATCCCAAACCAACCGTTCACCGATGCGATGTGCAATATTACCCATATGGGAAACCATAGCCACCTGCTTGCCAACTTCCACCGGACAATTTGTTTTGCCCCCATTACGAATCACATCAAGGAAGTTTACAACATGCTCATCGAGGCTTTGTTCTCCTTTAGACCATGGCATTTCGGGCATTTTATCCACCCGTTCGCTTTCTCTCATCTCCTTCTCAGGAATCACCTGCCAGCCTCCACGGCTGACTAATAACGATCCGTTGTTTCCCTGGAAAATCACACCGTGGCCCATGCCATTGTTTCCGTTACCGAGACATACGGAGTGTTCCCAGGTAATGGAAAAATCACCATAATCATAAATCACATTGAGGGTATCGGGTGTCTCGCGAGCATCCTGGTAGGCAAAATGTCCACCCAATGCCATGATTGACTTTGGTCTGTTGACGTTCATACCATAAAGTGCAAAATCGAGCATATGAACGCCCCAGTCCGCCATAAGGCCACCGGCGTAGTCCCAGTAATACCGGAAATTATAGTGAAATCTGTTCTGGTTAAATGGTTTTCGTGGTGCCGGCCCCTGCCACATGTCATAATCGACCCCGGCAGGAACTGCTGAGTCAGGCACTATTGGCAATGAGGTTTTTGAAGTATAGGCCCATGCTTTTACCCTGCTGATTTTTCCCAGCGCTCCGGATTGTACAAATTTTGCCGCATCGAGCCAATGTTTGCCACTTCGCTGCCATTGCCCTACCGTAACTACTCGCTTATATCGATTGGCTGCTTTTTCCATAATAAGCACTTCGCCGATGGAATTGGCCATTGGCTTCTCCACATACACGTGTTTACCTGCTTCACAGGCGTGAACCATCTGAAGACAGTGCCAATGATCGGGTGTGGCGATAATTACCGCATCGATATTCTTATTTTCAAGCAGCTTTCGGTAATCCTTATAAACCTCAGGTTTTTTTTGGGTAATCTTCTCGCCTTTCGCGATTTTCTCTTCATGGATTTTTTCGATTTCCGCACCTCGCTCCCGAAGTATTTCATCATCGATATCACAAATGGCACCACACTCCACCTTTGGATTTTTCAGAAAAGACTGAAAGTTACTGGCGCCCATATTTCTGAGGCCGATAGCTCCGAAAACAATTTTGTTGTTGGTAGAACAACTGGAGGTAAAAGGTATCATTGAAACTAATCCGGCTCCTACTGCCAATTTGGAGGTTGTTTTGCAAAAATCCCTCCTGCTGCTCATTTCCATCTTATTCAGGTTTTTATTAACTATAAAAGTATAAAGTACGCAACGCTTTCTGAGTATTTATTGAAGAATTCCATTCAACATAATGAATACACTATGATTGTACTACTAATTTACCAGCGCGTACCAATATAACTCACCAAAAAGCTTCGAAAAAGCGGGACAATTCGATTTATTTCAGGCACAGGTAATCATTTAGCCTTTTCCTTTGGTCTTCCTCCCGAGACTCACACGGTAATTCTCCGGCGTACCTTCGAGTTTCAGATTCACATACCAGACTTTCTTGTCAGAATTTTTGTACTGAACGGCATCTAGATGTGTGCTGTCCGGCATGCTGTCCTTTCGTCCGAAAAGTTTTTGCCACGAAGCCTGCGTCACTAATTTCATGGGCAGCCGGAGAAAATATTCCATTTCATAATCCATCTGTTGGGTGCCGGAAATATCCAGGGTGCCAAGCGAGGAATTGATCGTCATGGCCGGAATAATGATGGCTCCATTTCTCACCTCGAAGCGATTGGTTAGGGTATCGAAGAGGATGCTGGCCAGGTTCTTATTTTTGAAATACTCTGAAAGCGACTCCATCGGCTTATAATTATTCAGTCGCCCATTGACGATGGTCACATCCAGATAAAGCTCTGAATCATCGATCTGGGCCATCATATCCGCCTGCATGCGAACCCTCCCGGTGATGGTTCCGGACAGACTGCCCTTTAGATTTTCTGAAACTAAAAATTCCTGGTCGAAGTTGTCAAACCGGAACAGCGCTTCTTCGAGGTTGATGCTATCGAGGCGCATGTCTGGATAAAAATTGATTTTTGCATGATCAGAACCATCAAAGTACCCCTTGAGGTCAACATGTCCACCGGCACTGTAAAATTCCAGTGTATCTATGAAAAGGAAATGATTCTTTTGAATTCGAATAACAGCATTCACACTATCAATCTGGTGTTTGTGGTAGGTCAACTTGCCGATGTTAACCGCAAATTGCAGGTCGGTAAAGGGTATCTTGTATATATTGAATAAGCTGTCTTCGGCAACTTTCGTAGATGAAGTAGAATAACTGTAATTTGACAATTGATCGAAATCGACCAATTCAGCATTCAAAATGATTTGATTTGTGGCCTTACGGATAGAATCATTCTCTCCAAGATAGTAGTCCATCGTCGAAGTAAATGTGGTGTTTCCTATGCTTCCAGTCATTCCGTCAAGGACAAACACGTCGGGCAACAACCGTATCTTTCCATGAAAATCATCCAGGTTCATTTCATGTAGTTTGAGACCCGCACTCAATTGGTCGAAATACATTTTTGTTGAAATCAGGCTGTCCTGAAAGGTGAGGGTGGCGTTGCCAAATATTTCAATGTCGCTAATCTCTTCATTCCGGTAGTCGGGTGGTATATAATTTTCTGTGCCGTATGCAAAAAGGTCATTGAGCTTGATGAGCGGTGATTTTATTCCGAAATCTATATCCATATCGCCTCTTATTGTATCTGCCAGGAGCATGGGATAATTGTATATTTTTCCCAAGTATTCAAACGCATTGTCATCGATACCGCCATTGAACTCGAGGATGTCCAGGTCCTCCTCACCGACGATGACGTGCGCATTGAATTTCCGGAACGTGTGAGCATAATTCCTGAATTTCCCATAAAAATTCTTGATGAAGAAATCACCTTCCGGCAGATTCTCAAAATCGATCAAGGACCTGGGTGTTGTAGTAAAAGCCAGCTCCAGTCGCATATTCTCGATACTTTCGTCAATCGCTGGGGATTTGAGGGTATCGTTGGAAGTAAGCTCCCTGATATCCAGAAGTGACGCGTATATAAATAAATCAGCGGTTACGCGGTTTTTCAGACTGGTGAATGATAGCCGGAAGGTCGTCGATCTCACCGCGGATAGTAATGTCGCTGTTTCCAATGTTGATAAAAAAGACATCGATATTGGCATGATTTCCATCCATGGTAGCGCGCATATCGATGCTGTCGAATTTGAGGTGATAGTCTGGCAAGTTAAACGACAGGTTTTTTACATCCAATTCAGAGAAATATGACTTATTGAACTCCTCAAAACTTCGCTCCGGATTTCGCAGGTCGATGATGTCCTTGAATTTCATCTGGAGCGATACATCGCCATCGAGATTTTGCACGCTGGTAACGTTGAGAAATTTTGATAAAAAATTCAGGTCGAACAGAGAACTCACCGTCAGATCGATTTCCGGTGTTTCAAAATTGCGCACATAAAGACTGGCATTGAATATGCCGGCTTCAGGCTTGGCTTTCACGTTTTCGAGCACAAACTCCATGGTGGACAAATCATGCTTTTCACCGTTGGTAAAGCGCCCATTGAAGCCGATCTGTTCCAGTTGCGCTTTTGATTCTGGATTTCGGAAATATGCACTATCGCATCCGAAAACGGCCTCGATGGCAGGCTTGTTATCGCCAAGTGTTTTGCCTTTTACAGAAGCATCAAAATAGATTCGTCCGGCATTTTCGTATTGTTCCAGCGCTGGAATAATCTCCCTTGGCGCCATAGCAATGAGCAGGTTGAAGTTGGGGTTATCGCCGTGAATTTTCAGGTCCATGTCAAATTCGTCGTTCACATCTACTGATCCTTCGATGTGGAAAACGGCATTTTTCATTTCAATGGCGGTCGGCATAATCGACAGTACGCCGGATTTCTTGTCGTAATCCAGTTCGGTAACAGCGCTGAATTGTTTATGTGTAAGCATCGTGCTATCGCCATCGACGATGACGTTGAGCAAAAACCGGCTGTCGAGCGCTATCATTAATAATTCCTCCGAATTGCTGAACCTGGAAGTCGCATTTTCCACATAGGTTTCCACATGATAACGTGAAGCTTCGTCGTATTTAATGATGTCGAGGTTCGATAGTTCAATGCGGCGCAGATCGATGTTATAGGTTTCCTTCAACTCCTGCATATTTTCACTTCCAGATAGCGCATTTATCAGGTTCAGCGAACCGTCTTCATAGCGCCGGATATCAAAGTTACCGTTCTCAATCCGAGCATATTCACTTTAAAATCACCTTTCAGCAATGCCCAGAAATTCAGCCCCAGATAGGTGTTGGACACGTCAAGGATCGGCGCGAACATATCGGCTTTATCCTCAAAAACCTGGACATTTTTGATGTCGATGGAGATATACGGGAAATTGGAAAACGGCGAAATATCGGTGTCCTCTATGATGAGCGCACCCCTGAAGTCTTCATTGAACCTGGAAACAATTGATTGGACAATCGTGTCCTGATACCATGCCACGATAGAATGGCTGAACCAATAATGAGTGCCGCCACACTGATACCGACGATCAATATTAAGGTTCTGAATTTCTTTATGGATATTTTCATCAATTAAAAAAGCAGCATGGTGATTTGCGAGCATAATTTACCTCTTTGACCCATTACATGGAATAAGGTGTCCGTATTTATTGTGCCATGAAATGTTAGGTCTGGCCCAATGTAAATAATGTGGTCCATGTCAGGGTGTAATTCTATGGATAAATCACGTATTTGGATGAATCAAAAAATGTTCAACCCATCACTCCCTGTATATCGGTTGAACTTTTAGACACATTTCATAGATTTGTTCAATATGGACAAACTCATGACTCAGGAAGAAGCAAGGTCAGCGATTGAAACCCTCATAGAAAAGATTGAGTACTACAATCAGCGCTATTACCAGGATAGCGTGTCTGAAATCACCGATTATGAATTTGACCAGCTACTGCTTAGCCTCGACGAATTGGAAAAATCCTTTCCTGAATTTGCTTTTCCCTGGTCTCCTACAAAAAGAATCGGGGGAACCATTACAAAATCCTTCGAAACGGTAGAGCATAAAAATGCCATGTTGTCGCTTTCCAACACCTATTCCGAACAGGAACTTCTGGATTTTGATAAGCGTGTGGCTAAAGGATTGGAAGGACAAACCTATGAGTATTTCTGCGAATTAAAATTTGATGGGGTGGCTATCAGTCTTTGGTATGAAGATGGAATTCTCGTGCGGGCGGTCACTCGCGGCGATGGAGTGCGCGGTGATGACATTACGACCAATGCTAAAACCATACGCTCCATTCCTTTGAAAATTAAAAACAAAACCGGATTACCTCGACAATTTGAGGTTCGGGGCGAAGTGTTTATGTCCAGGGAAACGTTCAATCAGATCAACCAGGATAAAGAAGAGCGTGGTGAAGCAAAACTAGCCAATCCCAGAAACGCGGCCTCCGGCACACTGAAAATGCAGGATTCTGCCGTTGTGGCTTCCAGAAATCTGGAATGCTACCTGTACTACTTTCAATCCGATGAAGAAGTGGTAAAAACCCATGAAGCCGCTATCGCCCTCTTAACGCAGGCAGGATTCAATATCTCTCCCACCTTTCGTAAATGCACCGATATAAACCAGGTAATGGCTTATATCAATGAATGGGAAAACAAACGATTACATCTCCCGCTGGATACCGACGGAATTGTCATTAAAGTGAATAGTATCAGCCAACAGCAGCAGCTCGGCTTCACGGCTAAAAGTCCACGCTGGGCTATCGCCTTTAAGTATAAACCGCAAAGTGCAAAAACCATGTTGCTCGGGATTACTTATCAGGTGGGTCGCACGGGAGCCATTACCCCGGTCGCTGAATTGAAACCTGTGCTCCTTGCCGGCACTACCGTGAAGCGCGCCTCGCTACACAATGCCAATGAGATTGCCCGCCTTGGGCTTCGTGTTGGCGATAGCGTCTTCGTAGAAAAAGGTGGCGAGATCATTCCCAAGGTTACCGGAGTGTCGATGACCGACCGACCATTGGCGCTGGAAGAATTCCAATATATCAGTCACTGCCCGGAGTGTGGCACTGCCCTGGTCAGAAAAGAAGGTGAAGCCGTTCACTATTGCCCCAACGAGGAAACTTGTCCACCCCAGGTCCAGGGTCGCATTGAACATTTCATCCAGCGAAAAGCCATGAACATTGAAAACCTTGGCCCGGAGACCATCCGCGGGTTGCTCGATCATGGGAAAATCAAAGATTTTTCTGACTTGTATTCACTAAGATTTGAGGACTTACACGGTTTGGAATTCAAAATTTTCAATGAGAAAAAAGGTGATTATTCGGTTCGCAGCCTTCAGGAAAAATCAGCCAGAAATATATATGAGGCCATACAGCTTTCTAAGTCGAGGCCTTTTGACAGATTGCTTTTTGGCCTGGGCATACGGTATGCCGGCTCCACAGTAGCCGAAAAACTCGCCGGGCATTTTGGCACGATGGAGCGGCTTGTGCCATGCATCCTATGAGGAATTGACGTCCGTGCCGGAAATCGGCGAACGGATTGCTGAAAGTGTGGTTCAATATTTCGCCGTCGCGAAAAATAAGGAGCTAATCGACCGTCTTATCGCTTACGGATTGAAAACGGAAGTAGAAAAGCATGAAGAAATTGATGGTAACGGTATTCTCGATGGAAAAACATTCGTAATTTCAGGCGTTTTTAGCAGGATTAGCCGTGAGGCATTGGCTGATCTCATCAAAAAACAGGGAGGGAAAGTGCTTTCATCGATTTCTGCAAAACTGGATTTTCTCGTAGCAGGTGAAAACATGGGACCATCAAAAAAGGAAAAAGCGGAAAACTTAAATATCAGGATAATTTCTGAAAGCGACTTTTTTGATATGATCGGACAATAATGGATTTTTTACGCAAATACACATTACCTATTGGCTTAAGGAAAGCTGTGAAAAACCATCTTTACGGTGGACAAAGTCTGCGTTTTGAAGAATCCAAAAAAGTGCTGTTGTTTTTTACCTCCCAAGGCAATCAAAAAATAGTCCTTGTCAAAGCCCTTCAGAATAAACTCGAGCGCGAAGGAAAAGAAGTTAACTGTCTTTATTTCGTCGAAAAGAATGAAGACAAACCAGACGTTCATCTCGATGAAGGTATGGAGCGGATTACCGTGTTGGACTTTTCCTATTTCGGTAAGATTGAAAAAAAACAGATTCTGGAAATACTGAAAGCCCACTATGATTTTGTACTACATCTGGATATGGAATCAAATATACATTGTGATCTTGTACTGGCTTCGTGCAAAGCGCGTTGCCGCATCGGCAGGTATTTTGAAAACCACGAGGAACTTTATGAGATGATGGTGAAAGTCGATAACGACAAGAAAATCAACTATCTCATCGATCAGATATATCATTACACTAAAGTATTATAACAAGTTTTTATGCGTGAATTATTGAGAGGAACAGGCGTGGCGCTCGTTACGCCATTTGATGAAAAATTGCAAATTGATTATAAGGCACTGAAAAAATTGCTCAAACTCAACAGCGATGGCGGAATCGATTACTTCGTAGTCAATGGCACCACAGGAGAATCTGCAACTACCAACAAGGCTGAAAAAAGGGCGCTTCTTAAGTATGTAAAAGAACATAATCCTAAAAACCTGCCAATAGTATATGGCACCGGTGGCTATGACACCGCCGATATCGTGGAACACGTGCAGGAGATGGACTGGAGCGGGACAGCAGCTTTGTTGAGTGTGAGTCCGTACTACAACCGTCCAAGTCAGAAAGGGATCATCGCCCACTATATTGCTGTAGCTGATGCCTGCCCTGTGCCGGTGATTATGTACAACGTGCCAAAGCGTACGGGAAGCAATATGTCAGCCGACACAACCATTGAATTGTCAAAGCATCCTAATATAGCAGGTATTAAAGAAGCATCCGGGGATTTCGGTCAAATCGTTGACATCTTTGCAGGAGTGTCCGATGACTTCCTGGTTATTTCAGGTGACGACATGTGTACAGCGCCCATGATATCGCTCGGCGCCATTGGCGTTATATCCGTATTGGCCAACGCCTTCCCAAATGAAATGTCTTCCATAGTCAGGGCGGCATTAAAAGGCGACTATGAAACAGCCAGAAATCTGACCTTTCAGTTAAGCCACATCAATCCTCATATGTATGCTGAAGCAAGTCCCGTGGGAATTAAGGAAGTGCTGCACCAAATGAATATTTGTGAAAACTACGTAAGGCTTCCGCTTGTTGCGGCTTCTGAAGACCTAAAAAAGACCATAGCGTCTTTGATGTAATGCCTTGGCAAAGTCTTTAAAATTAAAAAGGAGCTCGATGGCTCCTTTTTAATTTTCCTTTTGGATAATTATTATCCGTTTTTCTGGCCTTGTACCTCAATCCTGATCTCCTGGGCAAGGTTTTTAAGTTCCTGCATGCCTTTACGTACACGTGTTCCAGCTGCCTGATTTCCTTTGTCATAGAATTTTACGAAATCGCCTTCCAATGACATTACTAAATCTCTGATTTGATCAAATCTTTTCATCTTTTAAATTTTACGGTTTTGTTAATACGAGTTTAGGTTTTCCTATGGGCAATATAGCTAAATTGTTCTTAAAACTATCATTAGCCCCTTTTTTTTAAGTTTTTACAGCTTTGAAATGTCCGTAATTCCTTCCAGACGATACTCTCCCGCCTTGAGTTTTTTGCTTACTGCATCGAACGCTGCAATTGTTTCCTTCACGTCTTCAAGTGTGTGAGCTGCTGTTGGAATAATACGCAACATGATGATATTTTTTGGCACCATCGGGAATATGACCATGGAGCAGAAGATATTGAATTTCTCCCTGAAGTCAAGGATCAGATTTCCGGCTTCATATTCTGTTCCATTCAGGAATACAGGAGTTACCGGTGATTGAGTTGTGCCAATGTTATACCCTTTTTCCCTGAGACCTGATTGCAACGCATTTACGATTTTCCAAAGATTTCCTTTGAGCTCCGGCTTTGTACGCAACAATTCAAGGCGCTTCATACCCCCGATGACCAGTGGTATGGGGAGTGATTTGGCAAACAGTTGCGAGCGCAGGTTGTATTTGAAATAGCGGATAACTTTTTTATTACCCGCAACGAAAGCGCCGATACTTGCCATTGATTTGGCAAAAGTAGCGAAGTACACGTCGATCTCATCCTGAACACCAAAGTGTTCGCCTGTTCCGGCGCCTGTCGCTCCCATGGTTCCGAATCCGTGTGCATCATCGATGAGCAATCGGAATTTATATTTCTTTTAAGTTCAACAATACCTTTCAGGTTGCCCAGATTACCTGACATTCCGAACACACCTTCAGAAATTACAAGGATTCCACCACCGGTTTCCTTGATTATCTTTTCGGCACGCTGCAATTGCTTGTTAAGACTCTCCATATCGTTGTGCGGATAAACAAAGCGCTTGCCGATATGCATACGAAGTCCATCGATGATACAAGCATGCGATTCTGCGTCGTAAACTATCACATCCTTGCGATCAACCATGGTATCGATGATGGAAACAATCCCCATATATCCAAAATTCAATAACAAGCCCGCTTCCTTACTTACAAACTGGGCCAGTTGATTTTCAAATTCCTCATGATAGCTGGTATTACCAGACATAATTCTCGCACCCATTGGGTAAGCAAGTCCCCATTCTGCGCACGAGTCAGCATCTGCTTTGCGTACTTCCGGGTGGTTGGCCAATCCCAGGTAGTTGTTCAGGCTCCAATTCAACACGGTTTTTCCCCTGAATTGCATTCTCGGTCCAATATCTCCGGTGAGCTTGGGAAACATAAAATATCCATCATTCTGGCGGTTGAACCTACCCTCATCTTCGTCAGCAAACCTTCCTAATGGGGTCCTGCTAATGTCTAGTTTTTCAAAAATATCCACGTTTAAAAATTTAAAATGTATATCAACTGATTGATGCCGCAAAGGTAGTACTAATATATAATGAGAGGCAAAAACGATTCCTTAATATTCGCCTGGCTGAGCCTATGAAAACTTACTGGTGTTTTCGCAATCAGGATGTCCTGATATCTCTTGAAATTCCACATTGAACAGGAAAGAAATAAAAAGATCGTGCAAGTGGCTCGATGATTCAATGATAGGTTGTATATTAAAAAACAAAGGCGGGCAGGCGCTTTGAAATAGCACAACATAGTGATTTTCATGAACCTAAAACTGCGATCCATAAAGAAGATACTCATCGCCAACCGGGGCGAAATAGCCATTAGGATAATTCGCGCTGCACGGGAACTTGGTATAGGTACAGTGGCAATTTATTCAGAACCCGACAAGTACGCCCTTCATGTACGCATGGCTGATGAATGTATGTCGCTGAAATTCCAGGACATGGAGCCCTACCTGGACATTGATCAGATCATAGACATTGCCAAACAAGTGGATGCAGATGCCATACATCCGGGTTATGGATTTCTGTCAGAAAATGCCGCTTTTGCCCAGGCTGTAGAAAACGCCGGAATTAACTATATAGGGCCTTCACACCAGGCTATTGCTTTGATGGGCGATAAAGTAGCGGCTAAAAAGCTGGCGGCATCAGCGGGTGTTCCTATTATTCCCGGCTTCCTCGTCGATACAGATGACACTGTAGCGATCGCAAACAGGATAGAAAAAGAGATTGGATTTCCAGTGCTGATAAAGGCTCGCGCGGGTGGTGGCGGACGTGGTATGCGACTGGTCTCTGACCCAACGCTTTTGGCGGATTCGTTGGCTATGGCACATCGTGAGGCGCAGGATGCATTTCGTGACGGACAGCTTTTCATAGAAAAATATATTGTACGGCCACGGCATATCGAAATACAGATTCTCGCCGATGAAAAGGGGAACACTATACACCTTTTTGAAAGGGAATGTTCTATTCAGCGCCGACATCAAAAAGTTGTTGAAGAGGCGCCGTCCATCATTCTTACGGACGAGTTGAGATCTGAAATGGGCGAATGTGCGGTGAATCTTGCCCGTGCGTGCAATTACAAAAATGCCGGTACCATTGAATTTGTCCTGGACGAACAGATGCAATTTTTCTTTTTGGAAATGAATACACGCCTCCAGGTTGAGCATCCTGTCACTGAATTAATCTGCGGAGTCGATCTGGTTAAACTTCAGATTAAGATCGCAGAAGGTCATACGCTTCCCATTACCCAGAAATCACTTAAAATCCATGGACATGCTATTGAACTGCGCGTTTATGCAGAAGATCCAGCCAATGGATTTTTACCGGATATAGGTAAACTGCAAAAACTGCGCTTCCCGGACGGTCCGGGCATCCGCGTTGATTCTGGCTATGAAGAAGGCATGGAAATACCGGTTGAATATGATCCGCTGATCGCCAAACTCATTTGCCATGGCGCTACGCGTCCAGATGCCATTGCACGAATGCATCGGGCAATCAATGAATTCAGAATTGAAGGGGTTCAGAACACGCTGCAATTTGGAAGGTTTGTCATGGAAGATCCGGATTTCCGGAAAGGGAAATTTTGATACAACTTTTATATCGCAAAAATTGCCGGAAATATTAAATTCACACGTCGAAGATGATGTGGCCTTAGTCGCCGCGATTATCGCTGCGAAACTGGTTGATGAACCTGAATTTTCTTTGAAAAATGAAAGGCCGTCAATAAGCAACTGGCGAAGAAGGGTAACTTAAACAATCATTAAACATGCACCTGATCAAGCTATTTATTGGAATTTCATCGTTTTTTTGGGTGCACACACTGGAGGAGGATTCCACCAACTCCTTTAATAAACTATACCCAATCCTCAATGAATATATCCGTGAATTTCCCAGGGAACTCAGGAATATTCCCGAAGAGCGACGATATAGACTGAACGAAATCGTCTACTTTCTGGCCGATCAATATTCAGGAAACAGTTCCGGGCAAGTGTTATTCATCAGCACCAGCGAAGCATCTATTGGCCAAATGGCCTCCGCCTGGTCCAAAGCTGCGGCATACTACTTTGGATTTAAAAATTTCCAGGCTTATTCCGGCGGACTAAAACCTGAAAAAATTACTGAAAACACCATCATCAGCCTGGAAAAGGCCGGGTTCATTGTGTACAAATCTACTTCCAGTGGCATGGATCAATATCGCATTAAGTATTCCTACAATCTTGATCCCCTTGTTTCCTTTCCCAAAAAACTGGATCATTCGCGCAATCCTTCCAACAACTATATGGCTGTTGTTCTGGATAAAAATGCCGATATGAATATCAATGACATCAGGGGGACATACAACCGTCTGTTCCTGGACTATGAAGATCCGTCAGGATACCAGGGCGCTGTGGTGGAGTCGGCCAAATATGACGAAACCTGTCGACGTATTGCTGTAGAAATGTTCTATGTCTTTTCCCAACTCAAAAAGCGGCTGGAAGACAGCTAAGCCACTTTGGTATTCGCAGTCACTATGGAGAAATTGCTTCCAATCATCATAATTCACCCCTGACAGATCGCGTAGATAGGTAATGTACGATGGCTTGTAGGGTCGCATCGACAACTTCATTCCTGCTTCTTCAGGAGTAAAATTGCCTTTATTTGAATTGCATTTTTTGCAGGCAGTAATCAGGTTGTACCAGTTAGATTCGCCACCACGGGCTTTTGGTATGATGTGATCAAGGGTAAGATCCTTATGGGTACCGCAATACTGGCATTGATAGCCGTCTCTTTTGAAGACATTTTCTCTGGATAGAACTACCCCTTTATAGGGCATAGTAATATATCGCCCCAATTTTATTACGGAAGGCATTGGATACTTTGTATCTACGGTATGCAGGGCGGTTGTTTCATTGGCTTTGATCAATTCCGCTTTTTTCATATAAACCAGCAGAAAGGCGCGCTGTACCGTACACACCGTAATGGGTGTGTAATCGAGATTGAGTACGAGCGCTTTTAAGTTCATGTTTTCAATATACGTCTTATCCCCGCTAACTGGTGTGTATAAATTGCCAATTCTTCATTGAATATTCCCTTGCTATCAAGTTTATCCCTGCGAACAAATCCTGAGGCATGAATAAAATCCTGATCTTCCATAAGTACGCCCACATGGGAAATTTTACCATTCTCATTATGGAAAAAAGCCAGATCTCCTGGTAAAGCATCATTCATGGATTCTATCGGCATTCCCTGACCGTATTGCTGCCAGGCATCACGCTTTAAGCGATAACCACAAATCTTGAATAACTGTTGTGTGAATCCGGAACAATCGGTGCCAAAAGGTGTCTTACCACCCCACAAATAAGGTGCATTCATGAATTTGACGACCATTTGCTTTAGGAAATCAAATCCCTGCTTTTCGCCCATATTTTTAGAGGAGCCATTGAAAGCGAATTGTCTGCTGACCTCAAAAAGCTCAATGCTGGCTATTGGTAAAATACTCCCTAGCACAATCTGAATCATTTGCTTCTTGTACAATACCGTAGAGCTGGTATCGATGCAAATCTTAAATTCGGTATTATTGAGGTGATCGAAGTATTCATGGCTAATGGGCGTATGTTGTTTCAGATCGATCCAGCCCTCATAACCATCATAGGCTACGACTACCCTGGCCCACTTATGATCTGTAGAAAGTTCAGTGACACTGTAGTGGTCACCAAATAATAGCTGCGTTGCCATTTCAGCGCGATCAGATGGTTCGGATCTTAGTGGCACAATGGCCAGCCTGCAAATACCTTTTTGGTTGAGTTCCATTTAATAATCAATTCTATCCGATTCCCGTTTCAAATCCTTTTCTCTGATATCCTCCCGCTTATCGTGGATTTTTTTTCCTTTTGCAAGTGCGATTTCCAGTTTAGCGCGGCCCTTATTATTCAGGAAGAGCCGCACCGGGACGATTGTAAGTCCTTTTTCCTGGCTTTTAGCAAACAGTTTTCTGATCTCCTTTTTCGTAAGTAAAAGCTTGCGCTCCCTTTTCGGCTCGTGATTCAGGTATGAAGCCTGTTCATAGGGCGAAATATGAAGATCAATAGCAAAGATTTCTTCATGGCGTACCAAACAATAGGAACCTTGTAAATTTATTTTGCCTTCGCGGATGGATTTTATTTCCGAACCCTGAAGCACAATACCTGCTATGTAGGTGTCAATAAAATGATATTCAAATCCGGCTTTTTTGTTCCGGATGTTGATGTGGTTGCTATCTTTCGGTGCGTGCGACAAAGATGTTGTATTTATAATTCCGCAAATATAATCTGATTATGATGGCTATTAGACGAAATAGCAAAGTCAATTCGATGTCAAAGCCATTTTTTAGGATGTCCTTCCGATTAGAATTCGAGTAAGAACAAGGTGACATCATCCTGCAAATCCCGGTTTTCGCAAAATTCCGTGAAATTGCCATAAATCGATTGGATGATATCTTCATTTTGCGACTGGCACAATTGCGTATAGATTTGCTCCAACCGTTCGCCGGAAAACATTTCTCCTTTTAGATTGCGTTGTTCGAGTATGCCATCAGTAAAAAACAGTACTTTATCGCCGCGCTCCACCTGGACAGTCAACTCCTGAAACCTCGCTTTTCGGATAATGCCCAAACCAGGCCCCGGCAGATCTATGGGTAAAATGCGGTTTTCGGAAGCCTTCCAAACCAGCGGATGCATGTGCCCGCCTTTACATAATTTTAGCGTGGACATTCCCATATCAATGATCATGTAGTAGGCCGTAGCGAATAGCGATGTGAAAATATCGTACACATGCTCATTCAGGCGACTCATAAGTTCAATGGGATTGAGGCCAATTTCCTTTGAAAATATGGCAAAACCGCTGCGCAGGACTCCGGTTGCCAAAGCTGCAGAAATCCCATGGCCCATCACATCAGCGATGATAAATCCGATTTTATCTTCTGAATAGCTGGTCAGATTTAGAAAATCGCCGCCAACTTCAAGATAGGGTTTATAGATATGGGTCTGCTTTATTCCATATTTCTGGAAGCAGGAAGCATTGAGCTGATTGCTGCTAATCAGCAGATCCTGGATCAACTTCGCATCAGAAAGGTCCGCGTTGAGTTTATCAAGCCGGTTGCTCTTCTGGTCAAGTACCGTCTTGGAAGAGGTGAGGTTGGTTGCTGTTTCGCGCATGCGATACAGTGTTTCATTGAGACAATTCCGATAGAAATTTATTGCCAGCGTTTTGTCTTCCAATAGTCTCCGCTCGAAAGCTGTTTTTCTCAGGCGAAGTACTTTCGTTTCCTCACCTGTATTCACATTAGCCGAGCGTGGTTGGTTATCAATTAAGGCCATTTCACCAAAATATGTACCTGCCCCAAGTTTAGAGATGAAAATCTCCTTGCCCTCGTTGTTGAACTTCGTAACATTGACTTTTCCACTGGCGATGATGTACATACTATCGCCAAATTCGCCCTTCTCGAAGTATGTTCTGATTTTCTGTATAGGTTTCTTCTTCAAACAATGGAGTTATTCCTTCGAGGGAATTCAGATCCAGATTGCTAAATAAGGGTACTCGATGCAGTACTTGTAGGACATCCATAATTTTCAGGATCAATTAAATAGTGGGCAAAAATAGTGACAGGCTGACAAGATAACACCCGTGGCGGGAAAAAATAATCGGATTCCGCGATGGATTTTTAGTCATTTTATGATCTGTTTTCAGAGGCTGTGCACTATCGAGCAATAAAGTGTCCGATAAAGTACAAATAAATAATGGAATTTTTCATCTCCATCGGTTTATTCACCGTATAATCAGCTAGTTGCAGATTTTGGCACATCTCTTGGCTCAACACCTGCAACCAACCGACCTGGAAAACCATGAAACTATCTAAAACACTTCTTCTTCTCGCTTTATTATTAGCGGGTGTAGTACCAGCCTCAATTGCTTCTACAAATCCAGATGAGAAAACCAATAACGACACTCAGGACATTGTAGTTCTTGCATCTGAAGCATTGACCAATGATGATGGAATCGGAACGATGCCCCTTAATGAGGAGCAACAAAACCACCGGTACAAGATTTATAATGCGAACAAAAAACTTGTCTATGAATGTCGCGACGCTGATGATGCTCGATTAAAGAGCTTACTAAAGCGAAGTGATCTTCTGCTGACGACGGACTCCTCTTCATATTACTATTTGGCAGACTAACTGCTTAATTTAAGGGCGAAAGCCCTTATTTTTTTTCTACCCACACCAATTATTCTCTTTTTAGCGATACAGTTATTTTTTTTAATTTTGGTTTTATAACTCATCGACCGTGTCTTTCATCAAGCTACTTTCCCGCTTGCCTCTCAGCGTACTGTACATTCTTTCAGATTTTCTGTATCTGGTGAATTATTACCTTATCAGATACCGTAGGACCTTAGTGATGAAAAATCTGAGAAACTCTTTTCCTGAAAAAAGTGAACCCGAGTTACACACTCTCGAAAAAGAGTTTTACCGCAACCTCGCAGATGTGAGTATTGAAACGTTGAAAGCGATTACTATTTCAAAAAAAGAGCTGGGAAAAAGAGTAATTATTCATGGGAATTTGGTTGAAGAGGCAATGAAAGCGGGCAAACCAATGATATTTATAACATCTCACTTTTCTAACTGGGAATTGGAATGGATAGCACTCAGTACTCATTTTCACTTTGAAATGCATGCGGCTTATAAAAAGTTACGAAATAGCTTTGTTAATAAACTCATATTTGAATTGAGAAGCCGTTTTGGCGGCATTATGCATGAAAAAAATGAAGTGGTGGCTGATATGGCAAAATTGGGTCAAAGGAAGTATATCATGGCCATGGCAGGTGATCAACGGCCCTCTTCCGGTGCAAAGAAGTACTGGGCAACTTTTATGAATCAGGATGCGGCTTTTTACTCCGGAACCGAAATATTGGCCAGGCGTATGGACGCATCAGTGGTCTATTTATCTATGCATCGGCTTCGAAGAGGATTTTATGAAATTACATGTGAATTGATCACCTCGACACCTAAACTCTTGCAAAAAAATGAGATCACCAATACTTTCATTCGACTTATGGAGCGTGATATCAGGAAAGACCCCGCCTCCTACCTTTGGTCGCACAACCGCTGGAAATTCATAAAACCTACAGGATCAAATTGACGTCACCCAGGCCCTCGCGCAAAATTTCAAATCCATCCCCCGGTGCAATCGATAATAGTAGATGGCACGTTATTGCCATAGCCGCCATCGATCACCAGGTCCACCCGATTGCAAAACTTCTCATAAATCAATTCCGGATCGGTTGAATATTCGATGATTTCATCCTCATCGCGAATGGAGGTGGTGATTATTGGTAAGCCCAATTCCCGCACCAGGGTTCTTGGGATATTGTGATCAGGAACACGCACACCAACTGTCTTTTTGGAAGAATTCAGGAGTTTTGGTAATCGGCTACCCGAATGAAGTATAAAGGTAAAAGGCCCCGGAAGCGCCTTCTTCATCACTTTGAAAACGGGCGTCTGGATATTTCTCGCATATTCTGATATTTGGCTGAGGTTTTCGAATAAAAGCGAAAATCGTTCCTTGCCCGGTGTTATCCCTTTCAGCCTCGCGATGCGCTCAATCGCTTTTTTGCTTCCGATGCTGCATCCCATACCATAAACCGTATCGGTGGGATAGATTATTACACCGTCATTCTGGAGTATTTCGACAATTTTATCAATCTTTCCCTGCTCCTGGATTCTTCTCATAAAGCTTAAAAAACAAACACGTGCCGTTCATTTCAAAAAAGTGGATTATGGCAAAATTAATTCTAATTCTCCAAAATAAAGACATACCACAGAATATTTGAAGTACAAGGCAGACGTGGTGGATGGAGAAAATGCTATTTTTGCCCTACATATGGACAAGAAGAAAATATTCGTCGCAGCACTGGTGATATTCACTATTCTGCTCTCTTCATTTAGTTTTTATTTTTACCAGGTAATTTTCACCCCAAATTTTTTGGTAGAGCAGGAAAATCGCTACCTGTTTATCCCCACCGGATCGACCTTTGAGGATGTGCAACGAATTGTTTACGATGAAAAAATAGTAAACGACCCGATTTCCTTCGGAATGCTCTCAAAATTCATGGACTACGATAAGCTCGTGAAACCCGGCAAATACGTTCTGGAAGCAAATTCAAACAACATCACGGTGATCAGAAAACTGCGGGCAGGTGATCAGGTGCCTGTCAGAGGTTACTTTTACCAATGCACGGTTTCCGGAAGAGGCTGCCGAAAAAATCACTGCGAATATCGAATTGAATCCGCCGGATTTCCTTAATCTGCTCCTTTCAGAAGAATCTGCAGCATCGTATGGATTCAATCTGGAAACTTTCCGTTGCATGCTCATTCCAAATACGTACGAGGTGTACTGGAATATTTCTGGTCAGAAGTTGCTGGATCGGTTAAATAAGGAGTACAATGATTTCTGGGATGAAAACCGAAAAGCCAAGGCAGCGGAAATCGGACTAAGTCCTATAGAAGTGAGTATTCTTGCTTCGATTGTCCAGGCCGAAACATCGGAAAGAGATGAATTGCCGGTGGTGGCAGGATTATACCTGAACCGGCTAACTATGCACATGCCCTTACAGGCAGATCCTACCTTGATTTATGCTGTTGGAGATTTCACCATCAAAAGAGTGCTCAATATCCATAAGGAGGTGGAGTCACCCTACAACACGTATAAGCATGCGGGCCTGCCTCCCGGACCGGTAAATTATCCGGATATAACGGCGATAGATGCGGTTCTCAACTTTACCAAACATGATTATATTTATATGTGCGCCAGGGAGGATTTTTCAGGATATCACAATTTTGCCTCTACCCTACGCGAACACAACAGAAATGCCTCGCGATACCAGCAGGCATTGAACAAGGCTAAATTATACCGATAAAATGATCTGTTTCGAAACTAATATTCGAGTAAGATATGCTGAAACCGACCAAATGGGGTATGTTTATTATGGCAACTATGCTACCTACTATGAAGTCGCCAGGGTAGAATTTTTGAGAAGCCTGGGATTCTCGTATAAATTACTGGAAACCCAGGGTGTAATGATGCCCGTACTGGAAAACAAATCAAAATTCATCAGGCCGGCCAGGTACGACGATTTACTTACGATAAAGGTAAAACTGAATAAAATACCTGTAAACAGGATGACTTTTGAGTATGCAATCTATAATGAGCACAATAAACTTATCAATATTGGCGAAACCGTGCTGGCGTTTGTGGATATGAAAAGCGGTAAACCGTGCGATGCCCCCGAGTCAATTTTGTCATTGTTAGAACCCCTCTTCAATGTTAAATAATAAATACGTTAAGTTTCTTTTGGATTCTGGAACCTACAAAAGACTGGTTCTTCGACTTGATAATATCCGTCTGCGAAATAGGAATGTTTCAACCTACCGCATTTTAGAGAACTTAGTCCGGAATATTTTCAATGACGACATACCGTACAAGGCATCCAGTGTTGCTTTCAGTTTTACACTTGCTGTTTTTCCGGCGATAATATTCTTGTTTACCCTCCTTCCCTATTTACCTATACCGAATCTTGAGGATGAG
The DNA here is from genome assembly GCA_034523095.1 of Cyclobacteriaceae bacterium. GTDB lineage: Bacteria > Bacteroidota > Bacteroidia > Cytophagales > Cyclobacteriaceae > JAAUQL01. The sequence goes on along the minus strand of JAXHKU010000016.1, from coordinate 24,741 downwards.
ATCAGGGATATGATGAAAGATTTTGCCCTGCTGGAACAGGTAAATCAGACTATTATCGATGTTCTGAGTAAACCGCGGGGTGACCTGCTTTCGTTCTCAGTAATACTTTCCCTGATTCTATCGACAAATGGAATGCTGCAATTAGCAGATACCTTTAACAAGATTTACCGGACAATAGACCGAAGAAGTTATTGGTATTCCAGGCTAATGGCCATGTTACTCACATTTATTCTGGCCATAGCGCTTTTAGTAGCCGTAATACTATTTACCGTTGGAAATTCAGTTATCAAATACATGGTAGAAAACGGTTATATCGAGGAGAATTTCATCATCTTTCTATTAATGGTTATGAAATTTTTAATCCTCTTTCTGCTTTTTCTGTTCGTAATTGCCTGTATATACTATTTCGCACCTGCGCTTCACAACAAATGGAAGTTTATATCGATAGGTTGTGTCGTCGCGACTCTGCTTACCATTCTCGTTTCCTACTTCTTCTCCTATTACATTTCAAATTTTGGCACATACAATAAAATCTATGGTTCTATCGGTGCTATGATAGCACTGATGTTCTGGATTTACCTTATATCTATCACTCTGCTCATTGGTTATGAAATAAATGCGAGTATCGACCAGGCGGCAGCACAAGGGATGAAGGAAGATGGGGAATAATTTTCCTGTTTCGTTTGAGTAAAAAATTAATAATTCTAAATTTGCACTCCCAATTATGGCAGCTCATGGAAATGGCTGCTTTTTGACCAAAATAATTAGAGGGTTGGCAGAGTGGTCGATTGCGGCGGTCTTGAAAACCGTTGTACCGAAAGGTACCGGGGGTTCGAATCCCTCACCCTCTGCTTTTAAGCAATCAAATAGTAACAAAACCCCTTAAAATTCATTTTTAAGGGGTTTTTGCTTTTAGACCTTGCTATTTTTAGCTATTTTTTTCCTATATTCGGTTACCTATTCGGTTACCATGGTCAAAAATAAAATATGGTAACCGATGAGCGAAATTAGACCGTATAGGCCGTTTTTTCGAATTTTATTTGTTTCATTTTAATTGAATTTGACTATGGGAGCAAGCTTTTCTGTCTTGTTTTGGCTAAATAAAAGTAAACAACATAAAACGACGCTCAAAATGCCGATTTTTGTAAGAATCACAGTGAACGGCAAAAGAGCCTGAATTATCAACTGGTAAAACAGTGGCTCCAGAAAACTGGCAACCCGTTTGGGGAAGGGTTAAAGGGAACACTCAAGAAGTCAAAACGCTTAATTGTTACCTTGATAGAATAAATGTCAAGTTGACTCACATTTATGAAAAGTTAGTTGATACTGATCAGTCGCAAGCAACTGCCCAGGAAATAGGAAGAGCAGGTTATCTTGGGAAGGAAACCAGAAAACATTCCTTGCTTGATCTTTCTAACGAGTCATGACCAACAAATGAAATCTCAAATTGGTAATGGATTCTCTGAAGGCACTTTAGAGAGGTACGAAACAACGCTCAAACACCTGAAAGGTTATTTATCCGTAATTCATCAAAAGCGACATATATGTTGAAGACCTGAATTATTCATTTATGGCCGACTTTGATGTCTATCTGCAGAGCCGAAAAGTAAAATAAACGTAAATTTTCGTCGGTAAAATATCTTCAGGAATTTTATAAAAATCATATTGCTCGCAGTCCAAAATAATGGATAAACAGAGATCCTTTTATAGGTTTAAACTTGCCTAAACAGAAGTTACAAAATAAGGAGTATCTTACAAAAGAGGAAGTTCAAAAGATACGGGATAAAAGCTTTGAAATTGATCGGTTGGATCATGTAAAGGACATATTTATCTTTTGTTGCTATACGGGATTAGCTTATGCTGATGTTGAGAAGCTGACTGGTAAAGAAATAAAAAAGGGACTTGATGGAGAAATGTGGGTAATGGTGAACAAAACCAGCATTCAATTGCCATCTGCGCTACTGCCAGAAGCTGCAGCAATTCTCAATAAATACCAAAATAATCCGACGAATGCCATTAAGGGCAATTTATTGCCAGTTGTATCAAATCAGAAAATGAACGCTTATTTGAAGGAAATTGGTGATGTGTGTGCTATCAATAAAAACATTACTTTTCACATGGCCCGACATACATTTGCTACGACCATTTCTTCTGAGTAATGGTGTATCCATGGAAACAGTCGGCTCTATGCTGGGGCATAAAATCTAAAGACAACCCAGATATATGCCAAAGTGGTCAGGAGAAAGTTCGCAAATGGAACGATTAAAGGTCCTTCTAATTGTAAAGAATATTGAATTTCATGGTTTATGGATTCTGTTAACGAAAAACCTCGAGAGTTTTCTGAATAAAACAACTACTTTCGCACAGTGAATGATATTATTTGGATTAGCGGATTCATCCTGCTCACCAGTTCCATCTTGTTGGTGACACTGACCTTATCAAACATATTGGCGACATGCGAAGACACGGTGCGCTGCGAAATATTCAGCCTGTCAGCAATCAGTTTGTAGGGAAGCCCTTCCCGCAGCATCAGGAAAGTTTCCACTTCTCGTGATGTAAAGGCATATTTCCTGCAGTTGTGCGCCAACTGATCAGAAACCGGGATTTCATGCTGTTGGCATGGAACCATATGATCAGGCAGGACTGTCGGTTTCCTGCCCGCTGCCATCGCAATCAGCAACACAGTGAAAAACAATTGCAGGAACATCATTACCGCGAGGATCAAGCTTATCGAAAGGATCATAGTCAATTTATTCAATGTTTTTTTTGTTAATCTGCCCTGATTCGATGTACAACTCCCCGCCTACATTTTATTTGTCGCGATTTGGTTTGTTTTGTTAGTATACCACTGATTATCAGGCCTATAATTTGAAATATAGTTCCTGCATCGCAAAAAGTCAATACCGATATCATCCGAATTTACGCCGGGTTGGTATAGCGGTTTGATCTGGTCTTTAATGTCCTGATGATTTCATCCCGGTGCTCCTTGATGAATGCTTCTGCCAGCCCGGAAATCAGGTTCCCAATCCTGAGCCGGGTTCGCGCCTTCAGCTGACTTAATACCTCATGGATCTCGGAATCGATATACACGCACGCTTCCGTATTGAAGTCCTTTCTGCCATTCGTTTCTTTGATGAGTTCTGTCAGCGTTTGTGGTTTCTTTGCCGCCGTCTTTTCCTGCGATGGCGTCGTTGCCGGCTGTTCCTTTGGCGCTGAAGTGGAGTTCTTCAGCGCCGTCGTCAGTGATTTGATGTCGAATTTTTCCATGGATTATGTGGCCGTGTTGAGGTATTTCTCATAGAGAGGGTCGAAAGATTGTTTCAGTACGCCCGCCAATTCTTCCGGTATGGATACGGTATCCAGGCGCTGAAAGGCCACCCTGTCCGGAAGCTCAGGCATCACTTCCCCAAAACTTCCCAGTATCTTATTGACCTGTGTCCTGATGTCATAGCGCACCCCTGCTTTCAGGCGGTTGGGGATAAAGGCGATGACGGCCTTTTTATTCAGGTGGCGCACCACCTGGGCGAAAGTCACGGTGGATTCGAAGGTAATCTTGTCATAGGCAAAGGGACAGATTACCAGGTCGGCGGACTGGTAAACCGGTATCAGCTGGTTGTCATCCATCTTCCCCGGCAGATCGATCAGCACATGGCCGCTGGTATTCCTGATCTGTTCCTTCACCTGGTTGAATTTCTCCATTTCCATGACCAGGACTTCATACAGTGGGGTGTTGTCGTAGTTGGCCCGGTCCTTTTCCCAGAGCCAGTGTATGCTGCTCTGAAAGTCCATGTCCAGGATCAGGCAATCTTCTTTATGAAGGAGGGTGAGGTAGTTGGCCAGGAGGATGCAGAGGGTGGATTTTCCCACACCGCCTTTTTGGTTTCCGATGAGTACGTTCATTTGGTTTATCGTTTAAGTGATTTTCGTTTATGTTGATCATTCGCGGTGTTCCGTTGCGAATCCGCAAGGATCTGAAGAAAGTATTGTATCGTTTGATGTCCATGCGTCGGGGTTGTGTACTGCTCCGGATTTAGTTCGGGATTGTGTTGGACCTTCTGCCAATGTGCCTCCGGCGCGGAAAGGGCCCTCCCCATCAGGGTTTCAGCATTCAACAATGCCGGTTCTGTGGCGGAGACAAGGTAAGATTGCCCATTGTGCCGGAGCAGTGTATAGTGGAAGTGTTTCAATCCTTCTTTCCATTTTCCGGTCTGCTCCAGGTAGGTAAGGACAGCCTTATGTGCTTCCAGTTCTTTTTGATTTATATCCCTTGGATTAATATCGTCCTTCCGTACCTGGAGCCAATCGGCCAGTACGGCTTTGCATGAGGGATCGTTGATGATAAAGCTGTCCGCGAGTTGCCTTCGTTCCTGGTAGTATAATTCCCTGACCACTTCCGGCTGCAGCTGTCGTCTTTCCGAAGTTGAGCGAAGCTCACCATTTCTGCCCATGCGCCATCCGGCATCCTTCAGCACTTTTTCGAATTCCGTCAAGGACAGGTTGTTCAATTTGACCTCGCGGAGCATGGTATCGATGTTCCTTTTCTCCTGCCGAAGCAATTCATGCATACTGAGTACCTGCGATCCCTTATAGACCGCTTTCTTGGTATGATCAATGAGCGTATAGCCATACGGCTTGTCCTGCCCTTGTGCCTGATGATAAACCAGCTCCACTCCGAATTTCTTTCGCATGACTTCGATACCCTCGTCCATATTTTTCCCTACTGCGTATTTCAAGAGCCAGGCTTTCAGCTGCTCCCGCCTGTTTTCGTCGATGCTGTATTCCCCGATCCGCGCCTGCACAACCGCCCTTTCCACCGACCCCTGCACACACCCATACCGTACGACCTCTATCTCCTCATTCTTCTCCCTGAGGATATACCCCGTTTGTTCGAGCAGGAGCCTGAATTGGGCTTCGGTTGAAAAGCTGTAGCCCAGCGCCTTCTCTATCTTAGTTTTCGCCTCATAGGCCGGGTCCAGGGACAATAACTCCTGCATCACCTTTTGTGACCTGATCTTCTCGAAGGCGTCATCCACTTTCTGTCCTTGCTTATTGACCCTGGTGGACACCAGATGGATGTGGGTATTTCCAGTATCGCCATGGTGGTATATCAAATAGGGATTTTTTCCATAGCCCATTTTATCCAGAAAGGAAACTCCGATCTCCTTCAGTTTATCCAGAGGATAGTCCGTGCCTTTCACCGATATCACCGCGTGAAACTGCCGGTTTGACACCCGTGGGTTCAGGGCAGAAACAGCCTGCATGTAGCGAATGTAATCCATCCGGTTTACCTCCGGATTATTGCCGAGCGCTCCGAAGTTGGCGGCGACCAGCAGTTCGCTGTTGCCTGCATCATTTTTCCGTTCGTTGTACTGCACACCGGCGAAGTTTCTGGCAGAGGAAAGAATTTTGACGATCACGGGAAGAGGGTTATGGGTTATAGATTATGGGTTATGGATTATGTTTTATGGGATATGTTTCCGAGAATCGGGTTTTCAGCTTTCGAAATCTGTCTTTCGTGATTCGTCTTTCGCTTTTTGTATTTCGAAATCTGCTTTTCAGAATCTGTGATTCGTAGCTCGAAATCTGTCTTTCGCATTTCGTAGTCTGTATTTCGTAACCCGTATTCCGCATTTTGTATTCTGTGTTTCGTAATTCGTTTTTCGTATTTCGAAACAGATAATTCGTTTTTTGAATGGTGGTAGTTTTTAGCCTTCCCATGGATTTTTAGTGCTTTTTAGTCGTCAAAATGGATCAACAGGGTGTTGTATGTCCGGGATAGCTCCTTCAGAGCATGGTGGTAATTGACCAGTTCTTCGGCGAATCGGTTGATGGTAGACTCCCGCAGGTTTCCTTCTTTTTCCATCATATGCGCCATCTTCGTCATCTGGTTGATGTTGTTGCCAATGTGGCCGATCTCTGCCCCAACCCGATCCAATGCTTCCAAAACTTCCTTTGGTCGCTGGATAATGGCCCCTTTTCCAGTGAGTCTTCGCCTTAAATAAGCTGAAAAGGAATTAAATCCAGGCTTCCATAGCTTCACGTTCCAGGATCAGATAATCATTTGCCCTGACGTACACTTGAATGCGTCGGTCTGTGCAGTTCAGTGGAGGATTCTTAGTTTGCATGGTCATTCCTTTTCTTTACCATCCGCCGAGTTGCGAGGCAGGATTCCCCCCGATCTATCGGGGCAAGAGGTTTTTTGAGTCAAAAAACACATCTTGCAAAGAGGGCTGCGGACAATCAACCATTGTGCAATGGGACTGAAATCTTCTCGCTGTACAGGGATCATGATCATCGTCGGGGACATGCCCGACCTCCGTTTATGCGTTACTCCATAAATCACAATCAGGTTTGGCTTTTAAGTACAATGACGGATGGAAATACGGGATTTGACGGAGGGAGTTTTAAAGCTTCATCCCGCTTCCTGCCTGACTTTTTTCGGACTCATTTATCGGGAAACAGTTGCCTGACATTGACAGAGTGGATATTGTTATATTTCGTGCTCTGTAACTGTTGCATGGATATTCCGGATTATACTGACCTCCGTTCCGGTGATAGTGACCCTGGCGAATAATTGATGGGTCAATCTGGCTTAGTCGGCAGACGAGCAGGATCATAATTATGATGTTAACCCCTCCCTTGGCTACTTCCTGTTTCGGCTTTGCTTTACAGTTTTTTAAACATAAAGGACTGTGATAAATGGCTGGAAAAGTAATAAACATGAGCAAAGTAAAACAGATTATACGACTGAAAGAAAATGGAGTAGGCCTCAGGGCAATATCCAAAAGCATGGGGATTTCGCGTAACACCGTAAAGAAATACCTGCAGTTAATCGAAGACAAAGGCTACACTTTTGAGGATCTCTTAACTAAGCAGTAGGATAAGATTGGAGCCCTCGCACATTAAAAACACGAGCAAAAGAAATAACCAGACCCGCCATTAATACATTGAAAAATTGTATTTTTGCCAGCCAATGAATTCTTTTAAAGAAAATATTGCCCCCTATTATGGCTGTCCTGATGCTTCTTCCGGCTGATGGTTTTCATTTCTTTTTAAGAATACCCACCATTGTGGGGCATTATTACCATCATCTTGAAGAACACGACAGTGCTGAAGGTTTTTCATTACCTGGCAGAACATCTAACAAACAAAGCAGACCATCATCAAGAGCCATGATGAAGACAATGAATCTCCTTTTCAACAATAATCATAAAAGATGTTGCTCCGTTCAGCTTATTTGCCGTTCATTCACAATATACTTTAAAAGTTAAGCCTTTATTTTCCACTTCGTGACAAAGGAATAAACGGTTATCATCAACACTTTTACCATTCAGGTTATCATTCTTCCATCTGGCAACCGCCAAAAATCAGTTAATGAATTTATAAGGTTCTGTTAATTCAGGACCAAAACAAAATGTATGGGTGCTTCGGATCCTAAGCATTCGTGTATTCATTCATTAAACTGATTAAAAAATGTTAGATAAAATAATTGCATTCAGCATAAAAAATAAATTCATCATTGGTTTGATGACCTTTGCACTCATCATTTGGGGAACATGGAGTGCAACCAAACTACCTATTGATGCTCTTCCCGATATCACCAACAATCAGGTACAGATAATTACCCTTTGCCCTACTCTTGCTGGCCAAGAGGTGGAGCAATTGGTTACCTACCCCATTGAACAAAGTGTTGCCAATCTTCCAGATTTAGAGGAGCTACGCAGTATTTCCCGATTCGGGCTTATCGGTTGTAACTGTGGTTTTTGAAGATAAGGTGGACATCTACTTTGCCCGACAACTTGTTAATGAAAAATTAAAGGAAGCTGAAGAAAAGATTCCCAGAGGAATTGGTACACCCGAATTGGCTCCTGTAAGTACTGGGTTAGGAGAAGTGTACCAATATATTATACATCCCGAAGCAAGGAAGCGAAGACAAATACACTGCAATGGATCTTCGAACCATGCAGGACTGGATTGTTGCCCGGCAGCTTTATGGAACTCCCGGGAATTGCGGAAGTGAACAGCTTTGGTGGTCAGCTCAAACAGTATGAAGTTGCAGTTAACCCTGACCGGCTGGTTGCAATGGGAATTTCCATTCCTGAAATTTTCACCGCATTACAAAAAAACAATGAAAATACCGGAGGTGCTTACATTGACAAAAAACCAAACGCATATTTTATTCGGGGAGTTGGGATTAATTGGCTCGTTTGAGGATATTAAAAATATTGCTGTTAAAAACAACCCAAACGGGATTCCAATTTTAATAAAAGATGTTGCTGAGGTTCGATTTGGAAGTGCGGTACGATACGGTGCACTTACATACAATGGTGAAGTGGATGCGGTTGGTGGTGTGGTAATGATGCTTAAAGGTTCAAATAGTGCCGAAGTAGTGGTAAAGGGTGTCAAAGAGAAAATGGACAGTATTCAAAAATCATTGCCTGATGATGTAATCATTGAGCCTTATTTGGACAGGACCGATTTAGTAGATCAGAGCCATTTCTACTGTTGAAAAAAATCTGATTGAAGGGGCTTTGATTGTGATTTTTGTGTTGGTTTTGTTTCTGGGAAATTTTCGAGCAGGGCTTATAGTTGCTTCTGCAATTCCACTTTCCATGCTTTTTGCTTTAGGCATGATGAATGTATTTGGAGTAAGTGCCAACCTGATGAGTTTAGGAGCTATTGATTTTGGTTTGATTGTGGACGGTGCTGTAATTATTGTGGAAAGTATTTTCCATCGCATTACTAATGAGTCGATTTGCAATCTGGTAAGACATGAACTTACGACAGCCCAAATGGATGAAACTGTTCTTGAAAGTGCCAAGCAAATGATGAATTCTGCTGCTTTTGGCCAAATTATAATCCTTATTGTTTATCTGCCAATTCTTTCTTTGGTTGGAATAGAAGGTAAAATGTTTGGTCCAATGGCGCAAACGGTTTCATTTGCCATACTGGGAGCATTAATTCTTTCACTAACTTACATTCCGATGGTTCCTCATTCTTGAGTAAAAAGACTAATCACAAAAAAAATATTAGCTGACCGAATGATGGATGTTATTCATGGTTTGTATGCTCCACTTTTGGAAAAAGCCATCAAGGCTTAAAAAAATAGTAGTTGGTGATAACTGTTGCTATTTTTTTTCTTATCAGTCTTTATTTTTTCCCGAATGGGTGGAGAATTTATCCCAACATTATCTGAAGGGGATTTTGCATTTCACTGTATTCTATGCTACAGGGCACATCGTTATCACAAAGTATTGAAACTTCTATGCAGGCAGCAAGACTTATTAAGGAGTTTGACGAAGTGAAAATGGTGGTTGGTAAAACAGGAAGTGCTGAAGTGCCCACTGACCCTATGCCTCCCGAAGCAACGGACATGATGATTATATTTAAGCATCCGGATGAATGGAAAAGAGATATTTCTTATGATGAGTTGGCAGATGAAATAATGGAAAAATTGGAAGTTATACCGGGTGTTTTCTTTCGAAAGAAGCCAACCAATCCAAATGCGATTTAATGAATTGATGACAGGAATTCGTCAGGATGTAGCCGTAAAAATATTTGGTGAAAATATGGATACCTTATTAACGTATGCCAACAAAGTAAATGCTGTAGTTCAAGGTATTGAGGGGGCAACTGAACCAATGTGTTGAGCGCGTAGCAGGGTTGCCTCAAATTGTAATTAAATTATAACCGTACGCAGATTGCCAATTATGGGCTGAATATCGAAGATATCAATCATATTGTAAGTACTGCATTTGCAGGTGGTAGAGGCAGGTGTTGTTTTTGAAAACGAGCGTAAGTTCGATTTAGTGGTTCGTTTAGATAGTACGCATCGCAATAACATTGAAGATGTGAGCCACTTGTATATTCCAACTGCTAACGGCACACAAATTCCGCTTTCTCAGGTTGCTGATATTAAAATGGAATTGGGTCCTGCACAAATTAGCCGAGAAGATGCCAAACGTAGAATTGTTGTCGGTTTCAATGTGAAAGACCGAGATGTAGCAAGTGTTGTAGAAGATATTCAAACTCAACTAAGTAAAGTAAAACTTCCGGAAGGTTATTATTATACTTATGGTGGTACTTTTGAAAACCTGCAAGCTGCATCAAAACGTTTAATGATTGCCGTGCCTGTGGCATCTGGCCCTTATTTTTATGTTGTTGTATTTTACATTCACTTCATTACGACAAGCTACACTTATTTTCACTGCTATTCCAATGGCTGCAATTGGTGGCGTGTTTGCTTTGCTGCTGCGTGATATGCCTTTCAGTATTTCGGCGGGGGTTGGTTTTATTGCTTTATTTGGTGTTGCGGTATTAAATGGAATTGTATTAGTAGGCACGTTCAATCAGCTGGAAAAGGATGGCATAACGGATATTATTGAAAGAATAAAAGAAGGAACAAAAAATTCGCTTACGACCTGTTTTGATGACCGCAACAGTTGCATCATTTGGATTTCTGCCGATGGCACTCTCACAAAGTGCTGGAGCAGAAGTGCAGCGGCCTTTAGCCACGGTGGTAATTGGAGGTTTAATTACGGCTACTTTCTTAACTCTGTTTGTATTGCCTTTGTTTGTATTTGATTTTCTCCGACCAAAATTAGAACCTAAAAGATAAGCCGGGAATATTCAGCTACTGGCATACTGTTTTTTCTTTTTGCTTTTGGCAATGCAAACGCCCAAACTCAGACAAAAGAAATAAGTGTGGAAGATGCCATAAGTATAGCTCTCGGAAAACAATCTGAAAATGCAATCGCAACAGTTGAATGTCCAATCTTCAACTTATTTGAAAAGGTCGACTTTTTGAATTGCCCAAAACGGATGTCAATTTTCTATATGGGCAATACGACAGTATTAATCATGATTTAAGTTTTCAAATCAATCAATCCATTCCCCTTCCTGACTACTATTCAACAAAATCAAATTGTATAAAGCCGAATTGGAAGGAAGCCAGTTACAGCAGCAATCCACCGCCAGCGAAATAAAGGCGCAGGTGCGATATTGGTATTATCGAGTTGCAGTATTTGCAGAAGACAAAAATGCAATTGCTGTCTTTAGATAGTTTCTACAGCAATTTTGTTAGTGCGGCTACACTCCAATACCAAACAGGCGAAACAAATTTGTTGGAAAAAACCACTGCCGAAACAAAGCAGGGCAATATAACCAGCTGCTCAGGCAAATTGAAATGAGAATATTCAACGGCTTATGTTCACTAAGAACAGTAATGAATCGTAGTGAGGAGTTTACAATTACTGAAAGTATGGTTTATGAACCACTAACACTAAGCAGCTTGATGGATACTTCCTCAATTGCAAACAACCCTTCGCTAAAGTTACTGTATCAGGAGGCAGTTATCGCTGAACAAAACAAAAGTGGAAACTGCATCTGCCTTACCCGACTTGAATATTGGTTACCTGAACCAATCTTTAATCGGTACACAAACGGTAAACGGAACTGATGTGTTCTTTGATAAAAGCAAAAGATTTGAGGCGATAAGTTTTGGAGTAAGCATCCCTCTCACTTTCTTTAGCAATTCAGCCAGAATAAAATCGCTTGATTTTAAGCAGCAGGCTTTGCAAAAAGAAGCAGATAACGGAAAACTGCTTTTGCAAACGCACTTACAAAATACTTTTGCCCAATACAACCAAAATCTTTCGCAATACAACTATTTCAAATCAACGGCTTTGCCCAATGCTGAAACAATTATCAGCACGGCAACACTTGGTTTTAACAGTGGTGAAATCGGCTATATTGAGTATTTGCAAACTCTACAAACGGCTACAGATGTAGGAGTTGAGCTACCTGAAATCGGTCAATCAACTCAATCAAAGTATCATCAACATTAATTTCTTCATCAACCAATAATACGAAAGACAATGAACAAAATAATCTTCATAGCAGTCCTTGCAACATCAATCATATTTGCAGCCTGCAACAGCAAAAAAACAGAAAATCATGATGAAGAAACAGAACTACATGATGAACCTGAAAAAGAAAACACGGCTACCCTCACAGCCGAACAAATGAAAAATCCCATATTTGCAGATTGAAATCGACAGTATTGAGAAACACAACTTACAAGCTCTTTGAAAGCAAATGGTCTGTTACGGGTACCTAATGACGAGCAAAGCCAATGTTACTGCATTGTTCGGTGGAGTTATTAAAACCATTCCAAGACAATCGGCAATTCGGTAAAAAAGGACAAAGGATAGCGACTTTATAGACACCACTTTTATTTATATACTAGGTAGATTTTCTGATACTTCGGCACAACTTGATTTGGGATAGAATTGGTAATACGACTGTTAGAAACCCTGAAAGAAGGAAATGCAACAGCGTTGAAATCTTTTCAGCAAGCTGAAACAAATCTAAATTAAGCAAAAAATCGCAATTGCAAAAACAGTTGGAAATTGTCAGGTATCAACATAACATCATTGAGTAATGAAACCATTCAATCGCAAATGGTATTTAAGAGTCCATTAGCGGAATTATCAGCAATATTACAGTAAACATTGAAGTTATGCAGATGCCAATACGTCCATTGCTGAAATTGTGGACAACAGCCAATTGCATTTGGATTTATATGTGTATGAAAAGATTTGCTGAAACTAAAAGTCGGGCAAACCATCCATTTTACACTTACCATAATCTGGTAAGATATTACGCATATGTTTAACGATAAGAAATACTTTTGAGGAAGAAAACGAAGCCATTGCTGTTCATGCTAAGGTAAAAGGAGACAAACAAGGGCTGATAGACGGAATGAGCACTACCGCTTTAGTCAGCTTGGAGAATGCCACAGTTGATGCTGTTCCAACCAATGCCATTGTTAACCATGAAGGTCAAGACTATATTTTTATTGTTACAGAGGTTTATGCAGCAGAAAGAAGAAGGGACAACATTTGAAAAAATTCCTATTCGTAAAGGCACGACTGATGTGGGTTACAGGAAGAAATTACCTTACTGAAGAAAAATCTGCAAATAGCAAGAAGTGGTAAATGGTGCCTTTTTCATTTTAGCAAAAATGAATAATAAGGGCGAAGGTCATGACATTAAATCTACACCGCCATATGAACTTAATTTAAATAGCACGCCGTGGGGTTTATTGGCGTGATGCGGGCCTTTTGAAATAGGCGATGTTCTTGCCGCGCTTAACAAGCCGCGAGTGAAAAGCCCTTTTGGTGGGGCAACATTGGTGCGGTATCGCCCTTGCCTTCTATGGGGGTGGTGGCTACCTGGCAGTGCGCCAACTTTGGTAGAGCATATGCCGCTGACGGAGGGTTTTATCAACGGCCATCCTATGGGGATGGAAAGCAGAACTGGGGGCATTTTCCCCAACAGGGGCTACTCAATTGGGGTGGTTTTGTAGCGCTGGCGGCGCTTATCATTATGTATGCTCCGAGTAGGTGCATAATCTAAAAGAAATTAAAAATTCAGGATCGAAGGATCTTAAAATCAAATTTGAAATACTTAAAAATGAAAAAAATACAACTAAAAATACCACTCATCCTGCCCGAAGTGCCGGATGAAAGACGATGTGTTAATAAACTGATTCAAAAACTTCCAGGAAAAAGAAGGGATAGAAAAGGTGCACGTGGCTGATGAAACAGACAATGGTGTACCACAGCTCTGCTTTCACTATGCCCCTGACCGGATATCGATTGACAGGATCCAAAAGTTGGCAGAACAAACCGGGGCAGAGATCACCGAAAAGTTTGGCCATAAACTCATAGAAGTAGATGGTATTCGTCACTCACGGCATGCCCGTTACATAGAGCGAAACCTACGGAGCAAAAAAGGAATTCTGGAAGCTTCCGTGTCAGGTTCAGGTATGGTAAGACTGGAATTTGATACCACCAAAATAGATGAGGCAGAGATACTGAAGAGGTTTAGAAAAGAAGGTCTGGACATTACAGCATACGAAAAAGCAAGTGTCGAACAATTTCTTCAACAAACCAGATAAACCTGAACGGCAGGAAATTAAAAAAGAAGCGCAAGAACATGAAAGAAGGCAAAGATCACGACCACTCACACGGTGATGTTTTCGGGAAAAACACCGAATTGATCTTTTCGATTACCTGCGGGACATTGCTGGGTAGAGGTTTCGGGCTTTCTTTTGTAGAAGCTGTGCCTTCATGGATAAGCTTTTCACTTTATATTGGAGCCTGATTTCTTTGGCTGACATTTTACCGCCAAAGAAGCCATTCAAACCATTGCCAAAGGCGGTTTTGAAATTGACTTTCTCATGCTGGTAGCGGCCATTGGTGCCGCTATCCTGGGGCGAATGGGCAAGAAGGTGCCTTGCTGTTGTTCCTGTTTAGCATGGGCCATGCAATGGAACACTACGCTATGAACAAAGCCCGTAAATCCATCGTTGCTTTAGCAGAGACTCGCTCCTAAAACAGCTTTACTCAAGAGAAATGGTAAAACGGAAGAAGTTGGCATAGAAGAACTGAAGATTGGTGACATCATTGTGGTGAAGCCCAACAACAAAAAAAATCCCGGCTGATGGTGTGGTCGTCAGCGGTACAAGTAGTGTAAATCAGGCTCCCATAACCGGGGAAAGTGTGCCTGTGGATAAAGTACCGGTGGGATGATCCTGATAAAGATTGGTCGCAGGAAGATGATATAAAAGACGCAAACCGGGGCTTTTTCCGGCACGCGATCAATGGCAATAATACGCTGGAAATCAAAGTAATTAAAGAAGCCAAAGACTCTACACTTTCTCGCTGGTAAAACTGGTAAATGAAGCCCAAACCCAGAAATCACCTACCCAATTGCTGACAGACAAATTTGAGCAAGAACTTTGTACCTTCAGTTTTAGCACTAGTTGTATTGCTCAACTTTGCCTTTCTGGTCATTGATGAAAGCTTTAGCGAAAGCTTCTGACCCGTGCCACGGCCGTGCTGGTAGCGGCAAGTCCTTGTGCACTGGCTATTTCTACCCCAAGTGCCGTACTCAGCGGAATAGCCCGGGCAGCTAAAAGTGGCGTGCTCATCAAAGGCGGACGCCCACTGGAAGACCTGGGGGTGCTTACTGCCCTGGCTTTTGACAAAACAGGAACATTAACAGAAGGCAAGCCAAAATTAACCAAGGTGGTTGCTCTGCAAGATATTGGCGAAGAGGAAATGCTAAAAATAGCTGTGGCGGTAGAAGGATTAAGCGACCATCCTTTGGCTAAAGCTGTGGTGCGAGACGGCAAAGAGCGATTGAAAGATACTGATATTCCTGAGGCAAAAGACCTGGAAGCAGTATTGGGCAAAGGAATCAAGGCTTCTTTGGCAAAATGACAAAATCTATATAGGTAATCTTGATCTCTATGAAGCGCTGGATGACCATAAACCCGGCAAAGAAGTATTCGATAAAGTAAAAGCACTGGAATCTGAAGGGAATACCACCATGTTGGTTAGGCAAAATGATCATTATATCGGTATTATCGCACTAATGGATACCCCCAGGAAAGAAGCGAAAAATACACTGAAGCAACTGAAGAAAATTGGCATCAAGCGTATGATCATGCTCACCGGTGACAACCAGCAAGTAGCCGATGCGGTGGCCAAAGAAATCGGTCTTACGGATGCCTGGGGAAGTTTGCTTCCCGAGGAAAAAGTGGAAGCCATTAAAAAACTTCGTGAAACAGAAGACAAAGTGGCGATGATAGGCGATGGAGTAAATGACGCCCCGGCGATGGCGAACAGTACGGTGGGCATTGCTATGGGAGCTGCAGGAAGCGATGTAGCCGGAGACAGCGGATATTGCTCTGATGGCTGACAAGCTTGAAACCTTGCCGTTTGCTATCGGTTTAAGTCGAAAGGCTAAAGGCATCATCAAACAAAACCTGTGGATGAGTCTGGAATAGTTGCTTTACTGGTTCCTGCAACCATATTCGGATTTGCCAACATTGGAATTGCAGTGCTTATTCACGAAGGCTCAACGCTGTTGGTGGTTTTTAATGCGTTGAGGTTGTTGGCCTATAAGAGATAAACTTTCACTCATTCCGTTTCTAATCCGACTGAGCAAAAAAACGTTGAGCAGAATAAAATTCAACACCATTGGAGCGATAGCAGTAAAAATGATTTTCAAAATACTTGCATTTATTGGTTACAGCAATTTAGTATTTGCCATAGCAGCAGACGTTGGAGTAACACTAATAGTAATTATGACAAGTTTAAATTTGATGAAATTTGAGAATATAAATGAATAGATGTAATCAGCAAATAACAACAGACAGTTTTTGGCAATCAGGAATAGACAATTTTTGGCAACAAGGATGAACAGTTTTCCTTCTTGAATGGCATGCTCTTTAGGCTGGTCTGAAGTCAACAGAAAAACTCTCCATGATCTTCACATCAAATTCATCCAACCAAAAAAAAGGAAGCCGAAGCTTCCTTTGATCTGTTGCCGGTTCAGGTCTTAGGGCAGCGACAATTCCTTCACGTCGATGTAGGCCCGTTTCATGTTGACTGTTTTGGCCTTGGAGACTTCCTTGGCGTACTCTTCATAACTGAGCGTGCCTGCCAGTACGATCGATGCTCCTTTCGTGAGCTTTTCGACGAGCGATGCATTGACTTCGCGGACGTAGCGCTTGCAGTCATGCCATGTGGTTTTCTGCTGGGCCTCACCGTTTTTGCCGGTAAAGAACTGATTGGTAGCCACCGAGAATTCGATGACGGCGTTGCCGTTGGAGAAGTTGGTGACCTGTGCGTCGTTTCCAAGGTTTCCGGTTAAAAATACTTTTGCTTCCATTGTTTGTACATGTTTTAGTGAGAAAATAAAATTTATATCCTGGTATAGGATTCTGGATGGATTTAAAGACGGGTGAATGTCAAGGTGCTGGCACCGGTGAGAAATACTACCCCGACGAGTCGGGGGTCGGGGATGGAGATTTCTCATGATATCCCGGTGTAAAGACAACGGAAACCACCTTTGGATAGAAATAGAGTTTTCTGAACATGTACCACAGGGAAGCCTTTGTATTGGAAACCCTCCTGGCAACACGCATGTCACTATGATTTATCCTGGCAGCTTTCATGATCGTTTATCGGGGGCATCAGGATCAAAGGCAATCAGGTTGAACAGCTCCCGCATCCGACTGCGCACCCGGTTGCCATAAATCGCTTCGAACTCATCCGCCGAAAGGTTCGTCGTGGCATGGGTCTTCATGCGTTGACTGATCGCCAGGGGGTATCGGCCCAACAGAATTTCGGCCATGACGTTGGTGTCGCTGCCATAGACGGATATTGGCGACTCCAGTCCCAGGTCATCGAAACAATAGGTTTTAGGGCGGATGTCACCCTGTCGGAAGAAGAAGGAACGGGTGGAATATTTTTCAATCACCGCATACCCCTCCCGCTGGTATTCCAGTCCGACATCCCTGGTGCTGACCATGGTATACTGCTCTGCTTCAGGAAGTAACATCTTCATCAGGAACATCACGGTGGTTTTGCCACAGCCTACCGGCCCACAGAGCAGAATGCCTTTTTTGAGGTCGATGCCATATTCCTCTGCGCTTTGCAGGTCATGGTAGAAATACACCAGCAGTAGAAAGAGCACGCGGTAATCAGCGGGGTTGATAACGAAATCCGGGCCGAAGTAGTGCCGGCCCGCCCGTTCCAGCATCGTCAGGCATGCGTCGAACTCAACAACATGGCTCGCTTTAAAGTCCTTACAGTCGGTGATGCTATTTGTGGGGTATTGGCCATCCATTGTCCTTTCGCGATGATCGTTACAGAGGTGCATAGTTCTTGTTCGTGATGACGTGGTAGCCCCTGTTGCGCGCGGTCACGCCGGTAGACGGGTCGATCGCCGGATACAGCGGTTTATGGAAGTGGGGTATTTTCATCGCCCAGGATGTACAGGCGGCTTTCCAGTTGCGCATTGGCGAGCGGCCACCGACCAGCCATCCGTTGGCTTCGTAGTGATGGAAAAATTTTTGCGCTTCCTGGTCGGGCAGGTATATCCCCTTTCCGCTGATGCCATTCATGTCGTTACTGCGGAAGTAGCTTTGGATTTCGGCCAGACTTGGTTTTGGTTGTTCACTGATTTTTACCTCTTTCGGTGTAGTCTCTTTTTCTTTCACCAGCAGGTCTCGCGTTTCAGGGGCCTGTGCTTCGGCCCCGCCGCCCGGAAGTTCCTTTTTTCTGGCGCTTTCCAACAAGGCGCTCAAAGAGACTTTCGTTGTTTGTGTGAAAGTCTGCCTCTCTCCTTTTCCCTTTTGAAAAATTAAATCCTTATAAAAAAAATCGCGGGCGCGCCTCTCTCTCTGTTTATTGTTTATTCTGTTTATATTGTTTATAAAAAGGGTGCACCACATGAGTCATCGACCTGGTGCACTTTTGCTACAGGACTTACTGAGCATTTGTGCTCATGTCGTACCTGGGCACGGACTGGTGTTTTACGCAAAAAATCATCCGGTTTTTTAGCCTGCCCCGGATCCGATTCATCGTCTTTTTCCCCTTGTCCGGTCTCTTCTGAAAGGTCGCTTTCTCCCAGGTCGTGAAGTGTCACTACACTGCCGCGCAGGGGGTTGTTGGATGGGTGATAGACCAGGTAACCGAATTCGTGGAGTTCTTTCATGCACTTGTAGTAGGTATGCGCCGAGCCGATCTTGCACACCTCCATGACATCGCTGCGGCAGACGGAAAGCTTATCGGGCAAGCTGGCTCTTGTTCCAGAGCTGGAACAGGGACATATAGGTGCTGATGTGGCAGGGAGTTGAGCCGGTCGTCTACTAGCGACGAGTTCGAGAAAGGCGTTGAGGTGTCGGACGTAATTCATGTCGTGGTACTGTTTAGTGGTAAAACCTTAAGGGAGAAATAATCAGATTTTGTTGTCGATCCGGTTGGCGTTGAGCATGGCGTTGATATCCTTGCGGTCATAGAAAATCGTCCCGCCGACTTTATTAAAGGGCAGGTGGCCATGGATGCGAAGGTTCTGAAGTGTTCCGTGCGAAATACTGCAGTTGCTTGCAGACTTCGCCGGAACGAAGCCATTTTTTGCCACCTTTGTCATGCAGTTCGGCGACGATGGTTTTGATCTCGTCGAGGAGTTCATCTTTAAATGCCATCAGGTCATCGGTGGTGATGATCTGATCTTTGAAGAACTTCTTGTCGGCTTGCTGGGGTTTGTGCTGGGGTATCATAATTGTCTGTTTTAAATGATGCTCCAAAGGAAAATGAAAGCGCAACACGAAAACAGTTGTTCGGGGGTTGTACAACCCCGGACAACCCCAATGATTATCAGATAGTTAGGCCTGAAAAAAAGTTGAAAAAAGTTTTTAGGCCATTAAATTGATTCTATTTGCATGATTTGGATAGGCACAAAAGAACCGCATCCGCAGAAGTAGCCGAAATTTTCTCCTCGATGCTGGATAACTTTTTTTGGCGGTCGTTTCTGCCGGATTTTCACCTCCCGGAAATGGATTGCCAGTAGGTATTTTTGCGTTTGGCTTTACACGTATTTCTTCAGTACCAGCGCCAATTCCTACGTGAATGATGTATGGCGATTTAATTTCCATCTGATAGACTTTATTATACAGGCTATCCCTGGAAAGTTTATCTGCTTTCTTGGTTGCAATGAATTTACAAATCAGGTTGACAACTGGTTTAAGTTCCTGGTTGGTTATGACTTTTGTTTCTTTTGCAAGACGTGATAAGAAATGCAAGTTGTTCTGCAGAGATACTCAATGTGTATTTTAGCTTCTCCTGTGACATCATGTCCTTTTCTATTATCAGGTCCAGTGGATTGCTTCAAGATACGTTATCTCTTCTTCCAACCAGGTGTCCAGCTGATCTTTGATGTTTTGCCTGTTTGGATATGAAAGGCAAGGTCATCGTTTGGTATTCTTCTGCCGGTACGTTTTTCGAAACCGACTTTAGTTGCAATAGCTGTTCTTTCGGTTCGTCACATTTCAGCACGTCCTCCCTGATCATTCTCGTCATAGAATCGAAGAAGCTATTGTTATTGAAGTTCATCAGGCAGTGATAAATCGACCAGTTCCGGTTTAATATCCATAAATATCACGACTCTGGAGGGAGTTCAGTCTCGTTGATCAGCCTGTTAAGTGCCTTACCCTGGCATAAGTATAGCCGGGCTTGTAATCTTTGATAAAGGTATTCACCGGTTCCATTGCGAATGAGCATGAGGGTGTCTGAATAACAAAAGTTGTTATTAAAGTTCAACATGATGCTGATAAACTCGGAAGCTTTCACATTTCCCGTACATTTCGGTGATCGCCTGAGTCCGCATCCATACAATGCATAAAATCCTTTTCCAGATGGTTTAGCAATTCTAACAGCCTTCGCTACAGTTGCTGTTTGATTTCCATTTTCCTGCTGGCATCCTTTATATCCTGCCTGTGAGCTTCGTTGATCTGGTTGATCATCAATGTCAACCGGCGTTGGTGGTTTCTGATAAAATAGAATGCTTTACTTCTCTTCATCAAAAGGAGTAGAACGTGTCTGACATAAACACCTTGACTTTTTCACATTACATCCGGCACATATAAAGATTGGTTATTTCAGCTTCGTCGAGCTTTTCAATAATGCGCTATCGTGCGCTGTTTTACAATAATGAGCCCAAAAGTGCTCAATGGATTTGAGGTGGTACTTCATCTTAAAAAAATTATGGTTGGAAAAATGACTTAATAATCACATAATATGATTATACGACTATTTAATATAACTATTTTGCTATTTGTAACCTGCAACGAGCATTTATAGAAAACATGTGAATTATCATCAGATACAATCGGTGAATTTGTGGCAGGTAATGGTTAAATACCTGGGCATGATTATATTATCTGAGCCCAGGATGATAAATTGCCGGAAGATGTATGCATTTATACTTCTCTTTCTCACTTTATGAATTAGGGGTTTGGACCGGCATAGCCTAGTGTCTTGATATAATCCAATCACTCTTCCGAATTCGTAAGCGATGGACTACCGTCTTCTATCGGTTCTTCATGTAATAAATACCGTCTTTTTACCTAGCTAAAATACGCTGTTTAACGGATTGTGCACGGCGTAGAATGCGCCGGAGATTTCGGCCATGGAATTATCAACACTTGTTCTGTGGAACGGCACCATATACCTGCTCTATTACAGCCTCAATCTGTCATTTGACTATTACCGGTACCGGGGAAATAAAAAAGTGGATTCGGTCACCTACCAGGTCCATGACCTCTTACAGGAACCAGTTGTCTTCGTGAAAGTCCCGGAGTCACCGGCTTCAACGCCTGTGCAAAAGACCATTGCCAATTCCATCACCACTACTGAAACGATCACCTTCACTGCACCTGTCGAAGACCAGGGTATTCCATTCCCGGAGTTCATGGCCAACGCCCGGCAGTTCAGCAGTGCCGGTAGGATTTTAACCCGAATCACTAAACTCTTTAAATCACAACAAATGAAAAAAGCAACTTCACTCTTACTTCTGACCTTCGCAGCTACACGGCTGGTATTCGCTCAGGGCGCCCTGGGAATCGATGCCGCATCTTCTGAATTGGTTACGTATGTCGATCCTGTCGCTAATATGATCCTTATCCTCGGTGCCATCGTCGGTCTTATCGGTGGCATCCGGGTGTACATCAAGTGGAACTCCGGCGATCAGGATGTTCAAAAATCGATCATGGGATGGTTTGGCTCTTGCTTGTTTCTGATCCTCGTCGGTGTCGTTATAAAAGCATTCTTCGGCCTGTAAGCGCTATGACAAACCAACAGCCAGCTTACCCTATCTACCGGGGACTCCAGAAGCCCCTGATCTTTAAGAGCTTCCGGGGTAAGTACATCTACTGGGGCCTCGGCAGCATGCTCGCCGGTCTGATCTCTGCCATGCTCCTTTCCTCCATCCTCAACCTGGTCTGGGGCTTAGGGAGCATGACGGTAATCCTTACCATAGGTCTTGGTTATACGGCTTATCGCCAGCAGCACGGTCCGAAAAACCGCTTTTCCGGAATCCTGATTATGCCCACTCAACCACTCCGCCACGATGCCTAAGTTCGCGTTCTCCTCTCCATACCTCGGTATGGCAACCAGAGAACGTTCAGTTACCTGTGTACCAGACCAATGGCGACTACTCGGTGGTTTTTCAGTTGTTGAATCCAGTGGTGCACTATGCTGCGGATGCGGATTGCTTACTACCAGATGAACGCGCTGTTACAATCAGATGGTGAACATCCTGGGGACCCGGACACAGCCTGCAGAAACTTGATGTCTTCTGCCAAAAGCAGTATCATTCACGTCACGCAAGCACCTATCTGGATAAAGCGTACAGCACCCATTTCGAAGGCAGGGATTATGAAGAGCTGACCACCTACCTTATTCTCACTCGGCATGCGAAGCGGAACCGGTTTTTCACCGGGGATGCAACTGCGTTTGACACCTTTATGGGTAAAGTGGATAAGATTTTCCAGTGTAAGTAAAAATCATAAGCTGAACCCGATCGCCATGGATGAAACTTCCCTTCGTCTGTTGATCAGGAGGATGCGGGCCATGCACTTTCAGGACAGCCCCCTTCGCTACTATCACAACTTACATCTGCACGAATGAGGATATTCAGGTGGGTGAGAAATCCATCCGAAGCACCACGCTCATCGATGTGGAACAAATCAATCTGCCTGTTTATGCAGCCATTTACTGAAAATACGACCACCGGATTCCCTTTGCCAGTGGATATGATGCATTTTCTTTCGGGTATCCGCGGATATGAAGTCATGGTATATCACCAGGTAATCCGGATAGCGTCCGCAGGAAACTATCCTGCAGCCGTTACAAATGAAACGAAAACGCCATGTTTGTATACGAGATACGGCGAACCTCGTGTGCGTCAATGGCATTGATGCCCTGTTGAACGACGTCGCGACCCACAGACTTTCGGTCGTGTCAAGCACATTACAATATCCTTGTCAAGGCCGATGCTGCAGGGCGTCGTCAGGCATCAGGTGATATTGAATCCCGTCTCTTCAGCCTTGGGATTATCCCTTCCCGAAGTGATGCCAACCAAATGGAACTGTTTCGTTCCCTCTTGCCGGGAAACAGCCGAGAGTTGAGGCCGTATGACCTTTTTTTGACTTCATGCGATGCAGCCCTGTGCCTGTTGTATGAGGAACGGGCTCCGGTCGATGATCTTCTCCGTTTAGATATCCTTCACCAACCCGGTGGGAATTCCTGTTACCATCGACACCAATGACCTTCCGATGCAGCAGGGGCGAATCAACAACCGGAATAAGTTTGTTCTTTTTCCGTACAGGGAGTGGAAAATCATTTTTAATGAATCACCTGATTCGTCAGTACTATTGGCATGAGACATCAATGCGTTCATCATCGAAGCACTGGTCACAGTTATGAGGGCCCCTTCCGCTTCTTGGCGGTAAATACATCGCTTCTACGGAAGAGCATCCCGTTACCATGAATCCTTTTCGCATCGGCAGACGGAATTAATGAAGAAAAACGTGAATTCCTGAAAGCCCTTGTCGGCCTGGTCCGGAAGGGCACCAATAGCTCACTTAGCCAGATCGAGGACACCATGCTCGGCAAGGTGATTCTTCAATATTATGAGACCCACTGGTCAGGAAAGCTATGAAGTAGGACGTCTTTGTATTTTTATAATTCCTTTAAATACACCCTCATCATCACATTGCTGCTATAGCCGACGCAGAGCGCATCCCCTTTGACCTCTAAACCTACCGCTTCGTGTTGAAAAAATTCAGTACAGGATGGACAGTACGAGCATATTCTGAATCAGGACATGGAGACATCACTTTTTCATGCTCCTTCCATTTTTTTGAAATCGATGCCATTGAGGACATAATCCTGTTCGGTCACCACATGATCATCATGGATGTGTTCCTTGAAGATGCGCTAATCCCCGCAATGCCTGATCATCGAAGAGCGTGAAAGGCAGTTCGCCGACCCCATGATGGCCGGTTACATCCTGTACCTGTACAAAACCATCCGCCAGTTCCCGGAGAGAGGCCAGTTAGCGTTAGCGGGAACTGGGTGACATCATCGGCAACCAGATCATCAAGGACTCCATCCTGGTGACCGCCAGGGACACCATCTGTTTAGTTGACCAGTCCAAGTTAGGGATCATTCCAGCGACATCGCCAAACTACTTAGCGCTCAACGAAGTAGAACAGCGGAAAATTTTACTGTCAATGCGCTGGATAATAAAGAAGAACGAGCCATTTCAGGAGATTTTAGCGGCTGCCGGGGAAGTGTATGATGTGGAAGTATCCCTGGAGGAATACCTGACTTATTGCACCGAAAGGGCTGAAAAGGAAGCGGTGCAGCAGTACATCCGGTGAACTACAAGGATATCGAGACTGGTCTGAGCGCATTTGTCACTGACTTCCGGCCGCTCCGGCCTGGATTTTTCTTCTTTTCTGTCATGCTATTCATCGGATGATCCAACCCATCATGAAAACTCCATAATACCTGCATTTTTTTACTCCCGGCGTCTGGGCGCTACTGTTTGGGTGCTTGTTCTTTTGCCTCGGCGCGGCAATTGGTCTTTCAACCAGCCCGTACTCTCCCACCTGGGTAATCAACCACACTGCGCAGCAGACGGCACTGAAGGATATCAAAGGGGGAATGAAACAGAGGATCGCCGCTGGCCCAAAAAGTCATTGCCGTACAGATGAGCTATATCCGCGATCTGGAGCAGAAGATGTACAACGCGCTGCGGAATGTCTCTGCTGTCATCACAGGAGCCAAGGACATTGTTTACGCTACTCAGATCGCA
>JAXHKU010000015.1:0-69809 GCA_034523095.1 Cyclobacteriaceae bacterium | reverse complement strand
GCAGTTTTATTCACGAAGCAATTTTTCAGCCGGAGTTCTATAAGCTTTGTATTCTGCAGATTTAATGCTTTGCTTCAGGCTGCTGTGGGCCAAATCACCTAATCCCATTTTCTTATAGGTGCGCCCCATGCCTAGAAACAGGATGCTGTCATAATTTGGTATTCTCACATTATCCATATTTCCCAGTTTGTCAGCCAATTTATAATGTTCGATGGCTTTTGGGTAGTTTTTTTCCACCATCTCAGCATAGTATCCGGCGTAGATTTCACCCAGGTATCTATAAAAATTCACTTCGCTGGAGAGCAGCTTTGCAATAAGCGGTTCCAGTCCTGCGTATTGGTTCATCCGGATGCAGTTTTCTATGTAGTGTGAAGTATAAATGAGATTCCGTGGATATTTCTCTTTCAGATGCCGTGCATAAGGCAGAGCCAAAACCGGTTTATTCTCATACCTCAGGTAGATATGAAAAAGGTAGGTGTAGCATTCTACATTATCAAACAACGCGGCCTTCGAACCTTTCTTCAGCATTTCGATTCCTTCCGCCATATCCCCACTTCTGAAAAACCAGATAAAGGATTTATAAAAAGGGTTTTCTTCCGGATACTTCTCACGGTAGTAATTGTAAATGCCGCAGGGAAAATAGAATTCGGGATTCTGATCAACCATATCAAAGCCGGTTTTAATGTAGCTATAGGCTTCCTTGGCCTCACCCAATGCTTTCATGTTCATGCCGTTGTCTGAATAGAGCTGGGCCAGATAGGCATGTGAGGTGAGTTTGAAAAACGTAGCCTCGGGATCATTTTGGTTGACAGACAAAATACTATCGCAGACGGATGTAGATCGGTTCAATAGCTTTTCAAAATCAACAAACGCCTGCTGATCCTTTTTTATAGGCCGGTATTTCCAACTCATGTAAAAGGCCTTGAGTAGTAATACGCCAGGATAATCTCCAAGTCCGACTTCTAATTGACGAATCAACTTATCAGCCGCGGGAAAATTGAGGTTGTAAACACTGTCTATAGCTTGTCGGGTGAGCCGTACAGCATCCTTATTTTCTAAACTGCTATACTGGGAAAACGCCGGTATATAAAGCGCCAGGCAAAATAGAAGAAAAAGCAGAAAGGATTTTTGGTTGATTTTCAAGTGTGATTGGTTTTACTGTTCACAGAGTGGTAAGTGGTGAAATAAAGCGATAAAAATCCATCCGGTCAGGTTTGCGCCGCATGGAAGTGACTGAACACTTAACGGCCCCATGTAGGCCGAAGTTCGATAATCGGAATGAAATTTCAATAATGATAAAATAGGAGTTAAGTGCAGCTATTTAAAAATGGAGCGATTGCGCCATTCCAGAATGATCATTTGAATGATGACGAAAACAGCCATCGCGAGGAGCGATGTTTTCATGACTGGGCTGAATTCAAAGGATGAGGCAACTTTTTCGGTCATTTGTCTGATGAATGTGAAATCCGGCTTGATGGAAAGTCCGAAGAAATCAAAGCCGGTTGATGCCTCACTTTTCGTTGTAAAATAGACAGTAATAAACATTGCCATCCCGGCAAAGGTCAGGAAGAGCCATGCTTTTTTGGAGATCAGGGGGGTAAATACGAGCGTATTGGACTTGGTTTCTGCTTTGATCTTTTGCAGAATATGGTTGGCAAACTGTGCAGAAGGCTGTACTTCACCCCCCTCTGCGAATAAGCTTACCAGCTTTGGATCTTTATATGTTTCTTCAGTTTTCATGCTGATATTTTCTTTTTTATTCAATCGAAATTCGCATGGATCCGATATACTGACCCCAAATGTGCGTTTTTATATGATATCAACGATTTCTCCTTTCAAAGATTTCTTCAATTCCACCAATAAATTTTTACGTCCCCGGTGCAACAGTATTTTTATGTTTGAGGAAGTGAATCCGGTAATCTCTTTGGATTTCCCTGATGCTGGCTTCATTCATATAAAATAAAGTCAGCGCTACTGCCTCATCCTCCTTTAAGCGGCCGATAGCATCGGCAATAATTTTTTTCCGCTCATCTTTCTGGAGCATTTCCAGTCCATCCGGTTCGTCAACTTCACTGACATACGACTCCTCTCGGTCTGCCGTGCTTTGGAAGTCAGGATGCTTTTTTCTGAATCGCGACATCGCTGTGGTAAAGATGATTTTATACAGCCAGGTCGTGAATTTGGCTTCCTGCCTGAAAACATGGAGCGAATGATAACCTTTCATGAATGCATCCTGGGCTATTTCTTCAGCATCCTCATGGTTTTTCGCAATTCTGAACGCCAACGTATAAGCCAACGTGGAGTGCTTTTCGATGAGTACGCCATACGCAGGAAGATTTCCCGCCAGTGCTTTTTCAATATAAAAGCTGTCTTCCCTGTATTTCATTGCCCATTAGACGTCGGGTGGTTTCTGAAAGTTACAAAAAATAAATGTTTGATGTATTTGTAACCGCCAGGGAAGTAGTGGCGTCAAAGCAGTTGAAATAAGTATAACCTTAAAATCACTAAAATGGAACCTATTTTCGTCACTGCTATCGTATTCGGAACCTTATTCGGAATCATTTATCTGTTTTTCACTACCCGCCACAAAGAACGCTTGTCACTTATTGAAAAGGGAGCCGATGCTTCTCTGTTCAATACCGGATCCAAGTCAGGCAGCAACGGCTGGTTGAAACTCCTCCTCAATATTGGCCTGATGGCCATGGGTATTGGTATAGGAATATTTCTCGGCAATTTGTTTAGCACGATGGGAATGGACGAAGATTCATCTTATGGGGCTATGATTTTCGCCTGTGGCGGCCTGGGCCTGGTGGTGGGATTTTTCCTTACCCGCAGGATCGACAAAGAAGATAATAAATAGAAAAGAACTCGTCTTGACCGCCGGACCTTTGTCGATGATGAAGGTCCTTTTTTTATTTTTTACCGGTATTAATCCTCCTTTTTAGCTAACTTTATTCCTTTCCAATGGAGGATCATGGCAACACTGAATTACTCAGAGAGCACGCAAATACCGGGTAACATTAAGCGCGCTATCATTTTTATTATGTTATCGTGTCTCCTCGGCACGTATTCGGTATCTGGCCAAAGTAATACATATGAAGGAACTGGATTGAAAGAAAAAGACAATCAGATTGCTGTAGAGAAAACGTCAAAAAGCCATTGGTATGCAGGAGCCAGGATAGGTGCGGTATTTATTTTTGGCCTGGAAATGCAGTATAATTTTGTGTCGCGCGATGTGCCCATAGTATATCTCGCTGCAGCCGCACAATCTTCGGTTGTTCTGAACACAATAAATGGCGGAGGCGGAGTTTTTCTTGGTAAAACCGGGCTTGGACTAGGATGTCGCTATCATCACTTGTTATGGTTTGAGAGTGAAAAAGATACACATATACAACCAGGTTATGGTCCTGAGATCATCTGGAACAAGAACATTGGCACAAAATATCTGGTAAATCTCCATGCAGGTTGCGTGGTTACAGGCGGATACTTTTTCCCGGATATTTCCTTCGGCCTCCTGCTTCCACTCAACTAACCTGGCACCAGCCAAATCAAATTGATTTACATCCGTTTTTTACATTGCTTTTTATTTATTTTGCAGCCTCGGTTTTAATCAAAATACATTCTGCACACTAATGGATCAGGGAAATATTGAAAATAAGAAAAGAGCATCAGAGGAAAATCAAGGAAGTGATTTCTGAAGTTGGCAAGGTAGTCGTAGGGCAGGAATATATGATCAACAGGCTGCTTGTGGGACTCTTTACTCAGGGTCATATTTTGTTGGAAGGTGTTCCTGGTCTTGCAAAAACACTTACGGTAAACACGCTGGCCAATGTGTTGCACCTGGACTTTCAGAGGTTGCAGTTTACTCCAGACCTGTTGCCGGCCGACCTTATCGGTACCATGATCTACAATCAGC
Organism: Cyclobacteriaceae bacterium; assembly: GCA_034523095.1. Classification (GTDB taxonomy): domain Bacteria; phylum Bacteroidota; class Bacteroidia; order Cytophagales; family Cyclobacteriaceae; genus JAAUQL01. The sequence continues at coordinate 65,893 of JAXHKU010000015.1, read as the reverse complement.
AGAAGTCGGAATTTGAAGTAAAAAAAGGACCCATATTTGCCAACATGATTTTGGCCGACGAGATCAACCGTTCACCTGCCAAAGTACAGTCGGCTTTGCTCGAAGCCATGCAGGAAAAGCAGGTGACGATTGGTGAAACAACGTTTCAGATCGACCGACCTTTCTTGGTGATGGCAACACAAAACCCGGTAGAGCAGGAGGGAACCTATCCGTTGCCGGAAGCCCAGGTAGACCGCTTCATGATGAAGGTATATGTGGATTATCCTCAAAAACATGAGGAATTGGAAATAATGAAGCGTATGTCCAATATGAATTTTGCGGCCAGGTTATCTGTAATATTGAATAAAAAGGACATTTTTTCCATAAGGGATGAAATCAATGCTGTGAAGATTTCTGACTCGCTCGAGAAATACATCGTGGAATTGGTCTTTGCGAGCCGTTTCCCGAAAGATTACAAACTAAATGAAGAGGCAGGCTACATCATGTACGGCGCATCCCCACGGGCATCCATCAACCTGAATCTTGCCGCCAAAGCAATCGCTTATTTTGATGAACGTGAGTACGTGTTGCCTGAAGATATTAAGGAAATCGCCCTTGATGTCATGAACCACCGTATCATTTTGAACTATGAGGCCGAGGCTGATGGTGTGAAATCCAAGGACATCATCAATGCCATTCTTCAGAAAGTGCCGATTTCAATACTGATTTTATAATGACCACGCTTGTCCCTCCATCAATAGCCTCCCCGCTAATGGGCCAAGAGACCAACAAAAGCTCAAATAAGGAACCAAATGAATAATCTAAATTTCTGATTAGAATGATAAATAATTAATTTTATAGTTATTGTTTTTATTTCATATTCATATTAAAATATGGTATCCACAATGCCTCTTAGCTGGGAGCAGCAATACATCAAAACAAAATTATATTCTGAGTCAAACGATCTTATTTCTCCGGTCGGTGTAAAATTTTATTTTCGAGAAAAATACCTTCCGGTTAAAATTACCAGCCACTTATTGCCAGGCTTATGAAAGCACGGCATGGGGCCCTTTTCTCCTCGATGCCGCGGGCATTTCTTCCTCGGCCGCACCCTTTGGCTTCAGACCACTTCCAGAGGGTTAAAACAGGCAAAGGACTCGTTGGCTGGAATCTAATGAGATGGAACGGGTAAGATTATTTTGAAAGTATGACAATTCTTCCTCGGGAAAGTTGACAGCTTTATATCTTTTTCCACTCGAAAGGCACTTCTATCGTAGCATCAGACAAACTAAAATATGATTCCCTGCTTATGTAACAGGCGACAATGGTTCGACACTATCTTCAGCACTTTTGGATGCCACTTATTCCCTATGTGGATCAAAAATTCACATGAGCATGGGCTTAGTTTCGCGATGCAACAATATTTTAATAAACTTTTAGATTTCCTTCAATTTTTAGGCCATTTTTTTTTATCAAACTATCCCAAATTCGCGGGCAAATGCATTTGCAACGCTAAGCAAAAAGAATCAAAAATCTAATTGACAGACCCTTTAAAATCATTTATTTGATATCAAATAACTGCTGTTCAACAAGGCGGAAAGGCCAAGCTACCGCCAATCAATCAAAAATATACTCACCTAATCAGGTCGAGACCCGTATTTCCAATCCATAATTTTGCTCCTTCTCTGGCTGCCTGTATGCTTAAAATGTCCACTATTCGAAATTCTAAAAATCCCATACAGTAGCGCAAAATTACCTCATGGCACAAAAACGACACCCGCCCTCTATGTCAAAAATCGGTATGAATTAGAAATTGACACCGATGTGGATTAGCGTCAAGTGAACATTTGGCACAAAAACATCCTTAAAATCGGAACTATTACCAATGCACTCAATCGCGCATGTTGTGGAAGGAGAAATAAATAAAATTCTCTGGGGAACGAATTAAAATAGATGCCTTATGAGGTTAATATTATTTATATTTTTTTTTTTGAATACTTAATATGTAGGAATGACTAAAGATTAAAATAAGTGACGACATTTTTAAAAGGTAATTCCCAAAGCAAGAGTCATCCCGTAAGAGTGTATATTTTAAAAAAACTCGCTAAAATGGATGCCTTGTTACAGTGGCGATATAGTGAAGAACTCAAATTCCTCCGGGCTTCCATTTAGAAAACGTATATCCAGGAATTTTAAAACCATTATAAATATCAAATAAATGGAGAGTAATTTAAAACTTAGGAATAATTTTTTTATAATTTTAAATATATTTTTTAAGAGGGAGGCAGGAATTCCAATTAAAATAAAAAAATTCAATTCTTTTTTTATTTTCTTTTCCAATTTTTTTTTTATTTGAATTTAATTTTTTTTCCATAAAAATTTTTTTGATTTTAGGTTTTTAACACTTTTAGGTTTTATATTTAATTATTAGGGCTATCCCTCAATTAAATATCAACAATATACGAAAAAACCATCCTTTTAGTTTTTTAACGGGTATAACTTTTTTTTTTACAAATTACATTAATCTCCATCAACCCAACCTGACCACTCGGAACCAGTTCCCAAACATAAAATCCTTACCATTACATAAATTCCTGTAATTAAAGCCAGTGAACAAAAATATTTCAACCATTAAACAAGGCAAAAAACTGCCGTTATTCTAATGCTTATCCAACATACTTTATCGGAATAATACCTGGTTTCCCAAATACCCTTAACCTTTATCATTTAAAAATCAAATTTAATAAAAGCCTGTTGCCGGGAATGATGGCATCCATAAAAATTCCCGTTCAGCCAAAGAAAATGCCGTCTCTGTGCCTGAACAGTCGGCGCCTACTTCGCCCGATAAAAAAAATTTCCTTTTCGTAATAGATGCCGACAGCATTGCCCATCGCATAATGGTTGAAACCGGCATCGTTTCGGGCAACAAAATCGAAATCGTGAAAGGATTCAATGTAAACGAAAAATTTGCTATTGCCGGCCAGGAAATGCTGAAAGACAGTTTGAAAGTGATGATTATGAAAACACAAACGATAAAAAATGAAGCTTACCACAGAATCCATAAAACGACCTGCCGGAACAATCACGCTGATGATTGTGCTGATGGTTGCTGGTATCAGCTGGATCTTTCAGGCTGCCAACCAACATGCTGCCTGATATCACCTACCCGATGGTAAAAGTGTATGCTTATTGGCCGGGCGCAACACCTGAACAAATGGAAAACGAAGTGGCCACAGTCATTGAACGGAAAATGGCTACTGTTGATAACCTCGATTACATCGAATCCAACTTCGGAAGAAGGAGTTTACACTTTGTTGGTTAATTTCGATTTTAGTGTAAATTGTGATGTAGCTTACCAGGATGTGTGGCAAAAATGGGATTGATTAAAAAGGAATTGCCTCAAGAATTCCAACCTATTTTTAAAGCCTACCTTTCTCAATTCCTTTGTCAAATTCTTGCATCGTCAGACAACATGAGCCTCACCCAACTTCGCACCTGGGTGGAAAATGAGTTTCAGGAAGAATTTGCTTCGGTAAAAGGTTCTGCAGGAACAGCGCTTTCAGGCGGAATGATGCGCGAAATCCGTGTTCACATGATCCTTGAAAATACAAGGCTACAACATTTTTGCAGGAAATCTCTACCGCTGAAAAATGAAAATATTGATATGGTTGGAGGCCGCGTGGTTACTGCAACGCGGGATTATATTATCCGCACTTATGGCGAATTTCAGTCGCTTCAGAAATTGAAAATCTTATTATCCGCAAACAAGGTACCGATGCGAAAATTTTGCTGAAAGAATATTGCACGCATTGAAGACTATCACGGATTTCAACGCATACGCACCAAATACAACGGAAAAGAAGGCGTGCGTATTTCCATTTTCAAACAAGCCGATGCCAATGCAGTAACCGTTTCCGACCTATTAAAGGTGAGACTTAGAAAACTTCCCCCTCCACTAAAATGACATATAGACAGGCGAATATGCGAGCCTCGCCACCAATGGCGTGCGGAGAGTCACTTGTTATTTAGTTTTTTCTTTCGGGCGGAAACGCGTACTTCCTGATTTACGGTTACCTTTGGACTTTTATGATATGGATTTCTTAACTATTGCGGGGGGTGGTGGCAAAATAAAATATTCAATGAAACCAACCCGACACCCAAAATTAAAAGGAGAATAAGGCTTTCCTCATTTCTTTGTTATATTTATTTTTTGTCTAGGTGCCAACGTTAGGGTTTTATCTGGGGCTAAAACAAAAAATTTTTCCTTTGTTTTTAAGGGAATTTTAAACCTATTTTTTTATTTTTTTTTTTGTTTTTTAAAAAACAGGATTCCAAGCTAATTAAGATTATGCCAACCGAAGAAGAAACCGAAAGATCGAAAAAAGAATATATACGGGCCACAGCGGAAGTTGGGGTGGCACCCGACAGTAAGGCGATATATTTCGTCCATAACATAATCAAAAGTAACACCGGGAGTCATAAAAGTTTTTCATACCAAAATGAAGGGATTAACAAACCGGGCAATTTATTGATAAATTTGTCAGAAGAAAATAGATTAAGAAGAAAAAACAATAAAAATTATTTTATCAGGGACATTTCCTTGCTTACCAGCATAAATAAAAGTGGACAGGCAAAAAGCTTTATGGGGATAAGTAAAGAAATTGGAACACCGTAAAACGCGGGAGGCACGGCTACCCTACAAAGAAGGCTATTATTATCCCATAATTTTACGAGAGCGCGAACACTTCTTCATAAAATATAAAAAAGGGGCAAATGTAAGGGATAAAAAGTTGGGCCAATAAACGCAAAATCAGGACCGCAATAAAAGTTACGCCAATTGGACAGGATGCTCTTCTATAAAAAAAGAGCAGTAAATTTGGCGGGTTACCGTTTAAATTACGGCGGCCAGTCGCAAATGCTTTCAAAACATGAACCAGATGGCATTATTTGTCCTTTTTGGGTACTAATTCTTATTTAAAGTTTTTTAAAACCACTGATAATTATTATTGAATTCCCTTCGTTGGCGGTATTTCTATCTTATATCATTACCGGAACACCGCTTAGCGTAACCGCGCTAATTGGTATTATCATGCTCACCGGTATGGAAATCAACAACGGTGTGCTTTTATTTATGATGAACTCAGGGAACAGGGAAAAGGAATTGTGGAAGCGATTAAGGAAGCGGCAATCGTAGGCTCGCCCATTTTGATAACCGATATAACAGCTTGTTTGGCCTTCTGCCGCTGGCTTTTTTGTGGGGCGATGGCACAGAAATGCTCCGGCCAATGTCGATGTTGTAATTGGCGGTTTGTTGTTTGGGTTCTCTGTATTTATTTTATTCGGTGGTCTATTCAATACTTTATAAGGATAAAAAATCATAGATATCTGTTCCTCAAATGCCTATTGGTTTTTTTCTTGAAGTTGGTTTGCAATTTCCGGTCGTTCCTTCCGCAATGACGATTTAGTTGCTTTTTTAGTGATGCCCAATAGTTAATTTCCCTGTGAGATACCCGGGGATTGGCTTCGTGGTGGACCTTTTTTATCCCAAATACAGGCAGGAATCTACGCTCCCATATAGGTTTAATTAACATTTGTTTAACCCACACTTCACTCTTTTAACACAACGATAATATTCCATCCGAATAGGGTTAACAGTATCGACGCACCTTTGCATTGAATTTTTAATACAAACTATAAATGCAAAACATGAAAGCTCTATTCACAAAGTACACACTCCTAACCATGCTCTTTTTGCTGGTTTTTGCAATCGCCTGTAAAGAGGACGATCCGGAGCCAGAATACAACGCACCGTCTATAACTGCTCCTGCGAGCACTATTACCCTGGAGAATGGTGCACCCGGGCAATCGGTTAATTTTACCGTGTCGGTTGATCCCGCTCTCACAGCAACTTTTGCAGCCACTGGCACTGGCGTAACTATTGCCAATGCTTCAGGTAGTATCAGCGGAACTACATTGACAATAAACTTTGCCGCGGGTACTACTGCAGGTGCAGGTTCCATTAAAGTTGTGGTAACGGACTCCGAAGGCCAATCTGATGATGCGACAGCCGTCCTGTCGATCGATCCTCCGATAACTCAGATTACCGTAACCAGTAATATTACCCAGAATCAAACCTGGACGTCCGATAAGATATATATCCTTGGAGGAAGAATTACAGTGGTAAGTGGTGTCACATTGACCATTGATGCTGGGACTATAATCAAAGGCCAGGCAGGTACAGGAGCGAACGCGACCGCACTGCTCGTTGCCAGAGGAGGGAAACTGAAAGCCGAAGGAACAGCCGCCAAACCTATCATTTTCACATCAATAGCAGATGAAATTGATCAGGACGATATGGCTGCAGGTAATTTTGGCAGCCCAAACCTTGACCCGGATGTCAATGGTCTATGGGGTGGTGTCATCATATTGGGCAAAGCAAAGATATCTGCATCAAATGCGAGTGGTCAGTTGAGCGAAATCCAGGTTGAAGGTATCCCAACTTCTGATCCGAATGGTCTTTATGGAGGAACTGATGATGCTGATGATTCGGGAACGATCAAGTATATATCCATCCGTCACGGAGGAACCAATATCGGATCTGGAAATGAAATCAATGGCCTCACTTTGGGTGGCGTTGGTTCTACAACAGTTATAGAAAACGTAGAAGTAGTCGCTAACCAGGATGATGGAATCGAGTGGTTTGGCGGTACCGTAAATGTTAAGAATGTAGTTGTTTGGAATGTTGGTGATGATGGAATCGATACAGATCAGTCATGGTCAGGTACCCTGGATAACTTCGTAGTCGTGACACCAACCGGACATTGCTTTGAGCTCGATGGTCCTGAAGGAACCTATTCTGCTGGGCATACCATTCAGAATGGCACCATTGTAGTTTCTTCGGCAGACCGCGTCTCAGAAGACATTATCAATACTGATGCAAATTCAATTGTAGCACTTAAAGGCCTTTATTTCAAAAGTATCAAAGCTGGACAAATTATCAACAGGGTTGATGCTCAGGGTTTCTTTCGAGGATATATTACTTGATGTAACCGATGCATTAACCAACTATGTACCGGCAGGAAAACCAGGTCCGGCAGGAATTATCTGGCAACACTTCCAAAAGCTGATGCCACAGTTTTTGGCTGGACATGGGCTGGTCAATCAGGTGGACTGGAAGGTTTATAAAATCAGACAACTCATCTCGAAATTAGTAGCAACATTCAGTCAAGTATCAATTAAAGGACAGACTTACAATAAAATTGTAAGTCTGTCCTTTTGTTAAATCACAATCAAAACGAAAAGTACAATGCGGCCAATTTTAATCTTATTTTTTATTTTTAGCCTACTATCGTCTTATGCTCAAAAAGGCACCATCAGGGGGTCTGTTATTGAAGATGCAACTGGTGAATCCCTGATTGGAGTTACCATAGTTTTTAAAGGAACCACCATTGGTGCAATGACGGATTTAGATGGCAAATTCTCCATTGATGTGGAACCTGGAACCCACGACCTGCAAATATCCTACGTATCCTTTCAGACTGTTATCATAGAAGGTGTAGTTGTAGAAGCTAACAAGGTCACAGTATTAAACGACGTCAGACTAAGCGAAAGCACCATCGAGCTTCAGGATGTTGTAGTTACAGCAGAAGCAATCCGTACGACAGAGGAGGCTCTCAATACGCTAAAAAAGAAATCTCCTTCTATGATGGACGGCATTTCAGCATCAAAGATGCAGTTAGTAGGTGATGCAACGGCTGTCGAAGCAGCAAAGCGGGTAACGGGCGTATCCATTGAAGGTGGCAAATATATTTATGTGAGAGGATTGGGAGATCGATACACCAAAACCACCCTCAATGGTGTAGATATCCCGGGACTGGACCCCGACAGGAATAGCCTGCAAATGGACATTTTTCCCACTAACCTCATCGATAATATGATAGTGAGTAAAAATTTCACCGCTGAACTACCAGCAGATTTTACCGGTGGATTGATGAATATTGAAACAAAGGATTTTCCGGATGAAAAAATTATCAGTTTCTCAGTGAGCACGGAGTACAATCCTCAAATGCATTTAACATCCGACTATCTCTCGTATGAGGGTGGCAGCAAAGATTGGCTGGGTTTCGATGATGGTTCAAGAGCATTACCGGCGGGTGCAGACCAGCCCAGTATACCCACTCCAATAAGCGGAGCTTCCAAGGAGGATGTTTTTGATTTTGTGAGTAGTTATAACCCTCAATTGGCGGCTGTGAATCAGACCAGCCTGGTAGATTACAGTGCGAGTTTTACGCTCGGAGATCAGATCACTCTTGGTAAGAAAAACAATAGCACGGAAAGTGGCGGGGGAAAAAACAATAAGTTGGGCTATATTTTTTCCTTGTCATACAAAAATGAATATCGTTTTTACGACGAGGTCTTTTACGGCGAATACCAGCGATATATCGATCCTGAGGTTTATGAAATGCGCTATGCAACCAAGCAAAGCGGTCAACTTGGCGAGCGTAATGTGCTGATCGGAGGGTTAGGCGGGTTGGCTTTTAAAACACGATTCTCAAAGTTTAAATTAATGGCCATGCACTTGCAAAATGGGGAGAGTCGGGCTGGTAAATTCAGTATCGATAATGATGGAGCAGCTGTAGGTCAATCGGGTTATATCGCGGCTTCGGACAACCTGGAGTATAACCAGAGATCTTTAACCAACGTCCTGTTGAATGGCACCCATGTTTTAGGCGGATCGGGTTGGGAAATCGATTGGCGTCTGTCTCCCACACTTTCAACTTCCGAAGATCCGGATATCCGAAAGACAGCATTTACTCAAACGCCCACAGATACATCTTTTATTGCAGGTGCCGGAGGAAATCCTGCCAGAATATGGAGAACACTCAACGAAGTGAATGCAATAGGTAAACTCGACATAACAAAAAAATATACCTTCAAAGCAGCTGATGCTAAAGTGAAATTTGGATTGCAGCAGACCTATAAAGAAAGAGAATATGAAATACTGTTCTTTGACATTCAATTTTTCGGAGGTCAGAACTGGCCGGTTCCCGATCCTGCTCTCGTATTGAATGAGGAAAATCTTTATCCGAACAAGCCAAACAGCATCTACTACCAATCCGGAAAGAACAACGATCCAAACCCTAATGAATACCAGTCGAACATCACAAACACGGCGTACTACATTTCCAATGAAATGGATTTGTTTTCAAACTTTAAAACCATTTTAGGTTTACGTGCCGAAAACTATATACAACGTCATACCGGAAGAGACCAAAGCTATGCCAGCGGCGATTTCGCCAATGGTCGCAACCTCGATGATGATATAGTATTGAAGTCCCTGGACTTTTTTCCATCTATAAACCTGATATATTCTCTAACGAAGGAGCAAAACCTAAGGGCTTCCTTTACAAAGACCATTGCCAGACCGTCGTTCAAAGAATTGTCGTTTGCCCAGATCATTGACCCGATTACGAACCGGATCTTTAATGGCAGCCTATTCAAATATTCCGATTGGAATGGGAAAACGTCACAGAACAACACGAATTGACAATTTCGACTTGCGCTAGGGAGCTCTTCATGGGTAAAGGGCAGATCTTTTCGGTGAGCGCATTCTATAAAAAATTCGATAATCCTATAGAATTGGTCCGAATACCAGAGCAACAAACGAGTACCGAGTATCAACCGAGAAATGTAGGGGATGGGTCACTTTACGGACTGGAATTTGAATTTGGGAAGAGTCTTGATTTTATCGCCCCGGCTTTGAGTAATTTCAATATAAATGGAAATTTTACCATTGTCGAATCTCAGATAGACATGACCAACACCGAATATAACTCACGTAAAACCTATGAGAAAAATGGTGAAACCATCGAGAATGTACGTGCTATGGCAGGTCAGGCACCCTATGTGGTAAATATTGGATTTACTTTATAGCAACCTGAAAAAGGGAATTGATGGAGGTTTCTTTTATAATGTCAAAGGCTCCACGCTATCCATTGTTGGGGCGGGTCTCTTCCCAGATATTTATGCGGAACCCTTCCATAGTCTCAATTTTAGTCTGAATAAGAAATTTGGTGACCGGCAAAATACCGTGGTTTTCTTCAAGGTTACTAATATTCTGGATGACCGTGTGGAAAGTTTTTATACTTCGTATGAGGCTGCGGATGAAATTTTTAGTAGCCTGAATCCGGGACGATCTTATGGAATAGGGCTTCGGTTTAGCTTGTGATCAAGTAAATTGATTCATTATCCATGAGGCTTTAGTGAGAAGAACTGAATGCATCTAGCAGAATCGCTATGGACAAACTTTGGTTTAATACAACATATCCATAACATTGAGATAAATAATAGGAAATTTGCTGTGAGTAGGTTTGCATCCATGAAATATTGGATAATATCTTGCATCATTCTTCTCCTCACCTAACCAAAGCATCATAACTAGAAGATGGTTCCCATTCTGCCAAATCTACCTGTAGATGTTCAGGTTCTACGTGGTCAACAGACGGTACAACCAAAGTACCAATTCCTGCAGCAAAGGTGCTCATCAAAGGTCAGTCATCTGAATCCTACACTGACCTGGATGGAATGGCTACATTTGAAGGTCTGGAGATTGGAGAATATGATATTGAAATCAGTTTTATTTCATACGAAAAGAAGTCCTATAAAGCTTTTAAGCTCGATAATACCTCATCCCAACTTTTTGTGAAGCTCTTTCCCTGATACCAGGCCCTACCCCTGTGCCCTCCTGAAATAGGCATTAAAACATTAAATGAAACCCAGCGCACATTAAGCGAATATGTGTGTCTGTTTTTTGCCGGACTACCCATCCTTTAGCCCACTGGATATCTAATTATCACTGGTCGTACACTGTGCCCATCATAAGGCACCTGCTTTGCCTCGTGGCAATTTCATGGAATAGCCATTATTTTAAACTAAACCTTGCACACTCCAGTGTTAAGTTATTGTTAACTGATTGCATTTTAAATAACATAATAGTAATTTTGGTTTAACATTTAGGTGATTTATAAACCATTAAACTATTGAGTCATGAAAACTGTCTATATATTCTGCATACTGCTGGTTGTTCCGATGATGACATTTGCACAGGCAAGCCTTGTAAAAAACGGTCAGGCTTACAATGAAGCCGGTGAATTGCTTTCCGGAAAATTTACACAGACTTCATCTGAGGATCAAACCACCAAGGAATTCAATTACGAGAATGGATTATTACAGGGGGATTTTACACTTTATGCCGCTACTGGAAAGATACTCGAAAGAGGTAACTATCAGGATGGTCAGAAACATGGCAAATGGACCAATTGGAACGAAGGCGGAATAAAAATGGGTGAGATTTATTTTGCAAATGGTCAGCGCGATGGAAAATGGCAAATTTGGGATGACAAAGGCACACTCCGCTATATTATGTTTTACACAGCCGGCTTGAAGGTAGGAACGTGGTCTGTTTATGACGAGCAGGGCAACCTGAAAGAACAAAAGGAATACAGCAAAGCATTATGATAATTGCTTTTGAAGCGATGGAAAGCTAAGGAAACTTAGCTTTTTTTTTGCCCTTTGGTGGGGCAGATATACAGTTGGCCGCATATTCGTATTCGGATAAAAACAATGCGCATGTATCCTGGTTGCCTGCTAATTTTTCCATGATTCTGCAACTATGTAGTCAATTATTGGGTTTTGGCTATATTGTATGGCTAACCACAATCACTTGATTACAAATCCTTATAAATCCCATGTACTTATCACCGGCGGCACGGGTCTGGTCGGTAAACGACTTTCCGATGAGCTTGCCTCCAGAGGATATATTGTCTCACATTTAAGTCGCAATCGGGCGACTTCCGGCCAATTTGAAACATTTGTCTGGAATCCTTCTGAGGATTTTATCGAAGAAAAGGCCCTGGAAAATGTTGACTATATCATTCACGCCTGCTCAAGTGCAGGGGCTGCCGGAAAAACACTGGAACAATGAAAGAAAGGAGGAACTCTACGCCAGTCGCATCGATTCGGCCGACCTGATTTTTGAGAAATTGAAAAAAGGAAAGAGAAAGCTTTCTGCATTTATATCGGCCTCGGCCATCGGAATTTATGGTTATAATACGGACGATGTCCTTGTCACAGAAGAGCAAAAAATCAAGGCAGATGATTTCCTAAGCGACCTTGTGAAAAATTGGGAGCTTGCGGCAGATCAATTTAAAGATCTGGCTCTCGTGTGGTGAAGTTCCGTATTGGATTGATACTCAGCCCTGATGGAGGATTGCTAAAAAATCGCTCTGCCGATCGCAAATTCTGGATTCTGGCAGCGCCTTTGGCAATCGAAAGCAATATATAGTTGGATCCATGCTCAATAACCTGGTCCGTTATGTTCGTTGGAAACGCTTAAAAATCATATGTGCTGAATGGAACATACAACTCCAGTGGCACCTCATCCGGTAACGAATAATAAGTTTCTAAAGACCCTGGTAGATATAAACGGGAAGCCATTTTTTCTTCCCGGAATTCCGAAGTTTCTACTCCAACTGGGACTGGGTGAAATGGCAAAGGCAATTGCTGGTGGCAACAATGTTTCGAGCAAAAAGATTACTGAATTCAGACTTAAGATTTCAATATCCGGCGCTTGAACCGGCTCTCAGGAATTTGCTGATGAAATAGGTTTTGACATTCAGTAAATAGTAGATTACCTTCGCAAACTCAAATTTTTAATCATATGGATAATAATCACGCCGGGAATAAAAAGGAGCTTTCACCAGATGAAGAAAGCAAAATCCGGCAGGCATTTAAAGAAAAAGACTGGAACGAAATCAAGTCAAATGACTCCTGGTCGAATCTTCAGTGATGAGCGAGTCCTTCAGCGGTAGAAACTACTCCAGCAATCGGCCCGTGCGTTTCAATTTTTGGATCGGCACGCACCAATAGCCGATCAGCGGTCTCAAGATGACCGAAGAAATTGCAGCCAGCCTGGTAGAGCAGGGTTACGGGATTATTTCCGGCGGAGGACCGGCGTAATGGAAGCAGACAAAGGAACTAAACGGGCAGCCCGCGGTACGATGATAGATAGAAACGTAATTTTTCATTCCGAGCAAAGCCCATAACGTATACGTCCGACAACGACAAGCTCATCACCTTTGATTACTTCTTTGTGCGCAAGGTGATGTTTGTGCGATATTCGCAGGGCTTTATTGCCATGCCTGGTGGCTTTGGCACATTCGATGAAATCTTTGAAGCTATTACACTCATTCAAACGCGAAAAATAGGCCGTTTCCCCGTGCAGTACTGGTGGGCTTGCGAATTTTGGGGCGGATTGGTTGATTGGCTGAAAGAAACCGTTTATGTACCAGGCTGAAAAAATATATGGGGCGAAGAAGATTTTGAACTATTTCATATCGTGGACGACCCGCAGGAAGCTGTGGATATCATCGATGATTTCTATTCTAAATTCCTGCTTTCTCCAAACTTCGAGTTTTGAAAAATTTAGTACCAATCGCCATTATAGTTTTATTTGCGGTGGTGGCGGCTTTGGCGGCGTACATTATTAACATTCACTATATACATCCGGTGCCGCAAACGGTGACAGAGGTGAAACTGGCCTATGGTGTTCCGGAGATTTTATTGCCCGACACTATGTATTTCGCCGGTGAGCGGGTGCCCCTTGAAATACCGGACGTCAGGGAGCGGCTCGACAGGGAGTTGCATGTGAATGCTTTTTGGCATTCGAATATGGTGATGCTGCTGAAACGCGGTAACCGCTGGCTTCCGCAAATGGAAGAAATCCTTCAGGCAGAAGGCATTCCCGCTGATTTGAAATACCTGGCCGTGATCGAAAGTGATCTGTTGAATAAAGTATCTCCCAGCGAAGCCGTGGGATTTTGGCAATTGTTGAAGGGAACGGCAAAGGATTTTAAACTTGAAGTGAATGACGAGGTAGACGAGCGGTATCACCCATTGAAGTCTACCAAAGCAGCGACGATCTATTTGCGCAAAGCCCATGAAAAGTTCGGCACATGGACTGATGCTGCAGCCTCATACAACATCGGTCGTCGTGGGCTGGAGCAGGCCATGATCAAGCAGGGGGTATCATCCTATTACGACCTGCTGCTTGGCGAGGAGACGTCAAGGTATGTATTCAGGGCATTGGCGGTTAAGTTGATTTTCGAGAACCCCGATAAATATGGTTTTTATTTAACTAAAAGAAGCTTATACCCTGAGGAATCGCTGAAGGAAGTGGATGTTGACGCAACCATTTCAAACTTGCGTGATTGGGCTGAAGATCTTGATACGCAATTATAAAATCCTGAAAAGGTAGAATCCATGGTTGCGAAAAAACTCACTTACTGTAAAACGGGGCAAGTCATACATCTTTTCCTTGCCCAGACAATATGCAACTTATTCGACCGAAACAGAGGTAGATAGTACCTCCCTGAGTAATGAGGATACACTCGCCTCACCGGATATCAGGGAGCTTAACCGTAATTCTGAAATAGAGCCTTAGCAATTGGCAATTTCGTGACACCGCAACCAAAAGATATAACCGGGTTCGACGCTATAGAGGTCTATGGAGCGCGGGAGCACAATCTGAAAAATATCACCGTAAAAATACCGCGCAACAAACTTGTGGTGATCACGGGTATAAGCGGAAGTGGTAAATCTTCCCTGGCTTTTGATACGATCTATGCCGAAGGGCAGCGCAGGTATATGGAGAGTTTTTCTGCCTACGCCCGATCATTCATCGGGGATATGGAGCGGCCGGATGTAGATAAAATCGAAGGCCTGAGCCCGGTTATTTCCATTGAGCAAAAGACGATTTCACGAAATCCCCGCTCCACCGTCGGAACGGTCACGGAGATTTATGACTTTCTGCGGCTTTTGTATGCCAGAGCCGGCGAGGCCTTTTCATATGTTTCCGGAAAGAAAATGGTGCGACAGTCAGAGGAGCAGATCATTGCACATATTTATCAGAATTTCCATTATAAAAAGATCGTTGTTTTAGCGCCTGTGGTGAAAGGAAGGAAAGGGCACTATCGTGAATTGTTTGAGCAAATACGTAAAACGGGATTTACCAAAGTCCGGGTCAATGGAGAAATCCTCGACATTGCTCCGAAAATGCAACTCGACCGCTACAAAACGCATGACATCGAGGTAGTGGTTGACAGGCTGAGCGTTTCTGAAAAGGAAAAATACCGTGTTTCTCAGTCAGTGGCCAATGCTCTTACACAAGGCAAAGGAATAGTGATGGTGTTGGATGAGGAGGAAAAAGCGCATCATTTTTCCAGACATCTCATGGATCCCGAAACAGGGATCGCCTATGATGATCCTGCCCCTAATACGTTCTCCTTCAATTCGCCTTATGGTGCATGCCCTTCCTGCCACGGATTGGGCCGTATCGAAAAAATCACCAGGGAATCGGTCATTCCGGATCCGGCATTGAGCATTTCCAAAGGTGGTATAGCTCCCCTTGGTCCCTATCGCGACATATGGATATTTAAAAAAATCCAGGCCATTCTTAGCCGAAAAGCGGTTGACCTCACCACGCCTATTCAAAAAATACCCGATGAAATCATCGATATTTTGCTTTATGGTGATGATGTGCCGGTCTCAGTAGCCTCAGTGAAATATCCCGGCACTGAATGGAACACGCGCTTCGAGGGCATAATAAGTTTTCTGGAAAAACAAAGTGACGGAGGCTCTGATAAAATTCAGGACTGGATCAGGGATTTTATGGTGGTTCAGGAGTGTCCGGAATGCCAGGGTGCCCGACTAAAAAAGGAATCGCTCTGTTTTAAAATTGACGGTAAGAATATAGCTGAATTAGCAGCGCTGGACATTCATCATCTCGGAGCGTGGTTTGAGGGCCTCGAGGACCGGTTGAATGACAAGCAACGGCGCATTGCCATAGAAATTCTGAAAGAGATCCGAAAAAGGATTGGATTCCTGCTGGAAGTCGGGCTGAATTACCTTCACCTGAACCGGCCATTGAAAACCCTGTCGGGCGGTGAGGCGCAGCGGATCCGACTCGCCACGCAGATAGGCACGCAGCTCGTGGGAGTCCTGTATATCCTCGATGAGCCCAGTATTGGATTGCACCAACGCGACAATTCCAAACTCATTAAATCACTCCAAAATCTTCGTGATATTGGAAATTCGGTGATTGTTGTCGAGCATGATAAGGAGATGATGCTTTCTTCCGATTATATACTCGACGTCGGTCCCGGGCCGGGTCTTCACGGAGGACATATCGTTGCCGAAGGGACGCCGGAGGAGTTTCTGGAAAAAGAGAGCCTTACGGCTGATTTTCTAAAAAACAAATTGCGTATCGAATTACCTAAAACCCGGCGCAAGTCAAATGGCGGTTGGATTGAACTGGCTGGAGCGAGGGGTAATAACCTGAAAAATGTAACGCTGCGCATTCCCCTGGGTACTATGGTATGTGTTACCGGTGTATCAGGAAGTGGAAAATCGACATTAATCCATGAAACACTTTATCCTATTTTGAACCATCATGTTTATGGATCCAAAAAGGAACCCATGCCCTATGACAAAGTTTCGGGAATTGAGCTCATCGACAAAGTGGTGGAAGTTGATCAGTCACCAATTGGCCGCACGCCCAGGTCAAATCCCGCAACCTACACCGGAGTGTTTTCTGAGATTAGGACACTTTTCACCAATATGCCTGAAGCCAAAATCCGCGGCTACAAACCCGGCAGGTTTTCATTCAATGTGAAGAGCGGCAGGTGTGAAACCTGTGAAGGCGCCGGCTTGAAAACCATAGAGATGGATTTTTTGCCAACCGTGTATGTGCCATGTGAAACGTGCAAAGGAAAGCGATATAACCGCGAAACACTCGAAGTTCGATTCAAGGGGAAGTCCATCTCGGATGTACTGGATATGACGGTGGAGCAGGGTGTGGAGTTCTTTCAAAATCAACCAAAAATCCATCGGAAACTCAAGGTGCTCAACGACGTGGGGTTGGGGTATATTACCCTGGGACAGCATGCCACCACCCTGTCGGGTGGCGAAGCACAGCGCGTGAAACTGGCTACTGAGTTATCAAAAAAAGATACCGGCAAGACACTATATATTCTTGATGAACCAACCACCGGGTTACATTTTCAGGATATCATCCATCTCCTGGATGTACTGCAAATCCTGGTGTCCAGGGGAAACACCGTACTCGTCATCGAGCACAATCTGGACGTAATCAAAGTGGCGGATTATATCATAGACCTAGGACCTGAAGGCGGAGAAAAAGGCGGTGAGATAATATGTGAAGGCACACCTGAAGAAATCGCAAAAGAGCCGCGGAGCTATACAGGCCAGTATCTTATTCCAGAACTATAATCAGAGGGGCATAAAAAAAGCGCCACCTGAGAAGGTGGCGCTTGTAGAAACCAAAAACTTATAGCTTACAACCTAACAACCATGAACCAATTATTAACCAATTGTATAATTCAAATTGGTCCCGATAAGTTCCCGATCGTTTAGAAAAAACTCATTTTTTTTCATTAAAATTTTATTCCCCTCATTATCAATGAATTTCGACATTCAGAAATGTCTGGTTTTCCGTCGGCGACGGTATAAATTTTGCCCATCTAAACTTTTATCCGTCCTTTGATATAAAACATAATCCTAAAAGAGTTAGCGGTAATTATATTCGCCTCAGCGCAATAGAATGGAGTTATTGAACAAAACGAAAATATACTGGTCTATCCAAATAGGCGGTTGGTTGCTCTTTGCCACCATCAATATGACACTGGCATATTTCCAGGGCAATTTCAACTTCTACTCCTTCGTCTATGCGTTTCTGCTCGCGGTTTGGTTTGTCATTTCTACACATACTTACCGGATATACCTCAACCGATGGGGTTGGCTGGAGACAAAAATCAAGGAGGTGATATGGCGGATCCTGCTAAGTATTTTTGTCATCACGATAACTAATTTTATCATCCACATTGGGATTTTGGCATTTCTTGGTGTATTGGTGATCGAGTATGATTTGGATCCTGCCCAGGTTGGGGTCTATCTACTATCAACCTTTTTTATCTATTTCCTTTGGACACTGTTCTATATTATTTTTCACTATTTCGAACGATACAATACCGCTCTGAAATATGAAGCTTTGAAAAATGAGATAGAGCTAAACAATCTGAAAACTCAACTGAACCCACATTTTATTTTTAATGCGTTGAATAGTATTCGTGCACTGGTCGATGAAAACCCTGTAAAATCCAAGGTTGCCATTACGCAGTTATCCAATATCCTGCGTAGTTCTTTGGTGAGCAACAGCAATAAACTGATCAGTTTTCAGGACGAACTAAACGCTGTGAAGGATTATCTCAACCTGGAGTTCATCCGTTTTGAAGAGCGGTTGAAAACCAATTTTGACATTGACCCAAAATCCAACGCTTTTTATGTGCCCCCCATGATGATCCAGACGCTAGTGGAAAACGGCATCAAGCATGGAATTTCAAGGCTAAAGGAGGGCGGGGAGATTTCATTAACAACCCGCGTTCACAACTCTATACTTTCCATCGTGATTGCCAACAGCGGTAAACTGGAGAAACCACCGATCAACGGCACCAAAGGATTTGGCATAGAAAATACGATCCGGCGGCTCAATCTTCTCTATGGAAAAGAAGCAACTTTTACAATCCGTGAATCGGACCAGGGCAATGTTGTGATAGCAGAATTGATTCTCCCACAAAAAATATAACTTGCACAAATACCATTAAACAGTTGGCATTGGGCTGCCAGTATGAAGGTGGATAAATCTCAGAATAAAACAGTATGACCATGATTAAAGCGCTTGTAATCGATGATGAAAGGTTGGCTCGCAGGGAATTGATCTCACTGCTTGGCGAGTTTCCTAAAATTGAAATCGTCGGTGAAGCGATCAATGTCGATGATGCCCTGGAGAAGATAGAGGCGCTTCATCCGGATGTCCTTTTTCTTGACATCCAGATGCCGGGAAAAAACGGCTTTGAACTCCTTGAGACACTGGTAGAGGTGCCGAGAGTTATTTTCACTACTGCCTACGATGAGTACGCCTTGAAAGCATTTGAGGTGAATGCGATGGATTATCTGCTTAAACCGATCGTAAAAGAACGATTGGAGGAGTGTGTGCAGAAAATTATTAGCGCAGATCAGTTGGAAAGCGCACAAACTCGCGAGAACTCGCATCGGCTGGGGCTTTCGGATCAGGTTTTTGTGAAGGATGGCGAAAAATGCTGGTTCGTGAAGCTATCAGATATTCGCCTGTTTGAGTCGGATGGCAACTATATCAAAGTCTATTTTGATCATTTTAAACCCATGATTCATAAATCGCTGAATGCCCTCGATAAGCGCCTGGACGAACGGGCATTTTTCAGGGCCAGCCGAAAGCACATCATCAATCTCAGTTGGGTAGAAAGTATCGAATCATGGTTCAACGGCGGGTTGCTTGTAAAAATGAAGGGCGGAGAAAAAGTGGAGGTCAGCCGCAGACAGGCGTCCAAGTTCAAAGATATGATGTCGCTTTAACCATGGGGATTTAGCACATTTTATAATCGCTATTCATGCCATACCGCCACCAATTCCAACGGCTTCCGCTGAATATCGGGCACAGTACAATTTTCCGCAGGATACCCCACAGGTATTAGTAGGAATGGGCGCTCATTTTTGGGCCTTTTCAAAACAGTAGAGAGAAAATCCATCGGACTTGGAGTGTGGGTCAGTGAGCACAATCCGGCGTTATGAATCGCTGCAATTAGTATTCCGCATGCCAGGCCCACAGACTCTTTTACATAATAGTTGTTCATTTTATTCCCAGAGTCATCGAGGTCATAGCTTTTCGAAAAAACGATGATCAGCCAGGGAGCCGTCTCAAGAAAAGGTTTTTGCCAACTTGTGCCAAATTGTTTGAGATCTTCGAGCCATTCTTCGCTCATGCGCGACGCATAATTGATCTTTTCTTCCTTTTCTGCGGCAAGCCGGATCTCCTTTTTTAATACTGGATTTGAAACCGCACAAAAAGTCCATGGTTGCTTATTCGCGCCCGACGGGGCAGTGGAGGCAGTTTTAATGATGTTTTCAATGATTTTTCGGTCGATGGGCTTGTCGGAAAAATTGCGTATTGAGCGCCGCTGGTTTAGGAGCGTATAAAACAGGTCGCTTTTGTAAATCGATTCTACAGGTTTGATTTGCACGGGACGATATGGAGTAAATGCATCTTCAGACATCTTGTGGGAGTATTACGGGATTTTGAAAACGTACAGATATATCGCAATATAGTGACATCCACTGCCGCACAACACAAACAAATGCCAGATAGCATGATTATAACGAATGTTTTCTCTGGAATAAAAAATTGTACCAACAGTATAAGATAGCCCGCCAGCCAACAACAACCATAATGCCGGCGCCGGAAGTACAGCGTAAAAAACATGAATTTTAAAAATCGCCATCCAGCCCATCGCCAGGTAAATGAGCGTGGAAAACAGACGGTATTTTTTAATCATAAATACCTTGTAAAATATACCGGCAGCAGCAATGGTCCACATGGTTATCAGAAATGTATGGTGTATGTCATTTCTCAGACTTACCACCAGAAAAGGCGTGTAGGTACCGGCAATCAATAGGAAAATAGCGCAGTGGTCGATGAGGTGGAATACTTTTTTATAGGTAGGATTCGTAACAAAGTGGTATAAAGTAGATGCAGAATAAAGCACAACCAGTGATATGCTAAAAACCCAGGCGCTGATAATTGCAGGAAGGTCATGGTACAAATGAGCTTTTATCAGCAGCGCCACCGAGCCGGCTAGAAACATGACTGTGCCGACAGCATGAGTGAGCGTGTTGGCTGTTTCATCATGACAGGCAGATTCTATGGATTTATGGCTATAACTCAATTTAATGCAATTGATATGGCAAGATTAAAACTAATCATTTTAATCGTATGGGAAAAGTACAATTTTTGGCATAAAACACCATGCTTTTAAATCAAAAATTTGGTCAGAGGGAATAATCTGTTGAAAACGTGGAGGTTAAAAATTTGCCCATAAAAATGTGGATAACTTCTTTTTTAAATGTTTGCATTGGATAACCCCAATACCTACTTTCAGGAATAATTAGTACTTATCAACATTGTATTGATTATTTTTTCGCTGTCTCTGTCGCAGCAATCCCAATTAAAATCCGGTCGTCTAAGGGCAAAATATCATTAGTATAGTTTGCTCATTAATTATTAAAAAGTACAATTTTAAAATATTACCCATAACAGGGAAAAGCATTAAAAATTCGTTAAATATGAACAAGAATACGTTAATTACCATGGAAAACAAGAATGGTTCACACCCGAAAGGGACACAGGTTATGGAGAATCCGGCAGAGAATAAGACAGTACAATTTAAGTCACCTTCCAAGGTGGTGAAACGTGATGGCCGGATCACCGATTTTGATGCCGAGCGAATAAACAATGCCCTGACCAAGTGTTTCAAAGGATTGAACAGGACCAAGTTTGATTCTGATAAACTTACCAAGCAAATCGTGAATATTGTGTCGGCGAAATTCGAACAGCCGACTGTTGAGCAGATACAGGATATCGTTGAAATGGTACTCCAGGCCGCTGGTGAGTATGAAGCAGCTAAAAAGTATATACTCTACAGAGCCGAGCACGCAAAAATGCGCGAGGTACGTCCTGTTCCAGATGAAGTAAAGGAGGCTTTCGCTGCTTCTGACAAATATTTCCCGACCCAGCTACAGAAATTCCAGTTTTACGATAAATACGCCCGATTCACCTATACACATGGCCGCAGGGAAACATGGGTTGAGACCGTTGATCGCGCAATTGACTACCTGAAAGAACTTTCCGATTACAGGTTACAGCCACTCACCTATCAGCGGCTACGCCACGGGATACTAAATATGAAAGTAATGCCATCAATGCGCTTGCTCGCAATGGCAGGACCGGCAGCGCGCCGTAACAATATTAGCATATACAATTGTTCTTATATGCCGGTTGATAGCATCGATTCGTTTGTTGAAGCCCTTATTATATCAATGAGCGGATGTGGTGTCGGCTATTCTGTGGAGCTGGATTATATTGAAAAACTACCACGGATAAGAAGGCAAAAAACTGAAGCTCCTATTCAATATGTTGTTGAAGATTCCACGGAGGGCTGGTCAGACGCACTGCGGACAGGACTGGATGCATGGTTCCATGGCCGGGACGTACATTTTAACTATTCGCTCATACGTCCTGCAGGAGCCGTTTTGCGAATAAAAGGCGGTCGCGCCTCTGGCCCTGAGCCATTAAGGGTTATGATGGATTTTGTGCGCTCACGGATACTGGCACGACAAGGTTCTACACTTAGGCCGATCGATGCACATGATATGATGTGTGCGGTAGGCGCCGCGGCCGTTTCTGGCGGTGTGCGTCGTACAGCAATGATTGCACTGTTTGATTATGATGATAAGGAGATGTTGCATTGCAAGGATGGTGACTTCTGGAAGAAGAACAATCAACGCTGGAATGCAAATAACTCAGCTGTATGGCCGGAGAGAAAACTCAGCCAGACAGAGATAGCAAACTTCCTCCTGGGCATGGTCAACTCAGAACGCGGAGAGCCTGGGATATTTAACCGAAAGGCAGCCGTAAACACAAGACCTGCACGTAGAAAGGAAGCAAAATTCGGTACAAACCCATGCGGTGAAATCATCCTGAGGCCCTATCAGTTCTGCAACCTGTCTGTGGCTGTTGCCAGAGAAAGCGATACATTGGAAGACCTCAAGGAAAAAGTAGAACTCGCGGCGATTCTTGGTACTATTCAATCGAAAGCCACCCATTTTCCAGGCTTAAGAAAAGAGTGGAGAAAAAACTGTGAGGAAGAGCGCCTTCTGGGAGTGGATATCAATGGACAGCTCGACTGCCCTGCAGTACAGGATCCTGAAAATATGGCAATATTGAGACAGGTTGTTGTGGAGACAAATCAGAAGGTCGCCAAGATTCTCGGTATCAATCCATCTGCAGCAACTACCTGCGTAAAACCAAGTGGTAATTCATCGCAATTACTCAACTGTTCGCCGGGATTACATGCGCGATGGGCACCCTACTACGTCCGGAACGTAAGGGTTGGAACTCATACACCGATTTTCAAAGTATTGCAAAACGGAGGTGTGCCAATGGATCCGGAAAACGGCCAGACCAAAGAAAATGCTACTACCTATGTTGTTCATTTTCCAGTGAAATCTCCCGAAGCGGCTATAACCAGAGGACAAAGATCAGCCCTGCAACAATGCGAATTCTGGCTGCAAAACAAAGTGCATTACACCGAGCACAATCCAAGTGTGACTATAACTTACAAGCCAGATGAAGTATTGGACATCATCAAGTGGACCTGGGAAAATCAGGATAAAATCGGTGGTATGACGTTCCTTCCGGCCTTCGACGCATCTTTCGACCAGATGCCATATATGGAGATTGGTAAGGAGCAGTACGAAAAGCTTGTCACTGAATTTCCTGATATCGATTTCAGCAAAATATATCGGTACGAAGAAGAAGATTATACTACCGCGGCGCAGGAACTCGCGTGTATGGCAGGTAACTGCGATGTGTTGTAAAAACGCAAATGACTAAACACCCGATCCCCTGAGTCTATTGACTTTCAGGGGATTTTTTTTGCCTCTTACTGAACCTGGGGATAAGCATAGGAGTGCTCTTTTTGAAATCAAGATAGGCCTGGCCAAACTGACTGATGAGTTTTTTTTCCTCGAAATGAATACCCACAAGGAAGTACACAATAATCAGGCTCGATGAAATGAGTGAACTTAGTTTAGGAGTGTAAAGAAAATAGCCGATCACAAACAAAATAGAGCCAGCGTACAATGGATGCCGGACATATTTCAACAGGCCCGATGTAGCGAACTCATTTTCTTTTTCCAAACTGTGGAGCCCCAGAAAAGCCTTCGTGTCATAACTCTTAAACGCCGCTCGGGCAATCACTATACCCCATCCCGCCGCTAACAAGCCGGCAAATTTTGTCATTTTCCCAGGGACGAATACATATTCCGATTCGACAGCAGAACTATAAAATATGATGGGGAGCAGCAATAGCAGCGCAATAATATTATAAACCAATCTGTATCGGACCGGCGAAATATTCATGGCCTTGAAGCGGTTTTTTACAGCCGTTGCGGCCAACACACCATGAATAATGAAATAAGATATCCAGAGTACAGAGAGCCAGAGGTATTGCATAATAGGGAGCTTCGAATTTCTATGCAAGATTGCAAAAAGCCGTGTTATTCGCACAGCATAATATCTCGAATCAATCAGGTGAGCAACTAATCGAATACTCGTAACGGATTAATAGTTCAGTTTATTAATTCAACCAACCCTATTAATTTTTCCATGGAGGTAAATTAACAATTTGCAAATCGACATCACTGTAACAACGCAAAGCTTTTTCATCGATATATAACTGCACCATTTTGTTGTTTCAGTTGTTGACTAAATTTTCCCTGAGTATTCCAACTTTTTTCACTCACTGCATGTCATATATTCACACTAACCAATACCAATACTATATGAACAGATTACTTAAAACCTGGACTCCTATCCTTTTTATGGCAACCAGCGTCACTGCTTGCTTTGAGGATGTTGAAAAAGCAGACGTGGATGAACTCAGTAACTACGCCAAAAACTATGTTTCTATGCGACTTGGCGGGGCGGCATCACGCAATGCGCTATCCTCCAACATAGGCCCCGGCAATCCGGCCAATGAATCCTTTCAGCGGATTTACTCAAATTTTAATGGTTTTTCAACTGGGGGAAGAATCGCAGGCGATTCAACGAATTCTTCGGAAGGTGGCTTAAAGGTGATACTACAATAATAGAATCACCATGGCAGTCATGCGCAGTTATTACCACCATTACCAATGGGGATGGTAGCGTCACCACTACATATGACTACGGCAATGGCTGCTGGGAAGGAAATGACTGGTACAAATACCTGATGTTTGGCAAGTACATTAACACATACAAAGCCGAGCAGAGACAGGATGGAACACGATTTTTTGATACATATTTTTATGAAAGTGCTTATGAAAACTATGGTGGCACATACTACTATGACACCACTTCGTATGATTGGCTTATGAATGGAGGAAGTACTTATTCAGGAAGTTCCGAATATGATACAGCCAAACAAACCTATAAAGGTAGTTATGAATACACTGATGCTACCACCTATCGATGGGACACAGTCGAGTACGCATACAAAGGGAATGGAAAAAGCTATTATGATAAAAAAAGTCGGTTCAAGAAAGAAATAATTATGAATATAAAAGTGGTAGTGATTTCTATAAAACCACCGTACTGAAACCTCTTGTAACGGATTATGACTGTAATCCATATCTGGAAGACGGGCTTGCATTGCGTTGCTGGTTTATTACCTATGTTTCAGGCCGTGAACGAATAGAATATCGGCAGGGAGAGGAGTCAGGATTGTTTGAGATTGACTATGGAAATGGAGAGTGCGATCGCATCATTACGATCATCGAGGGTGGAAAGAAAGTTGAAATTGATCTTGGTAACGATTTGATAGTTGCTCAATAAGTTAAATTTGAAATTGTAACGAGGCCCGAACTGAGGAGTTCGGGCTTTTTTTTTGCTAAGGGAGGCTTTCTTATTCATGCAGTTTTTCATATTTAATTTCATGCAGTGATAATTTTTGTTAACTTTATGCACACGTGTGCTAATAATTTCTCAATCCACACGTTTTAGAACTAAACCCAATTAATTTTTTAACGACTGACTCTTCATGCTATGTTAAAACTTGGAAAATACTCTTTCGGAACTGGAGACCGTTTCGCCCACCAGGGAGAAGCGCAATTAAAGGCCAGTATCCTTGCACACGATGCAGGTATAGAATTGACACACGTCTGGAATAAATCCAACCGCGAACATAAGATTGTAAAATCAGAGCCGCCCAGTGTCCGTAGCGAAGCTGATGCAGCCGTAAAGACCCTGGGCTGGAAAGGACAGTATCTCGTAGATGCTGACCATATCAACCTCACCACGCTTGATGGATTTGTGGAATCCTCAGATTTTTTTACACTGGATGTCGCTGATTACATCGGAATGGCGGTCGATCCAAAGGAAAAATCAGCCTATCTGGAAAAATATAAAAAATACATCGGCGCGCTGGCAATTCCCGGAATCGAAGTGCCTTTTACGATCGACCAGAATTTTCTTTCCACCGTTGCCGATAAGTTCCTCTTTGCTGCGATTGAAGCCGGAAAAATTTACCGGCGCATCGCAAAGTTGAAAAGACATGAAGATTTTGTAGCTGAGGTATCTATGGATGAGGTTTCAGAACCTCAAACACCTGCTGAGCTTTTTTTTATTCTCGGAGCCCTGGCAGATGTAGGAATTCCGGTACAAACCATCGCGCCGAAGTTTACCGGCCGTTTCAATAAGGGTGTTGACTATGTTGGTGATGTCAGCCAGTTTGCCAAAGAATTTGAAGAGGACATCCTGGTGATCAGGTATGCTATTGCAGAGTTTAATTTGCCGTCCAACCTGAAGCTCAGCGTACACTCGGGCAGTGATAAGTTTTCGATTTATAGCTCCATCAAGCAATTGATGAAGAAGTACGACGCTGGAGTCCATGTGAAAACCGCCGGTACCACCTGGCTCGAGGAATTGATCGGTCTGGCAGAAGCCGGAGGTGAAGGCCTCGAACTTTCCAAGGCCATTTATGTGAAAGCATTGGGCAGATTTGATGAACTGACGGGCCCCTATGCCACGGTTATCGACATTCAGATTGACAAACTTCCATCAGTGGCGGAAGTGAATACGTGGACCGGAGAAAAATACGCAAACACATTGCGGCACAATCAAAAGCATCCTGATTTCAACCCGCATTTCAGACAATTGTTGCATTGCGGCTATAAGGTAGCAGCCGAATTTGACAAGCGCTACTACGATGCACTGATGAAGTATAAGGATGTTATAGCCAGAAATGTCACCGAAAATCTGTTCGAACGACATATAAAACCTATATTCATATGATTTTTTTCATGGATTAGAGGCAATCCTATTTAGGCTAATTTGCCTGAATTGATTTCTTCAATCGTAAATGTTACCCTATTATGAAAAAGTTTCTGGACAAGAATTTTATTCTTGAAAACAAAACCGCAGAGCAGCTCTACCACGATCACGCTGCAAAAATGCCCATTATCGACTATCACTGTCACCTTTCACCTGGCGATATTGCCAATGACAGGAAGTTTGAAAACCTGACCAAAATCTGGCTGGATGGGGACCATTACAAGTGGCGGGCTATGCGCACCAATGGTGTGGATGAAAAATTCATTACAGGCGATGCTGATGATTTCACCCGGTTTCTGAAATGGGCTGAAACAGTGCCCTACACCATGAGAAATCCCCTTTATCACTGGACCCATATGGAACTTCAGCGGCCTTTCGGTATTGATAAAATTCTTAATGCCGATTCCGCCAGGGAAATATATGATACGTGCACTGCCCTGCTTCAAAAGGACGAATTTAGCTGCCGCGGTTTGCTCAATCAGTTCAAGGTGGAGGTGGTGTGCACTACCGACGACCCTACGGATTCATTAGAATTCCATAAGGCCATCAGGAAGTCTGGATTTAATGTAAAAGTTCTGCCGACCTTCCGGCCCGACAAAGCCATGGCAGTGGAAGACCAGCAAGCGTTCAATGTGTATGTGAATAAATTGGGGGAGGTCGCCGGAACTGAAATTTCTGATTTCACCAAATTTATTGAAACGATACGCAAAAGGCATAATTACTTCGCGCAAAACGGCTGCAAACTGTCAGATCATGGGCTTGAGCAAATCTATGCCGAAGACTTCTATGACCATGAGATAAAGGCCATATTCACCAAGATCAGAGGAGGTAAGGATCTGGATAAATCTGAAATATTAAAGTTTAAGTCGGCCATGCTGATTCATTTTGGTATTATGGACCATGAGAAAGGCTGGACACAACAATTTCACCTGGGCGCTATCCGAAACAACAATTCCCGAATGGTAAAGAAGCTCGGGCCGGATACCGGATATGACTCGATCGGCGATTTTGAAATGGCCAGGCCACTGTCCAGATTCCTGGATAAGCTTGATTCGGAAAACCAATTGGCCAAAACAATCATTTACAACCTGAATCCCCGCGACAATTACCTCATTGGCACGATGATCGGAAATTTCAACGACGGCAGCGTTCCGGGCAAAATCAATTTCGGAACGGGCTGGTGGTTCCTCGATCAGAAGGAGGGCATGGAAATGCAGATCAATGCGCTTTCAAACCTCGGTCTTCTGAGTCGCTTCCTCGGCATGCTCACAGATTCCAGAAGTTTTCTGTCCTATCCTCGTCACGATTATTTCAGACGAATACTATGCAATTTGCTCGGAAAAGATGTAGAAAAGGGCGAATTACCAAATGATATGGATTGGCTGGGTAAATTGGTGGAGAACATCTCCTATAACAATTCACGGGATTTTTTTAAATTCTAATTGAAATGGGTAGGCGATCACATTTGAAGAAATCATAATGGTTACTGGCTTTAGATTGATCATACATTTATTTAAAAACTAAAAGTTGACACCCAAAAGGAAACGAAGACTTATTAAGAATTGATTATATGGCAAAATTCACTCGACTTCAGGTAGCGCTAAAAATCCATGAGACAGGATTGGTGCCGATTTTTTACCATTCCGATCTGGAGGTTTCAAAAAATATAGTTCTGGCATGCTATCAGGCCGGTGTCCGGGTGATAGAATACACCAATCGCGGCGACTTCGCCCATGAGCTATTCGCAGAACTGAATAAATACATACTCCGCGAAATGCCGGAAATGATCCTTGGCGTCGGCTCTATCATCGATGCCCCGACTGCCGCATTATACATGCAAATCGGTACGAACTTCATTGTTTCCCCGGTGCTGAAAGAAGAAATAGCCTGGGTTTGCAATAAGCGGAAAATCGCCTGGGTGCCAGGATGCGGATCCGTTAGCGAGATATCAAGAGCCGAAGAACTCGGTGCCGAGTTTGTAAAAGTGTTTCCAGCCCAGTCGGTCGGCGGCCCTGATTTTGTGAAATCTGTGAAAGGCCCCATGCCATGGACGAGTTTCATGATCACCGGCGGGGTGGAGCCAACGGAAGACAATCTTAAGAAATGGTTCAGCGCCGGAGCAGCCTGCGTGGGCATGGGGTCTAACCTGATTACGGCGGAAGTCCTGAAGAACCAAGACTACGCTTTGTTGCAAAAAAATGTCGAAAATGCATTAGCAATCATTAATAAAGTAAAAGGGAAATAATGAAAGAAGCAGTTAAACAAATTGGCAATTACCGGTGGACCATATGTGCGCTGGTATTTTTTGCTACCACCTTCAACTACCTTGACAGGAACGTCCTTGGGTTGCTCAAGACTACCCTGTCGGATATTGGAATGTTTGGTGAAGACAAGGCTAATCAGGAACTCAACTACTCCTATGTGATCATTGCTTTCCAGGTAGCCTATGCTTTGGGTTTGCTGGTCGCGGGTGGTATCATAGACAGGATTGGAACAAAAAAAGGATATGGAATAGCGCTAATTGGATGGAGCATTGCGGCCATTGGTCATGCTTTCGCCAAAGGTGTATTTAGTTTTGGCTTCTGGCGTGCGGCACTGGGTTTAACGGAATCCGGAAATTTCCCGGCGGCAAATAAGGCTGTAGCGATCTGGTTCCCTAAAAAGGAGCGTGCTTTTGCTACAGGAATTTATAATTCAGGGGCGAATGTCGGGGCAATAATAGCGCCACTGACCGTTCCATTCATTGCGCTTTCCATGGGGTGGGAGTGGGCTTTTATACTCACTGGCGCTATTGGTTTTATCTGGTTGTTTTTTTGGTTTAGAATTTACGCCAGTCCGCAGGCTAAGCTTGCTGCCGGAGTATTGTCGAAAGATGAGTTTGATTACATCCATAGCGATTTGGATGAAGCCATTGTCGCTGACGATGTCGTGGAAAAAGTTTCCTGGTTTAAACTTCTCGGATACCGACAGACCTGGGCATTCTTTTTTGGGAAATTCCTAACTGACCCGGTATGGTGGTTTTACCTTTTTGGTTGCCTGCGTTTCTGGAGGGAGAAAACAAACGACACATAGCTTATGGTGATGATCATATGGTTATCGCATGGCCCTTTGCAGTAGCCGTGGTTTATACAGTATCCACTTTCGGAAGCGTATTGGGCGGGTGGCTTCCAAAGAAATTTATGTCAAATGGGATGGACGCCAACAAAGCGCGGAAAACAGCCATGTTCCTTTATGCGCTTTTGCCTTTGACTGTCTTACTGGCATCAAAACTTGGCGAAATCAATACCTGGTTTGCCGTAGCGACAATTTCAATAGCCTGCGCGGCGCATCAGGCTTGGTCAGCAAATATCTTCACAACGGTCTCTGATATGTTTCCTAAAAAGGCAGTTGCTTCGGTGACAGGTATTGGTGGAATGGCAGGTGCGTTTGGCGGTATTCTTATTGCATGGAGCGCGGGTCTCTTGCTAAAGCATTTCACCACGCTTGGAAAAGTAGAACTGGGCTATGGGATTTTATTTATTATTTGCGCTACAGCATACCTGTTAGCATGGTTTGTTATGCATTTGTTTGTGCCCAAATTCAAAAAGATAACTGACCTATAGATTATTTCCAGATCTGGTCATGAACGATTGAAGGATAATCACGGCGCTGATTTTATCCACATTCGTTTTGTCGCGGCGGTCTGACTTTTTCATTCCACCCTGAATCATTGCCTGCAGGGCCATTTTGGAGGTGAACCTTTCGTCCTCGACGGAAATGGGTATGCCGGGGAATTTCTTTTTTAAAATCTCCATAAAACCCAGTACAGGTTGGGTAGTATGCGTATCTGAACGATCAAGTTTTACGGGCATTCCAACTACGATGCGCTCCACAGATTCTGCCGCCAAATAGGCTGTCAATCTATCGATGAGTTTATGGGTTTCAACCGTTTCGAGAGATGTTGCGATGATCTTCAGGGGATCCGTTACAGCCAGGCCGGTTCTTTTCATTCCGTAATCTATCGCAAGGATTCTGCCCATGGATTTTTGATGCTTTTAATACCAGAATACCACTTGTGGAATAGTATAAACAAGTTGGCGTCGGAATCGTTAATTTGAAACGTCAAAGCGAATATAAATCATATATCGCTATATTGGCGGTTTAATAGGTTAATGAGACTGAAAGAAATACTACAGTGGAGAAAATCAATAATTCAAAGTTTCAGGTAAGGTTGCCGATTATTCTGGCGGTCGGAGTAGCAGCAGGGATACTTATCGGCGCTACTTTCGCGGGTTCGGACAATCCGAATTCCAACTTCATGAAGGGGGTAATGAAATTCCGGGAGGTGATGAGCCTGATCGATAAATCATATGTTGACAGTGTTAACACGGATGAATTGGTTGAGTCGGCAGTCATAAAAATGCTCGAAAACCTCGATCCACATACAGTATATGTATCCGCTAAGGACGTAGAATTAGCCAACAGCGATTTGAAGAAGGAATTTGAAGGTGTTGGCATCGAGTTCAATATTTTCAGGGATACCATTGTTGTATTAACTCCACTATCTGACGGACCATCTGAAAAGGCAGGGCTCATGTCAGGAGATAAAATTATTAATGTAGAAGGGGAGACAGTTGCTGGTGTTGGCATCACCAATCGGGGTGTTATTGACCGCTTGCGCGGAAAGAAAGGCACCGAGGTAAAGGTGGGAATAAAGCGTCAGCGCAATTCGCAGTTGCTCGATTTTACCATCATCAGGGATAAAATCCCGCAATACTCAGTGGATGCCGGCTATATGGTCACTGACGAAATTGGTTATATCAAGGTAAACCGCTTTGCGGAATCAACCTTTGATGAGTTCAAGGAGAAACTGAAATTGCTGAAAGACCAGGGAATGAAAAAGCTGATCCTCGACCTGCAGAGCAATCCCGGCGGATATATGGACAGAGCCGTCAATATGGCAGATGAACTCATTCCCGGCAACCCGATGATCGTGAGCCAGGAAGGCAAAGAACCCAGGGCAAACGCTGAATATAAAGCCTATCGCGAAGGTCTTTTTGAGACCGGTACACTCATCGTGCTCATCAATGAAGGCAGCGCATCAGGTTCTGAGATCGTGGCAGGAGCCATTCAGGACAATGACCGCGGACTCATCGTCGGCAGGCGGTCTTTTGGCAAAGGCCTGGTACAATCCATGTTCAGATTGAGCGATGGCTCTGAGCTGCGTCTTACGATTTCCAGGTATTATACACCCAGTGGACGGTCGATTCAGCGGCATTATGAAAAGGGCTTTAGCGAGTATGAAAATGATTTTCATAGCAGGGTGGAAAAAGGTGAGTTGTTTCATTCAGACAGTATCCGGTTCGCTGATACGCTTAAATTCCAGACCAGCAAAGGACGGATTGTATATGGCGGTGGAGGCATAATGCCCGACCATTTCATCCCGCTTGATACCACCACTGACTCCAACTATTATATTCAGTTGTTGAACACCAACATCCTCAGGGAATATGCGCTGGAGTATTACCAAAAAAACCAGAAGAAACTGGAGAAGATGGAATTTGAACAATTCCGCAAGGAGTTCCAGGTCGATGATACTATGATCGGTGACATCACCGGAATGGCTGTAAAGGCGGGCGTGCCATTTGACGAAGGCGGATACAAAAAGTCCGAGCCTGTCATAAAGGCGGTCGTCAAAGCGACTATTGCCCGAAGTGTATGGGGAAGAGAGAGTTTTTACCCCATCATTAATGAAGTAAACGAAATATTTCAGGAGTCATTAAGGCTCTTCGGTGAAGCGGAAGAGCTGGCCGCGATGTAATTTTCGTTTTTTTTTCAGACTCATGGCAACCTTTGTTGAAGGATATTGTCTTTGGTGAAAAAACAATTTTTGAAATGAAAACACTCTATCTGGTTGCAATCATCAGCCTTATCGCATGCATGGCCTATGCTCAGCAGACACAGCCTGCACCTGAAAATGAATCAAAACCCCAGAACACTGAAAGTCCGACGGAGCCGTCGACGGAAAGTTTACCCGCAGATGCAGCGACTGAAGATTTACAGGAATCAAAAAGTTTTACACTGGATGCAAATGACGCTGCTGTGGAAACTGCGGTTGTTCCGGATTCCGCAACTGCAATTGTAGAAACCATTCCTCAGGAGACCACCACCTATCATAGCAATTGGAGCAGCAATGATGACATCCAGACGCTTGCCGGAAAAAACAGTCACCGCGGAGGTTTTGGAGCGATTAGTTTCAAGAGCACGGAGTTTAATGATCAAAGCGCCATACTGACCGGTTTCAGGGCTGGCTGGATTATCAACCGCGCTATGGGTATTGGATTTGAAGGTTATGGAATTATTCCTACCGCTGAATACATGGACATCGATCCGGATTTGTCCGTCGATAGCAGGGCAGTTGGTGGCTATGGCGGTATGTTTCTGGAACCCATTATCCTTTCCAATAAAGTTGTTCATGTCACATTTCCCATAGCCGGTGGCGCCGGTTGGCTCGGATATCTGGTTGACTGGGATAACAACTATAATTATGAGAACGACATTATTGACGAGGATGTATTCTGGTACCTGGAACCAGGCGCTGCGGTTGAGCTGAACGTCGCCAGGAACTTTCGCATGAATCTCGGAGCGACCTATCGGTTTACACAAGACATGGAATTAATGAGCACCCCGTCAAGCGGGTTCGACGGATGGAATTATTTCCTCACGCTCAAGTTTGGCAGGTTCTGATCTGTCTTTTCCTATGTCGCTTTCACCAGCACAAGCTTCATTCTATCAGCCTCGGCAACTTTATTGATAAACTTCACAAAATCCATGTATTGCTCGGGAGGGAAGGTGCCCTTGACCAGCGAGTAACTCCTGATATAGAGCAGGCCACTTTCCGATGGTATCACCTGGGCAGTATAGTGTCCGTAAGGTGATTCTATGGCTAACGGAGTCGGGACAAACTCCATATGATACCCATCCGGAATGCTTATTTTCACGGTGTCAGTATCGATAAACGGATAGCGCAAGGCAAGCGGGTACTTTCGTTCTTTTTGCGGAATGGCAATGGAATTGGTTTTATTGAAAACATTGGGCTGGAAGAAGAGCCGTTTTCCGCTTGCGGAGCCGTATCGGGTTATGTTGGCAGACACATTGGCATAGAGCTCAGGTACCTGCTTTTTAGCGTGATCAAATTTGAAAGCAGTAATTTCAAAGCTCGGAATATCCAGCCGTTTGTACAGCCATTTCTTTTGTTCGTTTTCACCAATTTCCAGCACTGCCTCGTAATTCTCATATTGAAGACCTTTACATACAGAAGTGAACGTGACGGACGCAAAGCCCGCCTCATTCAACACAACATTCGTTCGCTGATCCTGTCGGTTATTTTCCTGGTTGTATACGGTTGTATGGGCGATAAATCCGCCGTTTTCATTCACCACCAGCGCATCGCGGTCGCCGGTGAATTGCCCCTGGTATCCAAACGGATTTGTTTGTGATGTACATTCCAGCCATATCGTATCCTGCTCGTTGGGCACGCAGAGTATCACGTGGTTGAACTGATCGCTGGGAAAATCGGTATAAATGTCAGGCTCTCCTTCTCCGCCATTGATGATGGTATAGTAGGATTTGACGCCCACTACATCGAGCATGGACTTCATATAATTACTAAGGGCTTTACAATCACCATAACCAGTAGAAGCTACCTGGCTTGCCGGAAAAGGTTGCAGGCCGCCAATACCCAATTGAATACTGACATAGCGGGTATTTTTCTGAAGGTATTCATAAAGTGTCGCCACTTTTTCTGCCCTGGTTTGCTGGTCATTTACCATGTTTTTTACTTTGGCAGTGACCTCAGGTGTGAGCTGATTGCGGCCCTCATTCAGTTTTAACTGAAAAAGTCCGAACGATTTCCAGTCGCTGATATTGCCGGCGTACCCTTCGTAGGTGAAAGAAGACGGCGCCGCCAAAATCCGTGGTATCACTTCCGGGAAGTAAGGCATCCTGGGCTCTCGTTCCAAAGAAGGAAAACTGCCAAATTTCCATGAAATCACTTTTTTTCCATCGATGGTTTCCGTTTTAGCCGATGGCTCCATGTGAAGCTCCTTGTAGCGGATGTCATAATTGGCGGGCGAGATTAAGGTATAGCTCGATTTTTCAGAGGAAACGGAGAATGATGAATAGGGCGTCCAGCCCGGGAAACTAAGAAATCCATTAAAATCATATGCAACCTCCACTTCTATGGTATAGGGATAGGTCGGATACCTCAGATCGAAGCGCTTTGTACGGTTGTCAGAATAGATAGAAAAGCCGTCGTAAGCGGAGTAGTCAATGATATCCTTGGGTTTTATGGCATTAATTAGCATGCCGTTTCTATCGAAGCTGCGCGCGTTCAATGTGGTGATTTTATGAATTTTGTCGTAGCCCAGGGTCACTTCGGCATAGTGGTCTGCCTTTTCGTTGAGGATGGTGATGGCGTATTTGGAATAAATCCTGGCCTTGCCAAGATCGACCACCTCCACCGTTGTGATATTATCCCGAAGGATCGCGTTGCTGTTTGTCAGCAGTTCTGCCGGAATGCTCCCGAACGGGTACATCAATTCCTTTTGTCCAAATAGCGAAAGCGCTGAAAGTATCAGAAGCGATACCAGGGAAAACCGAGCGGATTTCATATATGGACGTTGTTTAGTTGGCACCGACTTTTTTCAAAACAATCTGCTCGTTTTGCTTGGCGACAAGGGTGGCGTAAAACTCCTTAAGATCGGGGAATTTGGTTGGCGCATAAAAACTCTCCGAGATTTCCCAGTTCAGGATGAGCTGAATGTTATTGCCAACCGCCTTAACAATATATTTTAACTGAGCCGTCTTATCCGGAATAACCATGGTGACTGATTGAGGCAACTCATCAACCACAAAGCCTTCCGGAATGGTCAAATTCAACATGTAGGACTGCTTAATTGGAACGATAAATTCTATGGGTAATTCGCGCTTTTCCTGCTTCAATGGATTTTCCTCCATTTTATCACAAAGTATCGGATTGATATAGATGATGTTCCCGGCGCTCTGTGCCGCATTGTTCAGGTCTGTTTTGATAACTTCCTTTACCGGTTCTGACACCGCTTCCGGAGCATCGATATCCATGCTGGAAATGGTCCATTCCGGGTGCGAGCTGGTGAAGTTCTCTTTGAACTTATCGGCTCCGTCCCTTTCGAGTTTTTCCCTGATGCTCACCGCTTCATAGCCACTGAGTTTATAGCTTACGGAACCAGTCATTTGCCCTTCTTCATTCACCTTCATCACACACATGGTGGCTTTTTCCAGGCTTTTCTGCGGGACAATATCTACCCAACCCGGCCTGTCCTCAGAAATCGTATAACCGACCTGATTCAGACATCGCATTGGCAGCAAGCCGACCGGCAGACCGTTCTCGGTGGCGTCAAGAAGTACATATCCGGCACCAATGGTCACCTTTGCAATGAGATAGTTGTATTTGTCCAGAATAGGATATGTAGGATGGACCTTTCCATTATCTACGGTGCTGAGAATAACAGGATCGGCCAGAAGATCAACAGCGCGAAGCATTGAAACCAAAAGCGCATTGATATCGGCACAGTTACCGGTTTTCTCGTCGTACGTTTTTTTGATATTTTGCGATGGGATGAACCAGCTTCTTTCATTCCATTTTGTATTGTTGCTTACAAATGAATAAACAGCCGCCATGCGCTCTGCTGGCTCTGTATATTTGGCCATAATAGCGTCGGTGACATCTTTGTAAAAACCCTTCTTATTCATATTGGGCCCAAAGTTCTCGTTGTCCGTAAGTTCGGTCATTACTTCGTTCCAGTTGCCAAGTACATTTTCGATCTTTCCGTTGAAATGTTTAAAAGAAGAAAGCTGGAAATCGACTCCCAGGAAATAGTTGCGATAATTGCCCACGAAGCTTTCGTCGCGCAGGGCCGGCACATCTTTGGCAATCCAGTGCATGGTGTTTTCAGTATAATCTATTTTATCGCAGGAATTCTGCATACCTCCTACGAACACCGTATCTAAATTCCTACTCACTTTCAGTCCAGGTAATAGAAGCAGCCTTACTGTTAGTCTCAAACTTGTAAAACGAGCCAAATCCGCTGGAATTTTTCATGTAAGTGAAATAGTCAGGAATCGACACGTAGTATTCGCTCCAGCGAATAGGGATCGAACGCTGGAAGTACCACGAATCCAGTATAGTCCACGTATTTGATGAGATGACATAGGTGAATTCGATGACCGATCCTTCCTTTACATTGGGCAGGGTAAACTTCTTCGAAGTATAATTTGTAGTGGTTTTTTCTTCGAATATGTTTTCCTTTTCGAGCTTACTCTTTACCAGCTTGCCGTTTTCCAGGTTGTAGGTAAACCCTTTCAGCTGCCCCAATTCTTCTTTCACACGGCCGCTGGTATAAAGTGATTTCGAATAGGTGGCAAAGTCGTAGCCGTCTTTGGTGAGAATTTTTATCCGGCAGATTCGCTTCAACTCCTGGATCCATTGACCATCAGTCTGGTCGAATCGGAAATTGAGCTGTCCGTAATCGCAAAGCACTACGGCTTCAGCATCCGGGTCGGTATCATATTTTGTCATTTGGAGGTCGGCCATATCCACTTCGCCAAATTTTATCGGCAATTTTTGTGCGTGGATCGGAAGGTAAAGGAGGCATAGAATAACTATGACATGGGTGATACGCAGAGTTTTCATAATAAAAATCGAAAAAGGGTGTATAAAAAATTCTTTAAAAAGGTCAACCAAAGTAAAAAGTAAATCTGGCAAATGCAATACCCCTTCTGCATTCGGGAGAAAGCCAGGCATAAATTGGTGTAAGAAAAAGCCCTGCTTTGTTGATTATAACAACGACCGAAGATCCTTTTCTTCGTCGATATCGATGGCGCCATCCGAAAATGGAATTTCTACAATATTATCAAGGTGTGCCGCGAAAACCTTTTTACCGCCTTCGTCTCCTTTCAAAGCTTTTAATTTATCGAAATAGAAGCTATCAACCAGCACAGGGACACCAAATGTTCCGGAATAGGCCGATGCCACAATCATGGGTCGGGAAGGATCGTAGGTGTCTGCCAGTTTTTTCAGATGTGCCGCATCTACAAATGGCTGATCGACCACGGTGATGATGACTGCATTGAGATGTGGATTAATTGCCAAAAGATAAGTTAAACTATTTCTGATGGATGCACCAAGCCCCTCTTTCCAATCCATGTTGTAGTACTGCGAAATATCCATGTCTGAAATCTCGGCTGAAATCTCATCATGTTGATGGCCTGTCACGACCGTTACCTTTCCAACACCTGACTTCAAAGCTTCCTGCACAATTCGTCTGATCAACGTAGTGCCCTGGAATTTTAGCAATTGTTTGGGTTGTCCTAAGCGGCTCGATGAGCCCGCGGCAAGGATGAGGATTTCGATATCTGTTCTGGTGCCAAGCATGGAATAGCTGTATTTATTATTAATCGAATTTAAGACATTTAATCCTGAAATTGTATTCTTATCATTCAGGAAGCTGGCAATAAAATGAAACTCCGGATTCCTCCGGCAGTCCATGGTTTATTATCTTTGCATGGCTATCTCTCAAATAAGATATGGAGTCAACTCAAAATACAGTGATCACAAAACGATAACACATCATGACAAATGCACAAGTAGGAATTATTATGGGAAGCCAGTCGGATCTCAGCATCATGGAGGAGGCTGCAACATTTCTCAAAAGTGTCGGCATCAGCTATGAAATCAATATCATCTCGGCGCACCGCGCTCCTGATGTGCTGGCCGATTGGGCAACCGGCGCCCGTGATCGTGGCATGAAAGTAATCATAGCAGGAGCAGGTGGAGCTGCGCATCTTCCGGGAGTCACCGCTGCTTTCACCACACTACCGGTTATTGGTGTGCCTGTGCGGTCACGAATCTCTATCGATGGCTGGGATTCAATTCTGTCGATCCTCCAAATGCCCAGCGGCGTGCCCGTCGCCACTGTAGCGCTGGATGGCGCCCGCAATGCCGGAATACTCGCCGCGCAAATTATTGGGACCTATGACGAAAAGGTCGCCGGTAAGCTGGCGGATATGAAAAAAGAAATGCGTGAAAAAGTCATAGAATCGTCCAGGGAGCTTCGCGAAAAAAGTAAGTAAACGGGCGGGCGACTGACTATTAACACAGTCAAAGTTTAGTCGCCTACGATTTTTTTGTCCGGCGGAATTTCAGTTTGGAGTCATCCACTTCCGGCTGTGCTTTTTTCCAGCCCCGGGCTTCCAGATAGCTTTTAACTAAAAAATACCCTGCAATAGCCAGCGGCAAAACAGTGAGCAGTTTTTTCACAGGATGCACGCCTTCACGAAAGTACAATTCAAGAAATACCAGGAGTGTGAGCACGGTGAAGCCGACGCCCATATACACTTTGAACATGGATTTTTTGTATTCTGACCTGATTCGGTTTTCTTCCATGATCAGCTCGTCGGCAAGGCGGATGACATAGGAAATGGTCTTTTCTTCAGCCTTCCCTTGCAATTGCTCCCTGATTTCAGCGTAGGTTTTACCATCATCCAACTGAGCCAGCACTTCCTGCAATAGTTCATCTGATTCGTTCTCATCCATGGAGTAGTCCTTCATATTTCCGGGTATAAAAATAGGTGATTTGGGAATTTAAATGGTAAAGAAATCCGTACTTCCTCCGGCACAGGATATTGATGAACTGATGTCTGTAGGCGTCGATTAATTGTGCCGGGTCATTCACCTATGCGGGATGGGTTTTGGTCGATTATTACGCACAATTAATCTAAAAAGCCCAGGCCTGAGAAATCTTACAGGTAATTCTGCGGTTAATAAACAGTACCTTTGATTTGCGAAAACATATTAACGTGAAGGTGAAATGAAGCAGATTTTGAATAATGAATTCGCCAACCTCTATTTCGATCCTGTTAGTAATGCGTTGATTTCCGTGTGGAAAAAACCTACTACATCGGAATCGTACCGGGCATTTTACAGTGTAGTGCTGGAAAATATTGGTCGATACAAGACGGCGTGTTACGCCAGCGACATATACCAGCAGGGCCTCATCGACAGCGAATGCCGCCGCTGGCTTCAGAACGAAGTATTTCCAAAAGCATATAAAGCAGGACTCCGAAAGATTGCCACCGTCACGCCAGGCGATGTATTTTCGAAGTTTTACATTGATAGTATCCAGAGTGGTATTATGTTTAATAGGCTGGACATGGAATGCAATTATTTCCATGACCTCATCACGGCACAGGCCTGGCTACTCGAAAAGGAAATACCCGCATAATAAAAAAGGCCGACAATTCGGCCTTTCTCATTAAAAGTCAGATTTAGTCAGAGGGTATAATTATTTTTTTCCAGCATATAATCTGCTACGCGGCGTCTGGCATCTTTCAGATTAAAAGGTTCGGTCTTCGTAAACCGCTTTAATCCAATCATCATCATTCTCAGTTCATCGCCCTCTGCAAATGCATAAATAGCCTGCTTTCCAGCCCACGAAGCGCGTTCAAGGGCAGTGTGCAGGTATATGCGCGCGAGGTCGCCATAAATCCATGATTTTTCCATGCCCTGGGTGAGCATTACTTTTTCTGCTCTCAGTAAAGCTGACTCTGCAGCGTAACCTTCGATGAGCATATCCGCCAGGCTCATGAGAATTTCCTGCTCGTCCTTCAGATTCGTCATGAATTTTTGGACAGCGGCGCCGGCGATCATCAGTCCGGCCTTTTTCAGATTCCTGATGGCTTTCTTTTCCATAGCAAACGGATCATCACTGGATTCTGACCCAAAATCAGGAATGGATGTCAATTCTTTGGCAACAGCCATGGCCGGCCCCATCAGGTCGAGTTCGCCTTTCATGGCCCGTTTCAGGATCATGTCGATGGTGAGTATGCGG
This sequence comes from Cyclobacteriaceae bacterium, assembly GCA_034523095.1. Taxonomy (GTDB): domain Bacteria; phylum Bacteroidota; class Bacteroidia; order Cytophagales; family Cyclobacteriaceae; genus JAAUQL01. Next base: position 24,913 of record JAXHKU010000015.1, on the reverse strand, counting down.
TTTATCTCGTTGGTGCCTTCAAAAATCCTGTTGATACGGGCGTCTCTGTACCCGCGCTCGATGGGACTTTCCGCAGAATATCCCATTCCGCCAAAGATCTGTACACCTTCATCTACTGCGTAGTCGAGGGTTTCCGATCCATGAACTTTTAGTATTGCGCATTCTATCGCAAACTGTTCGGTCGATCTCAGCTTTGCTTCAGACTCATCCATACCATTGGCAACCATGGCGTTAAAAGCGTCATCGATGTTTTGACTGGCGCGGTAGTGGGCCGATTCGGATGCGTAGATATGGGCTGCAACATCTCCAATCTTGTGTTTTATGGCACCAAACGAACCGATGGTTACACCGAATTGTTTGCGCTCGTTGGCATATTTAATGGCATGGGTTATAGCGCTTTTTGCGCCACCAAATGCTCCGGCGCCAAGCTTAATTCGCCCAATATTCAGGATGTTTAGCGCAATCTTAAAACCGTTTTCACGCTCCGAAAGCATATTCTCCACGGGAACTTTGCAGTCATTGAAAAATATCTGGCGCGTCGAAGATCCCTTAATACCCATTTTTTTCTCTTCTTCATTCATCGTGATGCCACCAAACGACTTTTCTACAATGAATGCACTCAACGTTTTGTCCTGATCGATCTTGGCAAAAACAATGAGTATATCCGCGAATCCGCCATTTGTAATCCACATTTTTTGACCGTTCAGCAGGTAGTTTTTTCCGTCTGGTGTCAGCGTGGCTTTGGTTTTAGCGGCATTGGCATCTGATCCGGAGTCCGGCTCCGTGAGGCAATAGGAGGCTTTCCATTCTCCGGTGGCAAGTTTTGGGAGGTATTTGGCCTTTTGAGCATCATTGCCATAATAAAGTATGGGCAGAGTGCCAATTCCAGTGTGGGCGGTGATGGCAACCGCAAATGAATGACCTTTGCCGAATTCTTCGGCGATCAGCATGGACGTATTGAAATCCATTCCAAATCCCCCGTACTGTTCAGGGATGGAGGTGCCGAGAAGGCCGAGTTCACCGGCTTTATCGAGCAGGCCAGGCATGAGTTCGGGGTATTTCATGGAATCCAGATCATCCAGACGAGGAAGTACCTCGGTAGTGAGGAAGTCACGGCACGTTTGCAGGATCATTTTTTGTTCCTCAGTGAAATCTTCCGGAATGAAAATGTCATTGGCTTGTGTCTCTTTTATCAGGAATTCACCACCCCTGATCGCTGATTTTTTATCTAATGTTTCCATAGGAGAAGGTTTTATAATCGTTCATAAATACCGGCAACACCCTGGCCGCCGCCGACACATGCGGTGACGATGCCGTACTTCTGGTTGCGGCGCTTCATTTCATTGAGCAATTGAATGGTGAGTTTGGCGCCGGTGCATCCCAGAGGGTGTCCCAGGGCGATGGCGCCACCGTTCACATTTACAGTTTCCGGATCAAGGCCGAGAAGTTTAATAACGCCAAGCGCTTGAGCAGCAAAGGCTTCATTGAGTTCTATCTGTGAAATATCCGCGAGTGTAAGCCCTGCACGTTTCAATGCCTTGGGAACTGCTTCCACAGGCCCGATGCCCATAATTTTTGGCTCCACGCCTGCGGCGGCATAGGTCACCAGACGGGCAATTGGTTCTAAGTTCAATTCCTTCACCATTTTTTCAGACATTACTAACACGAATGCCGCTCCGTCGGATGTTTGAGAGGCATTTCCTGCAGTGACGCTGCCTCCCTGGGCAAAGACCGGTTTCAGTTTGGCTAATGCTTCCACAGTAGTATCAGCGCGCGGTCCTTCATCTTCTGCAATTATCTGTTTCTTTGACTTACGTTTTCCCGAATCATCAATAAACACTTCTTCCACCTCTATTGGCACAATTTGATCCTTGAAAAGGCCAGTGGTGATCGCGTTCAGCGCTTTCCGGTGAGAATGAAAAGCAAACTCATCCTGAGCATCGCGATTGATCGTATATTTTTTGGCAACCTCCTCAGCGGTAAGCCCCATTGAAGTGTAGTAATCCGGGTATTCGCTGGCGATTTTATAATTCAGGGCAGTTTTCCATCCCATCATAGGGACCAATGACATCGACTCAACGCCTCCGGCAATGATACAATCAGCCATTCCGGCCATGATTCTCGCTGACGCGATATTGATCGCTTCAATTCCGGAACCGCAATATCTGTTAACAATCATTCCGGGTATCTCCTTCGGCAACGATAGCAATGAAATCATTCTGCCCATCTGCATACCCTGTTCGGCTTCCGGCACAGCATTACCGACGATAAGATCATCGACGCGCAAAGGATCGAGTGCGGGAATGGATTTCACGAGATGTTTTATGACATCGGCGGCCAGGTCGTCGGGTCGTGTGAAACGAAATCCTCCTTTTTTGGCTTTACCAACTGCCGATCTGAAGCCGGCTACTATATATGCGTCCATGGATTTATATTAATTTCTTAAAGCTTTTTTCCCATTGAGGATCGCCTCAATTCTTTCAAGTGTTTTGCGCTCTCCGCAGAGCGACAGGAATGCCTCGCGTTCCAGTTCCAGCAGATACTGTTCCGATACTTCTGAAGGCATTGATAAGTCGCCGCCACACATCACATTCGCGATTTTTCTGGCAATCAGCGCATCGTGATCACTGATATAGTTGCCCATGCGCATCTGGCTGATTCCGGCGTAGAACAATGCCATGCCTCCACGCCCCTGCACTTTGATATTTGTCTTTTCAACGGGTTTCGTGTAGCCCTTTTCGGCGAGTTCTATAGCTGCATTCTTTGCATCAAAAAGCTGTCTGCCCGGGTTCAGCGTTATTCTGTCCTGAGGTCGTAAAATACCCAGGTCCCTGGCTTCCTCGGCTGAAGTTGCCACTTTCGCTGTGGCAATATTCATAAAGGCATTTTGTAAGGCGTTGTATTCCACATCACCTTGCTCTGCCCTTTGTGCCACGCGCAATGTCATTTCCTTGGTGCCTCCTCCGCCCGGGATAAGTCCGACTCCTACCTCCACCAATCCAATATATGTTTCGGCGGCAGCCTGAACAAGATCAGCATGCAGGGTTAGCTCGCATCCACCGCCGAGCGTCATCGCGTGGGGTGCGACTACGACCGGAACCGCAGAATATCGCGCTTTCATCACGGTATTCTGAAATGTCCGGATCATTAAATTCAATTCGTCGTATTCCTGCTCGATGGCGTACATAAACACCATGCCGAGGTTGGCGCCCACAGTGAAGTTGGTGCCCTGGTTACCGATTACCACACCACGAAAATCCTTTTCACCAATTTCTATGACCTTGTTGATGCCCTCGATCACTTCACTGCCCATGGTGTTCATTTTTGATCTGAATTCCAGGTTGATGATGCCATCGCCTAAGTCGAAGATGGTAGATCCGGCGTTTTTCCATACTTCCCGGGTAGTACGGATATTGCCCAGGATGATGAAGGGTTCACGTCCGGGGATCTCCTCGTAGTTTCCTGTTTGAAGGTTATAGTATTTCTTAACTCCACCGGTCAAACTATAAAAACCTTCTTTTCCATGTTCAAGTAATTGATATACCCATTGGTTTGGTTTGTATCCGGCAGCTTCCATTTTACTTACCGTTTGCGCCACACCGAGTTGATCCCATGTTTCGAAAGGCCCGACTTCCCAGCCAAATCCTGCACAAAGAGCATCGTCGATTTTATATAATTCATCCGATACTTCGGGAATGCGATTTGAGATATACTGGAAAATTCCATAGAATGTATCCCTGTAAAACTCACCGGCTTTATCCTTGGCTCCGAGCAGGACCTGGAATCTATCTTTTACTTTATCGATGGACTTGGTAAGCTCTAGTGCGGGAAACTTTACCTTTTGTTTAGTCTTGTATTCCAGCGATGTGAGGTCGAGAGTTAATATTTCCGTAGCACCCCGAGCATCCTTTGTCTTTTTATAAAAGCCCTGGTTGGTCTTGTCGCCCAGCCAGTTGCGTTTTTCTAGTTCGCCGATTATGTCTGGCAGTTTGAAAATATCGCGCCTTTCATCGTCAGGCAAATCAGAGTATAGATTTTTGGCTACTTTCACGAGGGTGTCCAGACCTACGATATCACTCGTGCGGAAGGTCGCGGATTTTGGCCTGCCAATCACCGGCCCCGTCAGTTTGTCGATTTCGTCAATATTCAGATCAAGTTTAAGCATGGTTTCCACCACCTTCATGATGGAGAATATGCCGATTCGGTTGGCGATGAATGCAGGGGTATCTTTGCAAAGAACGGTAGTCTTGCCCAGGTACAGGTCGCCATAATGCATGAAAAATCCAATGATTTCCGGCTTGGTTTTCGGACCGGGGATAATCTCAAGAAGTTTGAGATATCGTGGGGGATTGAAGAAATGCGTACCGCAAAAATGCGCCTGAAAATCCTCGCTTCGCCCTTCAGCCATTTGCCTGATGGGGATGCCCGAAGTATTACTGACGAAATCAGAGTACCACTCTTCCTGAATTTTTCTACCTTTTCGAATAGCTGTTTTTTAATACTGATGATTTTCTACGACAGCCTCGATCACCCAATCGCATTCATGGATTTTTGGCAGGTCATCATCGAAGTTGCCGGTACGAATTCGCAATGCAAAGTCTGCGGCATATAATGGTGATGGATTGCTTCTAATGGCGGTTTGAAGCGAGTCGTTGACGATCCTGTTGCGCACGGTTTTGTCATTGATCGTCTGACCTCTTTTCACTTCCTGTTCATTGAGCGAACCCGGGATGATATCGAGCAAAAGCACGTCCAGGCCAATATTGGCGAAATGACAGGCAATGCGTGAACCCATGATTCCTGAACCTAAAACCGCCACTTTGGTGATGTTCCGTTTCATAGCACTTAGTAGTTCTTAGTATTCTTTATTAATTAATTCTTTTAGCTCTGCGTTATTTTCAGTCCAGTCGATAATAACCCTGGAAACCTGAATAAATGTGTTCAGTTTATCTTCAGGAATTCTTTCCCGCACAAACTGATTAAAGGCTTTTACCGTTTCTATTGCCTTCCCTTTATTTACCTTCCCTTTCTCAGTGAGGTATATTCTCACCGATCGCTTATCGTTCTTATCCTTCTCTCTGTATATAAAACCCTTTTCTTCCAGGAAGCGAAGTGTTCTGGTGAGGCTTTCTCGATTCGAGGCCCATCTGGGGAGCGATTTTAGTAGCAGGCGTGCCCTCCGATGTGCTGATATTAAGCAAAATGAATGCGATCGATGTAGTGATATCATGTTGAACTGCTTTTTGATTGTACAGTCTCGAAAGGCTGTGCCAGCTCGTTTTGATATAGTAATCGATCGTTTCTTCTTTCTTCATTTTTAGTATCGGCAGGTATCAAATATAATCAAAATATATTATGCATGCATACTATTTGTTCGGATTTATTCTGACCGGAAGAGGATGGAATAATTCAATAATTGTAATGGAAGGGCCTTATTTGGCGTATCTGGGCATTGAAAAGTGTGGGTTGTCCAATGAATGCTATGAATATGATAATTAGTCGGCTTGCAGAGCAAGTGGTGGTTTAACCCAATTTCGGCTTGGAATTTATAAGGACTAAGGAGAGTCGATCAGTTGTCATTATCGGCCTGTGTGATTTTGCCAAGGCCGGTGATACTTTTTTCGATATGCTCCGGATTCCCGGCGTATTGAATGCCTCCTATACCGCTGATGTTGGCGTCCAGTTTATCGGTGACATATACACTTGCACCACCCAGACCACTTAAGGAAATGTCGCAGTTTTGGGCAATCAGGTCAGACGCTACGAGTCCACCGGCGCCGCTTATGACTGCGCTAAGAAGTGAGGCTTTTCCATTAAGTTTTACCAGTCCGGCACCGGTCATAGTTACCGTAGCCGTTTCAACATCTACCCCAAGTTCAATAGAACCTGTGCCGGAGAGGTCGATCTGAAGATCCTTGGACTGCAATGCATTATTATGTGTAATCCTGGATGCGCCCGTAGAATAGATACCGGTGAGGGAGGTATAATTAATTGTGATTTTGATGCCCCTGGAGCTCTTCAGGTTGTGGACTGTATTAATATTCAGAGAATTGTTGTGAACTTCCACATTGATATACTTCATCAGGTTTTCGTCGGCGCTAACCAGCACAGAATTTTTGTCGGACGGAATCAATGCCACGTCAAAATTTCCCCCGATGTGTACTTCGCTAAATGACTCTACGTCTGTTTGCTTTTCTTCCATATTTCCATTGCCCGACTTAAAATTCAATTCGCAGCCAGAGATGAGAAAGATCAGCAGTATAAGAGAAGTAAATGTGCGCATAATTTCCAAAGTGGTTTATCCAAAGATACGTATAATCGGGAGGCTGAGATTAATCTTCACTCATTTTTGGAATTAATTGGTATTTAATCAGAGTAGGTTTATTTTTGCCGTTCATTTTTTATAACAAGCATGTATAAAGATCAGACAGTATTCAATCTCATTCAAAAAGAAAAGGAAAGGCAGGAAAATGGTATCGAGTTGATTGCCTCGGAGAATTTCGCCTCGCCGCAGGTGATCGCAGCTATGGGAACGGAACTCACCAACAAATATGCTGAAGGATTGCCTGGCAAGCGCTATTATGGCGGATGCGAAGTCGTAGATGAAATTGAAAATATAGCCATCGAAAGAGCCAAGGAATTATTTGGCGCTGGTTGGGCAAACGTCCAGCCGCATTCAGGGGCTCAGGCCAATGCCGCGGTGATGCTTGCTGTGCTAAATCCTGGTGATAAAATACTCGGATTTAATCTATCTCACGGGGGGCACCTCACTCATGGATCTCCCGTAAATTTTTCAGGAAAAATATACCAGCCGTCATTTTATGGCGTAGAGAAGGAGACAGGCATGATCAATTATGATCATGTGGCTGATATTGCGAAGAAGGAAAAGCCAAAACTTATTATTTGTGGTGCTTCGGCTTATAGCCGTGAGTGGAATTATGAGCAATTGCGTGAGATAGCCGATAAGGAAGGCGCTTTGTTATTAGCTGATATAGCTCATCCGGCAGGGCTTATCGCCCGGGGACTTTTGGATGATCCCTTGGAATATTGCCATATCGTAACAACCACTACTCACAAAACACTTCGCGGCCCCAGGGGCGGAATGATCATGATCGGTGAGGATTTCGACAATCCGTTCGGTTTGAAAACACCGAAAGGACTTTTGCGCAAGATGTCTTCACTGCTCGATTCCGGAGTATTCCCCGGCACCCAGGGCGGCCCTCTGGAGCATGTCATTGCTGCGAAGGCTGTGGCATTTGGTGAAGCGCTGAGTGATGAATATATGGATTATGTACTTCACGTGAAGAAAAATGCCAGCGCTATGGCAAAAAGGTTCATTGCCAAAGGATACCATGTAATTTCAGGCGGAACCGATAACCATCTCATGCTCATTGACCTGCGTTCCAAAGGTGAATTGACCGGGAAGGACGCCGAGGAAGCGTTGATTAAGGCAGACATTACCATAAATAAAAACATGGTGCCATTCGATACCCAGTCACCATTTGTCACCAGCGGTATTCGCGTTGGTAGTGCGGCTATGACCACGCGGGGTTTGAATGAAAATGATATGGAGAAAGTTGTTGATCTAATCGACGATGTGTTAATGATCAAAGACAATGAAAGTAAGATTCAGGAAGTGAAGCACCACGTGAATTCCTGGATGAAGAATTTTCCATTGTATAAATAGGACTTGTGATGGCAGAAAATGATGAGAATCGCCCAAAAAGCGAGAAGGAAATGTCCTTTTTAGAACATCTCGAGGAGTTGCGCTGGCATCTGATCCGGTCATTGGCCGCAATCGGAGTCATAGCAATCGTTGCGTTTATATACAGGGACATCATTTGGCACGACATCATTCTCGCACCCTCCCGAGTCGATTTCTGGACGTATCGGATGTTTTGTAAGTTGGGAGATCTGACGGGATCAGCGGCAATATGTATCGATAATTTGCCATTCATCATCCAGAACCGTAATATGACAGCGCAGTTTACCATTGCGTTCACGTCCAGTTTTATCATCGGTCTGGTCGTCGCCTTTCCATATGTTTTCTGGGAAATATGGCGATTTGTGAAGCCGGGCCTTTATAATGAAGAGCGCAATATGAGCCGTGGTGCAGTGTTTTTCGTGACCTTACTTTTTCTGCTTGGTATATTGTTCGGATATTATGTCGTTTGCCCGATTTCCATCAATTTCCTGTCAAATTTTCAGCTTGATCCCAGCATCATGAATGAGATTGACCTGACAAGTTATGTATCTACCATTATAATGCTCGTTATGGCTTGCGGCATCATGTTCCAGTTGCCAATGATTGTTTTTGTTCTGGCGAAGTTGGGAGTAGTTACACCTAAGTTTCTGAGGACATATCGCAAACACTCTATTGTAGTTATATTTGTTGTGGCGTCTATCCTTACTCCTCCCGATGTAACAAGTCAAATAATTATGAGTGTGCCGCTTCTGATACTCTATGAAGTCAGTATCTACGTTGCACGAGTAGTGCAGAAAAAGGAAGAAATACGTCAACAGGCAGAATCATTTTAAATATAGAACCATTGAAAATAGCAATAGCCAGTGACCATGCGGGATATCCTCTCAAAGCCATGGTGGCAGAATGGTTAATATCCCAATTTACAAACGTGAAGGATTATGGCACATTCAATGAGCAAAGTGTGGATTATCCAGATTTTGCGCATGTAGTGGCCGGTGAAGTGGAATCGGGTAACTTTGATATGGGTGTTTTGATCTGCGGTACAGGTATAGGCGTTGATATTACTGCGAATAAACATCAGGGAATACGCTCTGCTCTTTGTTGGCACAAGGATATCGCGCGATTGGCAAAAAGCCACAACAACGCCAATATTATTTGCCTCCCTGGCCGATTCATTAATTTTGAGGAGGCAAAGGAGATTCTTACCACTTTCTTCAATACTTCCTTTGAAGGCGGGCGGCATCAGAACAGGATAGACAAAATCAGTTGTTGATTTTACGTTTATAAATACCTCTGCCAGTATTTTCATATTCCGCGCCCAAGAGCGGCATATTGTAGAAAAGTCGCGGAGCCAAATCTATTTGGTCGACAATATAATCGGGCATATCCTGCCTGAAGTTCCTGTCGATCGATTCAAGGTTATCATAATAATTGAGCTCTTCTACCTGCCATTTTGATAATTGCCAATTGAGATATGGAGTGGAAACGCTGGCAAAATAGTAAGGCCTTATATCCGGGCCAAAAACTACAATTCTCTTTTCTGCATAAGGAACGCTTGCCGGCAATTCATTTTTCACAAGGATTTGTTCATGGTCATGTAAACTGAACCATTGAAAGGTAAAGCCAAAATAAAGAACAAGTACCGCGGTAAGATAGATCAGGAAGGATAGTTCCCTTTTTATTCTGTGTCTGATAGAAATGAAAAAATGGGTTAGAAAGAAGGCCGTCCATGGAATGAAAATTATGAATACTTCGCCAGTTCTATTTGCATAGAGCGTCATTATCAGGGCGGAAACGAGAAAACACAAAAACATAATTTTCTGGATTCTTGCCTGAAAAACATTGAATCCGAAAGAAGAAAGTGTTTTTAGGGGATGCCAGTAAAAACAGAGTAATGGTTAAGCCAAGGAGTTTGAATATTTGCCCCAAACCCATAAACCCTTCCGGCTCTATTGTAAAAAGCGAAAGAAAATAATTATTCAGAAAATCTGTTAAATGTCCATGCCATGCATAATACAGACCTATAAGTATCGAAGGAAAGGTGATGCCATAAAGCAATAGAAGATAGCGACGCTGTTGTGTGGAAGTGAAAAACAATAAAGCAGCTACATGAACAAGGAGAAAGAGAAAATATGGCAGATAAAATAAGGAAGCAATCCCGATTTGAATTCCAATATTGATAAGACTACCATCCAGTTTGTTCCGAGAGGCTATGTAATTGAGCAAACTATTGATGGAGAATAGAATGAATGTAAGGCCCATCAGCGCGGGCGACAGAGAAAGAATATTAAAGAGCGATAGAGCCAGGATACCACAGAAAAGTGCGGGGAGATAGTTATTCTCATGGTACATTTTGTGTTTAAGGGCTATAAAATTGAAAAATCCGACCTGAAGAAAAAAAATTAATAACGCCACGATTTGATAAACAAGTACTGACCTGCCGGCAACTAAATCAATAAATGCGTACACCCATGCCGCCGGGAGCCCGGAGTTGTCCCAGAGTTCGCTATAAAGCAGCGCTCCATCATTCACTTTTTCACCGACTACCATCCACTTCAATTCCTGAACAGTAATCCAATCGGTGGAAGTGAGAAAGGGTAACCGCAAGAGAATCAGCGCGATGAAAATGATGATCAGCCTATATGGATCATTTATTCTAAAATAGCTTAACAATAGTATATTTGTTCTTTAATGGGTTGAATACAACATTATAAAATTAGTCGTTTTATCGGAAAGAAGTAGTTGACAAAATTTAAGAACAATGAATAGTACACGACAATTGAAGTTTTCACGGCTTATTCAGAAAGAACTTGCTGAAATATTTCAAAGAGATCAAAAAAGCCTTTTTTCCGGTAATATTATCTCGGTAACCAATGTGGAGGTAAGCCCCGATCTCAGTATCGCCCACGTCCAACTGGGGATGCTATTGGAGAAGGACAAGGAGCGAATGCTTCAGGTGGTGACTGCCCACAAGGGAGAAATAAAACGGTCGCTGGGGCTGAAAATCGGGAAACAGGTGAGGATAATTCCTGAGATCGTATTTCATCTGGACTTGGGGGCTGAACACGCCGAAAAAATGAATCAACTATTGAAAGATCTCCATATTCCACCGTCAACTAAAAGTCAATAGTATTCATTTTGAATCTGCCAATATTCATAGCAAGGAAGTATTTCTTATCCAAAAAGAAAACCAACTTCATCAATGTCATCTCCATAATTTCTATGGCCGGAGTAGCTATTGGCACTATGGCATTGGTTATTGTCCTATCTGTATTCAATGGATTGGAGGATCTTATTCGCTCGCTAAACAACAGCTTTGACCCAGAATTAAAAATTGAACATGCCAAAACCAAAAGTTTTGAATTAGACACCCTCCTTATTGCCAATATAAAAAATGTCCCAGGTGTAGAAATTGTAACGCAGGTAGTCGAAGATAATGCCTACGTAAAGTATAAGAATGATGAAATGGTGGTGAAACTCAAGGGAGTTGAAAGCAATTTTATTGATCATCACAGGATGGATAATAATATAACCCAGGGGCGATTTGTATTGGAAGAAGATGGTGTGCCCTATGCGGTGATCGCGAGAGGAGTACAGTCCTCACTTTCGATTAACCGATTGACAAACCTATATCCATTACAGTTTTACTATCCGAAGCGCGAAAAAACCAGTGGATTGAATATGGCCAATCTCACGAATCAGGGAATTATCCTGCCGGGAGGTGTCTATGCCATTGAAAAACAATACGACCTGGATTATGTATTTGTTCCGCTTAGTTTTGCGCTTGATGTCTTTGAGTATGGGAACCGAAGAACTTCATTGGAAATCAAGGTGTCGGATAATTACAACATAGCGTCGGTTAAGGAACAAGTAAAAAAGAGTCGTTGGAAAGGAATTCAAAGTACTGACCAGCGAAGAACTTCACGCAGATTTTTTCAAGGTCCTGCGAATCGAGAAGCTCTTCGTATTCATTATTTTTTCATTTATACTGGCCATCGCTTCATTTAATATCTTCTTCTCTCTTACCATGCTTGCCATCGATAAAAAGAAGGATATTTCCATATTATCTGCGCTTGGCGCGAATCAGAGCCTCGTTAAATCCGTGTTTCTGGTGGAGGGGTCACTCATTTCATTTTCAGGGGCCGTCATAGGTCTAATACTGGGATTATTAGTTTGTTTAGTTCAGCAACATTTTGGATTAATATCGATGGGAATGCAAACCGCCGTTGTCGATGCCTATCCTGTAAAAATGCAGTTAACAGATTTCCTTTACACAGGTGTAAGTATCGTTTTGATTACCATTGCATCGTCATACCGTCCGGCTATTTTAGCCTCTCGTTATGTGTCTTCTGTTCATCCATAAAATTCAAATGGAAGCGTGCAATGGCTAAAGTAATAGAAGCAACGGCAAAATATCTTAGTTAAGTAATATTAAATGTAAATAAAATCATACTTTTAGGTTTTAATAAATAGCCACCTTAAACTATCAATGGAGCAATGTATATCGCAGTAGTAGGAACAGGATATGTTGGTTTGGTAACCGGCACCTGTTTTTCTGAGTTAGGTAACCACGTGACTTGCGTGGATATTGATGAAATGAAAATCAAAAATCTTAACCAAAAGAAGATACCTATTTATGAGCCGGGTCTGGATGTGCTTTTCGAGCGGAATGTAAATCAGGGCAGGCTGACATTCACCACCAACCTGGCTGAAGGTATTAAAGGGGCTAAGGTGATTTTTCTGGCGCTGCCAACACCTCCGGGCGAGGATGGCTCTGCAGACCTGCAATATGTGCTAAAAGTGGCGGATGATCTTGGGCCTCTCCTTGAAGATTACACGGTAATCGTCGACAAAAGCACAGTACCCGTCGGAACAGCAGAAAAGGTAAGAACCAGGATCGCGGCTAAAGCAAAGGTCGAATTCGATGTGGTTTCGAATCCGGAGTTTTTACGTGAAGGAGTCGCCGTGGAAGATTTCATGAAGCCGGACAGGGTTGTTGTTGGAACAAATTCTGCCAAAGCAACTTCTATTATGGATGCACTTTATGCGCCATTGGTTCGCCAGGGAAATCCCATCGTTTTCATGGATGAAAGATCCGCAGAATTGACTAAATATGCCGCTAACGCATTCCTCGCCACTAAAATCAGTTTTATGAACGAAATCGCCAATATGTGCGAGCTTCTGGGCGCTGATGTTGACGCCGTGCGCAAAGGGATGGGAACCGATACCAGAATAGGCAAGAGGTTTTTATTCGCAGGTATTGGATATGGTGGAAGCTGTTTCCCGAAAGATGTCCAGGCATTGGCCAAATCTGCTGTGGATGCGAAATATGATTTTAAAATACTCAATGCAGTAACCGACGTTAATAAAAATCAGAAGCTAAAACTTTTCGATAGACTTAAAACCCATTTCGGTTCACTGGAGGGAAAGACAATAGCACTTTGGGGACTCGCCTTCAAGCCTTACACTGATGACGTCAGAGAAGCGCCATCCTTATATAATATGGACGCACTGCTGGACGCAGGAGCTAAGGTGAGGGCGTATGATCCGGAGGCAATGGAAAACATCCGGCGGATGTATGGAAATAGGATTACCCTATGCCAAAATGAGTATGAAGCGCTCGAGGGAGCTGATGCGCTTCTTATTGTCACCGAATGGCCGGTTTTCAGACAGCCTGAATTTGACATGATGGTTTCAAAAATGAAAAATAAACTCATTTTGGATGGCCGGAACCTGTATCCGGTCCGTCAAATGGAAGAACTGGGATTTACATACATTAGCATCGGCAGGAAGCAAGTCAATGGATAGAAAAAGAGTTCTGATAACGGGGGCTGCCGGGTTTCTTGGGTCCCATCTCTGTGACCGTTTTATTGCTGAGGACTATGAGGTCCTTGCAATGGATAACCTCATTACCGGAGATTTGAAGAACATCGAGCATTTGTTCAAGTTGCCACAGTTTAACTTCTATGAACACGATGTGTCAAATTTCGTCCACGTATCAGGAAAGCTTGACTATATTCTGCATTTTGCATCACCGGCCAGCCCGATCGATTATTTAAAAATTCCCATACAAACGCTCAAAGTTGGTTCCCTCGGTACTCACCATTTATTGGGTCTGGCAAAGGATAAAAAAGCCCGCATTCTAGTGGCATCAACTTCAGAAGTGTATGGTGATCCGCATGTTCATCCGCAGACAGAAGAATATTGGGGAAATGTGAATCCTGTCGGGCCGCGCGGCGTTTACGACGAAGCCAAGCGCTTTCAGGAAGCGTTGACCATGGCATATCACACCTACCATGATGTTGAAACACGAATTGTACGTATTTTCAATACTTACGGGCCGAGGATGCGATTAAATGACGGCAGGGTTCTCCCGGCATTTATTGGCCAGGCATTGCGTGGTGAAGATCTGACTGTATTTGGCAAAGGCTCACAAACGCGCTCTTTTTGTTATGTGGATGATCTGATCGAGGGTATATACCGTTTGCTGTTGAGCGATTATTCAGATCCTGTCAATATTGGCAATCCTGATGAAATCACCATACTGCAGTTTGCTGAAGAGATCATTAAACTTACAGGCACCACTCAGAAAATAATTTTTAAACCATTACCCGCAGACGATCCCACACAGAGACAACCGGATATTTCGAAAGCAAAGAAACTATTGGGTTGGGAACCTAAAGTACAACGATCAGAGGGTTTAACTATCACTTACAACTATTTTAAATCCCTGCCTAAAGAGTTCCTTTATAAAAGTGAACACAATAACTTTGAACGGTTTATAAAAAAGTAATTCTTTGTGGTGAAAATACCATCTGATTCTTAAATCGATCATGTCTAAAAAAATTCTTATTACCGGAGGGGCTGGATTTATCGGTTCCCATGTTGTTAGGTTATTTGTCAATAACTATCCTCAACATCAGATTGTGAATCTTGATAAGCTGACTTATGCGGGCAACCTGGAGAATCTTCGGGATATCGACAAAAAGCCAAACTACTCATTCATAAAAGGAGACATCGTAGATGCGGAATTTGTCCAGGGAATTTTCGCGAAACACAAGTTTGACGCGGTGATCCATTTGGCTGCTGAATCACACGTAGATCGCTCTATTACACATCCACTCGAGTTTATTTTTACCAATGTCGTAGGCACTGTTAATCTACTGAATTCTGCAAAAAGCATCTGGAAGGACGATTATGCCAACAAACTGTTTTACCACATATCGACAGACGAGGTTTATGGCTCACTGGATGACGGCGGTTTTTTCCTGGAGACGACTCCCTATGATCCGCAATCGCCGTATTCGGCCTCGAAAGCGAGCAGCGACCATTTTGTAAGAGCCTACCACAACACTTATGGAATTCCGGTCATTATTTCGAACTGTTCCAATAATTATGGACCGAATCAGTTTCCTGAAAAGTTGATACCATTATTCATTAACAATATTTTAAATAAAAAACCACTTCCGGTCTATGGCAAAGGCGAAAATGTCCGCGATTGGTTGTACGTTGTAGATCACGCAAGGGCCATTGATACTATTTTCCATAAGGGAAAACCAGGAGAAACGTATAACATCGGCGGATTCAACGAATGGAAAAACCTTGACTTGATAAAGGTCTTGTGCAAAACTGTGGATAGTAAAATCGGCAATGCGCCCGGGACATCCGAAGGACTCATTACATACGTAAAAGATCGGGCCGGGCACGACCTGCGCTACGCCATTGATGCCACAAGGATCATGAACGAACTTGGCTGGAAACCATCGCTGCAGTTTGAAGAAGGGATCAGTAAAACGGTCGATTGGTATCTTGAGAATAAAGTCTGGCTTGAAAATGTGACCAACGGTAGTTACCAGGATTACTATAAATCCCAATACCAGGAGAGGAAATAAGCCGCCCAAAATCCAGAAAAACATCATGAAAGGAATCATTCTCGCCGGAGGCTCTGGCACGCGTCTTCATCCGCTTACACTTGCTGTCAGCAAACAGCTGATGCCGGTTTATGACAAACCGATGATTTATTATCCATTATCGACCCTAATGCTTTCCGGCATCCGGGAGATATTGATTATATCCACGCCGCATGACCTGCCGATGTTTGAAAAGCTACTCGGAGATGGCAAAAAATACGGATGTGAATTTTCGTATGCGGTGCAGGAGGTGCCAAACGGATTGGCGCAGGCATTTGTGATCGGCGCTCCATTTGTTGGTAAGGACAAGGCGGCCCTTATTCTTGGGGATAATATTTTCTACGGCAGTGGCATGTCCAAATTGTTGCAGTCCAACAACGATCCGGATGGCGGCGTTGTCTTTGCCTATCATGTCAATGATCCAGAGCGGTATGGTGTTGTGGAGTTTGATGATAAGCTTCGCGCAATTTCGATCGAGGAAAAGCCCGAAAAACCCAAGTCCAGGTTTGCTGTGCCGGGGCTCTACTTCTATGACAACGACGTGTTGAAAATCGCACGGGAGCTGAGACCAAGCAAGCGCGGCGAATATGAAATTACCGATGTTAACAAGGTTTATCTTGCCGCCAACAAACTCAAAGTCGGTATTCTTGACCGGGGAACGGCATGGCTCGATACCGGCACATTCAATTCTTTGATGCAGGCGGCGACATTCGTTCAGGTGATCGAAGAGCGGCAGGGATTAAAAATAGGCAGTATTGAAGAGACAGCTTTCCGGATGAAATTTATCAATGAAGAGCAACTCGAACGCTTAGCCACTCCACTTATCAAAAGCGGATATGGTGAATACCTCGTGGGACTTATTTCAAATAAATAATTTGGGAATACTAAGTTTACCTTTGGCCCTATAACCCATTTTGATCAATCAAATAAATCAGTGAAGCCATAGCCGCAGCGCCGAGTTCCAATTCGCGTTTGTTCACTTTGTCGAAGGTGTCTATTTCCGTATGGTGATAGTCGAAATACCGCTGGCTATCTGGTATAAATCTCATTAAAACTGTGCCCTGATCTTGCAAAGGATTAATGTCGGCGCCAGACCCACCCCTAATGATTTTCTGCAAATCGTATGGTTCCAGCAGCTCCCGCCAACCCATAATTTTTGAAAACACATCATCGCTTCCGGAAACACCAAAACCGCGAGGGGTAAACCCACCCGAATCAGATTCCAACGCTGCAATATGTTTCTCCCCTTTTTCTTTTGCTACGCGTGCATACTCCTTGCCACCTCGCAATCCGTTCTCTTCGTTCATGAACATTACGGCCCTTATTGTTCTTTTTGGGCGTATGCCAAGCGTCTTGAATAATCGCAAAACTTCAATGGACTGTACGCACCCGGCGCCATCATCATGCGATCCGTCGCCTAAATCCCACGAATCCAGATGTCCGCCGACCACGATGTATTCGTCTGGAAATTCCGTGCCTTTGATTTCACCGATCACATTATAGGATAGAATCTCAGGAAGCATTTCGCAGTGGGTTTCCATGTAAAATTTCAGTCCGCGATTCTTTTTTATTTCGCTGCTTAAAATTTCAGCCCCAATAGTACTGATGGCAACGGCAGGTATTTTCGGTATATTTTCTTCGTACGACAACATACCTGTGTGTGGAATATCGTCATAGGATAAAGTCAAAGATCGGGTTACGACACCGATAGCGCCATACCTGGCAGCCCTGGACGGCCCATTGGTGCGCTGACTGCCAGCCTCTCCGTAAGCCTGACCTGTTTGAATAAATTTCGGGTCCATCGGCTTGTTGAAAAATACGATTTTTCCCAGGAGCTTATCCTTGCCCAGCGAATCCAATTGCTCAAAACTTTGCACTTCGATTATTTCCGCAAGAATCCCATTGGGTCCGGTACCTACAGAGTTGCCGAGGGCAATGACCTTCAGGTCTTTTACGCCATAGCTCGCGGAGTTTATAATTCGTCCGGTTTCCTTTTTGCCGCGAATCCAATGTGGAACCATCACCTCCTGGAGATAAACCCGATCGAAACCAAAGGCTTCCATTCTTTCTTTGGTATATTCCACTGCCGCTGCGGCCTGTGGAGAACCGCTGAGTCGATTGCCAATGCTCAGGGATAAATATTCGAGCATGGAGTAGCTTTGTCCGTTCGTGAGCTCCTCGTCATAAATTCGACGGATTTGGTCTTGCTGGGATTGAGCTCTAAGACTCTGGGTAAAACACAGAATAATGAATATGAGCAGGGAGGTTCGCATGTTTGGGAATAATTATAAAAGTCGGCATTTTTAAGCAAGCGCAATAATAAGATTTGTTCATGAAACGGGCGGTATTTAGGCCCGGATTTAATGAAATTACTATCGAATGAATGTGAAGCCCATTTGGATAATTGAGTCTTTATCCTTTGATTTGAGAAAGACTATACTTGCAAGCAGGCAAGAAGACAATCATCATTCCGCTCAGGAAAGTTTGCCATGAAATCAATACTCGACAATCTTTATTTCTTTAATCTGGAAAAACTGCCTAAGTACAGTAACCAGGAAAAACGCATTCAGCGATTACTTATCATCATATACTTTTTTGTTTTTAGCCTTCCGATCGTCATCTTAAGCGATACATACCTTGCGGTTACCGATAGACAAGATTACACATTCGAAAAATACCCGGTTATTGTTTTTTGGGTATTCAACCTACTGGCGCTTTGGAGTGCGAAAAATGGCAAATATCTCATTGCCAAGCTAATTGTCATTTTCCTGCCACTGATCTTCATATCTTCCTATTCAGCCATGGGTCAAATCATTGGCGAACATTTCCTCTGGCAACCCATATTGCTCATCGGTTTGTCAGTTATACCCTATCTGATACTGGATTTTAAAACAGAAAAGGGATGGATTATCATTGCTTTTATTTCATTCCTGCTATACAATATCTTCCACGACATGATACTGATGGCGGGTGCGGATGAAGGTTTTGTAAAGCACTTTAATAGGTTAAATACCACGCCATTCATCTATAATACCGTTCGGATATTGATTTTCTTTTTCCTCAGTGGCATTATTTACTATGCGATTCGGTTCAATGACAGGCAGCAACTTATCACTGAAGAAATAAATGATTCGCTTGTAAAAACCGGTAAATACCTGGAAGAGGTGAACGCCGAACTGCAAGCGCATCGCAGGGCGATCGACACTTCGGCATCGCTCGTGATCACCGACAGCCACCACGGAATTGAATCTGCCAATGATGATTTTTTGTCCCTCACAGGATATGATTCTGAAGAACTGAACGGCCGGTATCTTCCTGATATATTTTTCGATGATGATGAACGGGTATTTTTTTCATCTATTCTCCCGGACATTAACGCGAACAAGGTTTGGCGGGGTGAATTGAAAATCATGCAAAAGGGAAGAAAATCGATTTGGATGAATACGGCCATTTCGACCATCAGCGGGCCGGATGAGCGGCAAAAACGATTCCTGTTTCTTATGTTCAACATCACCCCACTGAAGGATCATGAAGAACAACTCGAAAAGCTGAATCATGAGAAAGACAGGATTTTATATGCTGTAGCCCATGATCTTAAAAACCCGCTTCTCAACCTGAAAGCACTGGTAAATCTGCTACAATCCGGATCGATGCGAGAGACGGAGGTACAGGAGATATTTCGTTTGATGACCAAGGAATGCGAGCATTCTACAAATCTGATGGCCGAACTCCTGGAAATTGGAAGACTGGAAGACAACCGATTTGTCATGGCCAAGTCGCCGACCATTCTGAAGCAATTCCTCGAAAAGGCGCTGATGCAGTTTGAGAAGACTGCAGCAAAGCAAAAAGTAACTTTCAAAACCTCCTATGATCCGGCCATCAATACGGTCGATATAAATGAATTAGAATTTACCCGCGTCGCATACAACCTGCTCAGCAATGCGCTTAAGTTCACACCCGAAGGCGGTGAAGTACGACTCGTAACTCGCTATGTCGAAAAGGCCAATGACCGATATGTTTCTATCGAAATTTCAGATACCGGCGTGGGAATCTCACTGGATTTATTGCCAATAATTTTTGATAAATTTTCCAAAGCCTCCAGAGCAGGCATCGGCGGAGAAGAGTCCACCGGGCTGGGAATGTGGATCGTCAAACATATCGTGGAACTGCATGGTGGTGAGATCAACGTGAGCAGCCGGGAAAATACAGGAACCACATTCACAATCCTGTTGCCAGCCTGAAACGGAAATTTGTTTTAATCTCTAACAGCCTTAAAACTTCTCAGGAAGTAAGAAAAATGAGTCGCTCCTCGCAGATTCTCATGTGAGGAATCTGGCAATAATCCTGAATACCCAGGTATCAGCATGTGATTTTATATTTGCGGGTATCTGGCATTTTATATCCAGACCGTTGATTTTTCTAAGAATAGTGTATTCACGCCGAGCCATGCGATGTATGGAGTTCAGGCTAACCATAGGCTTAAAAGCGGACGTATGGAAATGGATCATATTTTTGGTTTTCAACCATGACGAGTCAGTAATAAAAGTGAAAGAACTGATTTTTTCGGTACCGGCATTGGCGATATGTTTGCATCGAACTAAATATTAATCACTTATGCTAAAGCACTGGAAGAACTTTATCAAAGCTTTCGCACCCACCTATCATGTGGATGTCACCATGTATCATTTCATTCCCGGTATGCCTGTAAAAGCTGAAAAGACCCGGCATGCATTTAAAAAAGGGGAGTTGGTTGCCGCGCAGGATTTTTTCGAGAGAGCATCGGAAAAGACCAAGAGTCACAGCATAGCGCCTGTGGAAATAAACCTGGTAAAGGGAAAGCGGAGAGTCATCAACAGCCGCCAGTTTGGCCCGGTAAAAGCACTGAAAAAACTGCGTTTGAGCGCTTAGAAAAACAAGGAGTTAAAGTGGAGAGCCCGGATATGTGTCTGGGCTTTTTTTTATTTCATAATTAATCAATACTTTCCATGATCCATTTTACCTGACCTACTTAATAACCATGACCTCAACCCACAGTGAATTACTGAATCCACTCAGTAAAAGACAAAGAATCCAATCCATTGATGTATTGCGTGGCATTTCAGTATGCGGCATTTTATTAATGAATATTGCGGGATTTGGCCTTCCTGAGCCAGGCTATGGAGATCCGACAATTGGCGGAGGATCTACCGGTCTCAACCTCTATGTATGGATTACGAACAATTTATTTTTTGAAGGGACGATGCGCGCCATCTTTTCCATGTTATTCGGAGCAGGGTTTATCATTCTCACAAGTCGCAACGAAGATACCGGTGCCGGACTGGAAGTAGCCGATGTCCATTATCGACGCGTTATCTGGCTTATCATATTCGGTGTCATTCATGCCTATTTGCTTCTATGGCGGGGAGAGATATTGTACGGTTATGGATTAATGGGGCTTTTTCTCTTTCCATTTCGCAAGCTGGCCCCCAAAGTCCTTTTTATCGCGGGCATCTCATTGATCCTCATCGGTACTTTCTGGGATGTGATGGATTCTGTCTCACTGAACAAAACCCATGACCTGGCCATGTTGGCAGAAAAGGATAAGGCGGCCGGAGTGCAACTTTCTAAAGAAAGCGAAAAGGCACTTGAAAAGTGGAACGAAAAAGTAAAAGAAGCTAAACCTTCACAGGAGGTTATACAAGTACGCATCGATGCTATGCATGAGGGTTATTTTTCTATCGTGAAAACGCTGGCGCCTTTCAATACTTACATGCAATCAAGTTTCAGTTACCGATACGATGTTTGGGATGTATTGAGTATGATGCTGATCGGAATGGCGCTATTTAAAGTAAAGATATTCAGTGCAGCCAGGTCTTTCGGTTATTATTGGCTAATGGTAATCGTTGGATACATGGTTGGGATTACGACCAATATTTTCGAAACAAGGCATATTATAAATAATGATTTTTCCATAATGTCATTCGTCGAGGCGGGAATGACCTATAATGTCGGCCGTTTCTTTACGGCTATGGGACATATCGGAATTGTGATGATAATTTGCAAATCCGGCCTTTTGGGTTTTCTAACATCCAGGTTAGCCGCTGTCGGGAAAATGGCGTTGACGAATTACATCATGCACACCATCATCTGCAATATCATCTTTCTGGGATTTGGTTTTGGAATGTTTGGTATGCTGGAGCGCTATCAGCTTTATTATGTAGTTTTCTCCATCTGGATATTTCAATTAATCCTTAGTCCACTCTGGTTAAAACGCTACAATTACGGTCCGTTGGAGTGGGGATGGCGTTATCTTATTTACAAACAATGGCCAAAGCTGAAGGATGAAAACTATACCGGCAGATAGGGAGTAATTTTAAATCACTTTAAAGAGGGTCTGCTGAAAAACACAAAAATGCGCATTTCCACATAATTTGGATCGCTTGTTCTTATTGGATAAATTACACTTTTTAAACATCCGATCGTTATGAGAGTACTCTACGCGTTTTTTACAGTGGCATTATTAGTTGGTTGCCAGCAACATAAAAAGCAATCCGAATCCATCCCTGAGAGGTCAACTACAGTCAGCATTGAAGGGGAGAACTTTCATATTGACGGACAGCCGACTTTGCAAGGCGTTGTGTGGAATGGGATTAACATGGAAGGATTACTCCCAAATTCCCGCATGGTGCAGGGCATCTTCGATGATGAAAATCCGGAAACCGCCGGGAAATGGGCGTATCCAGATACAAAGGTTTGGAGCGTCGATCGCAACACCGACGAATTCATAGTCGCAATGGAGCAATGGTACAACCACGGCTTGCTGGCTTTTACCATTTGCCTTCAGGGAGGTAGTCCGGAAGGGTATTCAAAATCACAACCCTGGGAAAACAACGCATTCAATACCGACGGTTCACTTCGTTTGGAGTATATGAATCGCCTGGATCGTATCCTCAAAAGGGCCGATGAACTCGGAATGGTTGCTATCGTGGGGCTGTTTTATTTCGGGCAGGATCAGCGGCTCGCGGATGAAGCTGCCGTAAAAAATGCAACGAACAACGCCATCAACTGGCTTTTGGGTTCCGGCCACAGGAACCTTCTCATTGAAATTGCCAACGAGTGCAACAATAACGCGTATGACCATGAGATTCTAAAAGCGGCCAATATCCATGAGCTGATTGAGCAGGCGAAAAGCCTGAATCAGGGAGGCCGGCGCCTGCTGGTCGGCACAAGTTTCAATGGAAATACATTACCTTCTCCAAACGTCGTGGAAGTTTCAGATTTCATACTAATTCATGGAAACGGAGTAAAACAGCATGAGCGAATTACAGAAATGGTAAGTCAGGTGCGAGCCATGCCGGAATTCCACCCGATGCCCATCGTATTCAATGAAGACGACCATTTCGACTTTGAGCAGCCAATGAACAATATGATCGCAGCCTTCGCAGCCCATGCATCCTGGGGATATTTTGATTTTCGAATGGACGGCGAAGGCTTTGAAGACGGCTATCAAAGCGTTCCGTTGGACTGGGGCATCAATTCCGCAAGGAAAAAGGCATTTTTTGAAAAGTTGAAAGAGATAACCGGTAAGTAGATTTCACAATGACTTTTTCAGATATGATAACAGATTTTTGAGACCCAATAAAAAAAAGACACAATGAAGAATTTAAGTGCCACCATCCTTGCTTTACTTTTCGCCAGCCTTATTAGCTGTGTACCTACAGAAGACAAAAATCAGGTAATGGAGCCAGCCACATTTCCTGATCGGCCAAATATTCTCTGGATTTCCTGTGAAGATATGAGCCCACGCCTGGGGTGCTACGGCGATCCTGTGGCCCAAACCCCCAATATCGACAAGCTGGCTGCGGAAGGAGCCCGATACACCCATGTATTTACCTCTGCGCCGGTATGCGCACCCGTGCGGTCGGGCATCATTACCGGGATGTACCAAACGTCCATTGGCACTCACCATATGCGAACCTCACATGGCAGGAATGCCGGCGAAATGCCAGCGCCCTATTCTACCGTACCGCCGCATTATGTGAAAGCATTTCCTGAATACCTTCGGGCGGCAGGTTATTATTGCACAAACAATGTAAAGACCGACTACCAGTTTGCCGGTTTTGGTGATGAGCCTGTCACCATCTGGGACGAGAACAGCAACACCGCACACTACCGGAATCGAAAGGATAAGAATCAGCCTTTCTTTGCCGTGTTCAACTACACGATGACCCACGAGAGCCAGCAATGGAACGAACCTAAAAAGACGGATCCGGCATCTGTAACAGTTCCGCCATACTATCCTGATACCGAGCCCGTGAGGAAGAGCATTGCTAAGATGTACGACAATATTGCCATGCTCGACTCCGTAGTCGGCGTACGGCTTCGCGAATTGCAGGAAGACGGAATGGCTGAGAATACCGTGGTATTTTTCTGGAGTGACCATGGCGACGGATTCCCGCGTGGTAAAAGGTGGCTCTATGAATCAGGAACGAGGGTGCCTATGATCATCCGGTGGCCCGGATTGGTTCAGCCGGGAAGTGTAGTTGATGACATGATAAGTTCGATCGACTGGGGGCCAACGGTTTTGTCAATCGCTAAGGCTGAAAAACCAGTGCATGTACAGGGTAAGGCTTTTCTTGGAGCCAACCGCGAAGAATCGCGCGAGTATGTTTACGGAGCTACTGATCGCTTTGATGAGGCTTATGATATGGCCAGAGCAGCGCGTGACAAGCAGTTTTTATATATCAGGAACTTCAACCTGAACACACCGTACGTCACCTGGGTACCCTATCGGGCACAGAGTCCGATCATGCAGGAGTTGTTGCGATTATATGCCGAAGAAAAATTGGATGATGCCCAATCTATCTGGTTTCAGAGTACCAAGCCGGCAGAGGAATTGTATGACTGCGAAAAGGATCCGCATAATCTGAACAACCTGGCGAAAGACCCCGCTTACAGTGAAGTATTATTCCGCCTGCGCAATTCCATGGACTCATGGCGCACAGAAACCAGGGATAAGGGTGATATCGATGAGGCATTGCTTAAGGAGCAGGGATGGCCAAATGGCATTCAGCCGACGACCTCACGGGTACACTTTGTTCCCAATTCACCCGAAAACAGACACAGAACCATCACCGATGAGGGAGGTATTTTCTCCGATCCTGCATTGATTACACTGTACTCCGCCACGCAGGGCGCATCTATTGCATACACACTCGATACCGGAGAAAATCCCGAGTGGCTTTTGTATGTGGCGCCGCTCCGCTTACATCCCGGAACCTCTACCATCCGCGCCCAGGCTATACGGTATGGTTTTAAG
>JAXHKU010000014.1:0-70044 GCA_034523095.1 Cyclobacteriaceae bacterium | reverse complement strand
AATCATTCGATATACCCCCATTTTTTTAGTTTGTTAAAAATCTCCAGGCAGATCCAGGCATCCGTAGCAGCATAGCCTATCTGTTGGTCTGTAAGTACAGGATTTTCCCAGTTGGATATTTGCTGACTTTTGGAGATGCGGAAGCCAAGCAGCAGGCCGGAAAGGTTTCTGGCACCGATATTTTCGATGCCGAGTTGTGGAGCAATCTTATTCAGGTCGTGAAAGCCACGGGGGATGAATTTCCTGCGCTTATTCAGGGCTATCAGGTCGTCGTCAAGCGCTATGCCAATTTTGAGTATATTTTCATTCGAAAGAAACCTTGCCAGGGCATTGGTGATGCCTGCCTGGTGAATTCGCAACAAATACACTTTTTCTGGTGTGGCTACCTGCACCAGGGCTACATGGTGAAACTGCCCCTTGAGGAACATTGGTTTTGTTTCCGTATCGAAACCAACCGTATAATGCTCTTCTATTTCATCGATTGCATGAGCGATTTGTTTCTCGTCAGCGGCAATAACCGCCTTACCTTCAAATCTGAACAGAGGCAATGCATTAATCTCGTCTTTGGTAATACGCTTTACTATCATCAATCCAATTCTTCGTCGGGGGCCACTTCACTCTTCTTCAGCCTGGCAATTTTTATATTTGCATAAGCGAAAAAAATCGTCATAAGCGGACTAATTATGTTAAAAAAACTATAGGGCAGATACGCAAATGTAGATACGCCCAGCACCCTTGACTGTGTGGCGCCGCAGGTATTCCATGGCACAAGCACGGAAGTAACGGTACCCGAATCCTCCAGCGTACGGCTCAGGTTTTCAGGGGCGAGTCCACGCTCCCGGTATATGCGTTCATACATTTTCCCCGGCACTACAATAGAAAGGTATTGGTCCGAGGCTGTCACGTTCACAAAGAGGCAGGTTGAAACAGTGGAAGCTACCAGAGAACCGGTCGAATGGGCAATGCCAATGATCACGTCTGTGATGCGTTTGAGCATACCGGCAGCATCCATGACGCCTCCGAAGATCATGGCGCTGATGATAAGCCATACTGTGCTCAGCATACCCGCCATGCCGCTGGTTGTCAGCAATTCGTCCACGATATTATTGCCAGTTACGATTTTCACATTGGTGTACATGGCTTTCATGCAGGCGATATAACCCGATTTCAACGGGTCTCCCGAGATACCTGAAATTTCATGAAACAAATGCGGCTGGAACACTATGGCACACAGTACACCAAGTAATGAACCGGCCAACAGCGCTGGTATTGCCGGCATTTTTTTCACAATCAGTACCACCACCACCAAAGGAACAACAAACAGCCAGGGTGTTATGTGGAATGTTTCCTGCAATGCCTGGAGGATCGGCTGAACATCCTGAATGGCATGGTCCGACACATGATTGAAGCCAAGTATCAGGTATATAATCAGCGAGATGACCATACTTGGTATCGTGGTGTATGTCATATATTTGATATGCGTAAATAAATCCGTGCCTGCCATGGCAGGTGCCAGATTGGTTGTATCTGATAAAGGCGACATCTTGTCACCAAAGTACGCCCCGGAAATAATAGCCCCACCAATGAGCCCTTCATGAACCCCGAGAGCTTTACCTACACCAATAAGCGCCAGACCAACGGTGGCTACTGTAGTCCAGGAGCTTCCAGTGGCTAATGATACAACTGCACAAATGACACAAGCGGCAAATAACAATATGGTAGGATTCAGGATTTTAAGGCCATAGAAAATCATGGCGGGCACAATGCCGCTGATCATCCAGGTGCCGGCCAGCGATCCGATAAGAAGCAATATGATAATCGACGGCATGGAGGCATTGATGCTATGAAGCATCCCCTTGTGTATGCTATTCCAGCTTACGCCCAACCGTATGGCAATAACACCGGCTATAGACGCTGAAACCATAAGAATAATCTGATTCGATCCATCGAGCACAGCATCCCCGAAAATGGTGACATTCAGGCTAAGCAGTATTATCAGAAACGTAATCGGAAGAAGGGCTTGTGCCAGGCTGGGCCTGCGGGAATTTTCAGCCATAAAATAGTTTCGGAGTGAAAATAAAGGCCCTAAGATAAGAAAATGAATTAAAAATATGCCAAATTCCCATGATACTGCACCCCAATCTGCAACACTGATTTACAGTACCAATAGAGCGCTTTCCGACTTAAATTATTTACCTATGAATCCCGGCTACTGGATAAAAAAAGCGGAAACTTCCTCCCTGTATCTCCGCCTGCTGAATTTTAACCTGAACCGCATTGTACCGTTTAACAAGCCGCACGGCATACGTGTTGTGGAGATACGCGATGGCTACATAAAGGTGAAGATGCCATGGAAAAAAGCCAATTTTAACCATATC
Organism: Cyclobacteriaceae bacterium; assembly: GCA_034523095.1. Lineage (GTDB taxonomy): Bacteria > Bacteroidota > Bacteroidia > Cytophagales > Cyclobacteriaceae > JAAUQL01. The sequence goes on along the minus strand of JAXHKU010000014.1, from coordinate 67,666 downwards.
AAAGGGATTCATGCCTGCGGGCTGGCAACACTGGCTGAGTTTACCACAGGCTTTCTTCTTCTGACGAAACTCGACACCGCGCGCTATCGGCTGATCATGCAGCGCATCGCAGTTGATTATCATTATCAGGCGAAAATGGATGTGATGGCGGAATACAGTATTTCTGAAGAATGGTTAAGCAACATGATACTTCGTCCGTTGACTGAAAATGATAAAACCGCCGTTGATTGCTGAAGTGAAGATAAGCGACATGACCGGAAACCTTATATGTACGGGCGTGATAAGTTGGCAGATTAAATCGTGGGAACGTGTAAAAACCAGGGTTTGATATTATTCTTTCCTCATAATGGATTTGCTTTTGCCCGGCTTATTCTCAATATCACTCAGGAGTATGTTGAGGGCCTTTACTGATATTTGAATTTCCCACACGGAGACGGCAAGGCTAAGCATCAACAATATCAGGCTGATGCCAAAAATGGTTTCGGCGGCATCCAGATTCCCTGAGAAAATGAGGAACATGCACACCACACACAACAGTAAGCTCAATACACCAAGCGCCTGCATGTTGCGGATGAGCTTCACGCGGAGCTTCAGGTTGGCGATCTGGTCGAGAATTTTGTCTGTGGGATTTTCCTTGAATTGTGCGTGAAGATTCCGGATGATGGTTGCCAGCGTGAGAAAACGGTTGGTATATGCAAGTAGCAGAAGGGAGATTGCAGGGAATAGCAATGCCGGTGTAGTGAGGTTTATTTCCATAGGGTGGCTCAGGGTTTAATTGAATTGACCTTTTCCATGGTTTTACTTTCAATTGGTGAATATCAATTACTCAAATTCCTGAGTTATGTGCAACAAGGAACTAATTTTTAAGAGCAACTGTTTTCTTGTTACATGTGTCTTTAATTGGTATGACGCTTTTCAGAAACTACGAAAAAAATATCGGGTAGCTACTTTTGCTCTACTACTTGATCATAATAACCAAAATTAATGAAATATCCATTTAACCATTTGATCGTATTTATCCTTCTGATTCTGATAGCTGTTAGTTGTGAGGTTTATGAAAACTCGGGACAAACAGAATGTCTTAAGGGGAAATACCTCGGTGATAATTGTCAGGGGGTTGCCATTCAAATTTTGGAAGAACATAGGATAGCACAGGATTGGGTAAGTATAGATGGAAAACGAACCTATACTAACGCGGTTGTGGCGAGCATTGACACTATCTACGCACAACAAGCCGGTAATATCGGCGACTATTTCTCTGGCGACTCGATATTTTATTTTCAGTATATAAATGGTGGCTATCCAAGGTATCAGTATATCTTTTGTGAGCCTTCTCCTTTATCACAATCACTTATTTGTCCGAAAAACCCTGTTTATAAAATTATATCGTTCAGCCTTAACTGGAGTATTTTCAATCTGTTCTTACTATTGAGTACATTCAGTTGCGAGTATGAATCAGAAGACAATAAACAACCCTTTAGTATCACAATCATATTATTAAACGTTCATGGAATATCATCAACACTTCAAACGATGATATTATTCAATCACGCATTGACATCGAAAAGGAAGATATTTACCGTGGATAAGAAATAACTCAGCATTATTTGGTGACTCAACTCAAAACATTTTGGCGATTTTGGATCCTCTGAAGTAATGATCCAAAATCGCCCTGTAGCCATATCCTTTGTCGCCCATCACCGCCGCGCCAATCTGGCAAAGTCCCACGCCATGTCCCCAGCCGGCGCCGGTCAATTCAAAATACACAACTCCGTCGAGTTGTTTCTTTTCAAAGACGATCGCCGAACTATACAGGTGCGACTCGCTCAGCGCTTTGCGGATTTCCAGCTCCTTTCCAATGATTTTTGTTCGTTTCGACCCTATTATTTTCAACCGAATGATCCTGCCGGAAGCGCCTCGTTGTAATGGTTCAAAATCCAGTATTTCCCCAAAGTCGATCCCTGACTTCCGGTTTACCAGTTCGCTGATCTGGCGCTGGGTATATGCTACCTTCCACCGAAAGAAATCGTTGGTTTCCCTGTCATAATCATTGAGCACCTGCGATAGCACCCGCTTATCATGGGTATTACAAAATGCCTCCGGATTGCCGTGAATCCAAGCCCTGGCGGCAGGTTCATTTTCAAGCGCCAGGTCAAAGCCCTTCTGTGGTGACAGTGCATCAGGCGCTTTTCGCAGGTATGGGTGATGGATGGGTTCCCAGGCATTTTCAAATAGTTCCATCATTCCACCGCAACATTTGGAAAAACGTGCATCGCAGATTTTGCCTTCATAGGTCAGCACTTCACCGGCCGTTTCATTCACCGCATTTTCCACTTCTTTCGTGGTCGCCCGACTTATTCCCTGGTAGCGCTGGCAATGATCATCCGCGCAAACGTCGAAATTCTCATGGTCTTCACGGTCGTACCAGCGCACGCGTTCATCGTCGGTTTCGGTATATGCCTGGTATTTACTCTGAGAAGAAACGAGTTCCTTGTTTTTTACGATTTGCGCAAGCAGCCAGCTCCGCGAGATCACTGCATGGGCCTTGAGCAATTCTGTCGATGAAGTGGCGCTCATCTCTGAGGAAATGACGCTTTTCAGGTAATCCTCGATCGTTAGACGGTTGATGACCCGGACTTGTTGGTTTTCAATGATAAACCGCAGTCCACCTTTGAAGGTCTGGTTTTCCTTGCGTTCCCAATGGAATCCAATACCGATGGTCACATCGTTCAGGGTGACGGAACACGAGCTGCTATCCTGAGGCATCAGCGTGAATCCCTCCTCAATCTGAAATGCCCGCATCAGGTTGCTCAGGTACAGGCCGCCATTTTCCACCCATACTTTCCAATCGCCCGTCAGATAGTCACCGCGAAAATCCGTGTATTCCCCATGGAGAATTATGTGTACTTCGTTTTGCAGCATTATGCCGACATCGATGGTGGGTGCGTTCATAAGCATTGAATGTATGTGTGTAGCATCAGGAGCAAATTACGGATTTTTGTCTGAAGGAATCGAATTGACTGTCCATTTGATTAACAGCTTACCTTGAAACAGAAGTTCCAAAGAGCCACTTATAATTTACTGATCAAGTCTTTCACGGTTGCGCGAAATACCGTTTCGTCCAGGCACACCTGCTCCAGAATGTCTTTGGCGTCGGCCATGGATATTTTCATAAAATCCTCATCGCGCGGCGTGATCAGTACACCTCCCAGATCGACAGAGGCCGGGCTCAACAGGATTTGCTTCTCGTCCGATTCGAAGAATTGCCAGGGACGGTGCAGCTTCCTGGGAAAAAGATGGATTGCCCAGCGGCTATTCTGCCATGAAGCGAGGATGTTGATCATCGGTTCGGGTTCCTGGGGTTGCAATGATTTCAGAATGTTGAAATAAGATTGAAAGATCCCATTGAGCGCCTCCGGATCTCGTCCGCTGAGGGTAAGAACCGGCCGCAGATAATCGGTCCAGACGATGATCTCCACTCCTTTCTTTTCATAGGAATCATGGAAAAATGACCCTTTTTTATAGTCCCGTTCGATTGGCATAAATCCTTTATTGCCCGCCTGGAAATGAAAATGATCCGGAGCGGAAGCGCCACATTTTGGGCCGTTGTAAAAAACCGTAAAATACTCAAGCGCCTTCGCCAGAGACAACATATCCATGAACTTATCTGCTATCCGCTGATCTGTGTGATGAATGTGGGTTATGGTCAGGTGTTCATTGAAAATAGGGAAAGGATTTACCAGGATTAAATAATGATCACCGAATGGAATGCCCGTCTGCTCATGAGGCAGGTTTTGCCGACAGAGAAAACACGGGCGCGCTTCAATGGAGAGAGCATCAACTTTTGCAGCGGAAGATCGAATCCTCTTTGGATTGAATTGCACGAGGAGATCAAACCCTTCAAAAGCCAGGCGCCGCTCCTCTACCGACTTCAGTCCGGCATAGTTTACGCGAGCCAGGTCCCAGTCCTTTTGCTGGTCTTTTATCAATTGTTGAGCCTTTTCGGATATGTTCATGCTTCAGATGAAAGTCTTAAGTATTAACTACAAAGTATCAAATACAAAGTATTGAGACGCACTGGACTTGGATTAAGCACTTAACTTTCTTGAAAGCACAAAACCCCCGCTTTTGCAAAACCGCTGTTACCTGCTGGCTTTCTTGATTTATCATTAATTATATGCTTAATTATTCCTTTCCAATTACTGTCGCACCTTCTCTAAATTCAAATTCCATTTTCTCGGTCAGCTTGTTTACTAAATGGTCAACAGAAAGAATTTTTATTTCCGCTTCAACTGTGTCACCTGGAAAAACGAGTTCTCTGTCAATAAAAGTTTGTTGACCAGAAGTCTACATTATCTTCCTAAAGTCAAATTTTACCTGTTCTATAACCTATTTTTGCAGGTGTTTTTCGTCCACCTTGTTCAGTGGTTCTGTATGTAAGTTCGCAATTAAGTCGGCTTTTGAATTGTCGAACTCTAATTTGTTGTTGTGAAAATATTCCCAAGCGTATCCTTCCGATCTTCTCCACCAGTCAATTCGTTACCATTCTCCATCTTCAATTTTAAAAGTTTCTTGTCGTTCTCCAATTTGAGCTTCTCCGTCAATCCCAACAAAGTTGTATAAAAAGCATCTCTTAATACTCCATTCAATATTTGTCGAAGTCTTTCAGTTTTTTGTTCGTCAAGTTGTAAGTCAGCAATTAGTTTAGAAACATCAGTCTCCTTTTTCAAAATCTTAAATATAAGTCGACAAGTGATTTTCGTTCTAAATAAAAGTTCTTAACAAATTCTTCTGGTGTCATTTTATCTGTTGTGTCGGTCTGTTAAGCTTGCAGGTAACTCTGGGCTTCCCTCTCCCTACTTCTCAATTCAATTGTTCAATTGTTCTTACCTCTTAACTCTTACTTCCAACGGCTCACCCCATCCATCCTTCCCTGTCCAGACTACGGTACTGAATAGCTTCCGCCAGGTGCTCGATTTTTATATCTTCCGTGCCGGAAAGGTCAGCAATGGTCCTGGAAACTTTGAGTATCCTGTCATAGGCGCGGGCTGAAAGGCCTAATTTTTCCATAGCCGTTTTCAGGAGCATTTTCCCGGCTTCATTGATGACGCATATTTTTTTAACCATATGCGATGGCATCATAGCGTTGGAATAGACATCCGGAAATTCTACATACCTGGCCGACTGGGTTTCACGTGCTTTTATCACCCGTTCGCGGACTACGGTGCTGGTCTCGGCTTTGCGGTTGGCCGTCATCTGGTCAAAGGATACCGGCGTCACTTCGATATGCAGGTCGATCCGGTCGAGCAGGGGACCGCTGATCTTTTTCAGATACCGCTTTACATCCATGGGTGAATCAGGATGGTTTCCATCTTCTGTATAAAACTCTCCCGAAGGACTCGGATTCATACTCGCCACGAGCATAAAATTTGCTGGAAACTGCACCGAAGCTTTTGCACGGGCAATATTTACCACCCGTTCTTCCAGCGGCTGGCGCATTACTTCCAGTACTGCCCGCTTAAACTCCGGAAGTTCATCGAGAAACAGCACGCCGTTATGTGCAAGGGAGATTTCACCGGGCTGTGGAACTCCACCGCCACCGACGAGGGCGACGTCAGAAATCGTATGATGAGGGCTGCGGAACGGTCTTTTTGAGATCAGGTTAGCGTTCGATCCAAGCTTGCCGGCCACGGAATGGATTTTTGTCGTTTCCAGTGCCTCATGCAAAGTCAACGGCGGCAATATGGTTGGAAGGCGTTTGGCGAGCATGGTTTTTCCGGAACCCGGCGGGCCGATCATGATCACATTATGGCCACCCGCGGCGGCTATTTCAAGCGCGCGTTTTATATTTTCCTGCCCCTGAACATCAGCAAAATCGAAGTCGTACTCGTTCTGCTCATGATAGAAAATATCGCGGGTATCTACCGTCAATGGTTTTATATCCTTTTTCCCTTCGATAAAATCGATGGCTTCTCCCAGCGTTTCTACGCCGATAATATCCAGACTATTGACGATAGCGGCTTCTGTCGCATTTTCTTTTGGTAAAATGAAACCTTTGAATCCTTGCTTTCTGGCTTCGATGGCGATGGGCAGCGCACCACGAATCGGCCTCACAATGCCATCGAGCGACAACTCGCCCATGATGATATATTGATCCAGCTTATCGGTGTCCAACTGGCCTGATGCTCTTAGCACACATAGCGCGATCGGCAGATCGTACGACGAGCCCTCCTTTCGGATATCAGCCGGGGCCAGGTTCACCACCACTTTTTGACGAGGCATGAAATAACCAAAGTGCTTCAGAGCGGATTCCACACGCTGTTCGCTTTCTTTTACAGCGTTGTCAGGCAGGCCGACAAGAAAAAATTTTGTGCCCTGAAGCACATTTACTTCGACGGTAATGGTTGATGCATCAATACCGTACACGGCGCTCCCGAATGTTTTGGATAGCATTAGCCTAGAACCTTTTGCTCGATGAGTAATACAAGGATATGAATGACTTTAATGTGAATCTCCTGTATCCGGTCCGAAAACCCATGATGCGACACACGTATTTCCACATCGGCCAGCGAGGCGAGTTTTCCACCGTCCTTGCCGGTGAGGGCCACGACTTTCATGCCTTGTTTTTTAGCGCTTTCTGCTGCTTTTAATATATTTCCAGAATTACCGCTCGTGCTGATTGCCAGCAATACATCGCCGGGTTTGCCCAAGCCTTCCACGTAGGTCGAAAAAATGGATTCAAATCCATAGTCATTGCCCACACAGGTGATGTGTGACGGGTCTGAAATAGCGATCGCGGGCAGTGGTCGCCTGTTCAGGCGGAAACGTCCGGTGAGTTCCTCGGCAAAATGCATGGCATCGCACAGTGATCCGCCGTTGCCGCAAGAAATTACTTTTCCTCCATTTGCGATCGATGAAGACATCAATGCTGCCGCCTTTTCTATCATTTCAATATTCTGAGCATTTCCCATGAATACTTCAAGGACACTTGCAGCTCCCTGTAGTTGTTCAATAATCGTCTTATCCACCCGAGCTATCCTTCTTGATGATTTTTGATTCATTAATTTGACGCCTCAGATCGTTTACCCGGATGATGAGGTCATCGCGGTCGCTTTCGGCATGGTTCACCCTGCGCTTAAGAAACCATATCTGGAAATTTTCTGTAATCATGAGGGAAACAAAAAACAGCAGTCCGTAGATAAGCCAGTCCTGGAAAAAGGAGAAAAAACTCAGCAGTCCGAATTTAGCAATCATTGTATCCACATTCAAACCCATAAACATAGTCACAGCCATATAAGATAGAAAAAGAACATATAATATGATTCTGAACCTCTTCATTCGTGTGTTGTCAGCATTGATCTCATGGAAGATTTGAAGATAAGTACTTAAAGGTATTAATTGTTTTTATATTCCGGATGTTAAAGCCCCTGCATTAATACAAGCTTATGATAAATTCCTTCCACCTTCATAAGCTCAGTATGGGTGCCCTGCTCGGTGATTTTGCCATCGGCTACTACCAGAATTTTATTGGCGTTCTGAATGGTGCTGAGTCTGTGGGCTATAACAATCGAGGTGCGGTTCTTCATGAGGTTGTAGATTGCCTCCTGAACGAGCATCTCCGATTTGGAATCCAGCGCAGAGGTAGCTTCATCCAGTATGAGAATCGGTGGGTTTTTAAATAATGCCCGCGCTATGGTAATCCGCTGCTTCTGACCTCCCGAAATTTTGTTGCCGCGCTCGCCGACCAGCCGCTGGTATCCTTCCGGTTCCTGCATGATGAAGTCGTGTGCATTGGCAATTTTCGCAGCATGAACCACCCTGGATTCCTCTACATTTTCGAGTCCAAAAGCGATATTGTTCAGGATGGTGTCATTAAAAAGAATGGCTTCCTGGGTCACTATTCCCATGTGTTTGCGAAGGGAATAAAAGTCGTAATCCCTGAGAGAAATGCCGTCGATCAGCACTTCGCCATTGTCCGGATCGTAAAACCTCGGTATCAGGTTGGCCAGTGTGCTTTTCCCCCCTCCCGAAGGGCCCACAAGCGCTACTGTTTCGCCTTTCTTGACTGTGAAACTCACGTTGTCAAGAACCTTTTTTGTGCCGTAGGAGAAAGACACATTTCTGAATTCGAGTTCACTTTCAAATGTTTCCAGAATTTTGGCATCGGGTTTATTAACGATGGCAGGCTTTGTATCGATTACTTCGAAGACCCGCTCTCCGGATGCAATACCTTTTTGAAACTGCGTAAAGGCTCCTGCTATTGCTTTGGTGGGTTGAAGAATCTGGGTAAAAAAGACCAAAAACATGATGAAAGAAGCGGGTGAGAGTGTTCCTTTTGCAAGTACCAATGAGCCTCCATAAATGAGAATCCCGGCTATAGAGATGCCGCCGAGCAACTCAGATACGGGACTTGCCAGTTCGTAGCGTTTGGTAAATTGATAATCAACATCCGCATAGTGTTTTACCTCGCTGGAGAAAATACGGTTTATATATCCGGTGGCATTAAAAGCCTTGATCACACGCATACCGCTGATGGTCTCATCGAGAATGTTCATCTGCCGGCCCAATGATTTCTGAGCCTCTACGGCGCGTCTTTTCAGCCTTCTTAAAAGCATGGAAACAAGTATGCCCGCAACCGGTACCATGAGCATGGTGAACAGTGTGAGCGTTGGCGACGTAACAATTAACACCCAGAAATACACAATAACCGTGAAGGGCTCTCGAAAGATCACTTTGAGGTTATGCGTAAGGGAGCTTTCTATTTGTTGTATATCGTTGGAAATGCGGGATATGAGGTCTCCTTTGCGTCTGTCAGTGAAATATCCTATATGCAGCGCACTGACACTTTTGTATATATCTATCCGCAAATTCCTGATCGTTTCTGCTTTGGCTTTTCCCATGACTACCGACGCCAGATACCTGAAGGCATTGCTGAGGAGAGAAAAAAGTATAACAATGACGCATACATAGACCAATGCACCGAACTTTCCATAGCTATTCACTGCCTGAAGCATAAAATAATAGAATGTCCCGACCACATAGTCTTTTGAAAGGGCTAAAGGTGGCAGGCTGGAAAAGACTGAAAGTTCTTCGGGGTTCATTTGGTCGAAGATGATGTCCAGAAGCGGCTTCAGCATGGCAATATACAAGCCGAATGCAACCCCTAATACAGAAAAGATCAGATATGCCGGGACGAACCGTCTCCACGGCTTGGCGTAGGAGAGAATCCGCCTGTATGTGTTCATCTTTGGCATGAACTATTTATAATTAAAATTTAGAAATATGCACCTGAATGATAAAAAGACCAGCGGACATCCTGTGTTGAAAATGACTGAATTCGGAGTATAACTGTTCATTAAAATCGCCGGCAAAAAACGGAAGATTAAAGCACATTTAAAAATCATGGAGTTTTCGGGCAATATTCCAGCGCATACTTCCGGAAAACCAGGTAGTGTTTTCATCCATGCTGTCAACTTCGCTGTTGAGTTTTCTATACACCATTTCCAAGTCGAAAAAGAGGTTGTGCTTCCACATATATGAAACCGTAAAATCGCCATAGAAAAGTTTTGTAGCAATGCCCTGGCCTATCCGGTTGTAGTAATCCTGCTCGCGGGTATTGTAGCTTTTCATTACGTCTTTTCCCCAGTTGGTATCCGTGGCGTCATCGCCGTAATTTGCCGAATTGAGCTGCGCGGTGACAAACACCCTGTTCATCGGCTGATACCGGATGATCGTCACCAGTTCCTTAAAATTACCACCAAGCACATGGCCCAGCGGCTGCCTGTAGTGTGCATAGTTGGTATAGGTCGTTTCATGGGCGTGCATATATGGCCTGGCGACATTATATTCCAATTGCAGATCAAGGTTATCGATACCTGCAACGTTGATATATTTGCCACCGATCTGGCCGGCATACTTGTTTGCCCACCAACCATCACCCGATTTCACTTCCTGCAATACAAATTCATCCAGCACCAACTGTCCATAAAACTGAAGGCTGTGGCCGATATTCCATTTAAAATCCATGCCTACGATCGCATTTTCATTGCTTCCGCCTTGGTGCTCAAGCGCCCGATAGAAAATTATGGGGTTCAGGTAACTGATATTAAACTGCTCTGTAGAATCGCCAATGACCACTGATTCAAACAGGCCGAGGTTAAATCTGTCCGTGATATTGATGCTGAGGTGATGGGACGCAAAGAACTTCTTGGGGTATTTGGCATCGAGGCTTCCTGTGGGTGTATAGTATTGATCCGCGATACCCTGCGCAAATAAGTTGGTGTAATTGATCCTCCAGATTTTAGTATTAAACCGAAGGTACGTATATCCCGGGCCGAAATCAGAGATGATAAACGACCGATGCCCAGCTCCGGTGAATGACTGGTCGAAACCAAACTGCGCATTGATGTATTTTTTAACCAATTCAAAGGAGATATATCCCTTCGCGGTAAAATAGTCCACGCCGTTGGTTTTAAAATCCTTCCAGAATCCTTCATGGGGAATCACCCCATTTCTGCTTGTCCAGTTGCGAAGATAGTCCGGATAGACGGCCTGGGTGGTAGAAAAAAAGGAGTAAAATCCCAGCCGTTTAGCAATATTTCCCCTGATATCTACACCGCGCGTATTCATATAGGTAGTGATGCCACTTGCTGATTCCGTGCCTCCGCTCCAGTAAATCACCGGACTCACATGAAGATCGAAATCACCCTCTTCGACATGGAAAAAATCAGGCTTTTTGCGATAGATGAGTTTCAGAAAGGGCTTTCTGCTGTCGCTGCTATCATTTTGGCTCCACTCCCAGTTGTCGGCGGCAAGATATTGCAGGTTGAATTGGTCGCGTTTTGAGAAGGTTGACGTGAGCGCTGTATCAGCGTACAGGCTATCGGCGAATGCTGCAATGTGCATACGCTGAATAGGTTTCACATGGGTGTGAAAACTGTGCGAGAAGTGCCCGCTCATAATCTCAAACCTGTCTAAAAGGTGGTAGTAGTCGCGATTCAACGACACGTTGGCACTCTGTGAAAAGCCCGGGTTCTGGGCTAATAAGATAAGTGCAATAAAGAAAAATGTCTGGCGCATATTTTTTTAAGGTTCGATGCGATGCAATTTAACTGGCTGCCCTTCACAAATTGGCGAACGAAATTAAATAACGCCAGGGCCATTACCAATCATTCAACGGGTTTATCGCTCCTTCCGGAAATTTCGGCGTCATTAGATATGCCCTTTTTTTCATGATATAAAGGTAAAAAACCCATAAGACGAGTATGCCGCCCTTAGCCAACATCTGTTTCATCATGTGAAATCATTGGCTGGTCTTGGGAAATTCATGAATTTTAACATACTTCATTCAAAATTTATAATAGCCTTGTTGCCTTTTTTTCAACCTGTTCAGGACTTTTAATGATTATGCCATGGCTTCACGCATCTTCCTTCTCTTTTTTGCCTTCAATGTAGTTTTCCTCCAGGATGGCGTTTCTCAAAAATTAATCAAAAAAATGGCTGCTGAAGTTTGCGACTGTCTCAACGGTCTCGGCGAATTCCTCAATGATCAGGAAGCTTCGGTAATATTAGGGAAGTGCTTTGGCCCAATCGCCACCAAATATGAGAAGGAGATTAAAAAGGAATTTGGTGATGACGTTTTCGAGTCTCCCGACAATAAAAAATTGTATAACCTGGGAGTGGAGGTAGGTAAAGTTCTTGCCACTGATTGCCCCGAATACCTCGATATGTTTATCAACAAGGAAAAGAAAACGTCAACCAAGGCTGAAGAATACCACACTAAAGCGGAAGAGTTTTACATTAACGGCGACTATGATGCCGCCATAACCAATTACTCATTGGCCATAGCCAATGACCCTGCCAACCACGAGTACTTCAATGACCGGGGAGTGGCTCATTATGCAAAGGAAGACTATTACGCCGCCATCAGCGATTTTCTGTCTGCTGTCAGACATAGCCCGGATTACAAAACCGCATACTACAATATGGCCTATGCAAAATATCAGCTTAACGATGTGAAAAATGCCCTGGGCGATGTGCAGAAAGCGATAGCTATCGACAGCGCCTACTGTGATGCTCATAATCTTATGGGATTGATCTATAATTCCGATGGTGACTATGAAAATGCCTTTCCCCCATTCAAAAAGGCCGCCGATTGTGATCCGGAAAATCCGACCTATCTCTTCAATTCAGGTTATGCGTTGTACAAGATGAGCGAGTATGAAGAAGCGCTTGGATATTTTCTGGATGCGGAAGAAAAGAATTATGACGATGCAGAAATTTATAGTTATATGGGAAATTGCTATGATATGGCTGATGAATTTGAAAAAGCCGTTGAGTGCCACACAAAGTTCATAGCAGCCTATGCTGATGATTACCTTGGTTACTACAATCGCGGGCTGGCTTATTATAATTCAGAAAAATACCAGGAAGCAATCAGGGACTTAAATCTGTCTTTAGAAAAGGATTCCACCGATAGCGACATTTACTATAAACTTGGCCAGTGCAATGACAAGATAGGGAACAGTACACAGGCATTCGCTTACCTAAACAAAGCTATAAGTTTGAACTCCGACAATGCCAGCTACTATGATGCACGGGCAAAAGCATATTCGAATACCGGACAATATGAGCAGGCGATTGAGGATTCGAGGATTTCATTAGGTCTGTACCCCGATGATTGTAAAATCTATATGCTCATTAGCGAATGGTACGGCAAACTCAGCAATACGGAGCGTGCAGATGAGGCGATGAAAAAAGCGCTGGATTTGGGGTGCAAAAATGACTGAGCTCCGCTGTCAACGATTAATAGATCCCACAATACTTTTTATAGTAATTCAAGCCCTTCTTGGCTCCAAGGTTATACGCCTCGAGAAAATCGCGGCAAGCTAATGACTCATTGCCCATTTGGGATAAACAATGTCCCCTTAAAATATAAGTTTCTGCCAGCGTACTTCTCAGGGACGAAGCTGCCGTTTCACTATCCATCAGACCCGATAACATAGTGATCGATTTGGAAAAATCCTGAACCGCATCGCGCATGTTGTTCATGTTTGTATAGCATAATCCTCTGAGCCGGTAATTTTTTTCATTGTCCGGATTGAGTAAAATGGATCGGGTTAAATCAAAAGCAGCGCTACTATATTCCATGTTGTTCATCTTAAGTACCCCGCGATTTGAGTAGGCCTCCGCTGTTTTTGGTGAAATTGATATGACCTGATCATAGTCTTTTATAGCCTGCTCATTTTCTCCCATGGCGCTGAGAAACTCACTGCGCTGCATGAGAAACTGATGGTTTTTAGGTTCGAGTTGCACGGAAGAAGTCATGTCATTAAGTACTGCCCGATACCTTTCTGAGCCGGGTTCCGGATTTCCGTAAGCAAGTCTGATTTGAGCGCGCAGTGAAAAATAATCTGCTTTCCCTGAGTTCAGCTTTACAGCCTGATTGATGTCGGACAATGCATTGTCAAAGTTCCTGGTGTTTACATAAAACCTTGCCCTTTCAAAATATGCCGGTGCATTGGATTTAGAAATCTCAAATACTTTTTCAAAATCAGATGAGGCAAGAACAAAATCATTTAGGGAGGTATATGACTTTGCCCTCGTCAACAAATATTTTGATGCATCAGGGTTGGGTTCGGCCGACAGTTTTTCCAAAGCTAAAATCCGGTTGATATCTGAAATAGCAGAATAATAATTTCCTAAGGCATAGTAGGTCTCAGCGCGCAGGTAATACGCGCCAAGGTAAAGTGAATCCTGCGACAACGATTTGTCGATGTATGTGAGTGATTCATTAAACTCTCCTTTGTCGTAATGGAACTTAGCAAATTTGAAGTTTTCGCGTGCGTCCTGCGATCCGTTGACCGGTGCAAGCATACATAATGCAACAAGAAATAGCGTCAAATTCATGAATTGGATGGCGACCAGTAAGTGGTGATTTAATAAACAAAGATAGCAACTGCAGAACGAAAATCCATCCTTTAAGTTGTTGCGATACGTTAAGAAAATTCAAATTAATCTGATACAACATTTTTTAAATCATCCTATCTCTGTAATTTTGGCCGGCAAATAAGAATAAACAATTATTTGCTATGGCAAGTCAAATCGACAGGTTCAGTACGGAAGCGTTGACATACGATGACGTACTTCTGGTCCCCGGATATTCTGAAGTTCTCCCCCGCGAAACTATAACCCGGACCCATCTTACAAGAAACATCACGCTAAATATTCCGCTTGTCTCCGCAGCCATGGACACGGTCACGGAGGCCGATCTCGCTATCGCTATGGCCCTCGAAGGCGGTCTGGGTTTTATCCATAAAAACATGAGTATTGAGAGGCAGGCTATTCAGGTGCGCAAAGTAAAACGCTCTCAGAGTGGTATGATCCTCGATCCCGTGACGCTGGATATAAACTCCAAAGCCGCCGACGCCGTGAAGATTATGAGAGATTTCAAAATCGGCGGTATTCCGGTAATCGACAGCCAGCGAAGACTCCTGGGGATTATTACCAATCGTGATCTCCGGTTTCAGAAGAATATGGCTGTGCCTGTCAAGGACATCATGACCAGCAAGAATCTGATTACCGCCATTGATGAAGTATCGCTCGATGAGGCAGAAGAAATACTTCAGCAACACCGCATTGAGAAGCTGCCGATCGTGAATAAGGATGGACAACTCACCGGGTTGATCACTTACAAGGATATTCTAAAAAACAGGGACAGGCCAAATGCATGCAAAGACCAGTACGGTCGCCTGCGTGTCGGAGCAGCAGTCGGAGTCACCAACGATATACTCGATCGCATCGGAGCGTTGGTAACTGCCGGTGTCGATGTCCTGAGCATCGACACGGCACACGGACATTCAAAAGGTGTCATCGATGCACTCAGGAAAGTCAAACAAAAATATCCTGATCTGGATGTGATTGTTGGCAATATTGCCACCTATGAAGCAGCCTCAGCCCTGGCTGATGCCGGCGCTGATGCGGTAAAAGTTGGTGTTGGGCCGGGCAGTATTTGCACCACACGTGTCATTGCCGGTGTGGGTGTACCTCAGCTTACCGCTGTTGCAGAAGCGTACAGGGCACTGTCTGGTCGCGGTATTCCGCTTATCGCTGATGGAGGCGTTCGTTTCTCAGGAGATGTAGTAAAGGCGCTTGCCGCAGGCGCCGACAGTGTAATGATCGGCTCCATGCTCGCCGGTACCGAAGAAGCTCCCGGGGAAGTAATACTCTATGAAAGTCGGAAATTCAAATCATATCGGGGTATGGGATCAGTGGAAGCCATGGAAGAAGGCTCAAAAGACAGGTACTTCCAGGATACCGAAGACGATGTGAAAAAATTAGTGCCGGAGGGCATCAGCGGAAGGGTACCCTATAAAGGAATGGTTTCTGAAGTATTATACCAACTTATCGGCGGGTTGAGGGCCGGAATGGGATACTGCGGCTCAAAAACTATTGCTGATTTGAAATCAGCCCAATTTGTCCGGATTACCTCAGCCGGAGTAAAAGAAAGTCATCCCCATGATATTCACATCACGCGGGAGGCGCCCAACTACAGCCGGTGATTTTTATTACTGGTAATAAATAGTATTTTTCATCAGGGAAACTTACCAACACCTGTATGGTATTACTATGCGACAGAAACACAGAACATTTACCGATGATCGGTTTTGTTTGTACTTTTATAGATAATCACCAATGCACTCTATGCTTCGGCAGCAAAACATAATCCGTTTAGGCGTCATCATGGCCATCATCTCATGGCTGGTTACCCTTGGATCGATGTATCTGACCCGATTTGCGCAGATTCACTCCGGGCCCATGGAGACTTACCAGTTTTTCTCCAAGGTTTTTCTGGTCATATTCATCATTTCCATCTACCTTTTTTACCGAAATACCACCGGAAACCAGGGTGGTTTCAACATAACCGACCTGCTTTGGAGGGTATTCGTGACGGGAATGGTGGCTACGATCGTATCACTGACTTCCAATTTTTTGTTGAATCTGCTACGTAATAATGAACTCAGTAACAATCCATATTTCATTGATACGATATACCACATCAATACCGGGCTTATCACGACATTCCTCATCGCAACCTTTTCGGTCTGGAAAAGGCTGATATTGTATCAAAAAACCAAGTGGCTGGTGCGGTTCTGGAATATTTTCGAATACGGTTTACTTGGCAGTGCTTTCATATTTTTTATCAATACTCAGTTGCTGACAACCCCCTGGATTATTGGCATGTCACTGCTCACACTACTCGGGCTGGTGCTTGGTGTAAATCTCAAATGGGTCGCTTATCTGAATTTCAAGCAGAAATGGAAGAGCATCTTGCTCATATTGCTCATCGGACTATACATCGGTTACTTTTTTATTATTCTAAACAGGTATGGCGACAACAATGCCATCATACCTACATTCAATGTGCTTTCGCTGGGAATCATCGGTGAGCTGTTTATTTTCACCTTCGGCTATTGTGTCTATTCAATTTTGGTTATCCTGTTCAATCTTCCGACTACCTCTGTCTTTGAACAAAAACTCGTGGAAGTAGTAAATTTCCAAAAACTCAGTCAATCGAGGAATACAGGCCAGAATGAGGAGCAGGTATTTTACACCTTGTTGGATAGCTCCGTCAGCGTGACACTCGCCAATGCGGCCTGGCTTGATATAATGAATGAACAGGGCCAGCCGATGCAGACTCTCTATCGCCAGATAACTTCACAGGAACGCAAAGAGGTCCTTAAATGCATCGAAAAGAGCGGTATGAAGCCGATCCAAAGCTCGGTGCCCGCCCGCCATGGAAAACAAAACAGGTTTGTCGCCGAATTGCGGCACGATTCCTTTAAGTCGATCGTAGTAATTCCGCTATTCATCCAGGACCAATACGTAGCGTCGATTGCTTTGCTAAAGGACGTAAACGAAGGATTCTCCAGGGAGATGATCGAGATCATCAGGACTTTCATCAATCAGGCCAGCATATCCATAGAAAATCACCGATTGCTGATGGAGGCCATTGTGAATGAACGATACAAGGAAGAACTCAAAATTGCCAAACGCGTACAGGAAGGCCTGATGCCAAAAGCACTGCATACGAACTGTGACCTGGAGATTAGCACCTTTTCGAAAGCTGCCGCAGAGGTGGGGGGCGACTATTTTGATACCTATAAAATCAGCGATGAGTGTCTGGCCATTATTGTTGGCGACGTTTCGGGCAAAGGCACCTCGGCGGCTTTTCATATGTCGCAGATGAAAGGGATATTCCACAGCCTAGTTCAATTGAATCTCCCGATCCATGAATTCATCATTAAAGCGAATAATGCCCTGAGCGAATGTCTGGATCGAACGTCGTTCATTACCATCGCCTATTTTATTATTGACAGTGAAAAAAAGACCTTCCGGTTTTCAAGGGCCGGTCATTGTCCGACACTTTATTATTCATCGCAGGAAAATCAGGTGAAGTTCCTGGAAGATAATGGCCTTGGACTTGGTATATTGCGCGACAGACAGTTTGATTCATACGTGGAAGTAAATGAAATCAGCTATCAGACAGGCGACATACTGGTGCTGTACACGGATGGTATAACGGAAGCAAAGAATTCAAAAAATGAAGAGTTTGGTTATGAACGTCTAAAATGGCTGCTTGAAGAAAAAGCAAATCTTGAGGCTCATGATATAAAAGAGGCAATTGTCCAGGGTCTGTATGATTTCTGTGGCTCCCATGTGATCGATGATGACGTGACGTTGCTGATTATAAAAGTGAAATGAAAACAAACCTATAGTATATAAACACGTTTAGAGAGTATGGTCGAAATAAAAAATCACCTGGAAAACGATATCTTCACCATTTTCGTAATAGGAGAAGTAGATGCAAGTTCATCAATTTACCTTGATGAATCAATAAGCGAGGCTACGAAAAAGCATAAGAAAATTATGGTTAACTGCCAGCAATTGGAGTATATATCATCAGCAGGATTGGGCGTATTTATGTCCTACATCAACGATCTGGAAGACAAGGGAATATCTTTGGTAATTTATGGGCTCAGTGACAAGGTGAAGCATGTTTTTCAGATTCTGGGGCTGGATCAGCTTTTGAAAATTACGGTTAGTGAAGATGAAGCAAAGCGCATGGTGAATGGAATACAAGTATAAAGTATCGTGTAGCAAGAGCAAATTGGGTGATGTACGGGAGTTCCTTAATAAGGTCTTAAATGAAAATGCCATTCCTGAAGTCACCGTCAACAGCCTCGTACTGGCTGTAGATGAGATATGCGCCAACCTTATCATTCATTCCCACAACTGCAATCCCGACGAACATATCGATCTCAGAGTCAAAGTCGAAAAGCCCAATGGTATCACTTTTTTTATCACCGACAAAGGCGAGGGTTTCAATATCGCCAATTATGAAGAGCCTTTGCTCAGCGATATAGTACGGCAAAAACGAAAAGGCGGAATGGGCCTCATGCTCGTGAAGCGCATCATGGACGAAATAGAATTCACCTCCGACAGGAAGAAGAATGTGTATCGTTTTCACAAAAACATTTGAAGACTTCCGACTCTAAACTGCAAGGCTATTGATGAAATAGCCTTTTTTTCATTAAGATTGCACCTCATTTTTAAGTACAAGAATCAACTATGAGAAATCTGGCATGGCTCCTTCTCACTGGTCTTTTGGCATATTCCTGCGCGCTCACAAAGACCGGTGACACTAACAATGATACCCTGATGACCTTAGCCGGCGATACCATAACCGCCGAGGAGTTCATTTATCTATATGAAAAGAACAACTTCAACAACGATAGCATCTATTCTGAAAATGATGTCAATACTTACCTGGAATTATTTCAGAACTTTAAATTAAAGGTAAGAGCAGCTGAAGCCGCCGGCATCGACACGACTCAGGCCTTTAAGAGTGAATACAAAACCTATAAAGATCAGCTCATTCGTCCCTACCTGGCTGAGTCTCGTGAAAACGACCGCCTGGTTCAGGAAGCCTATGAACATATGCAGTGGGAAATCGATGCCGCTCACATCATGGTATCACTAAGTCAGGATGCCTTGCCGGAAGATACCCTTGTCGCATACAACAAGATCGACGGGTTACTCAAAAGTGCCAGGTCAGGCATCGATTTTGAGGAGCTGGCTTTTCAGTATTCCGAAGATCCATCCGCCAAAACCAACAAAGGAAGGCTTGGATATTTTACGGCTTTTCAGATGGTATATTCCTTCGAAGAGGCTGCTTTCAACACACCGGTAGATTCCATCTCCGGGATCATCCGCTCGCAATTTGGCTATCATATATTAAAAGTACTGGACAAGCGGCCGTACAGTGGTAAGGTGAAAGTTTCCCACATCATGTTGTTGAAAGGCAGCGGCAGCGAGGATTTTCTTAGAAATAAAATATTTGAGATTCATGATCAGGCAACGGGTGGCGCTGATTGGAACGAACTCTGTCGGAAATACTCAGAAGATGAACGGACCAAAGATACAGGAGGGACATTGCCCGTATTAGGCCTCCGACAGATCAACGACCAGGCATTCGAGAGTGTCGCATTTGCCCTGAAGGAGCCCGGTGATATCAGCGATCCGGTTCAAAGTCAGTTTGGCTGGCATATCATCCGGCTGGAAGAAAAAATTGGTTTGGAGAATTTTGATCAATTGCAGGAGACCATCAAACAACAGGTATCCAGAGATGATCGCTCCAAACTTAGCCATAACACCGTGATTCAGCAGTTAAAAGAAACGTCACATTTCCGGGAGGATTCGCTGGTAAAACAACAACTAGTGATGCTGGCTGATTCAACCATTCTTCAGGGAAAGTGGAAGCCGGCAATACCGGATTCGCTTTCAAAAAGTACGCTGTATTTCATCAATGGCAAGCCAACTTATGTTTCAGATGCGGTCGATTATATCCTAAGCAACCAGCGCCGCAGGAACGGACTGACGCCGGGTGCTTACATGGCTGAGCTAATCGACAAAAGCATTGAAAACGCATTGATCCAAGCAGAAGAAATGCAACTCATATCCTCCAATCGCGACGTACGGATGCTTTTGAATGAGTATTATGAGGGAATATTACTTTTTGAAATCATGAACCGGGTGGTCTGGGAACACGCCATGACCGACACAACCGGACTGAAAAAATACTATGAGAACAATCTGGATAAATACCAGTGGGGCGAACGAGCAGATGCATATATCATAGAGACATCATCGGAAGAAGTATTCCAGAAAATCAAAAATTATCCAGACACAGCGGCGATTACACTTATGGAACTTGCCTTTAAAAAACCGTTTGATTTCCATGCTGTAGAATATCCTTCAATTGATTCATTAATCGCAGTGCACAGGAATTATCCAGACTCCCGGATATTGCTTAATCTCCAGAATGATATCGACGAAGAAACCGCCGGACATATCCTCGACTACCTACTGCAAAATGGTGTTGCAGAGGAGTCTGTCATCAGATCGAATGATGTTGCCGCAGAAAATATTCTCACCATTAAACTAAATAGCAAGTCAAAAAAATCGTTGGAATTCCTGTACAATAGGGAATCTGCCTTAACTTTACGCGTTACTGAAGGGCTTTTTGAAAGGGGTAAAAACCCAGTGTTGGATTCAGTTGCATGGGAAACGGGCCGTTTTGAAACCAGGGATGGAAATGAATTCAGACTTATCGGAATCAGGGAATTGCTCGCTTCGCAACCGAAAAAGTTTGAGGAAACCAGAGGAGCTGTTATATCCGATTATCAACAATACCTGGAGCAGGAATGGATCCGGCAGTTGCGGCAGGAATATGCCATTATTTTAAATGAACGCACCATTGATCAGATTAAAATATATTTCAATAAAAAGCATCGTACTGCTGCTTAGTCTTTATACGCTGGTGTCGTGTGAGTTTTTAGAGTTTAGGAACTCCGATAAAGACGATGAAGAATACGTTGAAAAGCCACTTGCGAGCGTTGGAGATATTTACCTTTATCCAAGAGATGTTTCCGGCCTGTTGCCCAAAGGAATGACGGGACAGGACAGCGTGGACCTGATAGAGCAACACATCAAAGGATGGATTAAGAAACAATTAATGATCGCTGAAGCCCGGAAACAATTCGCTTTTGATGAAGCTGAGCTGGAACGGAGGGTCCTCGATTACCGCTACGCATTGATGATCCATGAATTTGAAAGGTACACGATTTCCAGGCGCCTTGATACCACGATTTCAGATGAAGAAATAAATGCCTACTACAACGAAAACATCGATAATTTCGAACTGAAACAAAATATTATCCGTGGCACGTTTATTCAGATCAATAAGGATGCGCCGAAGCTTTACCGGCTTCGCAGTCTCTTACGGTCTAGCAAGGAACGCGACAAAGACGAACTTAAATCCTATGCATTCAGTTTTGGTACCAAGGTACATATGGACGATTCGGTGTGGGTGAATTTTGAAGATGTGATTGCAGGAACGCCATTGACCGACATCCCAAACAAAACTGACTTTCTGCGCAAAAACGACCTTTACGAAATACCCGATGATCATTTTATATATTTCCTGAAAATCAACGAGTACAAGATTCAAAATGAAATATCTCCTCTCGAATTCGTTAGAGATGATGTTCAGAAAATAATTCTCAATAAGCGGCAGGTAAAACTTGCCAAAGAGTTGGAAGATGAGATCTACAAAAAAGCAATGGATGATGACGCATTTAAAATATACCGTGAATAAGAGATTATTCCTCACAGTGGTGGTGTCACTGGTTGTTGTTGGTTTGGGATATTCTCAAACTGAAAACTACACTGTGGTGGATAAAATCGTGGCAAAGGTCGATAGTTACATCATCCAGAAATCGGAAGTGGAAAGATCCTATCTCCAAATGCAATCCAGTGGCGAACAGGTCACCAAATGCCAGATTCTGGAAGGGCTGGTCCTCAACAAACTGATGGTTGCCAAGGCAGAAATTGACTCCGTGGTTGTGGAAGAAAGCATGGTAGATCGCCAACTCGACATGAGGATGCAGGGTGTGATAGGACAGGCAGGTGGCGACCCTCAAAAGCTGGAGGAAGTATTCGGCAAATCACTGGAGGAAATCAGGGAAGAATTGCGCACGCAGGTAAAGGAGCAACTCGTAGTAGAAAAAATGCAATCGACCATCAACGAAGGCGTCACGGTGACTCCGGCAGAGGTAAAACGTTTTTTTAAAAACATACCAAGCGACAGTTTGCCGTATTTTTCTACAGAAGTGGAAATAGCCCAGATCGTAAAAAAGCCTGTGGTGAGCAAGGAAGAAAAGGATCGTATCGAAGCTCAGCTTATCAGCATCCGCGATGAAGCGATGAAAGGCACTGATTTTCAGGTGTTGGCAGGGCGGTATTCGCAGGATCCGTCAGCACCCCGTGGCGGTAACCTTGGTGACGTGGAACGCGGGCAAATGGTGTCTGAATTTGAAGGGGCGGCTCTGAAGCTGAAAAATGGTGAAATATCCATGCCCGTGCAATCGGAGTTTGGTTTTCACATCATCCAAATGGTGGACAGAGGGGCAATATTTATAACTGCCGGCACATACTTATATTCCCCAAATTTTCAGACAATGATTTTAAAATCGCGGCTGATTTTCTCGATAGTGTGAAAAACGTAATCCAAAAGGACTCTTTGACCTTCGAGCGCGCTGCCAAAAACTTTTCCGACGACAAGGAGTCGGGATCAAACGGTGGCTACCTCCGCGATCGCACAGGCGCCAACAGGATTTCGGTGAGTGAACTGGATCCTACCATGTTTTTTACCCTCGATTCCATGAAAGTGGAAACCATAAGCGACCCGATGCGCTATACCATGCCTGACGGCAAGGAAGCTATGCGCATCATTTACTATAAATCAAAACTTAAGCCTCACCAGGCAAGCCTGGAGCTGGATTACCAGAAAATTTATATCGCCGCGCTCAATGCCAAAAAGTCAAAACAAATGAGCGACTGGTTTGAAGATGCACAAGGCGATGTGTTTATTGAAATCGATGACGAATTCAAAAATTGTAATATACTCCAGTGACCCATGAGCAAATACAAGGACGATGTTGAAGCTGCCGGCGCTCTCAAAGCCGGTTATGAAAAATTAAAAACCGAGATCTCAAAAGTCATCGTTGGTCAGGATGATGTTGTCCGACTTGTGCTCACTTCGATTTTTTGCCAGGGACACAGTTTGTTGGTTGGTGTGCCGGGCCTCGCCAAAACATTGCTCATAAAATCCATTGCCAATGCCCTGAATCTTTCTTTCAACAGGATTCAGTTCACTCCTGACCTGATGCCCAGCGATATCATCGGTGCTGAAACACTGGATAATGAACGGAATTTCAAGTTCATCCAAGGGCCGGTATTTGCCAATATCGTGCTCGCTGATGAAATTAATCGTACGCCGCCAAAAACCCAGTCGGCCCTGTTGGAAGCAATGCAGGAATACTCAGTGACTATCGCCGGAGTACATCACGACCTGGACAAGCCATTTTTTGTACTCGCCACGCAAAATCCGATAGAGCAAGAAGGAACCTATCCGCTTCCGGAAGCACAACTGGACAGGTTCATGTTCAACATACTACTCGATTATCCATCGTTCGCAGAGGAAGTTGAAATTGTGAAAAACACTACGGGGTCGCATCATGCCACCATTGAAAAAGTAATTTCCAGGGAAGAAATTATTGCCTTCCAGAATCTGGTAAAGAAAGTGCCCGTTGCCGACAATGTTGTGGAATACGCAGTGAAGCTTGTGCAAAAATCCAGGCCGGGTGCAGCCTCTGCCCATGAACTTGCTACCAAATACCTGGAGTGGGGATCGGGACCGCGCGGCTCGCAGTACCTGATAACCGGAGCGAAATTCAATGCACTTATAGCCGGTAAATATTCCCCCGATATAGAAGATGTGCAGTCTGTGGCCAAGCCCATACTGAGGCACCGCATTCTCCGGAACTTTAAAGCAGAAGCAGAAGGAATCACAGTAGATTATATCATCAACGAGCTGCTTTGAGTCGCCTTACTCGTTTCTGATTTTGAGGTAAACGCCATCAACTACAGAGTAATACTGAAGCAATCTTGCATTGGCAGGTCCGCCAGTAGGATTCCCATCGAAACCAAAACTGGATTTACAACATTCGTGCTTCATAAAAAGACCGGAAGGATCAACAGTCACCGGAGTACAACCGGATGTAGGATCGAATGTGCAGGCGCGTTCAAAAACCCTGTAAACTCCATTGCCTTCGTTGTAAATGATAAGGCCCTTGTACCCGGCACTAAAGTACACGAAGCCGCCATTGTTTTTCAACGCCAGATACTGGATGTTGTTGAGATTGATGTCTTCATTGACATAGGCATATGGAACAATCGCATCCGGAGTCTCCTCGTTGCATGAGGAAAACGTCAGAAGAATTATTGCAAAAAACCCAGCGAGTATTCTTACTATCATTGTCCAATCCTAACGGCTGAAGAGGAAGTTTGTTGCTAATTGAAGGATTTGAATTGCCTTAAAAACCGAATGTCGTTTTCAGTAAACAAACGAATATCATTGATCTGATATTTCAGCATGGTAATACGCTCAATGCCCATACCAAAAGCAAAGCCGGTGTAGCGATCCGGGTCAATTTTACAGTTAAGCAGCACGTCAGGATCTACCATTCCGCACCCGCCAATCTCAACCCATCCTGATCCTTTGCAGATTTTGCACCCTTTCTGTCCACAGATGAAACACGAAATATCCACCTCTGCGCTGGGCTCGGTGAACGGGAAGAAGGATGGCCGCAGGCGGATTTTTGTGTCTTTTCCAAACATTTCTTTGGCGAAGTACAACATCGTTTGTTTCAGATCGGCGAAGCTCACATTGGTATCTACATACAATCCCTCCACCTGGTGGAAGTAGCAATGCGCCCGCACAGAAATCGCTTCATTTCTATAAACCCGGCCCGGTGACAGGGTTCTAATGGGAGGTTGTTGCTTTTCCATAACCCGGACCTGTACCGAAGAAGTATGTGTGCGCAAGGCAATGTCTGGATTTTTTTCAATAAAAAAGGTATCCTGCATCTCCCTCGCCGGATGGTTTTCGGGGAAATTCAGGGCTGTAAAATTATGCCAGTCATCTTCAATTTCCGGCCCATAGGATACGTTAAAACCGATGCGCTCGAAAATCTGGATAATCCGCTTTTTGGTTAATGTCAGGGGATGCAAACTTCCCAGTGTGTCGGTAATGGGTGGCAGCGTCAGGTCCACGGGGGCGGATGAAGTCTCTTCGTTTTTGGCATTCAGGGCGTCGATGAGTTCCTTAAATTTCTCCTCGGCATGATTCTTCAATCCATTGAGCATAGCGCCAGTTTGCTTTCGCTCTTCGGGTGCCACACTTTTCATTTCTGCAAATAAATCAGCCACGACGCTCTTTCGGCTTATAAATTCCATCCTGAATTTTTCCAGCTCGTCGTTGTTTGAGACCGTATATGACGAAATGCGACCTTTGAGCGCTTCTACCTTCTCTTTCATCGTTCCATCAGATTATCATGCCGGCGCCAACAGTTTCATTCGTGGCTTCGTCGATGAGAATGATGCTGCCTGTGCCGCGATTTTTCTTGTAGCTGTCGTAGAAAAATGGCTTCGTGGTACGGAGCAACACGCGGCCGATTTCATTCAGACCCAGGCTAAGATCGTCCTCCATTTTGTGAAGGGTATTGATATCCACTTTATACCTGATCTCTTTAACAATACATCGTGCGTCTTTGGTCGTATGGCGAATAGCGTATTTTCCTCCGGGAACAATCTGCTTTTCATTCAGCCAGCAAATCATTACTTCAATGTCCTGTCCAATGATGGGTTGGTTGTTGGGCTTCACGATCATGTCACCCCGGCTGATGTCGATTTCATCTTCCAGTGTGATCACCACGTTTTGCGGGGAAAAGGCCTCTTCCAGTGGGCCGTTCATCGTTTCAATGCTTTTTATTTTCGTAGTAAATCCAGCCGGCAACGCTAATACTTCATCCCCTGGCTTGAATATGCCGCCTTCGATTCGACCGGCATAGCCCCTAAAATCATGATACTCGGCCGACTGCGGCCTGATGACCCGCTGAACGGGGAAGCGACAGTCGATGAAATTGTAGTCGCTGGTGATATGGACATTTTCCAGTGTGTAAAGCAGCGTAGCCCCACGATACCAGGGCATATTTACTGAGCTGTCCACGACATTGTCTCCATTCAAAGCGCTAATCGGAATATACTGGATGTCCTGTATCTCAAGCTTTGAACTGAAATCTTCAAAATCTCCTTTGATCTTTTTAAATACGGCCTCATCATAGTTCATCAGATCCATTTTATTGACACACACAATCAAGTGCCTGATCTGGAGTAGTGAGGCGATAAATGCATGGCGGCAGGTCTGCTCTACTACCCCATGTCTTGCATCAACAAGAATAATGGCAAGATTGGCAGTCGAAGCGCCGGTGACCATATTCCTTGTATATTGAATGTGACCCGGCGTATCTGCGATGATAAATTTGCGCTTTGGCGTGGCGAAATAGCGATAGGCTACGTCGATGGTGATGCCCTGCTCTCGTTCTGCCCTGAGTCCGTCGGTAAGCAACGCCAGATTTACCTGGTGGTCGCCCATCTTTTTACTGGCCAGCTCTACCGCCACGAGTTGATCTTCAAATATCGACTTGGTGTCGTGAAGCAAACGGCCTATAAGTGTGCTCTTACCATCATCTACTGATCCTGCGGTGGTAAACCGCAGTAGATCCATATTGAGGTATTCTTCGGTCGAAAATTCTTTTTCTATATTGTGCATTGTGTGATTCTGTTAGAAATACCCTTCTTTTTTCCTGTCTTCCATCGCTGCCTCAGATCGCTTATCGTCGGCGCGGGTGCCGCGTTCTGTTTCTCTTGCCGCGGCCACCTCGAGGATAATATCTTCTATTTTTGAGGCAGCTGACAACACGGCTCCCGTACAGGTCATATCGCCAACCGTACGAAAACGTACCTGCATGTTTTCCACTTTCTCTCCATCCATCAGGGTGATGAATGGTGAATGGGCGAGGTAAACTCCATCCCTAATCACCACATCGCGCATATGGGTATAGTATATCGTTGGGATGGGGATGTTTTCGGCGGCAATATATTGCCAAACATCCATCTCCGTCCAGTTACTCAATGGAAATACACGAAAATGTTCGCCAATGTGTTTGCGGCCATTAAACAGGTTCCAAAGCTCGGGACGCTGATTTTTCGGGTCCCACTGACCAAACTCGTCACGGTGGGAGAAGAATCGTTCCTTAGCACGAGCCTTTTCTTCGTCGCGTCGTCCGCCGCCAAAAGCTGCGTCGAATTTATATTTCTCAAGCGCGTCGAGTAAGGTTACCGTTTGCAGGACATTCCGACTGGGATTAGGGCCTTTCTCTTCCACAGCACTTCCTTTATTGATCGATTCCTGCACTGAAGCTACCAATAGTTCTGCGCCAACTTCCTTTACCAGGTTATCACGGTAAATGATGGTCTCTTCAAAATTATGACCGGTATCGATGTGCATCAATGGAAAGGGAATCTTTGCCGGCCAAAAAGCCTTTTGCGCCAGGCGTACCATGACAATGGAATCCTTGCCTCCTGAAAACAACAACACGGGCTTCTCAAACTGCGATGCCACTTCGCGCATCACGAAAATCGCCTCGTTTTCCAACTGGCTTAAATGTGAAAGGTGGTATTTGTGCATTATTTATAGTTAATAGTTGATCTTTGTTAATACAGCCGTCAGAAGTTGCTCATGGCAAAATTCAATGGGATTTTGGTCCGTTTCGATTGTGAGGGCGGCATGCTTAGGCACCTCGAAAGGTGCGTCGATTCCGGTAAAATTTTTTATCTGGCCTTCCCGCGCTTTTTTATAAAGGCCCTTCACATCACGGCTCTCACAAACTTCCAACGGGCAACTAACGAAAACTTCGAAATACTTCTCCCCGATAATCTGCTTTGCCATGTCGCGTGCCTTCTCCGTCGGTGTGATCAGCGAGCAAATGGTGACAATACCGCAATTGGCAAACAAACTGGCGACTTCCGCTGCTCTCCTGATGTTTTCTGTGCGATCTTCATCAGAAAATCCCAGGTTGCTGTTGATGCCGCTCCGTAGATTATCCCCGTCGAGTAGCTGGGTAATAAAGCCTTTTTGGTATAGCGCATTCTCTAAACCCCGCGCCATGGTACTTTTCCCTGAACCGGACAGGCCGATCAGCCAGATAACCAACGAACGCTGTTTCAATAATTGCTGCTTTTCGTCGGCAGTTAGGATGGAATCGAAGATGGGAAATATGTGCTCCAATAGTTGAAAATTTGCGCAAAAATAGCATTAATTGCTGAATAATTTAAACGATTGGAAATGTATATTGATCATGCTGAACTGACTGACATTGCTAAAAAGGCCGGCGTGGCCATTTTGGAAATCTATAATAGTGCATCGGAATTTGGCTCTGTTGAGCTCAAAAGCGACAATTCGCCATTAACTCGGGCCGACAAAAAGAGCAATTCGATCATCACCCGGGCGCTCACAGAAATATATCCCCAAATCCCAATACTATCTGAGGAAGGCAAAATGACCGATTTTTCAATACGGAAAAATTGGGATCGTTTCTGGCTCGTTGATCCATTAGACGGGACAAAGGAATTTTTAAACAGAAATGGGGAATTTACAGTAAACATCGCCCTGATCGAAAACAATTTTTCTGTCTTTGGAATTATTTACGCACCGGTAACGGGCACGTTTTATCTAGGCGATGCTAAAAAAAGAAAAGCATTAAAAATCCACGCAGACGGACGGGAGGAAGTGCTGCAAGTGAACAACAAAACAAATAACAGGATCGCCGTGGGAAGCAGAAGTCATTCCTCTGAAGCAGAGTCAGACCTATTGAAAACCTTCGATGTCACTGATGTCATTTCAGTGGGGAGCTCGCTGAAATTCTGCATGGTGGCAGAAGGCATGGCCGATATCTACTACCGACATGGACCTACGATGGAATGGGACACCGCTGCCGGACAAGCCATTGTTGAAGCGGCAGGGGGTAAAATGCTAAAGATGCCCGAGCGTATCCCGTTCCATTACAAACAAAGAGATTCTCACCAACTCCAGCTTCCTTGTATTGGGTTTTAAATAAAAATCCCCACAAGGAATACTTGCAGGGATTTAGAATGATGCAATGATAAACCTATCCGATAGTCGGTGTGGTCAGTTCGGCCAATGAACTTTCAATTTCTGCTGTTGTAAGTTCGTGCTCAACCAGCTTCCCGCTGAAATAATCCTCATAGGAAGTCATATCGAAATTGCCGTGGCCGCAAAGGTTGAATAATATTGTGCGACTTACACCTTCCTCCTTACAACGGTTTGCTTCCTGAATTGCAGTTGCAATACCGTGATTAGCTTCAGGTGCGGGGATTATTCCCTCGGTCCGTGCGAACAATACTCCTGCCTCGAAACATTCCAACTGATGATGTGAGCGTGCTTCAATCAGCTTGTCTTTGAGCAATTGACTTACAATAACCCCTGCGCCATGATAACGTAGGCCTCCTGCATGGATTGGCGCCGGCACAAAGTTGTGGCCCAGAGTGTACATTGGCAATAACGGGGTCATGCCGATGGTATCGCCAAAGTCATATCGGAACACGCCTCGTGTCAGTTTTGGACATGACGACGGTTCGCTGGCAATGGCACGTATTTTCAAACCTTTTTCGAAGTTGAGCCTGAGGAATGGAAAACTTAATCCCGCAAAGTTGGATCCGCCTCCAAAGGGGGCTATGATGATATCGGGCATATCACCGGCCTTTTCCATCTGCAAAACTGCCTCCTGTCCCAGTACTGTCTGATGAAGCAGGACGTGATTCAACACGCTGCCAAGCGCATATTTGGTAGTTTCCTGTGAGGCAGCTACCTCAACCGCCTCTGAAATGGCGATGCCAAGGCTGCCTGGTGAATTGGGGTCGCGCTGAAGGATGGTCCGTCCTGCATTGGTAAGATTGCTGGGTGACGGATGAACCGTTGCTCCCCAAGTATTCATCATCACTTTGCGATATGGCTTACTGTCGTAGCTGGCGCGAACCATAAATACCTCGCATTCCATGCCAAACATGTTACAGGCTAATGCAAGGGCACTACCCCACTGTCCGGCGCCGGTTTCAGTAGCAATCTTTTTTACGCCCTCTTGTTTATTGTAATAAGCCTGAGGAATAGCAGTATTTGGCTTGTGAGAACCTGCAGGACTTACGCCCTCGTACTTGTAGTAGATTTTAGCAGGAGTGTCAAGCGCTTTTTCTAAGCCATATGCACGAAAGAGTGGGGTGGGTCGCCAGATTTTGTAAGATCTCGCACTTCGTCAGGAATCTCAATCCATTTGTCCGTGCTTACTTCCTGCATGATCAGGCCCATGGGGAACAATGGCGCAAGCGCTTCGGGTCCGATTGGCTGATTTGTCGCCGGATTCAATGGAGGCAATGGTTTATTTGGCATATCAGCCATAATGTTGTACCAGTGCGTTGGTATTTCTTTTTCAGTCAGTAAAATTTTTTTGTTGCTCATGATTTTAAGATATTTAAAAAAATTATTTAGCTATTTATCAGGCAGGGAAGCCTGTATTTTTCAAGGGGCTCAATTTATAAAAATAGGACGCTAATTCAAATAACACCAAACAAATGACTTTTTAAAATGCGAACAACCATTATTTCTACCTCAAAACTCAGGACCTACAAAATTTTCACCTTATCACTTGTCTCTTTTCTTTATATTCTGATTTTAATAAGCGCATACCATAGAGTGGCATTTTGGCTCTTTTACAACGCAGCTCTTTGGGGATATTTCGCCTATCTGATAATTCGCAGCGTCCGCAGGCTCAAAAATGTTTCATTCGACCAAGGTGCCGTATATTATGAGCGCGATGGTTTCGAAGTCCAAATTCCATTTGATGAAATAAAGAACATCGACATCATGACGCTCGATGGCATTTATAAGATTAACCTGTTTCAGCCCAACCAGGACGGTAAGGCGATCCACTTCAAAACATCGCTATGGTATCCGCTCAACTTTAAGCGACAGGATGAAAAAGTAAACGAGCTGAGAGCGATGATCGAAAAGTACAAACGCAGCCTGCCACCGATCTATGCCGAACAACTTCCGGGCAGAAGGATTTAGATCAGTAAAGTAGAGTGGCTACAAAAAATAAAGGCGAATCTGAGAGATCCGCCCTTATTCACCTAAACACCCAAAATTATGAAAAACTACTAAGACAATTCTATTTAAATTCGGCCCTGGCCAAGAGGCTGTCACCGGTTGTTACTTCAATAATTACATTTTTTCCAGCTAACTGCGACAAGTCGTACTGCCTTGAAAAACCGGTTTGACATTTTACCTCATCATGAAATACCAGCTTCCCCTTCTTATCAATCACCCGCACATGAACCGGCGCCTTCGTCTCTCCCCGCACTGTAACTTTTGCTTTACTTGGCTCTGTTGGTACTATCGAGGCATTGATACCACTCGTCTGCGACTTATCCAGAAAACCCAGGTACTCGCCTTCCTCATCAGTCACTTTTACGAGGTAGTGGCCACTTGGCAATCTCTCTGCGTTATAGTTCCTGGTAAACGATTTCCGGTGATTGACATAATCGGTAAACAATACTTTACCACTATTATCCATCCACTGTACCTTAATATTGGAATCCTTATGATTCAAATAAGTGAGCTGGTAAATATTCTCCTTTTCAGAATCAAGCCTCACCATCTTGTCTTGGGCATTTGACAGAAAAACAGTCCCTGTCAGTACGGCAAAAAGCGCCGCTTTTACTATTGGTCGTTTCATTGATGCGATAGTAATTGTACTAACTACACATTGCAAAGATACGGCAATTTCAAATTGATTGTTTCAATAAAACATGAATTTTTTTTTCATGTTATCTAAGATTAGACTGAATATTCAAATTATGGCAACATAATAGATATTCTATTGCGATAGTAATAATTGCAGGCTCGATAAGAACGAAAAAAATATTCCTTCGATAAGAAAAAAATTTCTTTGTTAACAGAAACTTAATATGAATTGAAGCTGGAGAGTATGCGAAATCCTGCAAAGGCTACAAAACGCGACTACACTAATGGCAAAGTGATCTACAATGCCTTGGGTGTGTCGTCGCAACGGAGGTCGCCAAGTACATACTGCATGCCATTCAGGTAAAACTGCAGCAGGCTGGCGTTTTCATAACTTTGCGCATTGTGCGACGGCGAAACATAAAAAACCCTGCCCTTGCCATATTTTTTTATCCAGGAGACGTAGCTGTATTTATCCTCGCCGGAATGCTTTAATCCGTTAATCTTCGCCACTTCCATATACAGCATGGGTCGGAACTGTTTTTTCAAATAGGCGTTTTTGAAGAAATAGGGTTCATCGACATGGCTGAATGACTTGCCCTGAAAGTGGCTAAGGAGTGGATGTTCTGTTTCAGCGATCATTACCTCGATCATCTGTTGGGGCGGATGATAATCGAAACTACCACCGAGCATATCACTGAATTCTGGACTGTTATTCTGCATCACAATACCGCCATGCAATGCCGCCAACCCGCCACCACGCTTTACAAAGTTCAGCAGATTGGCTTCCATTTCCGCGGCAAGCGCCATACATTCCTCCTGGGTTTTTGTTGAATCTTTGGCTAGAGCGTCATAAAACAGGTTGCGCCGATCGCCGACAGAGCAGTTATTATTCAATACAACCGCATCGAATCTCCTGAGGTTTTTCTTTTGAAACATTTGGATATCCACGCTTCTTTCCACTTCGTAGGCGCCGCTTTTGGAGCCAAGAATCGATATGACTTCATCGGCATGAGGGATAACCCAATGCTGATATCCGGTATATAGCGAAAACAATAGTACGCGTCGTGGTTTTTTTACAGGCGTCATTGGCTTATCCGGAGCAAGGGAAAATGTGCTTTTTTTCCATGCATCATCCAGCGGAACAGGCTCGAGGCCTTGCTGCGCGACAACATCTGATAATATGAAAATGAGGCTGATCGATAAAAAAACTATCCGGGTGTTCATATGCAGGTGTTTTATATGGTAGAGTCAAAATTACCAAAAATGTCATTGAATCCCATAGTTCCGGCTTTAACCTGAAGTCGTCTCACCTTGGAAGTCAAGACGAATGTAGCCTTGATATTTCAGCCACATCCAAAAAAGTATCGTTCACTGAGATAGAACCTGCAGAACAGGTCAGATAGAGAAAATTTTCATGGTTAGGTTGTCTGTTGAAAGCGGGAGGCGGAAGTCTCCCGCTTTTTTTATGAGTATTCCTTCCTAGTTCAACATAACTGGTGATCCAAACCTTTCAGTCGAGATGGTAAATTTCCATAATGCCCTCGAGGATCTGATTAAAATCAATCTTCAAGTCTATTAGTTTGCCGCTATGTATGTCGAAAACCCAGCCATGAACGGTAAGTCCGCGGGTCCGTATCGCTTTTTGGGCTGAGGCGGTTTTTATCACATTCACGCATTGTTCCTGAACGTTTAGTTCAACGAGTCTTTTGTAGCGTTCTTCTTCATCAGGAATATCATTGAGTTCATCCCGATGGATTCGATACACGTCACGGATGTTGCGGAGCCAAGGATTCAGCAATCCGAGATCCTGCGATTGCATGGCAGCCTTCACACCACCGCAGTTATAATGTCCGCAAACCACGATGTGGTTAACTTTCAGATGTTCTACCGCATAGGTGATAACCGACATGATACTGAGATCCATGCTCGACACCATATTCGCTATATTTCTTGTTATGAAAGCCTCGCCCGGCCCAATACCCATGAGTTCTTCGGCTGTGACGCGGCTATCAGCGCAACCGATATATAAGAATTCCGGGTTTTGACCTTCTCTTAGTTTTTTAAAATACTCGGAATCCTGTTGGAGTTTTTCTTTAACCCAGATTTTGTTGTTTTCAAAAATACGTGGTACGTTCATAGCTTATCGGTGTTTCAGAATTAAAACATAGTCAGTATAACACAATGACAAAGAAAATGTTAGAAAAAATTGCGTCGCTTACAATCCTAATAGCCGATATGGAAGGTCACTGATTCCTTCCAATATTCACCGGATTCCAATACCCCCTCCGCGAGAATAATGAAATCTCCTGATTCATCGGTGGCAGGAAACGCGAGCGCTGATGTAGGTTTAGATCAAAATATGCCAATTCCAGTAGACGGGCGAACGGAATCGGTGGGTTTTCATCGGTTTTTTGCTGATGTACTTTCCTCTAGCCAGTTCAAATTCAGTGTTTTTGTTAAGTCCTTGCGTCAGGAAGGCATGCAGAAATAAGTTCAGGAAGTTTTCACCGGGAGCCTCGCCGTCGGTGTAAACAACAACCAGTCCACTGCGAATCATGAGAAGGGTCAAGCTGGCTAGAGAATTGATTTGGAGGTATTGAAAAATCTCGATTCTGAAGTAGATTTTTAAAGGAGATATAGCCAGCACTGCTGCCTCATCCCCGGTCAATCTCCCGTCGACGAGGTACCATGGCTTTTCCATAAAAAAACCGTCGCTGTTTTCGGCATTCTTAAGATCTAACTCGGTAAGTCTGACCATTTTTTGAACTTATCTCCGCGATATAGACAATTTCACGAAAAAAATCCTCCAATGTCTTCCCATCCCCTTGTCACTTCTCCAGCTAGGGTAAACCTTATTCAGATTTGAACTGAGAGAGGGGTTCAATACAACCGCAGTGGGTTTCTAGTACTTGAGGTTTCATTAAACAATTCATCCACCTTCATTCATATTCTTTTTCATTTCCTGCATGCATCTTTCTACAGCCGGTGTTCTTGGGGAGTAGCATCTGTCTTTTCTGGAATTATCAGGATGTTACCAGGTATATAGGGTGTGATTGCCAGGGAGTAGCTGCCATGAAAGAGGATTCATATTGATGAGTTCCTATTCCGCTCGATCCCTCGATACCGAGCCCAAAGGAGAATTGATTGATCCTCCCTTCAGAACTTACCCGCAGGAATGAAGCGCTGTTGGTTCTTCCCGGTAATACAAAAGTGCATCAGCATCCAAAGGCTCATTGGTCCACTGATCCGTAACCAGTTTGCTCTCAGAATAATTTCCTTTTCTTTTTCAGTTGGAAAATCTACTGGATATGATGGTAGCCACATAGTTGGTTTTTGGTGTTGGATTTGTAATCCTGCTCTAGTACTCTTCCAATGCAATCACCGCGACAGAAGCCCCTTTTATATCCGCTCCATTTATCATCACTTTCACATCTTCTCTTCTTATAAAGTTCTGTTTTTCAATCTTAAGCCGATGGATTTCGGGTGATAATATCTCCTCAATTCCGTGGTGTCTGCTATCTGCGCCGACCTCCTGGTTTTCCAGTGAATTGTATATCGCCATCTTTGGCCACCAAAAACACTGGACCCGTATCGTACTGAAGATTCCATTGCGTGAAGCAGGTGATATAATAATAAGCTTCCTTCCACTGCCGTGGAATGGTCAGAGACCCATGTGACTGACCATTGGCAAGGCGGTGTTTCTGCTGGGTAATAAAGCTTTCCGGGTATCATCATGAACATTTATAAATACCACCTCGCTATGGGTTTCTGCCGCAATGAAATTAGTGTTATAGATTTTGTACCATAATATGTTATTGGCGGTGAGTACCTATAAATGGCTTATCGAAGTGAACGGTAAAATCGTTCCGGCTGGGCGCAGAGCGCCGGCAGTACTACAAGAGGACAGAATTCTATACAGAAGAAAAGTCAGGGTCCGGATATGTCGCATGTTCAATTGCGATAGTATGAATGGTCTGACGGTTGAGCTGTTCCCTGATCACCAGACACTGGCAACATGCGTCCTGATATAGTATCTCCGACATAAACAAAGGTATGTTTTAGATGGTACGACGAAGGGCAAAAGAATTCCTGATCTGATACAACCCTATACGTGAGGTAGCCTTGGATGAAACTTCAAAATAACCCAGCACTCATTTCTTCAGGATCATTTGTTCTATCGATCACTCACCGGGCAATGTGGCTGGAGGTAAATCAAAAATATCACCATTGGGATAAGACAACTGCATCGCTTTTTCCCAGTACTCATAACTCTCTGATGAAAAGGGTGTATTGGATTCACATTTATAAAATGTTTCTAAACAGTTCAGCCAGATCAGCAATGCGTTTGCCCCCTACTCTTTGACCCGAAAAGATAATTACCCTCAATGCCTTCGCCTGAAAACAGATACATCCTGTTGCTCATTAATCGAGTTACTCAGGTGTCAGCAGGTTTTAGGGATGTGTAACGGATGACACTGTTGCTCTCAGGAATGAGCCCATGACTCATCAACCTCCCAGCGCAAAAAGGATGTTTTTCCCAGGCCTTGTTAACCGGAGTGTTGAGTAAAAATATCCAATGTTCTGATAGGTCACTTGGTTGCCAAGTGAATTGAGTTTCAATGGCCAATCCTGCTTTATAGCTTGACGCTATCAGGAACGCACGGGAACCGGCATTTCCTGCGAGAGCGGTTTTATACAACTTTATTCCATAGACAATCTCAATGTAGTAGCTGCCACCAACCTCAGGTTTGATTATTATTTCCATAGTGAGCATAATAACCACTGCCTTCATTGATCAAAAGTTCGGAAAATGCCATCACGAATCAGAACAGGGTAATCTCGGCTGATTTCCCAACAGGATTTGCAGCGGCATCGACTCCAAATTCAGTACTCCCTGGAGACTTTAATTCTGTTGATCCTCATTTTCCTGGGTAACCGTACCACTGCACCACCAGAGGTAGTCAGCCCGGCGCTGCGGAACGAAGCTATAGGGCACCGCACAGATTCCTGTTGATGCTAAAAGCGTTAAAAATCCGTATGTGAATATCTAAGTTGCAAGCTCTTAAAAACTGAAGAGTGATAAGTGATTGATGGAATCATTGTACCGATGACGGCAAGTTTGTATCCGCCGCAATGAATTACCGACATCAGCGGCGAAAATACACTGAATAGGCATTTTTTCTGGCGTATAAATTTATAGATGGAAATGGTAAAGCTGTCCTTATACTTATGTGTCCGCAATTTGCCACGTTCGATGGTGTATGAAATGTCAAGCCTGTGGTAATCGGGCAACCTGAGTGTATTTGCGTTCAGAGTAGTTTGGCACGATATAATCGGTGAAGCTTAAGTTTGCATCGGGTCCGGTGAGAAGGTCTGCCTGTATTATAGGAAAAGTTTAAACTGAATGTCATTGGTTTTATTCATATGCAGATTTCCGACAATGCTGAGGTTATGTGGTTGATCGAACTTGTACGGATACCAATCGCCATTATTGACTTTTCTCCCAGTATCTTCATCATCTATGCGTACGCCAGAGACCGTGAAAAGAGTAGGAAATCCAGCCATTCAATTTTTCCCGCTTTCTTTTTAGCAACAATTCCAGGCGGTAGCTTTTTCCATCGCCTGAAAGTAGTTCGGTTTCCGAGGTGTCGATTTAAATACAATTGCGGAAAATCTTTGTAATCGACAGAGATTTTGCATTCTTCGGTAGTAGACCTCCAACGAGGTTTCCCATTGATTCAGTCTAAAATTTCTGAAATAACCTGCTGAGTAGTTATCCGCAATGAGTGGCCTGACCCAGCTATTGCTCACCTGCCAGTAATCTATAGGCAAGGCCGCCGTGGTACTGGAAATAAGGTGGATGAATCTATTGATTCGGGTTGTAACTTAATTTAACGGAGGAATTTCCATTAACCAGGTAACGCAATGACACCCGCGGATCAAGGCCGGTGTACGTAATAACTCTTTCGCCAGACGAATACGTGGTGGAATCAATCACATTGTCAAAGTCGCTCCGGTTGCCGTTTTGATCACTTGATATACAGTTGCAGGCCCGGGCTGGAAATAATTAATAATCCGTATACCTGCCGCCAGCGACAGCCTCTCTGTAATATCAAACTGATCGTTTAAGTAGATTGCTGCTTCTGTGCCTCGGTCTTTCGCGCCGTCGTATGGTATCGCCGTCGACTCGGTGTTGTAGGGTTTCAACGTTTCATCCAAAGGAATGTATGCATTCACCTCAAAGCCGGCATTAATGGTGTGCCCGGGCATTCCAGTTAAAAGCACATCTTCCTTTACCTTAAGATTCTTCATGCCGTTTTCCAGCGTAAAACCAGCGATTCCTGAAGGCTGAAAGAGGCGTTTGATGATAGTTTCCAGAGACCGAAAACTCCGAAAAAAGCGATTTACCAAATGTCTGATTCCACATCAGTGAAAAATTGCTCATATCCCAATAAAAGCCAAACTGATCGCGATAACTAAAATAGTCGTGGCTGTTGTATGCCGAAAGCGCCAGTGTGCCATTCTCTCCAAGACGCTGGAAAATTTTTATATTAAAATCATAGAAGTCGAGTGAACTTTGCTGCACATCTCTGTTGCTTACGAAGTTCAAAGTCCAGTCGGAGTAAGCCACACGGCTTCCAACAAGCAAGGATGTTTTTCCTTTGACGATCGGTGTTTCCAACATCAACCGGCTTGCAAGAAGTCCTACACCACCGTTTCAGCTTTAGCATTTCATAGTTATTTCCCTTGAGCTGTACATCGAGTACAGATGACACCCTGCCGCCATATTGGGCTGGAATATGGCCTTTATACAATGTCACTTCCTTGATAGCATCCGGATTAAAAATGCTGAAAAATCCCATGGCATGCGATGAATTGAAAACAAGGGCGTTTTCTTGAAGGATGAGGTTTTGGTCAATATTTCCACCACGAACGTTGAAGCCGCTGGCACCTCTCCAACTCTGTGCGATTCCGGGAAGTGTCAGTATGCTTTTAATGACATCAGGTTCTCCAAGAAACACCGGCATTTCTCTGAGTTCCACAGGATTCAGGGTAGTGACTCCTGCAAATACAGCGGTTACATTATTGTTATCCGCGCTGCTCCTCACCAGCACCTCGTCCAGTTCCGTGGCCTCCGGAAGTAGTTCGATGTTCCATTCCGACGATCCAAGGATATTCAATGAAAATGTTCTCGAGTCATACCCTACCATGCGTACTTCTGCCAGGTGGTAACCTTCTGTGAGAGTGATCTCAAATTCACCGGTTGCGTTTGTTGAGATCGCCAAATCCAGATCCTTAATAATTATCGTACCTCCGGCTGAGTCTTTGTCCCTCCAACTTATCGATAACCACACCGCTGATACGGTATCCATCAGGGGCTGGTGCCGGTGTCCCTGGAACCGAGTTGTAGATTTTCAACATTGGACCTATTATTCACTTCTGCCAGAAATGAATTCTGCAGGTCTTTCATCCGGTAATATTCAAGGTTGAACTCCTTGGAGAGTAAATCAGAAGGCGCTATGATGATGGAAGAATTTCGATAAACAGCAAATGACAGATCGTTGGCAGCAAGAATGCCGGATAAAATCGTTGGAATTGTTTGATCTTCAAAATTCCCCGAATAACTCATCCCTTCCAGCCAGGTAGTTTTATAGAAAAGCGGGATCTGGCTTTTCTCTTCCAGTATGGAAAATATTTGTTCCAGGCTTTGTCCGTCAAATTGGACGGTAATACGGTGGAGTCTATGTGTTCAGCCTGTGCTCCCAAAAAACCTGTTGCAGCAGTAAAAAGGGCAATAAAGAAAACATACCGAAACAGGCCTAGGATTTCCTCCCGATTTAAGAAGCGACCTATAGACTTAAAAAAAACTGATGAGATCAATCGAAGTAAGTATGTTTTACTTCACTAAGGTAAAAGCCAACTGAGAAACAATAGCATGTTTGATGTACTATTTACTAAAATAGGGGATTTGCTAAGCGCCGCTAATTCACTTTCACTTCAGGCTTTGGGGATTGTTGTGTGGCCTTTTCGATGATGAGGTCGTACTTATATCCATAGCCAAAATCCTTATCGAGCGATACCACGCCTTCAAAAACCACAATTTGTCCAGTGCTGACCATAGCCTCGGTGGGTAATGGTGAGGTCGAAACTTGTGTCGTTTCCGGTTCCATCCTAAATATGTACCCAGTTTCTTTTTCCATTTATCCCGGCGTTAAACTTCGTGACAAGCCCTTTCACCTTGACGGTTTTATTTGCATACGCTGACTTGTTTGCATAAAGTTCCTGAATGTTAGTCACTCCAGCTTCCGGCTCAATGCTTAGTCCTTCCTGCCTGTCAGGGGAAGACTTTGGCCTGCTGCCATCACTGTTTGGGGCCACTTTTTTTGAAGCCGATTCAGCCGGATCGGATACAAGTTTGTTAATGAACAAAATAGATTCAAAAGTGCGGTCGTAACTCCTTGCTCTTAAAGTTGGTCATTTCCAGCGGCTTGGAGTAGTAGTACTTTTTACCGGTTTCAATGTCAGTCTGAGTGATGGCCATCCAGACTTCAGTTCCGTTTTCGTCAGCTTTCAAATAAGTATAGCTGGGCGCCGGAAGGATTTCAGTAACCATTACTTCATGCACATCCTGCTCTATTCCGGCAACTGGGGCTTTGATTTAGCAATTTTCCCCTGCCGTGGCTCGCATGATGCTACAGCAATAACGATGGCTATAAATAGTAATTTTTTCATGATTGAAATTTTAAGATGCACAAAGATATTGAATGACGCTGCCTTTTTAGGTGATGATTGTCAGTTTAGCCACTATTTATTTTAATACAACAAAAAAGTCCGACGTTGTGGACGCCGGACTTTATTCATTGGTCTGGATGAATGCTAAACGT
Source organism: Cyclobacteriaceae bacterium (assembly GCA_034523095.1). Taxonomy (GTDB): domain Bacteria; phylum Bacteroidota; class Bacteroidia; order Cytophagales; family Cyclobacteriaceae; genus JAAUQL01. The sequence continues at coordinate 26,941 of JAXHKU010000014.1, read as the reverse complement.
AATGCTGCAGTGTTAAGGTAATTCCAGCTTGTGCCGATCGTATCCAGCGGTGAAATGCCCACCGGAGTGAAATCCTGCTCAACAAAGAAATATTGCATGCCTGAAGTCCCTCTCGCCTCGAAAATGCGTTTGAAATCAATTGTGCCCTGGCCTACAGGAGCAAAGAACCTATCCATGCCATCGATCACATATTTGTTTTCAGGGCTCACCATGTCTTTTACATGCCAGAGGTGAAACCTTCCCGGCTCTTTGTTAATCCATTCCACAGGATCCTGACCGGCTATAGCTACCCAGAAGAGGTCCATTTCAAATTTCACCAGGTCCGAATCTGTATTTTGCATGATCAGATCATAGGGCTTGGTGCCACCAAAATCGATAAACTCGAAATCGTGGTTGTGGTACGCGAATTGAATTCCGGCTGATTTGCACACTTCGCCAAACTTGTTCCATGTTTCTATATGGCGTTTATAATCTTCCAGGCTGGTTCGGTCTTCGGGTTCCGGAGAGCCCAAAGCGGTATTTTGAACCAATGGCAATCCATCTTCTACTGCACTTTTCATCTGGTCGAGAATGGCATCCTTGCCACCGGATGAAGATACTTCTGTCACCGAGTGTACGCTTGGCACGCTCATGCCAAGGTCAGCGCAGATTTGCGCAAATTCCTGTGGAGTTTTTCCGAGGAATTTTCGGCCTTCATAGCCGAATGGCTCCATCCACTTATAGCCTTTGTCGGCCACTGCTTTCAATGTGGCTTCTACTCCATCCTTCTGAATTTCATTGCGCAGCGTGTAGAGCTGTAAGCCGATATCTTTTTTAGTGACTTCTACGGCTGCCTGTTCTGCGACTGCTTCCGCAGGTTTCTTGGTGGTACAGCCAAAAGGCAGCACCAGACTGGCGGCAGCAAAAGTTCCTGCTGTTTTTAAAAACTGTCGTCTTTTTTCCATGTTAGTGTTGTTCGAAAATTAGTGATACGTGAGTTTGTGTGGATTAAAATTAATGGGAAATCTCTGATTTTAGGAACATTTATTTCTTGAATTGCTGTTTACCGCGATTAATCCCAAACGATTCCCCGAAAAGTGATATTAAAAAGAAGATGCTTTCCATTGACATACACGCATTGGCTATCTTTGTGCATAGAATCCTTCTATTATGGCAACAGTTCCTTCCGTTGAAGTTTGTTTCTCACCAAAATTATATGCTCATAAACTCACCCAGGGGGAATTTACCACCGTGGTCGTGGACATCCTGCGGGCTACCACCTCGATCTGCGCCGCGTTTGATCATGGTGTTTCTGAAATAATCCCCGTATCCGGCCTGGATGAGGCCAAAGCAATGAAAGATAAAGGATATATAGTAGCATGTGAGCGAAATGGTGAAGTGGTGGATTTTGCTGATTTTGGCAACTCCGCGTCTGACTTTCGCCGTGATGATCTTATTGGAAAAACAGTGGTTTTTTCGACGACAAACGGCACCAAGACCATCAACCTGGCGCGTGATGCGTCCGAGGTACTCATTGGCTCCTTTGTAAATATGAAAGCGCTGGCTGATTACCTTATTCAGAAAAACCAAAGTGTTGTGGTGTTGTGTGCGGCATGGAAGAACCTTTTTAACCTGGAAGATTCTGTATTTGCCGGGGCGCTGACTGAAATTCTCATGAATAATGGATTTTCTACCGTGTGTGATTCTGCGCTGGGTGCATCGGATTTGTGGCAGCGTGCCAAAGCAGATCTTAAGGCTTATTTGTCCAGGAGTTCACACAGAAACCGTCTCCGACACCTGGTATCAGATAGTGATTTTGAATATACGATCACGCAGAATATTTCGGACGTTGTACCAAGATTGGCAGGCGACAGCTTGAAACCGGCTACTTGAGTATATCCTGGATTTGCTTCGCCACGGAATCGTGCGAGCCTTGATTTTTGACTTTTGCCTTCAGAAATCCGAAGTAAAACGTATTGTGCGGATCGGACATCAACGGCCGGGAATTACTTTGTCGGCCGAATCCGAAAACCACCATACCCTCCTCTGCATGAATTCCCTGAGCAGAATTGCCTAAAAATGCCAGGGCATCAATCTGCCGGTCGGGTTGTTTCATGGCAAGAAAGAGGACTTGTTTCACACGATTATCGCCAAAGTAAATCCAGTGCCAGTTAGCGTAAATCATCCCTTGGTTATAATAATCGTTCATGTCGCGGCGCGGACCGCCGAGGTTCGAGCCCCAGTATTGCTGGTCGAGCCTGAACTCACCGGCGATGGGGCCTTCATATGAAAACCAGTAGCGGTGACTTGGGTCGGTCTTCTCAATGGTAATGGATGCATAATCTTCCGTAAAATGCCATCGCCACTGCCACATTCCACTTTTGCTGATCGTCAGAATTGTCTTATCATCCACCTGGAAACTATAGCATTTATCATGACCGGCATGGCCAACACCGCTGTCATCTGAGCCAAAGATCATGTTGGGTAAACCCCTGAAGGAAGATGCCGCCGACTCCGGGTATACATCCCACGGGCTTCGTTTAAAATTGATCCAATCGTTTCCGAAAACATCCACCATCCTGGATAAACCTCCACCGGCTTTGTCGAGGTAATAGGTCGCTTTTTTGGTTTTTATGATAAAATGCGGCACTCCGGCAAATTCATCTTCCACGATTTCAACACTATATGCAGCATCGATACAGCAAAAAATGATAATAATAGCGCTGAGCGTTTTTTTCATGTCACCAAAAATAGTGGTTTTCGGTCTAATAGAAAATTGATTTCACAGACAGTTGTTTATGACTAAAAACCATGCAAAATGGCGGCCAGCGACTTTTTATAAACAGGTACTTCTCCGATAAAACCAGATAGGGCGGTGGAAAACTCCTCCGTTCGGAGATAGCCGTATGACTTATGGGCATTTTCGGCTTTTCCGTTTGAATAATTATTAACAACCACCTTGTCTTCCGGAGAAACCCCGTATGCATTCGGACTGTAATTTTTAGCCAATTGCCACACAATCGCCACCCTGTCGCGCAAGTCAGCGAAATTTATCCATTTCCCAGTGATGCCCGGCGGCGATTTCAACCGCCGTATCTCCATCCCCGCCTGCTTCCATTCGGAAGCAATTCTGCCCTGAACTACCGGGAAGCCCAATGGCGAACCAATCGTAATAAATTGGCTGATTGTTGCTCGCGGAATTAAAAATGTCAATACATCATAGGCGATAATCGATCCCATGGAATGCCCGATGAGTATAATTTCCCGGCCCTGGTATTTTTGTACTATTTCAACCAGCCGGTGGCGAATCCTCTCACGCACGCTGACGATGCTCACATCGGCGTGGCTGAGATTATCAGAATAATATGCCACCAGATCGGTAAAGTAGCGGCGCATGATTTTGTCAGTGAGGGCCGAATAATTTATTGTGAAATCCTCATTGAGCAAAATCCCGTCGAGCCGATGCTCTACAAATTCCATGACTTTTTTGCGGAACTCATGATTTTCTGGCGGTGCCAGTTGTGCCGCTCCGGGAATATAGGGTTCTTCCAGATACAATTTATCCTCCGGATTTTGAACCGAGGTATCCAGCGGTTTTTCATAAATCAAATCTGCCCAATAAACCAGCTCAAAATCAGGCAGCCATGGGGTTTTACCGATTCTCTTCAGTCCTTCGATCATGGCAGCCTTCCACCAGCGCACTTCAGTCCGACGGGGCGGTTTATTGCCGAGTCCATGGATACCTATGATTACTTTATTCATGGCTTCAATTTAAATTTTTTCACGAACGACAATGCAGTATTCCGGTAAAAAATCCATGATCATTTGGGTATATAGCCATTAAAAAACGCTCTGATAATTTGTGTAATTCCAGCAGGACAGACCGGGGCACAAACCCGCTTGTTTTGACATATATTTGAGATATAAATTTTAATTCCATTCCATGAAAAAAATCCTATTTTTCTATCTGCTTGGCGCACTGACTATTGTATCATGCAAAAACACATCGACAGAAATATCGCCTGTCAACCCCAACGCCACAAAAGAAGCGAGAGAGCTGCTTCACCATTTGTATTCCATTGATGGTGAATTTATTCTTTCTGGCCAGCACAATTACGGCAACGAACTCCTTCGCTCCACAGACTCAGTAAAATCGATCACTGGCGAATTACCTGCTATTTGGGGTTCGGATATGCTACCACTTAGAAACGGCGACCAGACCATGCAGGACGTGGTTGACGAGGCCATTCGACAGCATGAAATGGGCAGCATTATTACCCTGATGTACCACCAGGTGAAACCTTTCGATCACGATAGTCTGGGTTTTGGACGAAGTGTAAAAGGGATGGTGACCGATGAGGAATGGGCACAGATCGTTACTCCCGGAACGGATTACTACAACATGCTGATTGAAAAAATCGACAAAGTAGCCAGCTATCTTAAACAACTTCAGGATAAAAATATTCCCGTATTGTGGAGACCATACCACGAGATGAATGGTATCTGGTTCTGGTACGGCGACCGGAAAGGCGAAGATGGTTTTGTAAAACTTTGGAAGATCATGTACGACCGGTATGTTAATTACCATAAACTGGACAACCTGATCTGGGTTTGGAATCCCAACGCACCGCGCGATTGGGAGAATGACCAGGCGTATGATTATCAGCTTTACTATCCGGGAGACAAATTTGTAGATGTACTCGCTGCTGACATTTATAAAAATGATTACAAACAATCTCACCATGATCAACTTCTTGAATTAGGGAAAGGTAAGCTCATTGCTATTGGAGAATGCGGTGTACTGCCAACACCGGCCATTCTGGAGCAACAGCCGCATTGGGTGTGGTTTATGGATTGGGCGGGCTTCGTCTGGAGAGAAAATCACCCCGATTCGGTGCGGGCGCTGTATCAATATGAAAAGGTATTGAATTTGGGTGATGCACACCCGGAGGGAAATCAACCATAGATTAAACCAAAAACGCTATTGTCCGATCATGAAAAAACTACTACTTAGTCTATTAGCACTTGGCTTGTGGTTTACAACCTGTGCTCAGGAAGTGTACCAGGCGCCATGGATCACCTACCCGACGGCGAGCGTCAGCAACTATGGTGTATATCATTTCCGTAAGGCCGTAAATTATGATGAAATTCCAGCCCAACTGATCATTCATGTGTCTGCCGACAACCGCTACAACCTCTTTGTCAACGGTCAAAGGGTTTGCTATGGCCCCGCCAAGGGAGACCTGAAAACGTATAAATATGATGTGATCGATATTGCCGGATTTCTGAAGAAAGGCCGGAATCAACTGGCTGCGATTGTGTATAATGCGGGCAAGGACAGACCAGATGCGTTGATTTCGGTGCAAACCGCGTTTTTCCTGAAAAGTGAAGACCCTGCTTTTTCAGAAATCAATACCGATTCGTCCTGGCTTACCTATCAAAACCCGGCGCACACTCCGATCTCCTACAATGAAATGTTGTTCAAAGAGCGATGGTTTTATGGCTACTATGCTTGCGGCCCCGGCGACGACCTGAAGGCCGTCCAGTATCCATGGGGCTGGGAATCGGACAGTTTTAATGATAGTGGTTGGGTTCGGGCCGAGCCACTGAAATTTGACGGTGCGGCGCCATGGAACCTGGTGCCGCGGAACATACCGTTTATGGATGATCGCCAGGTTTACCCAAAATCCATACGTTTGGCTGAGGGCACTACCATGCCCTCCGGATTTCTGGCTAAAAAAAGCGCCTGGACGATCCCCGCAAATACAGAAGCGAAAATACTGATAGACTATGGCGTGCTCACCATGGGCTATCCTGAACTAAAAGTGAGTGGCGGAAAGGCCAGTACCATCCAGGTGAAATACGCTGAAGCGCTGTACGAGGAGGTAAATCTGAAAGCTCACCGCGATTCGGTGATCAATAAAACCATGTTTGGCGTTTGGGATGTTTTCCGGCCCGATGGAGGAGAAAGAGTATTCCGGCCGCTGTGGAAGCGCTGCTTCCGATACGTTCAGTTAGTCATTAAAACCGCTGAAAATCCATTAAGCATCATCTCGCATGAAACAGAATATTCGGGCTATCCCTATCCTGAAATGGCCACTTTTAAGAGCAATGATGAAAAACTGAACGATATTTTTGAAATCTGCCTGCGCACCTTGCAAATGTGTTCGGGAGAAACATATTACGATACCCCGTACTACGAGCAACTGAGCTATGGCGGCGACAACAGGCCGATAGGCATGAACTCTGTGTACAACTCCACCGACGATCGACTCTTCAGAGAGGTAATGCGACTTTACCCTCAATCCGAAAATAAGGAAACCGGATTGTTCAAATCGGCATATCCATCTAAGTTCGATTTTGGATAATGGGCTCATGGTCTCTAAGCATGGGTTCAAGACGTCTGAACGATTACTATTCCAGTTGGAGGGGCGACAAATCATTTGCTTGCCCAGTTTGTTGAAAATATTGAGCGTATCCTTCGGCTTTTATCGAAAGGCATATGGATGAATCCTTGGGCATACTTGGGTACCGTGAGAAACGAGAACTTCATGGATTGGAGCATCACCAACAGGGAAGCATGTCCCACGATGGCAACGATAAGGCGTGATATGAATGCATTCGCACGTTGCTGACCTTGTTTTTTGTTCATTCCCTCGACTGTACGGTAAGTCTCTATGATCACCTCAGGTGAGAACATAAAAGCCGATAAATGGGCTCAGATTGGCCACTAAATATTAAAAAGGCTGTTAAAACCCATTGCTGGGATGAAGAAAAACAGCTTTTCAGGGATTTCCCAAATCAGCAGGTATTTTCACAGCACTCGAATATTCTGGCGATCCTCTGCGATGTGATCCCCGAAAAGGATCAAACTGCACTGCTGGAGCGCATTCTGACTTACGATAAATTCGATGAGTACGCAAGTTCATACTTTTCATTTTATCTGTTTAAAGCAATGGACAAAACGAACCAACAGGACGAGTTTATGAAGCACCTGGATTTTTGGTACACTTTCCTGGATCGCGGACATACCACGGCGGGTGAAACGGGATTCGCCTCGCACGACCGGTCCGACTGCCACGCATGGGCCGCACATCCATCCTATTATTTGCTAAGCCTGGTATGCGGTATCAAACCAGCCGACATCGGTTTCAATACGGTGAACATCACGCCATACACCGGAAATCTCGAATCTGTTGAGGCGTCCATGCCCCATCCAAAAGGCAGGATTGAAGTGAATTACAGGATGAAAAAAAACAAGCTCACAGGGAAAGTAATCCTTCCTCCGGGACTTTCGGGCCAGGGTTTTTTTAATGGAAAAACCATGCTCCTGCATGCCGGTGAAAATGTGATTGATTGACAGAGGAATATAGAATATGACGCATTTCCTGATCATGGGAAAATGTTAAATTCCCGGACACTGCGTCTTGCCTGTGGTTTTTTGTAACTTAGTCGAATGATGAAACGACGCCAGTTTATAAAAACAAATGCCACAGCCTCCATTGGGTTAGGCCTCGGATACAAGCCCTCCTTAGCGCAGAAAACCCATATCATCTCCTTCAGCTTCGACGATGGTTTCAAAAAATCATTTATAAAACTGGCTGAAATCCATGAGCAATTCGGCCTCAAAGCCTGCTTCAACATAATCGCTTCCGGGCATTTGCCGGAATTTCAAGGGGTGGATCAATGGATTTTACCTGAATTGATGGGTGATTTTTCGCTGTGGAATGATCTCGCATCGCGCGGACATGAGGTGATGCCGCATAGCTGGAAACATCTGAACCTGGCAAGACAAGATCCTGAGGAAGCAAAGAAATTGATTTCGAAGTGCATCACGTATTTCAATGAAAATCTGAAAGGTTTTATGCCTTCCCGGGCGATCTTCAATTTTCCATTCAATTCGTCAACTCCTGAATTGGATCAGTATGCATTGACTTTAGTTAATGCCGTGCGCACCAGTGGAAACGGAGCCATAAATCCATTTCCGACCAAAAAAACCAGCCGCGTATTGGGCTGTTCATCGCATGGCCCGGACCTAAGCGATGCCTGGGTGGAAGAAAAGGTCAATAACTTTTTGGCTGGCTCTGGGGGTTGGATGATTTTAAATCTTCACGGATTGGACGATGAGGGCTGGGGACCTGTAAGCACAGATTATTTCACATCCCTTCTGGACCGCTTGGTCGTCATAAAACACCTGGATGTATTGCCCACAGGCATGGCCCTGGAGAAATATGCATAATAAAGTGTTTAAAACCCATGAAAGGTGATCGATGCGAACTGGCGCGAATCAAATACAAGGAGTTCATTCCAAAAAAAACTGCCCGGAGTGATGAATGCAGCTACAATAGCTGCGTTTCTATTGATCCTACAATTTTAAAGATGATTTGGGACTTTGGTATTCAAAACCAAAACTTGGATGATTGTGATATTGAGCGAGAGCCTTCTGGCCTATATGGGTATGGTGCCTTTTCGCCGGTGGTAGATTATGCTTTGGGGATGGCATGGTCCGAAGCAGCAGGCGGGGTTTTAAAAACCGTGGATTCTATGATTCCTGATAGAAAGATGATCCCGCTCTTGAATTGCTCAAAAAACGCGGTACGCTAAGAGGGTTAAAATGATTGAGGTAATGGAACTGCCATTCCCGGATGGCCAAAAAGCCATATCCTGGCATATTCTTTTGGGTCGTTCCGGGGAATCGACGAGATGATCGTGGAATTTGAGGATTTTCGACCTGTTAGGGTCAATTTTGTGGATTGAAACCCCAATGACGAACGGATTCTTAACTGAACGCCAAGGAACCTAAACGAGCGGTGCAGACGACAGCTCAGACATTACCTTTGGGAATTTAACTTTTTCTATATTGTAATGTGGCAAAAAAGAAAAACACAGGATTGGATTTCGTTGTCGATAAACTCACTAATTCAATTGAAAACATTGTAACAGGTGACAGTTTACCGACAGAGGTTTCTGTTGTTACCAGAGAGGACCTTAAATTGATCACTAAGAATAAAGGGTTGGGTTTTTATTTGGTTAGCTGAATTTAAACAACCTGAAAGAGAAATTTACAAACTGACCATCGTTAACAATCCAAATGTAATTCAAGGCTTGATGAGTGTACAGGTAAAATCTGACCACATATATATGCACCTAATTGAAAGCGCTCCATTTAATAAAGGAAAAACGAAAATGTATGCAGGAGTACCAGGAAATTTAGTTGCATTTGCCTGTAAGCTATCATTTCAAAGGGGACACGAAGGAAATATATCCTTTATTTCAAAAAGCCAACTCATAAAACACTACAAAAAGGAGTATGCTTGGGGTAGATTAATGATTATTGAAACGCAAGCTGCGCTTAAACTGATTGACAGATACTTTGAAAACCAATAAATATGAGAACAAGGAAGAAAGAATTGGATGTGGATTTTATTGGAAGTCAAGAACCTTTAACAAGTTCTGAAGAAAAAGCTTTAAGTGAATTCTTTAAAAAGAATAAAGAATTAAAAAAACAGAAATCACTTAGAACAAGAAGAACAATCAAAAGGGTAACGACTAAACTATAAAAATACCGAAAGTTATAAGGTTCAGACTACAATAGAGTAAGCGGCCGTAGCCATAAAACCCCCAATTGATTACGTCATACTCCTAACGAGGAGGTTCAACTGCGCGCGAAAACACATACCGGAAGGAAATTACCCCACTACCAGGAATTTGATCCCCGCTGAGATCAGCACTACAAAAAGGAAGCTGAGAATGATCCTGGTATTGAATTTTCTTGATCCAAAATGCGACCCGACGTAGCCGCCGATCATGACGAAAGCTGCGAAATAGACTGTCTCAAATGGCACGGACTCCAGCGACGCATAATGACCCGCCAGGCCAAGGGTGGAATTGCATAAGATAAAAACCGCTGAAATCCCAGCCGTATTTTTTATCGTGGCGTAGCCAAGCAGTATAAGAATCGGTGACAGGAAAATCCCGCCTCCTACACCAATAAGTCCGGAGAACAAACCTATGACAGCTCCCAGAAGGAGCGCAACTGGAAGATTGGTCGTTTTTATGGTATCCTTCGGACTGATGAATTGTCTTACCAGAAGCAATATTCCGCTAAGGATAAGAAAACCTCCGGCAATGACTTTGAACCAATGTGGGTCAATCTTAATATACCCGCCGACAAAAGCCATGGGTATCGAAGTAAGTGCAAACGCCAAAAACACCTTCCGATCAAAATATCCGGCCCTGATGAAATTGTAGGATGCAATGATGGAAACCACAATATTCAGCACCAGCGACACCGGTTTTATGGATTCAATGGGTATGGAAGTCAGCGCCATGACGGCCAGGTATCCGGATGCGCCTGCATGGCCAACGGAGGAATACAAAAATGAAATCAGTAAAAAGGAAATGCAAAGGAGAAAAATGGTCTGTAGGTCCATACTTGAACTTATATGCTCCGACAATAATATGGAAATAGATGAAACGAACTACAATTCAATGGAATTTCATTGGTTTTCGGATCGCCATCAGACTGTAATAAGCTGTGCCGGGATCGAAGAAAAATATTCCTCGTAATCCGCACCTATAGCCTTGTCTGTTATCACATATTGTATAGCGGATGCATCGCAGATTTTGGTCAGCTCCACATGGCCAAATTTGGAACTATCAGTCAGCACAAAGGTCAGTCTACATTTTTGGACTATAAAACTGGAGATATCAGCCCTCAGCATATCGCGGGAAGTGAAGCCGGTTTCGTGCGTGAATCCATCTACACCGATAAAAGCTTTCGCGAAGTTTACCTGATCAATTCCCAGTTTAGCCAATTGCCCCACCATGCTTTCGCTCTCATGTTGGTAGATTCCCCCAGGAACTATGACTTTTATCTGAGTAAATTTCTGCATCTGCCGTGCAATAAACAGGTTGGTAGTGATCACGGTGAGGTCATTGAAGGCGGAAAGTTCTCTGGCCAAAATGGCATTGAGCGAACCGGATTCGATGAGAATGGTATCGCCTTCGCGAATGAACTCCAGCGCTTTGCGGGCAATCCGCAATTTCTGCTCGTAGTGCACACCAAGCCGGTGTGCTATGTTATCAGAATCATTGATTTGCGCACCACCATGCACCCGTTTCAACAGCCCTTCAGATTCCAGTATGTTGAGATCCTGACGGATTGTTACGGAAGAAACGCCAAGCTTTTCGGTAAGTTGGTTCACTGTCACCAATTCGCCATGGCCGAGAATTTTAAGAATGTCTTTCTGACGTTCGTTCATAAGGGTGATTTTTCAAAGGAATAATTCTTTCGTTAACGCTGCCGCGCCAATCAATCCTGCATCATCCTCAAGCGCTGCCAGATTAATTTCGATAGGGTCGTAGAGCATCTCGCCCACCAGGCTGTAAAATTTCTTTTTTATTCCATCAAGATAATAAACACCCCAATGTGTCAGTCCTCCGCCCAGAATAATCAACGGAGGGTTGAAGGTCTGAAAAATGTTATATAATCCTATACCTGTATATGCGGCAAAATCGTCTATGATTTCTATGGAAACCGGGTCGCCGCTTTCGAAACCTGTTTTTATAAACTTACCGTCTACGGTCCGAAAATCGAAATTTTCACCATGGATCATGAGCGACTTTTTTCCCTCCAACACTTTTTTTCGATATACATCTGCTACTACCAGGCCGGAGGCACATGCCATGAAGCAGCCCTTGTTTCCGCAGGTGCATCTGAATTCACTTCGCGGATCGATGATCGTGTGACCCAGCTCGCCGGCTGTGCCCGTAAACCCGCGATATACTTTTCGGTTGATGACAATGCCGGCGCCGATGCCCGTGCTGAGTGTAAGGAAGATAAAATCGGAATAGCCCTTGCCTGCGCCAAACTGAAATTCGCCATAGGCCTGCGCGTTGGCGTCATTGTCTATGATGACCGGAGCTTTAAAATACTCCTGCAGCCGGTCGCGGATAGGATAGCCTTTGAATCCTGCGAGGTTGGAGGTGGTGATAATGACGCCATCGGAAAATCGCAAATGTCCGGCAAACCCAAGACCTATACCAAGCAGATTTTCCTGATCATAGTTATTCGTTCTCAGCAGTCTTTTTATAGTCAATGCAATCGACTCCACCACCATATCTTCTGACTTGGTCTGATGATCGTAAATCAGGATTTTTTCGATTAACATGCCCTCATTGCTCACCAGACCGATGGATAGTTTTGTACCACCCAGATCTACACCACACAATACTTTTTCCATTACACAGTGTGTTAAAAATGATGCCTAACCTCCGGGGGGAGCTTCGCGGCACAGGCCACTAATACAGTTATACCGCCGGAATTTAATCTATAAAAAATGCTCTGTTCGTGCTATTATGTCATCCTGCATTTCGGGAGATAAGTTAGTAAAAAATGCGGAGTATCCCGCCACCCTCACTACCAGATCGCGATAGGCCTCTGGGTTTTCTTTGGCAGCTTCAAGGGTTTTCCTCGAAAGGATATTGTACTGAACGTGCCATCCTTTTAGCTCTGTAAAAAAGGTTCTGATGATGGACACCAGTTTTTCCTTGCTCTCCTTTTTTGCAATAGCCGCCGGCGAGAGTTTCTGGTTCAATAGCACTCCACCCAGGATTTTTTGAGTCGGTAATTTGGATACTGATTTAAAGACGGCTGTGGGTCCTAGAACATCCGTACCCGATGTAGGCGAGCTGCCTTCGGCCAGAGGTGTGAAGGCTTTTCGGCCATCAGGCGTGGCTGGAACCACCGATCCTGAAGGAACATTGGCTGAGATACTGGATGTGCCACCGTAGTAACGGCAACCGATTGGTCCGCGCTCGTGGCGTGTGGTTCTATGATGATCTATTTCATTCAGGTAATCCATATACGCCTCATGCAACAGCAGGTCCACTTCGTCATTGTCATTGCCATATTTGGGCGCAAAATTCAGGAGGAGTTGACGGATCTTTTCGCCTTCCTTGCCCTCAAAATCATTTTCCAGGTGATATAAAAGTGATTCGGCCGTAATACGCTTTTCTTCGAAGACGAGTTTTTTTATCGCTACGAGTGCGTTACCCAGGTTGGCAATACCTACCTGAAGACCTGACACGAAATCATACTTCGACCCGCCTTCTTTGATGGTGAGGCCACGCTCGATGCAGCTATCAACAAACACAGAACAGAGGATATCGGGTGTATGGATTTCCAATGCTTTGTCGATGATGTGTTCCATGCGGATGCCGGCACGGGTATACAATTCAACCTGCTGCTTCCAGGCCTCTTTAAGTTGTTCAAATGAGGTGAAATCCGTTAGTTTTCCAATGCCCTTGAAGAATGTCTTTTTGCTGTAGGAGTCGTAACCGTCGTTGATGGCGGCCAGAAAAACACGCATGAAATTCAGGAAACTCATGCCTGTGCAGCGATAGCCCCACTTGCCCGGCACAGCAATCTCTATGCAGCCGATGGCAGAATAGTTATAGGCATCCTCAGGCTCCACACCGAGCTTTATGAGCGATGGAATTACGATTTCGTCGTTGTTGAATGCCGGCATACCAAAGCCCTTTTCAATCACATCCATGCAGGCCATCAGGAAGTCGTTGCTAATATTCTTATGAAAGCGGACAGAAAGATTTGGTTGAGTAAGCCGGAGCTCGCCAACTGAATGCAGGATAAGATAGCTCAGATCATTGACCGCATCGGTGCCATCAGGGTGCTGCCCGCCAATGGTTACGTTTTGATATAGAGGACCACCGGCCGAATACCTCGTGTGTGACCAGGAGCGTATTTTGTTTACGGAGAGCAGTTTTATCCAGGTACATTCAAGCAGCTGCACCACGAAAGCATCCGAAATTTTACCCAGGAGCATATCTTCTCTGTAGAATCTGTACAGATACTGATCGACACGCCCAAGTGAAACCGAATGGCCGTTGCTTTCGATCTGAAGGACAAGCTGAACGAAATATACCAGCTGCAAAGCCCGGTAGAAATTGTCTGGAGGATAGTTGGCGATATGACGGCAATTACCAGCAATCTCCAACAGTTCGGCCTGCCTTGCCGGATTTTCTTCTTTCAGGCTTAGTTCATGCGCGAGCTTTTCGAACCGCCGTATAAAATGAATAAAAGATTCTACACCCATTTCCATGGCTTCGTAGAAATCCCCCGAGGCTGCGCTTTCTGCGTTGATTTTCCGCCATCTTTTTATTTCGCACAAATAACCTTCAAGCCCCAGTTCGAGGATTTTTTCAAAGTTCACCGCGATATGTCCATCTCCGGAAGTAAGGTTTCCTTCAGCACGAATGATTCCTGAGTCATGAATTTCTCTGAGTTCAGACGTCATTCCCTCCTGCCCTTTTTCCAGCAACGTTTTGCCTTTCCACCAGTCGCAAATCTCGCGCAGGTCTTCCTTGTTCTGGTCTGTAAGGAAAAAAGCATCCCCCGGCCGTTTGTCAAACTCGTCCAATTCCTTCATGATCCATCCCACGGCATATTCCGGGAAGATGGGTGCCGCCCGCAATGCAGATGAATGATTACCGACAATGAGTTCTCCTTCGTCGATGTAGATGCTCATCTCGCGAACTGTTTTCTGCAGGGCGAGCGCTCTGACGAGGATAATAGGTTTGTCTGGATGGGTCTTGTATATCTCTGTATAGAATTTGGCTCTTTCGGTACAGATGGTCGATTTCTTTCTGATGGTCTTCTCTCTCAGAGTATTTATTCGGTCTGAAATCTTCAGGGATGTTGCTGTGTTGATCATATTATCCTCCAATTTTTGTCTTGAGCCCTTTTATCCGGGCATAATTTTGTATTTCCTGTAAATCTGTTTCTTCGATGGAATCGCTAAAGGGAAAAGTGTAGGCCATTCCCAGCATAGCGTATTTTTCTACCCCAAGCTTATGGAATGGAATAAAATTTACCTCATGGATATTCGATAGCCCACAGATGAAATCAACCATGGCGCTGAGTTCCACAAAAGAATTGTTAAAGCCAGGGATCACGGGTATCCGGGCAATGGTCGTGGCACCGCTTTCGTTTAGTTTCCTGAAGTTTTCTATAACCCTGTCTACATCACCCCCGGTATACATTCTGAATTTTTCTGCATCAAGATGTTTAAGGTCAGCCAGGAAAACATCGATATGGTTCAAATGTGGCTTGATGTAATCCCAGGAAACATGCAGACAGGTTTCTACGGCGATGTTTATTCCTGAGGCTTTCAAAGCTGGTAAAACTTCATGCAGAAGTTCCTGCTGAAGGAAAGGCTCGCCACCGGAAATGGTCACTCCGCCGTCCCGTCCAAAAAAGGGTCTGTCTTTCTCAATTTCAACCAAAAGTGCCTCCACTGATTTTTCTTCTCCCGATACCGTCAAGGCTCGTGAAGGACATACATTCTGAAGTAATTCTGCACCCTGAAGCAGCGTGCGAGCTATGTATGCTTTACCGTCAACCATAGAAATGACATCTGGCATGGCAGTGGCACATTCACCAAATCCCTTGCATTGACGGGCATTGAAAAAAAGCGATGGAACGCGCGACTGGCTTTCAGGGTTGCTGCACCAGGCACAGCGGAGGTTACACCCTTCTAAGAAACAACTCTGTGCGATACCTGCGCCGTCGTGAATGGAATATCGCTGAATGTCGAAGATCATAACAGGACAAAAATAAAAAATATTATTTACGAATAAAAGCAAATATGGTTTTATATGAAACCAATACAAAGGATTTGCACAACATTGTCTCAGCAGTTCATGAGGTGTATCAGAAGGCTTTTTGAGAAGTATAAACTGAAAAATCTGTAATGGTCTGCGCTTCCTGTAGACTGAGAGGTTATTTGATATCCGTTGAAATAATTGGTTTATAGCGCTTGAAAAAACCGCATTTCAGACACCTAATGCTCCGATTGAATCAGCCAGGGATGGATCGTCACCGACTTTTCGAAATATTCTCGGTCTGATAAGTGTAAGTCCGGACTTTTTGCGTGGTGACCGATCGATGCCGTCGAAAAAGAGTTCGAACACCAACGATGGCGTTACGGTGCGCACGGGCCCGAATCGTTGTAGGGTGTTGGATTTCACATACTCCAGAATGTCTGTGGAATGACGATTTGTTATCGTTTTGTATTTTTGCTACTGGAACAATTTCGGACTTGCGATACAAACCGAAGGTTATAGAATTCAGGCTGCGTGAACCGTCCAGTTCTGCATACATCAGAACTGCCTTCACCTGAAAAGCAACAGCTTTCCAGATATACGATGGTCCAGGGAGTGTATTTCTTTCAGTACAAATGCGTCATAACCCACCGCGCGGCAATTGGAATGAAAGATTTCGATTTCTTCGAAGAACTGAGGAGCAAGCGAGGCTCAAAGGTGATATGCGGCCCAACCCGACCTGAAACGTACATTGGCAGATCGGTTTCCGGTTTTCCGGAACGGTTCAAATACACGTCACGAACGACAAAAATGGTTTCACCGCTTTGGCGACCTGCACTATCTTCGGTGATATATTTTTGAAGTATGGATACCGGCTGATCAAGGCTCTTAGGAATCAACTGACCGGTCATGATCAAGTCACCCTCATAGCCGGCCAGTGAGCGGGTTATTTCAGTAAATAATTCAGATACGATCTCCGGACCATCCACCCATAAATGCACCGTTTTTCCATGCTTCACCAATTGGCAGGCCATGCCCGTCCTGATTCCATGCGCCTGCCAGTCGTTCCATTCGCCCAGTGATTCGCCTGGCCTTTCGATAATTTCCGGTGGCTTGATTTGGATCGGCAGGAGCTCATCTTCGCCTTCCACCGGCGCGCCAAGCAGCTGGATTTCGAATGGTTTTTTCTTTTCGAGATTGTACCAACGCAGTGTGGCAACTGCCTCCGGAATCGCGAATACACGCGCCAGGCCGCGCAGCAGTTCCAGCTTGGTAACCGGTGATTTAAAAGTACCGCTCATCATTCGAAGGATAACCGCTCTTTCAGGCTGACCGTATCCTGCCAGGGTATTGTTCAGAAAGAGCTTTATGACCTGTTCAGAAGCTCCATGGAGTTTTTGCAACTTTTCCAGCGTTTCAGGTAACGAAGGTTCATCCGGCACTGATTCGTCCTTCCTGAGCAGAAGCGCCACAGCGTTCACGATGTTTCCGGATTCCTCCACCGACCTTTCGAACAACCATCCAGGGAGTTCAGGAAACAGGGAGGATGCCCACGATTTCAACTGGCGGGTGGTGAGTACCGACGGAATATTGTTGCCAACTAAAAGAGCAGCTGCTGAATCAAATGATCCTGCAAGGTTTTTATTATTGAAATACCGAAATACGGCCCGCACCCTGGCATCTTCATTCCTGGCATTCGTGAGCGCATTTATAAGTTCGGCGAAGTGTTTCATTCCGTGATTGCCAAATTTAAAGTTTCGAAGGCTTTTATTTCTATGGAAATTAAATGATTTTAGAAGAGTCCAGACCAATGACATTATGATTCCAATAAAAACAGCCATTTCATCATACGGTATGTCGGGCATGGTTTTTCATGCACCCATACTCCATATCCATCCCGGATTCGAAATCGTAAAGATTGCCGAACGATCATACCGCGGCGCTAAGGAGCGCTACCCTTATGTATCGATTGTGAAATCTTTTGAGGAATTGTTGGAAGATGCGCACATCGAATTGGTGATTGTGAATACGCCCGATATGTCGCATTTCGAATATTGCCGAATTGCGCTGGAAGCCGGTAAGCATGTTGTGGTGGAAAAGCCATTTACCATGAATGCCGAAGAAGCCGGAACGCTGGTAGCTCTGGCCAAAAAGCAAAAGAAAATACTGAGTGTTTTCCAGAACCGCCGCTGGGATGGCGATTATCTTACCGTAAAAAAAGTTGTCAGAGATAGCCTACTCGGCCGACTTGTTTCCTTCGAATCGCACTTCGACCGCTATCGCAACTTCATCCAGCCTGATACCTGGAAGGAAGAGCCCGTTGCCGGATCCGAAATCGTCTATAACCTCGGCACCCACATGATCGACCAGGCGTATGATCTCTTCGGCATGCCCCGAAGCGTTTCTGCGGACATTGGCATCCAACGCACGGGAGGCAAAGTGGATGATTTCTACGCCATCAACCTGCGCTACGATAACCTGCATGTGACGTTGAAATGCAGTACCTCGTGCGTGAGGAAGGCCCGCGGTATATCCTGCATGGCACAGAAGGGTCGTTGCTGAAGTGGGGTCTCGATCCACAGGAAGCGCAGTTAAAGGCCGGCATGTACCCAAATCAGCCAACTTATGGTGTGGAACCTGAAAAATATCGAGGCAAACTCAACACACAGCTAAACGGCCTGCATTTCACAGGTAGAATCGAAACGTCGCGCGGAAACTATTCTGGTTACTATGATAATATCCATGACGCTATCGCAGGCGGCGCCGGAACTAATCGTGAAGCCCGGGCAGTCGCTGAATGCGAATGCGAATTGTTGACGCAGCTATTGAAAGCAACAGGAATGGAAATTCGGTGAAGTTTAACGACTGATCTGTAAATGACGTCAACAATTCATACTCTAAATCGAACCCCTGTTAACTTTTCAGAAACCTCCCACAGCTTCCTGGCATCTTCACGGCTATGCGATGCTTTGTTTGATTGTACAAGGACGGGGAAACCCTTCATTTCACGGAACCCATCAGGACCATAGTATTCACCGCCTTTGACCTCCGGATCGACGGCTGCTCTTATTTCCGGTAATGCACCGGCATCGGCTCCCTGGGTGAAGCGAGTAAAAAGCGGAGACAATTGCCTAATCATCCAATATTTTTCCAGATGCCTGAAGAGATTGGTATTTGATAGCCCGGGATGAGCAGCGATGGCGATGCTTTCTAGGCTGTTTCCCTCGAAAAACCGCTGCAGCTCGTAGGTGAATAATAAGTTGGCAAGTTTAGATCTGCTATAGGCGCCAATTCTAGAGTAACCTTTAGCTCCTTCGTACAAAAGATTATCAAAATCCATGTGGCCCTGCTTATGAGCCAGACTGCTTACGTTCACCACGCGCGAACCTGGGGTTTTAACAATTAAATCCAGCAGCCAGCCGGTCAGTGCAAAATGCCCCAAATGATTGGTCCCCAACTGACTCTCAAAGCCATCACCGGGTGAGGCCGAATGGAGTAGTCATGATTCCGGCATTATTCAGAAGCACATCCAGCCGTTTGTATTTTGATTTGAAGTCGATAGCAAATTTCTGAATCGAAGATAAGTCCATCAGATCCAGAGCCATCACCACAACTCGCCCCTTTAATATGCCCATGTTTTTTTTGGCATCTTCGCCTTTTTCCATGGAACGACATGCCAACACTACCTCACCACCATGGTCGGCAAAGGCTTTTACCGATTCATATCCCAGCCCACTGTTGCCGCCGGTTACGATGAGTATTTTTCCCGTCAGATCAGGGATATTTGCAGTTGTCCAATTTTTGTCAGTCATAATCGCTCTTTATTTAATGGGGGAAACGAATATCCCCGAGTTGAGCGTAGTCATTACATAAACCCGGTGGCTTATTGTTTTGGTACCGAAATTTTTTATCGGAATGGCCGACAGTGCGGGTCGTTATGTTGCTAGTTGATATGACCAGTGGCAGAACGTTTATTTTGAAAATTCGCCAAAGTGCCAGAGGATTCCGGAAGGGTCGTGCAAGAAACATTCTCTACCCCAGTTATAGTCACGTATGGTGTACGTCAAACTACTCTCTAGATTTCTGGCGGGTTCTAACGCTACAAGCTTTCGCAGAAGTGCTTAATATCAACTTTCACTTCCATAAAAATCATTGAATTATCCACCCAATCCTTTACGTAGGCATCCTGCAAATAAAATCCCAAACCATCCTTCTTGAAATATGACATGTTATGCGATACAACACTTTCCGTAAAACCCAGGTCGCGATAAAATTTCCGCGACAGTTCGTAGTCTTTTGCACCAATGAATGGTCGGATAGATACTGCCTTTTGCCCCATAATTTTTTTGTTTTCCTAATTTAACGAATACAGCCGTAATACTTTCGGGTAAGCCTTTTGGGATTTAGAATAATCACTTGCCCCACGCATAAAACATAACTGCATATGCGCAATATGACAGGCCTATAAGCACTGGCAAATCTTTTACTCAAATTTCCATGCTGCCTATTGGTGCCGTCATTTCTCATACTTCAAAAGCGTACTCGCCCAAGGAATAAAATACTGGAAGTTTGGCGCATCGGTATGTCCGCCATCGTGCTGCCGCCATGCCAGTTCACCGTCCAGCAGTCCGGTAAGTACCGGTGGTAATTGTTCTTTTTGATAATCATTGGAAACTCCAATATCTCGAACTCCCAGCAACTTATACACCGCACCCGCCGCCACTGTAGCCATAAAACTTCCCTGCTGATCCAGCCATTTGGCGTCACCTTTTTCAGGAATTCCATAACTAATAAATACTAAGCGGGGAGCGCAGAGCGCAATAAGTTCATGAGCATCCACGGCAAGTGGCCACCTATTGCAATGTTGATAAAAGTGGAGTGGATTCTACATCCTAAATGATGACGGATTCCTAAAAATGGAAGGTCCGTGGGAGATATAGTAAATGAAATCTTCAGATAATTAATGTACTATTTGGTGATATGATATTCCTTGTCCAGCAAAATGTAAAGATGAAACTGATTTGTATTATTGAAGAAGAAAGAAGCTTTTATCGCTAAAACATGAATTACGGATTTTTCCTCCATCGTATTTTCCGATGAAGGCGATGCACTAAAAGACTGTGCAGATCCGGATATAGCCTATTGAGTGATTAATCAGGCCCTGGAAGAGCGGATTGGTATCTCCTGTGGGTGGTTAGCATGTCCTTAGATATTAAACTGATATATTTAACAGCCATAGCGATTTTTTTCACGGAAAAAAGCACTTTTAGGTATTTCAAAAATGTTAAAAAAGATGAAAGCTGATGATAATAAAGTGTCATCAAGAAAGAATAGACTCATCATCTTCCACCCGGGATCAGATAATATTGTAACAAACAGGGAAGTAAAAAGTAATGTCCACTAATATATATTATACAAACCATTAACAATTCCAATCAGTTTTTTGTATGGTACAGTTTCATTTTAATTACAGTATTGCTAAACGTTTCACAAAAGATTTTTCTAGATATTTTTTAAGGATGTAGGCTCAAGGAATTATATTTGCCAAAGGATCTTTTAGAGTTTGGAAGAAATTCATATTTCCAGGAACAGAATATGCCATTGGTGTAGCGATGAACGAGACGCAATCTGGCTTGCATTAATCGCAGCGGCATCACGAGGAGATGAGGTCATTTTTGCTTCGCATTATACTGCTACAGCTGGATTTGGCAGTTGGTATTTAGGTTCCTGCTGATTGCAGGTCAGACCATATGATTGATCCAGAGTAGGGTTGAGAACTGATCACATCAAAAACCAAAGCCATACTGCCAACACAGTTAAATGGTAAATGTTGCGGAATGGAATACCTTTTGGCGATAGCAAAGGAGAATGACTTAAATCTTATTATAGAAGATGCTGCTCAGGGTTGGTAGAAAATGTGAAGGAAAAGGTATGACTTACATTTTGATTGGGGCCTTTGCGAATTAGTTTCTATCCTGCAAAAAGCCTGGGATGTTTCGGTGATGGAGGAGCATTTGTAACTAATGATAGAGATATGTTGAACAGATTATGTTATTAAAAAACCACGGGCAAGAGATGTACGTGATGGTTTGTTTGTCCGATGGGGATTTGATTCACAATTAGATGAGTTACAGGCAGCAATCTTAAATTGCCAAAATTGGATATTATGACATGGAAATTAAAAGACGAAGGGAAATCACAGTAAAATCAAGAAGGATTAGGTAGTATGGAAGAACTTTTGCTACCACCCGCACCTGAGAATGATTCAGATTATTTTGATGTTTTTCAAAATTATGAGATCGAAGCTGAAAGGAGAGATGATGAAAAAATTATTTGAAAGAAAATGGAATTGGCACATTAATCAGTGGAATGGCCAACCTGTGGTCCACTTAGCCATTAGATTTTTGTAGGGTATGAAATTACCTTGTACTGAAGCAATGTTTAGAAGTGTTTGATGATACGATAAATACATCCCTTTAATAATGATGATGTTGATTACATATATGTGATATTGTTAAATTCTATAAGAAATAGGAAGTTAAAAAGAATCTTATGGGGTGATCATCTCGCATGATGTTGATCATTGTATCCTTAGATAAGTATAGAGATTTTATATTCCCTAAATTATGGGTTAGAAGCACTATTGAAATGATAAAGGGGAAGATTAGCTTTCTTGTATTTTCACTATCGTTTAATGTCAATTTTGATAAAAGGCTGAATCGCATTCCTGAAAATCTGATTTTCAATTAGAAAAAAAATAATATTCCCTATATATTTTTCCAAATAGGTGACATTACTTGGAATGTCATATAAAAATAAAGCCGCTGCACCATGGATGACATATATCTTCTCGAGGAATGGATTTGATGCCGGCGTGCATGGTGTTGAATATGATGATATAAATAAAATGAAGGATGAATTTAATAGATTTCAAGTAATCTCGGACCTTGACTCATTGGGAATAGGATGCATTATGTGGGATGCATTAGTCAACCTTTATGAAAATGGATCAGGTAATTATGACACATCTGAATTTAACAAAACTAAACCTGAACTTAAGCAACCTTGCAAAATTGGCCGAATATCGGAATTCCTTCTTTACATTATGGATAGTTATATTTTGAATCAACTGGAAACAGCTAAAGACCAACTATTGAATTGATAGATAAAGCAAGTAAATCAGTACAATATTTTACTTTTTTATTTCATGACAACTTATTCAATGAAAGAACATATCAATGCAAAAGAACTATTACGAATGGTTTGTAAATATTCGAGATCACATTTTAAATTTATTTCATATAGGGATGCAATAGCTGAACTTGAATTTAGCGATACGAATCTGTAACGTATAGACATTCATTAGTAAAAACTTGAATAATTTATAGATAGTACTACATATGTGGCGTCAATCGGACATATGAACTTATTTCTCTAAGCCATGACTACCATCAGAAAGAGACGAGGGCTGGGAGAAAGACAAAATAATAAGAAGGCCAAGATAAATTGGCAATTTAAAACCGGATTATGCTCGGATAAAGCTGGAAGAAGACTTGAGATGCAACAATATAATCTGACATGTAACACATGCATGTCAACTATGAATTGACGGATATAATCTGTGGAATTTTACTCTGGCATCCTTGGTAGTAAATTGCCATTTTATTCTTGAGTCCTTATTATTGCGGTGACCTTGCCAGGCTTTAACCTCTGTCTTAATTGTTTTAGATCCTCAATCCTTCTGTTTAAGCATTGCTTGGTTAATACATTTAGCTCAATCTCAGCCATATTCAACCAACTACCATGCTTTGGCGTATAAATGAACTCCAGCCGATCCCATATTCTCTTTGGCTTCCACGGGTTCAAATGTTCTCATAAAGTGCAGCAGCTGTATGTGTAGCTAAATTATCCATAACCAGAGTAATGATTTCTGCGTCAGGATACAACTTGTCACATATTTCACTGTACTAATAGGGCCCAATCTTTCTTTGTCCTTTGGCTTGTAACCTTGGTGTAGCGCTTTCCATGCTAGTGGTTCACTTACCATAAATACATTACATACACCACACCGTGCGTATTCATAATCAACCCTTTCTCTCAAACCCAGGGCTTGGCAGGAAGGACCTGTCGGGTTTCTTTTATCAATTGTTTCGGTGATTCATCCATACAAATTACTGGCCCTGCTTTATTATATGGTCGTTTGTAAACATCAAACACCTGTTCCATTGCAGCCACAAAATGACTGTTTTCTTTAGGGGAGGATCACCCATCCTTTTACTTTCCAAGGCTTAAGTTCGTTTTTTTTAGAACCTTTCTTACTGTCTCATGCGAAATGACATCAACATATTCCAGCTCTACCATCCGGTCTGCAAGTAATCTTAATGACCACCTGGCATAACCCTTTGGTGGTTTGCCACAGGCTATTGCAATTAAATGGGCTTCAGCTTCTCCATCTACTCTCTTACGATATACGCGACTTGTTGGTGCAATGTCAAGGGCAGCATAAAGTCCTTCAAAAACAAATCGTTTCTTTACTCTGTCAATCGTTCTCATGCCTGATCTTAAGAACTTTACAGATCTCATCATTGGTTTGCTGATCTTCTGAATATTGTCCTTCATCAACATTCAGTAGGATTAGTGAATGAATAACTTTCTTGGCAGTATGACTGCCTTTCCTGGTTATTTCTTTCAATTGTTCTCTTTCCTCTTGGGTAAGGGTTACTTTGTACTTTATCATCGCTATTATTTTTGATAAAGATACAAAAAATATTAAATACGTCATGTATTGTTGACATGACACTCGTGATATTTCATTATTCCTTATAAATTCTTTTCTAACAATAATCTCTCATCCTAAGTCACTACAAACTCTAAAACACGGGCTTTAGGTATGACGAATCAAATACTTTAATGTCTTCTTTTCTGCTGATAATTCCTGTATAAACAATTTTTCCCGCGATTGAGGCGAAGTGTTCTCCTTGTCATCTTCATCTAGAAACAGGATCGACAAATTCAATTGTGAACTGGCCGTTATTTGGATTAAGGTAAAGGTTAACGATTTCTGCAGAGAGAAGAGTTGTTAATAGCGATGCTTCTGTAAACACCTGACCCATCATTTGCAGTAGCTTTTGCTGTAACAGTGCCATTGGAAACTGCTGTTAACAAACCGTTTGTGCTGATTGTAGCTTGTATACTAACATTGGTTAATGACCATGTAACTGATTTAATTGAAGCATCAGATGGTAAGATTGTTAGCGCTAAGTTGCAGATTCCCTTGAGGACGTTTCTGTTTCCGAAGCCTTCCAGAATCCTCTAACAAATGCATCACTTGATTATCTGGTTGACAATCATAATTAGCAGTATCCCAAAAACCGAACCATCGTTTGCTGTTGCCATTGCCATCACGATGCCGTTGGCAACTGTATAATCACCAGCCAAAAGAAGTTATGGTTGCCTCGCATACACCGTATTGTCCATGTAACGGATTTATTTGTAGCAAATGAGGGTGAAACTGTAGCGATGAGCTGAAGAGTACCCTTATCAGAACTAATTGTATTTGTGCTCCCTGCTCCGGCAACTGTTATGGAAGTTACTTTAATAACCTGGTTTGATATAGTAATAGCGAGTGTTGGTGATTCCGGAACCATCATTTGCAGTTGCTTTTGCAGTCACTATCGTTAGCAACTGCTGTAACAAGGCCTGAAGAAGAAATGGTTGCCTGTCCTGTGCCATTAAGAGATTGACCATGTAGCGGATTTATTCTAGCGTCTGATGGTGAAACTGTAGCGCTAAGTTGCAGGGTCCCTTTATCAACGTTTATTATTGAAGAGCCCCAAATTCCTCTAACAGAAATGTTGGTCACTTTAATTATCTGGTTGACAATAGTAATTAGCAGTATCCCAAAAACACCTGAACCATCATTGCAGTTGCTTTAGCTGTTCAGTACCGTTTTAGCAGTTGCTGCTGAGCCAACCTTGAAGAATAAATGATTGCCTGACCAGTTCCATTAATTATTGACCATGTCACAGTTTTGTATCTAGCGTAGAAGGAATTGGAAGCACTTAACTGGAACTATCCTGTGGCTATAGTGGTGACTCCTCACTTGATGATGTTATGGAAGTTACTTTAATAACCTCGTTTGATATATATAATAACACAGTGTTGCAGTGAATTCCTGAAGCATCATTGCAGTTGCCTTCCGTCGCTATACCATTTAGCAACTGCTGTAACAAGGCCTGAAGAAATGGTTGCCTGTCCTGCCATTAGAGATTGACCATGTAACGGTTTTATTTGTCCTCTGTTGGTGATACAAGCATAAAGTTGGAAGAGTCCTATCAGTGGTGATAGTTGAAGCACAGCTTTCTTTACCCATAATTGTGGATTGTCAGTGACTGTCTGAAATTTCAAATGCTCCTATGTGAGGATCATCCTTTGCTAATAATGAAATCTCCAGGTAATGCAGGATGAGTTGCTTCCACCTATTGTAAAAGTTTTAGATAAAATGGATTTGCAGCATCTCTACTTTCATACCCGCAATATTCATAAAGTGCCGATCGATGAATAGAATGATACCATAAGGTCGGCCCTCTGGGATATGTTCTGTCTCAATTCTGGACCCCAAACTGCTGAAGTCTGGCTCCTTCATAGTTTCCGCTCTCCAATTATGATCCAAAATAAAAGATCATCATGATTTGCCATAGCTGACAATCCGGAAGTTGCATACCGTGATGAGAATTATCCTCCTTCAACAAATCAAATCCTGTCCAGTGCATCTGGATAATCCATGGCATTTCCTGATCTTTGTATCCTTCATATACTATAAAGCTATTATGATAAATATATGCTTCTGTAACAACGAGACCTGCCATAATAATGAAGAAACATTAACGTCCGGCATTTGGAGCATACACTATTCCTCTGTAAAGCGTGATGCAGTATGCGCCTATTGTAAGCTTCTATGGACTGCCCCAAATCTGAATGCAAGATTGCAATTGACTAAATAGTTATCATAAGTATAGTTAGTCCTCTTGGATTCATAAATATCCCCACGCTTGATGTTCCTGTAATACTGTTGGAAAACAGTACATGTTGCACCAAACATAGCAATACCATGCACACCCTGTTACTGTCTTGGAATAAATGAACAATTATCAGACTGCCCGGACATAACAACTGCTCCATCAGCCTACTGATATAAATATCTAGTACAAGTTTAGAACAATCGTCATAAATTGAACACCATCCTCGTATGTCATCATTTTCCATGCCCCTGGTAAATAAGACTCGATGATTCTGTTGTAAAAGTACAGTTTCTTACAGTAACAGCATTTGAACTGGC
>JAXHKU010000013.1:0-68816 GCA_034523095.1 Cyclobacteriaceae bacterium | reverse complement strand
TTCTTGGCATGCCTGTTTCCAGGTCAATTTATTTTGAATTTGGCTCTTTCGATGTCGCTAACTCATCGCGTGAATTAATTTATTTCCTTACAAACAAGCTCATCGCCAGTCCTGAGTATACCATCGAACTCGTTGGGAACACCAGCGCGGAAGGTACAGATGAATTCAACATGGAGTTATCTCTCAACAGGGCTAAGGAAGTTGCGAAATTTTTTCTTGAGTTTGGCATCACGCCGAATCGCATATTCACATCGGGTGTGGGCGAATCAAATCCAATAGTGAAAGAAGGCACTGAAGAGGAACTTTCAAAGAACAGGCGGGTCGAGATTTATTTCGTGAAATAACTTCTTTTAAGAGTTTTCCTTACGTTTTATTCTTCTGTTTTTTTTTGTTGATAATTTAGCGGAAAAAAACAGTGCGAAAGATTTTTATTCCGCTAGCCCTGGTCATTTTTTCGGCCATGGCCCATGGCCAAAAGAAGCCCGGTGTCCAAATTCAGGATTCGATAACCTATTATCTCCAGATTCCGGAGTTCTTTAAAGCCATTACACTTCTCGATCAGGAAATAGTTGCGAAGCCAACATCATCACTCCACCTGACCCGAGGCATGGCCAAAACTGAAACAGGACAACTCGCAGCGGCCATCGGAGATTTTAATCAAGCATTACTACTAAACCCAAAAAACGACACAGCCTACTACAACCTGGCATATGTGCATTATTTACAGGGTAACTACGGAGTCGCGATAGACTACTACGACTCCGCACTGATAATAAATGCCAAAAACCCATACTATCTCATTGCTCGGGGTGATGCTTTTCTGGAGATGGACAATTTCCGGCTGGCCGAACGCGATTACCGACAAGCCATGGCCTATGACAAAGAAGCTGACCTGGCTTTTTATGGCATTTCTCTATGTCATTTCTATCAGGATCAATTCGATAGTGCTTCATACTATCTCAATTTTGCGATAAGCCTTGATCCATTCGATGCCGACTATTATTATCAACGAGCAGCATGTAAAGTCGCTATCGGTGACTATATGAAAGCCATGGCAGATCTAGACCGAAGCATCGATATTGACCCTGATCAACTGGACGCACGAATGATGCGCGCTTCACTATTGATGGATTTTAGTGAAACGGAAGCGGCTTTGGCGGATCTGGACTATTGCATCGCCGTCGATAGCTCCGATACCGGGCTTTTGATGGATCATGGCAACGCCCTCATGGCTTTGGGTGAATTCAGTATGGCATTGAAGGATTTTTCACGAATTATAGCAATTGATAAAGGCGCTGATGTCGCGTGGTACAACAGAGGCCTTATTTATTTTTTAATGGCTGACAATGAAAAAGCTATATCGGAGCTTAGCCAGGCGATTGCTCTTAATTCAAAAGATGAGGATTATTTCATCCAGCGGGCCATATGTTATGGGATCATCGGAAAATCAACGGAAGGGATGAACGACTTCGCTACTGCGATTAAACTGAATCCCGGCAATCCTGACACCTACTTCAAACGCGCCCTTACCTATTACGAAATGGGTAGCTATGCTGAATCATTGGCCGATCTCGATCAGGCCTTTAAGCTCGACCCTGAGTATCAGGGAATTTTTCTATTTCGTGCTGAAAACTATGCAGCTTTAGAACAGGATGAACTGGCTTTAAAAAACTATGATCTTGCCATCATCGATGATCGGGAAAATGGTGAAAACTTTTTCAAGCGGGGTATTTACCTCTATGAAACCGGAAATTACCAGGGTGCCATGGATGATTTTAATTACGCGATAGCGCTGGATGAGAGTATTCCGGCGCCGTATGTAAACAGAGGATTGCTGAAGTTGGAGTTGAAAGATCAGGACGGCGCTTGCAGTGACTGGAAGAAGGCCTTTCAGCTCGGATCGGAGTATGCCCAGGAATTACTTAAAAAAAATTGTAAATGAAGTATTATTCCACAAAGTACGAAAATGCCTTTTATTGGAAATTTGCTATAAAATTGCTGTAAATTAGATTTACCTTGAGCCGAAAAAAAGTGCGTATTGCTATATAATTACTCTGGGTCCCATGATTAATCTGTTTTTTTAAGATCCCCTTTTGCAGTAGGGCGTAATCTTGTTTTAGTATTATTCATTTTGTCGGGGCTGACAAATGGATCAGTCGCATACGGATTCCGAATATACCTTTTCATCCTCACTTCCGCTCATCGGTATCAGAATCAATGGTGGCGCCCGCTATACCAATAACCGCAGCATAGAAGTAGAGATAAAATCAATGAAGACCGACAAAGGACTTCTTGAATCCATGAAGGTTGGCTTTGATCCCACGCTGGCTTCTGTAGCATGGCAACCCTATTCAGAAGAAATTTTCCGGCTGCAATTGGAAGGCGATGAAGGTGAAAAGGTACTCTACGCTCAATTGAAGGATAAAGCTGGTAATATCTCAGTGATCGAGAGCCATCAGATTTTTTACGATATCACTCCGCCCCAACCTGGACAAATCGCCATTAATCAGGGTGAAAAGTTTACAAACGACAAACTTGGAAGGGTGCTCGTCTCACTCAGTGCCACTGAGGCACACGAAATAATGGTCTCTAATACCGAGCAATTCCAGAATGGTAAGTGGGAGCCTTACAAGGAATCCGTAAGGTGGATTATTGATCTTGGGGCTGGTGATGGAACGAAAAACGTTTATGTAAAATTTCGCGATCAGGCGGGCAATGAATCTGCAGTTTCAACCGCTTCAATCATTCTCGATACAACTCCACCGGTGGATGGAACCATCACTATTAATAACCATGAAAAATATACACGATCTACTGCGTTGAAAGTTATAGTCCAGTCAAAAGATGCCACAAAAGTGCGATTGGTGAGCCGCGATGTGGGCAGGAACTACGACTTTAGTCCGGAAAGCAATGGACGGCTGGAGATTATTTGGGATGCTGATTCCTCTCAAGGGGTAAAAAACCTCAAGGCCTATTTTATGGATGAAGCGAAAAATTCCACCAAAATACCAGTAGAAGCAAATATCTTACTGAAGACCATACCTCCTAAGAAGCCATTAATCAACATCGATCAGGGCAAAAAGACAACTAACAATGCACAAGGGATTGTGGCACTTCGATTTGCCAGCAGCGATCCCCCGCAGGGACTTCGCATGTTGGTTAGCAATATGCCGAATTTCGAAGGTGCAAAAGAATCGCCATTCATAGCAGCCATCAATTCCTGGAAACTCGATGCAGAAGTCGACGGATTAAAAACCGTGTACGCGAGGCTGATCGATGAAGCAGGTAATATTTCCGAAACGGGGAGCACAGAGATCATTTTGGATAGAACCCCACCCACTGTTACGAGTTTTAGTGTTAACGATAAAAATCCGTTTTGTATTGGATTGTCCGTTACCCTGACCTCTGAGGTTATTGATGCTTACGAGGCACAATACAGCAATATGCCATTCAACACCAGAAATGTTGCCTGGGAAAAATACAATCCACAACGCGCCGAATGGATGATCCTGCCTGGTGATGGTGAGAAGGCTATTTATGCTCGGTTCAGAGATATGGCTGGAAATACCACCGAATCAGTAGTTACTAAGGTTACCCTGGATATGACACCCCCAAAAGGTCAGCTCATTGTCAATGCGGGAAAAAAGGTTACCAATGACGCAGCCGGTATGGTGAAATTGCAACTCACCTATGATGCGGATGTCGTAGGCATGCAATTGATAAACGTACCGGATTTTACAACCAGCGATGTGGTCCCGGCGACAAAAACTATTGAGAGCTACGCCCTTGATGTAAAGGAGGATGGATTAAAAACAATCTTTGCACGATTGCAGGATAAGGCTGGTAATTTCTCGAAAGTCTTTACGGCAACCATCATGCTTGACAGGGTTCCGCCTGCTAATTGCGAGATTGTTATCAATAACAATGAAGCCTTCATAACAAATCCCAGTAAGAAAGTGGCGATCTCACTTCGAGGCGAAGGTGCCAGTCACATCATGATTTCAAATAAGGAGGACTTTGCAGGTGCTGCCTGGATGCCGTTTAAGACCGTTATTCCCTGGACATTAGAAGGACCTGAGGGCACGCATTATGTCCATGCAAAATTCAGGGACGAGGCGGGAAACGAATCATCGGCGGTATCAAAGATGGTAAAATCTGACTTTTCTCCACCCAAAATCGTATTGTTCGAAATCAATGATGGCGATGAATTTGTTTCTGATCCGCAAGGCATGGTGTCGCTTTCCTTTACCGTAGAGGACGCTATGACGATGGCAATTAGCAACACGTCCATCAAAGATACTAGTCAGATTAAAGCGCTCTGGGAGCCCTATCAGGCAAAAAAATCATGGAAGCTGGAAGGTGAAGATGGTTTGAAAATGGTCTATGGAAGATTTCGCGATGAGGCCGGCAACATCACCATTGAGTATTATGATAAAATCATTTTGGATAAAATTCCACCAACTGATATTAAAATTGCCATTAACGGAGGCGCTCAATGGTTCTCTGACAAATCCGGTAAAGCAGCCATATCCCTTGCCGCTAATGGCGCAAGTGAGGTTATGCTTTCCAATTCATCTGATTTTTCAAAAAGTACCTGGGAACCAATGGCAGAATACCGAAAAGACTGGACCATGAATACTTCCAGGGAAACTGCCGAGGTGCACGCCAGGTTCAAAGATAAGGCTGGGAATATTTCTCAAGTAATCAGCGCGTCAATAAAGATTGATCTTGACCCACCCAAAAACCCTGCGATCGTTATCGACAACAATGCAAAATTACGTCACCAACAAGGAGAAAAAGATCATCCTTTCTCTTAGTGCGGTTGGTGCCACAGGAATGCGGATAAGCCAGCATGAGAATTTCAGAGATGCTCGCTGGGAGCCATACTTAGTAAGCCGCGAAATTGTATTAAACGAGGCCGATGGAGAAAAAACATTTTATGTCCAGTTTGTCGATGATGCTGGAAATATGTCTGATGTGGTTAGCAGTAAAATCATGTTGGATACCACTCCACCCGTTATAAAATCATTCATTATCAATGGTGGTGAAGAATGGACCAATGACAGTAACAAGAAGGTTAAACTTTCCATCGAATCAGATGGCGCTACAGAAGTCATGATATCGGACAACCCCACTTTTACCGGTGGAAACTGGCAGCCCTTTTCTGCCGTCATATCGGATCACACATTGCCGGGCGAAGATGGTGAAAAGATCATTTTCATTCAGTTGCGCGATGAAATAGGTAACGTATCCAGGCCGGCCTCTGCTAAAATAAACCTGAAGCGCACTTTCTGATATCCGCTTCATATGGAAATCAAGCATAATTTTTCGCTTCAAAAACTGAATACCTTCGGTCTGCCTGTTTTAACAAAGCGCTATGCAGCCCTAAAATCGGTGGATGATATCCATTCATTCTTAAGACTGCATAAAACCCAGGATGAGTTACTGATCCTTGGTGGTGGCAGCAATCTCCTTTTTACCCGTGATTTTGAGGGCACGACTGTCAAAATTGACCTCCTAGGAATCCATGTCGTGAAGGAGGACCAAGGATTTTACTGGGTAAAGGCCGGTGCCGGCGTCAACTGGAACGATTTTGTAGAAAGCTGTATCAAGGCTGATATGGCTGGTGTCGAAAACCTCTCCCTGATACCCGGAACTGTCGGGGCAGCGCCGGTGCAAAATATCGGCGCTTATGGCGTGGAGATTAAAGATATTCTGGAGGCTGTTGAAGCCATCGAAATATCGACCGGAGAGAAATACTTTTTCCGAAACCACGAGTGCCGCTTCGGATACCGCGACAGTATTTTCAAAAATGAATGGAAGGATCGTTTCGTAATTACGAATGTAGCCTTGCGTCTCCGGAAATCACCTGTTCCGAATACCTCATATGGTCAGATTGCAGAATTACTCGATAGTAAAGGCATCAAAAACCCAGGGATTAGAGAAGTCAGCGATGCCGTTATTCAGATTCGCAGATCAAAATTGCCTGACCCTGAAGTGATGGGTAATGCGGGTAGTTTTTTCAAAAACCCCATTGCAACAGCCGAGACATTCGCCGCAATAAAGAACAACCACCCCGCCATTAACGGCTTTGAGCAGGAGGATGGAAATGTGAAACTATCAGCTGCCTGGCTTATTGATCAATGCGGGTTAAAGGGATTTACAGTCGGCGGGGCCGCTGTTCATGAAAAGCAACCCTTAGTGATTGTGAATAAAAACCAAGCAACCGGTCAGGAAATTCTTGAACTTGCTAAAAAGGTCCAGGCATCCGTTATGGAAAAATTCCATATTCATCTGGAGCTGGAAGTTCGAATTATTTAGATGAGAACATCAGGAATCACCAGTTCCTCTGAAAACTTGATGGTTTCCACACCAAATTTTTGCAAAAAATCGACTCCCTCATCCTTGGGCAAGCCCTTATACTCTGCATAAGACTTTAAAAAAATCACTTTGCGTATTCCAGCGCTTAGTAGCATTCGGGCGCAAGCGAGGCATGGCGTCAATGTCAGATATATGGTGGAACCGTCCACGTTGGTATTGTTTCTCACAGCATACATCAGGGCATTTTGCTCTGCGTGCAATGCCAGGGAGCAACTGCCACGTGAGTCGCGCTCGCAGCCGGTTTCCGGCCATTCTTCGTCACAATTGTGCGTCCCTGCAGGTGGCCCGTTGTAGCCGATGGAAATAATTCTTGTGTCTTTGGTGAGCACAGCACCAACATGGCGCTTTACACAATGCGATCTTCTGGCTATATTTATCGCCAGTTCCATATATATTTTGTCAAAATCCGGACGTTCCATGAATTAAAATTTGATATTTCGCTCAGCCCGAATTAAAAGATGTTTTAAATTCGAACGTTTTTTTGTAAACGTAAAAAAACTAAAAATGCGGATCATATTGAAATCCTGTTTCATTTTAATATTAGTAGCTGGTATGTCACTATCCTGGTCGGGATACAGCCAGGAAGCCGTTAAGCTCCGCGTGAGCCCGCTGGAAATGGTGACGTTGAAGTATGAATCGACTTATGTAAAAATCACGTATGGTCGTCCGCATAAAAATGACAGGGTAATATTCGGTGAACTCGTACCATACGGGCAGGTATGGCGAACCGGAGCCAATGAAGCAACCGAAATAACGTTAACACGGGATGTACTGATAAACAGCTCACGACTAACGGCTGGTACCTATACCGTTTTCACTATTCCTGAAAAGGATGGCTGGAAGGTGATATTTAACTCAGAATTGGGTCAATGGGGTGCTTATAATTATAATCCTGATAAAAACGTATTGGTCGTAGAAGCCGCCGTTTCCCAGACTGAAGTGGTCTATGAGCCGTTTACCATTGAGTTTCAACTTCAGGATACCAAGGCCAATCTTCTCATGATGTGGGATACGACCAAAGCTTCTATTACCCTTGAATTTGTGGAGTAATCCTAATTTTCTTCTATTATTTAAACCGTTGAAATGCTTTCAATAACAAATCTCAGCTATTTTCTGGGCGAGCGTGTATTGTTCGACACTGCCCAATTGCACATAAAACCCAAGGAAAAAATCGGTCTTGTTGGTCTGAATGGTACCGGGAAAACAACACTTTTGCGGATAATAAGTGGCGAAACTACTCCTGATGGCGGTGAAATCAGCAAAAGAAACGATTGTACCATTGGTTATCTGAACCAGGACCTATTGTCCTTTCAGTCGGATGACAGCATTCTTTCAGTAGCCATGGGAGCATTTGCTGAAGCCGCAGCTTATGAACAAAAAATAGAGCACACGCTGAAGCTTTTGGAAACTGATCACTCTGAAAAGCTACTCATAAAATTGACCTCACTCCAGGAAAAATTTGAGGCACTCGGCGGCTATACCCTTGAATCCCAGGCGGAAGAAATCCTTGAAGGTGTTGGGTTCAAAACCAGCGATTTGCATAGACCATTATCGGAGTTTTCTGGCGGGTGGCGCATGCGTGTGATACTCGCCAAACTACTTCTGCAAAAGCCAGCCTTGCTCATGCTCGATGAGCCAACCAACCACCTCGACCTGCCATCTATTCAATGGGTAGAAAATTACCTTCGCAACTACGATGGCGCGGTGATCATTGTGTCGCACGATAAGTACTTTCTGGATAACACCGTCAATAAAATCGTCGAGGTGAGTTACGGCAAACTCAACAGCTATTCAGGCAATTACAGTTATTTCCAGGAGGAAAAAGAATTGCGCGACCAATTCCAGAAAAATGCCTTTCTGAACCAGCAGCAAAAAATCAAGCAAGCCGAGCAATTCATCAACCGCTTCAGGGCCAAATCAACGAAAGCCCGGCAGGTACAATCCAGGGTGAAGTCGCTGGAAAAAATGGATTTTATCGATGATGTCCAGTCAGCCGCTGCCCCGATAAGCTTCAATTTTTCCATAGGAACCCAGTCGGGTCGACATTTGGTGCGCATGGAAGAAGTTTCCAAAAGCTATGGAGATATTGAAGTTTTAAAACCATCTACAGCCAGTATAGAACGTGGGGATAAAATCGCCCTCATTGGCGCCAATGGTATTGGAAAATCGACGCTTTTGAGGATCATCGCCAACAAGGAGCCTCATGGTGGAAAAGTGGAAACGGGCTACAATGTTGTCACAGCGTTTTATGCCCAGCACCAGATCGAAGCCCTCACGCTGGAAAACGAAATACTCGACGAGTTGAAGCAGTTTGGCACCAATAAAATGGAGCAGGAGCTTCGCACGGTTCTGGGTTGTTTCCTGTTTACGGGCGAGGATGTTTTTAAAAAAATTAAAGTACTATCAGGTGGTGAAAAATCGCGTGTGGCTCTTGCCAAAACACTCATTTCCGCTGCCAATTTCCTTCTGCTGGACGAACCGACCAATCACCTCGACATCGTCTCGGTGAATATTCTCGTGCAGGCGCTTCAGCAGTATAAGGGCACGTTTGTACTTGTATCGCACGACCGCTATTTCATTTCAGAAGTGGCCAATAAAATCTGGTATATCGACCAGCAGACCATCAGGGAGTATCCTGGTACCTACCAGGAATATGAAGAGTGGCGTCGTCGCAATGCAGAAAAAATAAATATCGCACCGGAGCCGGAACCCAAAAAGGAGGTGGAAAAAAAAGCGGAACCCAAAAAGCAATCCGATCAGGATAAACAGCGAAATGCTCAGCTCCAGAAACGGATTCATCAGGTTGAAGCCGAGATTGAAACGCTCGAAAAGGAGAAATCAGAAATAGAACGGGAACTTTCGGCCACGGAAGTTTATTCAAACCCCGATAAATTGCAGTCCGTAAACGAGTCCTATCTTAGGATCAATAGTCAACTTGCCGGAAAAACCCAGGTGTGGGAAAATCTTGTAGAGGAGCTTGAAAAGATGATATAAAAAGAAGGGTGCATCTGGTCGAAGACGCACCCTTGCATACATATGAACTTAGCCTATTTTATTTCAGTGTAGTAAACAGTCATGGCCATGAGGCCGAAAGTGAGTTGACTCCTGATGGATGAATCAACTCCGATAATCAGCCATACGCTTCCCTGCGAATCCGCCATAACTATCATCTGTGATTTGTTAGTATTGCCGGAAATAGCCTCCACGGTAGATTTAGTGTAGTTTTTTATGGATCCCAGGTTTTTTAAGTCTTCGCCCGAATCTTCATTATTCTCACCCTTATCAAAATTTAGTGAAAAATATTCCGAACTGCCTCCAGTTTGCACCATCTGGGCAACCGGTTCGGAATTTACAGCCCCAACTTTCAGAAAAATATCCTCCGTTGAGCTTACACTCTTCCCTGAATCAAGCTGGGTATAGACGATGAATTCAAAGTCAACTTTGTAGTTCTTGCCGGGCTTTAATCCCGACACTTGTTTTTTGAAATAATAGAACAAATCTCCGTGGGGATTTTCCGCAGTAATCGTAAGGCCATAGCCCTGCCAGGGCAAATTTTGCGGACCTTTGGCATTGTAAAAGGAGTAAGCATAGTTTGAGTTGTCAGCAACGCTGACGGTTGAATAATCAGACACGCCGGCAATCCAATCCTGATGCCCCGACTCAAAATCAAATGAAGAGATGAGATCCACACCCGCCAGCATATTTTCGTCAGACGCCGAGTTGCAGGAGCCCAGCATGATCAGGGCCAACACAGTGAATGAACTTAAAATGCTTCTGATTCCCATGGTAAACGGATTGTTTCTTAATGACACCTTCATGTCTGAAAAGGTTGAATCCTACTTGAAATTATAGGTTATTCCAAATGCCAGATTAAATGCCGACGGATAACTGTTGAGATAGAAATCCTCCTTCGTAAATGAATTTACAGCAAACCGGTAGCCGGGCTCTATGGTGATATTATAGTTCCCGAAAATGGTATAACCGACCATGGTTCCAACGGAACCGTTGAAATAGACATCTTTATATGGCGAGGTGTCACCCTTGGAGTCACTTATCGATTCGAGAAAATCGCCACCACCTGTGATATTGTTGCCCAGGAAAAATTCCGTTGAAACTCCAGCTAACACAGTAAGATTAAGCTTTCTGTCAAGAATCATGTAGCCCGCCCTCAGCGGCACGGAGGCAAATTCAAACTGATTGGTCAGCGAAGTTTCATCCATACCGTTTACCACGGACAGACCCTCCAGCGAATAATTGTATGAGGCAACGACCGGTATACGTTTGCCACTGCTCACATCTTCGATATATGCGCTGGAAGTTGTCGTTGAATTGGATTTCCGGTATGCGATACCTGTTTGCAGGACTATTCGCCGACTCACCTTAAATCCAACATTAGCGCCGTAGCTAAATGATACTTCAGGAGCCGTTTCCTTTCCACTCTCCCTCACGGCAAGAAAATCTTTGTTCACAGTATTGAAAGACGCCAACTGGTCATTGAATCGCTCAGTTCCGGCAATTGCCGCAAAGCCGTTGCTACTGCTGAATGCCGGGGAGGCCGTCTGACCGAAATTAGGGTCGAATAATCCTGTGGAAAAATCAAGGCCTGCGATGAAATTCATTCCCTGGGAATCGCGCATATTTTTCGATGCACCTTTCGGCATTATGGGTATCATATAAATATGTTCAGGCGCCATGGCTACAAGCTCCAAACTTGTTTCGCTATCAATACCCAGGGGACTTAACCCCCGGATAGAATTCACCTGTCTGCTATTAAGCGACACTTCTGTAGTTGCTCCCTGGACATTAGGGTGCTTCTGACGGAGCATTTAAAATCGGTGCAAGACGCTGTTCAACAAAATCATTGGTTTCTTGAGTTGAAGCCTTGTTTGGTACACTCTTTTCGGAATTGAGGGTTAATGACTCATTGTCATCGATTGGGCGGTTAGGTTCAGAACCATTATCAGATGAAATATTTGCGTTTTTATCATGTGGTAGCTCAGTAGGAGAGGTGTTTTTGGAAGCCAAACCGGCAGGGGTTTCATTCCTGGAATAATAATTCAGGCTCAATGCTCCAATGCCGAGCGCAAAAGCGATCGAGGCGGCAGCCAATAGTTTGTACATAAATACCCTTTTACGGTATTTACCGGCCTCTTCCTTCGACAGACTCGCGTCTATCTTATCCCATATATGATCAGAAGGCGCCATCTCTGCTTCGGAAAACGCATTTTCCCAGAGATGTTCGAAATCTGATTTTTCACTTAAATTTTTCATAGCGTTCGAGTTTTTCTACCGCTGCAATTTTTTCTTGTAATAGCTTTCTTGCCCTGAAGAATTGCGACTTTGAGGTTCCTTCACTTACTTCCAGCATCTCCGCAATTTCCTTGTGACTATACCCTTCTATGGCAAACAGGTTGAATACGACCTGGCAACCTGAAGGCAATTCCTGTATCATCGCCAGTAACTCTTCCATGTGGAGGTTCGACATGGATTTCTCATTGTCCGACGCAATCTTAATATCCTCAACATCGACCATCGGATACATATACAGTCTTTTTCGCTGGCTATTGAGCGCTGTATTGATGACTATCCGTTTTATCCAGTAATCGAACCGACTATCGCCCCGGTATCCGGCCAGACTTTTAAATACCTTGATGAATGATTCCTGCAACACGTCTTCAGCCTCCTGCTGTGATTTGGTATAGCGCAAACAAACCACATACATCCTTCTGGAGAAGGTGTCGTAGAGTTTCTTCTGCGCTAAGCGATCGCCTTTGACGCACGCTTCAATCAATTCTTTATGCTCAGGCATAAAATGCGGTCAGGTCGATAAATTTCGGCTTTTTTACCTTTAATGACACTGTGTTCGGCACGCTGGTTGTAAAGTATTTAATATTTTTACGCAATTTGTCATTAATAATTATTGAAACATGAATATAAGCTTCTGGCTGCTGGTAACTCTGCCGTTATTCCCGATATGTTTGGCCGCACACTCCAAAGCAGCGGAGCCCCAGGCAAAGGTCTTGGAATACATCGATAAGATTTATGAAAAAAATATAAAAACGGCCATACTTTTCGATGGAAGTATGCCAATTGGAAATTCTCCGGGTACAGCCGCAATTTCGATGATGCAACCAAGACCGCTCGTTTTGAAATTTGATGAAATCAATACCGATAATGCCGATTATTACAAAGCCAGAATAATCCATTGCGATTTCGAATGGTCGCGATCCAACCTCACCGACCAGCAATTTCTCTATGAATACAATGAATTCCCAATAGAAACCTACGAGTTTTCAGTTGCGACGAAAGTTCACTATACGCACTTCACATTTCCGCTTCCCAGGGTTCGTCTGCCGGGCAATTATCTGCTGGTCGTTTACCGTGATACGGACATAGACGATATCATCATCAGCAAGCGATTTATGGTTTATGATCAGCGCGTAAAAATCCATGGAGAGCCCATGTCATCCGGTCTCGCGGGGCGCCGCACTAACCAGCAGATTACTTTTACCATCGATTATAAAGGTGTGCCGGTTTCCAATCCATATCTCGACATTTTGGTTGCCGTGCGGCAAAATCAGCGCTGGGATAATATCATCACGGGACTTGCTCCAACCATGGTGAGGGATGATTTGCGGCAGATGGAATTCAGGCACTTGAACTTTGATAACAGTTTTATGGCCGGTAATGAGTTTCGCTTTTTTGATCTGCGGTCTATCCATTTTGGCGGCAGAAATGTGGACCGCATTGATGTTGGCAAGACGCAAATAGATGCCTTCCTTTATCTTGATAAATCCCGCGGCACGGAGCCTTATACCATCACCAAAGATCTGAATGGCGGGTATTTCATTGAAAATACTGAAAGTGGAAATGACCTGGTAGAGACCGATTACATCAACACATTTTTCTTTTTGGATATGAAAGGAAAAACCAATGACGACATCTATATCGCAGGTAAACTTACCGACTGGGATTTTAGTGAATCTAACAGGATGAAATATGTTGAATCCACCGGCCTGTATATGGGCAATTTACTCCTAAAGCAGGGCCTGTATGACTTTATTTACTATTTGCCAGAAAAAAAGGATAATCCATATTTGTTGGAAGGAAGCCATTTTGAAACAATAAACGAGTATGAAATACTCGTTTATTTCCATGATCAGCTACTGAATACCGATGTCTTGATTGGGTATGTTCAGCTATTGTAACTTTTCTTCAGGTGCCTCGTCTTTGAGGTTCTTAAAGTAAGGGGTTGTGCGTTGTGAAGGATCAGAATTGGCGATGTCGAGCATTCCAAATCCTTTGTGCGTAAAAGAACCAATCCCTTCATTAAATACGAATTCCTGAACTTCATGCGCTGCATAGAGAATGAATGGAAATGTATATCCCCGCA
Organism: Cyclobacteriaceae bacterium; assembly: GCA_034523095.1. GTDB lineage: Bacteria > Bacteroidota > Bacteroidia > Cytophagales > Cyclobacteriaceae > JAAUQL01. The sequence continues at coordinate 55,042 of JAXHKU010000013.1, read as the reverse complement.
CTTCGTATTTCACATCCTGGTCGTAAACCGGATAAATGCGTGCGAACTTTTTCTGAGTTTCATGTATTTTTCGCAGGTAGTCCTCATCCGGGATAAGCTGAAACTTGGAGAATCCGGCCAGCTGGCTTTCAGAATATCTGCCCAATGCCTGCATCCTGAGAATGGTAGATTCGAAAAGGATATCTGAAAACTCATCGGATTGGGGATTGATAAAGCGTTTGCTCTCACTGTCGTTGAAAGAGGGCTTGATCAGCACAATCGGCGAAATACAGATATATTTCATTTCTTCCTGAAATGTTGGATTCGCCTCAATTTCAACCGACTCAGGAATGAGTACCAGATTGCCTACTTCTATATTGGCCAGCTTAAATAATTCGACGATCACGTAATCAAGAAACTGCTTATTCAGGCATGAAAACACCAATGTAACACGATTGGAGAAATAGTGCAGGCCATTCCGGCTGATTTTAGTCTGTCCTTTAAGTCCGGAAAAATTATAGTGCAGGTAATCGCGATATTTTTCATCACCTCCTTTAATAATGATGCCTTTGATGAGCTGGGCAAGCAGGAATTGATGGTGAAAGGGGACAAAGGCTCCTTTGTTTTTCAGGATAAATATGATTCTAACTCTCAATGGTTTAGTTAATTAGATATTAAAAAATCAGTTAATAAAAATTCAATCTACAATCATCTGTGTAAAAAACAACCGCATCATAGGTAGTCGAATTAACGACAATTATAACGAATCAAATGAATTATTGTTCTCTTCGCCTTAAAATTCTACGATGCAACATCATATTGAAAAAGAAACGTGTTACAATCTATGGGTTTAAGATAATTAAATAACCGCATTGTACAAAGAATATGAGATCTTAATTCCAGTCTTTTATACGTTGAAGCGGAAATGCATGATATCGCCATCCTGCACTACATATTCTTTACCTTCAATGGCGAGTTTGCCGGCTTCCTTGCAGGCCTGTTCAGTTTTATAGGTCAGATAATTCTCAAGTTTTATAACCTCCGCTTTTATAAAGCCCTTTTCAAAGTCTGAATGAATGACACCTGCTGCCTGAGGCGCTTTCCAGCCGCGATGTATAGTCCAGGCGCGCACTTCCTTTGGGCCTGCCGTAAAATATGTTATCAGATCCAGCAAATGATAGGATGCTTTAATGAGCCTGTTTAGCCCGGATTCCTTCAATCCATATTCCTGAAGAAACTCTGCTTTTTCCTCAACCGACTCCAATTCCGCAATCTGAGCTTCCAGCGCAGCACAAACAATGACTAACTCAGCATTTTCTGCTTTGGCAATAGCTTCGAGTTTTTTAGTCATTTCGTTGCCATCTAATGATGCTTCGTCGACATTGGCAACATAAATTACAGGTTTGTCGGTGAGCAGGTATAAATCTTCAACTACACTTCGATCCAATTCGGCGGAATCTAAAGAACGAACGTTTTTTCCTTCTTCAAGCGTGTGTTTGTATTTTTCAACAATTGCCAGTTCCTTTTTTATCTGAGGATCCCCGGATTTTACAGATTTTTGAAGCCGTTGTATCCGTTTTTCGATACTATCAAGGTCCTTCAACTGGAGCTCAATATCAATAATTTCCTTGTCCTTCACAGGATCAATACGGCCATCCACATGAACAACATTGGGGTCCTCAAAACATCTGACAACATGCAAAATCGCATCTACTTCGCGGATGTTGGCGAGAAATTTATTGCCTAGGCCTTCTCCTTTGCTGGCGCCTTTTACCAAACCGGCGATATCAACAAACTCAATAACCGTTGGGATGGTCTTTTCCGGCTTTACCAGCGCCGTGAGAATATCGAGGCGCTCGTCCGGAACCGTTATGATTCCGATATTTGGCTCGATAGTGCAAAATGGAAAATTGGCGGCTTCAGCTCTGGCTGATGAAAGAGAATTGAAAAGCGTGGATTTGCCAACATTCGGCAAACCGACTATACCACACTTTAATGACATATGCTATATTTTGAAAATCTGATAACTTTTATAAGCCTTTAAGGCTTCCATTGAAAAAACTCTGATTATGGTGTATGCGGGTATAGCGATGATCATTCCTACTGCACCCGCCAGCGTTGCGCCGGCAAAGATAATAATAAATATTTCCAACGGATGCGCTTTCACGCTTTTAGAGAAAATGAGTGGCTGAAGCACCATATCGTCAATAAGTTTCATAATGCCGAATACAGTCAGGATTTTGACTGCCAGGATTATATATTCATTGCTGTCGAAGACTTGCAACCCCGCTGTTGAAAATCCTATGACCACGGCGAAAATTGACCCTAAAAGTGGTCCCATATAGGGAATTAGGTTGATAACCGCCGCAAAGAGGGATATCGATGCGGCGTATTTTATTCCCACAAAACTAAGTCCGGCAAAGGAAATAGTGAAAATAGCTGTCATTTGAAACAGCAAACCCAGCAGGTAATTTGATAGCAGTTTTTCAACCTTATACAAACCGGCGATTGTTACTTCGAAATACTCATTGGGGATAAGCCGTATGATTAGTTTTCTCACCAGCCCTTTTTCGAATAGCAGGAAAAATGTGATAAACACCACGGCCATCAGTCCGATAAAGAAATTCCCCGTGAAGAAAAGCAGGTTCTCAATAATGGCCGTAATATCTATCTCGTAAATCAGCTTACTCAATGATTTCTTAAGGCCTTCCATAAGGAATCCTTCGTTGTAATTGCCCAGGTTGTACCGCAATAAATTGTTTTCAATCCATAGGACAGGCGTATTGAGTCGTACAACAAGAGAGTCCAGGTTGACAACTGAAAGTATCTGCACCTGGTCGTAAACGAGCGGAAGAAACAAAGTAATAAAAATGGATATTAATAGAATTAGCAGGCTAAAAGACAAGAGGATGGCCATAGCTCTGGGAACGCGAAAATTAAAAATCTGCTGCTTGGAAAGGTAGTTTGTCAATGGCCTCATGATCGTGGCCAGAACCATGGAAATAACGAAATAGAAAAAGATATTAGAAAAATACCAGGCAAGAAAAAAGAATATCAAGACACCAAGTATTACTACTGAAATAGTTTTGGCTGAATTTTTCATGGCACTTGTTCGGTTTCTAAATAAAAAGCCCTCAGTTAATCCAAGGGCCTTTTATTGTGTTTCTTTGGACTATTCCCATTTCAGGCCTGAATCCTTTTCAGTGTCTTCTTCGTGGTCTCTCTCCACAATGTCGAACTGGTCGAAATCTACCTCTGGCAATAGTTCATTTTTTACATGGTCGATGCTTCCATTGAGGGCCTCGACGAATTTTTTAAAATCTTCCTTATACAGGAATATTTTATGTTTTTCATAAAAGTAACCGTCTTCTTTGTACCGACGTTTACTCTCGGTAATCGTAAGATAGTAATCGTTTGATCGGGTGGCTTTAATATCGAAAAAATAGGTTCTTTTACCGGCTTTCACACGTTGGGTGTATATTTCCCCTTTGGCGTTCTCCTTGTTCTCTTCCACAGCTCGTAGTATTTTGATCAGTATATCCTAAAAAATTAAGCAAGTATCTGTTTAATCTCTGATAAATATAAAACAATGATTTATTTTGATGCAAATTATTGGACTAATTTACTTGATGGTAAATCTACTGCTTTCTGATAACAACCGTAAAAAAGGGATTCTCCGCCGGGTCAATCGAGGACAAGTGCTTATTTTGCACCATGATTCTTGACTTACAGAAAATGCGGGAATTGGGCAATCTGGAGTTGCTGGCCAGGCAGCTTGTCGAGGGCTTCATCACAGGCCTGCACAAATCACCATATCATGGATTTTCAGTTGAATTTGCCGAGCACAGGCTGTACAATACTGGTGAAAGCACCAAGGACATTGACTGGAAAGTCTATGCCAGAACAGACAGGCTTTATACCAAACGATACGAAGAGGAAACGAATTTACGGTGTACCATTCTTATCGATAACTCCTCATCGATGTATTATCCGAAGGAGAGCCAGGGCAAAATCACCTTCAGCGTTATGGCGGCAGCTACTTTGTCGTTCCTTCTGCAGCGGCAGCGTGATGCATTTGGAGTTACGACATTTTCAGAAGACATAGAATCTCAAACAGCCGTAAAATCCACCAACAGCCACCTTCACAAGGTTTTCCTGAATCTGGATAATTTATTGCAGTCACCGGACCGATTAAAGACCAGGAGAACAAGTATTCCAGATGTATTGCACCTGATCGCCAATTCAATCCATCAGCGTTCCCTGGTAGTGATTTTCAGTGATATGTTTGACAACAGGGAGCAGGTTCAGGAACTTCTGAATGGATTGCACCATTTGAAGTATAATAACCATGAAGTATTGTTATTTCATGTCACTGATAAAAAGACAGAACTGGAATTTGAATTTGAAGATCGCCCATACCAATTCATCGATCTCGAGACCAACAACAAAATGAAATTGTTCCCAGTCCAGGTTCGCGAAATATACCGGGAACGAACCAAAAGCTATTTTCAGGATCTGGCGATTAAGTGCGGTCAGTTCAAAATCGACTTCATAGAAGCCGATATCAACGAAAACCTCAACAGAATTTTGTCTGCTTATTTAATTAAGCGGAGTAAGATGCGATAATATGCTTTCGTCAAGGAAGAGGGCTTGGATTTCCTATCGCGATTTGTGCAGCCAGGCCTGTTTTTCTAACAGTTCAGTTTCGCTTTCCACGTGGTCAGGATCGGGGATGCAGCAATCAACAGGGCATACGGCTGCGCATTGTGGTTCCTCATGAAATCCCTTGCATTCGGTACATTTATTGAAAACGATATAATAAAAACTCCTCAGCTATCGGGTCTTGGGCAGTATCAGCAGTTAAGATGGCCCCATCTTGCAGTTCTACTGACTCCAGCGTGGTTCCTCCACCCCAGGTCCACTCCACTCCACCTTCGTATATAGCTGTGTTTGGGCATTCCGGTTCGCATGCTCCGCAGTTTATACATTCGTCAGTAATCATTATAGCCATAGTGGTACAACTTTAGGTTTTATAAACGGTATAACTAATCTTAATATAGTATGTTTGCCAAAAAAAACAGACGTTTCAAAGGTATAAATAAAGTTGGATTTAAGAAGAAGGATAAATGCATTTTTGGCTCTGGGCAAACGCCTGGCAACCCTGCCTCAGGAGGAAAAGGAAGAACTCTTCGAGAAATCGAAGTACTATAATCCGTGGTTTACCGACAGTAATTTAAATCTCGCCTGGCGCGGGTTATTGCGTTATCTCCAGGAAGAAAAGCTTGAAGCCTGGGCGGCTAATTATGATTTGAAAAATCCCCAGCCAAAACGAGTCGGTGTAGTTATGGCCGGGAATATCCCGATGGTAGGAATACATGATTTAATCTGTGTGCTGCTTAGCGGGCATTCGCTGGTTGCTAAGTTGAGCAGCCAGGATGAGGTATTGATTCAATTCGTCGCAAAGAAACTGATTGAAGCAGAGCCGGAATATCAAAAGCGAATATTTTTCGTGGATCGTTTAAAAGATATTGATGCCGTGATCGCCACGGGAAGTGACAATACGTCCAGGTATTTTGAATACTATTTCTCTAAATATCCTCATATTATCAGAAAGAACCGCACTTCGGTAGCGGTGCTCACGGGACATGAAACTGATGCTGAGTTGGTAGCGCTGGGAGATGACATTTTCACCTATTTCGGCATGGGTTGCCGTAACGTATCAAAAATATTTTTGCCGGAAGGACAGCCTATTGAAGTACTCTTTAAACATTGGACGGGCTACACGCACCTGGCGGATCACCATAAATACGCGAATAACTATCATTATCAGCGATCCATCATGATAATGAATATGCAGATTTTCCAGGACAATGGCTTCGCATTATTTGTGGAAAGCAACCGGCTGGTGTCGCCGCTGGCGGTAGTTTATTATTCATACTATTCCAGCCATGACGATTTGAAAGTGCAATTGTCTTCCGTGAGTGATAAGCTTCAATGCATCGTCTGCAAAGATGGATTACTGGATGGCACAAACAAATTCGGCACAGCCCAGACTCCCGATGTCATGGACTATGCCGATAATGTGGATACGTTAAAATTCCTTATGGAAATCTAAGGCTTCACAGCGCCCCATTTTTCTACCCAGCCTTTGAATGAATCGCCGTTTGGCATAATCACCCGATAGAAGTAGACGCCATCGGCTTCACTTCCGCCATCCCATAAATTATCATAGGTATAATTTTTCGATTGATATACCGTGGCACCGTTTCTATTTGAAATAATCACCTCAGTACCAGTTTCAGGAAGATTCCTGATGTAGAAATCATCATTGTATCCATCACCGTTTGGAGTGAATATATTCGGGATGAATACGGTTGCATCGAAGTCGATACTGTGCTCCAGTATGAACTCGCAGCCGTAGGAATCTCTTACTGTAATTTCATACAACCCGGCATATAGTGAGTCGAATCTTACCACAAAGAGATTTTGGTTATTACTTGCATTATCCACAGGCATCCAATCCCGCTTGTTATTGAAATCAATGATTTCACTGATGTTCATTTCAAACACAGGCTCTACAAGTTGGATCAGCGCTTCGTATGGAGTCCCGCCACTCGGCATCACTTCACCAATAATATATCCTGTTGGTCTGTCAGAGAGGGAAACCATATCTTCAAGGATTTCAAACCCGAGATCGCCCAGTGGATTATTGATGGTGACCAGACTTGAAGTTGCTTGAACATCAGGACATTCAGCCTGGTTTTGAATCATCTTGATGTAATAACTTCCCGGAAGAAGGTTTTCAGAATTGTTTTCATCAATCGTAAATCCGCCTTCCAGCTCGTAGATCGTGAGATTATACGTGTCGAGTATAATATTCTGATCGCTGATAAGCTGAACAATGAATGGAGCTGCCGGATCGCCTTTCACGTTTCCGATGGTAATAGCGCCAGTACTGTTTCTGCAACTTACGATGGTATCGTATTCGACGATGTCGAAGCTCACCGGATAAGCGCCGCTAAATACGGAGAGCGCTTCCGAATAGGTACATCCTGTATTGAGCGATGACCGTACGGTAACATTATAAAAGTCCTTTTCAAGGTTCAGGATTGTGCGGATTCCATTATCCGGAATCTGATAAACCGTACCATTGTCCGGATCGGCAGTGGTTGCAATATATGCTTCGAACGGACCTGGTAATGTGGTAGCTGCCAAATCGACCTCGACTCTTATTCCAGCCTTTAGGAAAATAGAAGTACAGCTAACGGGCACCTCGGTGGCATCTGCGATAATGGCGCCCGGAGAATCCACCCTAAAGGTGAAATCTTCACTGCACCCAACAGCATCAAGCACCGTGAGGATATGGTTTCCGGCCGTAAGACCTGTCAGGATCGAATCGGCAGGTAAAACAACGAACGAACCATCAACCTGGTAGCTGTATGGAACATTGCCACCGGTAATCTTACCAACTTTTACAGCGCCATCATTGATATTACAACTTGCCTTTGTGGTAGTGTAAATCGGAGATGTCAAAATAATTGCCGCGGGGCCATAGATTTCAACCGACACATCAGTGCGACATGTAGCATTAGCCGAATCCTGTCTGATGGAAATATTGTAAATACCGTTTGGCGGGAGTTTATTGATCACGTTTCCGGAAATGAATGGTATCCAGTTTACAGCATCGACGGTATATTCATAGGGACTTGAACCACCCTAAAACATCAATTATCGCCTGGCCGTTGGGGTCGGATGCACAGGTTGCATCAACGAAATTTCTGGCTGTGGCGATGAGGGACGTGCAACCGCTCACGCAATCAATACCAAGTTCTATGGAGTCGGATGCCACAATAGTACAGCCCGATTGTTCTTTCACGGTATAGAAATAGCTTCCTGCTGTCAGGTTCATGAACTGGAAGAATCCCGTTCCGGATTTAACAGTGGCATTGCCAACCGAATCTATCAATACAACTTCGAATGGGACCACACCTCCGGAAACATTGAAAGTTATAGTACCATCATTACCGAGACATCCGGCATCGTCAACTGAGATATTTGCCATCAGGTTTGTCGATACCCCAACATTGGCTACCGTTGTATCCCTGCAACCGGTCACGGTGTCTTTTACTATATAGAGATAGCTGCCCTGACCACGATCTACTATGGCTGTTATATCCAATCCTTCAAATGGAACAAAAGTTTTTCCGGAATCTAAACTCACATAATAATTACCAGGGCCCGATCCGCCGGAAATAATGTTGATCACAGCAACGCCATCCTCAGTATCAGGACATGAAGTATTATTGGTTGTGGACTCTACATGCAATCCGCAAGGCTGATCGCAAATAGCGGGTCGTCCAACTCTGGCTTCAAGTGAATCGATACATCCGGTAATATTATCTGCGATAACTACGCGATATAGTCCAATGGAAAGACCCGAAATGTCCTGGCTGGAAGAGGTAAAGCCTAAGCCGCTAAGATCCTTCCATGAATATGCAAAATTCCCAGACCCACCGGTCACCGTCAGATTGATGCTTCCATCCGTTCCTCCGCAGGTTGAAATGTCGGTGGTACTTGCTGAGGCGCTGAAGCTCAGCGGCTCGTCCAACTGCACTGTCCATTGAGCAGTTAGCGTAGTGACCTGGTCGATCACTGTCGCGATATACAAGCCGCCTTCCAGGCCAGATAAGTTCTGATTATTTGAGGTGAAGGAATTCGGTCCGGCCCATGAAATCAGGTAACTGCCGCTGCCACCATTGATGATCAGGTTTATCGTCCCATCCATAGCGCCACAAGAAGTCACGTCCGTCTTGGTAGCATTCAGAATAAGTGCATTGAGTGGTTGCAGTATTTCAATGGCTATACCATCGGTACATCCCTCGCCATCATCTCTGACAGTCGCAGTGTAGGTGCCGGCAAATAGGCCATTGATCGTTGAGTTTGATGAAGTAAAACCATTTGGACCTGTCCACAATATGGTAAAAGGCCCGGTACCGCCGGTAATCGTCAGATTAATGGAGCCATCGTTGCCGCCTGTGCTCGTCACATCCGATTTGGTAGCAGAAAGCGTGAAGTTCACTGGCTCTTTCAATTCAATATCCAGCCTTTCTCTACATCCACTCACGTTGTCGATAACCGTGACGGAATAGAAACCCCGACCCAAGCTGGCCTGGTTCTGAGCAGTTGGAGTAGAAATGGAAGGCCCTGTCCACAGATAGGAGTAATCACCCGATCCGCCGCTTACGACAATGGCGATGGCACCGTCAGTTCCGCCGCAGACTGTAATGTCCGTGATAGTTGGTGTGATTTGGATTTGTTGTACATCCATGACAATACCATTGGCAGCCAATGTGCAACCCTGGATGTCACGTATTATTACATTTACAGAATCCTGATCAGCTAGAGCGCTATTGAGATAAATACTATTTGCGCCACTTTGCGCCAGCACACCATTCAGATAGAAGTCATATTGAGACTGGCCTCCCGGTAATCCGGTAAATAACACCTGATCTCCAAAACAAATCGTGTTGCCGACATTGCTTGAAATCGTGGCAACTGACTGAATATCGACATTACCATTAAACACATTCACCGTCGCAATACATAGATTTTCATCAGCAACTTCAATGGGTGTTACTGAACCATCCACAGAAACTGGTGCGTCGGTACATACTGTATTGGCAATATTAAAGGATATCGCAAAAATCGCGGTGCTATCTGCGATGGTGGTATCGCTGAGCGTATTCCAACTAAAATTAAGTGTTCCGCTTGCTACGCCGGTTTCTCCGAATGAAGCTCCGGGAAGCAGGTTGTCCTGAATCGAATTGTAGGTCAGAAGATCGGGATCCCAGCGAATCGTGAATTGCATAGAAACAAAATCCTGAAAATCGATAAGTCTGACTGGAACTTTCACCTGGGTGTTGGGTGAACCAGATATTGAATCCAATCTGATAGTGACCACCTTCGCGGGACTTACGTCGATCAATGCGCTACCTGAGACGGTTCCATTACACAATGCATCTGAAACAGCGACAGCAGAGTAAGTGGTAGAAGAAACCGGGCTCACATTGAGCGCGAATGGTGAAGAATTTATTGGAATGGTGATATCTGAGCTTCCATCATTATAGGTAAAGCTCCACGGTCCCACACCTGTCAATGCCACATTTAATAAAGCGGCACCGCCCGGGCAAATCGTTTCGCCACCCGTCAGGGTTGCGGTTGGAAGATCATTGATCGTGACATTCTTCGTGATCTGATCAGTTTGAACGCCATCTGTAATAGTTAAAGTGATGGATTTTACACCACTTGTGCTGTACGTTACCGAATGAGGTCCTGGTGTATTAGCCGTTGCCGGCGAAGCTCCGGCGCCAAAGTCCCACACATAGTTGGTTCCAATTGGCGCAGAAGAGGCATCCGTAAAGAGGATGGCGCCATTAATGCACTGAATGTTGAGGTCAGTTACAAAATCCGCAGTAAACGGGCAGGCCTGAAGATTGACGGCCAAAGATGCCAGATCGCCAAAGCATCCGGTTGAGGATTGTTCAATGACCGTTACATTGCCATTATTAAGACCGAAATCAACTATGATAGAAGGCCCTGTGATTGCTCCGATAATGGTTGCGCCAAGCGGCACCGACCAGGCATAAGTTGACCCCGGCTGACCACCAACCACACTGTAAACTTCCCCGATTGCCTGACAGGCTGGATTTATATTTCCTGCTATGGTAATGAGGGCTGGTTTCGGATTCACATCGACCGTGGTAGTACCTGCAAGGCTCGGGCATCCGAGCAAAGTGACGGTTACTGAATAAACACCAGCTCCCGCAGCAGTGATATTGTTGATGACAGGGTTCTGGAGATTGGATGAAAATCCATTGGGTCCGGTCCAGGCATAGGTAGCGCCGACAATCGCCGGAGTGCTGAGCGTCACATTCGCGCCTTCGCAAACAGGTCCATCGTTAGACGCCGTCGGAGTGGCCGGGATCGGACTAACCACAACCGTGGTAGTACCTGCAAGGCTCGGGCATCCGAGTAATGTTACAGTGACTGAATAAACACCGGCATCCGCAGCAGTGATACTATTAATGACGGGGTTCTGGAGATTAGATGAAAATCCATTGGGTCCTGTCCAGGCATAGGTAGCGCCGACCACAGCAGGAGTGCTGAGGGTCACATTCCCGCCTTCGCAGACAGGCCCGCTATTGGAAGCAGATGGTGTTACCGGGATCGGATTGACCACAACGGTGGTAGTTCCCGGCAGACTGGTACAAGTTCCGTTATTGATGGTGACAGAATAAACTCCCGCACCGGCGGCAGTGATGTTAACAATGGTTGGGTTCTGGAGATTGGATGAAAATCCATTAGGTCCGGTCCATGCATAGGTAGCCCCGCCGACAGCAGGTGTGCTCAATTGAATCGTTCCCCCTTCGCAAACAGGCCCATCGTTGGACGCTGTTGGAGTTGCTGGCAACGGATTCACCACGACCGTGGTAGTACCTGCAAGGCTCGGGCATCCGAGTAAAGTGACAGTGACTGAATAAACACCAGCTCCTGCAGCAGTGATAGTATTAATGACAGGGTTCTGGAGATTGGATGAAAATCCATTGGGCCCGGTCCAGGCATAGGTAGCGCCGACAATCGCCGGAGTGCTGAGCGTCACATTGGCACCTTCGCAAACAGGTCCATCGTTGGACGCCGTCGGAGTGGCCGGGATCGGATTGACCACGACCGTGGTAGTACCTGCAAGGCTCGGGCATCCGAGTAAAGTGACAGTGACTGAATAAACACCGGCATCCGCAGCAGTGATACTATTAATGACAGGGTTCTGGAGATTGGATGAAAATCCATTGGGTCCTGTCCAGGCATAGGTAGCGCCGACCACAGCAGGAGTGCTGAGGGTCACATTCCCGCCTTCGCAGACAGGCCCGCTATTGGAAGCCGCTGGTGTTGCAGGGATCGGATTGACCACAACGGTGGTTGTTCCCGGCAGACTGGTACAAGTGCCATTATTGATGGTGACAGAATAAACTCCCGCACCGGCGGCAGTGATATTGGTAATGGTTGGGTTCTGGAGATTGGATGAAAATCCATTAGGTCCGGTCCATGCATAGGTAGCCCCACCGACAGCAGGTGTGCTCAATTGAATCGTTCCCCCTTCGCAAACAGGCCCATCGTTGGACGCTGTCGGAGTTGCTGGTAACGGATTCACCACGACCGTGGTAGTACCTGCAAGGCTCGGGCATCCGAGTAATGTTACGGTGACTGAATAAACACCAGCTCCCGCAGCAGTGATACTGTTAATGACAGGGTTCTGGAGATTGGATGAAAATCCATTAGGCCCGGACCAGGCATAGGTAGCGCCGACAACTGCGGGAGTGCTGAGCGTCACATTCGCACCTTCGCAAACAGGTCCATCGTTAGACGCCGTCGGAGTGGTCGGGATTGGATTCACCACGACCGTTGTAGTACCTGCAAGGCTCGGGCATCCGAGTAAGTGTGACAGTGACTGAATAGACACCGGCATCAGCAGCAATGATACTGTTAATGACAGGATTCTGGAGATTGGATGAAAATCCATTGGGTCCAGTCCAGGCATAGGTAGCGCCGACCACAGCAGGGGTGCTGAAGGGTCACATTCCCGCCTTCGCAGACAGGCCCGCTATTGGAAGCCGATGGTGTTACCGGGATCGGATTGACCACAACGGTGGTAGTTCCCGGCAGACTGGTACAAGTGCCATTATTGATGGTGACAGAATAAACTCCCGACACCGGCGGCAGTGATATTGGTAATGGTTGGGTTCTGGAGATTTGATGAAAATCCATTAGGTCCGGTCCATGCATAGGTAGCTCCACCGACAGCAGGCGTGCTCAATTGAATTGTTCCCCCTTCGCAAACAGGCCCATCGTTGGACGCTGTCGGAGTTGCTGGTAACGGATTCACCACGACCGTGGTAGTACCTGCAAGGCTCGGGCATCCGAGTAAAGTTACGGTGACTGAATAAACACCAGCTCCCGCAGCTGTGATATTGCTGATGACCGGTTCTCTTACAGTCGAAACAAATCCATTCGGTCCTATCCAGTCATAGGCAGCACCTGGCACATCAGCTGTGCTGAGTGTTATGTTATCACCTTCACAAGCGGGACCATTATTTGTTGCAATTGGAGTGGCCGGGATCGGACTAACTACTACCGGAAGCGTTGCACTACCGGTACATCCTAATGGATCAGTATAGGTATAAACGATATTTCCACCTGCACCAGCAGTCGCCGGGTCAAAATTTGCAGTGCCATTGCCAAGATCAGTAATCCCCGGGCCGGCGAATGTTCCATTGGGGGCCGCACTCCCTGTCAGGATTACCACGGCGTCTGTGGCACAATACTGTCCACTGACATTTAATCCATTGAATGAAACAACTGGATTTATTGCATTATCTGCGACATCAATATTTCTACTGAAGGAGCAATTGTGGCCGTCGGTCACGATAACACTGTAAGTGCCAGGTTCAAGACTGGATATGGTTGCTGTTGAAGCAGTAAATCCATTTGGCCCGGTCCAGGAATAGGTGTAAGTGCCATATCCGCCGGTGGCTCCTACTGTGATAGCACCGTTAAAAGGCGCAATACAACGAGTATTATTAGTTATAGAAACATTACTATCTGTGATGAGCAATTCATTTGACGGATCAAGATTAATTCCGAATCCACCATACGTACCGCAGCCTAATTTTGCGAAAACATAACTTGCATCTTTTCCAAGGAACTGGTCGGGGACATTCTGTACCACCCAAACATTACCAGTTTGAACATAAACAACCGGAGTGAGGCCAGGCAGAAGGAAGCTACTGTTGGCTAAGTCATAAAGCAAAAAACCGCTAAAATCAGATCCATCATTCAAAAACGTAAACGTAATGTCGGCACTACTGCCGCCTGCCTGATAACATACTTCGATACCGGCTCCAAAAATGGGGCTGGTTCCAACCGAAGGGTCCAGGGTGGGGCATTGTGCCTGCACTTTCTGAACAGTGATTAAACCGCTGGAAAGGAACAGGGATAATATAAAAAATAGCTTCTTCATCTTGTACACCTGTTAATTTGCTGAAACGGTAATACCTCCGACACCACCAACGGTCACCTGGCAATCGCGATTTTGAATCGCCTGTATCGTATACGTAGAAGGCTTTACGTTATTAAAAACTTACTACGAAATCGTCATTCAGGGCTGAAGCAGATATTGTTTCCTTCATCACCGGACCGTTATGGGGGTCTTTTAAGTCAATCAGATAGAAATCAATCGAACCCGTTCCTTTATCGACCCGCAGGAGTATATTGGAATTTGCGCCACTCGATTGCTTTTCAACTTTGGTTTCTACCTTGATATCACACTGAGCGTATGACTCATTGGAAAAAAAAATTGCGCAAATCATCATCAGGCCGATGAAAAGCGCTTTAATATCTATATTTCGCATCATATCTTTTGATTGACCAAAAATCCCTTTAGTAACCATGACCACTGCGCCCCAAGTGTCTTTTTGGAACTGTTTAAAGTCATGAATAATTCATGTTTTATTCTCAATATCTTCAAATCAGACACTATTTTTCAGGTCGAAAATACATAATTGACACTTATAATAGTAACCCGTGCTGTTTATGGTAATCCCTGATTATCAATCCTGATGTAAGAAATACAGGGCCTTTGCCAATTAAGTCCCAATAGGCTGGTCGACAGAAGTGTGCCTGTATGCAACACAGGATTTATTTTTGAAAAGATACGAATAAAAATTTTCCATGCAAATCAAAAAAATAGCACATAATAATATGTTTTACAGATACTTACGATACTGAACTTAACATTTACTTTAAGAATGGGCTGTACTTTACCGTAAAAAGCGACCCACGTATATATTTCATCGAAAATTTTACTCTGTGGGTAAGTCACTTTAGGCCTAAAATGAAAAGCGTGTTTAAAATCGACTAATTCTTCAAGGAGGGTGTTGGTGTTTTCATAATCGACAAATTGTCTGAGCCGGGAAGCGGGATCCACATGCATTTGTCGCAGATCGAGGTGTTGATTGATGAAGATAAATTCGAGGGAAGGGTATATTTCTTTGAGATCATCAACAATTTCCAGTATCTGAATATTCTTGTCAACTACGTTAAATATTCCACTGGGGATTTCATTTTTAAGACAACCGATCAGCGCTTTTACCAGCACATTGACGTGTATAAAAGCTCTGAATTGCCTGCCATTGCCATGAATCTGGATGCGATTGATAAAATTGGCATCGAACATGAACCGGTTTATCACTGCGTCAAACCGCATGCTCCTGCTGTAGCCATATACGTTTCCGCATCGCAATATCAATGTCTGACGCGAATTCATGAGGCGTTTTACGTGCTCTTCGGCACGGTACTTTGAGATGCCGTAAAATGTCTTTGGCTCCGGGAGTCGATCTTCACCAATCAGATCTTCGGAGTTGCTATAAACAGACGTGCTGCTTGTAAAAATAAATTTGTTCACGTTGGATTCCTCAACGGCGCTCACAAGTTCGGCCGTACCCCAATGGTTGACCTGCTCATGAAAATCCGCATCGACATTGGCAAAAGGTGTACTCACCCTCGCAGCAAGATGATAAACTACGTCAACATTGTCCAGGACACTCTTCAGTTTTCTTGAATCGAGAATGTCGCCAACGACCAACTGGACTTTTTCTGAATTTACCAGCCTGTCTCCAAGAAAGAGGTTGGAATTTTTGCGGCTCAGATTGTCGTATATGATGATTTTTTCTACCTCTGGCAGCAAAACCAGGCTTTTCGTGAGCACCGTGCCAACATATCCGGCTCCGCCAGTGATTAGTATCCGCATATCAATTATTTACCAGGTCTGTATTAATTCCGCATTCTGTTTTGTTCAGTCCGTACCATCTGGATTCGCGGGCATCCATTTCGGGGTCCAGTTTTCGGGTACATGGCTCACATCCAATGCTCAGGTATCCTTTGCTTTCCAGTGGATGCTCGGGCAGATTGTACTTCATCCGATATTCGTAAATTTCCTTATTTTTCCAGTCGATGATCGGATGAAACCGGATGATGCCATGCTTCGCGGTCTGTTCGGATTGCATAGCACTTCGATTTGCGTTTTGATCGCCGCGAATGCCATTGATCCATACATCGTATTGGAGCATTACCCGCTCCATGGGCTGGGTTTTATTCAGAAAACAGCAATGTTCCGGGTCGGAAGTAAAAAGCAGTTTCCCATCCGGATCAAGTTGCATTACCTTAGGTGTTTCTGGCTTTAAATTTATCAGGTTGAGACCTAGCATATTGGCAATCTGGTCTTTGAAAGTCAGGGTCTCGGGAAAGTGGTAGCCGGTATTGAGAAAATAGACTGGGATTGTCCGGTCGATCTGACTCAGGATATGCAACAGAGGGATGCTGTGCGTCTGAAAAGAAGAACTCGTAAAGAGCGTTTTGCCCAGCGCTTTATACTCTTCTATTTTCGCTTTAATCTGGTTAACATTCAATGCATTATAGGCTTTTAACCTTCAAATATACCTTTTTAGCTTCAAAATCGATCGAATGAGAGGATATGAATGTCAATGATTTTTAAATTTCTGACAGGCACATTTATTCGATTTCAAATAAGGCTTTGATTTCATACCGCAGACTTATTTTTTTAATGCTGAATCCACCTTCTTCTTCCACAGGCATTTCACGAGACATCATGGTATTTGAATAAATATCTTGCGGCATCCAGGGATTTTGAATAGGATCTAATTCGCTAATAATTAGTGGTTTCCCCTTTTTCGCGCCAACTGCACTTAGTAACTGTTCGGCTTTGTATTCAGCGGCCTTCAATGCTTGTATTTTTAATTCAAGCCGATATTTGACGATGTCGGTATGGGTCAATTCCACAATATAAAACCGTTCGATAGTGATGCCGCTAAGATTCTTCATGAAAGCCATTAAATCTTCAGAATCAGAAAACCTGATGAGGTAAACTTTTTCTGCAAATGCTTCTCTGTCACGTTTTTTCTGTGTGATAGCATTTATAGAGAGCTTTGCGATGGAAATACGGTCCTTTTGGATTCTGGATTTTGAAACAGCAGATTGAAAATCTTTGTCCAACGCCTCAATGGAAACCTTCGACTTGTTTTCCTCATATTCTTTCAAAGCGATGGAAACGGTGATCTGATTCGGGTCAATTTCGCGCTCGGCAGAGCCTGTAACATCGATGTAGCGCGAATTTGCCAGGATACTTCTCTCATTAGATTGTCCGAAGGAATAAATAGCGCAGATCAGAAACACCGCGGTGATAAATTGTAGTTTCATAGTAGTGGAGTTATGTTGTTGACAAAACTTTTTTAAATGCCTCTTTATCAATCACAAACCTAGTGTGCGTGCCCTTTCCTATCAGAGCGTCATTTTCAAATACCCGAACTTCGAAAGTCACCTTTTTCTCCGTTGCAGCCGTGATGACAGCTGTGCAGCGTACTGTTTGTCCTATGGCGGTGGGTTTCAGATGCCTGATGTTTACTTCGCCGCCTACCGATGATTCGTGATCTTGCAGAAATTGTTCAAGGCAATGAAAAGCTGTTTTTTCCATCAGTGCTATCATGGAAGGTGTACTGTAAACTTCCAGTAATCCAGATCCAATAGCGCTGGCGCTTTTATCGACTGTCACCAATTCAGTTAATTCCAGGCTTGTACCGGTTAAAATCTCTTTCATAATGAGTGCGAAGATAGGCGGCTTTTGCAGGGATGTAAAATAAAGAGTTATCTGATTTGTTGAATTTTAGATGCAAACGTGTGCGCTTTTGATCTCAATTATTTTTTACTGCGCTGATTTCTTAATAGTTTTGTTCAGTAGCCGTGATTACCTGAGCCCGATGTTTTGCTATTCAACCCAATTAATTCATGTGAAAAATAGTAAAAAGTCCATAGGCCGGAGTATATGAATCAGTACCTTAAAAACAACTATTATGAAGAAGTATAATAATTCTTTTATCGCAGCCGCGATCGTAATCGCATTAGTATATCTAAGTGCCTGCACTGCAAAAAAGTCGGATGTAGCTGAAAGTGAAAAAGCACCATCCCAAAAGATACAACTCATTAGAAATGATGCCGAAACCAAAGTTGACGTGATGGTCGATGGTGAGCTTTTCACATCATATATGTATCCGCCAACCATAAAAAAACCAGTGCTTTATCCGCTGAAAACGTCCCGAGGCACAAAAATCACCCGAGGATTTCCATTGGAACCAACTCCCGGCGAGCGAGTAGATCATCCACACCATGTGGGTCTTTGGTTCAATTACGGTGATGTGAACGGGCTGGATTTCTGGAATAATTCCGATTCTATCGATATAGAAGACAGGCATAAGTACGGCACCATCGTCCATCAGGAAATTGTAAGCATGCAAAATGGTGATGATCAGGCTGTTTTGGAAGTAAAAATGCTGTGGAACACTCCAACCGGTGAAGCGCTGATCACTGAAACCACAACCTTTATTTTCCGTGCCAGCGCCAATGAGCGATCGATCGACCGCATAACAACGCTCACGGCAGGTGATAAGCTCGTAGAATTCAAGGATAATAAGGAGGGTGTGTTGGGCATCCGGGTTACCAGGGCGCTGGAGCATCCATCCGACAAGCCTGATTTATTCACCGATGCATCAGGAAAGGTTACTGCCGTGCCAACCCTTAACAATAAAGGTGTCAATGGTTTGTATGTCAACAGTCACGGTGTCACCGGCGGCGATGTCTGGGCAAAGCGTGCTGACTGGGTGAATCTTACCAGCACGATTGGCGATGAGGATATTTCGCTGGTTGTTTTTGATCATCCGACAAATGTTGGTTATCCCACCTACTGGCACGCGAGAACGTATGGACTTTTTGCAGCTAATCCACTGGGTCAGAAGGTATTCAGCGAAGGTAAGGAAGAGTTGGACTATAAACTTGAAGCTGGGGCATCCGTTACCTGGAAGCACCGCATTCTCATCATTTCAGGTGAGAAAGCCGGCAAGGAAAAACTCGACGAAAAATTCAGGGAGTTTAGTACTGAAAATGCACTGGCAGAATCAGTTTTATGAGGGAAATCTTTTAAGTAGCAATTCCATTTTCTATTTTTAGGTGAATAATAAACCACCTCAACGCATGGATTTTAAGCAGTTTTTTTTAACCATTGGCGCCGTAATGGTTAGTATGTGGGTTGCGGCACAATCTCCCGGAAATGTGATTGTCCTCAAAAACGCCATGAACTCCATCGTTTCCGGCGACGCGAAAATCGAAAAGCTGGCTGATGGATTTCTGTTTATCGAAGGGCCACTATGGCATCCGGACGGCTATCTTCTTTTCAGCGACATTCCCGCCAACAAAATCATGAAATACGTGCCCGGACAGGGCGTCAGTGTTTACCTGGAAAATAGCGGCTTTGTTGGGTCGGAGGATGAAATAACAGGCCAGGGGAGCAATGGGCTGACTTTTGATCTTTCCGGGAATCTGATTATTTGTCAGCATGGCGCCAGGCAAATCCTGAAAGCAGACCTGGCTGGAAATTTTACGCCCCTGGCCAGGCAGTTTGGCGGAAAGCGGTTGAATAGTCCGAACGATGTGGTGGTAAAATCAGATGGCACGATTTTCTTTACTGATCCTCCATGGGGTTTGGCCAAAGGTGTTGATGATCCCGCGAAGGAGCTGGATTTCCAGGGTGTTTTTATCCTCAAAAGCGGCAACCTGACGCTACTCGACAATGCACTTAAACTTCCGAATGGACTTGCATTTTCACCGGATGAAAAGTACCTGTACGTGACCGACTCGGATGGTAGCCGTAAATTGTATTATCGGTATGAATTGGCAGAAAATGGAATGTTGAAAGATAAACAGCTATTTTTCGATGCGTCAGAATTAAAAGGGCAGGGTGGACCCGATGGTATCAAAGTCGATTCAAAGGGGAATTGCTATTTCACAGGCCCGGGAGGCGTCTTGGTAATAAATCCGAAGGGCGAACATATTGGTACCATAGCCCCACCGGAAGTACCAGCAAATCTCGCTTTTGGTGGCAAAGATGGAAAAACACTCTTCATGACCTGCCGCACGGGCCTCTACGCCATTGAACTAAAGGTGGAGGGGATATTACCCTGGAAAAAATGAAAAATACCCATTAGCTGTATTAAGGCCGTTGAAGACCCGAAGTTAGTCGGATAGGCCTATCCGCGATCTCTCACCACTAACTGAACATTCTTCTTATCGCGGTGCTCGAGCAGGAGTTCTTTGTTGAGCATCACCCGGTCGATGGTGGATTGGTCAAAATAGCGGATGGTGATCAACTCCAGGCCGGTTTCATAACTCACCTTGAAATTGGCCTCCAGTTCATCGATCACGCCGGGCAATTTGCGCTTATCGTTATTGACACAGATCACAAACTTCATGGCGGTATTCTGCATTACGTTTATCCTCACCCGATTTTTCGAAAGTATTCCAAAGATAGTCTGCAGATTGTCCTCAGCGATGAAGGAGAAATCTTCCGGTGAAATCCGGATAAGCACCTGGTCCATCTTGAAGATAAAGGAAGGTACCAGCTTATCGTAAACTATATTATTGATCACCGTACCATCCGCTTCAGGGTTTTTAAACGATTTGACGTGCAGATTGATATTTTTGTTCTGCAGCGGTTTGATGGTCTTTGGGTGAATAACACTGGCGCCATAGTACGCCAACTCAATGGCATCAAGATAGGAGAGTTCAGGTAGCAACACAGTTTGATCAAACCATTTCGGATCGGCGTTGAGCACTCCGGGGACGTCTTTCCATATGGTTAGCGATTCGGCTTTCAGCACATGCGCCAGAATAGCGCCTGTATAGTCAGAACCTTCACGGCCCAGCGTTGTAGTGATATTGTCTATGGTGGATCCGAGAAATCCCTGCGTTACCAGAATCTGGTTTTTCCCAAACTGAAAATGCTGATTAGCGAGTTCGTACGTTCTCACCCAGTCCACCTTTGCCTCGCGGTAGGTGTTGTCTGTCTTTATGGAGTAGCGAACATCGATCCATTCAGCTTTCAATGACTGGAACTGGAGGTAATGTGCCATGATTTTGCTGGAGAGCAATTCGCCGTAGCAAATGATCTGGTCGTAGTCATGGTCGTAGTTGAGCGATGGCTCTTTGGTAGTTTCCCATTCCAGGTTTTCAAACATCTCGTTGATGTCGTTGAATACAGGATGCGTTTTATCTTCAAAGAGCTTATCGAGTATGTCGAAATGATACTTCATCAGGGCCTGGATTTCCGTGGCAAGGCCCGGTTTATCACGCGTCACGTATTTTTCCACCACCCGTTCCAGCAGGTTGGTCGTTTTGCCCATGGCAGAGATCACCACGACGACTTGGGTTTTATATGATTTTAGAATTTGGACAACATTGCGAACGGAATCAGCATCTTTTACGGAAGCGCCACCGAATTTGAAAACCAACATGATGTTCTTATTGAATGATTATTGAAATACCCGGGTGAAAATGTCAGCGAATTACTATTGCCTTTATCAATTTTAAAAGCAAATTTGATGTTTTTTAAACAAATTAAATTTTGAAGCCATACAATTAATGCTACGCAACGGCCTTTGCATTTTAATGTTCTCCATGGTGGTCGCGATTCTTCCTGCCCACTCCTCCATGGCTGACGAAGCCGATAGCTTGAAAAGTGCATTGGAATCGGCTCATCCTGCAGAAAGGATTGAGATATTTTTGCAACTGTCAAAGTTTTATGAAAGCAGGGATCCGGTTCAATCTCTCGATTATGCACGGAATGCAGAAAAGGAGGCGCAGGCCGCCGGGGATTATGTTTTGGTGGGAAAAGCGAAAAACAGGATCGGAGTCGCTTTTTATTTTCTTGATGAAATAGAAAATTCGACAAAGCACTTTTTTGAATCGCTGGGTATTTTCGACTCTTTAAAAAACTATAACGAAAAGGCACGCGAACTCAACAACATCGGTTGGATGTACCGCACCATCAATAGAAATGAAGATGCACTCCGATATTTCAAAGAAGGTATTGCATTGGCAGATAAAACCGACGATAAATTATTGCTCCTGGGTTTATTGAACAATCTTGGAACAGTGTATCGATTCAGAGGGCAGTACCAGGAAGCCCTGGAAGTGTACAGGCAATCAATGGAGCATAACAGAACTTTACAGAATAAGCAGTGGGAAGCCTATACAATGAATAATATTGGCCTTATATATTTTGATCAGCATCGATACAACATGGCCGAAAAGTATTTTTTAGATGCGCTGGAAATTAACAAGTTAATAGGTTCCGTTTCTGAGCAATCGCGAAATATGCTGAACCTTGCCCTCGCGTATTTTGAAGATAATCCAGATAATAAAATGTCGGAGTACTATTTTCAGAAGGCTGATTCGCTGATAAGCAAGAACAATTTAAAAAAGGAACGCCTGGTTTACTTCGAGTATCATAAGGATATTAGTGTCAAAAAAGGTGATTATAAGCAAGCTTTTGAGTCTCAGTTGGCCTATACAAAGCTTCAAAAAGAGCTCAATTACCAGGTAATGGAAGAAAAAATGGCTACAATAGATGCCCGCTATGAAAACGAAGTGAAACAAAGGGAGTTGGAACTGGCCATTAAAAAACTCAGTTGGCAGCGTTTCATAATTTTCACCGGTACCGCTGTATTTATACTGGTTGTAAGTATTCTTTTTCTGGGCATGAAAATGTATAAGTCCAAAGTCAGATATTCTCATCAGATCGAAAACCTCGCCGCTGAACTAAGAATTAAAAACGATGATATCAACCGAATCAACGAAAACCTCGAAAATATCGTAGCAGAGCGGACGAAGAAGTTGAGGTTGCAAAATGAAAAACTGGTAAAGTACTCCTTTATTAATTCCCACGACATCAGGGGGCCACTGGCAAGAGTGCTGGGACTGATTTACCTTTTTGAAAAGGAGAATGATGCTGCAAAACCCAGTGAGATCTTTGCCAAATTAACCGAAGCTGCTGCCGAGTTGGATCAGGTGATTAAAGAAACCAGCGATCTGCTGCAGGAGGATGAAAATTTTAATGAATAAATCTCGTTTTTGCACCCTGTTAACGCCTATTCCTCCGTTAATGTCCTGAAGTGTTTTTTACCTTTGCCCGCCCTTTGGCATTATTTCAATTTTTATGATGAATGGATATTAAACGATTATTATCAATAAATGTGGTCCTGTTACTCGGCATACTCCCTTTGGTAGGGCAGTCCGTCCGATACACTGATGTCACAAATCAGGCTGGCATCAGTTTCAACTACACCTTCGGAGATTACACCTATGAAAATATCCTTGAAAGCAGCGGATCCGGCGTCACCGTCTTCGATTACAACAACGACGGCCTCATGGATATTTACCTGCTGCAGGGCACGTACCTGGAAGGTATAAGCGATAAGGATGGCCGGAAATTTGCCAATTCACCCAATGCACTCTACCGCAACAACGGCAACGGGACCTTTACCGATGTGACAAAAGGCGCGGGGTTCACCGACCTGAACTG
Organism: Cyclobacteriaceae bacterium; assembly: GCA_034523095.1. GTDB lineage: Bacteria > Bacteroidota > Bacteroidia > Cytophagales > Cyclobacteriaceae > JAAUQL01. The sequence continues at coordinate 31,527 of JAXHKU010000013.1, read as the reverse complement.
GAGCATGGCTGCCGGAGCATTTGACTACGACGGCGACGGCGATACCGATATTTTTGAGCTGAACTATGGGCCCAATGTGTTCTATCGAAATAATGGCGATGGAACGTTCACCGACATCACTTCAAAGCTGGGGCTGAAGGGACCGGAAAAACTGAATGGCTTCGAAAAATGGAGTGTAGGCGTGGCGTACTGGGACATCGATCTGGATGGACGAGCGGACATGATGGTTGGAAATTTTCTGGCATTCGACCCGGCTTACAAATCGTCGGGAAGCCCTGACCTGATGCCGCACCCATCAGAATACAAAGGCCAGGCTTCACTCTTTTACCGACAGAAGCCCGATGGTTCATTCGAGGAGATCACGAAGTCACTGGGATTTTTTTACCCTGAATCCATGTGCATGGGCCTCACGGTTTTTGATTATGACCAGGATGGCGACCTTGATCTTTTTCAGGGAAATGATCACCAGGCAAATTTTATGTTCAGGAATGAAGGCCAAATGAAATTCACGGAAGTTGCAGCGCAAAGCGGAGTTGCAGTAAACGACCTCGGTAAAGTGACCGGTTCTATGCATGGATCTGTGGGCGACATTGATGGTGACGGCCTCATCGACCTGCTGGTCTCTGACCTGGAGCACGGCGCACTATATCGTAATCGTGGCGATGGATTGTATGAAGATATTACCCGAAAAAGTGGCATCGCTGACCATTTTGCCGGAAAAGGCCAATGGGCCACCCAACTGTTTGACTATGATAATGATGGAGATTTGGATATTTTTTCGGCCAACGGAAATGGCGAAGCGCTTATCCTTCAACTTCCATTGCTTTTGGAAAATGATGGTAATGGATATTTTACGAATGTTGGCCCGCAGGTAAGCCCTTATTTTACCGAAAAGCGATCGGGCAGAGGTGCAGCAGTCGTGGATTATGATAATGATGGCGATCTCGATCTCATGATTTCTCATGTGGATTTAAAGGCGCGCCCGGCACTCCTGAGGAATGAGGGAAATGGTAACAATTGGATTGGTATTTCATTAAAAGGAAAATCCGGGCCTGCGTCAGCAGTTGGAGCGCTGGTTACGGTTATTACCAATGCAAAAAAGCAGGTATTGATCAATCAACCAGCCAATGCATATCTTTCCTGGAATGATCCCCGAATCCATGTGGGACTTGGTAAGGCAAATTCCATTGATTCCATAGAAATAACATGGCAGGGTGGGAAAAAGGAAGTCATAAAAAATGTTCCGGTAAACCGGTATATAACCATTGAAGAGGGGAAAGGGATTGTTGAATTATGAGTTATGAATTATGAATAGGACACACTTCTCCACTTTTACCCTTTTCCGCTTTTCCACTGAACCATTGAACTATTGAACCACTGAACAGTTGAACCAATTAACTAATTATGTAAGTTTGAAATTCGAAACAATAAGTACAAAAAATCCATATACGTCATGAGTCATCAATATATAGCACGGGTAGTCGATCTCACTCATCCTGAGAAAAATACGATTTTCAATATGACCAATGAAGAAGCCAGGGAACTTCTGAAATCAGGAGATCCGGAGGCGGTCAGGAAGATTGATGGTCAGTTTGCACTGGTTTCTGTTGAAGGTAAAACCATCAGGTTGGCGCGATCCATTGGCCGGCCGTTGCGCTATTTTATTGCCAAACTCATCGATGGTCCATGTCTGGTAGTCGCCGATCGTATCGACACTATCTACAACCACCTGAAAAAGGAAGGGCTCGATGATCAGTTTATGCCGTACTACACACGAATGGTACCGGCACACTATGTCACACGCATCGAGTTGCTGGGTTGCCCCGATCCGAATCCTACCTACCAGCGCTTTTTTACGCCGCAGCGAAATAAGTATCGCGGCAGTGATCCCGCCAAACTTGGTGAGATGTACATTGCGGCTGTTTATGAAGAAATAAAAAAATGGCTATCGCATGAAGCCAAATCCGGTCCGATAGGCTGCAGCTTTTCGGCAGGAATCGACAGCGGTTCCATATTCCTACTCACTTATCATGCGCTGCGCGAATTGGGAGAAAGTCCATCGCGATTAAAAGCTTTCACGCTGTCTGTTGGGCAGGATGCTGAAGATCTCAAGCAAGCCAGGCAATTCCTCGATTCACTAAATCTTGGTCTGTTTCTCGAAGCCATTCATGTTGCTCCCGAGGAACTTGACTGGAAAAAGGTGATTGGCGTTGTCGAAGATTATAAACCACTGGATATCCAGTCCGCCACGATGAGTTATGCGCTAATGCAGAGTATCAGAAACCGTTATCCGGAATGGAAGCACATGATCGACGGGGAAGGTGGTGATGAAAATCTGAAAGATTACCCGATCGAGGAAAATCCGGAACTTACAATAAAAAGTGTCCTGAACAACCTGATGCTTTACCAGGAAGGCTGGGGTGTAGAATCCATGAAGCATTCGCTCACTTACTCCGGTGGACTGAGCCGCGGATACATGCGCAGCTACACCACTGCTGAGACGCTGGGATTCAAAGGATTCAGTCCATATACTTTACCAAACGTAATTGAAGTCGCCGAAGGATTTCCCTTTATCGAGATGACCGACTGGAGCCATGAGAAGCTTTACAACCTCAAAGGAACCATTGTCGCAGCGGGGGTAAAAGCCATAACCGGCCTGGACATGCCTGTCTTCGAAAAACGCCGGTTTCAGCATGGGGCAGCTTCCATGGATACATTTAGCATGCAGTTTCCAAAAAGTGACATCGAGTACCGCAGGGCGTTCAACAGTATCTACGGATAGGTTTGGGAAAATAAATCCACATCGCGTAAATGCTCAATCCGCCTTTAATGAATAATTAGGCTGTGAATTTTCCGGACTTCCAGATTACCAGCAAATGGATCCGTTCACAACGCGGGCCAAAAAATGCTGTTGATCCAAACAAGCCTTATGGATTTCTGGTCGAAAAGGAACGTCTGATGACCGGCGAGGTGGCTGATGTTGCCACCATTTTTCTTACCAACAGGGAATGTCCTTTTCATTGCCTCATGTGCGACCTGTGGAAAAACACCACAGATACTACCGTTGCCGGTGGTTCAATACCCGAGCAGATAGAATTTGCACTGACACATTTGCCGCCCGTGAAACACATTAAACTTTACAACAGCGGTAATTTTTTCGACAAAAAGGCCATTCCACCATCAGACTTTCCGGCAATTATCGGCCTGTTGCGTGGGTTTGACACCGTGCTGGTGGAAAATCATCCAAAACTCATCACGCGGGAGGTCCTGGATTTCAGGGATAAAATTCAGGGAAATTTGCAAGTGGCCATAGGCCTGGAGACCGCTCAATCCGAAGTATTGAAAATGCTCAATAAATCCATGACACTGGAAGATTTCAGCAATAGCTGCGTTTTTTTAACCGATCATGAAATCCCGGTCAGGACGTTTATTTTGCTCAGGCCGCCATTCCTGGATGAGCAGGAAGGTATTTTTTGGGCTAAGCGTTCACTTGATTTTGCCTTTGATGCCGGCGTCGAATGCTGCGTGGTAATCCCTACGCGAGCCGGCAATGGCGCACTTGATGCACTGGAAAAAAAACACCTTTTTCATTCGCCGCAATTGAGCTCACTTGAGGAGGTACAATCTTATGGAATCAGCCAAAATCGCGGGAGGGTATTTGCTGACCTCTGGGATTTGGAGCAATTTTCAACCTGTCCGCATTGTTTTCAACAACGTTGCGATCGGATGCATCAGATGAATCTGGAGCAAATGCCGATTCCAAAAGCCTCTTGTAGGGTGTGCAATTCAATTTGACTTACTCTTTTCCGCCTTCCGCCGACTTTAGAACGTGTTTCTGGATTTTTTCCATATTTTATGATGGTTTTTATGGGAAATTGGTTTAAATTTTAGAAGGCATTTTAGCTGTCCCCATGAAAACCCTTCGCCAACCTTCTAAAAGTGAAAGTGCGATTATATCCCAGAGTCCTTATCTTCATAAGAGCCTGCAAGGGGAATTGCCGGACTTATGGGAAAAATTCCAGGGGGGCAATTCTTCCGCATTAACGGCATTATATAGGCAGTACGTTCAACAATTGTATAATTATGGGCGGCAGTTTGCCGAGCACGCCATCGTACAGGATTGTATTCAGGACGTTTTCTATGATTTGATCCGTAAGCGCGAAAACCTGAAAAGCGTACAGAATGTAAAAGCCTTTTTGTTTGCCTGTCTGAGGCACCGGGTTATAAAACAATTAAAGAAATTAGAAAAGCAGCAATCAAACGTATTGGTAAGGCTTCGTGGCGGCTTTGGTGTTGATTTAGTGGAAGTTCCATTTGAGGATCGTGAAGTAATGGTGCAGGAAGAAATCGACAAACTCAAAGCGGCGTGTAACCAGCTTACTGACCGACAACGCGAGGCTGTGCTTTTATATTATTATGAGAAATTATCGTACAAGGAACTCACCACAGTGATGCAATTGGGGAAAATCAGTTCTGCCAGGATTCTCATGCATCGGGCCATGCAATCGCTTAGAAAAATACTGTGCCATTAAAATATGGTATCAAAAAAAATATTCAAAAGGCTGTATATAAATCCGTAACGGGCGACTCTTAAAAGTAGCTCGACCACTATGCAATACAAAGACTTCACGCATCTGGATTTTATTCAGGATCAATATTTCCTCGATTGGGTTCAGAATCCTTCTATGGAAAATGAACGCTTTTGGCAGGACTGGTTAATGCATAATCCTGATAAGGAAAAGGAAATCCAACTTGCAAAGGCCCTCATAGGAAGCATAACATATAGCAAACATTACGAATTGGACGAGCGCGCTCTGGTAGAGATGAACGAGAATATCGTCCGGTTCAACAATAACCATCCGCAAGAAAACACATCAAAAGGCAGGTCAAGGTCTATGATTACCCGATATACAACAGCAGCTGGGTTTTTATTAATCGTCTCTCTGGCCTCCTGGCTCAATTGGCCGGCTGCAATGCAGCCAATCGCCGAACCCGTCGAAATGGTCACCAAATTTACACCTGCAGGCGCTAAGATGAAATTGGTACTTCCTGATGGCACCCGGGTAATTCTAAATTCACAGAGCTCCATAACCTATCCGGAACAGTTCGTCAATCAGGAAAGAGTCGTTCATTTCTACGGCGAGGCATTCTTCGACGTTCAACCAGATCCTGAAAAACCATTTATCATCCTCACTGAAAACCTCGAAACCCGCGTGTTGGGTACTTCCTTTAATGTAAGCGCCTATCCGGGTGATAAGGTCAATAAGGTGGCTGTCTCCCATGGCATGGTAAAAGTTATCGGTCAGACCGGTGAGCAGGTGTTGCTTTCGCAAAACGAGATGGTCATTTTAAACCTGGAAAAAGAGACGATTCGCAGGGGTTTGTTCAACATGATTGAAGAGACAGGGTGGAAGGATGGAACTCTGTATTTCCGGGATGTGCCACTGGGAGAGGTCTTCCTCACGCTCGAAAAGTGGTTCGATGTTGAGATACATTGCACGGAGGATGTGCGCCTAACCGATATCTACAGCGGGCAATATTCCAATGAATCGCTGGATAATATCTTAAAAGGGATCAGCTATACCTCCGGACTTGTTTTTACCATCGGGGAAAAGAATGTAAATATAACATCAGGAAAGGAGGTGAGCACGAAGTAATATAGATCAGACACGAGGAATGGGCCCTTCATGTAAGCGCAGTTCATTCACTTCTCAGGACCAATAATGCCTGGATTATCCAGGATTTAGTTAGTGAAGTATCATTGTTAACCTAAAAAATCACTCATTCTATGAAAAATCCACTTACAAAGACCATTGTGGCAATGTCCAGAATTGCACTCTTTGGGGCGGTTATGCAATGCCTGTTCTTCAGCTTATTGCTTGCTGATGAAACGGCTGACCAGCCACAAAGTATCAACGACATCCATCTTTCCATCCATGTCAACGGGAAGGTGGTTGATGTTTTTAATCAGATTGAGGAAAAAACGGAATTTCGCTTTTCCTACAACAAAACACTCCTTAATCTCAACAACAGCGTATCGGTAAATGTGTCTGAGCAATCACTGTCAGATATTCTACTCAGCGTATCCAGACAATCTGATCTCCGGTTCAGGCGCATCAATGAAAGCATTCATGTCGCTGAACTTAGACGCAAGGAGGAGCCTGTTTCAGAAGAGATTACTGCCCTTCAGGCCATGACCGTGACCGGGAAAGTTACCTCCCGGGACGATAGCGAATCTTTGCCGGGCGTAAACGTCATCATAGGCGGCACAGATAAGGGTACTGTGACGGATATCAACGGCAGCTACTCCATAGAAGTACCGGGCGGCACAGCCAAACTGGTCTTCAGTTCTGTTGGTTACGTAACTCAGGAGGTTGATGTAGCCAACCGGTCAATAATCAATGTAGTACTCGCGTCGGACGTAAAAGCACTTAGCGAGATCGTTGTCACCGCTTTGGGTATCGAGAAGGATTCCAGAACACTTGGTTATGCCACGGCCACCGCACAGCCTGCCGAGTTTGCAATCAACCGCTCTCCCAACGTGATGAACGCCTTACAGGGTAAAATGGCTGGTGTTAACATTTCTGCGATGGGTACAGGCCCGGCAGGAACAACCAAGATCAGAATCCGCGGCCAATCGTCCATTGCCGGACAAAACAACCCACTCATCGTTATTAATGGTGTACCGATAGATAATACCAACTTCGGCGCCAAGATCAATTCGGCAGGATCAGATGCCTCAGTTGGCCCACGTGGTGGTGGTGCTAACGCAGATGCCGGCGATGGACTCTCGAGTATCAACCCAGATGATGTGGAAAGTATAACCGTACTGAAGGGAGCCGCCGCTGCGGCACTTTATGGTTCCCGTGCTAAGGATGGCGTTATCATGGTAACTACTAAAACCAAAGGCGACGGCAAAGGCATCGGCGTCACGTACAATATGAACTATACCAGTGAAAAACCTCTGGATTTCACCGACTATCAGTATGATTATGGTCAGGGTGAGCAGGGTGTTCGTCCTACAGCGGCTAATCCTACTTCGGGTCAGTGGTCTTTTGGAGAAAAATTTGCCCCGGGAATGACGCAGGTATTATTCGATGGAGTGCAGGTACCTTATGTACCTGTTTACGATCGTATTGACAAGTTTTTCAGGAATGGTCAAAACTTCAGCAATACCATTTCTCTTTCTTCGGGAGGCGATGTGGGCGGTTTTAACCTCTCTATAGCGAATCTGACAAGCAAAGGCATTGTGCCGAATAATGAATTCAAGCGTAATACCATCAACTTTGGATTTGATTATAATCTGTCGAAGAAGTTGAAGATTACTGGAAATATAAACTACGCCAACGAGCGCAATACCAACCCCCCGAATATCGCCGACCAGGACAATACCATTCCTGTGGCATTGTTCACTATGGCGAATTCCATGCCTTATGATTTATTGGATGAAAAGAAATATGATGCAAACGGGAATGAGTTTGTCTATTCCAGGTTCAGGAACAGGACCAATCCATACTGGACTTTGGCCGAAGTAAAGCGGAATGTCGTGCGTGACAGGATTTTTGGAAATATAGCTGCCAAATACGATTTAACCGATTGGCTTTCAATCCAGGGTCGTTTAGGTCAGGATTACTGGTCGAGGGATGATGATTATATCAATTATCCAACAGGTCAGGCATCGCGCGCAGTCGCACCGGCAGGATTCGTAAATGGCCTTTATACGCAGGAATCCCGCCGCTTCCGCGAACTCAATGCTGACTTTATATTGAACGCATTTAAAGAATTTGGCAAAGTCGGGTTGAATTTGACCGTTGGGGGTAACCACATGTACCGCCGGTCGGAAGTAAACAGCACTCAGGTGCAGGACTTTGTGGTTCGTGGCCTTTATACTGTACAAAACAGCAGGGTGAAGGATCCTCAGTACAGCCTCTCCGAGCGAGCAGTAAATTCTTTGTATGGTTCGGCTGAAGTGTCCTACAATAGTATGCTTTATCTGACTGGGACCATCCGCAATGACTGGTTTTCTACATTATCAGACGAAAACAGAAGTATTGTATATCCCTCTGTCGCCGGAAGTTTTGTATTTTCTGATGTATTCGGAACAAAACCTTCGTGGCTGGATTTCGGAAAAGTTCGCGTAGCTTATGCGGAGGTGGGCAGTGATACGGATGTGTCGCCATATTCCAATCTTTTGTTCTATGGGATTAACGCCAATCTTTTCCTCAACCAACCTGTTGGTAATATCTCCAGTCTTACCGTTCCAAACCCAAACCTGAGACCAATGAGGACTTCTGAATGGGAGGTTGGCTTAGAGTTGAAAACACTGAATAATCGCGTGGGATTAGATGTAGCATATTTCGACCGCACAACCATTGATCAGATAGTTTCCGCAGAAGTATCAGACGGCTCAGGATTCACCAATACACTTATCAACAGTGGTGAAAGTGAAGCCAAAGGTGTAGAAATGCTGGTAAATCTGGTGCCTGTTCAGGCTGGTGATTTTCAGTGGAACTTCACCTTTAATGCAACGTATGTTGAAACCCGAGTAAATAAATTGCTTACTGATACTCCGGGCGATCGGATCACCGTAGGTACGCATGTATTCAATGGTGAACTCCGGCAGGTTGTCGGTGAGGAAATGGGCCAGTTGGCAGGATTTGGTTACTTGCGCAATGAGAATGGTGAAAAAGTTTTTGGTGCAAATGGTTTGCCATTGCGTACTCCCGATCTGATCTATTATGGCAGTGCCTTACCAAAATGGTATGGCGGCTTTAATAATGAATTCACCTACAAAAAACTGTCCTTCTCTTTCCTGATCGACTTCAAACTAGGAAATAAGATGATGTCGGGTACCAATTTCAATGCCGTACGTCATGGGCTGCACAAGATGACCCTCGAAGGACGTGAAGGCGGTGTAGTTGGCGAAGGTGTTAATCAAGCCGGAGAAGTGAACACCGTGGTAGCGCCTGTTCAGTCATATTGGGAAATTGTCCGATCGCAGGCCCTGATAGAACCCATCGTTTATAATGGTGGATACTGGAAACTGCGCCAGATCACTTTGGGCTACGATCTGGGGAGTTTATTCCCGGATAGTTTCTTTATTAAAGGAGCCAGACTAAGTTTTGTGGCTAACAACGTCCTGATGCTCAAGAAATGGGTGGATAATATAGATCCTGAAAGTTTCGGATTCAACTCTGATAACCTGATCGGTCTCGAATCGACCGGCATGCCATCTACGCGAAGCATCGGATTCAATCTTAACGTTAAATTCTAAACGGAAACGACAATGAAAAAAATAGTATATTATACCTTCATTACCGTGTCAGCGTGGATCATTTCATCCTGCGATTCTGGTTTCGACGAACTGAATACAGACAAGACACGACCGACTGCTATAGATCCGGCGTTCGAACTAAACAATGCCGTGCTTGGATTTAGAACTTATTCCAGTCTGATTTATGACATGGGAATTGTGCAACAGATTATCTCGCCAAACTCTGGAGTACTCACAGGCGCTAATTACAACCAGGATAACCGTGATGCCAGCGATGATATGTGGCATGCTTATTTTCGGGATGTGATCCGTTATACACGAGATGTGACACGACTTACGGAGAGTGTTCCCGAAAGGTCAAATCTGTACAACATGACACGGATTCTCCAGGCCTGCGCATTCTTGATGTTGGCAGATGCTTACGGAGATATTCCATACTCTGAAGGAGGTAAGGGTTATCCGGATGGTGTGTTTTTCCCGGCATACGATAGTCAGCAGGATGTTTATACGGATATCATTGCCGAACTCACAGCAGCAACAGCAGCGCTGAATGCGGCTGGAAGGATTGAAACAGCGGACGTCCTATATGGCGGCAACATCGACAAGTGGAAGAAATTTGGAAATTCACTTTTGCTTCGTGCGGGTATGCGCCTTTCCAAAGGTCGATGCTACAAAAGCCCAGCAGGTGGTGCAGGCAGCATTCCAGGGTGGTGTGATTACCAGTCTGGTCGATGATGCCTATATCCGATGTGACGCAAATTATACAAATCCTATTGGTGGAACGCTGAATTCTACAGAGGCCAATAACTTTTTCCTTGCAGAGCCTTTTGTCAATTTCCTTAAAAGCAATAATGACCCAAGACTGAAATCGATTGCAGTCAGGTATATGGGCGCTGCATCAGGTTCGGACCAGAAACCGGGAGTGAATGACAATACCGATCCTGCTGTTCAGAATGGCATGCCGATGGGAAATGACAATGCTACAATTCAACCCATAGCGGCAGCCGCGGGGCTCACAAGTTTTTATGAATATAGCCAGGTTGACAGGACGCGGATGACCAAGCTTGCATCGCCATATTACCTTGTCACATCAGCGCAAAATCATTTATTGCTCGCTGAAGCTGCCCAACGCGGCTGGATAACCGGAGATGTTGCGCAGTTGTATAATACCGGCGTCACACAGCACATGCTTCAAATGGCAGTGTTTGACCCTAATTCTGCCATTGATCCTGCTGATATTGCTACATATCTTGCAGATCATCCATTCGTACCGGCTAATGCTTTGGAACAAATCAACACCCAATATTGGGTTGCAAGTTTCCTCAATGGTCAGGAGGCATTCTCAAACTTCCGGCGCAGTGGATTCCCAACACTGGCTCCAAATCCATATCCGGGAACAGAAGTGCCGGGTGCCTTTATACGTCGCCTTACCTATCCTAACTCTGAAATTTCAGTGAATTCAGCGAAAGTAGGAGCTGCTATAAGCCGTATGGGCGCCGATAATCTTGCCACTCGCGTGTGGTGGGATAAACTATAATTTCCTCAACGGGGTCTTGTCGCTGGATAAGGCCCCGTTATTTCTAAATTCAAAACAAATGAGGAATATTTTTTTTATTTAATTGTTTTTGACCAACCGGTATGTGAGTGTAGATCAATGCGTTTTCTAAACAACAGTATTCAAAAAAGCTCTATTATCCGGAAGGAAAAGCGACTGTTTCCGGATGGAATAAAAAATGCCTCTAACGCAATTTTGGCTAGATTAAAAAACTTAACCAATGAAAATGCAATGGTGGTATTAAAAAACTATGACGACAGCGAACAGTCTGAAGATAATTGTTCTGTAATATTCTATAGATTCGTAAAGGATGTTGTGGAGGGTTTGAGCGAAACGATAGGCTTCATTGCATGGATGCACGCTAGTAGCCCTTCCAACATAATTGTGATGAACCTCACTTCTAGAAAATAGGTTTTCGAATTTGTAGAGCTACCATTTTGCCTTGAGATATCGTCATTACATATAAGTTTAGAACAATCTTTATTGCGCAACATGTGGTTGAAAACTAAGTCTTTCCCGCTGAAGCAACTGCTTTATGAAATAAGTTGGTTCATCAATGTTTGCGCGAAAAGAAACATATGGAATGAGAAATTTATAACGAGTGGACAGAGACAATCAAAAAGGATTTTCCTAATTAGTTAAATAATCATCCCGGCAAGCTTCCGATGATAAAAAAGGGAATCGCATTATCATTCAAAAGAACGAAATTATTAAATGAAAGAGTTTCAAGTAAAGTTTAACCTAACCGATACATTATGAAATCAGTAATTCAACAAATCATTCAGCAAAACAAGGAGCGTGAAATTAAAGCGCTCGCTTCCAGACAACAAGAGATTGACAGTCCTACTACTCCGGATAACAGGAGGAGTTTCTTAAAGAAAACAGCGTTGGGAGGCATAACCATGACAACACTTATGGGGTTAACCTTTGAAGATTCAATTGCACAAACAACATCCAAAGTCCAAAAAAATTCTAGCCCTTCTGATTTAAAAATCACCGATTTAAGATATTGCGTAACAACCGTATTGGGTCGCACAGCAATCATTCGCATTGATACAAACCAAGGTATTTATGGTTTAGGCGAAGTGCGCGATGGAGCAGACGTACGCTATGCGTTATTTCTAAAGAGTCGAATATTAGGAGAGAACCCCTGCAACGTAGAGAAGATATTTAGAATCATTAAACAGTTTGGCGGTCAGGCTCGTCAAGCAGGGGGGGTGTGTGCAGTTGAAATGGCCTTGTGGGATCTCTGCGGAAAGGCTTATAACGTTCCTGCCTGGCAACTATTAGGGGGTAGATATAGAGACAGCATTCGCATATATGCGGACACGCCGGAAGCAAGCAATCCGGAGGAGCAAATGAGGCTGATTAAATATAGAACCGAAACCCAAGGTTATTCGTGGTTGAAAATGGATGTGTCTATTAATGAACTGAAGGATATCCCCGGCACACTGGTAAATCCCAATATTTTCAAGGAAGGCACTAGTCAATGGCAGGGTGGTTATATGTCCTATGCAAATACGCGCCACCCTTTTACGGGAGTTCAAATCACAGAAAAAGGTTTGGATGAGCTTGCGCAGATTGTAGAAAAAGTCAGGAACATGGTTGGTTATGAAATACCTTTGTCAACTGATCACTACGGGCACTTTGATATAAATAATTGCATTCGATTAGGGAAGACGCTCGACAAGTATCGACTTGCTTGGTTAGAAGATATGGTGCCCTGGCAATATACCGAACAACACAAAACGATTACTGATGCGCTGGAAACTCCAACATTAACAGGCGAAGACATTTATTTGCTTGATGGCTTTAAACCCCTCATTGATGTTCACGCTGTGGATATCGTCCATCCTGATTTGGCTTCTTCGGGTGGATTATTAGAGACTAAACGCATTGGTGACTATGCCGAGGAAAAGGGAATTGCAATGGCAATGCATCAGGCAGGCACACCTGTGTCTTTCATGGCTAACGTGCATTGCGCAGCAGCAACTCAAAACTTTTTGGCACTGGAGCATCACTCCGTTGATTTGCCATGGTGGGAAGGCTTGGTGAAAACTACAGATGGACGTAAATTAATTGATATGGGATATGCACCGGTTCCACTTGCTGCTCCAGGATTAGGCATAGAGTTGGTGGATGAAGAAGTAAAAAACATTTGCACCCTTCAGATACAACTTATTTTGCACCAACAAAAGAATGGGACGAAAAACGTTCTCACGATAGAACCTGGAGTTAATTTATTTGAGTATGATGTGCCATTCTTCCATAAAGGTGATGGAAGAATGGCATTTTTTTTGTCCACACCAATCCATTAATGCGCTTATATCCTTTATAAACCCTGACTCTTATCATTTTTCTTGAAGAAACTTTTTAAGTCATTCGTAAATATTTTTCGGCGGCATAGGGGTTAATTCCATTTGAGGTGTATACCATGAACAAGGGAGAATTATACCCAAGCGAAGGCAAATGCGAAGCAAAGCCGGGGAAGAATAACTGATTTTTTTAAGACGATAAATTTTTTGTTCGCCTATGAGTGGAAATTATACAGGACAAATCTTAAGTGGATTTCATACTGCGGCTATTATGCTGCTGCTCGCATTGTTCGCCTGCAATTCTGAAAGCAAAAAGTCAGAAAGCACCAACGCGGCGTTTCTTCAACCAATGCCACCGGTTGGCGCTGATTTCTTTACAGATATTACAAAAAGTTCAGGGATCGATTTTCAACACAGCATCGGTGATGACCATCTTACCAATATCATCGAATCAGTAGGCGGCGGGGCGGCTTTTCTGGATTATGACCAGGATGGCTGGATGGATTTGTACATGGTCAGCGGTAATTTTCATGAACGAGTAAGCGATCAGGCTTTCAAACCTGAAAAAGTTCATACCAATCATTTGTACCGCAACAAGGGCGATGGAACGTTTGAAGATGTGACCCAAAAGGCGAAAGTGGGCGATACAGGCTATGGCATGGGCGTTACGGTCGGCGATTATAACAACGACGGCTATCCTGATCTTTACATCAGCAATCATGGACCAAACGTATTATATAGAAACAATGGAAACGGCACTTTTACTGACGTATCCAAAAAAGCCGGTGTGGCCGGAGATGAGAGCTCTGTCGGCGCTGTATGGGTAGATTACGACAACGATGCCCTGCTCGATCTTTACGTTGGCAACTACCTCCATTTCGATCCCAATTATAAATTTTATTATGCACCTGATGGTTTCCCGGGCCCTGAAGCCTTTGATGGCGAAGCTGATCGGCTTTTTAAAAACCTGGGCAATGACAAGTTTGAAGATGTGACGGAGGCTATGGGTGTTTTCAATCCAAATGGTCGTGCCATGGGCGTGGGCACTGCGGATTTCAACAATGATGGCTTCATGGATATTTATGTGGCCAATGACCACATGGTCAACTTTATGTATCGCAATGAAGGGGGCAAGATGTTCAAAGACGTAGGAATACAGACCGGCACCGCGTTCAATCAATCAGGTGAAGGCACTATCAGTATGGCGGTAGATTTTGCCGATTTCAACCATGACGGATTGTTGGATTTGTGGGTGAGCGACGATGCTTACTGCTCATTATATAAAAATATTGGTAACGATGTTTTCAGCGAAGTATCCTATATGTCGGGTATAGCAGTAAGAGCTGCGTCGCATGTGGGCTGGTCATCCTGCCTGGTTGATTACGATAATGATGCAGATCTGGATATTATAAAGATCAATGGCGAATTGAAACATCTATATGGCCAGGAAGACCAGATTTTTGAAAACAATGGAAATGAAACCTTTACCGAAGTATCTACTGAACGAGGCGAGTATTTCCATAAAGAACTGGTTGGTAGAGGAGCCTGTTTTGGCGATTATGATAATGACGGGGACCTGGATATTTACATCATGAATCTGAATGATTTCGGCGTGTTGCTGCGCAATGACCACGGTAATGATAAGCCTTGGATTATAATCAATCTTATCGGAACGCAAAGCAATAGGGACGCAGTTGGCGCCAAAGTGAAGGTGACCACGGGTGATATCACACAATTTTCCTTTAAGAAAAGCGCAACAGGGTATTTATCCCAGAATGACCCGCGACTGCATTTTGGATTGAGTGACGCTACGGTTGTAGATCGCATAGAGGTGATCTGGCCCGCAGGTGGAAGCAGCGTACTCGAAAAATGTGCAGGTAAATCAGGTATTGACTATAAAAGAAGGCGGCGATGTTAACTAATATGAAAGGCGGATTATTGGTGATTGTGGCGCTTCTGGCATTCATGACCGGCTGTTCTGAAAAAGCCGTTCATCATGGAACATTGCTATTTACCCAGGCCCCGGGCGCTAATGTGTCGGTAGAATCGATCCTTAGCGGAGGTTACAAATATGCCGACGGACTACGGATTGTGCAGGAAACTTCCGGATCCATGGAAATACTAACGGATGAATTTACTTCAGCCAGAGCGCCGGAAATATCTTATGATGGAGAAATAATGGTTTTCTCAGGCAAAAAAACCACTGCAGACGCATGGCAAATCTGGACGCTCGCATTCGACACTAAAAGTTTAACTCAGGTCACTTCGACCACGGAGAACTGTACCGATCCGGTGTGGCTTCCCGATGGCAGGATTGCCTTCAGCAAGCAGATTACTGATGATTCGCAGGTAAAATTCCATGCATTATTCACCATCGATCCCAGTGGTTGCTGTGAGCAGCGGATTACCTTCCAGCCTCACGACGACATGAACGCTTCTGTGATGAATGATGGTCGCTTGCTCTTTTCCAGCAGGCAGGTTTATCCCGAACGCGGAGCATTAAAATATCTGGCCATGCGGCCGGATGGTACGAAAGCAGAAATTTTCTATTTGCCGGATTCTTCAGTAAATACATTGAACAGGGCATGTGATACAGGCGCTGGCAAAATTGCCTTTTCAGAAACCGGCATCTACCGAACCATAAATTTCAGCAGGCCGATGCATTCGCAGGAGAAACCACTGATCCATGGTGTTGATTATTTGCAATCTGCCTCTTCCATGGAAGGTGAAAGCATAATGTGCTCAATCCTGAAAAGCGGATCACCGGTATTTGGCATTGCCATGATTAATAAAGACTCCCAGCCTGACACCTCATCAGAAATTCATGATGCGGCAAATCACCTTATCGAGGCAGTTGTGGTAAGATCGAGGGAGTTGCCCAGGAAGCTTCCTTCGCTCATGAACATGGATGATCCTTCGGGTTATATCGTGTGTCTAAATGCCGAGGCTTCTACCATTCCCGCGGATCTGACCTATGGAAAATCATCAAAAATCCAGGTGTTGGATTATACGGGATTAATTGGTGAGACGGAAATTGAATCAGATGGTTCGTTTTATGTAGCGCTCCCAGCAGATCAACCATTGCGGTTTCAAACAGTGAATAGTGAAGGAAAAGTGGTAAGGGGCCCATCATCGTGGATTTGGGTTCGGCCAAGTGAGCGACGTGGCTGTGTTGGTTGTCATGAAGACAGCGAAATTACTCCGGAAAATGTAGTGCCAAAGGCTGTTGAAAAAGCTCCGGTAGCAATGATTAAATAGTGTGGTTCAATGAAAAAGGGAAAAATTTATTTGATCGTAATACTCTTCTTCCTCCTGGCAGTGGGATACGCCGCATTTCATAAATGGTCGGTCAATCACGTCACCTATATCACAGGAGGCGTAGAACATCCTATCGGATGTATTTCGTGCCATGTAGCCCCGGAACGTACTGGGTTTTTGGCGAATATGATGAACGAAGATTATCTGAGCCCCATCAATGCCACCGCGAATCATGACGGTTCGAGGCTGTACGTGGTAGCCCAGGATGCAGATCAGGTTATCGAAATTGATTTAGCCACCAATCAGGTGATATCCAGAATTCAGGTTGGCGACAGGCCGCATACAGTCGAAATCACCGCTGACAATAAGACAGCCATTGTGAGTAATCAATGGGCAAACAACATTTATCTAATCGATTTGTCAAACGGAGCCATCACTGATACGATAGCAACCGGGGGTGGCCCTGCCGGGATGGACATCAGTCCGGACGGTAAGTTGGTTTATATCGCCAATACATATGACAATTCCATATCAGTAATAGACATTGAAGCGAAAGAAGAAACACGTCGGTATCAGGGTGGTAATTTCCCGACCAATGTTACGGTTTCTCCCTCAGGTGATATGGTCTATGTATCCAGTCAACGAACTATTCCTGTAGAACACAGAGCACCGATCATGTCGGAAGTCACGGTGATTAACACGGTGGCGAACAGGGTGAGTGATCGCAGGTATTTCCAGTCAGCGCATATCATGGAGAGTATTGAGTTCACTCCACAGGGCGATATGGCCATCGCCACACTGGTCAGGCCAAAAAACCTGGTGCCATCCGCACAGATCGAAGGCGGCTGGATGATAAACCACGGGATCGGAATTGCGATGAGCGATGGCCGGATGGCGCAGTTTTTACTTGATGAGCCAAATGAGTTCTATCCGGATCCATACAATATCGTCATTCATCCTACCGGGAAATTTGCCTACGTAAGTCATTCCGGAGCTGATATGGTTTCTGTCATTGATTTAGACGCCATTCGTACGCTATTGCAGAATGCTTCCGACGCAGATCTCGTTCGCTATGCAAATCACCTGGGTCTCAGCAGTGAATATGTGGTGAAGCGCATTTCTACAGGCGCTAATCCAAAAGGACTCGCTATTTCTCCGGATGGGAAATATGTGTATGTGGTCGAACGGATGATGGACAGGATTTCAGTGATCGATACAGAAAAAATGGAAGTTGACCATAGCATTGATCTTGGCGGGCCGACAAGAATTACTGTGAGCCGGCTCGGTGGTCAGCTTTTTTCCAATGCAAGCCATACCTATCACAATCAATACAGTTGCTATACCTGCCATCCCGATGGGCATGAAGACGGCTTAACATATGACCTCACCGGTTCAGGAAGGAATCTGGCCAATGTGCAGACACTTCGCGATCTGAACCATACAGCGCCATTCAAATGGATCGGCACCAACCAGAGTGTATATAAGCAGTGCGGCATGCGTTTTTCAATTTTTGTCACCAGAACCGAGTCATTCTCACCTAAAAACCTGGATGCGCTCGTGGCTTACATTTTCCGCGAACTTACCCATCCGCCAAACCTGAACCGACTTCCGGATGGTGAATTGACGGATGCCCAGAAGCGTGGAAAAGTCATGTACTATCGCACCGTTACAAATACGGGAATGGAGATTCCTGTAAAAGACCAATGCATCACCTGCCATAACGGACCAAGCTACAACAGTACGATCATGTCGGATATTGGAACCCTGAAGGAGAATGATGATCCTACACTTTTCGACCCGGCCAACCTGAACAATGTATATGAATCGGCTCCATATCTGCATGATGGCAGCGCGGCAACACTTGAAGAAGTTTGGACGAAATTCAACCCGGACGACAAGCATGGTTATGTGAATGATATGACAAAAGACCAACTCAATGATCTGGTAGAGTATTTAAAAGCCCTGCCAGCCGAGAGGTATTATGCGTCTGATCAAGAATATGAAGTAACAACAGGTCAATTACACTAATCAATACTGATATGAAAAACTACTTACAAAAACTCACTTTTACCCAAACCACGGCATTCTTAGTCGTGCTGTCACTTGTCCTTTTCAGTTTTATAATGCCGGTTGGCACACAAGACACCGCCAACCAAAGCACCGGCACCGACAAGTCGGAAGTGACGGAAGCCAAGCCGATGCCTATTTACGGTAACTGGAAAAACTACACAAAAAAGGACGGCCTTCCGGCAGATAAGATTTATTGCGTTCGGGTAGACGGTGACCGCGTATGGGCAGGCACGAACAATGGTCTTGCCATGTTGGAAAACGGAAAATGGACCACATTCACGGAGAAAGACGGACTGGCTCATCACAATGTATTATCGATCGATATCAGCCCGATCAATGGCGACGTATGGGTTGCGACCATGTCCGGCCTCAGTGTGTATTCCGGAGGTAAGTTCAAAACATACACCCAATTCAATAGCGGCCTGGCCAACGACGTGGTTTACTGTGTGATCTGTGATGGCAAAGATGTGTGGACTGCTACCGGTGGTGGCGCCAACTCCTTTGATACCTTCACTGGAAAATGGGGCATTTACACCGAACAAAACGCACCCATGCATGAACCCTGGACCTACAACGTCTGTGCCAGCAAGGAAAAAATATTCATAGCTGCCTGGGGCGGTGGCGTCATCGAATGGACCAAGAAAACCCAGCAATTCAGAGATTATGTAGATCCGGATGGTGAAATGGAAATCGACCTGTTCCCTGACGACGGAGTAATCCATGATATCACTACGGCAGTGTCCTATGCCAATGACATTCTTTGGGTTTCGTCCTATTTTGGAATGAGCCGCTATGACGGTTCTAAGTGGAAAGGGTATTTCGATCATGACAGCGGGCTGGCTGGGAATTTCATCAATTTCCTCAAAGCCAATGGTCCTGTAGTGTGGGCATGTACAGACAATGGCATGAGCAGTTTCGACGGCAACACCTGGGTTACTTACAGAAATAATGGTACTGAAAAAGGCGGAAAGGTGATTATCGATGGAAACAGTCCGAATGAGCGCACGTTAAGCGCCACGAGTTCTATTGCCCACAATTTTATCATCGGAGTAGATTTTAAAGACAATGAAGTTTGGATAGCTACAGCAGGGGGTCTCAGCAAAGGAGAAATCGTCAGCTATACCGAAACAAAAACATCAAAATTATAACACTTAAACGAATGGAAACAATGCTAGATACTACATCAAATGTCCTGATCAATCTGGACAAACTTACGGATGGCGAACGCGAAGAAATGCAACGCATGGGAATACTGACTCCAGGTAATCAGATTTCAGAATATGAATTTCCTGAAATTCATTACGACAGGCCACCAATCGCCAAATTCGCTGTACATGCGCCGCAGATCATCAATGAAGCGTATGATTACAAAAAGCCCTCATCATTCTCCCGCGCACTCAGATTGAATTTTGGAGATACCAAAGTCCTTCTTATCAGCGGCACTGCCAGCGTAAATGAAATGGGAAAACCGGAGCATATCGGCGACTTCAACGCGCAACTTTGGCGCACCTACAACAACATCACCAACCTGCTGGCAGCAGAAGATATGACATGGCACGATGTGGTGCGCACGACAAACTATCTCCGCGATATCGAGCGCGATTATGCGGAGTTCAATAAAATCAGGACCACGTTTTTTGGCTGGTTGGGCCTCGACCCTCTCCCTGCATCAACAGGTATTCAGGCAAGGCTTTGCTGGGAAACGCTCCTTGTAGAAATCGAAGCAATAGCTGTAAGTCAGAAAAAATAAGGAAAAAGCCATGAAAGCCCGTATTCTTAATTATTCATTAGTATTGATAATAGGAGGCTTGCTCGTTTCCACGCAATCTTTGGCCCAGTACAAAGAGAAAAATTATGGTGAAACGCCAACAGAAATTGTCCCATTCGTCAATTTTCAGGAGGCTTACAAAAAGCATTTTCTTACTCCTCAGCCTTTCCGGGGAGTCGGTCGTGAAAAACCGGAACCGGTCGGGCTAAAAAGCGTGAAAGTAGGACTTTTAGCACCATTGGATAACTCAAAGGATAAACCAAAGGGCATTCAAATGCTCCAGGGGACACAACTTGCTTTTGAACAGTTAAATGCCAAAGGTGGATTTAGGGGAATACCTTTTGAATTGATCAAGCGGAATGATGTAGGATTATGGGGAGCCGCCGCCAATGAGATGGTATATTTCGATGACATGGGCGCTTGGGCCGTTCTTGGCTCACTCGATGATATAGTGTCGCACGTGGCTATCAGGGTTGGTCTGAAATTGGAAATTCCTATGGTTAATATGGCCGATCCGGATCCAACCTATACAGAAACGAATATTCCATGGGTGATGCGGGTCATCAGCGATGATCGGCAGAGCAGCTATGCCCTTGCAAACCAGGTTTATAAAATCGATGGTCACAAAAAGGTATCGATGATCCGCGTCAACAATCGTTATGGCAGGGTAGGTACCGGTGAATTTAAAGACGCCTCCACCCGGATGGGGCATCCTGTCGGTGTGGAGCAGCGCTACGCATCGGGAAATACGGACTTTACAGAACAAATAAAAATGGTGAAATCCAGTAATCCTGATGCTATCGTCCTTTGGGGCGATGCCAATGAAATGGCCATGGCGCTAAACCAACTGCAGGAAGAGCGGGATGAAGCAGCCGGTATATACATGCTGATCGGGCGGTGAGCAAAGAATTTCTGCAGATTGCCGGCAATAACGCAAACGGCGTCATCACTACATGCCAGTATAATCCAAAAGGCGATAATCCGATCTACAAAAAATTCAGGGAGGATTACATAAAACGTTTCAACATGGAGCCCGACGTATTCGCGGTTCATGCTTATGATGCAGCCAACATTTTATTGGATGCCATACGACAGGCCGGGCTCAACAGGGTGAAAATCCGTGATTTACTGCTCGATCTGAAAACCTATCAGAACTATCAGGGAGCCTCCGGAACGATCGTGTTTGATGCTACCTGGACCGATGTGGGACAGATTTATATGGCTGAAATCAAAAATAACGACTTCATCTTTACACCTTATCAATACAAAGGCAATCCGCTGAGATCGAGTATTAAATAGCTATTGTCATGAAGACAAACCAGTGCAACATTTCCACTCCTCCGATAGCCAAATCCGGAAAGCTTGTGTCGAGGTTATCGTCCGATCATCAATCGGTTGTGAATGTCAATGGTATAAAAATAGGTGAAAAACCCATCGTAGTAATTGCCGGCCCATGTGCTGTAGAAACCCAGGAACAGTTGATGGCGACAGCCGACTTTGTCGCCAAATATGGCGGAAGCATTCTGAGGGGCGGAGCTTACAAACCGCGTACTTCTCCATACAGTTTTAAAGGACTCGAGGAAGAGGGTTTACGGTTGTTAGCCCTTGCAAGGCTGAAAACTGATCTCCCGGTGGTGACGGAAGTCATGGACACAAGGCAAGTGGAGCTTGTGAGCCAGTATGCTGATATGCTCCAGGTGGGATCACGAAATATGAGCAATTTCTCATTGCTCACTGACGTTGGTAAATCGGGGAAACCTGTACTGTTGAAGCGGGGCATGAGCGCCACCATCGAAGAATTTCTCATGGCGGCAGAGTACATTTTAAAAAGAAGGCAACAGTCAGGTAATATTGTGCGAACGGGGCATCCGCACCTTTGAAACAGCATACCGAAATACCCTCGATCTCAACGCCGTGGCTATGTTGAAACATCTCACTCACCTGCCGGTTATCGTTGACCCAAGCCATGGCACCGGAGTGCGTTGGATGGTACCTGTGATGGCGAAAGCTGCAGTTGTAGCCGGGGCAGATGGGTTGATTATAGAAGTACATAACGATCCGGCAACGGCCCTCTGCGATGGGGAGCAATCACTTAGCCCGCAAGAATTCAGCCGATTAATGGAAGAATTGCAACATATCGCTCCCGTTATCAACCGGGAAATACACACAGCAGCGCACTTATTGAATGTTAATTAAATGTATGGGGAATTAACCAATCCCCAGGTTGAGTATAAATCAATTATTAACTAAACTAATAAATGCTATGACCTACATTACCACGGGTGTTAGCCAACCCGGAATCATCGAATTATTACTTTGTAAGGGCGCCACGGGGAAGGCGCTTTTAAATCTTGCGGAGAAAACGAAAAGCTGATGCTTTCGCAACTAGTCACAGATAAATATAGTGATGAGCCCCTTGTTAAGAAGGGGCTCTATATTTTTTTAATTCTGGCAGCATTCACGCTCTCTGGATTTTTTGTCACTATTTCGCTGGCGCAATCAACTCAGGGGGATATTAAAATAGGCCTGCTTGTCAGAGATAAAAAAGATATCTCACTCATAAATACCGCAAAACTTGCCATGGAATCGGCCAACAGTCAGGGGGGGTACAAGGGCCGATCGATTGGATTGGAATTCCGGTCATGCGATGGACCCTGGGGTGTCGGCTCCAAGATGGCTGTTGACCTGATCCACAGTGAAAATGTGTTGCTCGTGGTAGCTGCTTTGGATGGCCGCAACGCGCATCTTGCGGAGCAGGTCGCTGCCAAATCTCATATCGTATTACTCGATGCTCTTGCCAGCGATCCTACACTTTCGCGTGCCTATGTGCCTTGGTATTACCGTATGGTTCCGGATGATAAGCAGCAAGCTGAAACATTGATGGAAGAGATTTACCTTCGGAAAAGAGCCACCCGGGTAGCCATGGTGTCGCTCGACAACTACGACGGAAAAATGGCAGCCACCACGTTTTTTTACCTCGTAAAAGCCAGGGGACTTCCCGAGCCACAGTTACTCAGTGGTACAGATGACAAACAACTAACCGAAAAAATAGCGAAAGGCTCATGGGATGCTATCCTGATTGCTGGAACTTCTGCAAAGGACCCGCTCTTAAATGATCTGATCGCAAGCGCTGGCAATACACCCATTTTTGCTTTTCAAAATATTTACAATTTCCTACAGGTCACACATCCTGCATTGGAAAGAGTCCTTTGCCCAAGGGTAACAGGTTTTAAGCAGGCATCCTGGGCTGATTTCGAAAAGCGATATAAAGAAAAATACAACGAAAGTCCATCGCCATCGATGGCCTACGTGTACGACGCCATCATGTTGGCGATAGAGGCAGTGCGGAAATTTGGCCCGGATAGTCAGGTGATTAAAGAAGGATTTAAATCATTAAAATACCAGGGGATTACCGGCCCGGTGGTTTTTGGCAGTCTCGGGAACCGCGAGATGGAATTTTCCTTTAACTATCCTCCCCGCTGAAGTTCTGATGTCCGGTGTTTTTCTTCCGGGTTTTATTCTTGCCCGTGGAATTCAATACGACAGATGTTCGCCTCATTCCAAAAGAATTTTGAGTAAATTGGCAGCCTGAAGTTTCCTTATAAAAAATTAGCTCTCATCATGAGAAAACAACGTTTTTTTAGTGTTTTATCCATCCTAATGCTGGCCTTCCTTTATTCCTGCCAGGAAAAACCTGTCGATGAAAAGCAACTCGCCCGCGACAAGATCACCATGCGAACCCTCGGGCTTGCCTATCTGGAAGAAAACAAACTCCCCGAGGCAGAAGCGGAATTTCTGAAACTCATAAAGCTGGCGCCCGATGAAGCGCTGGGTTTTGCCAACCTCGGACTTGTGTATCTGCGCATGGATAATTATCCAAAAGCGCTGGAGCAATTGGATAAAGCGGTGGAAATTGATCCTAAAGATATCAATATCAGGTTGATCAGAGCAAAAGCATTTGAACTGAACAATGATACGCCCGGTGCTGTAAAGGAACTGGAAGCATCATTGGCCAATGCTCCTGACGACCCGAAAACACTGTATCAGTTGGCGGAGCTTTATGTGAAAGGCCAGGACGAAGCTTTTAAAACAAAAAGAATTGAATACCTGCAGCGTGTTGTTGTCGCTGCACCGGAGAATATTGTTCCGAGACTCCAGTTGATCGAAATGCTCCTTCAGACCGGCGCTACAGACGAAGCGTTAAAAAACCTCGAAGAAATTGGTCAGCAGTTTCCGGAGTTCACGCCCGAGGCGACTGAATTTTATAAAAAAACGATAAACGCCCTGCATCAGAACGACTCCAAAGAAGCCATAACATCCCTGCTCATTTTTCACAACTTCCTGAAACTGACAACGCCCTATCAGGCAGGAATCAAGGATCTGAAAGGCCCCGGAGGTGCGTTGATAGGATTTCCAGTGATCTCATTCAGCGAAAATACAGCAACGTTCGTGCAGGAAGGCGAATCATTACTGGACATCATGAAATTTACGGATGTCACCGGCACCGCAGGTCTTGAGTTTGGCGAAGTATTCAATCCGGGCAGCACGCATATTTCCATCGGTGACCTGGACGGTGATGGCGATCAGGATATTTATTTTGGGGGCGCTCTAGTGTCAGGAGATTATACGAGGCACCTCATGTTTAATGACCTTGGAATGTACCGCGATGTCATCGCAGGATCAGGGATCGAAAGAAAGGGCAGCGAGGTGACTTCAGCTTTTGCCGACTTCGACAATGATGGTCATCTCGATATAGCTGTAATGGGCGAAAATGGTTTGGGAATTTTCAAAAATGAAAGCGCCGGTAAGTTTACAGATGTTTCGGAAGATTTGGGAAATAGTGCCGGAAAAGCCAATGGAAAAATAATGCTTTTTGTTGATACCGATCACGAGGGCGACCTCGATGTGATTGTCGGCGGGATGGGAGAGCGTCTTCTGCTAAATAACGGCGACGGAACCATCACAGAAGTCACAGCCCAATCCGGACTCCGGTCTGGAACAACACCTGTTAATGACCTGGCGTTTGGCGATTTCGACGATGATGGTGACATTGACTTTTTCGCAGTAAAGGCAGATGGGCAAAACGTGCTTTATTCCAGCCTGAGGCAGGGTAAATTTGAAGACGCCACTGCCAAAGCCGGTCTACAGACGCTCTCAGCATCGGGTGCCGTGGCGGTTGGTGATTATAATAATGATGGTTATCTGGATATTTTCATCACTTCTACCGACGGGTCAGCGTATCGGCTGTTCAAGAACAATAGTGACGGAACTTTTACAGAGGACAAAGCCTCAGCAGGTGGTTTTGAAGCGTTGAAAGCGATGAAAGGCCATGACGCGCTCTTCCTTGATTTCGATAACGATGGCCACCTCGATATACTCGTAATCGGCGAACCACTGGCTTCTGGCGCCAAAGGTTTCATGCTGTTTCACAATGATGGCTGGGGCAATTTTACGGAGGTCAATCGGTTGTTACCCCAGGAAATTTCCGGAGGCACGAAAGTTATAGCGGCAGACTATAACGAAGATGGTGATCTTGATCTGTACCTGCTGGATTTAGAAGGAAAATTGCACTTGCTTAGAAATGATGGGGGCAATGGTAATCATCACCTGAAAATGAAGCTGGTGGGACTGAGGACAGGCAGCGGGAAGAATAATCATTTTGGCATCGGTGCTAAGGTGGAAGTTCGGGCAGGCAATCTTTACCAGATGCTGATTGTGACATCCCCGGAAGTGCACTTTGGTATGGCCAACCGAACGAAGGCAGATGTAGTCCGGATCATGTGGACGAATGGTGTACCTCAGAATATGTTTTTCCCCGATAGCGACCGCAGTCTCATCGAAGAGCAGGAGTTGAAAGGCAGCTGCCCGTTTTTGTATAGTTGGGATGGGGAGAAGTTTGTTTTTGTGAAAGATATGATGTGGCGCAGCGCCCTGGGCATGCCGCTGGGCATCATGGGAGGAAAAGCCGCTTATGCATTCCCCGATGCTTCTCAAGAATACCTGAAAATTCCAGGGGAATCGCTCCAGGCTAAAGATGGAAAATACACCATCCAGATGACCGAAGAATTGTGGGAGACCATTTATTGCGATGAAATTAAACTCATTGCCGTGGATCATCCCGGCGATGTGGAAGTTTACGTCGATGAGAAATTCGCAGCGCCACCCTATACCCCTTTGAAAGTTTACACGGTAAAAAACCATCACTTACCCATATCCGCTATCGACGGTAAGGGCAACGATTTGCTGGATTTAATAGCGAAGAAAGACGACCGGTACATAGCAAATTTCCACAGAGAAAAATACCAGGGCATCACGGAGATGAAAGATTTGATAATGGACTTTGGCAGCATTACCGACACCAAAGACCTGCACTTGTTCCTGAACGGCTGGATATTCCCTACCGATGCGAGCATCAACGTGGCCATATCACAATCCGGCGAAATAAAGATGAAACCCCCATCACTCGAAGTGATCGGCAAAAATGGGCAGTGGCAGGAAGTGATCGCCAACATCGGCTTCCCGAGCGGAAAGAACAAGACGGTGATCGTTGACCTGGAGGGCATTTTCCCCACGAGCGACCACCACATACGGATACGGACGAACATGGAGATCTACTGGGACTATGCGTTCGTAGCCAGGGACGAAAAAGCCGCAGTCACCATGACGAGGCTGAATCCCGAAACGGCTGACTACCACTACCGTGGCTATTCGGCCATGCACCGGAAGGAGGGCAGATACGGTCCGCACTGGTTCGATTACGGCCAGGTAAGCACCGGCCAGAAGTGGCGCGACCTGACGGGCACCTACACTCGCTATGGCGACGTGACAGAGCTGTTGCAGGGAGCGGATGACATGTACATCATCGCCAATGCCGGAGATGAGACGACGATCAGCTTCGATGCAGAAAAAGCGCCAAAACTCCAGACAAACAACAAGCGCGACTTCCTGATCTACAGTGTAGGCTGGGTGAAGGACGGCGACCTGAACACGGCACTGGGCCAGACGGTAGGGCCGTTGCCGTTCCATGGTATGAGCAGGTATCCGTATGGGCCTGACGAGCATTACCCAACCACACCGGCGCATAAGGTCTATCAAGAGAAGTACAACACGAGGCTAGTCGGCACGGAGGAGTTTAAAGAAGCGGTAAAGAGGTGATGAGGAAATGTGGTGATGCGGAAATGTACCGAAATGCCACTGCCAACGATACAGATTCCTGCCTGCGCAGGAATGACGGGAAAAAGCACCGTCATTGACAAGCGAAACAAAGTGAAGCGCGATCAGGAATCTGCTATCGAGCAAGAATGTCAATTTACGAAGAATACAGTTAGTGCTTAACAGTCACACTTAATTGGTTTATGAGATCCAAAGGAGGCTACGTTTATATAGTATCAAATTATGAACGCACCGTGCTATACATCGGCGTAACTTCAAATCTATATGCCAGGATTTATGAGCACAGATCAGGAACAGGAGGAGAATTTACCAGGAAGTACAACTGCCATTTCCTGGTTTATTTTGAGTTTTTCAGTTTAATAGAAGATGCGATAAAAAGAGAGAAGCAGCTTAAAAAATGGAAGAGGGAATGGAAGGACGAATTAATCAAATCTTTCAATCCAACATTAATAGATTTGTTTTCGGAGGTAACAGAAATGCAATGAAATTGTTAATTGTCTGACTGGCAGATTCCTGCTTTCGCAGGAATGACGTGGGGGAGGTAGGAACAACGATATAATTTACCATCATTCCTGACAAGCGACCGTAGGGAGCGCGATCAGTAATCTGGAGTCGGCGAGTGAAGATGTGGTTTGTCCTAAAGCGTAAGGAAAACAGTGTCCATTGTCCATGATACAGATTCCTGCCTGCGCAGGAATGACGAGGAGGGAGACAGGCATGACAGAAGGAGGGAGCGAAATAAAGATTAAACATGAAAGCAAACATGAGCAGAAGGCTACAAATATTTTTTTTGATCGGAACGGTATTCATAAGTTGTCAATCTGATCCCGGCACCCTTTTCACCCTCCTCCCCCCCGAAAAAACCGGTATCACGTTCAGCAATGACGTGATGGAGGACGAATACATGAATATCCTTTCCAACGAATACATCTACAACGGTGCCGGCGTGGGCATAAGCGACTTCAATGGGGATGGATTCCAGGATGTTTTTTTTATCGGTTGTCAGGTCACTAACAAACTTTACCTCAACAACGGCGACTTCACTTTCACGGACATTTCGCAGGATGCCCGCATTGCCAGTCGCGGTCGCTGGGGTGCAGGCGTCACCATTGCTGATGTAAACAGCGACGGTCTGCCTGATATCTATGTGTGTGCCACCGCCCACCTTGACCCTGAGATGCGGCGAAATCAACTGTTTATCCATGAAGGATTGAACGAGCAGGGCATTCCGGTTTTTTCAGAGCAGGCCATGAAATATGGTGTCGCAGACGATGGATATTCTACTCACGCGGCATTTTTCGATTACGACAACGATGGCGACCTCGATCTGTATGTGCTTACCAATTATCTGGATACTCCAACTCCCAATTCCTACCGGCCGAAAAAAGTGGATGGTTCGGCAGAATCGAATGACAGATTGTATCGAAATAATGGTGATGGAACTTTTACAAATGTTACCATCGAGGCCGGAATCGTTTACGAAGGTTATGGACTAGGTTTGAGTATTGTTGATCTGAACAATGACGGCTGGCGCGATATCTATGTCACCAATGACTATCTCACCAATGACCTGCTGTACATCAATAATCAGGATGGCACATTTACCAATCAGATAGAAAAATACCTGAAACATCAGACCCATTCCGCTATGGGGCATGACATAGCGGATATCAATAACGATGGACTTGTGGATATTTTTACACTTGATATGCTGCCGGAAGATAACCAGGGCATGAAAAAGATGCACGGAGTTACCCGGTTCGAGTATGAACAGCAAAACCGTGACTTCGGTTACCAACCACAATACAAGCGCAACATGCTGCAGGTAAACCGTGGGCCGGATGCCGATGGAAATCATATGTTTAGCGAGATTGGATTGTTTTCCGGTGTATATGCCACGGAATGGAGCTGGACTGCCTTGCTGGCCGATTATGATAATGACGGATTTCGTGATCTGTTTGTAACGAATGGGTACCCGCGCGATGTCACCGACCTGGATTATGCCGTTTCCGGAATGAGTCGCGGGAAGGGCCTCAGCAATGAAGAAGTCATGACCATGATTCCTGTCAGGAGTATGTCAAACTACATGTTCAGGAACAAGGGCGATCTCACCTTTGACAATGTGACGGCGGATTGGGGTCTGGCCAAAAACTCATTCGCCAACGGTGCGGCATTCGTTGATTTTGATAACGATGGCGACCTCGACATCATTACCAGTAATTACAATGAAGCGGCAATGGTTTATGAAAACCGGATAAATAGCAGAAATGGAGAAATAAAGGCTAATTACCTTAGGATAAAATTGAAAGGACTTGATGCCCAAACCCTTGGAACAAAAGCGTATTTATTCCAGGGGTCAGATATTAAATATGCTGAATACAGCACGGCTCGGGGTTATCGCTCCACAGTGGAGCCGGCAATTCATTTTGGATTGGGCACCAATCCTGTCATCGATTCCGTGGTTATCCTTTGGCCCAATGGAAAGCATCAAAAACTCATCGACGTAAAACCCAATCAGTTATTGACTGTAGAATATCAACCTGACGAGGTTGCCGGAGTCACTTCACTGGTTTCAAAACCTGATAGTTCGACGTATTTGTTCCGGGAAGTATCTGCAAAGTTTTCCATTACAAATAAGCATGATGAGAATATTTTCGATGATTATCGACTTCAGGAGACACTGCCGCATCAATTCTCTCAGTCAGGCCCGCCATTGGCCGTTGGCGATATTGATGGTAATGGTTTGGAGGATTTGGTCATCGGAGGATCGAATGGAAATCTAACGGTAATTTTTTACCAGCAGCAGGACGGATTTGTAAAGAAAGTGATCGATGAAGCCGGGCAACTATCCGAAGTTACCGGGGCATTATTGTTTGATGCAGACAGCGACAGTGACAATGACCTTTACCTGGTAGTTGGTGGTGTGGAAGGCGGTACTGATATGAAATATTACCAGGATCGATTTTACATAAATCAAGGGAATGGAACCCTTGTACTCGCTGCCGATGCCATCCCTTCAATGCCCGTAAGCGGTTCCTGCATAAAAGCGGTGGATTACGATGGTGATGGCGATCTTGACTTATTTGTCGGAGGAGGCGTTAGCCCGGGTCGTTATCCGGAGATGAGCGCCAGTTATTTACTGCGTAATGATTCTAAAACAGGTCAGCCCCTTTTCACAGATGTTACTGACATGGTATGCCCATCATTGAAAAATAACGGGATGGTGTCGGATGCCTTATGGACGGATTTCGATAATGACCAGCAGGTTGACTTAATCATCGTCGGTGAATGTATGCCGGTGACATTCTTGAAAAATGACCAGGGAAAATTTATTGATATCACCAGCGAGACTGGTATTTCGTCAAAAACCGGCTGGTGGAATTGCCTGACAGGTCATGATTTCGACGGCGATGGAGATACTGATTATGTCGCAGGAAATGAAGGATTGAATTCATGGTATAAAGCCACTAAGCATGAACCTCTCACCGCCTATTCAACGGATTTCGATAACGATGGCCGCTACGATGTCATTATCACACAATTTCTACTCGCTAAGGATGGTTCGCGCAAAGCATACCCGGTTCATTTCAAATCTGATCTTGGGAAGCAGCTCGATATGATGAAGAAGAAATTCCCTACTTATGAAGCCTACAGCAATGCTACGATCGATAGCCTGTTTACTCCGGAAGAGCTGAAAAATGCCCAAAAATCCATGGTTACCTGGATGGCCAGCAGCTATATTGAAAACCTGGGTGATGGGAAATTTGTGATTTCTCCATTGCCTCAGACGGTCCAACTCGCGCCGGTTAATGCCATGCTTGCTGATGACTATAACGGTGACGGAAAAACAGACCTGCTTGTTGTAGGCAACAACGGAAGCAACAGCGTATTCTGGGGCCCGATGGATGCCTTGAACGGCCTGGTCCTTCTGGGAGACGGAACAAATGGTTTTAAACCTATGGAGTACACCGAAACTGGTTTTTTCGTGCCTGGTGACACAAAAGCAATTGTAAAACTGCGAAGTCATTCCGGGCGTGACTTATTCGTGGTTTCTCAAAACCGGGACAGTTTAAAGGTGTTCGAGCGAGTCAGCCAAGCAATTGCTGAATAATTT
>JAXHKU010000012.1:0-67230 GCA_034523095.1 Cyclobacteriaceae bacterium | reverse complement strand
ACTATCCCGTAACATGATTGATAAACTTGAAAGCCCGGATAGCACTGTATCAGTCAATCTGCTTCTATTCTTCAATTCGATCCTTATCTTCACTATACAGATTTTGACCTAGTCTAGTATATGAAACCCAGACCATGGCTGAGACATTATGAAAAGGGCGTCCCTGCCAAACCCGAAGCATCCTACTATTCATCGCTCCCTGAATTATTTGAGGATACTTGCAGGCGCTTTCCCGCCAACCTCGCATTCACTCACATGGGAGTCTCACTTACTTTTTCCCAGGTGGACGAGCTTGCCACACGATTCGCAAATTATCTCGCCAATGACCTTGGCCTGAAAAAGGGCGACCGTATTGCTTTACAACTGCCAAACCTGCTTCAATTCCCGGTTTGTGCCATTGGCGCGCTAAAGCCCGGACTTCTTATCGTCTATACAAATCCGCTATACACCGCACGGGAGATGGAGAATCAGTTCAGTGATTCCGGGATTCGGGCCATTGTCATATTGTCCAACTTTGCTTCAAGGCTGGAAGAAATTCTGCCACAATTGCCCTCACTTGAATTCATCATCGTAAGCCAGATTGGTGATATGTTGGGTGCCGTAAAAGGAGGCATCACCAATCTGGTGGTGAAATATGTAAAAAAAATGGTGCCCGCGTACCGCCTTCCCGGTGCTATACCCTTTAAAAAGACGTTAAAAACCCATGCGAGGAGCGCCGCTATGCCGGATATTACGCTGGACGATATTGCCTTTTTGCATTACACCGGAGGCACCACAGGCACCAGCAAAGGAGCTATCCTGACGCACGGCAATATTTTGGCCAATGCTGCTCAACACCGGATTTGGCTGAGAAGCCTTCTGATTGACGGCAAGGAAATCGTAGCCACACCGCAACCGCTGTATCATATTTTTGCCATGACGGTCAATTTCATTACCTTCTTCATGATCGGGGCAGAAAATATCCTCATCACGAATCCCCGGGATATGCCGGCCTTTCTGGCCGAATTGCGCAAAAAACCCATCACCCTGTTGACGGGTGTCAATACGCTTTTTAATGGCATGATGAATCATCCGGATTTTGAGAAAATCGATTTCAGCAAACTGAAACTGAGTATCGGCGGCGGTATGGCCGTGCTGAAGCCGGTAGCTGAGCGCTGGAAAAAGCTCACAACTGTACTGCTGATGGAAGGCTACGGCCTCACGGAATGTTCGCCCGTGGTGTGCATCCATCCCTTCGATGGCGTCGAGCGGGTTGGAACGATTGGTATTCCATTATCCGGCACGGATGTGATCATTTGCGATGATCTTGACAATGAACTTCCCGCCAATACAGATGGCGAACTATGTGTGAAAGGCCCACAGGTAATGAAAGGATATTGGAAAAATGAGAATGAAGCGACCGTGATGTATTTTTGGTGAATATCTACGAACCGGCCATAAAGCCCGGATGGATGATGAAGGATTTTTTCATATTGTCGACCGGAAGAAGGAAATGATCAACGTATCAGGATTTAATGTGTATCCGAAAGAAATTGAACATGTCATCGCCCGCCATCCTAAAGTGCTGGAAGTAGGAATGAAAGGCGTACCGGACGAAAAAACCGCCAAAACTCTAATGGCTTTCAATATTATTAAGAAAGATCCATCACTTACGGAAGAAGAGGTGAGGATGCATCGCAAAAAGGAACTTACCCCTTAGACAAAAAATTTCCACGGCACATCGTATTTCGGACGGAAGTTGCCAAAGACCAACATCGGTAAAATCCTGCGAAGGGAGTTGAAGTAGCTACCATAATACCCCGAGTTTATTAGATCTCGAGGAGGAATACATTTTCGAAACCAAGGGAGAAAAGGGACACAAATGTTCACCATAAAAATTGCGGACAAAAATTCTCTAATGTTGAAAATTGAATTGGAGGAATTGATTGGATAGTTTCCAAATTCAGGGATACTATATAGCCATAATAGATGGGCTAGTATCGAAAAATAACACAATAAAAACCTTCCTTGATGAAATATCCAGAGCATTTCAGTTCCCGGATTATTTTGGTTATAACTACAATGCTTTGGATGACTGTATTAACGACTTAGAATGGATTGAGGAAATCATTATGCATTGTATATAATGAATTATGACCAATTCTTTGCAGATGAAAGCCAGTTAGAGCTGATACATGCATTGGTATTATTGAATAATTCAGCTAATGAGTGGGCAAATGTTGCCAGTTTGCTAGATGGTGAAGAAGAGTTTAGAAAGAGAGCTGATTTTAAAATTATATTAGAGAAACCCCAAAGGCTTGTCAGGATTAAAAATTTATTTAGTGTTAACTCAGGCTAATCCTGACGGTTGCACCGTCAAAATATTTGACACACGAGGAATGTATTCTCGTAACATAAAACCAAGGCTTCCTGAAAAGTTTCTTGTAAAGGACGCCTTTAGATATGTCCTTAAGACTGCCTCTTGTAGGTGGAATAGGTTTGGGCTTGAAGCTACCGCTATTCAACATTTGAAATGTCGAATCCCTCACCCTTCAGGAAAATTTACTCTCGGGCAAAAAAAAACTCAGCAATTGCTTTTCCCTCCAGATTCTACTCCTCCCGCCCCTTCAGGGCTGAATGTCCCGATTATAAACACGTGCAGGACTGCATCCTGCCCTGGGTCTATCGGGCCCTTTCAGGGCACTGGAACCTAAAACTGTGACCCGTACCTCTCCCGTAAGCATAATAATTTGTATGCATCTGATCAGTCCCGCAAGGGACGAACTACATTAAAGCAGGTAGGTAGCCCTGCAGATAGAAACAAACTTCAGCCACAAAGCCACATGGTGGCGTAATAATGACAACATGTTGGGACAGTCACTGGTAAAAAACTATGTGCATATCGTGTTCAGCACCAAAAACCGGCAGCCGATGATGACCCCATCCATAGAACCTGAGCTACACGCTCTACGCTGGAGGGATATTGTAAAGATTAGAATGTCCTGTCAATTAAGGTTGGTGGATTTTCAGCATATACGTATCCTATATCTACTTCAAAAGATTCCTTGTGAAGCTTCGAAGAAGTAAAATATCATTCCTAAATGGATGAAGCTAACCTGAAGGAAAAGTAAATACCACAATTTCTACTGGCAAGATGGATAAAAACCAAAATCGTGGATAAACGCATTAACGGACTAAATACATCGCCAACCAAAAGGCATGAGTGCTCAAAAGAACTATGGATGCGATTCAGGGTATATGAAAGGCCGTCCAGGTAGAAGGTAATACAGTTAGATTAGGACGAAGTATTATATGCAAAAGAATCTTTCAGCCCTTGAATACAGGGATCTAAATGTTCACTAAATATGACGAACGGTACGCGGGACTTGACCTCACGTGCAGGACTGATCCTAAGCCCTATTACAGGTAAAGCTGATGCTTTCAGGGCCTAAAGCTGAGCATTGATAGCTAAATCTTTAGCCGCTATTCGACATATGCAATGTCGACTCCTTGATCATAGGATTTGCAATCCGGCAAAACTCAGCAGTTGCTTTTCACATACGCCTCCAGCTCTCCGTGATCCTTCATTTTGATGTATTTCTCCACGTTTTTATCCTTGGGCAGGGATTTTTTATTATTCTGATAAAAGTCGATCACGGCATGGAGCCCGGCCAGGCTTCCTCCTTCTTTATCATCAAACTTTTTGGATTCTAGAGAATATTTTGACCAGCCGCCCATAAAGATCATCAGCAGATCGGGCGTACCTCCCATAAATGTCACTATCTCCGGCTTTATCTCAATATGCACATTGGGGCTGCCGGTAATCCATTTCAGCAGGAAGGCATTTACCTGATCCCTCTTTTGTCTTTCAAGGACATACGGCATGGACATGAGCCAATCCACGCTCTTTATAACATCGGCTTCGTAGGGCGCATAATCGTCAGCAGTCTTCGGGTTAAAACTCTTCGGAACCTCAAATTCCTGCGCGTACAAAGCATAGCAGGATACAAGAACAGCCATTGTGAGTAAAAGCTTTTTCATATGGAAAGGGTTAAAAAGTGATATTAAAAAAAGTATGACAGCTACCGCTTAAACAGTAGTTTGTCCATTTTTGCGCTTGTGCAATCCGCACTCCTTCTGATCCGGGGTTTCCCACCACCACCGCCCTGCACGTACATCCTCGCCGTCCATTATCGCGCGCGTGCATGGCTGGCAGCCAATACTCGGAAATCCGCTATCGTGCAACGCATTGTACGGCACGTTGAATTCACGGATGTAGCTCCAGACATCTTCCTCGGTCCAGTCAACCAATGGATTAACCTTGATTATTTTGTTCGCTTCATCATATTCGGCGATCTCGGTAAGAATACGGGTTACCGATTGTTCCCTGCGAATGCCCGTGATCCAGATTTCCGCGCCTGTCATGGCGCGCATCAGTGGTTCTATTTTCCTCACCTGGCAGCACAACTTCCGGTTTTCTACATTTTTGTAAAACAGATTAATTCCATTTGCATTCACCATCCTTTCTACACTTTCAGAATTTGGAAAGTACACTTCGATGTTGATGCCGTAATGCGAATTGGTGTTGTGAAGCGTTTCGTAGGTCTCTGGAAATACCCTTCCTGTATCGAGTGTGAATATCTTTGCGGACTTGTCGATCCTCGAAATCATGTCCGTGATCACCTGATCTTCTGCGCCTAAACTTGTTCCGAAAACGATCTTTCCTTTATAAGCGTTGAGAAAATAGCTGAGAATAGCTTCTGCTCCGGATTTTGCGAGCTTTTCATTTAATTCCTGTACTAACGTCATCATACAAAATCAGAAATAAATATCAACGAATACTGTATTTCAATTTAAAAAGTGGCGCAAGTTAGGAAATATCCATGGAATAGCGACGCATTTGCCTCATTGGTGGCAACTGCAACCGATTCCTGTGAAGCTGTGTGATTCGGCGTGCCATTCAAAATTATCGTTGTATCCTTCCTGTTCCCAGAAAAATTTACTTCTGGGTTTATTATAATTTCCGACTTCATCCATGGTTTCGGTGTCGTACATTCTTCCGTTTACGATCGTGTACATTACTGAATTTATATGATGAATATCTTCCAGCGGATTTTCATCAAGCACGATAATATCCGCCAGTTTCCCAACTTCGATAGAACCGAGTTGCTGCTCCATTCCAATATATTCAGCTCCATGGATCGTGGCCGCCCTGAGCACCTCCATGTTGGTCATGCCGCCCTGCGACAGATTCCACATTTCCCATAGCACTCCCAGGCCCTGAAGTTGCCCGTGGCCGCCGACGCAAACATGAACTCCTGCATCTACCAGCTTCTTGCACGACTGCGAAGTGAGGATATGCCCGTTTTCATATTCTTCCATAGGCGCCATGGTTCGATGCCTGGAACGGCTGTCAATAACTGATCGAGGGGTGTACTTCAGCAATTTCTGTTCTTCCCACACATTGGTCGTCTGGTACCAGTAATACTCACCGTTCAGTCCGCCATAGTTCACGATAAGGGTTGGGGTATTGGCAGTTTTACTGGCTGCCCACAACTGTATAACGTCGTTATACAGCGGTGCGATTGGCACATTGTGCTCAATACTGGTATGCCCGTCGAGTATCATGGTCAGGTTGTGAAAAAAGGTGGAACCACCTTCCGGATAAACCATAATTCCGAGATCTCTGGCGGCTTTTATAACCTGCTGACGCTGCTCGCGGCGTGGCTGGTTATAACTTTTTACGCTGAATGCGCCATAGGCTTTCGTTCTGGCAATTGAAAACTTTGCATCCTCGTAGTTATTGATTACTGCTTTGAAATCCCCCTCAGCGCCATAAAGAATCGTCCCCGTTGAAAATATCCGCGGGCCGACCATTGAGCCGGCTTTCACCATCTCCGATTGCGACAGCGCCATCTCGGTACTGGTTGAAGGGTCGTGCGTTGCAGTGATGCCGTAGGCGAGATTAGCGTAATACGGCCATTCCTTTTGCGGACTCATGCCAAGACGAAATGCGTTGAGGTGGGCGTGCGTATCGATAATCCCCGGCATGACCACCTTCCCACCGGCAGCGACCTGCAGTGCATCCTGAGGTATGGCAACCTGACCCGCAGAGCCAACGGCAATGATTTTATTATTCTCGATGATTACAGTGCCATTCTCAATGACTTCGTCACCTTTCATGGTAATAATGGTAGCTCCGGTAATGGCGATTTTGCCCTTTGGTGTATCTGTGGGCAATGTCAGTCCGGTATCTGTAATGGTTTTTGGAATAGTGCCGGTGCTATCAGACAAGCCACTCAGAAAGGGGAAGCAATTCTTTAGTTCAGCAGCATAATGATTCGCCCCGAGCGTCCAGTAAACTTTCTGCCCGTTGGCTGACCAATGGAGATTGGTTCCGGCTTCGTCGGAGACTTTGGCAATGGGGACAGTTTTCAGATCACCGCTGAGTTCAAACACCTGTCCGTGTGCTGCAAATGGTATCACATAGACGTAGTAAAGCTCGCCAAATGCCAGCCATTGATTGTCCGGGCTAAGTGAAAAATGATTGGCGTATTTTGAATGGAAATGGATTTTTTTGTCCTGACCGTTTAGATCCACGCTGCAATATGTCTTATCGAGGTCATCGTCGTTGAGATAGAATATCCTGTCGCCCCCGGCGCTGAAAACCGGATTTTCTCCCTCCTTCATCAAAAATGTGCCGGTACCCCCGGTTGCCTTCATCGTATAAATCCCGGGATTCACGGCATATGCATATCCCATGGCGCTGTTACCGCCTTCTTTGCGAAAAATAATCTTAAGGCCATCCGGCGAATACGAAGGGGTCCGGTACATTCCTTTCTCCGAAGTTAGCTTCGCGATGGCTCCTCCTTTTACAGGAACAGAACAAATAGCTCCTTTGGTCTCGTCATTCCAGGTAACAAAAATGATTGTTTTCCCATCAGGCGAAAAGGATGGTTCAAACTCCAGGTCTGTGCCATTGGTCAGTCTGCGTGGTTTGCCATCAGGCATACTCTTAATCCACAGATATCCGGCTGCATTAAAAACCAGTGTTTTTCCATCCGGAGATGTCTTCGCATTCCTGATCACCCGGGCCTGGAAGGAATCGGGTGCCGGATTTACCTTAAATTGAATGGCGTCGGTGATCTTATGGGTGGCTTTGGCTACAAAAGGAATTTCCTGTGCCGTACCTTCTTCCGTATTTACCTTCATGATTTTACCGCCAGCCCAGACGATAACGTGCTTGTTATCGGGCAGCCAGTTGTAATTTGGGTAAACACCAAAAATCGCCCAGACTTCCTGCTGGTCCTTGGATAATTGATCATAAACCGGCGTCTGAATACCGGTGGAGAGTTCATGGATATATAGCACTGATTTTGTGCGAACGCGTCTCACAAAAGCCAGTTTTTTTCCATCGGGCGAAATCTGCGGCCTGACTGCCCCTCCTGGTCCTTGAATCACATTTTCTATCGTTCCTTTTTCACAGTCGTATCGGCGAATCACATAAATCTGGCTATTGGGATCTTTATTGTATTGGAAAAAACCGCCGCCGGCCATATCCTCACTAAAATATATATATCTGCCATCGGGGCTTACCCACGGCTCCCCTGCATCCTGCTGGTCATTTTTGCGTTTGGTGAGCTGAATTCCGTCGCCTCCGCCGAGATGATACAGCCACATTTCACCGGCACCCAGCGAGCGTTGGGAGGTAAAATGCTTCCTAGCAACGATATACTGCCCGTCCGGAGTCCAGACAGGATTGTTGAGGAGCCGGAACGATTCTTTGGTGAGTTGCCTGCCGTTTTCGCCATTATTATCCATGATCCATATGTTGTCGCCACCGCCGGCATCGGTGGTAAATGCGATCTTTTTGCCATCAGGACTAAATCGCGGCTGGATTTCAAAGGCATGTCCTTCGCGTAATACCCTTGCCGTGCCACCCTCTACCGGCATGGAGTAAATATCGCCGAGCATATCAAAAACTATCGTTTTTCCATCGGGACTCACATCGAGGTTCATCCAGGTGCCTTCTGATGTTTCGATGGTTGTTGTACTAAATGGTTCGACTGGGTTGTTCACGTTCCATTTTTCAGCTTTCGGATCCTGGGCAGTGACCCATGAGATTCCTGAACAAATTACAAAAGAGACAAGAACTAAAAACTGTCCGTACTTCATGGTTTTATTCTATTGGTGATAAATCGATTCCTTGCATTAAAATAACGCTGCAAATGTGTCATTTAAAAGAAACAATATTAGAATTGTACCCGGCGTTTTTGCAACTGCTGACCGATATCGACAAAGATGTATTTTATAATGCAGATCAAAAAGCTTTTAATTTTTCAGCGTTGGATAGCCCTATTTTTATGATTCTTAGTATTTGACTGACTTTAGTCATTTGCGCGGCTGAAAATTTAAGTTATATTATGATTTATTAAAACCTACTTTTTATGTCAGCCACCGAAAAAAGATCTCTTGAACACAGATTGTTTATAATGGCTACGGGTATCAGCACGTTGGTTTCCTTTGTCTTAGTGATCGTTGATACCTTTATTTCCAAGACCTACATATCTTCCCTGGTTGGATTGGTCGCTCTATCCATTTTTGCAATATTCTATTATTTAGGGAGGTTCAAGGGCAAACACGAAGTGTTGGTTACCCCATATCTGATTCTTGCCATACTGATAATGAATGTGGCCTGGTTCACCGGAGGCGGCCTGAATATTACGAATGCCTTTGTTTTTTTTCTCATCATGATCATGTCGGTGATTTTGCCGAAACGCGCCGCGCGACCTGTATTCATTGTTATAGTATTCATCAATCTCACGATCTATACAGCCCTGGAATTTTTGGAACCGGCCTATAGCCAGGTAGTTGTTGATACCGATGAACTACGGGTCGTCAATACCATTGTGCTCTTTGTTGCTTTTGCAATAGGGGCTTTTGTTCTGGTG
This sequence comes from Cyclobacteriaceae bacterium, assembly GCA_034523095.1. GTDB lineage: Bacteria > Bacteroidota > Bacteroidia > Cytophagales > Cyclobacteriaceae > JAAUQL01. The sequence continues at coordinate 58,300 of JAXHKU010000012.1, read as the reverse complement.
TTTTTTAAAAACAATTATGAAAGTGAGCGTGAAAAAGTAGAAGGGCATCTGAGGGCGCTCGATGAGAAAAACAACGAAATCCGCGCGCAGAATGAAGAACTTATTCAGTACCAGGAAGAGGTGATGACCCAGCGTGACTCCATTGAAGAAAAAAACCGGATACTCCAGGAGCAGGCTATCGAATTGGAAATTGCGAATAATGAGATACAGCACATGAATGCCTCACTGGAGCGAACTATCGATGAACGGACGCGGGAATTAAAAGTACTGAACAACGACCTTGACATGCTCATGTACAGGAGCAGCCATGATTTCAGAAGACCGCTTACGACATTGATGGGATTGCATGAAATTGCCAGGCTCACGGTACAGGAAGATATAAGTAAAGAGCTTATTTACGAAGGTTTACACCACAGCTCTTACCATGGATAAGATGCTATTGAAGTTCTTTATGCTCTACAATATAAACCACTTTCGCAACCTGGGCGAAGGGATTTCATTGGAGGAGATCGTTTCCAAAATTGACAAAAACCTCATTGCCAGAAAGAAAAATATAGACTTCCATTCCAGTGTTAACGTGAAGAGTTACAATGCCAATGATGAGCGAAATAACCTCATTGAGATCATTCTGGAAAATCTGGTAGAAAACTCCCTGATCTATAATTCCAAGGATCGCATAGAGGTAGAATTGTCCATCAGGGAAAACAACGGCTCAATACATATTATTGCCAGCGACAACGGCAACGGCATCCCGGAAGCACAATTGGATAAAGTGATTCATACTTCCGCGGCAGCACACTATCATCAGGCAACGGACTTGGACTTTATGTAGTAAAACGCGCTGTCGAAGCGCTCAATGCCACGGTTAAAGTAGATAGCAGGCTCAATGAATTTGCAAGGTTTGAAGTTAGTTTTGCTGTATAGCCGATCATTCTCCGACCCAGACGACCTTGTCAGCAAGTGGCTTGCGTTTGCTGCCGGGCCATTTCGATTTGGGTATGCCCATGTATAGAAATCCAAGTAATCTGTCTTTTTCGCCAAGGCCAAAAAACTCCTTCGCCTCTTCGAAGTAGGTAATGCCACCAGAACCCCAGTAACATCCGATGCCATGGGCGCTTGCCGTAAGCTGCATATTTTGCACTGCGCCGGCCACCGCTTCGATCTCCTCGATTTCCGGAAGTCGCTCTTTGGGATCGCGTTTCATGCCGATGGCAATGATGTGCGATGCCAGCAGTGGCTTAGTGGCCAGTTTTTCATGGTCGCCTTCGTTAAACGTTCCGTCGGCAGTGGTCACCTGCTTATAGGTAGCGGCCATGAAGTCGGCGAGTTTTTTCAATCCCGCGCCGGTAAATACAGTAAAATGCCATGGCTCCGTCATTTTGTGGGTAGGCGCCCAGGTGGCGTTTTCGAGGATCTCAATGATGATTTCTTTACTGATAACTTCTTCTGAATATTGGGCCGGGTACAGTGACCGGCGATGGCGGATCAGTTTGGTGATTTCCCTCGTATTAAATGTCTCCATGATTTAGTATTTATTTAAATGAAACCGTATTCCTGCAAAATAATTCCTGGCTGGTGCGGCGTTGAAATACCGCCCTCCAAAAGCATTGAGGTCATTGCCAAGGCTGTATTTTTCATCCAGCATATTGTCGATGCCTCCATATATTTCAATGCCATGTTTCTGATAAATATCCATGGAATATCCAGCCCTCAGACTGAGTAGTTGGTAACTATCTGAATATACCGTATTTCCATCGTTGAGTGGTATCCTATCCGTGAAGTTATGGGTAAAATTCAGATAAATACCAGTCTTCGATTCAACGTCGATGGTCGATACCAGCACGTTTCCGGCGGTTCCTGTAAGATCGTTGCCGGAGTAGTCGATGTTTTCTCCGCCACTTACTTTTATATAATCATCAAAGGTAAAATCGTTCCAGGTGTACGCCGTTTGAACTTTCAGTAAAGAAATGAACGATTCCGGCTTGTTGAGAACCAGGTAAGACAGTAGTGCCTCCAGGCCTGGTTGAGATGTGGCTCCCGCATTTTCAAAAATTACCGAACCACCTTCCGTGGCCTTGCTCACGATGGTCTGTCTTTGTTTCATCCAAAAGCCTGTTACGTCATAAAAAAACCGCCCGTTGGCGCTGTTGCCTCTGAATCCGGCTTCATAACTAATGCCTCTTTCTGCCTCTAGATCGGCATTGATACTCCCATCGCTGGTGCGGACTTCTTCGGTGGTCGGCGGCGAGAAGCCCGAACTTACGGAAGCAAAAACCGAAACGGCATTCGTCAATTTTCCAACGATTCCGACACGCGGCACGAACTCAGGAGTGAACGTTCTGGTGATTCGATAGCTTGTATCGAGCGCCACATCCCGTATGCGATGGATGTCGTAGTTAAGGTAATTTACGCTGGCGCCCGCAGTAGCAATCCACCTTTCACTCAGGTTCATACTCACCTGGCCAAACACAAATGCCATCTGGGATTTCAGACCATCCTGGTACCGCAGTGTATCGGCATAGCCATTTACATTTCCATGACTGCTTGCTTCATAATTGCCCAGATTCCATTCGACGCCGGACGTCACCACGGTGGGTATATCAGCGATATGGGTATTGATATCAAAGACAGATCGTCCGCCAAAGGAATTTAATTTTTCAAGTTCATAATTATTCGTGAAGGGGTTTTCCTTCACATTATTCGTAAAAAAGAGCGCAGTGGAATTGCGCAGATTTTCATTCCAGGAATAATCCTGCACTATTCCGGCAAGGAAATACTGGTTGTCGATAGAGGCATTTTGCGTTTCAGCGCCAGGTCTGGCCTGTCTTGGGTTTTCATCATATTGTTGCTGCGTGAGTCCGCCGGGGGTTTCATAGAACATATCGGAAAAAAGCAATTGTGCTGAAATAGTCCGCTTAGCTGAGGTGAAAAATGTGCCGCCAGCCTGAAACACTTTGCGATCCGATTCAGTATGGTCGCGATACCCGTCAGCCTGCTGACTTGCAAAGCGCATGGAAAAATGATGACTATTGGAAGAGGTATTGATGTTGGCAGATGAGTTTTGAAAGCCGTAAGAACCCAGTCCGTAACCAATCAGAAGCGCTCACCGGATTGGCTACTACCGATTCACCTTTGATATTGAGTACGCCGCCCATCCCGGCGCCGAACACACTTCCCGCAGGCCCCTTGATTACTTCCACGCTGCCGATATTGTTCATATCGATCGCATTGAGTGGTGAGTTGCCGTTGGGGTCGGTAAAGGGAATGCCGTTCCAATAAACCTTTACATTCCTAACACCAAATGGCGCCCGCAATAAACTTCCCCTGATGCTGACCCGGTAGCTGATGGGCGACCGCTCTTCAAATCTGATGCCGGGGAGCGTATTCATTGGACGCACCATGGAATCATCCCCAAACCTGCGAAAAGTTGCTGCCGGGGCAATGGCATAGGCAGCGGCGATTTCGTTAAGTTTTCGGTTGTCCTCATAACCAATCACCGTAATATCCGACATGAGTAGATAATCCGCTTCCAGCAGCGCTATATTATCCCCTTCAACCACGGTTATTGATTTCGCCTTATAACCCACATAAGAAATAGTAAGTACAATGCCTTTGGTGATATCCTGATTCTCAATCCGTCCATCAGAAGCGGCTACATATACACTGCCGTTGTTCGCATTTATGGCATTAGCACTCGGAAGAGGTTTGCCCGACACGGCGTCTTTAACAAATATGCGTACCTGGGCCGGGGAGTAGAAGCCTGCAAAAAGTATTACCAAAGTCAGCACTATCAATCGTAGCATAAAATACCTGTTAATTCATCAGCAGCAAAATTGCTATTTCTATGCGGTATTCAAAAGGTTTTCGCTTCTGAATGGCCGAATGGGATTTTCATGTAAATTTGGGGCTTTGTTTAGTTAACAAACGAACAGGCAGTAACATAATGAGGAAAAAAATATTACAAACCGGCGCCGAGGAACTTACCTATGAGATTCGCGGAATTGTGAAAAAAGGCGAGCAACTGAGAAAACTTGGTAGCGAAATCATGTGGGAAAATATCGGAGATCCTGTTCAAAAAGGTGCGAAACTGCCGAATTGGATAAAGGATATCATAAGTGAGTTGGCGCAGAACGATCTCTCGTATAGTTACTGCCATTCAAAAGGAGTGCTGGAAACAAGACAATTTCTGGCAGAGAAAAACAACGCATTGGGTGGCGTTCAAATTACGGAGGATGATATTCTTTTCTTCAACGGGCTTGGCGATGCCATCGGGAAAATTTACCAATACCTGATTCCTCCGGCACGCATAATTGGTCCTTCGCCGGCTTATTCAACACACTCATCGGCTGAAGCAGCCCACGCCAACGATCACCCGCTTACCTATAATCTGGATCCGGCGAACAACTGGCTGCCCGACATGGATGATCTGTATAAGAAGGTGAGGTTCAATCCCAATATTGTCGGGATTCTAATCATCAACCCGGATAATCCTACCGGCATGGTGTACCCTCTGGAAATTTTAAAGCGTTTCACCGAGATCGCAAAGGAGTTTGACCTTATGCTGATAAGTGATGAGATTTATGTGAATGTAACCTACAATGGAGCGCGAGCCTATTCGCTGCCACAGTATATTGCTGATGTGCCCGGTATAGCTTTGAAAGGTCTTTCGAAAGAAGTTCCGTGGCCAGGTTCACGCTGCGGATGGGCGAAATTCTACAATCGTAGCAAGGACCTGGAATTTGACAAACTCTGCACGACCCTCGAAAATGCCAAGATGATCGAGGTGTGCTCCACCAAGCTACCCCAGTTGGCTATTCCAAAAATCATGGGTGATGCCCGATACCCGGATTATTTGGAAAATAATAACAAGAAAATCGGCCGGAGGAGCCAGATCATAACCGACATCCTGAAATCGTGCGAAGGAATCTATTTCAATCCAACATCAGGCGCCTTTTATAATACCATCGTCTTCAAGGAGGGCGTCATCAACAAGCGCCAAAAGCTCCATATTGAAAACAAGGCTATTCGCGAAATGGTGGAAGGATGGGTGGCTCAGCCAGACATCGCAGACGACAAACGATTTGTTTATTATCTCCTGGCCGCCAAGGGTATTTGTGTCGTTCCGATAAGCAGCTTCTGCTCCAACCTATTGGGATTCAGAGTGACGCTTCTGGAGGACAATGAGGAACTATTGAAAAAAACATTCAATTCGATCAGCGAGGCAATTAGCGAATATATCGGGTCTTAATCGGGACTGAGACTTTCTTTGGTTTTTTTATAAGATTTTATATTTAAAAGTATTTATTTTAACATAATGATGAGGACTTTATTATATAATTTTAATATATAGGTGGAAATACATACATTTATAGTAACGGACATGTATTATTTTTGAGGATTTAATTATATATTAGATAGTGCATAGGTTATGGTAATGACAACATACTAGAGAGTATAGAATTCTTGTGGGGTTTAGTATCGGATATGTCTATTTTTATAGAACCTTTTTTATCATCTTAAAGTAGTTTTTCTGTGGTTTGTATATTCGAATATACCCCTCTTTATTTTGGATCTAACCTTCGATACATCTGTACCCTCCTTTGTGTATAGTGGATCTATTGTCGTTGGTCATAACTCTTGTTTTTTATGGATTTCAGGGGGAACTATTCTTGAGATTTTGTTCGGGTTAACCAATTCCATAGAATTCGGATCTCCTCGTATTGTTTTTGTTTCTTCTTAATTCGGGTTTCTATATGGGGTCTTGTCCCGATGGTGGTTTCTTCGGTTTATTATTTCTGTTGACTACGATAAGTAAAACCACATCCTCTCTATGGTTTGGATGTTAATACGTGGATTTTTTCCCTCTAATATCCAACCCTAGTAACAAAGTTGCTAGGTAACTATCCCTCAGGGGATATATCAACCAAAATTCTCCCGTCCGTCAATTGTGAGAGATAGGAAGATCGATCGAGAGATCGCAGGGATGGTCATATACGACGATAAGGGGTATCCAACCCATACCTACTCCCTACTACCCTCCCCTTCATATCCGTACCCAATACCTTCCACTGTGCCCTTCACAGCGCCAAGGTCGATTTTGTCACCTTTGAGACGGACATATCCTGTTGCTAGATCGACATCGATCGATTCGATTCCGGCGATGGTGCCGATATTTTTTTGAACATTGGCTTTGCAATGGTTGCAAGTCATGCCGCTTACTTTTATGGTTTTCTCATTCATGGCAACCGGTTTGATATTTGATGTTGATTTAAACAGAAATCTCCTGATGTACCCATACGCCAGCAATGCAATCATCAATACCGACGAACCCACGCTTAGCCATTGTGGCAGGAGGTGCGACCCATGGGCGGAGTGGTTATGATTCATGGCAGAAAGAAACCATTCGGCAGGCAGTAACTCATTGACTATGACTCCCGATATCAGCGCGCCTCCGATGATTGCGCCTAAGTAGGTGACAAGTGTTTTTCGACCAAGTACTTTACCAATTACTGTCATGGTTGCGGCATTAGTAGCAGGGCCGGCCATCAGGAACACAATCGCCGCTCCGGGAGATAGTCCTTTCATCATGAGCACCGCGGCGATGGGAACAGATCCTGTTGCACAAACATAGAGGGGCACCGATGCACCTAGCACCAGGAGCATACTCAGGTATTCATTACCCAAATAATTGCTAAAAAAGTCATCGGGAATTAGTACATCCATAAATGCAGCCAGCAGCAAACCGATAATAAGCCACTTGGCAATGTCTTCAAGAAACTCCACAAAGGCGTAATGCAGCATGGAATAAAGCTTGTTTTTCCCAATGGAGGGCTCATCCGTCAATACAGAGGCTAACTTTGCTTTCGGCTCAGAATGATCGTCTGTCAGTCTGTTGGTTAGCACACCGCCAAACACTCCAGTCACCAGTGCTATTATGGGACGAATGATGGCCAGCGGAAGGCCGAGAAGTGCATACGTAGCAAATATAGAATCAACGCCGGTTTGAGGAGTTGAAATAAAAAATGAAACTGTTGCGCCGCGGGAAGCGCCATTTTTGAAAAAAGATATGCCGGTAGGAATGACGCCACATGAACACAATGGAAGAGGAATGCCGATAAGCGCCGCATTGATTGTTGAACGAATATCGTTTTTGCCGAGGTATCGGGTCACTTTTTCCTTTGGCATGAACACGTGCAGAATACCGGCAATCAGAAAGCCAAGCAACAGATAGGGCGACATCTCGACGGTGAGATTCCAAAGTGAAAGTATATATTCTTCAAGTAATTGGATCATTATTGTTTGCCTATTGGCCTCTTGTCGTTTTTTGAGGCACGAATTTAGCTATTTTGTCATAGAAATTTAAAAGTAGTTGATTCCGGCTGTTTTTATATTGTTAAAACGAATCAGATCGTTATTGTTTCCCGCCAAGCCCCATTTCTTTCTTAATAATTAACCTGCTGTGCTTTCCATGAAAATCCTCATCCGACTTGAAGAACTCGCCATGTTTGCTGTTTCCCTTGTACTGTTTTTGTATACTGGTGTGGCCTGGTGGTGGTTTCTGGTTTTTCTTTTCGTCCCCGATATCGCCATGCTGGGATATTTATCCGGGCCTTCTGTCGGAGCGGTGATTTACAATTTTGCACATCACAAGGCTGTTGCGCTGACCATTGCTGTGTCTGGCTTTTTTCTGGATATGCAATATGTATATTTGTGCGGACTCATTCTTTTCGCGCATTCGTCCATGGATCGGTTTTTCGGATATGGATTGAAACTGAAGGAAGGATTTCATTTTACCCATCTCGGCAACATAGGCAACTAAGCTTCAGCTATATGATCTCTACAATACAACCCACCAAAAAAGTTGCCCTCGTGGCCCACGACAATATGAAACAAAGTTTGGTCGAATGGGCCAAATTCAACAAGGAAAAATTAAAGCAGCACACGATTTTTGCCACCGGAACCACCGGCCGGCTTATCGAAGCCGAACTCGGGGTACCAGTTCATAAATTTCTGAGCGGCCCACTTGGAGGTGACCAGCAAATTGGAGCACAAATTGTTGAGGGCGGTATTGATTTCCTCATTTTTTTCTGGGACCCACTCGAGCAGCAACCACATGACCCCGACGTAAAAGCCCTCCTCCGCATCGCGGTGGTATGGAATATTCCGTCGCGTGCAATCGTGCCAGTGCCGACTTTTTGTTTAGTTCAGAACTCATGGAAAAGCCCTATGAGCGCAAACTTACTGATTACCAAAACTACCTGAATCGCGATATATCGGTATGAGGGGAGTGGCTGGAGAAGTTTTACAATAATCGGGTTGTTTTATTCCTGATAATAACGGTAATTTCATTTAGTTAATACAGTGCTTTGTATGAGAGGAGGAATTACATATTTTTTAATTCTATTATCACTGTATCTCCCAAACGAGATCAGAGGCCAATCTTCCGGCTTCAAAAATACCATTATCGATAGTCTGAAAACCAGGCTTCCGCATACAACCGACAGCGTGCGGGTGGATCTACTGAATGACATTGCCTACAACTATTACTACTATAAGCTCGATTCCACGGATGACTACGCTTTGCAGGCAATCGAACTTGCCAATTCACTCGGCTATAAGAAGGGCCTGGCTGAAGGACAAAGAATGATGGGGATTTCTGCAAAGGCACTGAATAACCATGCCGAAGCAATAAAATGGCTCACGAAAGGACTGGAAACTGCGCGTGCAATCCAATACTACCAGGGTATTGCTGATATTCTGAACAGCCTTGGGATTTTGTATGACTACATCGACGATCATGACCAGGCCGTGATGTATTACAAGGATGGAGTAAAATACCAGCAGTTGGCCGGCAACAGGACGCGTGAAGGGATTGTATATACCAATGCCGGTGTGTCGTATATTCATAAGAACGATCCAGATACCGCTCGGTACTATTTTCTGAAGGCACTCAGCATTCTTGATTCAGCGGCTGCTGATCCGGTATGGCAGGCTATGGTGTATAGTCAGTATGGAGGGCTACTCGTAATGACCGGGCATTTCGATTCGGCGTTGTACTACTCCAAAAAGGCAGAATTCCTGAGTGAGAAATACGGCCAGACTTTTCACCTGAGAAAGGCCAGGCAGAACCTGGCTGAAATCGCCATGGAAAAAAAGCAGTTTTCTCAGGCGGTTGAATACGGCCGCACAGCGCTCGACCTGAGTCGCAAGATTGGATTTCTTCCCTATATTATCGAAGCGCTGAACCTTAATTATAGACTCGCTAAATCCGGGAACCAAACTGAAAAAGCCCTCATGTTCCTGGAACAATCCACCATATTGCAGGATAGCTTGTTGCACGATAAGGCAAAAAGCCAGGCTGGCCTCTACGCATTCCGGTATGCACTGGAAATGAAAGAAAAAGAAAATGCACTTTTACGCCAGGAAACGGAAGCAGAAAGGGCAATAAACCTGGCAAAAAGCGCAGTGATCGAGCGGCAAAGAATTATTGTAGCGTTCATAACGGCGATCTTGTTGTTTATGTCCTTACTGGCATTCGTTTTTTTTCGATTGCGCAGCAAAGAGCGTCATAGCAATAGAAAACTTGTAGAATCCAATGAAGCTCTGGAGTCTCAGAAAAAAGAGATAACCTCGACGCTGAAAATGGTTGAGCAGTTAAATGCACAATTGCAGGCGCAAAACACCGCACTGAATCACAGTGCGATTGTCTCAATCACCGATCTCCAGGGACATATCGTCAGTGTTAATGATAATTTCTGCCGCACCACCGGCTATTCCCGCGATGAATTACTCGGTAAAAATATCCGTATCGTCAATTCAGGAGAGCACTCTCATGAAACATTCGCCCAACTTTGGGAAATCATCAGCAGGGGTGACACCTGGAGGGGAGAACTAAAAAACAAAAAGAAGGACGGTACTTATTATTGGTGCGATGCAGCCATAGCGCCCATTTTTGACGATAATGATAAACCAAAACTGTTTTTCGCACTGCAATTTGATATTTCTCAGCGAAAAAAATACCTGGAGGAACTTTCATTAAAAAGCAGTGAACTGGAAGATTTAAACAATCTGAAAGACAAACTTCTGTCTATTGTTTCCCACGACTTCAGAAGCCCGCTGAACACGTTAAAAGGTTCACTCAGCCTGCTGGTACGTGGCGCACTCTCGGCTGATGAGTTTAAAATGCTTACAAGAGACCTCCTCGAAAAACTTGATCACACCTATAATCTGCTGGAAAACCTTTTGCATTGGGCCAAAAGCCAAATGGAAGGAATGAAAGTTTACCCGCGCGACATCGACATCCGCGAGATCGCTGAAGACTGCATCGAGTTGCTGGCTCCGATTGCGGAAAAAAAACTGGTAAATCTCCATAACAATGTTGTGGTAGGATCGACTGCTTTTGCCGACAATGAGATGATAAAACTGGTGATCAGAAACCTGGTTTCCAATGCCATTAAATTTTCCAACGCGAGTGGCGCTGTGAATCTTGACTCAAAAATACAGGATGGCCAGCTAATCATCAGTGTCAAAGACGTAGGTACCGGCATCAGCAATGCGAACCAGGAAAAGCTCTTCCGGACAGAGAGTGTCACGACCAGCGGCACCAGCAATGAACGCGGCATCGGTTTAGGTTTGCTACTTTGCAAGGATTTTGTGGAACGAAACGGTGGTACGATTTGGTTTGAAAGTGAATATATGAAAGGCAGCACTTTTTACTTTACCATTCCAACGGCCAAAAATCAACCTGTCTGAAACTTGTCGGATACTTAAATTCGCCACCGAAAATCGTAGCCTTTATGGATCTGCAAATAATGCCACACGACCTGAAGCTCAAGTACCCCTTCGCTATCGCGCGACATACTTACTTTAGCCAACCCAATGTAATTATCCGTCTGTCCGATGGAAAATTTGATGGCTACGGTGAAGCAACGATGAATCCATACTACGGTATTACCATCGAAAGTCTTTTCATGGCGTTTGAAAAGATCCAGAAACGGCTTCGATCATACCAATTCACTACGCCCGATCAGCTCTGGGACGATTACTCCGACATGCTGACGGAGAATCCTTTTGCCCTTGCCGCATTGAATAATGCCGCATGGGATTTATTCGGAAAATTACACAAATGTCCGGCGCGGCAACTCTTTCAACTTTCAGGAAGTAATACACCCATGACCTGCTACACACTCGGCATAGCCTCGCATGAAATGCTGGTCAAAAAAATCATGGATTTTCCATGGCCGGTTTATAAAATAAAGCTGGGCACAAAAGACGATATCGGACTCGTTCGGCTGATCCGTGAGCATACGAGCGCCATCATCAGGGTTGATGCTAACTGCGCCTGGACTGCGGATGTAACAGTAAAAAATGCCATAGCGCTAAAAGAGCTGGGTGTTGAATACATCGAGCAGCCGCTTCCGGCGAATGATCCTGAGCAGGGATGTTGCTTTGAAGAAAGTTGTTTGCCCTTATTTGCGGATGAAAGTTGCCGTACGGAATCGGATGTAGCAGCGTGTTCAGAGAAATTTCATGGAATAAATATAAAACTTCTAAAATGTGGTGGCATTACCCCGGCGCTCAGGATGATCCGAGATGCCCGAAAGCACGGCCTGAAGATTATGATCGGATGTATGACCGAAACATCGGTAGGGATTGCTGCGGCAGCCCAGCTCCTGACACTCGTTGATTATGCTGACCTCGACGGGCCGCTATTGCTCGGCGAGGATCTGGCAGATGGATTGCGCTATGATCAGGGTCGCCTCATCGTAGGAGAAGGAAATGGATTGGGGATCAACTATCATGGAAAATTGTAGAATTTTAACTGCCGCGATTCATGAAAAACATCAGGTTCATATTAATTATTGTTTTGTGTTTTATGAGTTGTGGTGAAAAACGCGGACTCATTGAGTCGCTGATGCGGGACTCCGGAAAGTTCGGGCAGATTCTCCATGATCCGGGGAAGTATAAATTGCAGATCATTTACACCCAAATTGATCGAAATCCAGACAATACACCCACCTTCATCACTCACAGATTCAGGGTAAATCCGCGCGAGTACTTTTATCCCGCAAGCACCGTGAAACTACCCATGGCAGCGCTGGCCCTGGAAAAAATCAATCAATTATCCATCCCCGGACTCACCGCCACCGCTGATATGGTCATCGACAGTGTATTTGACTGGCAGCACAAAGTGACCGGCGACACAACTTCCGCAAATGGTAAAGCTTCCATCGCCCATAGTATCAGGAAGATATTGTTCGTCAGTGATAACGAGGCCTTCAACATGCTCTATGAATTTGTGGGTCAGGCGGAAGCCAATCAGTCCCTTCACGACAAAGGCTATAAAAATACGCTCATTACCCATAGGCTTTCAATTCCACTCACCCTGGATCAAAACAGAATTACCGCCCGGGTGCGTTTTTTCAAAAATGATACACTGGTATATTCGCAGGAAGCCACTGAAAATAGCGTCAGACTTTCCGGCGAAACACCCAAGCTCATTGGAAAGGGGTATTATCAGGGAGATGCGCTGGTGCAGCAGCCGATGGATTTTAGGGATAAAAATGAACTTGGACTGGAAGATTTTCACAATATGCTGAAAGCCATTTTATTTCCGGAAGCAGTTGATCAAACGCAACGATTTCAGCTTACTCATGATGATTATAGGCTCCTTTACAGAGGGATGTATCAATTTCCTAAAGAATCCGGAATTGCCGCTTACGACCACTATGATGATGCTTACTGCAAATTCTTTATGTACGGCGGATCGGGCGCTGCGGATGCAACTATTCGTGTGCTAAATAAAGTTGGCGAAGCTTATGGTTTCCTCATCGACATGGCCTACATCGTTGATTTTGATAAAAAAATTGAATTTATCCTTGGGGCGGTTATTTATGTGAATGAAGATGAAATCCTCAATGACGATAATTATGACTATGAAAGAGTAGGATTTCCTTTTTTCAAAGACCTGGGCCGGGTTTTCTATGAATATGAAATGAATCGCACCAGGAAAAATATTCCCGATCTCAGTACATTCAAACCCGAACCATGAGAAGACTGCTCATCTATCTTGCTTTACTGTCTCTGGGATTTTCATGCACTGAAAAGTCGCAAAAAGCCCAGGAGCTTATCGATCAAGTCCGGACGAAATACGCACCAGACCAACGCACAGCGCTTTTTCAGGTAGAAATTAGTGCAGAAAATCCGCTCATTCTCCACGGTGAAACAAACCTGCGCCAAGCCAAAGATTCACTATTGAGTCTGATGCAACAGCATCAAATCGCTGTTATAGACAGTATTGTTGTATTGCCTGATGAAAATACTGAGAAACCATTTGCGCTGATTAATGTCTCTGTGGCCAATCTGCGCTCAGCGCCGCAGCACAGTGCAGAGCTCGCCACCCAGGCGCTGCTCGGCACGCCAGTGCTGGTTTTGAAAGCCCGGCGAGGTTGGTGTCTTGTTCAGACGCCGGACAGCTACATCGCCTGGACAAATGAAGAAAGTTTGCAGTTGTGCTCCCGGGCTGAATTGGAGCGCTGGAAATCCGTCAGAAAAATCATTTATACACAAACCAGCGGCTACGCTATGGATACCCTGCAACAACATCGTGTTTCTGATCTTGTGGCAGGGAATATTTTGGAAGTCAAAAGCGAGGCCGATGATTCCTGGTCGATTCTCTATCCTGATGGAAGGGCGGCACTTATCCGGAAAAGTGAGGCTGAAGAATGGCAGTCCTGGCTGAATCACACAAGCCCTGCCGAATCTTCGATCGTGGAAAAAGCATTGGAATTCCAGGGGATTCCCTATCTCTGGGGGGGCACATCTGCCAAGGGAATGGATTGCAGCGGCTTCACCAAAACGGTGTATATGCTGCAGGGAATTATCCTCCCGCGCGATGCATCACAGCAGGTTTATGTCGGGGAGCCAATTGATTCTGTCGGCGACTTTTCGAAACTGAAGACCGGCGACCTGCTCTTTTTCGGAAGTAAAAAAGAGGATGGACCCGAGCGTGTAGTTCACGTGGGCTTGTGGCTGGGAAATATGCAATTTATCCATGCGTCCGGCGATGTACACATGAGCAGCATGGATTCGGCCAGCGCCCAATACGACGAATTCAACAGAAAGCGGTACCTCCGTGCAAAGCGAGTTTCAGTGAGCAACTCGACTGAGATGGCAAATCTGTTTGGCTGGCTGTAACGTATCGTCGTAGTACTTATCAACAGCATCACGACTAAAAATTATTCCAATAATTAATAAATATCGAATTTATTTCTCCCAATAATTGTTTTAAAATAAGCGTTGTAACATTGAGTTTTTGATCGATTATGAATAGAGTTACACTTTTTCTTTTTGGGCTGGTCTTTCTTGCCGCATGCAATAACCACCACGAAACGACCCATAACGGCCGGTTAGCCATCCAGTTTGAGCACTATGCAGATGGGCAGCCGGTGCATTTTGATAGCATGATGTATGTAAATGCCGCAGGAAATCTTTACGAAGTCAGCGAGATCCAGTGGTTTATATCGGACATCGCCCTCGTAACGAAGGACGGATCCACAGTGTCAGTTGATGATGGAGATTTTGCACATTATGTCGATACAAATATACCGCAGACCTTACGGTGGGATATTGATCAGGATCTTTTAGCCGGAGAATATGCCGCTATCAAAATGACTTTCGGCATCAAGGGAGAAAAAAACAAACCCAACATATTCACTGATTTGCCGGAAAGCAATATGGTGTGGCCTATGCACATGGGCGGTGATCAGGGCGGATATCACTATATGAAGTTGAATGGATTTTGGAAAAATTCAACCAACGAACGCCAACCCTTCAATTTTCACCTCGGGGTAGGTCAGCAAAGAAATTCCGGCAATGAGATAACAGGATTCATCCAAAATTGGTTTGAAATAGAAATTCCGGCATCAGCATTCATCCTGGAAGAGAATAAATTGACTGTCATCGGCATTCGCATGAATGTAGAAAAGTGGTGGGAATCACCAAACATTTATGACCATAATGCTTTCGGAGGCAGTATCATGAACAATCAGGAAGCCATGGGCAAAGCTGCGGAAAATGGACGGAAAGTATTCTCTTTTAGTGGTATATTAGCAGATTCCAAGATTTGACAGGGTTCCCAGTAAAACGCATAGTAAAATGAAAGCATTAATGAATATCATCCAGGCGAATTGCTCCAGGTTCATGAATGATTCGCAGAAAAGGAAATTCTTCTACGGCACAGTATTGACCGGCTTTCTGGCAATAGTTGCCTGGTCGTGCAGCACTGAAACCACCCCCAACAATCCCAATGAATTTGCGACAACTCCATATATCATCCCGGAAGCGCCTAATTTCCCGCCGGAACCTGAATATTCCCGCCGACAATCCGATGACGGTCGAAGGCGTTGAACTTGGACGATATCTATTTTATGACGGCAGGCTTTCCGGAAATACCGCCTCCAATTTGCTCATGAGTTGTGGCACCTGTCACATTCAGCAAAATGGGTTTGAAGCCGGAATCAATAATCCGAAATTCCCGGGAGGACGGACACATGGACTCCCAACAGTAGATTTCCCGGAAGGGCGACCCACGCCCAACTTTATGCTTCCGATTGTCAACACGGTCTATAATAATCAGGGCTATCTGTGGAATGGCTTTGTGAATGAGTCCAATCCCGAGCTGGGAAATGGTGCAAAAAGTAAATATTTCAACTTCAGGAATATCGAATCACTGGTGTGGATGTCCATAACTTCCCCGTCTGAAATGAATAGCACCGTCGAAAAAAGTGTTGCCGCCATCGACGCTATACCGATGTATAAGCCAATGTTCAAGGCAGCCTTTGGTACGGAAGAAGTGAATTACGAGCGGATCAGCAAGTCAATCGCTCAGTTCGTCAGATCGATCGTATCGCAAAATTCCAAATTCCATAAATATCTCCGTCAGGATGCCGAGCTGACCGTCCAGGAGAAATTAGGTCACGACCTGTTCTTCTCGGAAGAGGCCGACTGCTTCCATTGCCATGGCGGCTCGATTCTCATGACTACCAATCAATTTTTCAATAATGCCAAGGACTCTTTTTTTGATCAGGCAGAAGAAGACCGCCACGCTGTGAGCGGTGATCCCATGGATATCGGCGCATATCGCGCGCCTTCGCTGATCAATATTGCCAGGACAGCCCCGTACATGCACGATGGCCGGTTCAAAAATCTGGATGAGGTTATTGAATTTTACTCTACCGGCCTGGTGTATTCAGACTACGTGCACCCCCTTATGAAAAATGTGAGGCAGAAAGGTGTTCAGCTCAATGACGAAGAAAAAGCAGCGCTCAAAGCATTTCTCAATACGCTGACGGATGAGGCCTTTCTTAAGGATTCCAGATACGACTGCCCGCCGGAACTGAGTCAATGGACCGGCCGATAACGCTGACATCCTGGCGCACTCAAAATGATCTGGGGTAATTTTGTCGTAGTAATTTCTATCAAACTCATTTCTAAACCATTGGTATAAAATTTGAGTTGTTCCTTTTCTATGAAGGTAACTATGAATTTTCTTAATAACCGGACACTTCTCAGGGAATTGCTTCAGCAGGGCGATTTGATGAACACCGTGAATGGCGGCATCAGGGAAACTACGTTCAGAACGAGAAGCCTTGCAAATGGTATTATTGTCGAAGTATCAAACCCATCGCTGTTTCCGGAAGCATTTAATTTTACCATCCACAAAGATGAGTTACTGGTCAATGTCATGCACATGACCAAAGAGCCTCATTCTGACCATGTATTCATGTTTCCGGCGTTCTTCAAAACCATCAAAATCCCATATAATGTAGATTTCAAGCGCATTGAGGCTATCTATGAGCATGGTATTTTTAAGGTATTTATGCCGTTCAATACCACTCTTCCCGGCGACCCTTTCAGGGTACAGGTGCGCAATCTGGACAAATAACTATTTTTCGCAAATTTTTTTTCATTTCGTGGGTTACATTGTTGAAGTGCAATCACTAAGGTTGGTTAGTATGGAAGAGGTATCGGATGATGCCTGACTTACACCGACTACTGTTTTTTTAATATGATTTGTCCACTTTTTTAAAAATACCAATCACATGACAGACACTAAACTGAGTCCGCCAGATTCTTCGCTTTATTTCATCTCACTAAAAGTTGCCGGTACATCAACTGCCGCCTCCAATAACACAGGGGTATTTGATGATCGTTCGTTTTCTGATGAAATCCTTTCTTCGCTTATTTATTGTATTGATCATGAGAAATTGGAACTATTTGGTTTCCTGATACTCTCAACCCAGGTATACCTCATAATATCACCCGGAGAAAAAGAATTGGAAAAAACCATAGAGGCAATTAAAAGTGCAACGGCTCGACGGATTCTTCACCTCGCCGGAAAGAAAATGACCACTTCCGGGAAAGGAAAGACGGGTGAGCAACTATGGCTCCGCCGCTACTTCAGCCAGTTTATCAATACCGGGGTGACGAGTTTCTGGCAAAATGACGTACTTTCCAATGCCCTTCGGCTCAAGGTTGATCGCAGCCAATTGAATCCGCTCACAACCCAGATACTCAGGGAAAACCTCGACAGCCCTACAAGTAATTATTTACATTTGGGCGCAGAGGCATTTACCAAACTTATGCTGGATTCGATGAAACTGTAAAATTGAAGGGCCCTGTAATTTGTGATCATTTTTATTGATTAGTCTCAATCAAAGAGATTGAGCCGGATTGCAAATGGTTCCATTAACTTTGACGTCAATCAGAGCCGCTATGCAGCAATATTTCTACCTCATACATATCCAATACCTGGGATTCCGCTTTCATGGCTGGGCCAAGCAGCCTAATCTTAAAACCATTCACCTGATGATCGACAAGACGATCTCGTTTGTGCTGGGGCATACTAATTTTAAGACATTGGGAACCAGCCGCACGGATGCCATGGTGAGCGCCAATCACTCGGTTTTCGAGCTTTTTCTCAAAGAGCCACTTGATGCTGAGCGCTTTATGGTCGAGTTCAATCGCAACCTGCCACTCGATGTGCGGGCTCTGAAAATCGAGGAGACAAGCGCCACCTTCAATGTGATCCAGACGCCAAAAATGAAGGAGTACATGTACCTGTTTTCTTTTGGAGAAAAATGCCATCCATTCTGCGCACCTGTCATGTCTTCTTTTATGGAGAATCTGGATATTGAAGTAATGAAACAGGGCGCCAGACTCTTTGAAGGCGTGCATGATTTCAGAAAATACTGCGCAAAATCCAGGGACAAAAAGTCGTTTGAGCGCGAGGTCTTGCTCAGTAAAATCGAGGAAAACGAAACTTACAGAGCCAGTTTCTTTCCGGAAAAGAGTTACCTCTATCATATTCACGCGAAGGGGTTTCTCAGGAACCAGATCCGATTGATGATGGGCCAACTCATTAAGTTGGGACAGGGTGACATTTCTATGGAACAATTGCGTGCGTCCATTGAAACGCCGGATGATGCTGCGCTTGATTACATTGCTCCGCCGTCAGGCCTTATTTTACATAGGGTGGTGTTCGATGAATCCGGCATGGGAAATTGATCATAAATTGTATCTTTAGCCGACTAAATTAAAACGGCTATGGAGCAAAAAACATGGTGGGGCCACCCGATCGGATTGTACATACTTTTTTTCACCGAAATGTGGGAGCGCTTTTCCTACTATGGCATGCGGGCCATTCTTATCCTGTACCTCGTAGCGCGGACCGACGAAAAAAATCCCGGCTTCGGATGGGACGATGCCTCTGCACTGGAACTGTATGGATGGTACACCATGATGGTTTATGTGATGGGTGTGCCGGGAGGCTTATTGGCCGACAGGGTTCTGGGTCAAAAGAAATCCGTGTTGCTGGGCGGCTTGCTCATTATCATTGGTCATGGCCTTCTCCTCATCAATGATGTCACCGCATTTTACTCAGGACTTGCTACTATCATTCTTGGCGTTGGCGCGCTGAAACCCAATATATCTTCCATGGTCGGAGGTTTGTACAAACAAGGCGACGCCCGCCGCGACAACGCCTTTTATATTTTTTACCTGGGTATAAATATTGGCGCAGCCAGCGCTCCGATCATCGTGGGGTATCTGGGCGAAGTGATCAATTGGCGCTATGGTTTTGGACTCGCCGGACTCGGGATGGCTATTGGTCAGATCGTGTATGTCTTCGGTCAGAAGCACCTTAAGGACGTCGGTAATTTTACTCCCGCTCCAAAGCGATCGTCGGGCATTCAGGCAGTCAGCCTCACACGTGAAGAGAAGGACAGGATCATCGTCTTGCTGCTTTCATTTCTCATCATTATCGTATTCTGGATGGCATACGAACAGGCTGGCGGACTGATGAACCTTTATGCAAAACAAAAAATCGACCGCGTGGTGGCAGGGTCTGGAAATTCCAGCAAGTACGCTACAGTCGCTCCATGCCATATTCGTGATTCTGTTTGCCGGGGTTGTAGCCATGTTCTGGACCCGATGGACGAAAGCGGGTTATGAATCCTCCTCACTTTTTAAAATGGGCATGGGGCCCATCATTGCCGGTGCGGGATTTTTATTCCTGGTAGGCGCTGCATTGCAAACACAGAGTAGCCCCGATGGCAAGGCCTCGATCTATTGGCTGTTTGCCGCATATGGCCTGCATGTGATCGGCGAACTTTGTCTGTCGCCCATTGCGCTGTCATTTATTACCAAACTGGCGCCTTTGCGCTACGCGTCATTTATGATGGGCGCTTACTTTATGGCGACAGGCCTGGCTAACAAGCTGGCCGGCGAGGTAGGCAAACAGGCGGCAAGTCTCGGTGCACTCACCGTATTTACCGGCATCGCCATTTTCTGTATGCTCTTTGGATTTTTGGTGCTTTTATTGGTGAAAAAACTGAAGAAGCTCACGCACGGCGCCGACGAGGTGAAACAAGTGCCAGCTGAAGCAGAATAGAGGAGAAAAGTTACGGGTAATTGCTAATGGCTAAAAGGTAATGGCAGGTAAATCGTAATCCAAAACTCATTACCCAATTGCTTTTACCTATTACCCATTACCGTTTACCTAAGAAGATTTTCAATAAATATCGGTTGCAACACAGTTATAAATAATGCATATATATCATAATCCCAGGTGCGGAAAGAGCAGGCAGTCGCTGGCGATCATTCAGGATTCCGGGAAACCGGTCGATATTATTGAATATCTCAAAAATCCACCGACAGAAAATGAATTGCGGGAAATCATTTCACTCCTGAAAATCAGGCCGAAAGAACTAATCCGCCATATGGAGGAAATCTTCATCCGGAATTATAAAGGCAAATCCTATAGCGACGATGAGTGGATTAAAATAATGGTTGAGAACCCAATACTGATAGAGCGGCCGATTGTCGTTGATGGGAAAAGGCGGTTATCGGGCGGCCACCTGCAAAGGTATTGGAACTACTAAACTGATTTTACAATTTGATATTGACTTTCTGCTTGTGATCAACCTTCACGGAAAAGGGCACGCCGTAGGCTTTCACTTTGATTTTTCCGAGGAAATGCAATTCCGGACCGGATTTACCCATGAGACCAAATGCAGCGCCTATGGCATTTATGTTCAGGTCTTTCAACTGAACCACTATGTCCAGCGGCACCTGGAAGTCTGAGTATCCTTCGACTTTTAGATTGTATTCCATATCCAGCTTTCCTATGGATTTATTTTCCATGAGAACGTCGATATCCGCGCTCTTTATGATCACCGCGTTTTTATTGGGATTATATAATAATGCGTCGGCATGTAGCCTGGCTTCGGCAAGACTTTCGAGTTGCACCTGTACGTTTTCGATGTATTTTAATTCAGGGGATTCCGGTTTGCTACAGGATGCAATACCTATGAGAAGCAAGATGTAAATGAGATTGCGCATGGATTTCATATAACTTTTAAAAAGTAACAGGCGGAGCAAGCCGCCTGTTTACCCTATCAATGAAGAGGAGCTTATCCGTCGCCTGAGCGGCTTCCGGATAAAATAAGGTAAACAAGCCGAGAACCATGATTTATTTTAACCTCTAACTAATTAAATCTGATTTCTGAAACTTATTTGAGAAACTGGTCTTCAAACTAGTTACCTTATATCGTTACAGGTGCAGGCCACATTCGGTTTTCACCGTTTGGGCCCAGCGCCCTTTTCTTTTCTTTCCTTTCAATGTACAATGCTTACACCCGATCGACTCATAACCCAGGGGTTTCAACGGATGTATAGGCAAGTCATTTTCCTCGATAATTTTCAACGCCTCTTCCTCAGACAGATCGATGATAGGATAAAACTTAATAATGCCCTTCTTTTCTTCAAATATGTTAAGTTTTTCCCTATGACTGCTTTGCCAGTACATAAGCCCTGACACCCAAACATCAAACTGCGATTTAATCTTTTCAAAAGGTTCCACCTTGTTGATACTGCAGCATTGATCCGGATCGTATCGCCAGAGTTCACCGATCAGCGAATATTCATTTTGTTCTTTGTCAGGCAAAATATCAATTACCGAAAGGCCGAACAATTTAGTAAGTTTTTCTTTATAATCCAGTGTCTCCTGAAAATGATAGGTGGTATCAATGAAATAAACCGGCTTGCGAATGCCGGCCTGGTGAAACAGCTGTAGTTGTATCACTGCCGTGGTACCGAATGAAGAAGAGATCAGCACTTTGTCGAAATCTTTATATACCTGAATAATCCGCTCCTGCGGACTGAGCTTTTTATACTGCTCATTGAGAACATCCAGATTGTACGGTTGGGTTTTTTCTGTGTCCAAGGATCCGAGTTTATATAATGATTCTGTCAGGATTTTTTGTTTTCTGCAATTGTCAGTGAAGCGGTAAGCTCATTCAGCGCTTTCACCTTGTACTGAAAATCTCCCTTGAGCTGATTTCGGAAATTGCTCAGATTATCCAGCAATTCCTGCACACCTTCCGGAAGATTTTCTTCAAGGAATTCCCTGAATCTTTTGGCGAATGTAGGGGATTTTCCGTTGGTGCTTATGCCAATTTTCAGATCGCCCTTTTGCACGACCGAACCAAGGTAAAAATCGCATAGCTCCGGGGTGTCTGCCACATTAGTCAGTATCCTGCGCGACCTCGCCTCAGCCTTGATCCGTGCGTGAAGTGCGGGATTGTCCGTGGCGAGAATGAGTAAATCAGTATGATCCAGATCGCTGGTAAAGAATTTTCTGTTCAGCAGCCGTATATTTCCCAATGAAGCCTCTGCCATGGTTTTTATTTCATCGCAGATGTAATCAGCAACCACCGTAACTCTGGCTTCCTGGCAATTATTGAGTAGAGCAGTCAGTTTCTCCAATCCGACATTTCCGCCGCCAACGAGTAGCGTCTGGATACTATCCAGCTTCAGGAAGACCGGGAATAATGTGTTTCGGCTCATGGTTTTTATTCGATTAAATGGTAATAGATTTTCTGATAATGGTACTGAATTCTTCCGGTTTGGCGGATTTCACTATTTCACCGACAATAATGACTGCCGGCGAACCGATTCCTTTTCCCCTGATGATTTCAGAAATCGTAGAAACAGTTCCAATACCCAATTTTTCGTCGGGCAAGGAACCGTTTTGTACGATAGCTACAGGAGTATTTTTAGGTCGGTGCATTCCGATCAATTCCATTATCTCGGCCAGTTTATGCATTCCCATGAGGATTACCATGGTAGCGCTGGATTTTGCGGCGAGTTCCAGGTCGCTGGAAATATCATGGTTTTTGGTAGTGCCCGTAAGCACCCAAAAGCTTTCTGAAACCGTGCGGTGGGTCAGCGGTATCTGCTGCGAAGCAGGCACGGCAAGCACACTGCTGATTCCCGGAATCACCGTCGTAGCGATGCCATGTGAACGGGCATGCTCTACCTCTTCGAATCCACGCCCAAAAACGAACGGATCACCGCCCTTTAGTCGCACGACATGTCCATGACTGAATGCGTATTTTACAATCAGCCGATTGATTTCCTGCTGCTGGGCACTGTGCATTCCTGCCCGTTTCCCAACAAAAATCTTTACAGCTCTTGAAGGTGCATAATCCAATAACTCTTCATTGGCAAGTGCATCGTACAATACCACATCAGCATCGGCAAGCGCTTTTATTCCCTTTACGGAAATCAGATCCGGATCACCCGGACCGGCACCAACAAGGGTAAGCCTGGGATTAGTTAATGAATCGTTCATTGCTTTCTGATTATGCAACCTTCTGACTTCTGAGGGATTTGATGCCTTCAAGAAATTTGGTAGCATCCTTAAAATATTGAAACGCAAATTCCTGATCAGGTTCAAATTTATTGATCCGGAGTACGTGTTCGCGGAATGACCCTTCGGCAAAGGAAAAGGAACCGGTTTCAACATATAGTCTGTCGAAGTCATTGATCACACCAATCTGCGAGCTGTTTTTTACATCCTCCCCAAGCAACATACCTTTCGCGCTGTTGACGAACACATTGTAACTGTGATAAATGGCATCTGAATATTGTCCGTTTTCCAGCGATTCCAAGGCCCAAATCAGTTTTTCGTCCGAGTCGAACAGCAGGGTCGCTACCAGGTCGATGATGACACCGGCACATTCTCCCACGGCGGTTTCCACAGCGAAATTTTCTTCATGACCCCAGTCAATGTATTCACTCTCCTGCACACCCGACAACTCAGCAAGTGGCTTGAGCAACGTATAGAAATAGTTTTTGCCCTGGCGTTTAAAGTAATCTTTGTAATACTCGCCCTCAAGCGCATTCACATCATAATCATCCAGCAAGGTACGCAGGGTTTGTGGACCGCGTTTACTCGGAACCTTTATCACTCTCTCTGCTACTTCACCTTCGCCGCCTTCTTTGACTCCGCCGCCGAGCATCACCTGGATTGCAGGCAATACATAAGCCCCGTTTTTTATGGAACTGCCGTGAAAGCCTATGCCGGCTAATCCGTGCTGCCCGCATGAGTTAGGACACCCACTGATTTTTATTTTCAAATCAGTATTATAAATAAGATCGGGATACTCCGCTTTCACCACATTCTCAAGCGCCTTTGCCAATCCTGTACTGCTGGAGATTCCGAGATTGCAGGTATCCGTTCCCGGGCAGGCAGTGATGTCTGCAGGAGAATCGAAACCTGGCTCAGCCAAACCGACTTTATTGAGTTCGTTGAATAAATTAGCCAGCATTGCGGGAGGAACGAATTTCAGGAGATATCCTTGGTTCACCGTGATCCTGATATCATCCGCTGCATATTTTTCCGCAATAGCGGCAAATTTCCTGGCAAGGTCCGAGGACATATCGCCGAGAAGAAGCTTAACATAAACACCAAAATATCCAGGCTGTTTTTGCTCGAAGACATTGGTTTTCCGCCACTTTTCAAATTTGCCTGAGTCAATTGGGGATTCTCCAGTCACTTTTGATGTATCGGGGATTGCCGGTTCACTTTTGAATGATTGATGATCAACGGTGAACAATTTCACTTTGGTAGCGATGCGTTCTTCTTCGATCAGCCGCATGGTTTCCTCCAGTCCGATCTCCTGAAGCAGGAATTTGAACCGCGCCTTTTGGCGTCGCGCCCGCTCACCATATCGGTCGAATACCCTCAGCAGGCTTTCCGTAAAGGGCATAAGCTGGTCTTCTTCCAGAAAATCATACGCCAACTGTGCCAGAAACGGCTGTGCTCCGAGGCCGCCTCCGATGTAAACTTTAAACCCGCGGATTTCTTTTCCATCGACGATTCTGACTTTTGGAATGACTCCCAAGTCATGAATAAAGACAAAGGCTGAGTCTTTTTCGCTGGATGAAAATGCTATTTTGAATTTCCTGCCCATTTCCTGGCAGACCGGGTTTCGAAGAAAATATTCAAACATAGCGTGGGCATAGGGACTCACATCAAACGACTCGTGTGGGTCGATTCCCGCCTTGTCTGATGCTGTAATATTCCGTACTGTATTTCCGCACGCTTCCCGCAAAGTAATGTTGTCCTGTTCCAGTTTCGCCCATAATTCCGGCGTTCGGTCAAGACTCACGTAGTGAATCTGGATGTCCTGGCGCGTGGTGGCGTGCAACTTACGGCTGGCAAATTCGTCGGACAGATCGGCGATTTTCCGGAGCTGGCGAACGGTCATTTTCCCATAGGGAATTTTTATCCGAACCATTTGTACGCCGGGCTGCCGTTGGCCATAGACCCCGCGGGCCAGACGTAGCGCCCGGAATTTCTCCTGGTCGATCTGGAGATTTTTGAATTGTGCAATCTTCTCGGCCAGGTCGATTATGTCATTTTCGACGACCGGATTGTTGAGGTTCTCAAGCTCACTCCTGAAACTTTGCATAGTTGTTTTGGTTTTGAATGAAAATTAAAAAGCCTTTCCTGGTTAGGGAAAGGCTTTGAGCTATTTCTATTAGTTGGTTTCTTTTATAAAACAAATTGCAATAGACCCAATACTCCCTTCCCGGAATTGTCGGTACAACAACACCAGAACCAGCACGCACATCGCTTAGATGCAGATGCTTTTTCGTTTACAGGGTTTGAAAGGATATACATTTAGAATTTGAATCGCACTCAATGCGGGTGCAAGTTTAAAGGTTTAACCTTTTAATTACAAAAATGTTTTTCTGATTTTTTTACATCTCTAAAACAATCATCGGCACATTTGGCTTTTTGCCAAATAATAATCCGGCTTATGCGGCTTTTTAATTTTATGTTGTGCGCTTGAATGAAATGTCATTACAATACCACTTCAACTTCGCGTATTCGATGATAAATTCGCATTGATACTCAGTATTGCATTCCTTACCTTCACCATATAAAACCGTTCATTTACCATGAATAAGACTGATGTAATTGTTGTTGGCGCCGGAATTAGCGGGCTCAGTTTGGCACACTATGCAAAAAAGGCCGGGCTCCATGTGATCGTGCTTGAAAAGGAATCAAAACCCGGCGGTTCCTTCGACACCTTTAATCTCCCCAATTCCGAAAACGGTTTCTGGATCGAGCTCGGCGCGCATACCTGCTACAATTCCTATGGAAATCTTATTGAAATCATGGAACAATGTGGCGTCATTGGTGCAATCCGTCCCCGTGCCAAGGTTCCTTACCGGCTTTGGATCGATGGCAAATTCAAGTCGTTTATGGGCCAGATTGGTTTTTTGGAGCTGCTAAGTTCATTGCCTAAGGCATTTGGAAAGAAAAAGACAGGCGAGACAGTGGCATCTTATTACGGAAGCATTCTGGGAAAAAGGAATTTTGAAAAAGTTTTTTCGGCCTTGTTCAGCGCCGTGCCTTCCCAAAAAGCAGATGATTTCCCAGCCGATGCCTTGTTCAAAAAGCGGGATCGCAGGAAAGACATCCTGAAGGACTACACCATGAATAATGGCCTGCAATCCATCACTGATTCTATCGTAAAGCACAATCAATTGGAGGTGGTCTGTGGTGTGCAAATCGAAAGTATCACCAAATCGAATGATGGATTTTTGGTGAAATGCGGCGCAGGGGAATATTCAGGCAAGCACCTCGCTATATGTACGCCTGTGGGTGTAGCGCCGAAACTTATTAGTGCTAGTTTTCCAGATGTAGCAGGCAAAATCTCTCAATTGAAGTATCAGACAATTGAGAGTCTCGGGGTAATCGTTCCAAAGGAATCATTAACTCAAAAACCATTTGCCGGGCTTGTGCCTATCAATGATGACTTTTTCTCTATTGTTTCACGCGATACCGTTCCCGATGATCGGTTTAGAGGATTCACTTTTCATTTTAAACCCGGAGTACTCACCTGGCGACAAAAGACAGAAAAGGTGTGCAACATTCTTGGTATAGATACAGGTCAGATAGTAGAAATGCGCGAAAAGTCCAATGTGGTGCCTTCGCTTCGTCTCGGCCATAATGAGTTGGTCCATGAAATCGACAGGCTGTTACAGGGCACAGGCCTCTATATTAGCGGGAATTATTTTGCCGGACTATCCATCGAGGATTGTGTGATTCGCTCTAAAACGGAAGTGGAAAGGATGGCGAAAGGTTAAGGGAAATGTCATTCCGCTTGGCCGAGGAATGACATTTCGCAACTTTTATTCAAACTTCACTGGTAGGGACAAATTTACATTCACCGGTATACCTCGTTGAACGCCAGGAGACCAGTTGTCTAACTTCTGCACAATTTTTAAAGCAGAGTCATCCAGTATTTTACTATTGGAACTTTCGAGAACATGCGGATTAACGACTTTTCCTTCCGCCGACACCGTAAAGCCAACTTTGACCACCCCGCGATCCTGGGTTAACTTCAATATATTAGCTACCTCCACTTGGATGTCACGTCCAAGCTGGTCTAAGCTACCTCCACTGTAGGATGGCAAATTCTCAACTATCGAGAACACTTCTGCGCCCTTTTTAGGCTGCTTAGGCAGAGGTGGTGGAGAATCAGCGGGCTTATTTTCGGTGGTAGCGGGAAACAGGATATCATAGACTTCGTCCTGCATGATGATGACTGTTGACTTGTCCAGTTCAGAAATCTTAACCATTTGACTTTTATAGCCAACAAAGGAAAAAACCAGGGTGGCGTCTTCGTCAGCTTGAATTATAAATTTTCCACTTTGATCTGTAATAGTTCCTGACGTAGTTCCTTTCACGACAATGTTGATCCCAGACAATGGTTCTGATTTTGCGTTTTGTACGCTGCCTGAAACTTTTACATCTTTTGCTACCTGCATCACTACAGTGGCTGGTTTGTTTATCAAGTCGATTAGTGCATAGTTGATCGTTCCATAACCAGGCTTTTCAATTTTCAGAATATGATATTGGGTTGACGCTATTTCAAACTCACCATTTGAACCAGAAGTAGTAGAAACCTTGGATTTCATATCAGTAACCACGACTCCCTCCAATGACTGGTCATAATTGTTAATTACCAATCCGGTAACGACAATATGGGCACGCATTTCTATTACTGCATGTCGTGGCGCTTTGGATGGATCGGCTAACATTTTAGAATCTTCAAATCCATCTTTTGAGATGGTAATTGCAATTCCGTTCATATTATTTTTGCCGTCATCAATGATCGTTTCCGTGTATTCGAATCCTTTTGGCAATTCAAAAGAGTAATTTCCCTCAGCATTTGAGGTCGCTACAATCCTTTTATCATCATTTCTAAACTTCACCTCAGAAACTGGTTTACCGTCGAGAGAAACTGTTTGACCTGTAAATATTAAGGGTGCATCAAGGTGTTTCAACTCACCTCTCTTTTCGTAAGTCGATGGTTGATCTTTTGGAGAATTTGTTGTCGTATAATCCTTTTTTTCGCGAAAGCGAAAACAAGGAGTGCAATAACGGGCAATGCCAGGAGTAATTTCATTTTACTTACACCCGGCGATTTTTCTTTTTTCATCATTTCCATTCGTTTTTTGTTGAGAGAAAAGTTCAGGTTATGCGCAAATCCCATTACCTTCACTCCCATTAATTGATTAATTAATAATGCCTGATATTGTCCGGGGCTGTAGCCTGCAAGCAATACGCCCTGGTCTGCCAGGTACTCATGATTCTGTTTGATCGCCCTTTCGTACAACCAAACTACCGGATTTACCCAGAATAGAACTGCAAGCAGCTCTATTATCAATAGATCTACCCAATGTTTCTCCTGGATGTGCACTCTCTCGTGAGCGATAATATTGGATAATTCTTCTTTCGGAATATTTTTGAATGTCCACAACTATTACATGGAAGAAGGAATAGGGAGTGGTGGTCATTCTGGTTAATGATTTTGGAAGCCATCAATTACTCTATGTTCGGAATTTCGCAGTTTCTTCAAAACACTGATGGTTTGCCAGATTAGGTGAACAAGGAAAAGGGCCATTCCCGCAATATATATCCAAGCGAGAATCGCAAAAATAGGATATCCAATGGTGCCCGGTTGCTGGATTTTTGATGTATTCTCCTGTATTGACCTGTTGCTGCGCCATCCACTGCCAGTGTGAAAAAGCCGGAGTTGTCCAACGGTGCTATTGGCAATTGGTACGATACTGGGAATAGTGGAATACCCAGCGACAGTATTAAACCGGCTAATAAAAAAAATCCGGTTGGTTCTGTAGAATGTTTCATTTTTCGAGCAGTAGCACATAGATCAGATAGAAAAGGATGATGCCAATAGTGCTTCTGAAGGAAATAGAAGTGGTGAGATGTTGCCATATCAATGACGGTTTATATCAATACAAATTGCCGTGAGCTAAGATTCCTTTGCGCCGTTTTCAGCCGCCAGTTCATCCCTTGCCATTGCCATCATGGCCTCCAACTCGTGGATTGTCAGCTTATTTTCTTTCGCAAAAAACGCTGCCATCTTAGGAAAGGATCCATTGAAATAATTCCCTATCAGGTTGGTGAATTGGAATTTGGAGTATTCTTTCTTGGTGATCAAAGGAAAATAGAGATAGGTAGTACCGTATGCTTTATGATCCACAAATCCTTTTTTCTCAAGAACACGAAGTACTGTAGATACAGTGTTGTAGGCTGGTTTGGGCTTAGGGAATTGATCAACCAAATCCCGTACGATGGATTCCTTCATATCCCAAAGAATTTGCATCACTTGTTCCTCTGCTTTTGTAAGGTCTCGTATCATAAGCATTCTAATTTGATGAATGAAAGGTAATACTAATTATTTAGTTTGTCAACTATATTTATAATATTTCAACTATATATTTAATAATCGCCAGCCGATTATTAAAAACGTCCAAAATTGACATACACGGATCGTATGGATTTAATTGCTTTTTTACTCGCAACTTTTTAAATAGGGCAACTTTTTATATAAATAAGCAACATAACCATCTTTTAAAAATCTGATCATGAAAAGAACAAGACGTAAATTTTTCGGGGATTCCATAAAAATAGCCGCGGGTATGGGTATGATTTCCTTAGTTCCGGCCAGCGCTTACTGCACAAACCTGTTCAATAACAAATTAGTTGTAGCCCTTGTAGGCTGCAAAGGCATGGGATTCAGCGATCTGCGTGAATTCATCGCATTGGAAGAAGTAGAAGTAAAAGCACTTTGCGATGTGGACAGCAATGTACTTGCCGAGCGCGTTGCAGATGTGGAAAAACTCATGGCCGAAAAGGAAAAGGCCAGGTTTAAAGTGACTTTTAAAAAACCCGAAGCCTACAGCGACTACCGCAAGCTGTTGGAAGACAAGGAAATTGACGCGGTCATCATCGGCACACCCGACCATTGGCATACGCTCATCGCCATCGATGCCATGGATGCAGGCAAGCATATTTATGTTGAAAAGCCATTGGCCAATTCCATTCACGAAAACCTGCTCATGCTCAAAGCGGCCGATAAATACAAAAAGGTGATTCAGGTTGGTCAGTGGCAGCGGAGCGATAAACACTGGAAAGACGCCATGGACTATGTTCACAGCGGAGTTTTGGGACAAGTGCGATTAGTAAAGGCCTGGGCTTATATGAACTGGTTTCGCGTTCATCCGCAACCGGATGGACCTGTGCCTGCCGGCGTGGATTACGATTTCTGGCTTGGACCCGCAGCGCTGCGGCCATTTAATCCAAACCGATTCCACTTCAATTTCCGCTGGTACTGGGATTATGCCGGCGGCCTCATGACCGACTGGGGCGTGCATATGCTCGACTTTGCTTTGGAAGGTATGAAAGCCGGAAGACCGAAGTCGATCATGTCGAGCGGGGGCATGTTTTCGCACGCACAAGGAACCATGGAAACACCCGATACCCAGCAGACCATTTTTGAATTCGATAAGTTCAACCTGCTTTGGGAAGATGCTGTTGGAATAGAAGAAGGGCCATATGGCCGGCAGCATGGCGTCGCCTTCATGGGTGACTGGGGTACGCTCATTGTTGACAGGTCTGGCTGGGAGGTGATTCCGGAGACGAATTTTAAGCCAAAGGAAAAAATTATACCCGCCGTTCCGTTCACCAAAGGTTTAGACATCGGACTGAAGGAGCACGTGAAAAATTTCGTGGCATGTGTTAAAGCAGGAGACAGAAACACCAACGCCAATGTGGGCATCGGCGCCAATGTAGCCATGGTTGGTCACATGGGAAATATTGCTTATCGCACTGGTGAGAAGCTTATGTGGGACGATGAGAAAAAACTTTTCAATTCGGACAATGCCAATGCGCTTATCAAACCGGAATATCGGGCACCCTGGAAATTACCCGTCATTTAATTCAACAGATTCATCGAAATCCGGCCCCGAAAAGCCGGATTTTTTCATGGGCTTTTTGCAATATCCTTGATGAATGTTTTAATTGATACAAGATTTGTTTTAACCTGAACATCAGCAATATGAACTCCCGGACCTCCTTTCCATTTGTTTTTTGGGTAGCCAATTCCATTGAAGTGATCGAACGCTTTGCCTATTACGGCATTTACATGGGCTTTGGCATTTACATGGAATATTTGGGCTATTCCAAGGCGCAGCTTGGTATAGTGCAAAGTATCTTCCTGCTCTTTTCTTATGTGGTGCCGCTCTTTTCCGGCACACTTGCCGATAAGTATGGATTTAAGAAGATGTTGATCATCTCGTACCTTGCCTATCTGCCCTCCATTCTGCTTCTCATCTTCACCAAGTCGTTTTCAGGTATAGCGCTTACCATGCTTTCCATCGGACTGGCAGCAGGAATTTTCAAACCACTGATTTCCGGAACTGTCAGGGCGGTGACTGATAAGACCAATAAAACCCTGGGCTTTGGGATATTTTACGCGATGGTAAATTTTGGAGCATCCTTTGGCCCATTGGTTGCCGGTAAGCTTCGCGCAATATCATGGAATCATGCTTTTATAGCTGCAGCGATATGTATTTTTATCATGTTGATCATCACCATCGTTTTCTACAAAGAACCAAAGCGTGATGTTCAGGAGGCTTCGTTGAGTGACAAATTGAAAGAAATCGGAGAGGCCTTGTCCGATGTAAAATTCAGCTTTTTTCTACTCATTCTCGGTGCATTCTTCTGGCTCCCTTTTTGGGCTTTTTTCAATATGCTGGCAATGTATGTGGATGGAAGCCTTGATACAGCAGCGCTCTATGAAAGCCTGAAACCAATACTTGGAGTCACGTTTCTGGGTTTTCTATCCAGGACCGATGACCAGGGAGTGACACGGATTTTGGGAGAAACGATTTCCCATACCGGCTATGTGATATTCGTCTTTCAGGTACTTGTTTCCAGGATTTCAGAAAAGTTCAGCGCCATCCCTACCTTCCTCACCGGATTACTGATTATTTCAGGAGGATTTCTGGTACTCGGTTTCGCCAAGGTTGGCGCCGTAACACTGGTCTTTCTGGGTATATTATTGTTTGCCATCGGAGAAATGGTGTCCTCCCCTAGAATTCAGGAGTACATTACCTGGATAGCGCCAAAAGAAAAAGCCGGGCTTTATATGGGCACGAATTTTTTGGCTGTCGGTCTCGGCGGAGCCTTGAGCGGAGTCACTTATACCTCCCTGTATGGATATTTCAGTAATTTGGGCCATGTGGAATACACCTGGTACACACTGGGCGTGCATCAGCTTTTAGGGATCGGCGTCATCTATTGGTATGTGAAAGTTCTGGGAGGATTTAAGGAACTGGATAAATAAGGCCAGCTTACTTTATCAGCATTTATCCATATAGCCAAACTTTTGGAATAGAACCTTTTTCCAAAGGTCAGAACTTTGGAAAAAGGTAGTCCTCCAGTAACTTTTGGATTGATCTCTCCTGCAACTTTTATTCTGGACCGACACGGATACTGCGGACTTCCGTGATGAATAAAACGGGTAAAAGGATTGTTATGCACCTTCCTGTATGTAGTATAGAATACGGATTCCGCAGATTCACCATTTTGTTTTCCCTTACCGCCATGCCGATTGGTCGCTTTTTGCCGAAACCTCACAGGTATTGCCGGAGAATTCGCATACTATCTCTCTATAATCCAATGCGGGGGATTTTTCAGGCATCCTTTCACTGAATCCTTACATCGTACCCCAGGTAGTGCTTTGGCCGGAAAATCACGGTTACAGCGAGATCATTTCAACGTATCTATACCGTACTATCTATTGGGATTTAATCATTCACCAAACAGTAAAACAATGAAGACAAGAATAATTTTGTTCATTTCCATGCTTTTTCTATTCGCATTTGCATGCAGCACAGACGAAGAAAAAGTCATTGATCAAAATGACAAGGCAGCATTTGAAGGCGAGGAAAACGTGGAAGCTCTTTTCGATGCGGTTGAGTCAGTCACCTATTCAGCGCTTAACTATGCCGATGCCAACACAGATGGCAGAAAAGCCATACTGGATGATCCGGAAATTGCATGTGCTACTATTTCTTTTGAAGGTGGGCTGGAATCGGGCTGGATTCAAATCAATTTTGGCGAAGGCTGCGAAGGACCGGATGGAAAAATACGAAAAGGTATCCTGGAAGTCGTTTACGATGGCCACTGGCTGGAACCGGGCTCCACAGTGACCACAACTACAGATGACTTTTATGTGGATGATCTGAAAGTGGATGGCACAAGGGTGTTGGAAAATATCAGTGCTTCGATGAATGAACTGAAATACTCCGTAGTGGTTACGGGAGGAAAAATAACCTGGCCGGATGCGACATTCATCACACGGGTCACTGACAGAGTGCATACCATTTCGTTTGGCGATGGCTTTGAGGATTATATTTTGGAAGTGGAAGGAACAGCCGCCGGTACTACCAGACTTGGAACCGCTTATGAAGCAGCTACTGTTGAGCCATTGGTGTTTAAGAGCAATTGCAGGGGCACAATCTATCTTCCGGTACAAGGGCTTAAAACCATCAATGTGCCAGACCGACGTGAAATCATCGTGAACTATGGTACTGGAGATTGCGACAATTCATTCACCGTATCTATTGGCAATTACAGCACCGTGGTTGTATTAAATCAGTAATCAATCCAACAATAATACTGAAGGACATCCGGGCTTCCCGGGTGTCCTTCTTTTTATTCAACCAGAACTGACAGCGTCTGACGGGGAATTATTTCGCCAATCACGGTCGGAACAATCCCATGGGATTTGAACACCTTTTCTACCTCTGTTACCGAATCAGGATCTACCGCTACCAGCAGTCCGCCGCTTGTCTGCGGATCGCAAAGAATGTTTTTTTGCATTTCCTCCATAGGAGTGACCTTTTCTCCGTAGCTGGCGAAGTTTCGGTTGGTGCCGCCCGGAACGCACTTTGCCAGGAGGTATTCGTGCACCGATGGAATTACCGGTATTTTATTGCTTTCTATTCGTGCCGAAACAGCGCTTCCATCGCACACCTCGATCAGATGTCCGAGCAACCCAAAGCCGGTGACATCCGTGAGCGCTGACACACCGGGAATTTTTCCGAGCGCCTGCCCGACATTATTGAGGGTTAACATCAATTTTTTGGCAGTTTCCAAATCCTTCGGTTTTACAATGCCTCGCTTTTGGGCTGTAGTCAATATACCAATGCCCAGTGGTTTGGTGAGATACAGAATCGAGCCAACGGCGGCGTTGTCATTGGTTTTTATATGCTTTCTGTCAGCTTTACCCGTCACTGCCAGGCCAAAGATAGGCTCAGGGGCATCGATGCTATGACCGCCTGCAAGCATTATACCTGCTTTTTCACAAACCTGCCTGGCGCCGGCAACCACTTCCCGCGCTACAGATGCCGGCAGTTTATCGACCGGCCAACCGAGAATAGCGATAGCCATAATTGGCTCGCCACCCATGGCATAAATATCACTAATCGCATTGGTAGCAGCGATAGCGCCGAAGTCGTGTGGGTCATCCACAATGGGCATAAAGAAATCTGTGGTGCTGATAATCAGCTGTCTTTTCATCCAGCGCATACACGGCGGCGTCGTCCTTACTGCCATTTCCCACCAGTAAGTTTGGATCGTTGAAGAAACTCTCCGGATTGGCAATAATTTCATCAAGTATTTTGGGGGAGATTTTGCAACCACAACCCGCGCCGTGCGAGTATTGGGTTAATCGAATATCATTGCTCATAACTTAAGTTCATCTGCAATTTTTAATAGTTGAAGGGCATTGATCCGCGGATCACCGGTATGTGAACGGACGACCGCACTGACCTCTTTTTTGTATTTCACTTTGGAAAACTCATACGTCTTGTCGTAATAATCGAGCAGCATGGAGGCCACCTCATCGAGTTTTCCATCATTGAGTTGCATTAGCACATGCTGGATCTTTTCCGGCCCGAAGCGGTCTTTGATTTTCAATATCGAACCAGCCAAAAGTTGCTTGTCGATTTGGCCATACTCCTCCACAACGCGTGGGATACGAAGCGATTTGTCCACCGCGATTTCCAAAACGGCAGAGTGGTTCATGTTTTCCCAAAGCGACTGTGGCAGGTACACTTTGCCGATCGACATGCTTTCGCTTTCTATCCAGATCCTTTGAGTGGTATTGAAAGTGAGTAGGTCGGCAAATAGGTCATTTTGGAATTGGGATGTGCTTGGTTGATCGCCCATGCCGAGCGCCCCGAACGCCGAACCTTTATGATTCGCACGTTTTTCCAGGTCCAGAACCTGCTCCCCTAAAGCAGCCAATTCATGGAGAATCATGGTTTTGCCACTGCCCGTAGGACCATGAAGTACGATGAGGGATTTAAGCGATTGAAAAGCATGGAGTAATTCCTGCCTGTATGCTTTATATCCACCGTCGAGCACGGTTGTCTGCAGCCCGATAAGCTCAAAAAGCCAGGCCATTTTATCACTTCGCATGCCTCCACGCCAGCAATGTACTTTTAGCTTACCGTGTATGGCGAAGGAGCGTGCGGATTTCGCCAGGGCATTCATTTTAGGACCGACAATTTCAAGTCCGGTATCGATTGCTTCGAATCGTCCTACCTGGGTGTAGGTTGTTCCCACTATAGCGCGCTCGGCGTCATCAAATAGGGGCAGGTTTATAGCACCAGGGATGTGTCCATCAGCAAATTCTCCAGGCGAGCGGACATCAATTATTGGAACGGATTTTTCATTCAACAAAAAATCCAATACTCCGACGCGCTGCATTAGTGAAGAGAATTAATGAGTAATACCGTATGCGACCTTTTCAGCCTTCTGTGACTTTAGATCCCACGATAAATGGCTTTGGAATATGAAACAGCCGTGTGAGGTAATAGGTCATAAACATCAATCGGAATGATAGAGGTAATGGGTGAAAGTTTTTCAGAGACATCTTTTTCGGAATAATAAAAGACATGAGCCCCTGCATGTTCAACCAATTCAAAAAGCTTCTGAGTACGGCGGTATGAAACGCCGTCAGACTCAATAACGATCACCACGCTATCTTTGGCAGTCTCTTTTGGGCCATGGTCATATTCTGAAACGGACATTCCGATAAAGGGATATTTCGTAGATTCACTGAGTATGTGAGCCGCCTGGTGTGCCGTGCCAATGTTAGGTCCGTTGCCGATGATGTAGCAGCCTTTATAATTTTTGGTAACCATGATTTCATAAATCAATTCAGCTTTCTCACGGCCCCATATTTCATAGTCATACATCTTATCGCGCAGTATTTCCACCGCCGCTGTCGGGTCAATTCCGAGGCCATTGTAGAGGGTAATAAGCGTATTAATGTAGGTCTTGGTTGACGAACTCGTTTCAGTACCGGCGAGGATAGGAAATACTCGTTCCAGATTGGTAGCCACGCACAATGGACTTTTTACGACATTGGTGATGGCGTAAAACTTTTTAAACAGGTCGCGGCACCATATCACTTCGCTGCTCCTGCCTGACTGGGATATGAGTACCCCAAGGTCGCGGATTTTCTTTCCTGAAAGGTAATTGTAATACTCCGATGCCCTGGCCAACTGAATTGGTACAGCATTATAGTACATGACCATTCCGGCAAAATAGGAAGAACCCATGCCAATGTATGGCACGTTGAGTGGTAATTGAATATTCTTGGTGGTGTATAATATCTTCTCGGCTTTATCCGGAATCTCTTTTATCTCATTCAACATAGCATTATCAGTTGATATAATGATGGCATCAAAATTAACCATAATTATGGCAAATCGTTATGATTCTTGCTGAAAATGTGGTTTTTTGGGCTTTTACGCGAACCCAATATTACGATGTATTCCAAACTTCAATGGTTGAAAATTGCCCATCAGCTTCAGTCCATGGCGCAGGCCGGCCTTACCTACTCAACCAATATTTACGACAGGGAAAGGTATGAACAGCTACTGGATATCACCGCTGAGATTGTCACAGAATATTCATCCATGAATATGCAAAAAGTCCAGGAGCTATTCGGACTCGAAAAGGGCTATCTCACACCAAAAGTTGATGTCCGTGGCGTAATTTTTCGCGGTGATGAACTATTGCTGGTGCGCGAACTTCAGGATGGTAAGTGGTCGTTGCCGGGCGGCTGGGCCGACGTGGGCTATAGTCCGTCGGAAATGGTTGTGAAGGAAGTGCGGGAGGAGGCCGGATTGCATGTGAAAGCCACCCGGCTACTTGCCGTTCTGGATAAAAGGTGCCATCCTCATCCGCCTGATATTTACTATGTCTATAAACTGTTTTTTCTCTGCGAAGAAGTTGAAGGCGAGGTTAAAACCGGGATCGAAACCACCGATGTGAGATTCTTTAAAGCCTCGGAAATTCCAGAATTATCCATCGAACGGAATACCCCTTCGCAGGTGGAGCAGATGTTTCAATTAAGGCACCAGGCCGCTCCCGCTGTGTTCGACTAACCTGTCGATTTCTCTTCTTACCACCGAAGCGGAGGCCTGGAATAGCTTCCTCTCTTTTTCATTAAGCTCGAGGTGCAGCCGCTGTGTAATTCCGCTGCGGCCAACCACCACCGGAATGGAAACACAAACATCAGACACACCGGCAAAATTATGAACCATCGAACTGAGAGGCATGGTGCGATTTTCGTTGTGAACCACGCTGGCAATGACCAATGATGTAGCCATTGCAATGGCGAAGTTGGTGTAGCCTTTTCCAGCGACAATGTTATGTGCCGACATCTGCGAACTTTTAAGAATCTGATCCATCTCCCTGGAATCCTCGATTTTCACACCTCCCGTATAAGCAGCGCTGATGGCAGGAAAATGCGAATCGCCATGCTCGCCAAGAATATATGCCCGGATGTCATCAGGATGGATTTGATAACTTTCCGAAAGCGCCTGTCTGAACCGTGCGCTATCGATCAGCGTACCAACGCCAAGAACACGTTGCCATGGGAACCCACTAAGGTGAATGGCGAACCAGGTCATTACATCCAGTGGATTTGTAATGACAATCAGAACTGCTTTCGGGCTTAACTTGGCTAATTCAGGCAATATGCTTTTAAAGATTTCGAGATTTCCAGGGGCAAGATCAAACCGCGATCTGTACTCCGGTTTCCACGGAACCGAGGCGGCAATAACCAGAATATCTGAATCGTTGGAGGCAGACAAATCACCACCATGGATGCTCACGATATTATGTGAAAATGTCAGTGCGTGCGTCAGATCGGCGGCATCGCTTTGGGCTTTGACCACATTATTATCGATCAGCGCCAACTCATCCGCCAGTCCCTTCAGCATAAGCGTGTAGGCAAGCGTGGAGCCCACGTTACCCATTCCAACTATGGATATTTTCATATATTGAACATGTCAATTCTAGCTGCAAATTAATGACTGCTTTCAAATGATCGAAAGAATAGGTCAGAATCCATCATTTTACCTGACCTTTTCTCTAGTCATCATTCGAATGTTCTTTCCACCTTTTAATTTCGCTGTAACTGCCTGGAGTCGGTATTTGCTTGAATTCTCTATGACGAATTATTGTTTTCTTCATTGTGGTTGTTGGTTAGCACAAAACGCTGGGCGACAGTCCGAGCTTTTTATTGTCATGGCAGCGTTGTAAATTTGAATGAAACATCAGTTATATGGAAGCAATTATCATAAAACCAAAAAATAAAAGTGATTTGAATTTTTTAAAAAACCTTGCAACGCGAATGTGGAGCCAATATGTCACACGTTGAGATGTAGTGGAATACGACGATTTTGCCCTTGGCGAATTAATGAAAAAGGTGCGCACCGGTAAAATAGTCAGCGAGGAGTCTGTTACTGAAGAAGCTGCGTAAATGACCGATATCATTTGACAAGTCATTTATACAAATCACTCGACAAACTTGAAAAGATGAACGGAACTAGAAAGCTCACTGAAAATTTATCAATCAAATAGAAAAACGCCACAACATATCGCCGATATATCAACTATAAAAAAGCTGGAGAGGGCACTCTGGATTTTACAGAAAACGAATCGGCGATTATCGGATTGGCTTTGAGTGTGAATCGAGCCATGTGCATTTTATTATAGAGCGATACCGAAAGAATATCTACTAATCAACTCCCTTAGTCAAACCCTTCCAAAAAAGTCTCAATCGTCCAAATAGATCAAGTGCGCAGAATCTACTTTCAAGAGTAAGCATGACACTGTGTTGTGATTCATCTACTAAAATAATTGTTTGAAAGCCAATAAAAAAGCCATCCCAATCAATGGAATGGCTTTTGCCAGGATGGAATATTTGTGATTTACAATTTCGGCAATGTGTAATTCGCTTTATCAGCTGTTGCCGGCCTGATGGTAAACCTGTAACTATAATTTTTCACCGGTATCCTGAACTCAGGATGCGGCCGGGCTTGTAGCGACCAGCTGTCATCCCCGCCAACCCCTTGCTGGAGTTGGTCAATATTCAGCGTGATGATATCCCTGTCAGGCAGTTCATTGATGTGTTGAGCAGTCTGGAGATCGTCCATGGTGTATGGCCATGCGCTGAAGCTCAATGGATTTTCACCACTTATCAGAATGCCGTCACCTGCCGCATTAGTCAGTTTCGCCCAGCGGGTTTCCCAATGGTTATTGCTCTCCTGCGGCTTCGCATACTGGAAGAACCCTTTTTCCACAGATTGTGCGTAAACACCCACGGCTGAGCCCATATGTCTGTCCCAATAAGTTTCATGAGGACCAGGGCCAAACCATTGCATATTATCGTATTCGTCGTCGATTTGCATTTGCATACCTACACGAAGCATATCGGGAAGACCGCCACCGGGAGCGAAATCATAGTCCACCGCCACCTCACCATTTCCATAAACCGTATAAGCCAACTGAACCGTTGAATGAATATTTTCGAGTGAAAGTACCGCTACCACCTTGGCGGCTTTGTCATTGATCTTGCTGGCTGTGAATGACTTTACTGAACTTTTGGCTGTAGCGTCTTTCCAGATGCCCAACATTCGCGTCGCGCCACCACCGATGTCATTGTCTGTCGGTGGCCGCCAGAAATTCGGCGCCAGTGGGATTTTCACGATTTCTTTGCCTTTCAGCTTGTAGGATGTCAACAACCCGGTTGTTTTCGAAATCACAGTCTCGAATCCGGTACCGGCAACAACCACATTTTCTGCATTTTCCGTAAGGGTTACAGCCGCGAAGCTTGCCATATCGGCGACAGGAGCCGGTTGTGTGGCGTAAGGCATTTTAAATTGTTCCCAGGCTACCACATGGCCCTTTTTGCTCCAGGCGTTATCCGTTTTTGTGGCGAAGGTCACCTTCAGGAAATACTCAGCCCCGGCTTTGAATTCGGGTTTTTTGCATGGAATATTGAGCCTTTCACTAGCTCCCGGTTTGGTAGCTATTGACGACAGAACGCCATTCTGAATGGACGTTCCGTTTTCCTCCAAAACCCATGAAATATCGAGTCCTGACAAATCAGTAAAATCGTACCAGTTTTCAATGAGAATATCACCATTGCTCAGGTTGGCAGCCTTCAGTACGATGGGCTGCTGGATTTTCTTCACTTCCCAGGTGACCGGCTTGGTGGTCTGGTCGGCATTGATGACGCCATTCAGACAGAAATTTCCAGAGTTGATTTTGTCGCCAAAATCGCCGCCGTATGCCCAGTATTTTTTACC
Source organism: Cyclobacteriaceae bacterium (assembly GCA_034523095.1). GTDB lineage: Bacteria > Bacteroidota > Bacteroidia > Cytophagales > Cyclobacteriaceae > JAAUQL01. The sequence continues at coordinate 17,389 of JAXHKU010000012.1, read as the reverse complement.
GTTGGCATCTGTTTGCAAAATGCCCTGGTCTTTCCAGTCCCAGATAAAAGCGCCTATCATTCGCTTGTTGGCGCGTATAGCATCCCAAAACTGGTAGAAGTTGCCAAGGGAGTTACCCATTGCGTGCGCGTATTCGCACCAGATCACAGGCCGGTGATCCACCGGATGATTGGCCCAGGCCACCATTTCTTCGATCGGATTGTACATGCGGCTGATCATGTCAACGCCGGGAGGATCCAGTAAACCATAATTCGATTGTGCTCCTTCGTAATGGATATATCGCGTATCGTCATAATCCTTGATCCATCCGGACATTGCGGCGTGATTTGGGCCGTAGCCGCTTTCGTTGCCCAGCGACCAGAATATGATCGAAGGATGGTTTTTATCCCGTTCTACCATGCGAATACCGCGATCTACAAAGGCATTGTGCCACAGAGGATCATTGGAGAGCATTCCGCCGACGCCGTGTGTTTCTATATTGGCTTCATCAATGATGTAAAGGCCATACTGGTCGCAGAGGTCCAGCCATTTTGGGTTGTTTGGATAGTGCGATGTACGGACGGAATTAAAATTAAATTGTTTAAGCAGAAGAATATCCGTCAGCATCTCCTGGTCAGAAACCACCTTGCCACCCGTCTGACTATGGTCGTGGCGGTTCACACCGTACAAAAGCACCGATTCTCCATTGACGAGCAATTCGCCATCCTGGATTTTTACGTCCCTGAATCCAATCTTATTGCTCCGCGACTCCATGACAACGCCTTTATCGTCCTTAAGCGTAAGCACCAGTGTGTAGAGGTTGGGAAACTCCGCCGACCAGAGTTTTGGGTTTTTCACGGTCGCCTTTAGATCTGCAAATGGCACCTTGTCGCGCTGCGGCCAGAACCTCCTCACCAAACGCTCAGCAGCTATCGACATTGGCTGCTCCAGTACAGGTTTTCCCTGGTCATCATACAATTGTCCTTCTACTTTCCAGTTCTTAGGGCTTTCCGTACCAAAGTTTTTGATTTTAGCATGAATCTGCAATTCACCGTTGGTATAATGATGATCGAGGATGGTCTTTGTAAAAAAGTCATAAATCTGGAATTTAGGTGAAGCTGCGAGATATACATCCCTTTGAATGCCGCTCAAACGCCAGTGGTCCTGATCTTCAAGATAACTGCCATCGCTCCATCGATACACTTTCACCGCCAGTGAATTTTTGCCTTTTTTCAAATACGACGTGATGTCAAACTCGGCAGGCAGGCAACTGTCTTCGCTGTAGCCAACCAATTCACCATTTACCCAGACGTAGAATGCCGAGGAAACTCCGCCAAAATGAAGCGTTACCTGCATGCCGGCCCAGTCCTGTGGGGTTTCAAATTCAGTCCTGTAATATCCGACCGGATTATCTTCCTTTGGCAGGAACGGCGGATTTGGAGGAAACGGATACACGATATTGGTGTAGATGGCTGTGCCATAACCCTGCAATTCCCAGTTGCCGGGGACAGTTATATTTTTCCAGCCGGCATCCTGAAAATCTTCCTTGAAGAAAGTTATCGGGGCCTGCTCCGGAGTGGGCGACCATGCAAATTTCCACTGACCGTTCAGGTTTTTATACCGGACAGATGTATTTACGTCCACCTTCATGGCGGCGGCATCGTTTGGAAAAGAGATGGACGTATTGTGTGCCGGAAGTTTATTGATCCCGTTTACTTCAGGATTTTCCCAGTCATTTTGCTGAGCCGGGGCGGTTATCGAAATTATGATTGCCGAAAAAAGCGGCAGAGCATAAGCAATGAGTTTTTCATATAAAGGAGTTTATGATTTTAAAAGTGTGCGTGCTGTTCAAATGTTAAGATCATAAAAGTAATTATTACCCTTAAAAGCCGTCCAATGAAACGGACAGATTCCTGAATAAATCCTGACCGATCGGCAGAAGTTTGGGGGATCATTCAAGCCATTTCAAAATGGTTTGTCCGATTGCTCCGAAATCTTCTTCCAAAACTACTGAAAACTTGTTTTCAGAGCCTATGGATAAATAGCGCTTTTTTGCAAAGACATACGCGGCATCGACTGTCGCTAGGCTGAGCGGATCTCCCATTTCGTTTCGTGCATTTAAAAGCATGATTTTTCCTGGGGCGAACAGGGCAACCAGATCCGGCAGATCGTAATGAGGTAAAGATCCAGCCACTGCAAAAGGGATGAAAGACGGATCGTAATTGCGGTTCATGACGATTGACTCAAAAGTCGCCAACGGATTGACAAGGAGCATGGCGTCGAAGTGAATGTCAAATGCAGCAGCGTGTAAAAGGACGGAATTTAATGGGCCATTGGAAATTCCAATCATTTCTACCACGTCTTCGGCAAGCATGGATTTGCAATGTTTCAAAATTATTTCGATCGATTCCGCGTGCACTGCCACCGTACTTTTTCCAGTCAAAATCCCGGCGAACCACTGGTTGTAGGAGGTATTATTGAAATTGGCGTCGCCTTTGAGATACCCAGGGCCTAATTCGCCATAGCCCGGCAATTCCGGAATAATCACGGCAATACCGCTCTCCACTAACCGCAATGGAATTTCGAGACTTTTCCCGCCTTCCTGGTTGTCGAGGTAGATGGCGACTTTGGTGAATTGGTTTTTCGGCGTTAAAAGCCGAAACGGTAAAACCAATTTCGCCACTGATTCCACAACGTACTTGTTAAGGTAATACTGAGGGAATTCCGTCCGTCCGGAGAAAATAAGTTTGCCGTAATCCATTGGTTTTTCGTAACCGGCTATGGTCTTTACGGTATTTTTCAAATCCATGAGAAATGTCGGCTCATGATCCCTTTTCGTTTTTAATTGCTCCAACGCCTCAGCAGCCGCAGCCTGATTGACATCAAATAAAAATTTACTTCCAATCGATGTCGCTAACTGACCGTCCGGCGTCACATATAATTCTGCAACTGGAAACGGTGTCACTTCCAGGTCTTTGGCTGATCCCGGATGTTGAAGATGTTGCTGAAAAAACGCGTACATCGCTTCACGGTTTTTCAATGTAGATTCATGGCCTGCATCATCTTCTGCCATTTGCAAATTCTCTGAAAATCCAAGGGTCGAATACGCATTTTTGGCTTCCAGATACGTTTCCCTTGCCCCCTGTATACTAAAAATATCCCTCGTGGTAGTAATCATCAGGGTTGGTTTCGGCGCGCGTACTTCCAAAAGATCGGCCAGATCGAAGCCTTCTTTCAGTCCATGAAATAAATTTTGCTCGGCATCCTGCGGCCCACCTGACTTCAGGAGATATTCAAATGAGGTGATGTAACATTCCGGTGCCGCCACGTTGATACGGTCATCCAATGCAGCGATATACGCCGTCTGTGTGCCGCCACCTGACCTGCCCGTAATCCCGATCCGCGCTGGATCTACCTCCCGCCGTGTGAGCAGATAATCCACAGCCCGGATTCCATCCCATGTCATCATGCGTGCTGCTGAGCTTCCACTGATAAACATTTGCGCCCCGGGGAAGGAATGTTCGTGAGTCGGGCGGAACCGTGACTTACCCGAAGCCACATCGAAATATTGCTGCCTCTCGCCCTGGCCCACCGGGTCAAAAGCCAGAACGGCGAAGCCTTTCTTTACAAGGTTTATGATTACATGTTGATAAGTTTCGCTGCGAAAACCGAGGTCGGTATGGCCACTGCAATAAATGATCGTGGGTAATTTCTGCTTTTTACCTTCCGGAATAAAAAAGGCGGCTGTCACCCTGTATCCCGGCATGGACTCAAAGTATAATTTTTCTACACTAAATCCATCCCCTTTCAGCATTCCGGTAACCACCGGATTTAGCGGGGTCTTATCGGGGAAAGGACCAACGATCCGGTGGAGGATTTCTTTTACTTCGTTTTGTCGCGTCAGCCACTCTTCTTTCGTGTCCAATGAAGCGATTTTCGCCTTTCGCATGTTGAGAAAAGCAAATGAATAGTTGCATTGAATTTTGTACAATGAGTTTTGTGCATCGGAATAAAAAGGCCAATAATCCAGGGTAGCCTTTTCATCTTGCGCCATCATCCGGAAAAATGAAAATGCGACTACAGCAAAAACCAAAAGCGATTTCGTGACTTTGTGTAAACTGGTGATCATGAGTACAAGGTTTTCAAATACATCAGAAAGGTGTCAAATTCAATGATTGCCTAATTTACACTGAAAACCCAATAATTTCACTTTCCAAAAAATGTTGTAACACTTCCTGCAGGAGCATCGAAAATTATAATACAATTCTCAGGAACATATTCTCCTGAACGAATGTAATTGACACCATTGCCCATGATTTTACCGTCCTTGTCCTTATCGCCTTCTGTGGTCATGAATGCTTCGAATTTTTGATAATTCGTGCCACTGACTTTCAGCGCTACCTTTTTTTCAACGCTATCCCAATTCACTACTACGGCGGCATCTGGATTTTTGGTGCCATTGGAAGAAAATCCTATCACGGCCACCTGCGAATCCATCGACATGGTTCTGGCGATTGCCATTCCAGGCTGCCCGGCCCTTGTGACCTGTTTGTAAAAGTAGTAACCGCGTCGAACTTCATAGCTGCCATCTTCATGCACCGTAAATGCAGACCCTGGATTAGGATCGCCGCCAACCCATTGCGTCGGTCGCTGGATACCGGACCATGGTATAATGCCATTGACCTGCGAATCATAGATGTTGCCGTGCATCTCCTTGATATTTTTTGCATCCATATTGCTCCAACTCGTGGAGGTGACCCAGGCTTTTAACATAGGCCTCTTTTCGCGCAACAAGGATGCCCCCTGGCTTGTATGTGGACCAAACCATCGATTATTGTAAGGGCCAACGTAAAATCCATGGGAAGTAATCAGCCCAAGTTTCTCCAGAGCTTCTTCATCTCTGTAAAATGCATCCGCATATCCCCAGGTAGAAAACCGGTACCAGTTGGTGGGTTCACCATTGGTGATGCCGACCATACCCAATCCTTCAGCATCCATCCTGTCGCGCAGATACTTTACAAAATCAGTGACCAGCTCCGGAGGCCAGTACATATTATAATCATGTCCATGCCCGATATTGCCGCTCTTGCCATCAGCCGGCCAGCGCCACCAGTCTTCACCTTCATTGTGCAGGGAATAGTATTTCACAGGGAAACCTTCCTCGTTCGCGTAAGAACCTCACCCAGTCGATCATATAGGTGGCGAGTTCTGTTTTCATTTCTGGATTAAAATCACGGCCTCTTAAAAAATTTTGTTTTGTAGCCCATGCTGGTGGGCCATAGAGCGTGGTGATGATTTGTAAGTCTCTGCCTGATGTTCTGGTTTTCTTCAAGCCTTCGCGCACAAAATAGCGCATATTTTCTGTGGAAGATTTATGGTCGAACGTGCTTGTGGGCGTTTCCTGATGCCATGGATCATGGAACATCTTGACAAGTCCGACCTTCAAGCCATCTTCACCAAATATCAAATCGATGATTTCCTGCTTTTCTTTTTCGTCGAGCAGGCTGAATCCTCCATATTCCTGTTTATCTGTTTTATAATCGGTAGTCTGGGCTGTTTCAACATAATTAAATCCGAATCCATCCCAGGGCCTGATTTTTTCATCGAAATGCACTTCCGCTCTAATGGCAGTAAAATCCAACGCCTGGGCAATAGTCCTGGTTGGGTTGATAGATATAGTGACAAGTAACAGTAGGCAATACTATCAAATGCATGTGGTGAATGATTGAGGAGGAATAGCATGTCGTATTGGGCTTTGTAATGGATTTAGTCGGGAATTGAAGATAATTTTTAAGTTTTTGTATTTCTATGCAGTATCAACACCCTAATTAGGCATCTCGGTACAAATATTCAAATTTTAACTTGTACGTACAAGTTAAATTCGTATATTGCATCACCGTTGAGAGATAAATGAAGCAAACACGCTACCGGCAGATTTACAACATCCTGAAATCGAGCATCCAGCAGGGTCATTACGGAGTGGATTCATATCTGCCTTCGGAAAATGAGCTTTGTGCCACCTATTCCATCACGCGAACTACAGCGAGAAAAGCGCTTGACGAATTACTCAAGGAAGGATATATCGAAAAGCAACATGGCAAAGGCAGCCGCGTCCTGGAACGCCGTCAGTCGCTTGGTCTGCTCACGGTGAAAGGCTTTTCTGAGGCGGTTGGTGAAAATGTGACGACGATTTTTCTACACAAACCCAGAATTATTCCATGGCCGGAAATCTTGCCTTTTCCCATATCGCGAGCAGAAATGCGTGAACCTTGCATCAGCTTCGAGCGGCTGCGCTACGTGGGCGAAGTGCCGGTAGTATTGGAAATCAACTGGTTTCCCGGAGCACACCTGAATCATATCACCGAAATTGAATTTATTGACGGGTCATTTTTCAAAACACTCAGCAAGAAGTACCTCATTGAGATTACTGACTCAGAACAGGAGTTGAGGGCATTATACGCGGATGAAAAAAAGGCCGGGTTACTGAAAATTGACCCCGGTTCTCCGATACTTCAGATCTCACTAAAATTTACCACCAGCAAGCCGGGATTGAATATCTACAGCTACCTCTATTGCAACACCGAAAATTATCCCATCGGAAACACCTATAAGCACTAAACTATGAAGGAGAAAAGTCAGTTTTCCAGGCGGGATTTTATGAAATCCTCTGCCCTGGCCTCCACAGCAATTCTGGGTGCGGGTACTATTGTCGGTTGTTCGGAGCCCTCTACAGGTGAAACAATACCACTTCGGCAGTTTTTAGGCAAACTGTCAACAGAATCAATGGGCGTCACCGGACTTCTTTTTTCGCAGCTTGGCTACGAACCAAATCTGCCAATACGAGTCGTGGTGCGTCTTCCGGAACGACTACTGCTTTCCGACCAGGCAGTTTGCAGTCTCGTGCCTGAAAATGGCGAAAAAACCATAAAAAACCCATGCACTTACTGGGGTGAGTTGTGGGGCAGCCACTGGTGGATCGCCGAATTTGCGTCACCAACCGCCGAAGGGGAGTATGCTATAGAAGTCCTTGACGGAGGCAGCGTGGTATACGCCGACAGCGGCCTGCTGGTAAAAAAGGGAATACTGTGGGACAGCACCATCGAATGGTCATCGGTCGATATGCTGGAGCGCAGGAAACACTTTACCAAGGTTGGCGCCGGCTGGCAAGACGCCGGTTCACTATGGGTCGAAAGCCCTGCACAGAGTGGCATGGTCATCAGCCTGGAGGAATTGCTGGAGAAATCGCGGGATAAATTTGATGCGGCTTTCATCCAAAGAATTTATGACCAGATCATTGTCGGCTGCGACTATCTGGTGATGACCCAGAAAAAGGCGAAGGAACTGGGCTATGCTGACGGAACCTTTACCCATGACTTGCATGGTCATGAGCATGATATACTTCCCAATGACGCCAACAAAGCGGTGGTGGCGTTGATGCGGGCCGTGCGTCTGCTGCCAGATGAATATCAGCGATAAAAAGCAACAGTACCTCGACGCCGCCAATAAAGCATTCAGCTGGCTGATCACGGCTGCAAAGCCTGTTGGAATCCATGGCTTGGAGCCGGTGCAGCGCGGCCTGGCCAAAGATGCGCCAATACCAAAAGATGAATGGCTCACCCGCGACCTGCTCATGATGTGCTGGGCTTCGCTGGAGAAGTGGAAAGTGGATAATCTCCATGAATCGAAACAAAAATGCATCGACTATGCCCGCCAGGTGATGGCGCGGCAGATTCCAAAAGAAACCGCTGTATTGGGTTTTTATGGGAATTTCAAAGAATTTTCCAGCATGACCCATAGCGAAAGCTCCTGGGTGCATGGTATAAAGTACGGTGAAAAAGGCGTGGAATTTGGCGCCGATATCGGAGGCTTCTATCCCAATTACCTTGTGCCGGTTATCGACATGCTGAAGCTGTGGCCCGATCATGAGGATGCCGCTAAGTGGAAAACGATGCTTACCGATTTCTCTGAAGGTTACCTCAAACCCGCCTGCCATGCCAATCCTTTCAACATCGTTCCGCTGGCGATTTTTGAAAATGAAGGCCCTATATGGTTCTGTGGCACATTCCATGGCTCCAATGCCATTTATGGCTACACGGCAGCATTGGCCCTGGAGCTTTCAGAATTATTGAATGATGCCGAATTGAAAGACATCGCCTACGGCAACCTGCAATGGATCGCCGGCTTGAACAGTGGCATCACCAAAGCCAATGTGAAACTGGGTTGTGTGGTGTTCAGCACGGACATTCCGGAAGGTGTAGCCTTACCTGCAAGCATGATTTGCCACATCGGTAGTCGCTGGGCAGGGACGTGGTTTCAGACCCGCGGTGTCATTTGCAATGGATTCAGCAATGGCGAACAATTCAAATTCGACATTCCGGTGAAGAAGGAAAACGATATGCCTAACTCCTTTACAGACGAGGACTGGATACCCCATAGCGCTGGATGGTTGACGGGCCTTATCCGACTGAACAAGATGCTTGATGGATTACGATAAATGGAAAGCGTCATTCCGAGATTTAACATTTTAATAAAAAACACAAACTGTCTATCGCAGGCATGTTGGGATGAGAATAGTCCAAACAATAAACACCCGTCACCGCGAGGTACGAAGCGGTCTCTCGCTTTTTGCAAAATCATTGCAGACAGCAGAGAGTTTGCTTCACCCTGAAAAAGGGTTCACAATGACGGATTCTAATTATGAATAAATATTCATTTTAACCAAATAACAAAATGTCAAAAACAAGAGAATTAGCAAAAATGATCGACCACTCCATCCTCCATCCTACCATGACCGACGGGGACTTACGGAAGGAATGTGAAGTGGCAAAAAAATATGATGTGGCTTCCGTATGTGTGAAACCTTACGCTGTGAAAATGGCCGCCGAACTGCTCAAAGGCAGCGACGTGCTCGTAGGCTGCGTCATCGGTTTTCCGGCAGGTAACTCTGCCATCGGGGTGAAAGTATTCGAAGCGGAAACCGCCTGCAAAGACGGTGCTGTGGAAATCGACATGGTCATTAATATTGGCAAAGCTTTGCAGGGCGACTGGGAATATATCGAAAAAGAAATCGATGCCGTGACCAAAGCTTGTCATGCCCACAAAGCTATTGTAAAGGTGATATTCGAAACCGATTACGTTTCACGCAAGGAAGACATTGTGAAGCTCTGCCAGATATGTACGAAAGTCGGCGCTGATTATGTGAAAACTTCCAGCGGCTTTGGCTTTGTGAAAAAGGATAACGGCGACTTCAATTATGTCGGTGCCACCATCGAAAACCTGAAGCTGATGAAAGCCAGTGTCGGTCCCAAGGTGAAAGTGAAAGCCGCCGGCGGCGTGCGCACGCTCGATCAGCTTATCGGCGTTCAGGAGGCGGGATGCACACGGAGTGGCGCCACTGCCACTGCCGTGATGATGGAAGAGGCGATGAAAAGCGCTTTGGGAAATAGAATAATCCCCAGACCTCCGCTTCGATCGGCAGGTGTTCCGAAGAAATAAATGTAAAGCTCCACAAGTGCTGGATTAGAAACTTTTTAAATTCGTGAATTACGTCACAGATATAAATTTTTAACTACAAAATTTAAACACTCAACATTATGTATATCGTCGACTCCTACGGCCTGGCCGTTCTTTTTTGCATCATCACCATGCTGGGCTGGGGCTCATGGGCCAATACACTTAAAATGACCGGCAAATCCTGGGAATTCCCCTTGTATTACTGGGACTATGCCATCGGACTGGTTCTAACCACGTTGGTGTTTGGATTTACCTTTGGAAGCTCCGGTAGTGAAGGGCGCAGCTTCCTCGACGATCTGGCGCAGGCCGACAACTCAGCGCTTTTATCGGCTTTTATCGGCGGTGTTATATTCAACTTGTCAAACCTGCTCATTGTAGCAGCAACAGCGATTGCCGGACTGGCGGTAGCATTCCCAATTGCCGTCGGATTGGCGCTGGTTATTGGCGTGGTAGTGAACTACATCGCCACTCCTGTAGGTGACCCCATCATGCTCTTCACCGGTCTTGCCTTAGTCGTGGCCGCGATACTGGTCGATGCCGCCGCTTACAAAACATTGCCACAGGACAAAAAGGGGGACCAGAAAAAAGGAATCATCATTTCTATTATTTCGGGTATTCTCATGGGATTCTTCTACAGGTTCGTCGCCGCTTCCATGACAACGAACTTTGCAGCTCCCGATGCAGGACTACTGACACCCTATTCGGCGATGTTTGTTTTCACTATCGGTATTTTCCTTTCCAGTTTCATTTTCAATACCTGGTTCATGTACAAGCCTGTTTCCGGTAAAGCGGTGACTTATGGCGATTATTTTAGACTGGGAACACCAAAATTGCACCTGGTAGGAATTCTGGGCGGCCTGATCTGGTGCGCCGCCATGGAGTTTAACCTGATGGCGTCGGAAAAAGCTGGATTCGCTATCTCTTATGGTCTTGGCCAGGGGGCAACAATGATTTCAGCAGCATGGGGTGTATTTGTATGGAAGGAATTTGCCGCGGCTCCAAAGAGCACCAATAAACTTCTGGGGGCCATGTTTGCATTGTTTATTGTCGGATTGGCCTTGTTGGTGATTGCGCGATTGGATTAGAATACCTAAAGAGAATGTTTACCGGTCATACCCGCTTCAGCAGGACTGACGATGAGAAATAGGATATGAACAAAAACAAAATAGTGGTCATCGGCAGCTCCAACGTGGATCTGCTCATGAAAATGGATCACCTGCCCGAGAAAGGCGAAACGGTGACGGATGCCGAATTCTTCCAGGTGTACGGCGGCAAAGGCGCTAACCAAGCCGTAGCTGCAGCACGCGCCGGCGGTAATGTGGCTTTTGTGAATTGCGTAGGTGAAGATGCGTACACCCCACAGATGGTGCAGAATTATAAAAATGACGGTATCGATACTTCACGGGTATTTCATGAAAAAGGTATCGCCAGCGGTCATGCACTTATCATGATTGGTGGGGCCGGGATGAATTACCTGTCTGTGGCGCCGGGTGCAAATTATAAACTGACGCCAAAAAAGATTGACGAGGCCATGGAGTTGATCAGTGATGCCGCCATGATCGTAATGCAGTATGAAATCCTTGAAGAATCCATTGTGCATGTCATCGACCTGGCCAATAAACTCGGTATTCCGGTCATGTTCAATTTCGCTCCGGCGCGAAAGTTCGATTTGTCCTATATTCCCAGGGTGAACATATTGGTATTGAACGAAGTGGAGGCTGGGTTTTTGGCACAAATGCAGGTGGAAAATGAACAAGATGCCGAAAAAGCTGCCCGGGCGCTCATTGACAAAGGTGTTGAAAAGGTGATCATTACCCTTGGGTCAAAAGGGGCTTTTATGATGAACCGTGAAGAAAAGGTGCAGGTTCCGGCTTTTAAGGTGGAGGCAGTGGACACCACAGCCGCCGGCGATACCTTTTGCGGCAGCTTCGCTGTGGCCCTGGTGGAAGGCAAGTCGATGAAAGAATCGCTGCTCTTTGCCAGCGCCGCCGCCGCCATCAGCGTGACCCGCATGGGCGCACAACCATCCGCCCCGACGAGAGTGGAGATTGAGGGGTTTTTGAAGGGGAAAAAAGGAAGATCTTAGCGAGGCGGTAAGACCAGAGCAAGCTGGGCACCAAATATGATGATCGCAAACGGTGGTGATACGCTTTGCCTGTTTTACTACTGTAGAATTTGTACGGTTGATGTGTGGCGCTGGATATTTGATGATTTTTTCAGCACATAAAAACCCTCTGGCAAGCGTTGCGTTGTGCAAAAGCGCGTCAGAGAGAATCCTGTAGTGGAAGGGTTGTGTTCAGGCAGGAGGATTATGTTTACGCAAGTGCGTCTTTATAGTGAAAAAGAATGTCAGCTGGAAATTGCCAACTTAGAATAAGATGATTCACACGCCATGCAAACCCGCCGTAGTAGGGGCATGGAGCACGTGTGCCAGCCAGCATAAACGAAACACATGCGCCGGAAAGATATAATTCAAAATAAAAACAAGAAGCTACATTCTTACCAATAGCTCAACATTGTTTTCGCCAACGGTGTAAATGTGTTATTTTTACTCAGTTCGAAATTCTCCGCTTTCACAGATCAACTTTTTACCATGAAAAAACTACTTCATTTTGCTGCCATCATTTTTCTTATTCATGGCTGCACCGGCACAACGGATAAAAAAAGCATGGCACCCCTCGTGACTGCTCCTTTTAAAGGTCTGGATACACTGGCAATCAACGACTGGTGGAACCGCGGCACGAGCCAAATAATAGACATGAATGTGGAAAGAAAAGATGTGATCGCTTTCGGCATCTACACGGTCTCTAACAATACCCTGAAGCTATCCGCCCAACTGTTCCCGCTATATCCAGACGAAACCAGAGCGGTGCGGCTTGAAGTAAAAGAGGGCGATTACTGGAAGGAAATTCAAATAAAGACGATCAATGACATCGGGTGGTCTGCCCTTTTTAGAATTGAAAACTGGGATCGGACAAAAAACATTCCTTACAGATTGCGGCATGGAAAAGAAGCAACTTTTGAGGGCCTGATCAGGCAAGACCCAAAAGATAAAAATGAGATAGTCGTTGCAGCGCTTTCGTGCAACAGCAATAAAGACCGCGGCCCCAGAGATGAATACGTGCGTAACATAAACCACCAAAACCCGGACCTGATATTTTTCGCCGGCGATCAGTCATACGATCATACAGAGCATACCGCCGCATGGCTGAAATTCGGCGTGCAATTCAGGGAGGTGTTCCGAGAGCGCCCATGCATCACCATCCCCGACGATCACGATATAGGCCAGGGAAATCTTTGGGGAGAATCTGGAAAAATTGCTTCAACACCAGCTGGCGATGATGGCGGCTATTGCTATCATCACGAATATGTGAAAATGGTAGAAAGATGTCAGACGGCGCATTTACCGGATCCATATGATCCAACGCCCATTGAGCAGGGTATTGGTGTGTACTATACAAATTTAATTGTCGGAGATGTGGATTTTGCCATTCTGGAAGACCGCAAATTCAAAACTGGCCCCAATGGCAAAATACCACAGCAAGGCCCAAGACCAGACCATATACGTAACCCCAACTATGATCCAAAATCCATCGATCTTCCCGGATTGGAATTACTGGGACAGCGGCAGCTTGATTTTCTGGAGCAATGGGGTTCAGCCCGGGAAAACATTTCCTTCAAGGCGGTGCTTTCACAAACAGGGTTTTGCGGTGGGGCACACCTCCACGGCACAAAAGACAACCGGTTGCACGCCGACCTCGACAGCAATGGCTGGCCGCAGACAGGAAGAAACGAAGCACTGAAGGCAATTAGAAAAGCCAATGCCGTACATATTGGCGGCGACCAACACCTACCAACAGTTATACAGCATGGCACCGATGAGTTCGAAGATGGGCCATGGGCGTTTATCGTACCAGCAATCGCCAATAACTATTACGCCAGATGGTGGTGGCCGGAAGATGAAAAACCCGGAGAGAACAGCAATGACCTCCTTCCATGGACTGGCAGATATTTGGATGGATTCGGAAATAAAATCACCATGCATGCATATGCCAATCCCGAAGCACGGTCTGCCGGCGCTGGCTATGGGCTGATCCGTTTTAACAAGGCTTCATCGGAAGTAACATTTGAATGTTGGCCCCGGGCGGCCGATGTCACCAATCCGGATGAAACCCAACTGCCGGGATGGCCTGTTACCGTCAAAATGAAATAAAAAGGATTGTATCATTTTCATGTTGAACAGCCCGGCTGCCTGACGGTTGAGCCGGTAAATTTTGTCGCTGTGCATTTACAGATGCCTCACTCCCTGCTTCACCAATAGTAGCGCAAGGCCTAGTTGAAAAGAAATTGTTATGACGATTGCTTAACAGATTATAGTGTAGCCGTGGCGGGCTATGGTTTGGTCAGGCATTAAACTGTCTGAGATGGTGATCGAGGTGCTTATAGGATAACTGCCCTATTTGTTCTCTGGACATTTTTCCGAAAAAAGGATGAACAATCCCCTCTATTGTGAGAAATTCATAATCTGCGACCTGCGAAATCAACTTCTTTTTTCCCGTCTCCATATCTCCGCTGAGTTCTTTAATTTTTAGCGTCGCTGCTGTAGGACTGTTTTTTTTTGAGCGGAGCATCCTTCCTGAGCATGTTTTTCAGTACCATTTGTCCAAACAGCCGGCCAAGAAAAATCTGTTTATGTGCCTCCTTGCTTTGGTACATTTCATCTGCCTTACCGCAATGCTTCAGCATTTGGTACACATTCATCTTGCCCCAAAGGGCGACACTGTTTTCATTGAGCGAATTAATTCTTCCGGCAAGTTCATCTCTGGTCCATTTGTCCAGTAGTGATTTCATTTTATTAAGTTTTGATTGTAGAAGCGGCGATTGATTAATTCGGCCTAAGGCCACCATACAGTGCTGAAGCTGCATTTTGTCCAAATCGAATATATAGAATTGCCAGGTAAGTATAATTCCTCGGGGCGATTTTCTTTTTCGGCGCTCACAAGATAATTCCTTTCAGTGTTTTTTATACTAACTTTAAGCTAACGCATTATACTTTTTCTTCTATGAAAAAACTTTTTACCTCACTCGCCCTGCTGTGTGCCGGCATTTTTCTTCATGCCCAGCCTGCTCAACCACACACGACCAATCAAAAGATGCTTCGGGAATTTCAGGATATGAAATTCGGAATGTTTGTGCACTGGGGTCCCGTGAGCTGAGCGGGCACCGAAATAGGCTGGTCGCGCGGGGCGCAGGTGCCAATAGAGAAGTATGACAGCCTCTATCTGAAGTTTAACCCGGAGCAGTTCAACGCCGACGAATGGATAGGCATAGCCAAGGCCGCGGGAATGAAGTATTTCATCATCACCTCCCGCCATCACGATGGGTTCAGCCTGTGGCCATCGGCCTATTCATACTACACTATTTCTGCCACACCATACAAGAAGGATGTGTTGATGGAAATGAAAAATGCGTGCGAGAGCCAGGGCATTTTATTCGGGACCTACTACTCTATCTGCGACTGGAAGCATCTACTATACCCATTGGGTAGCCCGGGAGGCAAAACCGTCAAACCGACCGGAGACATGACAAACTTTATCCCCTTCATCAAAGGACAGACAAAGGAGCTTATAGAAAAATACCATACGAACATCCTGTGGTTCGACGGTGAATGGGAATCGCCCTGGACGCACGCCATGGGTCTGGATTTTTATCAGTATCTCAAAAGCCTAAATCCTGACATACTCATCAATAACCGTGTCGATAAGGGCCGGGAAGGAATGGAGGGAACAACCTTGCCGGGTGATTTTGCCGGCGACTACGCCACACCTGAGCAGCGTGTCGGCACCTACGACACTGCTCACCCGTGGGAGTCGTGCATCACCATTTGCAATCAGTGGTCATGGAAACCCAACGATAAACTGAAGAGTCTCGATGAATGCCTCGCCACACTGCTTAAAACCGTTGGCGGAGGAGGCAACCTGCTGCTGAATGTGGGCCCGATGCCCGACGGCCGGATAGAACCGCGTCAGGCTGATCGGCTGAAGGAAATCGGCGAATGGCTCGGTAAAAATGGCGCGTCTGTCTATGGCGCCACCGGCGGACCTTATAAACCCACCAACCACATTGCCTCCACGAGGAAAGGCAACACAATCTATGTTCATCTGCTCCGCTATTCAGAAAAAACCCTGACGCTCCCGTTTCCATTTGACGCGAAAGTAGACGGCTGCCGATGGCTCAATGGCGAAAAGCTGACATTTTCCCAGAAGGATGGTTCGCTTAAGATAACCTTGCCCAAAGGAAAAACCGAGTCGGCGAAGGTATTGGCCATTACCGTTTCAACCGATACCAGTGATTTTACGGCAGTGACTTTACAATAAAAGGATACGACTGATTCATGCGTTTTTCCGTGCACTGACAGATGATTTGTCCGCCCACTCTGGGCGTAATTTGCAACTACGCTGTCATATCAAATATACCAAATACAGCCAAAATGTAAATTCTTTCTTTCCCTGGTTCTACAATATGAAAGCGTAGAAAAATTCTACGCTGAGTGACTTTTTTCTTTTCTACTCCCAGACGGGGGTTAGAATACAAGAAACTCAAGAAAAATTATTATGACAATAGTTGATAATAAAACATAAGGTGAGATATAATCCTTTGGCCCCCATTTTCCCGGATAATTTTTATATAATAGAAATAAATTACTCAGAATAAACCAAAAACCAGCACCAATTATTAAATACTTCATATATGATTCTTGGAGATCATTTATCGTAAACCAAATCCATTACCCAATCCTGACACCAGAGTAGAGAGCTACGTATAAAATAACAAAATGAATTTTTATTAAAATTCGATACATATGCATTATTTTTTCTTTTGTTCAACCCCCACTGGCGCGCGTTTAGCGCAGTGTAACGCGTGCCAGGACATGTGTTAAAAGTTATTCCTTAGAATCACTAAATCAAACCACTTCCCAGCCTTTCCGATACGTCCTCCGAAGGTATTTTTCTGCATCCGGATGGTTGGGGAATTTCAGGTTGGCGGCGTCCCACTCCAGCAAGGTATCGGGCACACGGATAGCTACCGTACCCAGCAGAATGGCTTCCGTCATCGGGCCGGTCTGGGCAAAATGCGATTCTGTCTTCTCGCCGCCAAGGCAGGCATCTACAAAGTGGGTGGTAGTGATTGCGCTCCGGGAATTTGGGCATTTCGAAGTCGGCCAACTTATCCTGCGGCAATAGCGCCAATCCGCCTCTATGTACCACCAGCAAAGCGCCTTCCGTGCCTATCAGCATGGCTGACTCTCCGGGATAATCTCTCCCGGGTACAAATCCATTACTTCCTGTGGTGGGGAAAAATTCGCCATCAAACCACTCGATGGGCAGCTCATCGGTTTCAGTCATTTCATTTCCCTAAAACATCCATGTGATGTGATTACTCTGCGGCCATACATCTGACCTGCGTTCCGGATAATCCTTCCTCAGGACTGCTGTACACGGGCTGACACAGTTCTAGGCGTGGTAAGTCCCAGGCCCTTCCATAGGGCATCAAAGATATGACAGCCAGTATCGCTATTCTTACCCGGTGCCAAAGTCCTGCCATGAACGCCAGAGCATCGGGATGGTATATATCAGGTGCATAGGGCTTAACCGGCGCTGTGCCGGGTCCCAGATTTCCCAGTTCAGATTTGATGGAGGTTCCTGTTCCCTCTGCCGGTCGCGGACCGGTGATTCGGTATTGTTTGCACCGGGTCGGTCGGAACACAGGTACACGTGCTGTATTTTTCCAATCGCCTGCTCTTTCATAAGCTCCACCGCAGCGCGGTCATTGGGCGATGAGGCGTGCCGGCGCCCACGCAGTACAATACGTAACTGAACCAGTACATTGCGCAAAA
>JAXHKU010000011.1:0-59288 GCA_034523095.1 Cyclobacteriaceae bacterium | reverse complement strand
CGACAAGATGACAAGTCGCTAATATACACCCTCTTATTGATATTTATTGCCTCACAATTATCCTATTGTCAAGAAAAATCAAAACAAAAGTCCGCTCCAACAGCAAGTTCGACTGTAAAATACGAGGTGCAAAAGACAGATGAAGAGTGGAAAAAACAGCTTACTCCTGAACAATACAGTGTTTTGCGCGAAAAGGAAACTGAATATCCCTTTACCGGTGTATATGAAAAATTTAATGAAAAAGGCACCTACCATTGCGCAGGATGCGGCCAGGTCCTGTTTGAATCGACCACTAAATATGAATCCAATTGCGGTTGGCCGAGCTTTTTCAGGGCAGCTAATAATTTGGCAATAGTGGAAAAGAAGGATACATCTTATGGCATGGAGCGTATTGAGATTCTTTGCAGCAAATGCGGCGGGCATCTCGGACATGTGTTTGAGGATGGGCCGGCGCCAACAGGACTCCGCTATTGTGTAAATTCAGTATCACTTCAATTTGAAGGGAAGAAAAAGGAGTGACTTCTCAGACCCTGAGAATTCCAAATCAGTAATTAATTCAACCCCAAAATCTTCAATGATTCAGTGACGTGTCCTGAAAAATCCAATTGACTGTTGAACATGTGCTGTACAAATCCTTTTGTTATCAACAATGGTAACACCGTCCCCGGTATCAATCCAAATAACGATCAGGTCTGGAAAATCGCCAGAACATTCTTTCGCACCGCACTGCCTTTATCAGATAGCAGATCGAACGGAAAGTTTATATTGAGCTTTAAAATCCGCATGGGATTTTATGCTATCCGCACTAATCCCGAATACCCTTATTCCGGCGTCCGCGAATCTGTGATGCTCATCTCTGAACATACATGCCTCGCGGGTGCAGCCATGTGTATTGTCTTTAGGATAAAAATAAACTACCATTGGCTTACCGATGAATTTAGCAATGTCAACCTCTACCCCATCCTGATTGAACAGCTTAAAAAGAGGCAATTTGTCTCCTATTTGAATTCTTGACATAATAATTTGTTTATTTCCCAAACCAAGTATTAACAGAATTGTTAGAATTGATCGAATGGTTGAATATCATGGATTTTCACGTCATATTCGTACGTAAATCATGAAATACTTAATTATATCCAATGACTGAACTTGTCCTCTTCCGCTATCTGCATTTTATAAGCGTTTTTGCCATTGTCGGCGCTATCGTCGCTGAGCAGTTTTTGATTTCTAAAACTATGCTCAGAAGTGAAATCAAACGGATTTCTATCGTGGACGCCATCTATGGTTTTGGTGCTGTCGCCGTATTGATCGCAGGGATTGTCCTCTGGTTCTGGGTCGGCAAACCAGCAGCGTTTTATACCAAAAACTGGATATTTCATACTAAGCTCACCCTTTTTATCCTCCTTGGGATTTTATCGATTTTCCCAACCATATTTTTTATGAAAAACAGAAGGGGCGGCGAACCTGGAAAAGTTATCGAAGTTCCACGCTACATTATTATTTTAATCCGCCTGGAACTGGTTCTAATCATCGTGATGCCCTTACTGGCTACGCTGATGTCGATCGGCGTTGGAGCCTTTTGATGTTGATGCTTTTTTTGTGATTTGGCAAGCATAATGTCTCTGGATAAAAACCCCTAGTCAAATCTTCAGGGTTTATTGAAATGGAAATATTTCACAAAAAACAGCCTGATCTGATAAGGAATCAGGAAATTGGTCTCAGGGAAGGAATAACAACCGTAAAAGTAGTGCCAATTTCAGGTGTGGAGTTTACGTCGATGGTTCCCTTTAGCTTTTCGATCGATTCCTTTACAATGTAGAGTCCAAGTCCACTGCCGCTGCTCGATTCATCGGCCCTGTAAAACATTTTAAAAATACTCCCAATGTGGGTGTTATCTATTCCAATCCCGTTATCAGAAACTTGTATCACAGCTTTATCTGGTTTGTAGGAAATATCAACCTTGATATACCGCTGAGCTTTTTTTAGATCATGATAACGGATTGCATTAGAAAAAAGGTTCTTCATAACCACGCTCAGGCGCTTGCCATCAGTCATAAAATGGCGCTCATCAGTGCAATTGATGTTTTTCTCAATGAAATTGTCTTTATCAAGGTATTTCAATTCTGAAAATGCCTCTTCGACAACCTCTCTGATGTTGACCTTTTCAGCGGTTAGCTCCAGCCGCTGGTTGCGCGAATAATCAATAATATCCTTAATGAAACCGTCCAGTTTTCGGACGCTATCACGAATCATCGTAAGGCAGAGTTCTTTGCCTTGCATGGTGGTTTCCAGTCTGGCGATTTCAACCAGACCCAGCACAGATGACAGTGGCGCTCTGAGATCGTGCGATGCGTTCTATAAACGAATCTGTCAAGTTCTTCATTAAGCTTGCGCAATTGGGTGTTTACCCTCTCCCACGGCGCGGATACGCCAGGTGATAGCTCCCCATAAGATTAGTCCAACAATAAGGATAACACCGATAACGAAAGTTCTTGTCTGATAAATAAAGGGTTTGACGATGAATTTTACAGAAGCCCCTTCATTATTCCAATACCCATCGTTATTGGAAGCGATGACTGAAAATGTATAATTGCCAGGACGGAGATTAGTAAAAACAACCGATCTTTCATCACCGGCATCAAGCCAATCGCGATTGATACCGCTCAATCTGTACTTAAAGTGCACTTGGGTGGGAGCTATATAACTCAAGGCGGTAAAGAAAAACTCATAGCGTATAGTTCCTGGTTCAATAACTGTCGCATCGTTGGAATGAAAGTCATCTGTTTTGCCATCTGCAATCATATGGGTGATGAAAACGTTGGGAATACTGGTGTTTTCACGGATTTCATCTGTTTTAAGAATGCTTACACCGCCCAAGGTTGGGATCATAAGATTACCATTTGACCCGAGCGTCATCCGTGTGGCCCCGGTGCATTCCTGTGAGGCCATACCGTCGTTTTGGTTAAAAAGTTTACCTGTGATACGTATCAATCTCTCCCCGGTAGTTTTTTCTCAATGTCAGTCTTCATAAGTCTAAGCAGCCCTGTATTGGTTGACAACCAGGCATAATCCTGATCTGTGACTAAATCAAAGAAAGCTTCGACATTAATCTTTTCATCGATATAAATTCTTTTAAAAGCCTGATTATCAAATTTGTAAAGCCCAACATTTGTCGCGGCTAATAACGTATTGTCGGACTGCACTTCAATATTAAAAATCAGTATCCCGGATTTACCTTCCTCAATGGGATAATCGGATATTTGACCGTTTGGTAAAATAATACTAAGTCCGCCGCTATGGGTGCCGATGTATATTTCTCCATTACTCCCCTCCTCTATCGCCAGAATGTAATCTGACTTGAGTCCATTCTTCGAGTTATAGACAGTGACCACATTTTCAGAACTGTATTTAATGGCTCCTCCTGATCTCGTAGCCAGCCAGAGATCGCCTGATTTGCTTTTCCAGATTCTCCTGATGTCATTGGAACTGCCGTATTTCGTGAAATCATAGGTTATTTCTACACCATTCCTTATGCGACTTAATCCATGATAGCTGGCATAGTAGATGTCGCCTTTCTCATCGAAAAGTATATCCCTGATTCCTTGCTTTCGATTAAGGGATGCTTGCTGAAATTTACGCACCTGACCGTCACTGATCACATTTATAACTCCATCATCGCAACCGACATACAGGCTGTTTTCATGAGGAACAATAATATTTACATTGTTGGACGATAGACCATCGTAAGCCGTGTAGTTCTCAAAGAAAACATCCTTGAAGCGCAGCAGGCCGGCTTTTTTCGTTGCTACCCATAAGCTGTTTTCATGATCGAAGTGAAGTGACGATACCTGGCTGCCAGGCAAACCCTTGGATTCTGTGAGGCTATCCAGTTTTTGACTTTCCAATTCATAGCGGTAGAGGCCCTGCTCCGATGCAATCCAGATATTCTTATAATCATCAATGACAAGATCATTGATTTCATGATGCTGAAGCTTGTTTATTTTTTCGATGTTGCCATCCTGAGCGATGATAAATATACCATTGGCTGAACCTCCATAAATCTTCCCATCTGCACCGGCGAATAGTTTATTAATGGTATCATGCGGCAGTCCGTCCGCGACAGAGTACTTTTTAACGATTCCGCCGCTATATTTTAATAGTCCGTTGCCATTTGTTGCGACCCACACATTTCCCTTTTCATCGACGAGGATGTCCATTATATTTTGCATTTTGAACTCATCCGACTCCATTTTTTGGAGGACGCTATCCTTATAAATATAGACCCCATCATTATTTGTTCCGATCCACAAATTTCCTTCATTATCCTCGGCAATGCACCTCACGGAAAGTGAATTTTGGCCTGGCGGCAGTATGGCAGAAAACACATTGTCCTTCATTTTAATTATACCTGTGCTCTGCGATAGCAAACCACATGTTACCTTTAGAATCCTCGAAAGTCTCATAGAAGGAACTGGTGCTCAGAATAGGTAATGTGGCCTTATCATAGAGCCTGAACCTCACCCCGTCGAAACGAAGCAGCCCGTTGAAATTGGTGATCCAAATAAATTTGTCGGAAGACTGAAATACCGAAGTGAGGTTGTTGGAAACCAATCCCTCCCTGCTTGTCCATTGATCCATGGATAAGTCGGACAATCTGCTTTTACTTTGAATGCCTACGGGATGCTGTGCCGAGAGACTGATGCCGCACAGCAGAAATACCGACACAATAATTGCCCTAAAACCCACAGCACTTAAATTGAAAATTTGGAATACTAATTTTGATTGTTTCAAATCTAAAAATTCCTAAGCAAATTCTTGAATAATCGCAAATTACAGGGTTATGATTCCTCAATCAATTTTCTCAGGTAATTAATTAGACTTTTCCCAGAGACTGTGATTGTCGATATAAAAACCTTCCGGATCAGATGAAGATGTAAACGATTCCCAGTCGGTCTTATCAAAGTTCATATAAAGTACTTCCTGGTTATCATATCGAACTATCAGAAACCCCGTAATTCCATTACAAGAATAGAATTCTCCGCCCTGCAACCCATTTTTCCTCGTCATTCTGAATTTTTTGCTGTATCGGTAGGTCGCTCCTTTGAGCAGATCAAGTGCTACCGGCAAGTCACCGGGAGGCACTTTGAGGCTATCGCACGATACATTTTGCGGGCCAACCTTGTAATTGTGTTCTACTTCCTGGGCCTGAGCTGAAATTGAGATTGACATCACGATGATAGCAAATGCACCTTTGAAATATCTCATGGCGATTGTTCTTTTTAAAGATTTACGAAAAAGTACCAGGCGATAATTATTGTTAACGTTAGCTTGAGTATGGTACCGACGATAAGGCCAATAATAGTACCCAGGGCTGCTTTTAAAGCTGTTTTCGAAGAATTACCTCCTAACAACTCACCTGTAAGAGCTCCGAGGAACGGCATGATAATAAAGCCAAATGGTGGCCAAATAAAAAAACCGAGCAATATTCCGATGAAAGCGCCCACGGCACCGGCTCTCGAGCCACCCCATTTCCTGGCACCTATCACCGGTATGAAGTGGTCGATAATCGCTACAATGACGACGACAATGGCCAATATTATCAGGAAGGTCGTGGCAAATGGCGGCGATTCCCGAAATTGGAGCAATAACAGTGATAGAAATGCTACAGGCGGTCCGGGTACAGCCGGGATAAAACACCCTGCTATGCCGACAATCAGCAGGATAATCCCGAAAAATATAAGCAGAAAGTCCATGGATTATAGATACTTTTTCCCAAAGGGTGGTTGTATGCCATTGCCAAACATGATGTAGGCAATAGCGATTGGAAGAAGGTAGTGCGAAAACAGGTTTGGCGACATGTACAACAGTTGTGGACTAAATGTCGCAATTACTCACGGTCGAACAAAAAATTATGTCCTCTCCATGGATTATTTTAATATTTAGAGAGGATTTGATCCGCTGAAGCAAGTTGGTGGCATGCAAGTTTGATTGACAGGCATCCAATAGTGCGCAAGATTTATTAATATTGCCCCACACAGTACTATCCACTTTGAATTATATCCAATGAAAAACACTACCCGCTCGCTCACAATTGCTGTTGCATTTTCGCTCATGCTCTCCGCTTGTTCTTCTGTAACAGTTCTTCTCAAACCTGACAATTCCAATAGTTTTAATTTTGACAAGGTCCTTATTATTGCCATGACTACCGATTATAATTTAAGGTCGATGGTGGAGGAACAGCTTTCTTATGAACTGCGCCAAATGGACTATCACTTATTCAGCAGTGTGAATGTTGACCCAGACAAAAAAGAGCTTTATACCAGGGATGAATTAATCCAGCTCGCTGAGGAAAAATCCCTCGATGGCGTCATCGTAGTCAGACTAAAAGATGTGGAAAGCAAGGAACGGTATTCCTCGAACAGTGAGGTGGATCCCTATGCCATGAACAACTTTTTTTTCTACACGACCACCTACACCAACGTTTATAATTGGTCGTATATCCAGGAAAAAACAGTCACTGTAGAAACAGCCCTTTTTGATGCAAAAACCAAGAAAATGATCTATCAGGCTGAGGCCACCTACAAAAATTCGGGATCACAGGAAGAAGGTGCCAGTGCATTTGGAAAAGAGTTTGCCAAGGCATACCAGGCAAGCGGTTTACTGAAGAAAAAAGAATAATCAATAAACACAATTGATGGGTTTTTAGTCTTTATTATTCATATAACATATACAAACTGGGTATTCAATGATTTTGAAATGGTTACTCCTCCGGCAACTCCGTTATTCCACGCTGGCCGCAATTGTTTCACTGCGTATTGGTTAACTCATCTGGCGATCTCTTCGCTCAATCAGGGGATACCATTTGCTACACGATTTCCTTTAACAAAGCCATCCATCATGAGGCTGATATTACGGTCAGTTTGAATGTCCCTGAAAAGCAGGATATCATTCTCGTCATGAGCAAAGCTTCGCCTGGAAGATACGCAGTTCATAATTTTGGTAAAAACCTATATAACCTCACAGCCAGTGCGGATGACACTCCGATGTCCGGAATCATCACAAGAGTAGAGCCCGACCAATGGAAGATACCTGATGTAAAAGGCAAAATATCCATAAGCTGCACCCTGTTTGGCAATCATGCCGACGGTACATATACTGCAATCACTGACCAATACGCCATACTGAATATGCCGGCAACTCTGCCATGGATCAGTTCCTTTGACACACATCCTGTAAAATTGACCATTGATTTGCCTGACACCGCATCCTGGAAAATCGCGACACAACTGCCTCAGCTCGATAGCAACAATCATGTATATTTTGCCCCGAATCTTCAATATCTGATGGATAGTCCGGTGCTTATTGGAAATTTGGCATGGAAAACTTTAAAACTCCCTGAGTCTGCTGACAGCAGCATTCATCTGGCGCTGATCGGTGATTTCAATAAGTCAGATCTGGATACGCTGGTTCATAAAGCATCAAGAGTTATTGACGAACAGAAAATGGTCTATGGTGAATTTCCGGATTTTGACTACGGTAACTACATTTTTCTGGCCAGTTATGGCCCCGAAATGAATGGCGACGGTATGGAGCATCGCAATTCCACGATTATCACCCAACCTTCAACGGACAAATCCAATGTGAACGACCTGATCGGCACCATGTCCCACGAGTTCTTCCATTTATGGAATATGGAGCGGATAAGACCCTCCGCACTTGAGCCGTTTGACTTCACACAGGCAAATGTTTGTGGTGAACTTTGGTTTGGCGAGGGGTTTACAAGCTATTATGGCGACCTCACACTTTGCCGGGCAGGAATCATGAGTACCGATGAGTATTTGGCGATTCTTGGCCGAAAGATTAATACGATAGTGAATAGTCCGGGTAGGCATTTTGGCTCGCCTGTTTATATGAGTGAAATGGCCGCCTACACAGATCAGGCAGCCGCGGCAGATGCCACCAACTTTCAGAATACATTTCTTTCGTATTACAATTACGGGGAAGCCATTGCGATAGCGCTCGACTTAAGGCTCAGAACCGAATTCAAGGGCAAGTCGCTGGATGACCTCATGAAACTGATGTGGATCAAATATGGCAAAACAGGAATTGGTTATTCTAATGGTGATATTCAGACCGCCCTCGCAGAATTGACCGGCAATGCTGGCTTTGCAGCAGATTTTTTCCAAAAGCATATATTCTCCAATCAGCTTCCTGATTACTCCGTACTATTTGAGAGAGCCGGATATAAATTCGTAAAGAAAAACCCCGGGAGAACCAGCATCGGATATCTAAGACTTCAATTTGAAAATGGTAAATGCCACATCGTCTGACTCGCCCTTGTTTGGCTCCCCGGTATATGATGCGGGAATTGCTGAAGGTGACGAAATCCTTCTGATCGATGGGCAGCCCGGTAAATGATTATGCCGAACTCAACTACATTGTAGGTACGCGGCGCGCTGGCGATGAAATTAAGATCCGCTTCCTTCACAATGGAAATATTAAAGAATCAAGCGTCAAACTTATAGAGGACAACCAGCATATCCTGATCCCCAATGAAAAATTCTCTATTCGTATTAAAGAGGAAGAAACGGCTTTGAGGCAGTCCTGGCTATCGACCAAAACCGGCAAGAGGTAATCCTTAATTTATTCCAAAAATCCAATTTGCGATAGCGTCCATCACATAAGGCGGAACGCGTGCCTCGACTTCATATTCGGATGGATAAGGTGGGCCGTCCCCTTCGAGAAACAGGTGATTGAGCTTTGGAAATGACTGAAAGGTCACATTTTGCCGGTCCATATTTGTCCGCTTCCAAAGTTCAAAATCCTCCATGGTCACCTGATAATCGCGCTCGCCCTGAAGTATAAGTATTGGGATTTTGACGGTTTTTATTATGAAAAGCTGGTCGTAATCCAACATGGCTCGCCAATACGCTTTCGGGAGATGGAGCGGCAGCATATTGTCTCCGATATCCTCCCCTGTTTTCAAATCGGTCAAGAACTTCCATTTGTTCGCGCAGTTCCAACATCGCCTGCTCATCTAGATTCCTGCACACCATCTTTGCTGAAGGAGATACTCAGTTTGGGCAACAATTAATTCAGCGAATGGTCTGGCATTCCCCGCAAGCATAATAATTCCGGCTACTTCTGGATTTGCATTGGCAATTTCAGGAGCCAACATAGCTCCCAGGCTGTGCCCGATAATAAAAATGGCTGAAACTCCATGAACACGCTGCAAAGTATCTATAGCTGCCTTTACGTCATCCAGAACCTCCGAAGCTAGATTCATGGAATCAGGATGGCAAAATGCCGAATACCATAGACGAAGGTGCGCTTATCATATCGCAGGGATGCAATTCCCTTCTCTGCCAATCCATATGCAATATCGCGAAATGGCTTGTTTGGACCGATGGTTTCGTCGCGGTCATTCGGGCCTGAGCCATGGACAAATAGGACAATTGGAAAACTGTTTTTGCCTTTGGGCAATGTCAATGTGCCGGGAAGGTTATACTGACCGGATCTCAGAATAAGGGCTGTTTCTGCATAGTATTGTGTGGTAACCAGAACCGGCTCAACTACTCTTTTTTTTTAACAGGAGGCATGAAAAACAAGCCGCTGATTTTCTGCTCATTGTTGAACGCAATCCGTAAATCCAAATCTGTGGATTCAAAATCAATCAGTTGATTCACCACCACATAACCCTGACTCTCTGCAACAATAGACTCGCCACTACCAATAAATTTTCCGCATTGGGTCAGCAAAGCGGGCCATATTTCCCCGAGCTTTTCTAAAGTTATTGCAGCCTTCATGTTATCGTCAAACCGGTTATACACCATCACATTCTGGCCGGTCGATAACTGATTTATCACCTCGTTTGTAATTTGAATTTCTTCGGCATGATCCTGGGCTTGTATGAGGTTTAATCGCAGCCATTGAAAAAATAACTATGAGCAGATTTTTCATGATGGGAGTGTTTATTTCCTATCTCAATACAAATTTAGGTTTGATTTAGTTCAATCAAAACGCCGTTTACTTTCAAAACCAAGTTCTCAGGAATCACTATTGTCCATGGCAATTGAGCAATTTTTAAAGTCATAAAGTGAAGTGTCCAGCAAGTGTGACGCATGAATATTTTTAAGTGAGGTGAGAATTATCTCCTTCCGATCTGGATAATCAACTTCCCAATTTTTCATCATTTCTTTGATTATGCTGCGCTGGAGGTTCGGTTGCGAACCGCAAAGATTGCATGGTATTATGGGGAATTCGCGCAATGCAGCATATTTCACAATCATCTCTTCAGGACAATACACCAGCGGTCTGATCACTGTGAGATCCTCTTCATCATTCAGGAACCTGGCCGGCATAGCCTCCAGTTTGCCACCGAAAAAAATATTTAAGAAAAACGTCTCAAGTACATCTTCCCGGTGATGCCCAAGTGCAATTTTATTGGCGCCGGTTTGCCTGGCATATTCATAAATTGTTCCCCTGCGAAGGCGCGAACACAGGCTGCACATGGTCTGCTCTGGCTTGAGCTTATCCATCACCACACGATAGGTATTGCGCTCCATGATTTTAAAAGGCTGACCGTATTCTTTGAGATAATTTGGTAAAATATGTGCAGGATATCCAGGCTGCTTTTGGTCGAGATGAAATACTTCTATCTCGAAGGAATCATTCATGGCTCGTCTCATATTCATGAGCATATCGAGCATGGTATAGCTATCCTTACCGCCTGACAAGCAAACCAACACTTTATCACCCGCTTCTACCAGTTCGAATTCCTCCTGAACCTGCCAGACCTTTCGCCGCAAAGCACGAACAAAGGCCATATAACTTTTTTCCAGTTCTTGAATATTCATACGTTCTCCATGAGTCTGCAAATATATTCTATAATGACTTGAGAAAAGAAAATTTATCGCTGAGAGCCAGAAACAAAATTAGGAGTAATCCGTTTTATTTTTTAGACAAGTCTAAATATTAATTTTAATTTGTATAAATTTTGTATTTGACTTATCAAACTTATAAATTTGATTAATAAACAAACAATTTTAAATCGCTCTTAAAATGTTCGGAATATTTAAAAAGACAAGTCAGGAAATAATCAGCGGGTCGAAAAAGATACTATCTGAATTGATCCCCGGGCAAAGAGCCTCCATAGACTTTATTGATGAAAACTGCCAGGGCATAGAACGAAACAGATTGCTTGATCTGGGATTTGTTCCCGGCGCCCAGGTGGAAGTAGCCATTAGCAGTCCGTTTAATGACCCTACCGCCTACCTTATCAAAGGCGGACTCATCGCACTTCGCAGAAATCAGGCCAGCAAAATACACATCTCGCCGCTACAGTAGCCTCTCTCAACATGGCTTCCTTCAAATTAAATCAGGCACATAGCAATTGCGCTGACTGTCCGATTCATGATAAGCTCAGCCTTAAAAGACTTGGTGTTGATGCGGAAAATTCCGATTACGTGGTCGCTTTGGCTGGCAATCCTAATACTGGAAAAAGCACTATTTTCAATGCACTTACCGGACTGAAACAACACACCGGTAATTGGACCGGAAAAACGGTGGCACGAACCGAAGGCAGCTTTTTCTTTCACGACAAGAAATATAAAATCCTTGACCTTCCCGGCACCTATTCCCTTATTTCATCGAGCCTGGAGGAAGAAATAGCCCGAAATTTCATACTCTTTGGAAAACCTGATGTTACCGTCATTGTGGTTGATGCCACCCGACTGGAGCGCAACCTCAACCTCGCCATACAGATTCTGGAGATTTCCGGAAGAGTGGTTATTTGCCTTAACCTGATTGATGAAGCAGAAAAAAAAGGCATAGGAATCGACACTAAAATTCTCTCACGTGAATTGGGAGTTCCGGTGGTCGCTACCGCTGCGCGGGAACAACGGGGTATTTATGACCTTCTCAGCACCATTGAAAAAGTGGCCCGATCCCAGGATATACCACGAGCGCGACAACTCTACCGGATTCCTTCCGGAATAGAGAAACAAATTGAAACGCTCGAAAAAAATATGCGCTGTATTTCCCGAAATGTCCAATGCCGCGTGGCTGGCATCACGTATCCTCGACGATGACCAACAGATTATCACCGCACTGAAGAATGGTGAAATTGGAATTTCATCATCCGGTGAAGAGTCAGAACTGACTTCTGAAACTAAATCTAACATTGAGGATATCCTCGAAACTGCCCGTCATCTGAAGACCCATCTGCCGCAGAATTACCATGACAAACTGGTAGAACACGCATTCTCTGAGTCGGCCCAGATTACAGAAAAAGCGAGTTCCAGGATTGGTAATTCCAGGCGGTTTAACCTGGATCTGACACTAGACCGAATTTTTCTCAGTCCGGTTTTCGGCTATCCAATCATGTTTTTGTTGTTTGCCTTCATGTTCTGGCTCACCATCAGTGGCGCCAACGTACCATCCGCGTTTCTCTTTGATATACTGGTTGACAAGGGCCATTTCTGGCTGAAAAGTGGTGGTGAAATGCTTCATTTTCCATGGTGGCTGAGCGGTCTGTTGTTTGATGGAATGTATTTGGCTACAGCATGGGTTGTAAGTGTGATGCTCCCTCCTATGGCCATATTTTTTCCTTTGTTCACACTGCTGGAAGATTTTGGCTATTTGCCGCGTGTAGCATTTAACATGGATAATTTATTTAAAAAAGCCGGAGCCCACGGCAAGCAGGTTATGACCATGATGATGGGGTTTGGGTGCAATGCAGCCGGCGTGGTAGCTACACGAATTATCGACTCACCTAGAGAAAGACTTATTGCCATCATCACCAATAATTTCGCTATCTGTAACGGCCGCTGGCCAACACAAATCTTATTGGCTACTATTTTTATCGGGGCGCTTGTCCCAGCGCATATTGCGGGATTTGTTTCTGCTATGGCGGTTGTTGGAATAGCCCTCTTTGGCGTTTTTCTGACCTTTGTCGTTTCGTGGAGTTTGTCGAAAACAGTATTAAAAGGAGAGCCTTCCATTTTCAGTCTTGAGCTTCCACCCTACCGTGCACCAAAATTCTGGCAGACGATTTATACATCCATCTTCGACAGGACCTTATTTGTATTGTGGAGAGCCGTTGTATTTGCTATGCCTGCGGGAGCCATTATCTGGCTTATAGCCAACGTAAATATTGGCGGCAGTCCCATCGCAATCTATATGATCAACGGACTGGATCCTATTGCATGGTTTATGGGATTGAACGGAATAATACTCGTCGCCTATATTGTAGCGATACCTGCAAATGAAATCGTGGTGCCGACCATTCTGATGCTTATTGTTTTGGTGGGAGGCAGCAGCATGCATGGAGACAGCGCAGGTGTGATGTTTGAAGTGGAATCCATGTCATCACTGGAATCATTGCTGCGCGGCAGTGGTTGGACGCTTCTTACCGCACTGAACCTCATGTTGTTCTCTCTCATTCACAATCCCTGCAGCACGACGATATTTACCATTTTTAAGGAAACTAAAAACCTGAAATGGACACTTTTAGCCACCTTTTTACCAATAGTCCTTGGTACAGCAATAACTGTTACCATAGCACTATTGTGGCGCTTATAGGTTTCTGAAACCCATAAAAAGCGCTAAAAATCCATGATACTTTTACAGTCGGATATCTGGTGAATCGGGCAGGAAGAAACTAATTTTGCCTGAGAGGCTGTTTTCTGAATTGCACCTGCTGATGATTTCAGCGTCTTTTCCAAATTCATAAATCACCTGGCGGCATGCCCCACATGGAGCTATTGGATTATCTGTCGGCGTGTAGATGATTACCTGAACCACTTTCATGTCAGGTCCTTCTTCACTGACCGCCTTGAAAATGGCTGATCGCTCTGCACACATCGTCAGCCCAAATGATATGTTTTCGGTATTGCAACCTGTGTATCTTCCTCCTTTTTCGGTGGTGATAACGCAGCCAACAGGAAACCTGCTGTACGGTGCGTAGGCTTTGCGACTTGCCTCTTCAGCTAACTCTAGAAGTTCTGGAACTACATTGTTCATTTTGAAGCGTTAGGCACTCCATAAATCTTCCATTTCCTCCAGTGTCCTGCCTTTAGTTTCCGGCACCATTTTCCACATAAACAGCGCAGCAGCGAGGCCCATGACTGCGTAGATCCAATAGGCAAATCCATGGTTAAATTT
Organism: Cyclobacteriaceae bacterium; assembly: GCA_034523095.1. GTDB lineage: Bacteria > Bacteroidota > Bacteroidia > Cytophagales > Cyclobacteriaceae > JAAUQL01. The sequence goes on along the minus strand of JAXHKU010000011.1, from coordinate 45,125 downwards.
GTCATTCAACCAGGTGCTGTCGTTCATCATTGGGAAGGTCCAGGAAATCACAAAGTTTGCAATCCACTGGGCGGCTACGGCTATGGACATAGCGCCTCTTATCCGATTCGGGAAAATCTCAGACAACAGTACCCATGTTACAGGCCCCCACGACATAGCAAATGATGCTGTGTAAAGCAGCATAAATATAAGCGCACCCATACCTACAGAATCCAGGAAGAACGTGAAACCAAGGCCTGTCATACTTACCGCCATACCCAGCGCTCCTATGATCTGTAGTGGTTTCCTGCCGAATTTATCGACTGTAAATATGGCGAGAACGGTGAAAGTCAGGTTTACACCACCAACGATAATGGTTTGTAAAAGTGATGATTCGGTTCCGCTTCCCATGTTCTTAAAAATTTCGGGAGCATAATAGAGCACCACGTTTATTCCGACGAACTGCTGGAATACCGATAGAAATATGCCTATTATTATTAGAATCCAACCATAAGAAAGCCATGGGGCGTCTTTGATTCTAAGCGACTCTTTAATTTCCGCCAAAATAGTTTTCGAATTTTCAACACCGTTCAACTTTTCGATCACCGTCAACGCCTTGGCATCTTGATTTTTCATCACCAAATACCTTGGCGTTTCCGGAACAAACGAAAGCAACAGAAGGAAAATAACGGCTGGAATCGTTTCTGATCCAAACATCCAGCGCCAGCCGACATTATCGAGCCATACCTGATCGCCTTGCCGGGCGATGAAATAGTTTACAAAATAAATGATCAACATGCCAAAAATGATGGCAAACTGGTTGAAGGAAACTAGTTGACCACGAATGCGAGGTGGCGCTATTTCAGCAATGTACATGGGGGAAAGCATCGAGGCCATGCCTACTCCTATTCCTCCAATAATTCTGTATATTATAAATGACGTAATGTCCTGGGTTCCGAAAATATTCATTATTTCAGGAATGGCTGAGCCAACTGCAGAAATCAAAAACAGAATTGCCGACAGAATAAGTCCGCGCTTTCTACCCATTTCCTTTGAAATCACACCGCCGAGCGCGCCTCCGATAATACAACCAATGAGGGCGCTTGATATTACGAATCCTTTGAGCGAATTAGCGGTTTCTTCGTCAAGCACCGGTTCGCCGGAAAAGTTATTCCTGATGACCATAAATGCCACGATGGACAAAACGGCTCCGATGATTAATCCCTTGCCCCTTCCCAATAATTTCATCATAACTCCAATAACAGATATTAGCACGATGGCAATAGCTGCATACACCGTTGCACGGTATTCAATCACTACGGCTTTTGCATCGCCGTTTTCAATGTTCACCGAATCGATGAAAAATGCCTGCAGGGAGCCAACGGCACCTGAAATAACGGCTGTGTCGTAGCCAAAAAGTAATCCACCGAGCGTGGCAACAAGTGTAAGACCGATAACGAATGACTTGTTGCTTTGGGATTTAATCAGAGATTCTGCCATGAATGTATAGGGGATAAAGTCAGCGTGAATATAAGAAGACCATTCTGAAAAGAATAACAGGTGAGTATAATTCTAAAGTAGATAAATTTTTCACATTTGCGGAACCTTTTTGCTAAGTTGCTGATTCATGTCAACCTCTTCTGCCATTAGAAAGCCTCCATCATCCAATGAACTTGGGACGGAAAGTATTCCGCAGCTGGTGATTAAGCAGTCCGTTCCTGCTGCTATTGGATTTTTAATCATGTCGATATACTCCATCGTCGATACCATCTTTGTCGGGAGGTTTGTCGGTACGCTTGCCATTGGAGCCATTACCGTCGTGATGCCCATATCATTTCTCATCTCCTCTATCGGCATGGCAATAGGTGTGGGTGGAGCTTCTATGATATCGCGAGCCCTGGGAAGCAACGACAGGAAGCGGGCGTTGAAAACCTTTGGCAATATGATCAACGCTACTCTGCACTTTTCTGCTGTACTGGTGCTGATCGGATTTATTTTTGAAGACCCGATACTGATCATGTTTGGTGGTAAGGGTGAGATATTGCCCTTTGCTAAGGAATATTTCCGCGTTTTGCTTATTGGAGTTCCTTTTCTTGCCTGGGCTATGATGGCCAACAATGTGATCCGAGCCCAGGGAAAGCCCAAAGTAGCTATGCTCACCATGGTGATACCGGCGGTTATTAACACCATACTGGATCCGATTTTTATCATTGTATTTGATATGGGACTTGCCGGTGCAGCATGGGCTACCACAATTTCTTATATCATATCGGCAATCTATACACTTGTATATTTCATAAAGGGGAAGAGTGAAATGCGCATTGTCGGTAAATATTTTAAGCTCGATTTTGCCATTATCAGCGAAATCCTTTCGATCGGGAGCATCACTTTAGCGAGGCAGGGATCAATCAGCGTGCTTATTGTTGTTCTCAACCATTCTCTTTTTCAGCATGCAGGTGAATTGGGCATTGCAGTCTATGGTGTCGTGAATCGTGTCATGATGTTTGCCTTATTTCCGGTTATCGGTATTTCACAGGGATTTCTTCCAATCGCTGGATATAATTATGGCGCCAGAAACATTTCCAGGGTAAAGGAAAGCATCAATATTTCCATTAAGTATTCAACTTTTATGGCTGCGACAATTCTAATATTTGTCCTGCTTTTCTCTGAGACGATCGTATCGACTTTCACCACAGACCAGGATCTCATTAAAAACAGCTCCCACGCCATGATATGGATATTCCTGATGATGCCGCTCATTGCAGTCCAAATGGTTGGTTCCGGTTATTTTCAGGCCATCGGTAAAACGCTGCCCGCACTATTCCTCACACTGACCAAGCAGGGGTTTTTCCTGATCCCGCTGGTGCTGGTTCTTCCGCGATCTTTCGGGCTCGATGGCATCTGGTATTCGTTTCCGATTGCCGATCTGCTATCTGCCGTGGTTACATGGGTTTTCCTGAAAAGAGAAATGAGCAAAAACCTTCAACCCGTCATTGACATTTGATTTCACAAAGTTAAACTCAACCATAATGCGCAGTCGAGACATCCTATTTCAAAGTAAATCCATCATTCATACGGTACTTATCATATTCATTTTCCAAATCACGATGCCTTCAATCGGAAAAGCACAAAACGCCATGAAAGTCATGTCCTTTAACATCCGAACCAGTCATGGTCAGGATGGGGTAAATAGTTGGGAAAACCGGAAAAGCTTTGTTCTTTCAACACTTAAGAAAGACTCCCCGGATGTCATCGGTTTTCAGGAACTCACCCCTGAGCAACATTTGTTTCTTTCCGAAAGGCTGAAGAACTACCACTGCTACGCCGTAGGCAGAAAGGACGGCAAACTCGAGGATGAGATCACTGCTATTTATTATAAAAAGAAATTTGACGTGCTCAAGGATTCCACGATATGGCTATCGGAGCATCCTTCGGAAATCGGCAGCAAGAGTTGGGATGCGGCGCTGTACCGCACGGTATCATGGGTAATTCTACGATCCAAAACCAACAATAAGTCAGTGATGATTGTGAATACTCACTTCGATCATATCGGAAAGGTAGCCCGGGAAAATAGCGCAAAAATGATTGTGAAACTCGGTAAAGACAATAATCCGGGCATTCCGATGGTCGTTATGGGCGATTTTAATACGCTTTCGACGGATGCACCGTACCAGGTATTAACCGGTCAATGGGCCGCTACTCATCAACTAAAAGACGCCCGCCTGATTACAATGAAACCACATAAAGGTGGTGAAGTTACTTACAATGGCTACAAAGACGACCAGGGTAAAATCATTGACTTTATCTTTGTAAGCGACGGTATAAATGTGAAATCTCACCGATACATGAATTTGAAAAAAGGTGAAGTCTATATTTCTGATCACTACCCTGTGGAGGTTGAGATAGAAATCACAAAGGATAAAATCGCACTTTCTCCAGGCGGAAAACCGTTGGAATAATCAGCCCTTCAGCCGTACGCGCATCAGGTACATATCTGCGGTAATGAACAATTCCCGCTGTCCAGGGCCAAAGGCGCAATTGCTGGTTGCCTGGCCCGTACGGATCTTCGCTAACACCATTCCGGAATCATTAAAAACCCATACACCTCCCGGACCCGTGGCAAATACATTTCCTTTACTGTCAACCTTCATCCCATCGGGGAGTCCGGTTTCCGTCTCAGCCATTTTGGTCGCATCATGAAATACCCGGCCATTCTGCAACAATCCCTGTTCGTCCACATCATAAACCATCCAGATCGCTAATTGCGGGTCTGAATTAGCCACGAAAAGTCGCTGGAAATCTGTTGAAAAGGCAATTCCATTTGGTCTGGAGAGTGTTGAATCCAGCAGTGTCAAAAGGCCATCAGAACCATAGCGATACACGCCCTGAAATCCGAGTTCCTTCAGTGGGTCGTCCATCAGTTTTTCCAACCCGTACGGCGGATCTGTGAAATACAGATTGCCTCTGCTATCGAAGCAGGCATCGTTGGGGCTATTGAACCGTTTACCATTATAGTTATCGACAATAGTCACGAACTCGGCCGCCGGGTCGGTTAATGGTCTTGCCATGCGAGCCATTCGCCTGTCTCCGTGCTGGCAAAGTATCAGATTCCCCTGCTTGTCCTGCGCAAGGCCATTTGCTCCCGGCTCTCCTCCTCTTTCGGCTACACCTGTGTAGCCGGATGGCGTCAGATACAATTCGACACCCTTGGCTTCGGTCCATTTGTAAACCTTATTCGGAGGGATGTCAGAAAAAAGCAGCCCAAGTCCATCGACCCATAGTGGCCCTTCTGTCCATTCAAATCCTTCAGCGAGTATTTCTACTTTGGCATCCACTTCAAACAATTGATTAGCCGAACTGTCGCAGATTTCCACATAGGGTGTAAACCCAATCGCAGTTGTGGATTCGGATTTCTTTGTTGTGCATGCGAAAATCGAGATGATCAGCAGGCATGGGAAAATGGCAGTTTTTGTCATCATACATCTGGTGTTTATGGAAAGGTAATCAATTTAAAATCGCGATTCAATGTGCCGAATTTACAGTAGAGAAAATTGATTTAATTCGGCATGACTTGTCCTTTGAAATTATTCACCTATTTTCAACCCTCAAATTAAAATTCAATGAAAATCCGAATACTTATCATTCTCCTTGCTATCGTGGCCGTGTCGTGCAGCGCACCTATGAAGATTTATACTACGGTAGATAAAACGATTGATTTTTCATCGTACAAAACGTTCAACTTTTACGAGATCCGTGAAGAACACCTTCAGATCAAGGAAGTGAACAGGCGCCGGCTTGCCATGGCCATAGAACTGGAACTTGGGTATAAAGGCATAAAAAAAGTCTCCGAAAATCCAGACCTTCTGGTTAACCTGTTTTCCTCCATCAACCGTCGGGAGGTTACCACCACGCAACAAAGCGCAGTTGGTTACTATGGCGCCGCAACACCTTACGGAATGGGTGTCGGAATATCGGTTTCGCCTCCTTCATCGTATGCAAGTTCTTATACTACCGGATCTGTGACGTTTGACCTTGTGGATAGCAAAGAGAATAAGCTTATACTGGAAGGCATAGCCACTATCGATGCTACGGACAATGATGATGCTGACAGGATCATCAATTATACCGTGAAAGATGTTTTCAAGGATATACCCGATAAAATAAAGAGATAGGTATTAAAAATTCTCAGGGAATAGCTGCCTGATGCTTTCCCGGTCCGCTTCACAAATTCCCCTTTCGGTGATAAGTCCGGTGATCAGCCGGGCTGGGGTCACGTCAAATCCATAGTTTGCCACAACATGCAGATCGGGAATGATTTGTATTTCATTAATCGACCCATCGGGCAATAGTCCTTCCATGTACTTCATCTCGTGAGCATCGCGCTGCTCTATGGGTATTTCACGTATTCCATCGGTCATTTCCCAGTCAAAGGTTGATGAAGGCAGTGCAACATAAAATGGCACCTGATTGTCCTTTGCAGCCAGTGCTTTGAGGTATGTCCCGATTTTATTGGCTGCGTCACCGGAGGCAGTTACGCGATCAGCACCGGTAATTACCAAATCTACCATTCCATGCTGCATCAAATGGCCGCCTGCGTTATCCGGAATCACCGTATGAGGCACGCCATGACTGCCCAGTTCCCAGGCGGTGAGTCGCGCTCCCTGGTTGCGCGGCCTGGTTTCATCTACCCAGACATGGACTTTAATCCCTTTATCATATGCGAGGTAGATTGGTGAGGTTGCCGAACCATAATCCGTAAATGCCAGCCATCCGGCATTGCAGTGTGTCAGAATATTCACTGTTTTCCCATGCTTCTTTTTACTTATCTCCTCGATAAGCTTAAGACCATGTACACCGATTGATTTGCACATAGCCACATCTTCATCAGCAATGGTCTCGGCCAACTGTAGTGAATTATACCTATATTCTTCCAGTGAATTGCAATTGTTCAATAACTCCAGTTGCCTGTCTACCGCCCACTGAAGATTTACTGCTGTTGGTCGCGTGGCTTTTAGGAATTTACCGGAATTCATGACATCCTCTGTATAAGTAGCGTCAACCGCTTCGAGTGATGCCAGGTACATTCCATATCCTGCCGCAGCGCCAATGAGCCCTGCACCACGTACGTGCATATCCTTGATTGCGACAGCCATCTCATCGAGATTATGAAGATCTTCGACAATAAATTGAAAAGGCAGCCTGCGTTGATCGATGATCTGTATAATATGTTGATCGTCCGGATGGAGCCATATTGTACGGTAATGTTTATTTTGGACTTTCATTATTCGTTAAAAATGAGTCAGGTAAAAAATGAATCAAATATGGCTAAAAACTGAACAAAATGACGAATAGGATGATGACGCTAATACAAAAATACTTATAGTTTTTTTTGATTCTCCTCGGCAGAAATCTGTTCCATGGATTTTCTGAACATATATTTATCGCCAAGAAACTGGCCCGATGTTGATAAGATATCCTGCCGTTCAGTAAAAATCCAGCCGTTCTTTGACATGTACCCCATCAAATCATCTGTATTGGTAAATGCTTTGTGGGCCACCCCTTCTTTGATGTACCAGACGACGTCTTTGCGACGACCACGAAAATCGAGAGATGCAAGAAAACTTCCGTTGGGCTGCTTCACGAGGACCACAGAGAGCGTGTAAATACTCATATTGTTGATATTATGACCCTGTGCATAGATTTGAGCAGCATTTGGATGCTCAACCAATAATAATAAAATGCCGGACAAAAATATTGCTCGTGTGACCATGGTAGTGATTAGTTGTGGTTCAATGGATTTTAGAATCTGTGGCCAGATGCTTATAAATCCATTGTATGTCTGCTGGCAATTTAGCCATTATTTCCATGAAGGACAATATCATATGCGGATTGAAGGGTTAGCGAAGTCAAAGGTTAAATCATTAAACGATGACCACATAATTTATTTAAAAGAAAACCTATCTTAGCCCTCACATTATTTTTTAATTGTATAATTCAGGATACACCCAATCAAATGAACTAAACACCTTTTCGGACATGAACAAGAACACAAGACTTCTCTATTGGTCAATCATTGTGGCGCTGGCCGGATTCCTATTTGGATTCGACACTGTCGTCATCTCCGGAGCTGATAAGCAATTGCAGGCCTTATGGCAATCGAGCGATTTATTTCACGGCATGGTGGTGATGGCCACTGCGCTCTGGGGCACCGTTATCGGGGCAATTTTCGGATCGATCCCGACCAATAAACTAGGGAGAAAGAAAACACTGATATTAATCGGATTATTATTTTGCATTTCCTCCATTGGAGCGGCATTTGCCATAGGGCCATATAGTTTCGCATTTTTCAGGTTTATCGGCGGACTGGGCATTGGCGCCTCTACTATCGCAGCGCCAACGTATGTTTCCGAAATTGCTCCGGCAAAAAAACGCGGTCGGTTGGTAGCACTGTACCAGTTCAATATCGTTTTCGGTATTCTAATTGCCTTTACATCCAACTATTTCCTGCGCGACGTTGGCGAACATGCCTGGCGATGGATGGTGGGAATTCCATTTATTCCTTCAATAATATACTCGCTTTTGGTCTTGTGGATACCGGAAAGTCCTCGTTGGCTGCTGGATTATAGGAATGACAGGTTAAAAGCCATTCAAATATTGAAGCAAATCCATCCGGAGGAAAATGTAGCTAAGGAGATTGCTGATATTGACAATGAGCGATCGCATGAAACGAGCGACGAATCCATCTTCATGAAGAAGTATAGGAACCCGTTGATGCTGGCGTTTTTCATTGCCTTCTTCAACCAGGTTTCCGGCATCAACGCGTTCTTGTATTATGCCCCACGCATATTTGAAATCGCCGGATTGGTGAAGTCTGCCTCTTTCCTGAGTGGTGTCGGGATTGGTGTCATAAACCTGATTTTCACTTTGCTGGGTATTAGCCTCATAGACAAATATGGCCGAAAGACTCTGATGTACATTGGCTCGGTAGGCTATATCATCTCACTGAGTCTGGTTTCCATGGCCTTTTTATTTGGCTGGCAGGGAGTGTCGGTACCGATATTTTTCTTCCTGTTCATCGCGGCACATGCTGTAGGCCAGGGCGCTGTGATATGGGTTTTTATCTCCGAAATATTCCCCAATAAACTCAGAGCTGCAGGACAGTCATTTGGCAGTTCGGTACACTGGATACTGGCTGCGCTGATCCCGTCATTTATTCCGTTCCTGTTCAAGTCAATTGGTCCGGCAACGGTTTTTATATTCTTCACTGTGATGATGGTTTGTCAACTTATCTGGGTATTTTTCAAAATGCCGGAGACGAAAGGCAGGACACTCGAGAATCTGGCGAGGGAATTATCGTCGGAATAGGATCTTTCAGAAATCAGATAGTTTGGAATACTCCTTAATCCACGCCTCTTTCATGAGGTAAGCGCCTGCCATGGAAGGATGAACACCATCAGGGCACCAATAAGATGCTGGCGCTTCTTTTAAGGCGGCATTGAATATTTCCTGATACGGTATAAATGTGGCTTTGAATTGCTGAGCTATCGTCCTGACGGCCTGCTGGTATTTTGGAAACTCCGGATACCATCGATCGTCAATGGCTGTTCCGCCCTGAACCGCGAATGGTTCTCCGATAATCAATTTTACATCTGGTAGCGCCTTTTTGGTCCGTTCAAGCAAACTATTAAGGTCTTTTTGGAATGTGTCGGCCGTGCCTTTGTAATTGTTCATCGTATGCCAGAAATCATTCACACCAATCAACAGACTGAGCACATCCGGCTTTAGTTGAAGACAATCATCTTCCCATCGATCGCTGAGCTGGTAAACCTTATTGCCGCTGATGCCCCGGTTGTAAAACTTCCAGGTATTTGCAGGATTTTGGCCCAGCAATGATGAAACGATCTGAAAGACATAGCCCCGTCCCATACCAGCGGCATCATTTGGATAATAACTACCCTTGTCACGACCGGCATCGGTGATGGAGTCGCCCTGGAAAAGAATGGTCACATCCTTCGGTATGGAGGCCGCTAATGTAGATTGAATAGTGCCGGATAACATTAAGCTGCCCAAACCCAGGCTGCTGCCTTTGATAAAATCTCTTCTGTGGAGTGTCATGATGATATTCGTTTTGCTGACAATTTGGTCAAAAAAGTATCAAATCTCCAAATAAGATTAGGTTTCCTTTGCTGTCGTGCGCACTCGTTCGTTCCTTTTCAGTTCTTTTAATTAGTTTTGCACCCTCATAAACCAGTATGAATGACACTTCAAGACGAGATCGAGCGACGCAAAACCTTCGGAATTATTAGTCACCCTGATGCAGGTAAGACCACGCTTACTGAGAAATTATTGCTTTTTGGCGGCGCCATTCAAACAGCAGGCGCGGTTAAATCCAATAAAATTACCAAGCATGCTACATCAGATTTTATGGAAATTGAAAAACAACGTGGTATTTCAGTCTCCACCTCGGTTATGGGTTTTGAATACAAAGGAATCAAAATCAACCTGCTGGATACTCCCGGACACGAAGATTTCGCTGAAGATACCTATCGCACCCTAACCGCTGTAGACAGTGTGATCATGATCATCGACTGTGTAAAAGGGGTAGAAATCCAGACTGAAAAACTCATGGACGTTTGCCGTTTGCGCAATACGCCAGTGATCGCCTTCATCAATAAACTGGACCGTGAAGGGCGTGATCCGTACGATTTGCTGGATGAAATAGAGAAAAAACTGAACATCAAAGTTCGCCCGTTAAGCTGGCCGATTGGAATGGGTAAGAACTTCCGGGGAGTCTATAGCCTGTATTACAAAAGCCTGATATTGTTCACTCCCTCCCGCACACAGATCGATCGTGACGACTTCATTGAGATCGCAATCCACTCACCCGAACTGGAAAAGCACATCGGTGAGCTGAATGCCACACAACTCAGGGAAGATGTGGAAATGGTGGAAGCGATTTATCCGCCTTTTAATATCAACGAATATCGCGAAGGCAAACTCGCCCGGTCTTTTTTGGCAGCGCCGTGAATAATTTTGGCGTTCAGGAACTACTCGATTGCTTTCTTGACCTGGCTCCGGGTCCACTAGCCCGTAACAACGGTGTCCGTATGGTATTGCCTGAGGAGGACAAATTCAGCGGATTTGTGTTTAAAATCCATGCCAACATCGACCCGCGTCACAGAAACCGTGTCGCGTTTCTGCGTGTTTGCTCCGGTATGTTTGAACGAAAAAAGAACTATTACCATGTGCGGCAGGATAAAAGCATACGGTTTTCCAATGCCACTGCCTTTATGGCTCAGAACAAGGAAACCATCGATGAGGCTTTTCCCGGTGACATTGTTGGCCTCTACGACACCGGACACCTGAAAATCGGTGATACACTCACGGAGGGCGAAAAAGATACATTTAAGGGCATCCCCAGTTTTTCACCTGAAATTTTCAAGGAAGTGATCAACATGGACGCCATGAAGAGCAAGCAGCTTGAAAAGGGCCTTTTGCACTTAATGGATGAAGGTGTGGCGCAATTATTCACTTATGAAATGGGCGCGAAGAAAGTTGTGGGCACCGTTGGAAATCTTCAGTTTGAGGTGATCCAACACAGGTTGCAGCATGAATATGGTGCCACCTGCAAATTCGTTTCATTGAATTTATTCAAGGCATGCTGGATATCCTGCGACAACAGAAAAAAACTAGATGAGTTTATAAAGTCAAAATATCGGCATATCGCGAAAGACAAAGACGGGAAACTGGTATTTATGGCCGAAACAAAACAATGGTTGATGATGGTTCAGGAGAATTTTCCTGATGTGGGCTTTCATTTTACTTCAGAATATTAAGAGTGGCTGTTTACCCATAACCTCATAAACAGCCACTTTTATTCCTATTTTCCAGCTTCGATCCTGAAGGGCACTTTTAGATTATCCCATTTCAGGCAGGCAACCGCTGAGTAATCTGCCAAATCCTCAAAGCTGTATTCAAGCCATTCTGTGTGGGCACTTTCAACTGGCGACACGGAGACAACCAGTGCATTATCGGCCGCATTATAGGTATAACTTCCCCAGCCATCCGTTTTCCTATTGAACATCACCTGGAATTCTGTTTTGCCGGCTACCATATGTATGGAGTATTTACCGGCAGCGAGCTTCTGTCCATTGATCATCACATCTTTATTAAACTCAATGGTAGTGTTCTCGTCGGCACCCGCGCGCCATGGGAATGCATTATTATTGGAAAAACTATTTCCCGCAAACATACCGTATGGCACCAGGTCGCCCCAAATCGTGCGGCCCTTTACACCGGGACGACTGTAATTGATGACGATATCCGTATCCACACCGATCTTTTGAGTTACTGCTGCCTTTGGGCTTTTCCGTGGTTTGGCATCCTGGGCATTTGACGTGTGGCTAAGATTAAGGATGGCCAGCAAGGCTAGGCAAATCATGACTGTGAATTGATTTTTTTTCATGAGCAAAATAGTTATAGGTTTAGATTAGTAAAGACTGAGTATAAACTTGTAAGTGTGTTTGATAGTTTTACGCCGATGATACCAGATATGGATTATTCTTGTAAATCCCGCCAGATATCCCAATCAATATACAATATATGATGGTGAAAAACGAAGGAAATCATCAAAATTTAGTGCCGACCGTACAATTTCTTGTCGTCAGCAATTATACAACGTCATATAAGATTAAAGTTCAGGGAGCGGCTATTTTTTAGGCCTGATTAAGTGGTATATTTGCACCTTGGAAATAACTGAACCGGAAAGATTTGCAGGATCACCAGATTAAAACACTTGCCAACGGGATTAGAATCGTACATAAGCAGGTCCAAAACTCCAAAATTGCTCATTGCGGCTTTATTTTAGACATCGGCAGTCGTGACGAGAGCCCGCTTCAAAAGGGCCTGGCTCACTTCTGGGAGCATATGGCATTTAAAGGCACCGAGAAACGCAAATCCTACCAGATCATCAACAAACTCGATACCCTCGGCGGAGAGCTGAACGCTTATACCACCAAGGAAAACATTTGTTTTTACGCCTCTGTACTGAATGACCACACAGAAAAAGCCATAGACATTCTCACAGACATCACATTTCACAGCATATTTCCAGAGAAGCAAATCGAGAAGGAACGCAATATCATTCTGGAAGAAATGTCCCTTTATCTCGATGCTCCGGAAGATGCCATTCAGGACGAACTCGATGAATTGATATTTACAGGGCACCCGCTCGGCAGCAATATTTTAGGAACCAAGGAAAGCGTGAATTCGTTCCGTCAGTCTGACTTCTTTTATTTTATAAAATCCCACCTGAGCACTGAGCGATTAATTTTTGCTTCGGTAAGTGGTTTGCCATTTGATAAGGTACTGCGCATTGCGGAAAAATTCCTGATCGACCTGCCTTCCTATAAAAGCGGGTATCAGCGCGATTCTTTCAACAACTACATCGCTAAAACTAAAATAGATAAAAAGCATATACAGCAGGCTCATTGCGCTATCGGCAATATTGCTTACAACAATCAGCAACATGAGCGGTATGCATTTTCGTTACTTGTGAATCTGTTGGGCGGTCCGGCCATGAATTCGCGGTTGAACATGCTACTGCGTGAAAAACACGGATATGTGTACTCGGTGGAAGCCAATTTTTCGGCATTTCATGATATTGGGCTTTTTAGTATTTTCTTCGCGACAGAAAAAAAACAGCTCTATAGAAGTGTTGATCTGATTCTGAAAGAACTTTCCAGAATGGCTGAAACTCCATTGGGCACAGCCCAGTTGCATAAAGCCAAAGTGCAGTATATCGGTCAGATGGCCATGGCTGAAGAGAACCACATGAGTTTGATGCTGATGCTTGGAAAAAGCCTGCTTCTTCATGATCGAATCGAGACATTTGATGAAGTGGTAGCCAAGATAAGGAACATATCCATTCGTGATGTGCAGGAAGCAGCACAGCAGGTTTTCGATAAAACAAAACTCAGTTTTTTATATTACCTGCCCAAAGACTGACGCATGGAAATAATTGACAGGCAGATTGAGCGTTATATCGAGCAGTTCACGACTGATCCAGGGCAGTTGCTACAAACAATCGACCGAGAAACACAAATTCGATCGGTTTATCCCCGAATGCTTTCGGGAAAAGTCCAGGGGCGTTTTTTAGCGATGATATCACGAATGCTCCGCCCGAAATCAGTCCTGGAAATTGGCACTTTCACTGGATATTCGGCACTTTGTCTGGCTGAAGGTCTTGCAGAAGATGGCCACATCGATACCATAGAGATCAATGAGGAACTTGCCGAAACGAACAGAATGAATTTTGCAAATGCCGGATTAAGTGATAAAATCACCCCTCATATTGGCGATGCCCTGGATATAATCCCAACATTTGGCAAAATGTTTGATTTGATTTTTATTGATGCAGATAAAATCAATTACCCGGTTTATTTTGATCTTGGCTTGAACGTGCTGAAAGTTGGCGGGTTCATGATTGCTGATAATGTCCTCTGGAGCGGCAAAGTGTTAGATATCCAGAACAAAAACCCTGATAAAGACGCGGAAGCTGTCAAAGTGTTTAATAACCTTGTTCACAACGACGCACGGGTGGAAAATGTAATGATACCACTGCGCGATGGTATGACGATAATTCAGAAAATATGTTGAGACGCACTGTTGTACTGTTTTTTTGCATCTGGGCTTCCAATACATTTGCTGGCCCTACTGTACCATCAACCATGGAGTTTGCGGGTATTTCCCTTACAATACACGAATCGGCCCGTCGACTGATTCAGGATGACGTTGATGCATTGACGAGAAGCCAAACATATTTTCTTAAAAAGGTAGAAAAAGCCGCCATATACTTTCCCATCATTGAGCGGGCTTTTGCAGCAGAGAATACCCCTGAAGATTTCAAATACCTGATCATTCAGGAAAGCGCCATGGTAGCTGATGCGGTTTCTGTGTCAAATGCGGTGGGTTTTTGGCAGTTTAAGGAAGGTACTGCGCGCGAGGTGGGCCTTCGCGTTGACAGGTATATCGACGAACGCATGTGCATCACCGCCAGTACCCATGCTGCTGCCAAGTACCTAAAGAAAAACAACTTCTTCTTTAATAACTGGGTTTATGCCTTACTCGCCTATAATACCGGGCCTGGTGGTGCCGAATCCTTTATCACCAAGAAGTACCTCGGGGCCAATAAGATGGAGATCACGAAAGATACACACTGGTATATTCGAAAATTCCTGGCCCATAAAATAGCATTTGAAGAAGCGCTTAAAGTCTATCCCGCGCCTGACCTTGTCCTTTTCGAATATGATGAAATCCAACACAAGTCATTGAAAGACTTGGCTAATCAATTTGATGTTGACTATCAGGATGTCGTGGATTACAATAAATGGTTAAAACATAGTAAAGTGCCCGATGATAAGCGCTATGTGGCCGTAATACCGGTAACTTCCTCGGATGCCACTGCATTGAATCATTTCAGACCAAAGAATGCTTTAGAGGCAAGGACTGTTGCGGCCAGCAAGCCGCATCCGGAATCATTTCAGCAACCTTCGAATACTGCCTTTAATGAGAATTCAGAGTTTCCAGTGATTGTTAGAAAAAATGCATCAAAGGACGTCCGTATCAATGGTATCCCCGGCTTTATCGCCACACCAGATGATAACCTGATTACTTCTCCCGACAAACACAAAATATCCAGGGCGCAATTTCTCCAGTACAACGATATGATGGCCTCCGACCTAATAAAACCCGGCCAGGTTTATTATCTGCGGAGCAAAAAGACAAAGGCACGGGTTCACCACCATGTAACGTTGCCTGGTGAAACCACCTGGTCCATTTCTCAAAAATTTGGCATTAAACTCCAGCGCCTTTTGATGAAGAACCGTATGGCGATTACAGAACAGCCATCTGAGGGTATGGTGCTCTGGCTGAGGTTCATAAGACCATCTGACGTTCCTGTAGAGTATCGAAAAGTTAATGCCACCAATGTGATTGTTCAAAGTTATCCGAACAATATTGACATCAAGCCTCTGCCACCGGCTGTTGTAAAATCAAAAGATCCGGAACCGGTGAAAGCTCCGGTAAGTTCTGCTCCTGATGAAAGTGAATTTCTTTTCGAAGAAGTAGGAGAAAACAGCGGATACGTCGGCGATAACAGTTTTGTTGATCTGACTGAACCGCCAAAAAACGATAACCAAACGGCAGCGCCTGTTCCGGCAAAAAGCAACAGA
This sequence comes from Cyclobacteriaceae bacterium, assembly GCA_034523095.1. Lineage (GTDB taxonomy): Bacteria > Bacteroidota > Bacteroidia > Cytophagales > Cyclobacteriaceae > JAAUQL01. Next base: position 29,415 of record JAXHKU010000011.1, on the reverse strand, counting down.
CCAGACGCTGTCACTTATCATACCGTGAGTCCCGGAGAAACGCTCTTTGCCATAGCCAGGATATACAATGTATCTATTGGCGAATTAAGGCAATGGAACAATTTTGATGATTTGAACGTCCTGAAACCCGGCCAGCGGATAGCGATTGGACAATCGTCTCAAATGAGTACATCAGAACTTCCCCAACAATCCGTTGGTTCCCAGAGCAGTCATCAAGTCCAAAAGGAAGACACATTATACAGCATCGCCAGAAAATATGGCCTCACCATTCAGGAACTCATGGAATTAAATGATAAAAAGGATTTCAATATTAAGGAAGGTGAGCTACTGAAAGTCAGCAAATCCAGATAGAATACGACTTTTCTTTTGCAACGAATAATGAAGAATTCTGTCAAAAATTACCTGCACCGAATTTTGTTAAGGCACAAATCAGAATTATATTATATTTGCTCAATGAATAAGGTGTTTACCATATTTTTTTAATATTATTAACCAATAATATTCTCGCAGTAGATATAACCTAATTAAAGCTAAACAGAGATGATAGTAGACAGTAAGATCGATTTGGTGATGCTTGTGGATGATAACGACACCGACAATTTCATTAGCAGAAGAATCATTGAGATTACCAATTTTGCCAACAATGTTGAAATTAAAAATTCAGGCAAAAGTGCCCTGGAATATTTGGAGGAGCACAAGGATAATCCGGATAAACTGCCAGATTTCATTTTTCTTGATATCAACATGCCTATCGTTGATGGCTTTGTATTCCTTTATGAGTTTGAGAAATTCAATACCTACCTGAAAAACAAGTGTAAAGTCATCATTCTGTCAAGCTCCGACAATAAGAGAGATATCGACAAAATTGTGAATAATGACAACGTCATTAAGTTCATCACCAAGCCGCTTACCGAAAACGCCCTCGAGGAAATCAAGGGGCTGAACTAATCAGAGGTCACGTATAAAACAAGGCAGAAACGTAATCTACCACAAGATCCTTCCCTGAATTTTTTGCAGAGTTGCCCCTGGCGAGTATCTCTACCCTGTACGACGCATCGATCATATTTGAATAAAACATCAAAGTCATGATCGGTCCATATCCACAAACTGATATATTGTTTTCGTGAATAGTCTCGTAAAGTTCATGGATATTATTGTTGAGAATACGGTTAATCACCAGGTTATCGTTGTAGAAACCCACTTCTGGCGGAACGTAATGCGAAAAATCGGAGGATGCAATTACTGCGATTTTCCTGCGGGCGACCTGATTTGCTTTGAATATCTTTTCTGCCAATAACCTTGCGCTTTTATATGTCTGTTTTCGCATGGTTATCGGAACAATACTGAACGAGTACGGAAGAAAATACTGTAGGTACGGCAGGATTACCTCGGCAGCATGCTCGCTTTTATGAGCGATTTCAGAACGTGGAATATCCATGAATTTCATTAAATCCAAATCCAGATCAATATTGCCCAGGGGGGTACTCCATTGATCATGAGAATCAAGCGATATTTCATCCCCAACATCGAGATGCGACGGGCATAATATGATGAAGGTATCGAATTGCTCTTTCGAAAATTTTACAAAATGAAAAAAATGTACCGCCTCTTTTGCAGAATATACATAGCCTGCATGCGGTACAATGCCGCCAAGTATTGTATTTGGCCTAATATTTTTATTTATCCTAAGGCTCTCCCGGGATACTGTTTCATCGAGTAATTCTGTAATACCCGAAGGTTCTTTTGGGTAGTACGATCCGGCAACGGCTGTATGGCGAAGAGACATATTAATAACTGACTATTTTATTATTACAATTCATACAATTTCCATATTGGTCTATACCACTTTTCTGCACGAAATCCCCATACCGTGAAATCACCATTTTTCCACACTTGCTGCAAATGGTATTCTGTTCCTCGCTGCCGGTTACATTTCCCAAGTATACATAGGACAAGTACTTTCTTGCCTCTTCACAAAAATCAAAAAGCAGCCCGATGGGCGTCTTTTCTGTAGGGCTTTTATAGGCTGGGAAATAACGGGAAATATGCAGTACGGTATCCGGCCCTAATTCATCATGGATCCATTTGACCATCGAAATAAATTCTTCCCTTGAATCATTCCTGCCCGGGATGAGTAAAAAAGTAATTTCCAGATGGCTCCCAAAAGCTTTGATCGTTTTCAGGGTATGCTTTACAGGTTCAAGTTTCCCCTGACAGTTATCCCTATAAAAAGAGGACGAGAACCCTTTGAGATCAATGTTGAAGGCGCTGATGAGCGGGATTAGCTCGGTTAGTGGCCCTTCATTGATATAACCATTGGTTACCATCACATTCTTAAAGCCCGACTCTCTGCTTTTCAAAGCAATCATCTTCATGTACTCATACCACACTGTGGGTTCGTTGTAGGTAAATGCGATACCCAAACAGGGGTTTTCATTTAAACATTGTTCAACAAGCTGTTCAGGATTATGATAGGTGTCAACCGGATAAGTAGCGATAGTAGCCTGGGATATTTCTGCATTCTGACAAAAATCGCAATGGAAATTGCAACCTATGTTCCCGACGGAGAGAATATAACTTCCCGGATGAAAATGGAAAAGTGGCTTTTTTTCAATTGGCTCCAGCTTGATGGCCGAACAAATCCCAAAACTCATCGCCAACAGCTTGCCGTGGTCATTTAATCTGACACCACATTCGCCTAGGCCATTATCAGGAAGTACACATTCATTGGGGCAAAGGTGGCATTGGACTTTTAAATCCGGTAATTTTTCATAATACCTTGCTTCGACGGGCATGCTTGTGGGACGAAATGGATGACCTGATATCTGAAATTTAGGAAAATATTTTGAATAAACACAAAGCAGGATTGACCGGAGTTTCAGAAAAAATGTCCTTGACTCCAGCCACCTGAAATGGTAGTGCACAAATCCGCCATACATCATTTTCCCTGGTTAATATTTTCATATGCCATTTTACCAGCCGACAAAAAACATTCATTAACTTCCAAATAAAAAATACCATGAAAATCCATCACAGCTTACTTTTCGCCTCGTTACTTTATATCACCAGCGGAGTGCTTGCACAATCTGCGCCCGCAAAGGGAAAACTCCGGCGAGCTGACTGCTTCTTTGGCGTCCATTTCGACCTTCATGCAAGTGAGGATATCACGGATGCGGGTAAGACGCTCACCTATGCCATGATCGATACATTTTCTCACGGCCGTAAAACCGGATTTTATCCAGATTGACTGCAAAGGACATCCCGGTATTTCGAGTTATCCGACCGAAGTGGGGTATCATGTTAAGGGGTTTGAAAAAGATCCGCTGAAGCTTTGGCGTGAGGTGACAGAAAAAAACAATGTTGGACTTTACATGCATTTTTCGGGCGTATGGGATGATAAGGTAGTAGAACAGCATCCGGACTGGGGAATAATAAAAGCTTCAGGGCAGGCAAGTACACAGAAAGTATCATTTTTTAGTCCGTATCTTCAGACCTACATGATCCCTCAACTGAAGGAACTGAGTAGCGTTTATCATGTTGATGGTGCATGGATAGACGGGGAATGTTGGGCCGTGGAACCGGATTATGGTGAAGCCTCTTTTAAAAGGTTTACCAGTGAAACCGGCATTACTGTAATCCCAAAAAAACAATCTGATCCCTATTATCCTGATTTCATGGAATACACGCGGCGGCTATTCCGTGAGCACATGACGACCTATGTGGATGCGATTCACCAATTCAACCCAGACTTTCAAATTACCAGCAATTGGGCGTATTCTTCATTGATGCCTGAAAAAGTCAGCATCAATGTGGACTTTCTTTCCGGAGATGTGACGCCTCAAAACGGTGTATTCCGATCAGCATTTGAGGCGCGCTGCCTCGCCCCGCAGGGTAAACCGTGGGATCTGATGGCATGGGGATTTTCCTGGAATGGCGGTGAAATGCCAATGAGTATCAAATCAGCGGTACAGCTTAAACAAGAAGCTGCGCAAATCATCGCGATGGGTGGAGGTGTACAGTTTTATTTTCAACAAAACCGCGATCTTTCTTTGAAACCATGGCTGGCCGGAATGCTATCAGATATCGGTGCGTTCTGTCGCGAGCGGCAGCCGTATTGTCATAAAGCCGTGGCTGTGCCGCAAATTGCGTTGTTGTATCCATCAAAAACCTACCAGAAATACGCATCAGCTCCTTATGCACGCCCGGTCAACATGCTCCAGGGCGCCCTTTATGCCCTGCTGGACGCACAGCACTCTGTGGAGATTGTCATGGAACACAATCTGTTGGGAAATACAAAAAAGTATCCGTTGATCGTGGTACCGGAATGCAAAGAAATAGAACCAATACTTTTAGCTGAATTAAAAGAATACGTTGAAACGGGCGGAAATCTTCTGATAATCGGGGCTGAAACAACAGGGCTTTTCTCAGCAGAGCTCGGAATATTGTCCGCTGAAGTTATGCCCAAAACCCAGGGATTTATTGAAGCCAAAGCCGCAATAGGTGCGATACGATCGCAAATGCGGCAGGTATCACTTTCGTCCGGATCAACAAACCTCTCCATGTTTTATCGTGGCAGCGATTTCAATCAACCTGATAACTTTCCTTCTGCATCCATGCGACAGGTGGGAAAAGGACGAATAGGCGCTATCTATTTCGATGCGGGCACCTCCTATTTTGAGAATAAAACACACCTAATCCGTGATCTCATGGATAATATGGTTGATGAAATGTTCCCTGAAGAAATGGTAACTATCGGGGGAACTCATCTGCTCCATGTGGCGGTAAATACTCTGAACAATAAGACATATCTGAACCTTATAAATGTCGCAGGTGAGCATACCAACCAAAGCGCGATTGGTTATGACCAGGTACCACCTTTGCGGGATGTTCGGGTGAAAATAAAAATGCCCAAAAAGCCATCTGTCATTTTTGGACAACCGGGAAACAAGTCCATTCCATTTAGTTTTGAAAATAATACGGTTTCACTTGTGCTCCCCTCGGTGGAAATACATGAGATTCTGGAGATTTATTAAAGAGAAATAGAAAGTAGTCGCATTAAATTGCCATCAAAAAGTCCTTAAAACTCATTAAAATAAAAGTGCCCATGACTAAAAAACTTTGCATCAAAAGAGGCCTCCTGATATATTACGGTTCTTTCGCTTTGGATGAGTAGTTCATTCGGCCAGTCCATGAAAATCGAGGCGATCTCCTATGATACCGGTAAGCCAGTAAAAATCGAGATATCCGGTGACAAGATCACTAAAATCAAAAATACAGGCCGCTCAAATGCTCCACTCCTTTATGTAGCGCCTGGACTGATCGATATACAGATAAATGGCTACATGGGTGTGGACTTTTCAGATCAGGGCCTGACGCCCGAGATGCTTCGAAGTGCTGTGGAGGCTCTTTGGGCACAAGGCGTAACAACTATTCTTCCGACTGTCATTACGGCAAGTCCGGAAAACTTACTGAACAGTTTTAAGCTACTGGCAGAGGCGTTAACTGACCAAAAGACTGCACTTACGGTTCCCGGTTTTCACCTCGAGGGGCCATACCTTTCGCCAGAAAAAGGCTTTCGCGGTGCGCATTTGGAAAAATATATCCGCAATCCAGACTGGGCGGAGTTCACGGCATTACAAGCCGCATCGGGCAACAGGATTAAAATCGTCACCATTGCGCCGGAAACTGACGGAGCTTTGTCATTCATCCATAATTGTGCTCAGAGCGGCGTGCTCGTCTCGCTGGGGCATCACAATGGAAATATGGAGCAAATTACCATGGCGACAGATGCCGGCGCCCGCCTATCGACGCATCTGGGCAATGGATGTGCCAACCTGATCGACCGTCACAATAATCCTATCTGGCCGCAATTATCGGAGGATCGTCTGTCGATCAGCATTATTGCCGATGGATTTCATCTTAATCGTCAGGAAGTCCGCACATTCTACAAGGCCAAAGGAACCGAAAAAGTGATACTGGTGTCTGATGCACTTGACCTGGCTGGCATGCCCCCGGGCGAGTACCTCCGAAGTGAAAGAAAGGTATTACTGACCAAAGACGTTGTGAAATTTCCGGATGAAAATGTACTTGCCGGTGCCGCCTCGCCCATTAGCGCCTGTGTTGGGAATATGATGGATTTTACGAATTGCAGTCTTTCGGAGTCGATCAGCATGGCAACTATTAACCCGGCGAAATTGCTTGGTTTCCATGATCGCGGAGAACTGGCTGAGGACAAACGCGCAGACCTGATTCTGTTTGCCATCGAAAATGGAAAGTTGATTGTTTATAAGACAATACTTGCCGGCCAGGTGGTTTATGAAAAGAAATAAACAACCAATGTGGCCGCGTTTATGGGTTTCGAAGTATTTGTTAAAAGCACTAAAGACAATTAGTTTTACCACATGAGTGATCCAACACCCAAAGTCGGCCATTTCCGATTTCGCATTCTTGCGCTGGTATTCATGGCGACGACGATTAATTATTTCGACAGAAGCATCCTGGGTGTCATGGCCCCCACCCTTCAAAAACTATTTGAATGGACCAATAAAGACTATGCCGCTATCATGATTTCATTTAAAATTGCCTATGGCATTGGTTTGCTTTTTATGGGCGGTATCATTGATAAACTCGGCACCAAAACGGGATATACAATTTCCATACTCGTCTGGAGTATTTTCGGCATGCTCCACGCTGTCATCCGTCCAGCCTTCGGACTTATCGGGTTTATCACAGCAAGGTTTGGTCTGGGTCTTGGAGAATCCGGTAATTTTCCAGCAGCGATTAAGACAGTAGCTGAATGGTTTCCCAAAAAAGACAGGGCTTTTGCCACCGGCATTTTCGATGCCTCCACGAGTGTCGGAGCTATATTAGCCCCTTTTATTGTCGGCGCCATTGTCTCGGTGGAGGGACATAACTGGCAATTGCCATTTTTATTTACTGGAGTTCTCAGCACAATTTGGATCATTCTATGGAACAGGACCTACCAAAAACCGGAAGTGCATCCAAAACTTTCGCAGGCAGAGTTGGAATACATCAACAGTGATTCGGAGGAAGAAAATACTGATAAAATCCCATGGAAAAAATTGCTGCCAAAGCGCGAAACCTGGGCTTTTTCTCTTACTACCATTAATGATGCCGTCTGGTGGTTTTACCTATTCTGGGGCGCCAAGTTCCTCGCCGATCAATTCGGTGTTGACATTAACAACATAGGCCCGCCTTTCCTGGTAATCTTTATTATGGCAGATGTGGGAAGCCTGCTGGGTGGCTGGACTTCCGGTGCACTCATTAAGCGTGGCTGGACCATTAACGCGGCCCGTAAAATCACCATGCTCGTTTGCGCTATTATCATTCTGCCGGTATCATTTGTGCCGGTAATTACCGACAAATGGCTGGCAGTGTTTCTCATAGGTCTCGGTGCGGCAGGACACCAATCCTGGTCGATCAACGGCTATACGCTCGTCTCTGACGTTTTTCCTAAGAAAGCTACCGCATCGGTTACAGGTATCGGGAAAATGGTTGGTGTAGCCGTCGCCATCCTCGCTGATATTGCGCTGGGGGCTGTTCTGGACACCGCCAATAATTCAGGATATTTCTGGGCATTCGTCATCGCAGGTATGTCATATATTATTGTTCTGCTGTTTGTGCATTTACTTATGCCTAAGATGACGCCGCTGGATGATAATCTTAATTACATCATAAAAAAATAGCCTACACTCATGGAAATTATCATCGCAACGTCAAAACAAGATCTTGGCAGTCAGGCTGCAGCCAAAGGTGCATCATTGATAAAAAAGGCCATCCTGGAGCGCGGTACGGCCAATATAATCGTTGCCACCGGAGCCTCTCAGTTTGAAATGCTGGCGGAACTGGTCGGGCAGGAAATCAACTGGGATGTTGTCACGGCATTCCATCTCGATGAATATATTGGAATATCGACTTCGCATCCTGCATCATTTAGAAAATACCTCAGGGAAAGATTTGTTGATCTGGTTCATCCGAAAGCATTTCATTATGTAGTTGGTGATTCAGGCGATCCGGAAGGTGAATGTTTGAGGCTGGGTAAAATCATTTCACAGTATCCAATTGATGTGGCGTTTGTTGGTATCGGCGAAAACAGCCATCTGGCATTTAATGATCCGCCGGCAGATTTCGATACTGAAGCAGCTTATCTCGTGGTGAACCTCGATGATGCTTGCAGAAAACAGCAAATGGGTGAGGGCTGGTTTAATACCCTCGAAGATGTGCCAACGCAGGCAATCAGTATGACGATAAAGCAAATAATGAAGTCAAAAAATATCATTTGTACTGTTCCGGATGAGCGCAAGGCGTGGGCCGTGAAACAAGCAGTAAAGGCAGAAATTAGCAATAAAATTCCGGCGTCCATTTTGCAAAATCATCCGGCAACATGGCTGTACCTCGACAAAAAATCTGCCTCTCTCCTCTCCGATTGAGTTTTCATTGTACCTCCTTGAAACCGACAGTATTATTTAGCGATCGCAGGAATCACTTTCTTCGGAAAAACCAGGGAGAGAATTACACTGGCCGCGAGGACAAACAGTATAATAAACAGGGAATACGCAGGACGGAAGCCCAACTGCTCCAGGAATTCATGCAGCATGAGTTTACCACCTACATACACAAGCAAAACGGCTACGCCAATCTTCAGCAGGTAAAACTTTTCTACCACCTTTATTAAAAGGAAAAATAGAGATCGTAAACCAAGAATGGCAAAAATATTCGAAAAGAAAACGATGAACGGGTCGCGCGTTACGGCGAATATTGCCGGTATGGAATCCAATGCAAAAATCAGATCCACGAATTCGATTACGATCAATACAAGAAACAACGGCGTAATATAATAGACCGAGTTCTTCTTTATCAGAAATCGGTTACCGACATACCTTGGGAAAACATTGAATTTTCGGGAAAGAAATTTGACTGCAGGGAGGTTCTGCGGTTCGATCTTTATTTCTTTGTTTCTGTCGATATACATTTTCACGCCCATGTATATCAGGTAAACCCCGAAAATATAAAGCATCCATTCGAATCTGTATATGAGCGCCGCGCCGGCAAAAATGAATACAAATCTCATCACGATGGCGCCCAGAATTCCCCAGAAGAGTACCGTTTTATAGTCAGATTTCTTCACGGAAAACGCGGCCAGTACTGCCATTATCACAAAGAGGTTATCCACAGAAAGTGACTTTTCTATAAGATAACCAGACAAAAAATCGATGGAACTGGTCTTTCGATATATTTCCAGGCTCGCCGCAAAATCACTGTAGTCGAGCTTGAGATAGGGCATGTACAATGTCACTTTTGTCCGTAGATCCTCTACATTTTCAATTCCATGGACGTATTCGCCGTAAAACCTTATAAATGCAGCGAACACCAGAGCAAGAAGAATCCATATTGTGCTCCAGATTGATGCCTCTTTAACGGATACTTCATGACTTTTTCGACCTATAACGAGCAGGTCAAGTGCAAGGACTACAATTACAAAGACGATAAAGGAGGTAAAAAAAAGTATTTCCCTTGTCATAGATGTGATCTTTGTGCAAAACTATCAGAATTATACAAAAACCCAGCTTTATGCTCATAAAACTGTCTGTTGGATTTTATGAAAATGGTGAAAAATTGTCTGAATAAGCCTGAATCAGCTTTCATTGTCAAAATTCGTTCTTCGTTACCTTTCATATCCGTGAGTCTTATGGTAAATTTCTTCTCAAAATCATTTAATATCCATGAAACTGTCCTCCACCGTTTTGTTATTGCTGCTGGCATTATATGCCTCTGCCCAAACTATTTCCAGGGATATACATTTCAGGATAAATCAACTCGGTTACCATCCGAATGAAAATAAAATGGCTATCATTTTCTCAGAATCATCGGTGAACGAACCATTCGAGTTGGTTTCAGACCAGGGCAGCGTGTTGGTAAAAATCAAGCCATTAAAAGTTGAGGCAATCCCATGGGGAAAATTCAATTATTACACCATCGATTTCACCCAGGTGCAAACAGCAGGATTGTATTCTTTGCGTAGCGCCAAATCCGGATTTAAGAGCCGATCCTTTACTATTTCAACAGATAATTACCAGGGCACCACTGATGATCTCCTTACTTTTATGCGCCAACAACGCTGTGGTTACAATCCATTCCTCGACATGGTTTGTCATCAGCGCGATGGCCGGATTTTCTATGGGAATTTACCTGATTCTACCTTTGTTGATGCATCGGGAGGATGGCATGATGCCGGTGATCAGCTCAAGTATCTCATCACGGGAAGCTATGCTACTGCACACATGCTGATGGCGTATAAATTATATCCTGGAAAATTCAGCGATAAAGTCAACGATCTGGGCCAGCCCTTTCCAAACAATATTGCTGATGTACTCGATGAAGCTAAGTGGGGACTTGATTGGATTTTGAAGCTCCATTTCGCTCCAGACCAGCTTATCCATCAAATTGCTGACGACCGCGATCATATCGGCTGGAAGATGCCCGAACCGGATCCCTCCAATTTTGGCTGGGGACCCAATAGCTACCGCGTGGCCTATGTCGCCAATGGAAAACCACAAGGGTTAAATGTGTATAAAAGCCAGGCAACCGGCTACGCGAATGTCGCCGGAAGAAGTGCCGCGGCCCTAGCACTCGGAGCACAGATCTGGATAGAAATAGATGCCTCATTCGCCATGCAATGCTTCGATGCCGCATTGAGTCTCTACGCGCTCGGCAAAACACACGAAGGATTTCAGCAGGGAAATTCTTACGGCGCTCCATATCGATACAATGAACAAACCTGGGCCGATGATATGGAATGGGGTGCAGCGGAGTTATTCCGGCTTACCGGAATGCCGGAGTTTCTGGCTGACGCGAAACGCTATGCGACTGAGGCCAACACGGACAACTGGCTCATGCTGGATAGTGCCTCCCATTATCAATATTACCCCTTTATAAACCTGGGACATTATGCATTATATGACCTCGTCGATGACGGTTTCAAGACAACCCTTGCCGCTTATTACAAAAAGAAATAGAGAACATCGCTAAAAGGGCAGGAACGAATCCTTTCGGAATTGGGATCCCCTTTCTCTGGTGTTCCAACAATCTCATGACCTCATTCGTTACCCAGGTTTTACTTTATGAAAAAATGACCGGTGATCTGCAATATCATCAACTTATGCTCCAGCATCGCGACTGGTTATTTGGTAAAAATCCATGGGGAACCTCCATGTTCACCGGCATGCCATCGAACGGAGAATACCCGCTCGATGTGCATACGAGCATTTGGGCTAAAACTAAAAAAATCGTTCCCGGGGGATTAATCGATGGCCCCATCTACAAATCGATAAATGATAGTCTGCTCGGCCTTCACCTTTCTGAGCCTGATGAATTCGAACTATTCCAAAATGAAGTTGTCGTATATCATGATGATATCGGTGATTATTCAACCAATGAACCAACCATGGATGGTACTGCCGGCGCTATGATCCTCATGGCTAACTGGTCCCCTGATATTCGTTAAATGTTAAAAAAAAGGTATATCGCTTACGGGGCTTCGATAAAAGTCTAAAATTGCCAGCATGATAATTCCTTATCTGCTGAAATAAAGAAAAACCATTTTTTAAAATCATAATTCACTCAAAATGAAAACGACGAACAGGCGTAAATTCCTCAAAAATTCCAGTCTCGCATCAGCAGCTATTATTGCTGCGCCCATGATCATTCAATCGTGCAGCCCAAAGAAGGGCGGCCGCAAAGCACCATCTGACCGGATAAACCTGGCGGTGATAGGTGCGGGCAATCAGGGCAGTAACGATACTGGCGAATTCCTCCAGGATGAAAGGGTGCAGATCACCGCAATATGTGATGTAAACCGAAAAAGCGGTGGTTATTGGGATGGTAAAGTCGCCGGTAGAGAGTACTTACGTGAGGTAGTAAGAAAAGTACTATAGCGAAAAAGCCGGAAAACCATATAAGGGTGTGAAAGAGTATGAGGATTTTAGGGATGTATTGGAAAGGAAAGACATAGATGCAGTGCTCATTGCCACACCGGATCATTGGCATTGCCTTCACGTCCTGAAAGCAGCCTATGAGAAAAAGGATATTTATTGCCAGAAGCCATTTTCACTGACCATCCCCGAAGGGCGTGCGATGAGCAATGCCGTAAAACACCATGACGTGATATTGCAAACAGGGAGTCAGCAACGCTCCGATTACAATTTCCGCCGTGTCTGCGAATTGGTTCGCAATGGCAGAATCGGTCAGCTCCATACCGTGCGCTGCGGATTACCCGGCGGCACTCCCGACTATGGCCGGACAGGCCTTAATATGTATCCCGAGCCGGTTCCGAAGGATTTCGACTATGAAATGTGGCTCGGCCCAGCCCCACAGGCTGCGTATAGTCCATGCCGCACATTTGTAAATTATCGCTGGGTGCTGGATTACTCAGGTGGTCAGGTAACGGATTGGGGCGGCCATCATCCGGATATTGCCCAATGGGGCATGGACACCGAACTCTCCGGGCCGGTGAAAATCCAGAATGCACAGAGCAGTTGCTCCCTCCATCCCGTGTGGAATACAGCCAGTAAGTATTATTTTGAATGTATGTATCAGAATGGCGTGAAACTCATTATTTCATCCGATGAGCGTGGAGGAGTCACTTTTGAAGGATCAGAAGGTTGGCTTTGGGCCAACAGGGGTAAACATGAAGCCAGCGATCCGGCAATACTGGACTCGGCAATCGCAGAAAATGAAATTCATCTGTATAAAAGCGACAACCACTATCGCAATTTCATTGATTGTGTGTATTCCAGGGAGCAGCCAATCGCTCCGGCTGAAATAGCCCATCGATCCATAACGCTGGCGCATCTCGGCAATATTGCCATGCTCATGAAACAAGACCTGGAGTGGGATCCGGTGAATGAAAAAATCATTGCCAATGACAGTGCCAACCGCCTGCTCGACAGGCCAAAACGTGCTCCATGGGATAAGTTTTATGAAAAATACAAGGTATGACCTGCGAATAGACTGAAATTAAAAAAGGTGCTTGGCAATGGACTATTGAATATTAATACATAAATGAGTTAATTGAATTATATTTTTCGCGTTCCTGTACTTTTTAAATCTACAGACAATGAAGTCTCTGCATGCCACCTGCCTGATTATTGGTTTATTTTCCACTTTTCATGCTTTTTCTCAGTCTGATGTTTTAAAATGGTCAAAGCTATCTGAGGCCGAAATAAACCTTCAGATCACCAAGCTGGATTCCTCAGCTTCGGCAGTGATACTGGGGGAGTGCCAAAGTATAAACGTCCAATACGGAAATATTATCATGCAAAACCATGTACGATTGAAAATACTCAATAGAAATGGCCTGGAGCATGCCAATGTTACTTTGCCCTATTACATCAAGGACGATCTGGAAAAAATCACATCCGTAAAGGCGCAGACAATCAATATTCTTCCCGGAGGAAAATTGGAAAAGACGGAGATAAAAGGAAGTGAGGTTTTTACAATCGATGTGAATGAGAATTGGAAAGCAAAAAAATTTACGTTTCCCGCAGTGAAGGAAGGCTCGCATTATAGAATATATATTCTTAAAAACATCAAAGGATTATTTAAGTCTGGATGAATGGTATTTTCAAAAAGAGCTTCCGGTTCTTTACAGCGAACTGGAGGTTATTTTCCCCAATGATTTGGCATATTCGTCCCTGATGACCGGAACAAAACTCGCAGCCAATATACAGGGATGTCCCCACCAACAAATTTGTTCTCACAGATCTTCCTCCAAAAAAACCTCAGGTATTTGTGTATGATATAGATAATTATGCTGAAAAAATAAAATTTCAACTTGTTCAGTTACAAGAGGATTTGATGAGGCGGCGGTTATCAGTCACTTGAAACAATAAACGTTCTTGAATCCTGGTCCAAACTCAGCGAAGAGGTTTCTAACGGGAGCGACTATCTTGAGTTATGGAAGAGAAAGTAAGCATTACCAGGGGGTGATCGGGGTGCTGAATCTGCAAGGTGGACCTCCGATTGAAAAACTGGAACTTATATACGAATATGTGAAAAACCAATCCATTTGGACAGAACGAAACGGCATCGTAAATTCAAAAAAAGCAAGCACATTTATCGAAGAAAAAACCGGCAATACAGCTGATATCAACTTGTATCTGGTCAATTTGCTCAAATCAGCGGGCATAGAAGCGTATCCGGTTCTCATCTCTACCAGAAGCAATGGAAACGTCACGAAATTATTTCCTTTACTATCCCAATTCAACAGGATGATAGCGGTCGCAATATTGCCAAATGGCCAATTTTTCATGAATGCGGCAAGTGAGGAAGGAAGTTTTCGTTTTCCCGGACAAAACGATTTCGTCGATGAGGGGTTTGTGATCCGTAAGGATAATCCTGACTGGATGAAAATGAATATTGATCATAAAAGCAAACAGATGTATTTGATCGAATTGAATTTTGATGATCAGGGCTTTCCGGAATACAAGGTTTCATCGCAATACGATGGGTATGATGCTCAGGGCATGAGGCAGGGCATAAAGGAATCCGGCAACCCGTTTATTTATGCGACCAACTGAAAAATAAAAATATCACTAAAATTGATACAGCTAACAATTGAAAACCAGGCTCATACTTTCCAAGCCACTTAAAATTAACTACACCATCAAATCAGGTGAATCGTGTGCCGTCAATGAATCATTGATGTATTTCGATCCTTTTATTTTTGATGAGTTTCAAAGCAACCCGTTTAATGAAGATCGAAAGAACTATCCCATCGAGTTGCCTTACGAAAATACGTTCAACCAGATAATGACTATTAACATACCCGCGGGTTTTGAAGTAGTGGGTATGCCACGCAGCGAGTTGTTCATGTTGCCGTCAAACATGGCTAAATTCCAATATACAACGCGGCTGTTGGATGCATCCATCCAGATCAATGTAAAAGTAGAATTTCCAGTCAGGATTATGGCGCAGGAAATGAACAAAAACATGAAGGAGTTCTATGGTATTCTCATTGAAAAAATTAATGAGCAAATTGTACTAAAGCGAATTGCTGTTACCAATTAGGAATCTTTTTGACTCACACTTCTCAATACCAATTGAACAAAATTCAGTGGCGTGACAATGGATTATTGCTTCTGCGAAATTAGGTTGACAAATATTCGATATGCGCCAGGGACTCCCGCCGGCAGTTGCCTGAACCACGATAGGCTTGTGTGGATGACTTTGCCATTACCGTAATCGGCTACGAGGATACCACCATCCAATGCAGCCTCTCCGTTGTCATTCATAGAAATAATTGGCTGAAACTCCAGTGCCCATTGATCGGGAAAGTAAAGTCCACGCTCTTGTATCCAACCGTCAAAATCAGCTTTGGTGATCTTATTCGGATACTGCAACACAGTATGCCCGGGGTTCAAAAAACGCACCTCGCTGTTCTCATCCGTTACTCTATTCCTGGACAATTGAAGCTTATAGGGCATGATCTGGTTGTTCACCAGACCCTGTGATGTATTGTACTGAACTATCAAATTTCCGCCGCGACTGGCGAATTCAAAAAGTTTTGATAAATCATTCCTGAGTCGCCCAACGGTATTCAGAGACCTCACTCCGAGGATAATCACATCAAAGGCATCAAGATTTTCTTCTGTGAAATCAAGATCGTTTATAAGCTCTACGCTATAACCAAGTTGACGTAATGCTTTTGGCACATCATCGCCCGGTCCTGAGAGATAGCCGATTTTTTCATTTCCAACGGTAATATCGAGCTTTACAAATTTTGCAGATGACTCCGGCATCAGGGTTTGTGTTGGAATATGATCGTATTTCAACTCGATATAATCATAGGCATACTCTTTTCCCTCTGAAACCAAATGCGCCACTCCTACTGCACTCTGCTGGCCTGCCGGCGGAACGATAGAAAATTCAAATTGCCGCACTTCACCTTTTTTCATCGGGGCGATTTCGTATGCCGCCGGCGTAACCTGCCACCCTGACGGAAGAGACAGGCTGAATTTTCCGGTAAATTGCTCTTTGACAGAGCGAACATCCGCTGTAAGTTTTACTTCCTTGTCACTGCTAAAAAGCAAGACCTCACGGTTGAGGCGAATAAATGCGGGAGGCAAAATAACAAAGGGCCGGTATAACTCTCCCTGTACCGGATCGTTGGTTTTGTAAACAACCGGTCTGGTAAACCGGATTTTTTGCCCCTGAATAGTCGCACAAATGGCTGCTTCCAATGCAGTTCGACTCTCAGCCATCCCGATGCTTTGTTGGTCTTTGACATTGAATAATCCTGTGACATGCTTTTCCGCCAGCCAGTAAGGTTGAGAAAATTTGGCCTCTGGAGAAATAAGATAATTAACCTTTACTATTTGACCGGCATTGTTACTCAAGCTAAGACCAGTTTTTGTACTGCAACCATCGGGTAATAAAATACTGTCCATGATGATGTTTGCGCCAGAGCGATTGATAGCCTCCACTTGAAAAAGGATGGAATCGCCGGGACAGGCAAAATATTCAGGAGCACTTATTTTCAAGATAAAGCCCTGTGACGGCTGCAATCAACGCATCGATTTCGGCTGTTTTTTTGTCCTTCCAAAATTCATCCTTGAGCTGCTGTACATTTTTCCTGACTTCCAAAAGGGCTGAAAGACTGGCTGATGGGTTTTCAGCATTATATTGCGATATGAGTTGATCCACCAGTTTCTGAATCTTCACTCCGCCCGACACTCTGCCCCAACTGATATCCACCACTTCAAATACATTGTTTTCAGCCTTGGTTCCCTTTTCATATTGAAGATACTCTTTCCGCAAACCTCTCGATCCTGTGGCGCCAAATCCCTGGCTCTTATGGTTACTCCTGCTGAGTGCAGAAATCTCAGAATAGGACATTCCCAGCACCGGGTTGTACCTGCCAATATCAACACTGAGAAGATCAGCTGTATCTCGCTGGTAATCGCTGCGAAACCATGGGTATGTATTCCAGTATAGAGTTTTGGGTTGCCATGTCGAAACAAACTTCAACTGATCCGGATAGCTGTTGGGATTTGCGGCCAGGTCAAATGCTTCTTCAGCCAGTATTGCTGAGGCTGTATGATGTCCGTGGTTATTTGTCGGAATCGTATTAAACCTGGTGATGATTATATCAGGTCGGAATTTGCGAATTATCCAGACCAGATCACCAAGAACTTCTTCCTTGTTCCAGATACTAAATGTTTCTTCCGGATTCTTTGAATAGCCGAAATCAATTGCCCTGCTGAAGTATTGGGAGCCGCGATCGGTGCGGCGGGCTGCCAGCAATTCCTGAGTTCTGATCACACCGAGTTGGTCACCAAATTCCGGCCCGATCAGATTTTGCCCTCCATCGCCACGTGTAAAGGAAAAGTAGGCCGTATTTACTTTTACCTCATTTGCCATGTAGGTGATCATTGATGTGTTCTCGTCGTCAGGATGAGCTGCAACGTACAGGACATTGCCAAGTACATTGAGCTTTTGCATGCGGTGCAATATTTCCGCGGAGCTATAATGTGCCGGTTTCTGGCCCATCGCCCAAAAGCTCATAGATAGAAAAAGGAGTAGTATGACTATTTTAAATATTCTGTTCACGGCGTTTTATTTAATTCCACGAATTACGGAAAATGCCATTGCCCGACAAATCTTTTTTTATTCAAATCCAGACTAGTGGAATTATGCTGAGCACCTGTCTTTAAAAAGCCCCGTAAATAAAACCGTGAAATGCTTCAATTTTCATTTTTAACTCACATCTTCCGATGATCCACGTAAATGGATTTTGAATACACGTTCGATCGCCGATTTTTGTATTTTATTTTTTCATATATCACCGGCTTGTGGCGATGGATAAACTGTACAATTATTTCCTCTTCAGGTACATCAATAAAGATTTCATCAGGCTTTCCCAGGCAAGATTGATCCTTCAGTTTTGCCTGGTAACGGCACTCTTTTCACTTCTGTATGTAATCATTGCCCTGGTGATCGATTTTACCCAATCGATGGTAGTGATGACCATCATGGCATGGCTTTTTACCATGCTCGCTTATATGCTTCGTGCCGGAGTTAACCACCTGACCATTTCACATCTATATCTGGTATTTAGTTACCTGGCAGCTTTAGTGCTGATTTACTTTTCCGGACTCATGTATTCTTCGCTGGTACCTTGGCTTGCTTTTTTGCCCTTGTCCGCCAATCTGCTTATCAACAGAAATGCCTCTGTCGCCTGGCTATTTGCCACATTTATCACCGTTTTTGTATTGATGTTTATTACAAATACTGAAACTAACATAGCCGTCGAATATAATAAGAGGTACGAGATGATCTTTTACGCATTCGTATATAATGGGCTATCAGCTATTATCCTGGTGCTTTCCAGGGTGTTTCAGTCTGAAAAAGAAAAATACCTTGATCTGCTCAAGGAAAAGAATGATATCATCTCTACCATTAACAAGGAACTTAAAAACAAAAACGACGAAATCGTTGGGCAAAATGAGGAATTGATTCAGCAGCAGGAAGAGATTATTGTGCAGCGGGAGTTCATTGAAATAAAAAACCATGAATTATTGGCGGTTCAGGACGAACTGAATGATATCATTGATAAACTTACCCGAAC
Organism: Cyclobacteriaceae bacterium; assembly: GCA_034523095.1. Classification (GTDB taxonomy): domain Bacteria; phylum Bacteroidota; class Bacteroidia; order Cytophagales; family Cyclobacteriaceae; genus JAAUQL01. The sequence continues at coordinate 10,769 of JAXHKU010000011.1, read as the reverse complement.
GCAACAAACACTTACCGCGCGTGAGGCCGAAAACCGCAGAATTTTCAATACAATGTACGATTCCCACCTGATGGTTGGTGAAATGGACACGGAAGGAAGAATATTGAAAATTAGCCAGGAAAAGCAGCAGCTATTTCAGTTGGAAGCGGCAGAAATCATCGGCAAGCGCTACGATGAATTGCAGACTGTAAAACTGGTAGAATTCCATGAAGTGGAAGACAATTCCAACATGTGGGATGAAGTATTAAGTGGAACTCGTTCAGGTTGCGAGGTGAGTATCATGGTCAATAATGTTGTGTACCACTTGAAAGAAAACTACTGTGCCATCTACGATGAATCGGGTAAGCCCAGAAAGGTGCTCGTGATGTCGCAGGACATCAGCCAACTGAAGCGACAAAACCAGGAGATCGAAGAATTGAACAGCCAACTGAAAGATAAACTACTGGAAATCGAGGAGCAAAACAGCCTGCTAATAAGACAGCGGGAAGAAATCGCAACGATTAATGAAGAATTAAAAAAGAGCAACAAGGAAATCAGCGACATCAATTCAAACCTTGAAAAGCACGTTCGCGACCGTACCCATAATCTGGAGCAGCAGAATAAAGTGCTTGCCGAATATGCCTATATCAATGCCCACCTGCTGCGCGGGCCGCTCTGCAGTATTCTCGGTTTAGTGAATATCATGGAGACCGAATTGAAAAGTGAGCGCCACCCGGTCATATTTCACATGAAAAAATCGACGGACGAATTGCATGAGGTTGTGAAGAGGATAACCAAGGCGATTGAAAAAGGCTCTCACTTTGACCGAAGTTTACTGCACGGCAACTAAATTTGCCGCACTACCTAAAAACTTCTCATGCAATACATACTAAAAATTGATTGCCCCGACCAGAAAGGTCTGGTTCACGAAATTTCCGGCGTTCTGTTCTCAGCCGGGCTAAACATCATCGAAAACGAGGAGTTCGTTGACCATAGGAATAATTATTTTTTCATGCGTTCAGAAGTTACAGGCGAACTCAGTCGTGCTAAGGCATTTCAACAACTAAGCAAGGTGCTGCCCTGACAAAGCTGTTATTCAAATTCACCAAAAGAAAAAGAAAGACATCGTCGTTTTCGCCACTAAAGAGTACCATTGTCTCGGTGATTTGCTGATGCGTCATCATTTCGGCGAGTTGAAGGCGAATATCCAGGCCGTTATCAGTAACCACGATTATCTAAAGGATTTCACGGAAAGGTTTGGGATACCCTTTTATCATGTTCCTGCGGAAAAAATGGAGAGAAAAGAACACGAGGAAAAAATCCTTAGTATCCTATCCTCCTACAATCCGGAGTATCTGGTTCTTGCCAAGTATATGCGGGTACTTACCTCAACATTTACAAGCCAGTTCAACAATCGAATTATCAATATACACCATTCTTTTTTACCTGCATTCGTTGGTGCCAGACCTTATGAACAAGCCTTTGAACGAGGGGTGAAACTTATTGGAGCTACAGCGCATTTTGTGAATGATAATCTCGATGAGGGCCCCATCATTAATCAGGATGTCATCCATACCAATCACAAAAACGACGCTGCTATGATGGCGAAAGCAGGAAAGGATGTGGAGAAAATCGTTCTTTCAAATGCATTGAAACTGGTTTTCAACAGATCGAGTATTTGTGTATCGCAATAAAACGATCATTTTTTGAATAGGTGTCCTAAATTAATCCTCACCGATTAATGATTTTTCTCCAGCATGGGTAATAATTTGGCCAGAACAGAGAGTAATAACCTCGAATCATTGGCGTTGGCGGCGGCGAGACGTTCGAGCAATCGGTGATACAGGTTTTCATTCCGGTCGATCCCCAGTTTTTGAAATAACGCGATAGTATTTGCCATCAGATCCGTATAGGCCTGATCAGGCAAATGTGTTTCAGCATCTGGGGGCCTCGACAAACCTGAAAAAACATAGGCATATAACATGACCGACTGAGCCAGGTTGAGGGAAGGATATGGATTTTTTATGGCAATCGTTGAGGCAATATTGCAAAGGCGCAATTCACTGTTGGTAAGGCCACTTCTTTCGCGTCCAAAAACGATTGCTGCGTTTCGAATCGCACTTCTTTCGACTGCACTATCTCCTTTGCTTCTTCAGGCGGATAATAATCCTGTTTGGCACTTCGCTCTTTCGCGGTGGTTCCGATAGAAAAATCAACATCAATAAGTGCGTCTTCCAGGGAAGTAAAGACTTTCGCATTATCCAAAATATCCGTTGAACCATGAGCTAACCAGCGGGCTTTATCCGAAAGGTGATTTGTCGGATTTACAAGCCTTAATTCGCTAAAACCCATGGTTTTTAGTGCGCGGGCTGCCGCTCCGATATTTTCAGGAACAGCCAGTATCTACTAATACCAAGTAAATTTCCAATGGTCGTGACGATCCGCACTTACAGTATCAAGCCGGCTGCTTGCCCTCCTCCTGCTCTTTGAGCACGCGGCGAAGTATTTTTCCGACATTGGATTTTGGAAGTTCTGTTCTGAACTCAACCTGCTTAGGTATTTTGTACGTTGTCATGTTTTCCTTGCAATAAGCGATGATCTCCTCGACGGTAAGTGATTCATCCTTTTCACAATGAAAACTTTCACTTTTTCAGTAGATTTTTCGTCATTCACACCGATCGCTCCTACCTCAAGCACCTTGGGATGTCCTGAGATTACGTTCTCGATTTCATTTGGATAAACATTGAACCCAGACACGTTGATCATTTCTTTCTTCCGGTCAACAATCTTGAAAAATCCATCGGAATCGATAAAACCAATGTCTCCGGTTTTAAGATATCCATTGATAAATACGTTATCTGTTTCATCAGGTCGCTGCCAATAGCCTTTCATTACCTGTGGGCCTTTGGCGCATATTTCACCTGCCTCACCCATCGGCACTTCTTTGCCCATATCATCGAGTATCCGCAGGTCAGTGCTTGGCACAGGTATGCCAATAGTGCCAATTCGCTCAGGTTCCATCGATTGGGATTACAACTCAATACCGGCGAAGATTCGGTGAGCCCATACTCCTTCTTGCCGCAATGCCGACATCGTAAGTTTTTGCCAGTCGCATAGCCACCAGCATCCTGAACTGCCAGTGCCACCGCCAACCGCAACCTTTAAACTTCGAAAAATCTACTTCGCAAAGGCTTTTCGTCCCTGATTGGAGCAAGTGCCACATTGAAAAGAGTGTTTACTCCAGTGAATATGGAGAACTTGAATTTCTTCATTGTTTTGATGAATGCCGGCATATCGCGTGGATTTGTGACAAGGATATTCATCGCGCCGATATGCAGCATCGCCAGACAATTGACGGTCAGCGCAAAGATATGGTACATGGGCAATGCAGTAATGACGGTTTCTTCCCCATGCTTCAGTTTCGGCAACATCCATGCACTGATTTGTTCCATATTAGCCAGAATGTTTCTATGGGTCAGCATGGCGCCTTTAGATACGCCTGTGGTACCACCTGTGTACTGTAAAAAGGCTACTTCCTCACTGTCAATGCGATGCCGGGTATATGCACCGCCAGCACCTTTTTTCATTGCCTCATTGAATGGAAGAGCGCCAGGCAGCGAAAATGGCGGCACCATTTTTTTCACATTCTTAACGACGAAGTTTACCAGCGTTTTTTTAAAACCGCCAAGCATATCGCCGATTTCGGTGATTATTACCGTTTCGATGGGAGTTTCCTTGATGATTTTCTCCAGGTTCTGGCCAAAGTTGGCAAGTATCACTATGGCTCTCACACCGGCATCATTGAACTGATGTTTCATTTCCCGCGGAGTGTAGAGCGGGTTGCCTGTTGCACAATGATCAAACCTGCCCGAAATATCTCCAAATGCCGCGACTACCCATTTGAAGTAGATTCGGCATTTGGATGGCTATCCGATCTCCTTTTTGCAGCTTGGCGTGATTCTGCAAAAAACTGGCAAACTGGCAACCAATTTATCAACTTCATTAAAAGTCAGTGTCTTACATATTTTCATAGGCTATAAGGTCGCCATACTTTCTGAAGTTTTTTTCAATAAGATCAACCGTAGAATTGATACAGATACAAATATTCAATACATGGTCTACCTTCGGCAATAATTTTGAACCATGGATAGTTTTGCATCTTATGAGTGTTTAAATGACAAATTGGCAAATCCAAATACTGGAAAATACAGGAATTTACCAAATCAGGATTACAGGTTGCCCCGAATAATCTTCCTGTAAGTTAGAACAGCATTAAATTACTATGACATGAAAAAGAAGCAGTATTGAAATTACAAGTATAAGATACTGATTTGCAGGGAAAAATAATTAATCCTCGACAGATTTTTATTCCGGGGATGGCAATGAGGGTCAATACAGTGAAGCGGGACTTTACGGATTATGGATTTTTGTACTGAGTTACTGAGTGAATCCACACTTTTATAACGAATAACTGTAGCTGGCCGATCATACCTCCGAATTCGTTTATGGGGCTATCGTGATTAACATCGAGGTCCTACACAAGTATTTTTTGTTGCCGGCAATAAAAATAAAATAGTGTGACCGTGAGTAAATAAAGTGCAAATCTAAAAGCCATCTGTTGTCTTGTTGATATTTCCAGAAATTAGTGTCAATTATCCGCTGATCAGTTGATTAGACACGAATTTTTTATAAAAGTTGAAAGAAGAACAAAAAAATTAATTAATCGATGTTTTTTTGACAATTCAAAGATAAAAATTCAAAATTTCCTACTAAAAACCCCATTTCAACCGGAAATAGAACAGTTTTCCTATCCCGCCAAATTCTTCGCCCGGCTCACCGCTGAAAATCTGGGCCAAAAATAGCAGCTCCATGCTGTCGGACAAGGAATGCGCAGCTGAGGGTGCCAGAAAAAACGAACCGTCATATGGGTTTACGATCGACGCGCAGCCAACATTCCACAAGGACGACATCGCTTGTTCTGGCCGAACAGATCCATCCTGGACAAAGTGAGATATTTTGCTGAGGTCTCACGAAGTATTATTGCCGGGTTGGGGATGCCGGCCTTGCCAGTGCTGCCCTTGCTATTGTATAACACCGACGCTTGCAGGTAAAGGCTGTTGGGAAAAGTATAATCGCCAGAAACGGAGGCGACCAACTGCCCGACAGGATCGCTGAGGCTGTCCTTGTTATGGAAATAGGTGAATTCTCCACGAAATCCGCCGCCTTCGATATCGCCCGACCACCCCGTTCCGATCACGAGGTCGCGCTTCACCTGGCCTGCCAGAAACTGTATGTCATATTGCCACCTGCTGAAGCGGTACAATCCCATAAACGACATGGCATCGATGGAGTCGCCAAGTTGATAGACGAACTCCGCTGAGGAGGTGGAGCCGGTAAAATATTGCAGCCGCACGGCGTCGGTGCCGGGTCTTTCTTCATAATCGAAATCGAAATATGAATAGGCATTGAATACATCGTTAAACCAACAAGTACTACCCCAATTGATGCGATGCCGGCCTGCCCGAGCCTGTAAATTGCCGACAGTGTAATCGATAAAAAAACGGTCGATCGTGGTATTGAGCACATAGGATGTCCCTTCCGCCCAGGTAAACGACAAGTCGAAATACCCGTTGTCGCGGCCTATAAAATCGCCGTAGCTGTTGATGGTGTCCATGGCATTGAAGAGTTTTACGGCTTCACCAAAAAACAGCCTGTTCCTCATTTCGAGGTCGATCTTTATTTTTTCTTGCGGAAAGTAACGAAACTCCAGCCGGTTGTGTACGAGGTTGTCGGTGACCTCATACTCCACTTCCTTGAAAAGTCGCCATCCGTAGGATTTTCAGATAACCCTTAAAATCGAACTTTTGTGTTTCTTCCTCCTGGGCTTCGGCCGTATTTTGCACGACAGCCAATAGCCCCAATGCCATGAAGAGGACTCTGACCGCTGCTGGCCTGAAAAGATGTGTCGAAAATCCATGGCGTGCCATACCTTATTTTCGCTCGTCGCTCAGCACTTTGCCGTCTTCCATGGTCACGATACGGCGGGCTTTCTTCATCACCCGGGCGTCGTGCGTAGAAAAAATAAAGGTGATGTCCTCCTCTTTATTCAGCTGCTCCATGATGTCGAGCAATGTTTCTGTCGATTTGGAGTCGAGGTTGGCAGTAGGTTCGTCGGCGAGGATGAATTTTGGCTTCGACGCCAGCGCCCTTGCCACAGCTACCCGCTGTTGCTGTCCTCCTGACATTTTATTGGGCCGACTGTGGGCTACCGGGTCGCTGGACCTCAGCACCCGCAGAAGAAGCAGTCCGTTGATTTCTTTCTGCTTTAGGCGTACCCTGGAGCTCCATGATAAATGCCACGTTTTCACGTGCTGTGAGCACCGGGATCAGGTTGTACGCCTGGAATACGAAACCGATATTGTGCAGGCGGAAATCGATGAGCCGACGGCTGCTCAGGCTCCATATATTGGTGCCATCTACAACCACGCTTCCACTGGTAGGCTTATCGAGGCCACCGAGCAGGTTGAGGAAGGTGGTCTTGCCCGAACCCGACGGTCCTACGATAGCGGTAAATTCGCCCCGGTCGAAAGTGAGATTCACACCATCTACAGCACGCACCTCTATCTGGGCGCCGTCATAGATTTTGGTCAGGTTTTGAATTTGAATGATACTCATTATTTACTTTGTTAAATCTATTCCGTTCTCAATGCTTCACTTGGATCCTGCTGCAATGCCTTGTAGGCAGGGTATAGAGCGGCTGTAATGCCGGTAATTATCACCATTGCGGCGACATTGGTTATGAGACCCCAATCCAATACGGTGTAAACAAAAGGATCATAGCCCAAATCAGTATATGCTTCGGCCCAGGCCGATAAATTGATGGCATGGGTTTCAAAGTATTTGGCGATAAGCACCCCTCCACCGATCCCAATGAATCCGCCAGTAAGCGATAGGAATATGCTCTCATACAGGATCATCATAAAAATGCGGGGTTTGTTCATTCCCACCGCCATGAGCATACCCAACTCCTTTACACGCTCCAGTACCACCATCAGCATGGTATTGATAATGCCAAAAAGCAGCGCAAGAAGGATAATGATGATGAAAATATACATCATTACGTCCATGGCCGAGGTGAGGTATTCGTCTCCCAGGGCTCAGCTACAGCCAGTTCAATACTTCCATTTAAGTATTATCTGCTTTAGCTTGATAAGTAGGGGCGTGATTTTTCCCGTCATTGTTCCTAGCCATAATGGCTATTTCATGTCCTGCTCCCGCTGGAAGGTTGATAAGGGCCGACAGATCGGTATAACGACGGAGAGGTGTTAACATGAATATCTTCTTCAGTGTATTGAATATGCCGCTTACGCGGAATGCTCCGTAGGTGATATTATTATTCACATCCAGCAGGGTGATTACCACCTTGGAGTTGAGTTTTACGTTGAGCTTTTTGGCGAGCTTATGGCCGATCAGTACCTGGTTGATCTTACTATCGCCAAACCAGCTCCCTTCCTGGACTTTATCCGAAATATTCGATACCTGCCTTTCCATCTCAGGATCAACCCCGATGATTTTGACGCCGGCCCCTGTCTCTGCCGACGACACCATGGAATAAATGACAATCCGGCTACTGGCGCTGTGTACCGCTGGGTAACTTCAAGCGAATTTACTCTACGACTTTTTCACATCGCAAATAACATAATTCATTGGAATTGAGAAAATCGGGATGATGGATCTGGACATGTGATAATTCTGACCTGATGGCCTTGTCGATGCGCTGATAAAGGTCCTGGTAAAACGCCGCTGAGAATATACCGGCGCAAATGCCCAGTGTAGTAGCCACAATGATGACACCGCTTCGCAGCCTGTTTCGCCACACATTGCGCGCAAATCAATCTGGTGATCTTTTTATGGATTAGTCTTAACTGATGTCAGGACCGTCCGACCAATGTACCTTCAATTTCATGGCCATGATAAGTGGATATCCGGCAATAAGTAATGACCAAGCCGGGATCATCAACTGCTCATAAAACACAGAAGGTATGGCCGAAAAATACATGTACGGCTCAAGGCCAAACTGCTCCATGGTTTTTGCCATGTTTCCCGATAACCGTATCGGATTGTATATAAACATGATAATCATCGGAATACTCACTACAAATCCGGCCAACACACCTATGAGCCCTATCAATGCGGGTTTAAAAAACATGATGGCGGCAAGTTTCATGCGCTGCATACCCATGGGGCCATTTCACCCCGTCTCGCCAGGTGCATTTCCACCACCATCATCATGACGGTGCCGAATATACCAAAGCCAATGAGAATATAAAGAATAGCCTTCATAATGGCGCCACCAGCTTTGTCGCCCTCTACCATTTGCAACAGATCGGGGTTCATCTCCTCCCAGGACAACACCGTATAAGGGGCATTTACTCTGGCTCTCAGCTTCTCAGCGCCAGGCTACGTTGATTCTCTTCCGCGACCATAAGTATCATGCTACTCACTCTGCCGGGTGCCGAAAACAACTCCTGACAGGTCGGCAAATCCATGTAAATACTCTGTTTATTGAGTTGGGGATTAGGGAATTTTAATATGCCTTGTATAAAAAATTTGCCGGCGGCACCGGCACCGTGATATCCCGTGCCTAACAGTACCAGCGTGTCGTGCAGACTAAGATTCAGGTATTGCGCCAGGTCGGTGCCTATGAGTATTCCGTTATTGTTACCGTGAAAATATTCGCCCTGTATCAACCACTTGCTGAGCTCGGTTATTCTGTTTTCCCCGTCAGGTTCCACGCCAAAAACCATGGCCCCACGTGTTACCACTTCAGAGGAAGCTAGGGCAAAATTCTCCAGTCTGGTTGTTGTGTGGGTTATTTGCGGCACATCGGACACAATATGATACAACTTTATCGCAGGCTCCATGCTTTCGTTTATGGTTTTGTTTTCCCAATAATCGGCCTGTTGTATCTGGATATAGCGAAGTGAAGTTACAGTACCGTACTTTTTGCAAGATCATGGAACTATAAAGGAGAATTCCTTCTTGCATGGATGTCATCAGAGTGGAAAGCAACACGCCAAAAAATACGGATGCGATGGTTATTAGCGTCCTCCGTTTGTTGCGCCACAAGTTGCGCCATGCCATCATCAGGTTCGATTTCATCGTATTGCCCTCCTAACGTATAGTTTTCATGTTTTGCTGAGGAAGATTTTACCGGTATTTCCTTTGTGGTGATATCAGGCGCGGTCTATTTCTATCACGGTCTTTTTGCCATCTTCTCCTACCGGGATCATTTCAAAACGGCACGGTATGGTGCGACCTCCCATAGTTTTAATATCGGATAACAACTGGATATTTATCAGTTCATCATTCTCATCATAAAACTCAGCCTTCATCTGAATATACTCCATTTTGGTTACCCAGAGGTGAATTTTGCCCCATACAACAGCGGCCTCCGGACCTGCTGGGGTTTAGAAATTATCTTGTAGCACGGCCGCCGTCAATCGTTTCTTCCACGGGGACGGAATGCTCATAATCACGCACCACCGATGACTCACGGACAAGGTCGTCGTTGGTGAAGTCGCTGCCCATCCACGACTGCATCATCATCGATGGCGGCAGTTTTATCATCCTGTCTATCGATGGTACCCAGTTCCACATCTCCTTGTTGCGCTTCATAAAGACCTACCTTTCTTGGCGAGAGCCGTGATATATATCATGGAATAATCGAGTCCCCTACCCCAGCTTTTCAAGGCGATAGTCCTTTGCCAGGTAGGCCGGATTATGGTCATAGTCATTTCCTGCATCACATATTCGCCTCTGGAGTTTTTATCCATTTTCTCAACTACCTCCCTGGCCGTCTGGGCAAAGAGGAGTTGTGTAGAAACTCGTTAAAAAGTCCAGCGGGGCGGCTTAAGGATTATGGTATTGTTCCCGTTCATCGTTGAAATTTTTATGCCGTTCTTTTATTTCAATTTGGTCGAATAGTTGGTCTATGATGTTTGAGAAAGTAACCGAGGGCGTTTCCGAAGCACCCGCAAAAGCGTAGAGGGTGCCAATTCCCTTCATCAATGCTGCCAGATGTCTTGCCAGCAACATCGAGTCCAACTCTTGTTTCAATTCACCGCGTGACTTCACGCACCTAAATATCCACAATTTCGAATTGAACATAAAACCGTTCATTGTAATCATGAACTTTTTGCCTGAACTCAGGCTTTCGCATAAGCGACTGCAGAAAAACAAGGTAATTGGTCAGGGCATCGGCAGATTCAGGCGTGGAGCTATTCATGTTCTGCTGCAGCAGACCGAACCCGCTATAAAGTTTTTCAGAGTTCGCGCAAGTTGTAGAGCCGGGACATATTCCAACTGGAAATCATCCATAAACAGATTCAAAAACATTTCCATTGAATAATTGTACAACTCTTCCTTGCTGGAGAAATAATGGTAAAATGCACCCTTCGATAGGCCGCTTTCCTTTACCAGTTCGCTCATGGTCACTTCCTTATAGCCTTTTTTAAAGAAGAGTTGGAAGGCTGTAGTCAAAATATGTGCTCTTGAGTCTGTCATATAAACCGACCGTTTGGTATGTTTTACGAAAGGTGGGAAAAATGGTTGAATAAATCAATACCGCATTGTAAATTTTTGCACAATGTGCAGATAGGGAAGAGGAATTTTGATGGATGTTCCCTGTTAGTTGTTGGCAACAAACTGCAAACATCGCAATGAGTGAGTGCCCACTAAAAAGCATCATGTACAAAGTATAAGGTAACCTATGGCCATTAGCAATCAGT